>CBDCUJ010000021.1:0-18108 GCA_965222595.1 Dehalococcoidia bacterium | reverse complement strand
AGAAGGCCAAGAAGCTGCTGGGGTCTCGCGCCCCCAAGAAAGTGAACCCCCGACGGGCTTCCAGCCCCTACCTCCTCAGCGGTTTGCTCAAGTGCGAGACCTGCGGCAAGGCCATGACCGCCGCCGAGGCCAAGAGCGGCAAGTACACCTACTATGTCTGCCACTCCCTCCTCAAGCGCGGCAAGGGCACCTGTGAGACCCCCAGGCTCAATGCCAAGAAATTCGAGAAGATCATCGTCGATGAGATTCGCGCCAACATCCTCACCGAGTCCAACATCCGAGACCTGGTGAAGCTGCTGGACGAGGAGATGGACGGAGTGGCCCGCGAGCAGCGTGAGCGGCTGGAGAGTATCGACGGGGAGCTTGAGGAGGTGAAGAACCAACTGGGCCGCGTCTGGCACTTCATAGCGAGGAGCGACAGCGTAGACGTGGCCGAGGCTTCGGACCTCATCGTGGAACTCCGGGAACGCAAGGAGAAGCTGGAGATCGCCACAGAGGAGGCGAGGGCGCTGCTAAAAGAGAGGCGGCAGTTCCTCGACAGCGCCGACACCATCGCCGCCTTCGCCGCCGAGATGAGCGACTTCCTCAAAACCAGCGAGCTGACTGAGACCAAAGCCTTCGTCGGCTCCTTCGTGAAGGAGGTCGTGGTCAAGCCCGGCAGGGCCGCCATCGTCTACTCAATACCCACGCCGGACGATTCTCCCATAGGGGGAGCGGACGCCGCAGAGATCGCCCTGAATGGGCGAGTTATGAATTCGGTACGTCATGGTGGGCGGTGCAGGACTCGAACCTGCGGCCTCCTGCGTGTAAAGCAGGCGCTCTAACCAGCTGAGCTAACCACCCGTTGCCCGGTTATCATAGTCCGGGTGTCCGATTCTCGTAAAGAGCCCGTCTTGGCGTCGGGGTGGTCCCTTATTATGACCAAGCTCCCTGCCCCAATGTTCCCAAGTGGCATATAATCAAGGTCGAAGCAGGGCATTTGACATAACGGGGGAACCAGAGATCATGTCGCACCACAGCCACCGTACAATCTATGTGGGCATGCACGACGGCGTGTGCGCCGTTACCAGCGAGGACGACGGCAAGAATTGGCGGCAGGGGCCGGTCACGACGCTGCCCCATGCCGCGTCGCGTTTGACCGCAAGCCCGGTCAACCCGGAACGGGCCTACCTGGCGGCCTACGAGGCCGGCATTTACCGCACCGACGACGCCGGCCTTACCTGGCGGCGCATCGACTCGTACCCCACCGAATACGCCCACAGCGTGCTGGCCCATCCCGTGGAACCCGATGCGGTCTATGCCGGAAGCGAGCCGGCTGCGGTCTTCCAATCGAAGGACGCCGGGGAGAGCTGGGAAGAGTGCCGCGGTTTCCGGGCGGTGCCGGAATCGACGGCGTGGGGCTTTCACGCGCCTACCCGCGACTCCCACGTTCGCGACCTGCGGGTATCGCCGGGAGACCCCAACCACCTGTACGCCGGTATCGAGGTGGGCGGCATGGTCCGATCCAGGGACGGCGGCAATAGCTGGCAGCAGCTGCCGGGGCTCGACGACGACATTCACTGCCTGACCCTCAGCGGCACCCGGCCGCAACGGGTTTACGTCGCCACCGCCAGCGCACCCTATCGGACCGACGACGGGGGAGACAACTGGGAGTTGATCAACGACGGTCTGGACCGCCGCTACACCCTCCACGTCGCCGCGGCCCCCGACGACGCGGACTTGGTGCTGGTCACGGTGTCCGAAAACGCCCGGCGCAACAACCCGCAATTCTACCGTTCCACCGACGGCGGCCAGAGCTGGGAGTTGGTCGAAGGGCTGGGCTCAGGCGAGAACCCCGAGGACATGGTGGTCGCTTTCGAGTGGGACCCGCACTCACCCGGCCAGGTCTATGCCGGCACTGACGGCGGCAAGCTGTTCTGCAGCCGGGACCGCGGCGAGTCCTGGGAACAGTTGCCGGTAACGCTTTCGTCGGTGGCGGTCGGGGCGTTGGCCGTATCCTGTCATTGACCGCAGGGCCTGAATCAGGATTAACATAAGGCCGCCGGCCATCCGATAGGCGGGTACCCGGCGGCCTTTTGCATCCGGCATCGCTTGGCGGACTCGGCTAACGTCCCTTACCTAACGTTCCTTGCTACCGCCCCTTGAACACCGGGGCCCGCTTTTCGAGGAACGCCCGGCGCGCCTCTTCGGCGTCATCCGAGCCGTTGAGGATGCCGCCGGCGTTGGACGTGAGCACCATGGTGTTCTCCAGGCTGGTGTCCATGGCGGTGCGCATGATCCGCTTGCTGATCCACTGCACCATCGGCGGGGTGCGCATGATGCGGTCGCAGAGGTCCCTGGTCGTTTGCTCCAGTTCCTCCGGCGGGACCAGGTAGTTGAGCAGCCCCCAGTCGTAGGCCCGCTGGGCGTCCAAATGGCCGGTGTAGGCAAACTCCAAGGCCCGCCCAAGGCCGGCCATTCTGGGCAGGTAATAGCTGCCGCCGTTTTCGATGATCTGTCCCAACTGCTGGTAGCCGATGAACCTGGTGTTGTCGCAGCCGACCCGGATGTCGCAGTGGAGCGCCATATCCATACCGGACCCCACGGCCGGACCGTTGATCATGGCGATGGTGGGCTTACGCACCAGCGAGATGTCGCGGTGAAGGTTGGTGAAGCCGTGGAAGAAGTGCTGGCGGGCGGTATCCGGTCCCTCTTCGTGGCTGCGGTTACCGATGAAATTCTCCCCGGTCATCGAGGAATCGGTATCCCGGCGCATGTCGGCGCCGGAACAGAAGCCCCGCCCCACGCCGGTCAGCACTATCACTTGAACGTTCGGGTCATCGTCGCCGGCCCGCATATACTCGCCGACCTTGGCGACGGTGCCGTTCTCTTGGGAGTTGCCGATCAGGGCGTTCATGCGCTCCGGCCGGTTGAACTTGATCCAAAGGATACCCGTATCCTCGGGTTCGTAAAGCAGGTAGTCCACCAACCGGGGACCGGTATGGGGTCCTCCTGTTTCCAGGGGGCTCTTCTGGGGTTCGACGGAGTCCAGCGGTCCAGAGCTCACGTTTGCTTTCCCTCCTACGATCTACGGCTTGCGGCCTACGGCTTGAAGCCGATCAGGTGCATGCCCGAGTCGATCATGATGGTCTCTCCGGTGATGTGCCCGCCGGCCTCAAGCAACCAGACCACCGTCTCGGCCACGCTTTCGGCGGTGGGAGCCTCCTGAAGCGGGGCCTGTTCGGCGAACTTCCGGAACAGCTCCCTGGCCCCGTCTTCGCCCAACCCGTCGCCCCACCACCTGGTGGGAATGGGACCCGGGCACACCGAGTTAACCCGGACTGTCGGCGCCAGGCCACGGGCCAAGGACAGGGTCATAGAATTGAGCGCGGCCTTGGAAGCGGCATAAGCGATGGAGCTCCCGCCTCCGGTGATGGCCGATATGGACGATACGTTGACGATGGAACCCTGGCCCCGGGCTTTCAGGTGGGGAGTGACCGCCCGGACCATCTGGTAGGCGCCGACCACGTTGACCGAATATATATCCAGGAAGTCTTGGCCCGAAAGGGACTCTAGGTCGGCGGCGCTGGCGAAGACCGATTGCCCGGCATTGTTCACCAGCCCGTCGATCCGGCCCCACTTTTCTACCGCAGAGTCCGCCATGCGGCGGCAGTCCTCGTCGGACGCCACGTCGGCGCGGCAGAGGATGGCGTCGCCTCCCAGTTCCTGGCAGGCCCGTGCCGTCGCCTTGGCCTCAGCCTCGCTTTTGGTGTAGTTCACCACCACTCGAGCCCCCTTGGCGGAGGCGCCCCGGGCGACGGCGGCGCCGAGGCCGGTGGCCGAGCCGGTAACAATGATCACCGAGCCGTTTAACTCCACGGGCTCCCCCCTCTTTGTCTGACTGTGATTTATGAGATTGCCGGATACAAATAATTTCTTCGACCCGCGCCCATAATCTAACACAGTAGCGGCGTTTCATAGCATCCGAATTAGGGTCTCCCGATACTTGAGTCGAAAGAATCCGATAAATTAAAACTCAGGCAATTGCCTGCTAGAATAGCCGACGATCGCTTGACGTAAGGGAGGGGGTAATGGCAACTACCGTCGGCATGGGAGACTTCGTGTACGAGTACGATCCCGGTTGGGCGAAATTGCCCGCCGGCCATTCTTTCCAGGGACCCAGCGGGGTCGCGGTAGACTCCCACGACCGGGTATACGTGTACCAGAGGCAGGGACCGCCAGTCTTGGTGTTCGACCGGCAGGGGCACTTTCTGGCCCCGTGGGACCGGCCCGGAGGAGTCCCGGCCGACGCCCACCATATCCACGTGGGCCCGGACGATACGGTGTACCTCGTGGACCGGGACGCCCACCAGGTACTCAGGTACACGTCCGATGGCGAGCTGTTGTCGTCGATGGGTACCCGTGACCGGGCGGCGCTTCAAGCTCCCTTCAACCATCCCGCCGATATTTGCGTGGCGCCTTCGGGGGAGCTCTTTGTGGCCGACGGCTACGGCAATTCCAGCGTCCACCGGTTCGCTGCCGATGGGGTTTACATAAGCTCGTTCGGCGGTCCCGGCCGGGGTCCGGGGGAGTTCTTGGTGCCCCACGCGGTCCGGGTGTCCAACGACGGCAGGGTGTACGTGGCCGACCGGGAGAACAACCGGGTACAAGTGTTCACCACCGATGGGCAGTTCGTGGACCAGTGGACCGATTTCAAGTGTCCCATGGGCATTCACATCGACGCCCAGCAGACCGTCTACGTCACCGACCAGGTGCCCCGGATCAGTATCCTCAACCTGGACGGGGAATTGTTGGCTCGGGGGCGTACCTTCGAGTACGCGCACCAGGTCTACACCGATTCCAGGGGAGACATCTACGGAATTGACACGGCCAACCAACGGGTACAGAAGCTGGTCCGGGTCAGGTGAGCGGGGTTGGCCCGTTGACAATAATGGTGCGCTTGGCGGGATTCGAACCCACGGCCTCTGCCTCCGCAGGGCAGCGCTCTATCCGCTGAGCTACAAGCGCACGATCTACCCAAGTACCGGTTCCAGGGTGTACCGGTTCCAGTGTTCCCGGACCCTTTGCCCGGTCAACCCCGCCAGGGATTGGGACCGTCAGGGTTCGGGTGGTGCCGAGGGAGGGATTTGAACCCACACATCCGTAAGGACACTGCGCCCTGAACGCAGCGCGTCTGCCGTTCCGCCACCTCGGCACAAGAGGACCAGGCAGGACGGCCCCGACTCGAAAGTCCCGTCTGCATGGTGGGCGATGAAGGATTTGAACCTTCGGCCTCCTCGGTGTGAACGAGGCGCTCTAACCACTGAGCTAACCGCCCTCGCCTGTCGTCCGGCTGGGTCTAATTATATCAGCAGCCATTGAGGGCGCAAGCCCGCTTCCTCACGCAGACTGCACAGGCGCCCAGTCATGCCTGCGAAGTCGTGTTGACATAAGGCGGCGTAACGCCGGAATCGGAGCGCCGGAACTACGCCAGCCGAAACGGAGGCTGGCTTGTCAAGCACGCCTGCGGTTGCCTGCGGGCAGGCCTGCGGACCGGGGTTCAAATTGACAAAGAATACCGGCGCGGGTACATTCCCTCTGCCACGGCGACACACAAATTTGAATGGGGGCGCATGACAAGTATTGCTTCTAGCCAAGTCGAAAACTTTGGAAACGGTGTAATGCAAGCCGAGGGCGTGCTCGTCGACAATGACGGGTTCGTCTATGGAGGCGGCCGCAACGCCGTCATTTACAAGGTCAGCCCGGACGGCCAGGTGAGTGAGATCGCCACATTACCCGAGGGATCTATTCCCAACGGCATCGCCATGGACCGCAACGGCGACATCATCTACTGCGACCTGGGAAAGCAGGCCATGTTCCGGATGACCCAGAGCGGTCAGGTGTCGTTCATAGCCGACCACGTGGGCGACGTAAAGCTGTCCCTGCCGAACTTTGCCTGCTACGACGCCGAGGGCAACCTCTACGTGTCCAACACCAGCACTAGCGACCTCAGTACGGTGCTGCCGGAACTCTCCAACCCGGAACCCAACGGCGCGCTGGTCCGTATCCGCCCTGATGGCCGGGGCGACGTGGTGGCCAAGGGGCTCTACGCCGCCAACGGCGTGGCCATTGACCCCAAGGAAGAGGCCGTTTACGTGCTGCAAAGCTCCACCAACGACTGTGTCCGCATCGCCATCCGGGGCGACGGCTCCTTCGGCGAACCGGAGGTGTACTCCACGGGCTTCCCGGCGCTGCCCGACGGCATGGCCTTCGACGTTGACGGCAACATGTACATCACGCTCCCCGGCTACGCCGTCGAAGGGGGTATGACCCCGGCAAACAAGATCATCGCCGTGAAACCCAATGGTGAGTGGTCGATGCTGATCGACGACGCAGACGGCGCCTCCCTGACCTCGCCGACCAACTGCGCTTTCGGTGGGCCGGGGCTCCAGGACCTGTACTTCGCCAACCTCGAGGGAGACCACTTCAGCCGGGTGCACACCCAGTTCCACGGCCACCCGCTGTATCATCAAAGGTAGACGCCGGGAACCGGTCTACGGCAGGGTCATTCAATTGTCGGGAAAATCCCCTCGTCCTTCCGGCCGCAGCCGGAATCCAGACCCGAATCTTGGGTTAGCGACATTTGGGGGAGGGGGGCGAATTCGGCACCAGTCCCTGGGTCCCGGTTGCGACCGGGACGACGGAAGGGGAGCGGATTCAACAATTGAATGACCCTGCGGTCTACGGAGCGGGGGGGTTGACGAAGCCTGGCTGCGACCCGCAGGCGGCTACGCCAAGCAAACTCCCCGTCCCTCAGGCGGCGGTCATGCCGCCGTCGATTACCAGTTCCGCCCCGGTAACGAAGGAGGACTCGTCGGAGGCCAGGTACACGATGCCAGCCGCGATGTCCTCGGGCGTGCCCATGCGCCCCAGGGGTGTCTTGCCGACACGGTCGTTCCAAACCTCCGGGACCGCGTGATGGGACCGCGTCATCGGGCTGTCCACAAACCCCGGATGCACCGAATTGACCCTGATGTTGTCTTTGGCGTACTGGACCGCCACCGACTTGGTAAAAATGCGCACCGCGCCCTTGGAGGCGTGGTAGCTGGCCGACGCGCCGCTCCCCACAATGCCGTAAATGGAGGAGATGTTGATGATGGAGCCGCCACCGGCCCGTCGCATCTCAGGGATGGCGGCCCGGATCCCGAGGAAAACTCCCTTCACGTTGACGTCCATCACCCGGTCCCAGGCGTCCCCGTCCGTCTCTTCCACACCGGTGCGGTGACTGACCCCGGCGTTGTTCACCAGAACGTCCAGCTTGCCGAACTGGCCGACAGCCTGGGCGACGGCGTTACTCCAGTCCTGGGGGTTGGTGACGTCGAGCTCTACGAAACTCGCTCGGCCTCCCGACGCCGCGATATCGCCGGCGGTGGCTTGGCCCTGTTCGGCCAGAATGTCGCCGATCAACACGGCCGCCCCTTCCGACGCCAACAACCTGACGGCGGCCGCTCCGATCCCGCCGGCCCCGCCGGTCACCAGCGCAACTTTTCCATCGACTCGCATTTACCGGTCCTCCCGACGGCCAACCCGGACAATGGGCGAATTCCGGCACCGTCCCGTTATGTTAATCAATATTGAGGCGGTTAGTAACATAACGTATGTTGTGCGAACCAACCTGTATGGAAATTTAAGGGCCCGGTCTGCCGGCCGCCACCATCACCGGTCCATCGACGTCCATCAACCGGTTTTCGATCTCGCGCAGCAGGTCGTCAAGGTTCCAACGCTTGGCGGCCGAAACGAGGACTCCCGGCGAAGTTTGTTTCATCGGACCGCCGGTGAACGATGTAGCCGTTAACGAATTTCCGTGTAACGAATATCCCTGCGGGCTATCCCCGTTGGCGCCCCCGTCCAGCAGGTCCATCTTGTTGATCACTAACAGGCGAGGCCGGTCGCCGAGGCCCAGCTCCTCCAGGGTGGTTTCCACCACCTCGGTCTGTTCCGGGGCCTTGGGGTGGGCGACGTCGATAACATGGAGCAGGACGTCCGATTGCTCCAGTTCTTCCAAAGTCGCGCGGAAGGCGGCCACCACTTTGGGCGACAGCTTCTGGATGAACCCCACGGTATCGCTCAACAACAAAGGCGCCCCCGACGGCAAACGGATGCGCCGGGTCACCGGGTCGAGGGTCGAGAACAGCCGGTCGGCGGCTGTGACGTCGGCGTTGCTCAGAGCGTTGAACAGCGTGCTCTTACCGGCGTTGGTGTAACCCACAAGGGTCGCCATGGGGATGGTCGAACCCTTCCGCCGGTCCATGTGCAGCATCCGGCGTCGGCGCACGCCCTCGAGGTCGGAGCGGATTTTCTGGATGCGGCGGCGCACCAGGCGCCGGTCGGTCTCTATCTGCGTCTCGCCCGGCCCGCGGGTACCTATGCCACCGCCCAAGCGTTCTAGGTGGGACCATTGGCCTGCCAGACGGGGCAGCAAATACTCGTGCTGGGCCAACTCCACCTGCAGTTTGCCTTCATAGGTTGAGGCGTGGCGGCCGAAAACATCCAGGATGAGGGCCGTGCGGTCGATGACCTTCAAGCCCAGGGCGTTTTCCAGGTTCCGTTGCTGGGTAGGGGTCAGTTCGTCATCGAAGATGACGACTCCGGCCTTTTCCTCGGTGGCCAGGTCCCTCACCTCTTCAAGCTTGCCCTTCCCTACGTAGGTGGGAGTCATCCGCTCGGCCCGCTGGCTAACCCGGCCCACCACTTGGGCCCCGGCCGTGTTGGCCAGGTACTCCAGTTCGGCCAGGGTGTCGTCCAAGGCCCAGAGCTGGCCGCGCCTGGTCAGCTCCACCGCCACCAAGACGGCTCGTTCGGGTTCGGGCTCAACCATGACCGACCGTTTAGCGATGGGCTCAGCCTCCCCGGGCCGGGATGTTCCAGGATTCCAGGCGCTGGCAGCCCTTTTCTACCTGCTCGTCAGGGGTGGTAAGGGAAAGCCGGATGTAGCCTTCGCCGTACCGGCCGTAGCTAGAGCCCGGGGTCACGACGACATCCAACTCCTCCAGCAGCATCTGGGCCAGTTCGGCTGAGGTGTACCCCTCTGGAACACGGGCCCAGATGTAGAGACTGGCCCGGGGCACCGCTACCTCCATCCCGAGGCTGCGAACGGCCAAAACCACCCGGTCTCGCCGGCGTTGGTAGATTTCGACATTGTCGGAGACGCAGTCCTGGGGTCCGGTGAGGGCCTCCATGGCCATCTCTTGGACCGCTTGCGGGACGCCCGAGTCCAGGTTAGCCTTGATCTGGAAGAGGGCTTTGATCATGTCGGCGTTGCCCACGGCCATCCCGATGCGCCAACCGGTCATGTTGTAGGTCTTGGACAGCGAATGGAACTCGATTCCGATATCCTTGGACCCGTCGACCTGAAGGAAACTGCCTGCCTGGTAACCATCGTAGCCGACCTCGCTGTAGGCGGCGTCGTGAAGCAATGCGATGTCATTCTCCCGGCAGAAGGCTATGGCCGAGGCGAGATCTTCTTCGGTGGCGACGGCGCTGGTGGGGTTGTTGGGGTAGTTCAGCCACATCACCTTGGCCGCTTGGGCCACATCGGCCGGTATGGCGTCCAGCTCGGGGAGCCAGCCGTTGCGTTCGTAGAGAGGCATTATGTAACTCTCGGCGCCGGCGAACATGGTGCCGACTCCGTAGACCGGGTAGGCCGGGTCGGGTATCAGGGCTATATCTCCGGGGTCCAGGAAGCAGAAGGCGGCGTGACCGATACCCTCTTTGGCCCCGATTAAAGGCAACACCTCGGTGTCGGGGTCGAGTTTTACTCCGAATCGGTTGTCGTACCACTCGGCGATGGCCCGGCGCATCTCAGGAAGGCCGTCGGTCTCCGGGTAGCGGTGGTTCGGCGGGTATTGGGATGCCGACAGTAAACGGTCGATTATCGGCTGCGGCGTGGGTATGTCGGGGTCGCCGATGCCGAAGGTCACAACGTCGGCCCCGGCCGCTCTTTTGGCCGCGATGATCCTGGAGATTTCGACGAAGGGGTACGGAGCCAGCTTGCCCAAGCGGTCTGAGAACTTCATGGTGGTGGTTCCTGTCTTCAGCTAATGATTATTTAGTTTAACCTTTTAGAAGGGCAAATCGTCACTAGGACCAGGATGAACCCTCCCCCGCCGTGTTATTAGTGCGTTCTCACGCCTGCTCAAAGTTTGACTGCTAGGACAGCAACGGACCGAAAACGTCGGTGATGGGAAGGGCGAACCCGGGCAGGACGACGGAGCTTAGCGTGTCACCCATGCCGTATACTCCAGCGCTCGTGGCGGCTTCGGCGGTCAGACGCAGCACCTCGACCGTCCGTGTCGGAAAGCTGGCCAGCCAGCATTCAAGCACGCCGATGTTCCGGTAATCCAGCACCTTTTCCTCAATTTCCCGGCGGTTGTTGCTCGGCGACATGATTTCCACCACCAGCAACGGGGGCTGTTCCAGAAAGCGCAGGCCGACTAGGTCGGAAGGACGTGCGATGCCTGTAAGTTCCTCGTTGACCACCATCAAGTCCGGCTGGCGCACCCGGAGCGGTTCCCGCCGAATCACAATATCACTTGGCGCCGGTAGGACTATACCCAACCCCGTAGCCTTTAAGAATGGACTGAGCGACATGACTATTTCGTTGGACACCCACTGATGTTCCCCCAACAACGGGCCAGGCGGCATTACCAATACCCCATCCACAACCTCGCAGCGCTCCTTCGTTTCCGGCAGCGCCTGCCATTCTTCGAATGTTAACCTCTTCGTGCCGATGCTGCTCATGCGGCTCCCCTCGAGAATGGGCTAGGTCAAGAGACCTAACCGAAGACCTCTTCCAGCGGCAGGGTGAAACCTGGAAGGACTCTTGATTCAAGGGTATCGTCCCGACCAAAACTGGTCTCGTCACCGGCCGCATCCGCCAGGTCGAGCACCCGTACGGTCTCGGTCTCGGGGTCCACCAGCCAGCATTCGAGGACTCCAAACCGCCGGTAATCTTCGATTTTCTCCTGGAATCCGGGGCCAGTGTTGCTTGGAGACAATACTTCCACAACAATGTCCGGTGGCGCTTCGAAAATTGGCAGGCCCTTTAACGCCAAACGGCCCCGGAAGCCGGTTCGTTCGGCGCTGAAGAACATCACGTCCGGCTGTCTGACCCTGAGAAGCTCGCGCTGGACCAAGAGATCGGAAGGCGCCACTATGACGACGCCTAGTCCGCCGGCCATGACGAATTCTCTGAGTCTGGCGAAGATTTCTGTAACAATCCACTGGTGGTCCGGTAGTGCTGAGGGCGCCACAAATAACACTCCATCGACGACTTCACACCGCTCCTTGGTCTCCGGCAGAGCCATGTAGGTTTCGTAAGTCAGCTTTGTGGCTTTAACGGTACTCATGCGGCGCCCCACTCGCCATTGAATACTTCCACCGCCGGGCCTTCCAGAGAGACTTCGCCTTGGCCGTCCCACTCAATTCTAAGCGTTCCGCCGGGCAGTGTTATGTCAACGGTGTCCCCGCAGATGCCGGCCAGCCGGGCGGCCACCGCAATGGCGCACGCGCCGGTGCCGCAGGCCATGGTCTCCCCGGAGCCGCGCTCCCAGACCCGGGCGGTCAGCTTGCCGGGCCCATCGACGTTCACGATCTCGAAGTTGACCCGCCGGGGGAATATTTCGTGATGCTCCACCTTTGGGCCTATCGTATGCAACGGAAATTCCGCGACAGGCTGGTCTATGAAAGTAACGGCATGGGGGTTGCCCATGGAAACAAAACTCAAGGGAAGGTCGCGGCCGTCCATGCGGAAGGGGTAACCCAGCAACGGGCCGGTCCCGGACGTCCCCACGCTCACCGGGACTTCCGATGGGTCCAATATGGGAGCGCCCATGGACACTCGAGCCCCGGTTATCGTTGAACCGGCGTAGGTGGGAACGATGTTCCTAACCCCGGCCAGCGTCTCCACGTTGAGCCCGTGGGCCAGCGGAGGCACTATTTCGCGCTCTATGGCGTACTTGGCGAAACAACGGATACCGTTGCCGCACATCTCCCCTTCGGAGCCGTCGGCATTGAACATACTCATCTTAAGGTCGGCGATTTCAGAGTCCTTGATCAGGATGAGGCCGTCTCCGCCGACGCCGAAATGACGGTCGCTTATCCGGCGGGACACCTCCGGCCAGTCCAGTTCCCGGTTAAGTTCCGCCGACCGGGCGTCGACATAGATGTAGTCGTTTCCCGCGCCTTCCATTTTGGTGAATTTCATCGTCCGGCTCCCCTGTCAGAACGGGAATCATTGTATCACAGGGGAGTTTGACTCTAAGAAATCTTCGACCATCCGGCCAGCCGAAGAGACGGTCTTGGGGTCTTCGGTGTCGAGCCACTGGATTCGCGGATCATCCGGTTTGAACCAGGCATACTGGCGCCGCACGAGGCGGTGGGTCTGGGTCTTGGTCCTTCGCACTGCCTCGGCCAATTCGAGCTGTCCGGATAAGTACATTCCCAACTCCCGGTATCCGGGGCTGCCCAACGCGCCTTGGCCCGCAGCCAAGCCGGCGACCGTCAACCGGTCAACCTCTTCCAAGAATCCTTGGGCCATCATCCGGTCTACCCGGTCGTCGATACGCTGGTACAACCGTTCCCGGTCCATGGTGAGGCCCATCACCAAAGGGTTGAAGAGGGGGGCCCGGTTCGCTCGAAGGTCCGACGGCCGGAGGCCTGTCGCCTGGTAAACCTCCAAGGCGCGAATCACACGCCGGACATTACGGCCGTCCAACGAATCGGCCCCGTCCGGGTCTATTTCGCGCAGCCTGTCATACAGGGAAACACGGCCGTTGACCGCCGCCGCGTGCTCCAGGGAACGCCTGAAGTCCGTGTTGGGCGCCACCCGCGGCACTTCCCAACCCTCGGCCAACGCCCAAACGTACTGACCCGTCCCACCGGCGACGATGGGGAAACGACCGCGGCTGGCTATCTCATCAACTGCCTTGGTCGCCGAATCGAGGAAGTTGGCGAGCCCGAAGCTTTCCGAGGGATCGAGGATGTCCACGAGGTGATGGGGGACCCTGGCCACTTCGTCAGCCGAGGGTTTGGCCGTGCCGATGTCCATCCCCCGGTAGACCTGCCGGCTGTCGGCGTTGATGACCTCGGCGCCGAAACGTTCCGCCAATGACACCGCCAGCCGGGTCTTGCCGACTCCGGTGGGTCCGACCAGGCATACTATGGGACGCAGAGAGGGACCGACGGGCTCCGGGACATCATCGGCGGAATGGCCCGTGTTCAACTATCCAACGGCCCCGGCGATGGCCCTGATGACGCCGAGGAACGACTCGGCCTGAAGGCTGGCGCCGCCGACCAGCGCGCCGCGGATGCAGGGCTGGGCCATGAAACCGGCCACGTTATCGGCGTTTACGCTGCCGCCGTAGAGCAGCGGGACCTGTTCACCGGCCGTGCCGTAAATGTTCTCCAGGGTACGCTGAATAGCATCGCCCATTACGTCTGCTGCGATCTCCGGCGTGGCGGCCCTGCCGGTGCCGATGGCCCAAACCGGCTCGTAGGCGACCAACACGTCCGTTATGTCGACTACTCCTTCGAGTCCCGCCCGCACCTGTCCCGACACCACCACGTTGGCCGCCCCCGACTCCCGTTGTTCGAGGGTCTCCCCCACGCAGAGGATTGGGGCGAGGCCGGCGGCTAAAGCCGCCAGCACTTTGCGGTTTACCGATTCGTCGGTCTCTCCGAATAGCTGGCGCCGCTCCGAGTGGCCCAGTATCACGTAGTCGCAAGCGCCATGAAGCATTGCGGGCGAGATCTCCCCGGTGAAAGCTCCGGAGGTCTCGTGGTGCATGTTCTGAGCGCCGACTTTGACGCCTGAATCGCCCACCGCTCCTCGGACGGCGGGGAGGCAGATGAACGGCGGGCACAGAATCGCTTCCACGCCTGCATTACGGTCGAACCCGGCGCGAACCCCGGCGGCCAAAGCGGACGCTTCCGCGGGGGTGGTATTCATTTTCCAGTTGGCCGCCACGTAGCTGCGGGGCATGAGATTACCTCCGAACTAACATCCCCTCCACCCGGCAACGGGGAGGGGATGGGTCGTCACCGTTCTTTCCGTTGATTAAACTTCTTCACTTTAACGGCCATTCCCATCCTAACATGAGTCATCCCGGAGTTTCTTGGTCCCTTCCGTCTTTCCGGCGAAAGCCGGAATCGATGTCTGTATGGCTGCGAGTTGGCGTAGGAGTTGCCGGTAGGCTGGAGCTGACCTGCTATATCCGAGGGTTGGGGTTACTTGGATTCCGGCTTTCGCCGGAAAGACGGCATCTCGGCGATAGTAACAGTAGCCCTGCCCACGAACTCCGGGATGACTCATGGAGTGGGTCAGGGTGTCGGCCCCGGGGCCTACGGCCCGAATTTGGTCATTTTGCCGGCGTGGGACATCGCCAAGAGCATGACGTTGGTGGCCGGTATGCTGCCGATGGAACCTTGACCGCAACTTCGTTCGCTGAAGGAGTCTATTCCCTCACCCTTGGTCAGCCAGGAGTTCAACATGAAGGGGACCGAGTGCCAGCTGTGCCCGGCGATGATGGCCGGGGTGGCGTGATCGCCCGCCACCATGAAAACGTCGGGCGCCAAGTCCCGGATCGCCGGAATCAAGGGGTCCAGTTCCTCCAATCGCTTGACCTTGGCTTTGAAGTCGCCGTCCTCGCCGGCGGCGTCGGCCGGTTTGTAATGGATGAAAAAGAAATCGTGGTTGTCGAAGTTGTCCCGTAGGGTGTCCACTTCGTCGGCGAAGGTGCGGCCGGTGCGGACCACTTGCATACCAGCCACCGTGGCCAACCCCCGGTACATGGGGTAGGCGGCGATGGCTGCGGGGTTGAGCCGGTAAACGTCACCCATGGCTGGCAGGTTGGGGAGTCGGGCGAACCCGCGCAGCAGCAACATATTGGCCCGGTCTTCCTCCGATAACAAGCGGGCGGCCTCGCCGACGAAGCGGTTCACCAGCCCGGCCGTGCGTTCGGCTTCGGGGCTGAGCGCCCTGGCCGGAAGCGCCGGGACGCCGTTCTGTTGCGGGTCGGTCTCGGTGACGGCTTCCGACAGCCCATCTCCCCGGAGCCGCAGGACGAAGCGATAGTCCTGCACCGGGAACACGTCTATCTGGACGCCGTCCAACTCTATCTGGTCCAGCCGGTGGCAAATCGGGGCGCTCAATTCGGTGGGAATGCGTCCGGCCCGCCGGTCCAACAGCCGGCCGTCGCTATCCACCGTGCAAAAATTCCCCCTTGCGGCGATGTCTCCGGGTTCTATGGGCACCTCGATGCCAAGGGCTTCCAGCGCGCCGCGGCCGATGATGTGCTTCAGTGGGTCGTAACCGAAGAGGGCCAGGTGGCCGGGCCCGCTACCGGGCGCAACCCCCGGCAGCACCGGAGTGGTCAACCCACAGGCGCTTTCGCGGGCCATGGCGTCCAGGTTCGGGATGTTGGCGGTCTCCAGCTCCGAACGGCCAGTGTCCGGGTGGGCCAAGCCGCCCAGCCCGTCCACCACCAGCAGCACTATCTTGGATTGCGTCGGTACGTAGCAGTCGCGGAGAACGTCAAGGTCGATCATCTTCTTTCTCTTCTCAACCGTGGAGGTCGCAGGGGCCGCAGGAGGCACGGAGGAGGACCACAAGGGAATTCCGGTGCTCTATTCGTCCTCTGCGGTGAATTAAACTACGCGTCCGGCAGGGCCGCAATTCCCGGCAACTCCCGTCCTTCCAGGAATTCCAATGAAGCGCCGCCTCCGGTGGATACGTGGGTCATACGCTCCATCAGGCCGAGTTCCTCCACAGCCTCCGCCGTGGAGCCGCCGCCCACCACCGTGGTCACCCCGGTCTGCCCGGCGATGGCCGTGGCTACGGTGCGTGTGCCTTCGCTGAAGCGAGGCATTTCGAACACGCCCATAGGACCGTTCCAGATTATCGTTTTGCAACCGTTCAATTCCCGGGCGAATTGCCGGGCGCTGTTGGGGCCTATGTCCATGATGAACGATGCGTCCGGCACCCGCCCCGCCTCGACCGTCTCCACCCTTGACGGATCGGGGTCGAACTCGCTGGCGACCACCAGGTCGTCCGGCAGGTGCACCGCAATGTCGTGGGACTTGGCCCTTTCCACGATCTCCTTGGCAAAGTCAAGCCGGTCATCCTCAATCCGGGAGCTGCCGGTGTTGTAACCGAGGGCGTTGAGGAAGGTAACACACATGCCGCCGCCGATGAAAAGGTGGTCGAGCTTGCCCAGCAGGTTTTCCAGCACCAGGATTTTGTCGCTCACTTTCGCTCCGCCCATCAGCGCCGCCAAGGGCTTTTCGGGGGCTTCCAAGGCCTGCCCCAAGGCGCTCACCTCTTTTCCGACCAAGAAGCCCATTACCGACGGCAGGTGTTCCGTGACCCCAACCGTAGAGGCGTGGGCCCGGTGGGCCACTGCGAACGCGTCCATAACGAACAGATCAGCCAAGCGGGCCAGAGACCGGGCGAAGTCCGGGTCATTCTTTTCTTCGCCGGGGTCGAACCGGAGGTTTTCCAGCAGTACTACGTCTCCCGGCGCCATCTGGGAAATCTCGGACTCTACGGCAGGCCCAATAATTTCGGGGAGGCTCTTGACCGGGTGGTCCAGCAGCGCCGCAAGGCGGTCACCCACCGGGGCCAACCGCAGGTCCTCCATCACCTTGCCGCCGGGACGGCCCAGGTGGGAGCAGAGAATCACGCGGCAACCTTGGTCGATGAGATGCCGGATGGTGGGGAGGGTGGCCCGGAGCCGCTGGTCGTAGGAGGCGATTGCTTCCACCCCCTGTTCGATAGGGACATTGAAGTCCACTCTGACCAAGACCTTCCGGCCGGCCAACTCTACTTGGGAAAGGTCACGCTTGGGCATCGGAACCCCCGGCGCCTTGTTTTGAAATGGCTGGACCCGGGGCCCGGACGGGAAATCAGCGGCCTCCGGCCAGCGCCCATCCGCCCAGTTCCCGCAGCTGGGCCTGTTCCTCGGGCGAGACGCCGCAGCTTTGGGTTATGTCGAGCGCCTGCTCAACCAACTCTCTGGCCTTCCGCTCGGACACGTTTCTGGAGCCTGTTTCGTCCAGAATCTCAACCAACCGTCGGGTGTCTTCCGGCTCCAGCACTCGTTTCATGTAGATGGCGGTCAACTCCCGCTTGACGCCGACGCTGCCGCTTTCCAGCGCATGGATCAGCGGCAGGCTCTTCTTCTTATTGACAATGTTGCTGGGCGTAACGCCGTCGCCGCGGTCTCCCCAGAGGTCGTCGATATCCCGCGCGATTTGCCAACCGCAACCCAACGCAATGCCGGCGTCCCGAAAGGCGGCACAGACGTCGTCACCGGCGTTGGCAGCCAGCGCTCCCGACTCAGCGGCGCAGCCGGTGAGAGCGCCGGCCTTGCGGGCAATCATATCCAGGTAGGATGCGCTGGTCACCATTACTTGGTCTTGGAATTCCAGGTCCATGTACTGCCCCTCGCAAAGGGTAAGGCAGGCGCGGTCCAAGGACTCCACGGCCCGGAGCACCCGGTCGGGAGGCACCTCCCGCTGAGCGAGGCGCATTATAGTTGTGCGCCCCAGGGCGTGCAAGCCGTCGCCGGCGTTGATGGCCTGCGACGGGCCCCACACCCACCAGATGCTGGGCCGGTCCGTCGCTTCCGCCCGCCCGGCCTGAACCTCTCCGTGAATCAAGGTGAAATTATGCACCAGTTCCACCCCGGCTGCGGCGGGCAAGGATGGCCCGAAGTCTCCGGCCAACGCTTGGCAGGCGGCCAGCGCCACCGCTCCCTGGAAATGGAGGACGGGGCCGCCGGGTTGCGGTTGCCCCTCTTGGTCGACCCAGCCCAAGTGGTACCGGAGGATGTCGTAGAGGAAGCCTTGGCGGCCGTCAAAGACCGCCTGCAATTCCTGT
This sequence comes from Dehalococcoidia bacterium, assembly GCA_965222595.1. Lineage (GTDB taxonomy): Bacteria > Chloroflexota > Dehalococcoidia > Lucifugimonadales > UBA3495 > VXOI01. The sequence goes on along the minus strand of CBDCUJ010000021.1, from coordinate 191 downwards.
GCGACCGATTGTTGGTATTGCGGGTACCTGGAGATCAATTTCTTAATTCCCGGCGGTCAACAATGTTCTTGGAGCGAGTCCGAGCCATAAGCGGGGTCACGCCAAGACGCCCGCCACGATTGTAAGGGATGCAATCGTCAATGGAACACCCAGGAGAACACCCAGGCAACCAATTCTGGGCAGGCGGACCC
>CBDCUJ010000020.1:0-110772 GCA_965222595.1 Dehalococcoidia bacterium | reverse complement strand
GGCCCAGCCCTCGCTCTCCACCACCGACAGCGACTCCATTTCGTGGACGGTCGCGTACTTGGGGGCGCCCATAATGGCCTCGAACCTTCGCGCCCTGATGTATCCGGGGATGCTGAGACACAGGGGCAGGCGTTCGTTGTTGTAGGCTTCGTTGAACTTGTCGTCCAACTCGTCGGGCACCGACATCCTGCCGACCAGCACCACCGGAGACATGCCCGCTTGTGCCGTCTCCTCCGGTAGCGATTCGGGGTGGACCCGGCGGTAGAGATTGCGGATGTATTCGGTGCCGATGACGCCGGGGGACATTCTCTGGGACCATTCGGTGGGGTTTTGCAGCCACTTCTGCCACCCGTCCGAATACCAGGCCTCGTGGGAGTCCAACTCGTAGCAGGCCAGGTACTTGGGCCCTCCCTCGACCGCCTCGTAACGGGCGGCGTCCAGCACGCCGGGGATAGAGAGCCGTTCGGGGATATGCTCTTCGTTATACCAGCGGTTGTACTCGGCGTCGTTCTCCGGCGCCACGTCGCTGAACACCAATAACAAGCCGTCGCCTTTCTTTGCCGCCATGTCCGTCCTCCGTTGGTCCGAAGATAGGCTGATCCGTAGATAGGCGGTCCGAAATCGCCGGTTAAAGTCCAGTTGGCCGGCAGTCTATCCCAGAATCGGGTCAGAGAGAGGGCGTGCCGTGGAAATACTGCCGTCCGGTGCGCAGGCTGGCCAACGCATAACGCATAGCTTGAAACAGGGGCTCGGGCGGCTGGTCTACGGGAAACCATCCGGACCGGGAAAAAGCGTCGGGTTCGGCCAAGACCGGCTCCTGAGTACCGATATCGCCCAAAAACTCCACATCGACGTAGTGTCTGCCGTAAGCGATGATGTTGCTGACGCAGAGGAAGCGAAGCCCGCCAACCACTACACCCAACTCTTCCAGCGCTTCCCGCCGGGCACAGTCTTCCAAGGACTCCCCTAACTCCAGGTGTCCGCCGGCCGCACCCCAAGTCTCGCCGCCCAACATGCCCCTGCGTTGGCCCAAAAAGACCCGGCCATCCCTGACGAACACCACACCCACCCCCACCCGAGGCCTAGACTCCGCAGACGCCATGGCCCTGAGTATATCACGCGTATATCACGCTATAATTGCGTGCCTGCCATGTCGATTTTGCTGTACGTGTCCGTCGCCGTTGCCGCAATATCCTTGGTATCGTGGCTATACCTGTTGCTGGCGCGGGGCTTCTTTTGGAGGACCGACGTGTACTTGGACGCAAGCGGTCCTTGCGACTACTTTCCCGGTCCTTGTAACTGTTCAGAGTAGATGAGTGTCCCTTCCCCCCGGCGCACTGGGGGGAAGGTTAGGAAGGGGGGAGGTTGGCGTTGGAACTCCCCCACCCTAACCCTCCCCCGTGCGCGGAGGAGGGGACACTCATAAAGTCTGAACACTTACCGGTCCTTGGCCTCCGGTAGCGGCGATCGTCCCGGCCCGAAACGAGGCGGCGGTGCTGCCCGACACGCTGCCGGCCCTGCTGGCCCAAGACTATCCGGGGGAGCTGCGGGTGTTCCTGGTCGACGACCGCAGCAGCGACGGCACCGGCACGGCGGCCGAAGACCTTGCCTCGAGCCACGTATCGGGGAAACCGGTAACGATAGTCCGCGGCGAAGCCCTCCCCGACGGATGGGCCGGCAAGGTATGGGCTATGCACCAAGGAGTCCGGGCGGCGGAGGCGTGGAACCCGGAATACTTCTGGTTCTCCGACGCCGACATCGCCCCCGGTCCCTACGTTCTTCAGCGATTGGTATCCAAGGCGGCGACTTCCGGGTCCGAATTGGTCTCCCTAATCGCCCAACTCCACTGCCGCGGCATTTGGGAGCAGTTCCTCGTGCCCGCCTTCGTATATTTCTTCACCAAGCTCTTCCCGTTCCGCTGGGTAAACGACGTTGGCAACCGCACCGCCGCAGCAGCGGGCGGATGCCTGCTGGTGCGAAGGCAGACACTGGCTGGGCGGGGCGGGCTGGCCGCCGTAGCCGGCGCTATCATCGACGACTGCGCCTTGGCCCGGCTGATCAAAAACGGAGGCGATGGCACGACACGCATCTGGCTGGGACTCGGCCCCGACGTCCGGAGCGTCCGGGCCTATGACGGCCTGCCGGAAGTCTGGCGTATGGTCGCCCGCACCGCCTACACCCAGCTTCGCTATTCCATCGTGCGGCTGGCCGCGACCGTGATTGTTATGCTCGTTATTTACGGACTTCCCGTAGCGGCGGTGTTGGGTGGCGCACTGGCCCTTGGCCTGACCGGAGACGACCGGTGGTACTGGCTGTTGGCGGCGGGACTGGGAGCCTGCACACTGGCGTCCACCACCTATCTGCCCATGCTGCGTTGGTATGACACCCCCCCTCGTTCGGGTTGTTGCTGCCCTTGGCGGGGCTGGTCTATACCCTGATGACGATTGATTCGGCGCGCCGCCACTGGTCGGGAGAGGGTGGCGCCTGGAAAGGACGGACCTACGGTCCCCCGAAGAAGAGCGGCCTGAAGAAGAGTGCGTAGGAGACCGGTTATAGTAGAAGACCGGTTATAATTCTTCGGAGCATAGTCGCATACTTTCAGCGCAGCGAGGTGAAGCCTGTGGCAGACATTCAAAGGACCGTGATTACCAGCGACCAGGCGCCCCGTCCCATCGGGGCCTACTCGATCGGGATGTCGGTCAACGCCGGCCGGTTGGTGTATGTGGCCGGTCAGGTGGCTTTGGACGCGGACGGCAACCTTGTCGGCCCCGGAGACGCGGCCGCCCAGACTCGGCAGGTCCTGGCAAACATCGGCCACATCCTCGCCGGTGCGGGAGCGGGTTTCAGCAATGTCGTCGAGTTCACCACCTACGTGGTGGGCCGCGATTCCGTGCAGCAATTCATCGCCGGCCGCAACGCGGTCTATCCGGATATATTCCCCGGCGGAGACTATCCTCCCAACACCCTGCTGATGGTGGACGGGCTGGTGCGCGAGGAGTTCTTGGTCGAAATCAAGGCCGTCGCCGCCCTGCCGTAACCCGGCTGACCTCTTGATCCTTCCTCTCCCTTGAGGGAGAGGGCCGGGGTGAGGGTGAAATCCTGCGCATAGGCGACTTCGCATCCAGCGAGAGCGTAAACCTTGAACGTAATCAATGACGTGCTTCTGCGGCGCACCGCAACACCGGAAGGCCAGCTTGTGGACTACGAAATCCCGCTGACGGCCTACCCCTGCGATTCGGGAAGGCTGCTCATCATATCGCCCGGCTCGGGCGAGTTGAAAGACGGGCGGCACGACCGCTGGCGCAAGCTGGCCCTCCACCTGCGCGAATTGGGCCTCTGCGCCACCGTGACCTACAATGCGCCGCGCCCCGACTTCCAAGTGCAACTGGAATGGGAAGCCTATTCCTACCGGGGCGCAAGCTGGAACCGCATCCTTATGGAGAGCCTGTCCCACGCAGCCGACTGGTCGCTGGAGCGGGGCGCGGAGCTTTGCGACGCGGAGTCGCCGGAGGTCTGCATGGCCGGCTTTTCCTCCGGCGGGTCGGCGGTGGCCGCCGTGGCCTACCGCTATCCGCAAGTAAAACAGATGTTGCTGCTGTCGTCCTACGACAGCGTGGGCGACCCCTTCTACGAGGGCATCACGCTGTTCACCGGCGACATCTTCATGGCCTACGGCAGCCAGGACCCGCCTGCCGGGATGCTCGCCTACGTGGTCAGCGTAGGCCCGCTGTCCGCTCGCTCGCTGACCGGCCGCCCCGTCCCAGACTGCGACCACCGCTTCAGCGGCGCCGACAACAGCCGCGCGCTAGTCAAGGCGGTCTACTGGGCCCTGGGCCGCGACGACACCTTCCCTGACCCAGATGGCGCGCCACAGCTGTATGAGTGAGAGAAAGCTAATGACGCTCAGAATTTGCCTGGTCCTGGCCGCGTTAATCGGTCTGGCGGCAACTCTATCGGCCTGCGGCAGCGATGAGCTGCAGTACAGCCAGTCACCGCCCACGCTCACGCCCTATCCCACACCTTCACCTACGCCGACGGCAACGCCTATACCGCCCACGCCCACGCCCTATCCCACACCTTCACCTACGCCGACGGCAACGCCGATACCGCCCACGCCCACGCCCTATCCCACACCTTCACCTACGCCGACGGCAACGCCGATACCGCCCACGCCCACGCCCTATCCCACACCTTCACCTACGCCGACGGCAACGCCGATACCGCCCACGCCCACGCCCTATCCCACACCTTCACCTACGCCGACGGCAACGCCGATACCGCCCACGCCCACGCCCTATCCCACACCTTCACCTACGCCGACGGCAACGCCGATACCGCCCACGCCCACGCCCTATCCCACACCTTCACCTACGCCGATACCCCCAACGGCAACGCCTATACCTCCGACACCGACGCTGATTCCACACCCTCATATTGAAAGCCATGACGGCAACATATTGATTATCTACGAATTGCCTGTAACTCAGGAAGAGATGGAATTTGACTTGGCGCGCGCCCAGCACCTCACCGGAGAGTTGGCCAAGGTCTATGGACGGCTTCCATACGGCCAACTGGTTCTGAAAAAGAAGAGCCTGCGTGAACAATGGGACGGAAGTTATATGCCAGTGCAACGGATATCAATACTCTTCGATTTGTGTGAAAGTTTTGACAGCGGTGAGTTTTATTGCCGTTTTCCGGCCCACGAATTGGGCCGCTACTTTACGTGGAATCTATTGGGTACCGACCAACTGTGGTTTGGCGAAGGTTTGAGCATTGTCACGGGTATAGTCGCGGGTATAGCGGAAGTTGATGGAATTATAGACTTGAAGCTATTAGACATGGTGGCCCATGATGAATTAGTACATGCAAGGTTTCCTCATACAGCTGCTAAGGACTATTACGATAAGCTGAAGAGCAAGAAGAACATCTTTAAAGTCACAGAATGTACCGCTATATTATCAAACGAAGAAGGGGGAGGGGGCGAGGTAGGGTGGCCCTGTATAGATTGGTTGGGTGCTCATTCCGCAGGCTATATGTTCTTTTACGCCTTGGCTAAGGACTATGGAATTAACGGAGCCAGAATCGGAGAGTTCGTGAGAGCCTTGGTCGATCTGGCTGAAGACGGCAGGAGCATTGGACCGGATGACTTAAGGACCGCTGCACAGGAGGTCTCAGGTAAAGATATAAAGCCGTTGCTCAATTTGCTGGAACCGGCAATAAAGTTTAACGGTTATAATGATGCTCAGAATGGCGTCTATTTCATTATGGGACATCCGGAATACGCTGCGGACGAAACATTATGGGTAGACTAGGGACCGTCAAATGCGGTGGACTCTCGTGGACTCTCATGGTATGTCAGTGCATCTGGTTCTGAGTCCAGCGTTGACTACCACGAGCATTTTAGGGAACCTCTGAACAAGTTATGGCCATTGAGGCGAAAGCCGAAATCTCGGGGGAGAGCTTAACGGTATTAGCTATCAAATGAGCGCCGGCACCCCCATCCTAACCTTCCCCCATCGGGGGGAAGGGACTTGTTCAGAGGTTCCTTAGCGTTATACTGCCTCCGCACAGCGACGGCAGAAGTTTCGCAGTTCGAGTTTCCCTGGATATGCCTGTATCCACTCCACTTAGAAGCCGCCAAAAACCACAGGCCCAACGCAAGGAGCGTTAAAAATGGCAGACCGGCAGAGGCTCATAGAAACACTGACGGATCTGATTAGGATCGACAGCCCCAGCGGCGAAGAAGACGCCATTGACCGCGAGGTCAGCGCGAGGCTCTCCCGGCTGGGCTTGGAAGTCACCCACGACGGTTACAACAACATCATCGCCTATCTGCCGGGCAACGGAGAGGCAGTGCTGTTGTCGGCCCACTTGGACACGGTGGAGCCCGGCCGCGGCATCAAGCCGATAATCGACGGCGACGTGCTACGGTCTGACGGCTCGACCATCCTGGGAGGCGACTGCAAGGCGGGATTGGCCATCGTTTTGGAAGCGCTGACCGCAGCCAAGGAGTCGGGCGGCGACAGACGGGCGGTGGAAGTAGTCTTCACCCGCCACGAAGAAGGAGGCTTGGTGGGAGCCCACCACCTGAACTTCGGGCTGTTGTCGGCCAAGTCCGGCATCGTCTTCGACGGAGAGGGGCCGCCCAACCGTGTGACAGTGGCCGCGCCATCCCAGAACGTGGTGACCGCACACATTACGGGACGGGCCGCCCACGCCGGTCTGGAGCCCGAGAAAGGGCTGTCCGCCATGCTGGTGGCCGCGGACATACTCAACCGCCTGCCTTTGGGCCGCATCGATTCCGAGACCACGGCCAACATCGGCCGTATGGAGTCCGGACTGAAGCGGAACATCATCCCGGAACATGCCATGCTGGACGGGGAGTTCCGAAGCCGCAGCAACGAAAAGCTGGCCTGGATGGAGCAACAGTTCCGCAAAGTGTTCGACGAAGCCGCGGCCCGCTACCCCGAAGCGGGGATAGCGCTGGATATCGTGAACACCTACCAGGCCTACGACGTCGTCAAAGACAACCCCGCAATCAAACTGGTCGAACGCGCCCTTGCCCGTCTGGGCTTGGAGCCGGTATTGGAGGCCTCCGGCGGCGGGTCCGACGCCAACATATTCGTGGAGCGGGGAATAACAGCGGTGCCGGTGGGCATCGGCGTGCGGTCGTTCCACACCACCTGGGAGACCGCCCTCCTGCCGGAAGTGCTGCAGGGCGCACAAATGTGCGAGGCCGCCATTCTCGGCGAGTAGGCCGTGACGTCCTCTTGCCAACGGCCGTCTGGGTGCGGCCAACTAACCGGCCAAACCCAATTTGAAACCCGGTACTATTTGCTTACCCCGACCTCAACTGGCAAAATCGGCCTCGGTTGATTGACTATGTTGTTGGAGGTCGTTTGGAAATGCCTAAGGTGATTTCCTTCATAAACTACAAAGGCGGTGTGGGAAAAACAACCACAGCCTATCACGTTGCATGTTCTTTCGCTCAACACCATCGCCAACGGGTGCTAATGATCGACATAGACCCACAAACTAATTTAACATTCCTCTGTGCTGGCGCAGAGCGGTGGGAACGACGCAAGAAAAACACCGGGACGATAACCAATCTCTACAAACGGTACGTAGATCGTCAGCCGCTCGACGTCAGTAGATTCATTTGGCACGATCCTGTTGCGGTTGGCAGGTATCCAATACGCAATCTGGATTTGATTCCGTGCGACATTGACCTGCTTGGCGAAGACATTGGCGGAGGGCAAATCGCCGGAGCGTTTTCCGCTTTCCAAGCACTTCAACAGGACGCCCAACGATACTTAAGGGACTTGTCTTTCATTAGAAGCCTAGTCGAGGAAACGGAGGACAGGTACGATTGGGTAATGATTGATTGTCCGCCAAATCTGTACCTAATGACCCAAAATGCCCTTCATGCCAGCGATTATTATGTCGTCACTGCCATCCCCGACCACCTCTCCACCATAGGGCTGAACATCCTGGCAAACAAGGTACTCGACATCGGAAAGAGAATAGCGGGTGCCCGCACCTTTGCGGCTCAGGACTCGACCCGCAACGTAGCCGACTTGGGTGCCATCGTTTTTGTTAAGGTCCGCATTGGTGGGGATAGGATAACCACGACTCACACAGATAGGATGCAAGCAATCGCCAACGCATGGTACGCTACGGGAAAGATCATCCAAACGTACACCACCGAGTTGATTGGATACAGTGAGGCCGCCGAAAACCAGATTCCGGTCTGGGAACTCAATTCGGAAAATGCTCGGCGGGCAGCCTACCAGTACCCTAGCATTGCCCGGCAATTGATCAACATACTCAGCTAACGACCGCAGGACAAGAACGATGAAAGGCAATTCTAGAAATCCTACAGATTCTTTGTTCAAGGGTGTAAAAACCTTACTAGCGTCGCTGCCTTCCGAAGAAGAGAAAAATGAACTCATCAATACGTTGGGGGAAACTAAGAATTTTATAGAAGAGATGCAAAAATTGGTGGCCGCTTTCCCAACTATTGAATCCAGTCGTGATGTATCCGAAGGCTTATCGCGCCTTGATATCTTGGCGGCACAAGCTAACAACGACGCTCCCCTCAGGAAAGTCATGGGCCTCAAGCCCCCACAGACATCGAGTGCCAAGGCTCCCAGCGGTCCGGACGATGTCGCGTTGCGCGCGACAAGACTAGAACGAATCGCTCGAAATTCAGAGACCGACGAACTTACAAAAGTGTTAGAGGGTTCCGGAGAACCTGTAACCGTGTTTATGGAATTGGCGAGGTCGTTCGGTCTGCGAACGCGCAAGAAAGAGCGTAAGGCGGACTTGATCGGACGGATAAAAACCCACATTGGGAATCAGCGAGAATACAAGATACTGAGAGGTGAAGGTCCCAATCACGCAGCCCTGGCGGTGACCGGCCCGAGGCGGAACCCTAACGTGAATTCCGCATAACCACACGGTAAGTATAAAACCTTTGATCACCGCAATATTTCCGTTCCCTTCCACCCACCAGTGATCCTCTTTGTGTAACTCGTTTCCTTACCGCCAAGTTTATTTCCTTCCAACGTTCCGGCGCCCGCACCGGCCCGCTGACTGATGACCTTGGTTCTGATTATCGTATTCGACGGTCTCCAGCCAGCCCAGGTAACGCCGGAGCTGACGCCCAATCTCTCTACACTGGCCGCCGAGGGAGTGACCTTCAGCAACAACCACGCCGCCTTCCCGACCGTCACCCGGGCCAACGTCGCAACAATGGTTACCGGACACTACCCCGGGGCCCACGGTTTGACCGCGAACATGCTGATGATACCGGAATTCGATCCCCACCGCGCTATCGGCGCAATGGAGCCCGCCCTGTCCCAAGTCGCAACCAAAACACCGGTGTTGCTGCGGCCGACACTGGGCGATATTCTGCACCGGCACGGCCATGAGTTCGTCGCAGTCGGCGCCGGGACATCCGGCAACGCCTACCTGCAGAACCCCAACGCCGAGACCCACGGCGGGGCGACCATCCACCCCGACTTCTGCCTGCCGCGGTCGTTGCACGAGCAAATCATCGCCAGATTCGGCCCTTGGCCGGACCGTTCGGCGCCGGCTCCCCACAAGCTGGCTAGAGCGGTGGATATCGTCACCCGGTATGTTTTACCCGAACGGCAACCCGCCGTTTCACTGCTGTGGTTTTCCGAGCCCGATTCCTCTCAGCATGCCCACGGCGTCGGCTCTCAAGCCGCCGGCGACGCCATTATGGAAGCCGACCGGCAATTTGGCAGAGTGCTGAGCTGGTTGGACGATCAAGGTCTGTCCGGGGAGACCAACGTGATTGTAGCTTCGGACCACGGCTACTCGACCATATCCGAGGTCATCGAAGTAGAGTCGCTGTTGCGTGAGGCGGGGTTCCCGCCGGGCGGCGTAACCGTTGCTCCCAACGGGGGGTCGGCGCTGTTCTATACCTCCGAGACCAAGGGCCGCCCAGGATCGACGGTTGATCGGCTCGTGGAGTGGCTGACCGCCCGGCCGTGGTGCGGCGCACTGGTGGCGTCCGATACCGCCGGAACCATCGAGGGAACTCTGCCCGCGAGCCTGATCGGTCTGGAGGGGCCCCGCGCCCCATGCCTGACCATGTCCTTCCGTTGGGACTCCACGCCCAACGACGCCGGACTCGCCGGCCATGCCCCGTCCACCAGCCTTGCCCCAGGACTCGGCCAGCACGGCTCCATGAGCCCCCACGAGACCCGCAACGTGCTCTTCGCCAAGGGGCCAGCGTTCAAGCAGTCTGCGGCCGTCGCCAGTCCCACGGGCAACGTTGACCTCGCACCCACCATCCTCCACCTGCTGGGCCTGCCGGGCGGGGAAGCGATGCACGGACGTATCCTCCACGAAGCCCTCTTGGGTGGGCCGGACGCCGTCGAGTGGCACACTGCGACACACCTCGCGGAGCGCGGCCGCTACCGCCAGCGAATAACGGTGTCGGAAGTGGACGGGACAGCCTACCTAGAGCAGGGCTGGGGAGGAGCGGAGTAGGTCGTGGCTTCCCCGGTCCGGGGTTGGTTGACGCTGTTCGTTCAAGCCAACGATAATGCAAGCCAATGCTCAACCGTGAACCGTTGCTGCGGCAAATACTTTCCCGGCAAACTGGAGCCAATGTCAGCTTCAGCGATCTGCGCAGATTGCTCCTTCGGCTAGGATTTACTGAAAGAATCAGTGGAAGCCACCACCTTTTCACGAAGGCAGGCGTCACCGAATCGATCAACATTCAGCCTTCACGGGGCCAGGTCAAGCCTTACCAGATTCAGCAGGTCAGACGGGTCTTCGAGAAATATGGCATCGGGGAACAGTAACATGCACAAGTACGCCGTTATAATCTCTTGGAGCGATAACCTTGGGGACCAGGTTTTCGTTGCCGATGTGCCTGAGTTACCTGGCTGTACCGCTCACGGCGGCACCCATGAAGAGGCCTTGGCCAGCGCTCAAGAAGCTATCGTTTTGTGGCTGGAGACCACAAAAAGGTTCGGAGACCCTTTGCCCAAACCCGGGGCCATATCTTCGATAATGAGGTCCGAATACACAGATTTGAATAAAAAGGGAATTGAGGTGCCAAGTCCGGAGGTCCTGCGTGCAGAGATCGATGCCCTGTGCAGGGAATCCATCCTCGACAAAGCAGCGGACTAGGCGGACATTTGCACTCGTGACCAAGCCTATGAATCCTGACTCCGGAGTTGTAACAACATGACATCTGCAACACGCAAACGCCAGCTGGGCCGCCAGGTCGCCATTGTCGGCGCGGGACTGTCCGAGTTCGGGGCCTTCCCCGAGAAGGACAGCCGCGACCTGTTCGTGGAAGCCTTCCAGGACATGATGGAGACCATGGACCAGCGCTTCGACATCGAGGACATCGAGTGCGCGTACGTCGGCAACTATTCCTCCGACCTGTTCGAGACCCAAGGCCATACGGCCCCGATCGTGGCTGACTGGCTGGGCATAACCCCCATTCCCATCACCCGCATCGAGAACGCCTGCGCGTCCAGCGGCAGCGCCCTCCGGGAAGGCGTGATGGCCATCGCCAGCGGAATGTACGATGTGGTGCTGGTGGGCGGCATGGAGAAGATGACCAACCTGCCCACCGAGGGCGTGACCGACGTGCTGGCGTCGGCTGCCGACGGTCTCTATGAAGTGCCCGCCGGGCTAACCTTCCCCGGCATCTTCGGCGCTATCGCCAAGGCCCACATGGACCGGTACGAGACCAACCTGGACCATCTGCTCAAGGTGGGCATCAAAAACCATCAGAACGGGGCTCTGAACCCCAAGGCCCAGTTCAACGTGACCATCAACGACCTGATGGAGCGCCGCAAGGCACGGGCCGAGCAGCGCGGCCAGCCCGTCCCCGATTGGCAGTCGGAACTGGACTTCCTGAACGACGAACAGGCCAACCCCTGGATCGCTTGGCCCTTGCGGTTGTACGACTGCGCTCCCATCACGGACGGGGCATCATGCGTTCTATTGGTCTCGGCCGATATCGCCCACAACTTTACCGACCGTCCGGTGTCTCTGGCCGGCATCGGTCAGGCCTCGGGCAAACCCTTGCACGACGCCGAGGAACTGACATCGCTCTCGGCCGCCAAGGAAGCCGCCCGCCAAGCCTACGAGATGGCCGGAATCACCGCCGACGATGTCGACTTGGCGGAAGTCCACGACTGCTTCACCATCGCTGAGATCGTGGCCAGCGAGGACTTGGGCTTCTTCGCGCCTGGGGAGGGCCCCCGGGCCGTAGACGAAGGCCGCACCGCCTTGCACGGCGACCGCCCCATCAACACCTCCGGCGGACTGAAGGCCAAGGGCCATCCGGTGGGGGCGTCGGGCATCGGCCAGGTGGTTGAGATATACCACCAACTGCGAGGGGAAGCCGGCGAGCGCCAGGTCAAAAAGCCAAATGTCGAGGTGGGATTAACCCACAACGTGGGCGGCACCGGCGGCACCTGTGTCGTGAACGTGCTGCGGCGGGGGTAAAGGCTCTAATGGCCAGCGAATTCAACGCCGCCAACTTCTACAAGAAGCTGCAGGAAGCCGGGCAACTCACCGGCATCCGCTGCAAGAATTGCGGGCACACTGCTCCCGAAGCGCGGCCGATGTGCCCCGTTTGCCACCGTTTCGAGGTCGAGTGGCACGCCTTCAGCGGGAGGGCCAGCCTCGCCACCTTCACCTGCATCTCGATAGTCCCCGAATACATGGGCCGGAAGGGATACGGACGGGACAACCCCTACTGTACCGGCATCGTCACTCTGGAAGAGGGCCCCCGGATCAGCGCCCGCATCACCGGTGTCGACGGCAGCCAGCCCCAGAATATCCGGACCGGCATGCCCATGGTACTGGACACGGAAGACTTCGACCCGGACCATCCGTCCCTCTCCTTCAAGCCGGCATAGCAGGGGAATAGAAAGGACACCAGTTGCAATGTCTGTGCTGATAATCTCCATAGAAGGAGACGTCCTGTACAAGAACCCGCCCCCGAATCCAGCGGAATAGAAACGCGCGCGTAGTACTCCCGGCCGCCCGAAGGCGCCGAGGACGAAGGCGTCTGCCTATCGATCATCGACCCAAGGCGTACCAACGGAATGATCCTCAACGGCTGCGAGCACGTACTGGACGCGATGCAATTCGGCGACGGCCTCTGGAACGACCAATTCCTCGCCGACACCGGAATGATGGAAAGAATGATCACCGAGAAAAGAGTAGCTGGGGACCAACTCCAAAGAGAGATAATCGTAGGCCACTACAGCCTGTTTATGTAGGGGGGTTGTCCCGGTCCCGATTATGTTCCCTTCGAATCGGCTCAAATACAAAGAAGCCCGGCGTGAGGTACGCCGGGCTTCTTTGTTGCGGTCCTGATTGTCGGCGGCGCGGCCTAGTCGAAGCCGCGGGTCCCGATCCAGCCTACTTGGGAGACGTCGATCATTTCGCCGTTGGGGCCCTCGTACTTGGTCTCGACGTTCTCGTGCCGGGGACCGGTGTGCCCGGCGTGAAGGGCGGCGTTTACTTCTTCCATCGGCTGGGAATTGGCGTTGACCAGCCGCGCCTCGATTTCCTCGAGGCTTTCCACTTCGAAGCCGATGTGGTGGATGCCCTCCCAGTCCTTGCCCCGCTCTCCGGCCACGGCGTCGCTCTGGAAGTCCAGGATGGCCATGTTGATGTTGCCGTCGCTCAGCATGAAACCCTTGGCGTTCTCGCCGTCCAACTGGGCGACCTCGCGTAAGTCGAACACTTCGGAGTAGAACTTGGCGGTCTTGGCGGCGTCGTTGGTGGCGATGGCGATGTGCTTGATTTGGGGCATTTCGCTGCCTCCTTGGAGTAAAATAAAAGCTTGTTGATAGTCCGCCAAAGATACCACGTTTGCCCGAACGCCGCCAGCGCAACAGGTTCAGGCACAGGGCACGGAGGAGGCGCCGGGAGTAACGGGTGTCCATCATGTGCTCGGCGTCCTTCACGTACTCTCCGCGCCCGCTGCGTGAAATTGGCTTGATTGCTTTTGGTGTATACTCGAAATGCAATTCTCGCGGAGTGATGAGTGTTATGAACGTCCCTAACAAGATGAAATTCGGCGTGTTTATGGCGCCGTTCCACCGTGTCGGTGAGAACCCGACGTTGGCTTTGGAGCGCGACCTGGAGTTGATACAGTGGCTGGACACCCTGGGCTTCGACGAAGCCTACATCGGCGAACACCACAGCGCCGGTTGGGAGACGATCTCCTCGCCGGAGCTGTTCATGGCCACCGCCGCCGAGCGCACCAGAAACATCAAGCTCGGGTCGGGCGTGGTCAGCCTTCCCTACCACCATCCTTACATGGTGGCCAATCGCTTCGTCCAACTGGACCACCTGACCCGCGGCCGGGTGATCCTGGGCGTCGGTCCGGGGGCGTTGGCCTCCGACGCCCTGATGCTGGGCATCAAGCCGGAGAACCAGCGGGCAATGATGGACGAGTCGTTGGGCGTCATCATGCGGCTAATGACCGAGACCGACCCCATCTCTTACAAGAGTGATTGGTTCGAGCTGAACGAGGCCGTGATGCAGTTGCGACCCTACCAGCAACCCCACGTCCCGGTGGCCGTGGCCTCGGTGGAATCGCCGGCCGGCGTCACCGTTGCGGGCAAGCACGGCGCGTCGGTGCTCTCCCTGAGCGTACCTCGGGACACCATCCGCCGCACCTCGCTGATGGAGCTCTGGGACATCTGCGAAGAGACCGCCGCCGAGCACGACAAGACGGTGCACCGGGAGGACTGGGGCATCGTGATGGGCATGCACTTGGCCGACACCAAAAAGCAGGCCTTCGAGGACATTCGCGAGGGCAGCGCGCGGGTTGTCACCGAATATTTCGGGCGCACCCTGGGCAACCCGGTGCCGGAGGTCCCCCGGGACCAGATAGTCGACTTCATGGTGGACAACAACCAGTGGATCGTCGGCACCCCCGACGACGCCATCGCCGGCATCGAGCGGCTGCAGGAGATCAGCGGCGGATTCGGGAAGTTCATGATCCGGGTGGAGGACTGGGCGCCCCGCGACAAGCTGCACCGCAGCTACGAGTTGCTGGCCCGCTACGTTATGCCCCGGTTCCAGGGCTCACTCATCGGCATCGAGACCTCCAACCAGTGGGCCGCCGAGCGCATTGAGGTGCTGCAGGCCAACCGTTACGCCGGCCTCAAGGCCGCCACCGACGCATTCGACGCCAGCCGCAGCCGGAATTAGGGCCGCCCGCCGGAGGACATGATGATTCCTCCCGCCAGATAAATGCGCTGGGACGACTGTATCGTTCGTTAACCCAAGCGCTTGACCCTGGCGGGAATGACCGCTAACTGGAACAAACGGTTCGGTAAACATGCGAAAGACCAAAATCATCGCGACTATCGGCCCGGCTTCACGGGATGAGGAAACACTGGACCGGCTCATCGCCGGCGGTATGGACTGCGCCCGGTTGAACTTCTCCCACGGCACCCACGAGGAACACGCCGAGGTCATCTCCAAAATCCGGCGGCTGTCCAAGCGACACGGACGGCCAGTGGCGGTGCTTCAAGACCTGGGAGGAATCAAGCTTCGGTTGGGGCATTTGGCCGAGCCGGTGCAGCTTACGGTCGGAGAGGAGATCGCGTTGTCCGCCGACTCCGTGCCCCCCGGACCAGGGGTGCTGCCCTTTCCCCAGCCCGGCGCGCTGCGGAACCTCCGGGTGGGCAACAGCGTTTTCATCGCCGACGGCACTGTGCGTCTGGAAATAACCGAATCGGCCCCATCCAGGGTTGTCGCCAGGGTGCTGACCTCGGGGGTGGTGTCTTCCTACAAGGGGGTCAACCTGCCGGGGACCATAATCGACGATCCGGTCTTCACTGAAAAAGACAAGATCGACCTCAAATTCGGCGTGAAGCAACAGGTGGACTGGGTGGCTGTGTCCTTCGTGCGCACCGCGGAAGACATCCGCTACGCCAGGGAGCACCTGAACGCCGCTGGCAGCAAAGCCTTTTTGATGGCCAAGCTGGAACGGGGCGAGGGTATCGACAATATCGACGCCATACTGCCCGAAGTGGACGGAGTGATGGTGGCCCGCGGCGACCTTGGGGTGGAGATTCCCATGGAGCGGGTGCCCGGGGTACAGAAGAACATCGTCAGCAAGGCAAACGAAGCGGGCAAGGTGGGTGTCACAGCGACCCAGATGCTTCATTCCATGGTAGTTTCTCCCACCCCAACCCGGGCCGAAATCTCGGACATCAACACTGCGGTCCTGGACGGAAGCGACGCCATCCTGCTTTCCGACGAGACCGCCATGGGCAACTACCCGGTGGAGACCCTCCAGATGGCGGTAGCCACGATCAACGAATCCGAGCGGATGTATTCCTTTTACAAAGATCTGGGTGCCCGGGACCGGACCCAAGCAATCGCATCGGCGGCGGCACAGTTGGTGCGCGCTACAGGGTCAAAGCCGGTGGTGATCACCAGCACCGGGCGGGCGGCGTTGGAACTGGCCCGCTACCGTCCCGACAGCGACATTTTCGCCTTTTCCCATGACCCGGCAGTGCTTCAAAAGCTCTGCCTTGGCTGGGGGATCACACCAGCCGGGGTAGTTCCTCCCTTGGAGGACGTGGCCCAACTGGTCTCGTCCTTGATTCAGGCGGCCCTGGACACCGGCAGCATCACCGACACCGACGTGGTGACCATAGTACACGGGTTCCTTCCAGGAGTTTCGGGCACGACGAACGCGGTACAGGTCCTGGACATGCGGGAATACCTGTCGAACGTGGGTCGCGCCACGACCGCAGCGGCGCTGGGGACGAATAAATAGTGGGCGGACCTAGCGCAGGACTCCTCTGGGAGGAAGTGGAGTGGCGCTAACTGATCGTCTGCCAGCCTAGACGGCGGTGAGCGACCGGGGAAGGTTGGTTTCGCCCATCAGATAGAGGTCGATGGCGCGTGCCGTTTCCCGGCCTTCGGCAATGGCCCAAACTACCAGGGACTGGCCGCGGGCGGCGTCGCCGGCGGCGAAGACCCCAGGGACGGTAGTCATGCGGTCGTCACCTATCTTGACGTTGCCCCGAGGGTCCAACTCCACACCTAACTGGGTCAGCAACCCCTCGTGTTCCGGATGCAGAAAGCCCATGGCCAGCAGCACCAACTCGGTCTCGACTTCGAAGCTGCTGTCGGGGGCCTCGGTCATCGCCGGACGTTCTCCGTTGGCGGGAACGCTCCACTCCACCCGCACCCCATGCAGCCGCTCCAGCTTGCCCCCGTTGCCGGAGAATGACTTGGTGAGTATCCCGTAGTCGCGGACCCCGCCCTCCTCGTGGGCCGCCGAGGAGCGCAGTATCATGGGCCATTCCGGCCAAGGGTTGTTTTCGGCGCGGTCCGGCGGAGGCTCGGCCAGCAGTTCGTACTGGTAGACTACTTCCGCCCCTTGGCGGTGAGCGGTGCCGAGGCAGTCGGCCCCGGTGTCTCCGCCGCCCAGAATCACGACCCGTTTTCCCTCGGCCGAGATTCGCTCTTCTGCTACCACTTCCTCGCCGGAATTGAGCTTGTTCTGTTGTGTGAGGTACTCCATGGCGAAGTGGACGCCGTCCAACTCACGGCCTGGGACCGGCAGATCGCGCGGGTCGGTGGAACCCATGGAGAGGCAAACGGCGTCGAAATCGTTGAGCAACCGGTCGGCCGGGAAGTCTATCCCCACGTTCACGCCAGTTTCAAAGGTGACGCCCTCCCCGGCCATGATGTCGAGGCGGCGTTTCAGCACGTCTTTGTCGAGTTTGAAATCGGGGATGCCCAGCGCCAGCAGGCCGCCAACGTAGTCGTCCCGCTCAAACACCGTTACCGTGTGACCGGCCCGGTTGAGTTGCTGTGCGGCAGCCAAACCAGCGGGCCCGGAACCAACGACCGCCACCTTCTTGCCGGTGCGTATCGCCGGCGGTTCCGCCTTGATCCAGCCGTTTTCGAAGCCCCGGTCCGCGATTTCCTTCTCCACGTATTCGATGGTCACCGGGTCGGAGTTAATGCTGAGGACGCAACTCGCCTCGCAGGGAGCGGGGCAGATGCGCCCGGTAAACTCCGGAAAATTGTTGGTGGAAAGCAGGGTGCGCAGAGCCTGCTCCCAATCTCCGATATAGACGAAGTGGTTAAACTCGGGGATAACGTTCCCCAAGGGACAGCCAGTGTGGCAGAAGGGGACCGCGCAGTCCATGCAACGCCCGCCCTGTTCTCGGGCGGCCGCCTCCGGCCAGCGTTGGTACAACTCGCGGTAGTCACCGACACGCTCGGTGACCGGCCTCCGTTCCGGGGGCTGACGGTCCGCCCGCATGAATCCGCTGGGGTTAGCCATGGATTGCCGCTTCCATCTCACGGTCTGACAATGCCGCAGCCATTCGTTCTTCCAGCACCCGGCGGTAGTCGCGGGGCATGATTTTCTTGAACTTGCTCAGGCTGGCATCCCAGTTGGCGAGTATGCGGCCAGCCGGTCCGCTGCGAGTGTGGCGGTAGTGCTCCTCGACCAGCTCCTTGAGAATGGCTGCGTCCTGCTCTTCCGACACGGTTTCAAGGTCGGCCATGCCGCCGTTGAAGCGGATGTGGAAGTCCTCGTCCTCGTCGTAAACGAAGGCGATGCCGCCGCTCATTCCGGCGGCGAAGTTACGGCCGGTGGGACCCAACACTACGACTACGCCGCCGGTCATGTACTCGCAGCCGTGGTCGCCCACTGCCTCTACTACCGCTTGGACGCCGCTGTTGCGGACGCAGAAACGCTCGCCGGCGACGCCGTTGATGAAGGCCCGCCCGCCAGTGGCCCCATACAGGGCGACGTTGCCGATGATTATGTTTTCCTCGGGTACGAAGGTGGCTTTGGGGTCCGGACAGACCACTATCCTGCCGCCGGACATCCCTTTGCCCATGTAATCGTTGGTGTCGCCTTCCAGAAGTATGCTGATTCCCTTGGCCAGGAAGGCCCCGAAACTCTGGCCGGCGGAGCCGCTGAATTTGACCTTTATGGTGTCTTCAGGCAGTCCGTCTTCGCCGTAGCCCTTGGCGACCTTGCCGCTCAACATCGCGGCCACGGTCCGGTTGGAGTTCCGGATCGGCAGGTCTATTTCCACCGCCCGGCCATCGTTCAAGGCGGGGCCGGCAAGTTCGATGAGCTGATGGTCGAGGGCCAACTCCAGCCCGTGGTCCTGCTCCTCGGCGCAGTAGACCGGCTCGCCGGGAGTGGTCGCTTCCTGCCGGTAAAGCAGGCGGGAGAAGTCCAAACCTTGGGCCTTCCAATGCTCGATGGCCCGCCGGGGGTCCAGAGCATCGACCCGGCCGATCATCTCGTTAACTGTACGGAAGCCCAGTTCCGCCATGATCTCCCGCATTTCTTCGGCCAAGAAGGTGAAGTAGTTGACCAGGTGTTCGGGCTTGCCGGCAAACTGCTTCCTCAATTCGGGGTCCTGGGTGGCGATGCCCACCGAACAGGTGTTGAGGTGACACTTGCGGAGCATGATGCAACCGCTCACCACCAACGCGGAGGTGGCGAAGCCAAACTCTTCGGCTCCCAGCATTGCGGCGATCACGGCATCGCGACCAGTTTTGAGTTGTCCGTCGGTCTGTACCACGATCCGGCTGCGCAGGCCGTTGGCCACCAGTACCTGCTGGGTCTCGGCAATACCTAACTCCCACGGGAGACCCGCGTACTTGATGGAAGATTCGGGAGAAGCCCCGGTGCCGCCGTCATGGCCGCTGATCAGCACCACGTCTCCGTGGCCCTTGGCGACGCCGGCAGCCACGGTCCCAACCCCCACCTCGGCCACCAGTTTCACGTGAATCCTGGCATCGGGGTTGATGTTCTTGAGGTCGTGAATCAGTTGGGCCAAGTCCTCGATGGAGTAGATGTCGTGATGGGGCGGCGGGGAGATCAACTCCACTCCGGGCGTGGTGCGGCGCACCCAACCGATGTATTCGTCGACCTTGTGGCCGGGCAACTGGCCGCCCTCGCCAGGCTTGGAGCCCTGGGCCATCTTGATCTGCAGATCGGTGGCATTGATCAGGTAGTTGGGAGTGACGCCGAAGCGCCCCGATGCCACCTGCTTGATGGCGCTGCTCCGTTGGTCGCCGTTGTCGTCGGGGGTGTAGCGGTGATAGTCCTCACCGCCTTCGCCGGTATTGCTTCGGGCGCCCAAACGGTTCATGGCGATGGCCATGGTCTCGTGGGCCTCGCGGCTGATGGAACCCAAGGAGGCGGCGCCAGTGGCAAACCGTTTCACGATTTCCAAGGCCGGTTCCACCTCATCTATGGGAACGGGACCAAGGTCTTCTTTGAATTCCAGGAGGCCGCGCAGGGTGGCGATCTTACGGCTCTGATCGTTGCTCAGGCGGGCGAAGGAACGGTACACGTCCCGGTCGTTGGTCCGGGCCGCGTGTTGCAGCTTGGCTATGGTGTCGGGGTTCCACTGGTGGTGTTCCTCTCCCCGGCGCCACTGGTAGGCGCCGCCGATGGGCAGCATTCGGTTGGCGGAGACATCCGGAGCGTCGAAGGCGTCCCGGTGCCGCTGGAGGGACTCGCGCTGTATGGCATCGAGCCCAATACCACCCACTCGAGATGGCGTCCAAGAAAAGTAGTCGTCGATGAGGTCCCGGTCCAGTCCCACGGCTTCAAAGATTTGGGCGCCGCGGTAGCTCTGTACGGTGGATATGCCCATTTTGGACATCACTTTCAAGATGCCCTTTTCGTTTGCTTTGATGAAGTTTCTGGCCGCGTGATCGGGAGCGTGGCCGTCGATCTGGCCCATTTCCACCATGCTTTGCACTGTTTCCAAGGCCAGGTAGGGGTTTATCGCGCCCGCGCCATAGCCAATCAGGAGAGCGAAATGATGGACTTCCCTGGCTTCACCGGTCTCCACCACCAGCCCCACCCTGGTGCGGGTACCCTCCCGGATGAGGTGATGGTGCACCGCGCCGGTGGCCAGCAGGCTGGGTATGGGGACTGCGCCGGGTCCCACGCCCCGGTCCGACAGCACGATGATCGAACACCCGTCGGCGATAGCCTGTGACGCCTGGCGGCATAGCTCCTGTAGCGCCGCTTTCAGCGGTTCGCCGTCGTCGGCCGGTTCAAAGACCATCGGCAAGGCGGCTGTGCGCAAACCTTCGCGGTCCAGTCGTTTGATCTTGGCCAAATCTTCATTGTCGATAATGGGAGACTTCAGCTTCAACTGGCGGCAGTGGAGCGGCGTCTCTTCAACCAGGTTCCGCTCGCTGCCGATGAAGGCCCCCAGTGACGTGACGAGTTCTTCGCGAATGGCGTCCAGCGGAGGGTTAGTGACTTGAGCGAACAGTTGCTTGAAATAGTTGAACAGCAGCTGGTTCTGGTCAGACAGCACCGCCAGCGGGGCGTCGTTGCCCATGGACCCCACGGCCTCGTAGCCGAACTCCGCCATGGGCGTGGTGAGCATCCGTAGCTCTTCGACGCTGTAACCAAAGGTGCGCTGCAGTTTGGTGGCCTCGTCCCGGTCGATAGGGGCCGGAAGAGCGGGCGGCGGGGGCAAGTCTTCCAGAGACAGCCTGTTTTCGGCGAGCCATGCGCCGTAGGGCTGCCGGGCGGACAGCTTCCGCTTGAGCTCCTCGTCCCCGATGATTCGGCCTTCCTCCAGGCTCACCAAGAACATGCGGCCGGGCTGAAGGCGGCCCTTGAACCTTACATCTTCGGGTGGGACGTCCAAGACGCCGGTTTCCGACGCCATCACCAGCTTGTCTTCATTGGTTACCAGATAGCGAAACGGCCTGAGGCCGTTTCGGTCCAACAGGGCGCAGAGGCTGCGGCCATCGGACGACACGATCATGGCCGGACCGTCCCATGGCTCCATCAGCGCCGAATGGTATTCGTAGAAGTCCTTCTTCTCTTGGGGCATGGTCTCATGCTGGTCCCAAGCCTCGGGAATCATCATGAGCATGGCGTGGTCCAGGTCGCGGCCCGTCATCAACAACAATTCAAGGGCGTTATCGAAGCTGGCGGTATCGCTGTCGCCAGGCGTCATCACAGGCGAGACCTTCGCCATGTCGCCGTCGAACAACGGCGACTCGAAGCGGGCTTCGCGGGCGTGCATCCAGTTGAGGTTGCCGCGCAGGGTGTTTATTTCGCCGTTGTGGGCCAGATACCGGTAGGGATGGGCCAACCGCCAATGGCCCAGGGTGTTGGTGCTGAACCGGGAGTGGACCAAAGCGAAGGCTGATGCCAGTGTTTCGTCATTCAGGTCGAGGTAAAAGCCGGATATCTGATGGGCCATGAGGAGGCCCTTATAGACCACAGTGTTGCAGGACATGCTGCATACGTAAAAGTAATCGGCGTCGTCTTCGGAAAGGCCGGACTCATTCACCGAATGCTCAATGACCTTTCTTACCACATAGAGCTTGCGTTCGAGTTGGGCCGGGTCCAGCCCGCTGGCGCCGGGGCCGATGAACACCTGGCTGATGTGAGGGCAAACAGCCCTGGCGTCTCTTCCCAACTTGGAGTGGTCCAATGGGAGGTCGCGCCACCCCAGCAGTTCAAGACCTTCGTCTACGACTGTTCTGGAGATAAGGGCGCGTCCCCGTTCCCTGGCTTCCGGTCCGGGAGGAAGGAACACCATCCCCACGCCGTATTCCCCTTCCGCCGGCAGGTCGATTCCCAAGGCCGGTGTCACTTGGCGGAAGAATTCGTGGGGCATTTGGATCAGGAGTCCCGCGCCGTCCCCGGTCTCGGGGTCGCGTCCGCAAGCCCCGCGGTGGCCGAGGTTGACCAAGACCTGAAGCCCCTCTTCAATTATCTGGTGGGTTTTCCGGCCCTTGATGTTGGCTACGACACCCACCCCGCAGCTATCGTGTTCGTGCTCCGGTGAGTACAGTCCCCTTTGGGCCAACTCTTTAAGAGGGTTCATTTGTCGATACCCTGGCCGCGAGTCCCGGCTAACGCGGCCGGTGTCCGAAGGCACTGACGGCCCTTCGGGACCGGACGCAAAAAATGGGCAATTCCCCCTGCTGCAAAGGGGGAGTTTCATGGTTTGTTAAATATATCACAATATTCCCCATAGGCAAGCCCACCCCGATTCCTCGGGGCGCCGACCGTGCCTGAAGGGGGCGTTTCGGGACCGTCCATCCCTTCTGCCGGAGGCGAAGAAAGAGAAGCTTCAATTATATACCCAATCATGCCCAAAGTGTAGCGGGACATTACTGCTTCCGTATATTAAGCCCGCCGTAGCAGTGCATACTTTCATAAAGTGTCTCAAACACGCCGATAGGTGGAGTCATTCCCGCCTTGAGGGTGGCAAGGGCCAATCCGGTTGACCCGGCATCATGCCCAGCCTATACTCCGGGCAGATTACCGGGCCTGACGTCCCGGCTACTCTTCGAACGAATCAACGGGCGTAGTGTCCGAAAGATCGCTGGGGGTGCGGAGGCTGGACTCGACAGAAACAGCCCAATTCGTGGTGGAAGTAGCTTCGGACAAGTTGGCCGAAGACATCGTCATGCTCGACTTGAGGAACGTCGCGCCCTTCGCCGACTATTTCGTGATAATGTCGGCTGAGTCCTCCAGGCAGATTGAGGCCTTGGAAGAGGGCCTGACCGCCTCGTTGAAAGAGGCCCAGGTCCGGCGGCATCGCAGGGAAGGAGCAGCCGCCTCGGGATGGGTGCTCATAGACTTCAGCGACGTGATCATCCACATCTTCTCTCCGGAAGAACGGGAGTTTTACGGACTGGAGCGGCTATGGGCCCAGGCGCCTCAGGTGGTGCGGGTGTTGTAGCCGCAGGGACCGAGGGCCCCCTTGCGGTTCCCCGTTACGGCTCTTTAATCCAGGAATCGGTGCTGCGGCTGTAATAGAGCAACTCCCCGGCGTCAAAGAAAAGGTCCAACTCCCGTTGCGCGGAAGCTTCACTGTCGGAACCGTGCACGAGGTTCCGGCCGATGTCGACCCCCAGGTCCCCTCGTATCGTGCCGGGAGGGGCGTCCGCAGGCTTGGTCGGGCCCATCGTATTGCGGACGATTTCCACCGCGCCGTCCGCCTCCCACGCCATGGCGACAACCGGCGCCGAGGTGATGAAGTCCACCAGCCCGGGGAAAAAGGGCCTGTCTACGTGTTCCCCATAATGGCGGCGGGCCAGCGCGTCGTCCACCTGTATCAGTTTCAGTCCCACGAGCTTGAGACCTCTTCTCTCCAATCGGCCAATCACCTCGCCGATCAACCCTCGTTGTACCCCGTCGGGTTTCACCAGAACCAAAGTCCGCTCCATTGTCACCTTCCTTGATATATTTACCTGTGGGTTTAGTAGGCGCTCTTTCTCAGTCGAAAGTTAACGCTTCTTGGTGCCAAGATCGGTGGGTTGCGGTTCAACTGGCTTGACGGCGGGATGAAGCTTGAGGCGTACGGTCCCGCCGCTTCGAGACCCCGATGCTGGGCATGCGCAGGTAGTAGGGTTGCAGGGTGGCCGGGTCGTCGTATCGGCCGCCTTCCAAACGAGTCCGGGCCATGGCGGCCAGCGAACCGGTCCGAGCGGCCGGAGCGGGCCGGCAGGCCACAGCCCTGGACCCCAGAACACGATTGATTTCTTCCAGCCAGGAAGCGATTCCCTCTCCACAGAACACGGTAGGCTCTCCGATTTCCGCCAGCACCTCTGCCGGCGGCGTCACCCGGTCGTCCCTCGCCCGCTGCCCATCGGGGCGGAAAAGAGCCGACGCCACCTCTCCGCGGCCCGCCTCCAAGAAGACGCAAACGGGAAGCCCGCAATCGGAAAAAGGAAACGCCTCGACGTCCAGGCTTCCCACTCCCAGTATGGGTATGCCGCCCGCGGCTGCCAGGCCCTTACCCACGCTGATGCCGACGCGCAGGGCGCTGAAGCCTCCCGGCCCCAAGGCCACCGCCACGCCTTCCAGGTCCTTCACGGCGACGGCGTGGCTCTTCAGAAGCTGGACCACGGCCGGCATCAACTCCGCCGTGTGATTGACCGACGAGTACCAGCTCCGAGTGGCGACGACCCGGTCTCCGTCGGCCAAGGCAACCCCGGCAAACCGGGTCGATGTGTCGATGGCCAGCAGCATTACGTTTCTCCAGCCGGCTGCCGGCCTGAGGCCGACGGATGGCAGGCCAGCGAGTCCAAAAGGGGACGATAGCGCTGGGGCCCTTGGGCAATTTCGATTATGCGCTCATTCTCCCGGGCGGCGTAGGCCAGGTCCAACCACAGGGCTCCGGTGTCCAAGACATCGCCAGCCCGGTCGGCCCACTCGACAACGCAAACCCCGTCGCCGGAAAGTTCCTCATCCAAGCCTAGGTCCCAAGCCTCGGCGGGTCCGCCAATGCGGTAGAGATCGATGTGGTGCAGGGTGAGCCTGCCCCGGTGGCGGGTCATCAGCACGAAGGTCGGGCTCCGAACGTAGCCCTCGACCCCCAACCCCAGGGCGATTCCTTGGGTGAGGCACGTCTTGCCGGCCCCCAAGGGACCGGTCAGCAGGAATACGTCACCCGCCTTGGCGTTCCGTCCGATCACTTCTCCGACGCCGCAGGTCTCCTCCGGACCTCCGGTCTGGAGACGGAGGGGCTTAGGCGCGGCGGCGTCGTGTCTGCCGCTCATCAGTCTGCCACCATTAGCGGCCGGCCGCCATCAGAGGAAATGGTCCCATCCGCCGGACGTTGGGTCAATAATCTCACCGGAAGGCCCGGCCACGGTCACCCGGCCAGGGGGGCCGGCCTCGATTTCGCCGATGACCGCCGCCCCTTGGCCCAGGATTTCCACTGCGGGGGCCACGGCGTCTTCGGGCCCGGTGAAAAGCAGCACGTAGTCTTCCCCGCCGCCCAATGCCAACCCCAGACAGTCATCGGGGAAACGCTGCCGCAGGAAGGGATGGACCGGCAAGCGGCGGGCGTCGACACTGGCGGCAACTCCGCTGGCGCGGCACAGTTTGGACAGGTCGTCGTAAAGCCCGTCGCTCACGTCCATGGCGGAGGCGATACCGGAACCGGTCAACAGCCTGCCTTGGGAAACGGCGGGTTGAGGACGGCGATGGCAGCCAACGAGGAAGTCCGCCGCCTCCCCGGTCTCGCCCGCAGACCTCTGCATCAACCGAAGGCCGCCGCCGGAATTGCCAACAAACCCCGTCAGGGCCACAAGGTCGCCGGGGCGGGCGTTGGTCCGCAACATTGGGGCGCCGTGCATCACGCCGGTGAGGCTGACCGTGATGAACAACACCGGGGAGCGTACGATATCGCCGCCCACTATCGCCACACCGAAAGCGTTCCCTATTTCCAGCATCCCTTGGTAGAGCTGTTTCAGGTGATCGACTTCTGTTTCGGGAGGCAACCCCAGAGTGATGAGGGCATAGGCCGGTGCGCCGCCCATTGCGGCGATGTCGCTGATGTTGGAGGCGATAGCCTTCCATCCCAGGTCGAGCCAGGGAGTGGTCTCCCGGGTGAAGTGGACGCCCTCCACCATTGTGTCGGTGGTGAACAGCTCCCGGGCTTCGCCGGTGCGCCAGACCGCAGTGTCGTCGCCCGTGTCCACCAAGAGCTCGAACGAAAAGGGAGCGGCGTTATCCGGACCGCCTCTCTGGCGGACCACCATGTCGTTTAGGAGTTCGATGACGCCGAACTCTCCCAGCTCTTTTACCTGCATAGCCCCCGGATTATATCGCCGTAGCCGGAACCGGCTCAAGGCAAAACTACGCGGCTCACGCCGTAGGTGTCCGAAGCCGGCCTCTGGCGTCGGCGGCAGCGTTCCCGGTGTTCCTTCTGGCCCGCGCCAGAAAAGGGGCATAGCGAGGAAAGGTTAATATCCAATTGGGACGGGGCGAAGCACGAAGCCGCAAGCGTGGAGGAAAATAAAGTAGAAGCTAAACCGGGTTGACACGCCGTGGGGCCGTGAGTATACTACGTCTCTCACCTCAAGAGGAGGTGGGGCAACAGGCACTTTAACAACTGAATAGTGGAAGGAAGCTAGGTAAAGTTCTGTTTTAGAGAGTTTGATCCTGGCTCAGGGTGAACGCTGGCGGCGCGCTTAATGCATGCAAGTCGAACGTGCCTTCGGGCAAGTGGCAGACGGCTGAGTAACACGTGAGTAACGCACCCTTCGGTGGGGTATAGCCTCGGGAAACTGAGGGTAATCCCGCATACGATCCCCCTGCCTTGGCGGGAGGATGAAAGCCTTCGGGCGCCGGAGGAACGGCTCGCGTCCTATCAGGTAGTTGGTGAGGTAACGGCTCACCAAGCCGATGACGGGTAGCTGGTCTTAGAGGACGATCAGCCAGAGGGGGACTGAGACACGGCCCCCACTCCTACGGGAGGCAGCAGCAGGGAATTTTGGGCAATGGGCGAAAGCCTGACCCAGCGACGTCGCGTGGGGGATGAAGGCTCTAGGGCTGTAAACTCCTTTTCCAAGGGAAGAGAAAGGACGGTACCTTGGGAATAAGCTCCGGCTAACTACGTGCCAGCAGCCGCGGTAATACGTAGGGAGCGAGCGTTACCCGGAATTACTGGGCGTAAAGAGCACGTAGGCGGCTTTGTAAGTCTCTTGTGAAAGCTCCCGGCTTAACTGGGAGAGGTCAAGAGATACTACTTGGCTTGAGGGCAGTAGAGGAAAGCGGAATTCCCGGTGTAGCGGTGAAATGCGTAGATATCGGGAGGAACACCAGCGGCGAAAGCGGCTTTCTGGGCTGTGCCTGACGCTGAGGTGCGAGAGCGTGGGGAGCAAACTGGATTAGATACCCAGGTAGTCCACGCCCTAAACGATGAATGCTAGGTACAGCGGGTATCGACCCCTGCTGTGCCGCAGCTAACGCGATAAGCATTCCGCCTGGGGACTACGGCCGCAAGGCTAAAACTCAAAGGAATTGACGGGGGCCCGCACAAGCGGTGGAGCGTGTGGTTTAATTCGATGCTAAGCGAAGAACCTTACCAAGGCTTGACATGTCAGTAGTAGAAACCCGAAAGGGTAACGATCTCGGGGTAACTCGGGAAGCTGTCACAGGTGCTGCATGGCTGTCGTCAGCTCGTGCCGTGAGGTGTTGGGTTAAGTCCCGCAACGAGCGCAACCCTTGTCGCTAGTTAAATTCTCTAGCGAGACAGCCTCTCACAAGGAGGAGGAAGGTGGGGATGACGTCAAGTCATCATGGCCCTTATGCCTTGGGCTACACACACGCTACAATGGCCGGTACAATGGGCTGCGAAAGCGCGAGCTGGAGCCAATCCCACCAAAGCCGGCCCCAGTTGGGATTGCAGGCTGCAACTCGCCTGCATGAACGCGGAATCGCTAGTAACCGCAGGTCAGCACACTGCGGTGAATACGTTCCCGGGCCTTGTACACACCGCCCGTCACGTCATGGAAGCCGAGAACGATTGAAGTCGCTGAGCTAACCCCTAGGGGAGGCAGGTGCCGAGGTCGGGTTTGGTGACTGGGACGAAGTCGTAACAAGGTAGCTGTACCGGAAGGTGCGGCTGGATCACCTCCTTTAAAGGGAGCATAGGCTGGGTCTGTTGCCCCGAGTCTCTCGGGACGGAGGCCAAGTCCACTCCCAGGTCGGTCGGTGGGTGTTCCCGATCCTGAAAGCCAGCCGAAAGGCGACGCGATAGAGCGCCAATGCGCTCCCGGGCTGATGGAGAAGGTTCCCCAAGAAAGCTCACCGATTTCCCCGCCTCGGCCTAAACCGCCGGAAGGGGACCTGTATCACTCAAGAACAACAATCCGAACCTCCCTTCCACTGTTCAGCGGTTAAGGGTAGCCTGAAAAAAGCCGGACTCGACGAGTCCGGCTTTTTGGTATTATTGGTGCCAGTTAGTCCACCATAAGCGAGGCAATCACCCGTGGCGAAAGCCGAAGATCTGTATGAAATCCTGCAAGTCCATCCGTCGGCCCAACCGGAAATTATCCAGGCAGCTTACCGGCGGCTGGCGTTGCTGTACCACCCGGACACCAACCCGTCCCCAGAGGCGACCGCGGCGATGGCCGCTGTCAACCGCGCCTACGAGGTTCTGAGCGACACGGAAAAGCGGGCAGAGTATGCCCATAGCCGGGGCGCTCCGAGCAGAGCGTCTGCGGAACAGCCCGTAAGCGGAACAGGGGAAACGCGCCCGCGAAGAAGACGCGGTGCCAGCGGCCTTGATTACGTTACCATCGGCTCCGGCAAGGATGACGTGGCTAGAATTCAAGGCCCGCGTAACAGCACAAGTCACTGGAGAGACACTTACGGGATGGACAGGGACAAAAACTTGCTTGACGAAGAGACATGGACATATCCCGACTTTGCCATTTATTTCAACCGGTCTGGCCGGGTACAAGGCTGGAGCGTCTTTAACCACGCCGTTGACCGTTATAGCAACAACATGGACAGCGCGAAAATTAAACTGCTCCCCGGACCCAATGCCACTACCGCCTCATTCTTTACCATAGGTTCCCACCAGGATGATGTTGCTAGGCTGCAAGAAACACCATTTCGCCTCATCAAGGAATGGGACTCAGAAACGGTTGAGAAGGATTATATAGAAGATCGGTATGAGCGGTACTTCTATACCGGGGAAACTTGAGAATATCCCAGCGGCGCCGTTGAGTTTTCTCTTTCTACTGACCGCGTCACTGCATGGCAGTTGCCATCCCCGTCATCTGGTTATTCCTATAGCTAAACCGAGAGGCAGCCAGCGATGTCCGTAGACGCAACTCGCATAGCCAAAGAATTCGCCATCACAGAAGAGGAGCTGACCAGAAAGAGCCTGCGGACCTTCCTGCTGGAACAGTTGCGCCTCATGGAAGCCGAGCGCAAGGCCCGATGCGCCAAGTTCGGCGCAACCGACCTGTGGGACATGGAGCGCCTAATGGTGGAGGGCAAGGTCGAAGAAGAGAATATGCTGGAAGACTTCCAGACGGTGGACTACCTAACCGCCCGAGTCAAGCGAGTAAAAGCGATGCTCCAGGAACTGTAATGCCAGATTTGGAAAGTCTTGGCAGATTGGCAGAGGTGGAGTTTCTCGAGATTGTCCAATCTACCGCCATCATCGAAAACAAACTCCGGGTGACGCTTGTTGATGGCTCCTACATCGACTTCTGGTGGTCTGAGGAAATATCAGGACGGTTCGCCTACCACTGGGAGAGAATACGAATTGATGGCACCGTCTACCGGCACGACAACATTCCCCATTTGCGGTGGCAGACGGTAGAGTCTTTCCCCAAGCATTTCCATGTCGGCGCACAACAGACAGTTACAGCCAGCGAAATATCGGAGGACCCGGACCAGGGGCTCCGGCAATTTCTACAATTCGCCCAGAGCATGGTCAGCTGAGATTCCAAATTTAGCCTACACCGTAGACAACAATAACAGTCTTTCGTTCACTTCGAACCGGAGGGTTATCGAGGCGAGTTCAAGATCCACTTAACAGGTCATGCCAACCACTCGCCGCTTTGTATGCTGCCGTTATCTCCAATTTCGCCTACCCAAGAGTTTCGGTTGCCTGCTCTGCCTTCTTACCTCCCCGCCTCTGCTCCGACCGCCAGGCCGGCATTTACCTCTTCCACGAACCGCGTTAACAACCCGGCGAATTGGGTTGGGACCTCCACGTTCGGCGAGTGGCCGATGCCGTGGAACATGTGCAGGTGCCTCGATCCCTCGGGCAGGGCGAAGTATTCGGCGACGATATTGTCCACTCCCACCGTGATGTCCCGGTCGCCGCCGACCACCAGTGTCGGGACCTTGATTTCGCCCATACGCTCGCGGAGCCGGAGGCCGCTCATGGAGCGGCGGCCGCCGATGGCCCGCTCAACGGGATTGCGCCGGATGATTCCGATGATTTCGTCCTTGAAGTCCTGGGTTACGTGGTGGGCGTTGAATCCCATGTCGCCTTCGATCAGCCCGCCGCGGGCGAAGGACGCCCTTAACTCCTCTTCCCAATCGGCGGCCAACGTACGTCCGTTCAGCGGGGCCGAGTTAAGCAGCACCAAGGCCTTCAGCAGGTCCTGGTGCGCCAAGGCGAACTGGCTGACCGTGGCGCCTCCCATCGAGTGGCCCACCAAGGTGAAATCCCGGAGGCCCAATTGGTCAACGGCATTGAACAAGTCTACGGCGAAAGATTCGACCGAGTAGTCGGATTCCAGATCACTCCGGTCCGATTCGCCGGCGCCCCGGTTGTTGAAAGCGATGATTCGAAACCTTCCGGCAGCCGTCAGTTGCTCCACGGTGTAACGCCAGATAGGAGCGTTGGAGGCGAACCCATGTACCAGCACAATGGTTTCCGGGCCCTCTCCATGCTCGAAGTACTGTAACCGGACTGGACCTGCCTGAACAAAACTGGACGTCATCTGCCTACCTCGCTAAGAATGTCTACTTCGGGTCCGCAGGATGTGCGTTTTTTCTGCGTTGGGTTATCCTAGCACACGATTGGTTCTTGTGATTCTTGCCGTATGAGTTGGCTATTTATGCGCAACCTTCGTGGAAGCATCCGGGTGATTGACTCGACTCATCTTGGCGACTTTACCCTCCAACCTCATGGTTCCGACTCGTAATCGACCGCGGAGGAAAAAGAATGGGCTTTCGGGTGCTCTACCATCTGAATACCAGCAACATCAAAGGCATCGCGGAGGAAGCGCGGTGGGCCGAGTCCATGGGCTACGACGGCCTCTGCACCGAAGAGACGGCGCACGACCCGTTGTTCCCGTTGGCGCTCGCCGCTACAACCACGGAACGGGTGACCCTGGAACCGCGGGTAGCCATCGCCTTTCCCAGGTCACCAATGGTCTTCGCCTACGCCGCAATGGACCTTCAGGAGCTGTCCGGCGGGCGGTTCCGACTGGGCCTGGGAACCCAGGTGAAGGGGCATATCCAGCGGCGTTTCTCCACCGAATGGTCGGCCCCCGGCCCGCGAATGCGTGAGTACGTGCAGTCGCTTCACGCCATCTGGGACTCGTGGCAGGAGAGCAAGCGGCTGGCCTTCCACGGCGACCACTACAATTTTTCGCTGATGACGCCGTTCTTCAGCCCCGGGCCATCCCAAGAGCCGCGTCCGCCGGTATTCATCAGCGCGGTGAATACCTACAACTGCCGGGTGGCCGGCGAGGTATGCGACGGGGTGTCGCTGCACCCGCTGTGCTCCCCCAAGTACCTCAAGCAGCGCATCCTGCCCAGCATAGCCGACGGGGCGGCCCGGGCCGGGCGCGACCATAAGCAGGTCAACCTGTCGGGCTCCAGCTTCATTATTACAGGGCCCAGCCAAGCGGTAATTGACGCGAAGACGCAGGCGGTCAAGCGCCAGATCGCCTTCTATTCCTCGACACGCACGTACACTCCCGTGTTGGAAGTGCACGGGTTCGAAGAAGTGGCGGTGCGGCTCCACGCGATGTCGCTTAAGGGCCAGTGGGAGGAGATGACCGGCTTGATAACCGACGAAATCTTCGACGCCTTCGCCGTGGCCGTCGGCTACGACGAGGTGGCCGCCGCCGTCAAAGAGCGGTACGACGGCCTCCTGGACGAGGTCGTCTTCGGCATGGACGCCACCACCCCCAGTGATGAGAAGCAACTACAGAAGATAATCCGGGAACTACAGGAGTAGGCCTTACTCCCCCCGCCGGACCCAAATACCTGCTTCTACGGAGGTCAGGAAGTCCAGGATGGTGCGGTTGAAGAGGTCCGGTTCTTCCAGGTTGATTGTGTGGCCGCTTTGAGGGAAGACAGAGAGGCCGCTCTTGGGGATGCGGCGCTTCATGAACACCGACGGCTCGATGCAGGGTTCGTCCTCGTCGCCGATCAGTATCAGCGTGGGAACGTCGATGGCCTCTAACTGCTTTTCCAGTTGATAAACGGTCGGCCGCTGCATCTGCACGCCGCGGAAGGTGTTGGCTGAGCCCTGCGCCGAGTGAGAAGCCAAGCCGTCAAAGAATTTCTGCCAGCCCACCGGATCTTTGCGCAGGAACTGCACCCGCTCCGGGCCGCGGGCGTAGCCTTGTGCAAACTTCTCCATACCATCGTTCAGCATCAGCTCGCTGTTGGCCTCCCAGGTCGCGACCAGCCGCTCCCGGTCGTCGCTGCCTGAGCCGGCCGCCGCGACGATCAGCGCCCGGCATTTCTCAGGGTGGGCGATGCCGAAGCTGACGGTGCTGCTGCCGCCCATGGACAGCCCGCCTACGTAGGCTTGGTCGATGCCCAGGTGACGCAGCAGTCCATAAACGTCCTCCACCAGATGTTCTTGGGAGTAAGCCCCCGGACCGTCCGGGACCTCGGACGGCGGGTATCCCCGGGCACAGTAGGTGATGACTTGGTAGCGGCGGGAAAAGAAATTGACCTGCGCTTCCCAGCTACGAATGTCCCCGGCGAACTCGTGGCTCAGGAGCAGCGGGAAGCCCCGCCCGGCGACTTCGTAGTAAAGATTCACTCCGTTTACTTCGGCAGTGGGCATCGTGTCGCTCCCGCAGTTAGATTCCGGTGTTGGATTCCTGTTGTTGCAGCAACGCCTCTACGCGTTCAGCCAGTTCAAGTATCTGGTCCAATACGAGCGGCCGGTCCATGGTAGGGTCCGGCACCGGTTGGTAGATGTATTTGACGGCGTATGGGGTAAGGCTGGCGAGGTGCGCATATGGCCCGGCTTCGGCCACTCCGGCGTTAGTCAATGTAGTTATCAAGTCATGTATCTCGTGAGTCCGCTCGTAGCGTTGGCCCACCAGGCTGACCCAGGCTTTCAGCGCAAGTTCAACCGCCCGCTGGGCATGAAAGCCAAAATTCTCTTCGTAATCTTCCGGGTCCATCAACCGCTGCATCCCTTGGACTTGGCGGCGGCATTGCATCAGCAGTTCGGCGGTGTTGTCCAGTTCCGACACAAGTTCTTCTCCGGGGTGGGTTTCATGTGCGCCATAGAGCACTATTCCCTCACGCCAGGCCCGCCCGGCAACATGGTTGATGGAGCGCTTTTTGGCGCGATATTCAGCTTCCGTCCAGACCGTCACGTCAAACTTGCGGAACCTGTCACCGGCGACGGAACGGGCCAACTCGGCCGCGGCGTTATTGACATCGCGGCGCTGTTGCGGGTCAAGGGCATCGACCGGGAGTACAATGGCCAAGTCGACGTCACTCGCGGCGTGGTGGTCGCCGCGGGCCCGGGAGCCGAACAGTATGACGCAGCAGGCGGAATGGGCCTCGCCGACTGCCAACGCCACGGCTTGGATAACGCTGGCGTCGGTGGCGGCCGGTGACGGCCGGCTGTTGTGGGCTTGAGTGGTCATGGTTGCCACCGATGATAGGCGGGGGCGGCGGCAACAGTCAATTTTAGACTTGATTCCCGGAGGGAAACCTACTAGGCTTCCGCCAAGTCAAACCCCGTGGAGAAACATTATGTTCAACAAGGTGCATCACGTTACGTACGTTGTGGAAAACGTGGATGACATGGCCTCGTACTTAGACCGGAATTTCGGCCTCAAGCCCATTCGGAGCGACGAATTCACCGACCGCGGCTTCAAGTCGATCCTCTATCAGATCGGGGAAACCCTGGTCGACTTTTTCGAGCCGCTGCGGGACGACACACCGATGGCACAGCAACTGCGCGCCACCGGGCCGGGGGTCATGCACGTTGCCTGGGACGTGGAGAACATCGACAAGGTCTTCAGCGATCTGAAGATCAACGGCAACGAGATGCGCGGCGACGGGCCGTCCATCAGCCCATTCGGCTATAAGACCGCCAGCATCGAGCCCAGCAGCTCCCACCGCGTCTACTTCCAACTCGCCGAAGGAGAGCATAGCTAGGGCGGGGCGGTACGAGGCATAGATTGCTCAGGGTTGAAGCACTGCGCACTCTGTCGGTGGCCCGGTTGGATGACGCCCGTGGCCTCCTGGCAGCGGGAAGGAACGAAGGCTCTATCTATCTCTGCGGCTACGCCGTGGAATTGGCGTTGAAGGCCCGGATATGCGAAACTTTGAGGTGGAGTGGGTTCCCGGAGACAGCGAGCGAATTTGGGGATTACCGTTCGTTCAGAACACACGACTTGAACGTGCTGTTATACCTTTCGGGGGTCCGCAACCGAATCTTGGTCGAGTTAAAAGAAGACTGGGGCGTCGTGTCAAAGTGGTATCCGGAACTCCGCTACGCCCTGGCCGGTATTGACTCGGAAATGCCAACCGCTGAGATCATGATTCCGGCTGCCGAGCGGGTCTTGGAGGCCCTGTGAAGCCGATACTCGTAAACAACAAACCGACGATTGAAGGGCTTGTAAAATTCGAACGTGAATTCTCCGAGGATCACGGCCCGTTTGTGTTCTTCGGGTTCCTGTTAACCGCATATGACGATTATCTTCAATCGGGTGGTGATTGGGTTGTTACTGCCGCTGCCCCATGGTCAACGGACTATCACGCTCCGGCGCGTAAAGTATTCTCCAAAGGCGTGGACGATATATTAAATATTGAGCGGTGGTGGAGGCCGCCCCGTAGCACGTTGTTGAGGCCGGACAATCCTGGGTTGGACCCAATCCATGACGCGCTGGAAATCGAGCACGGCTTGGTAGAGTTGCTTGACGTGGAACTTTTCGGTAAGGAGATACGCCGCGCCTACATCATC
The DNA here is from genome assembly GCA_965222595.1 of Dehalococcoidia bacterium. Lineage (GTDB taxonomy): Bacteria > Chloroflexota > Dehalococcoidia > Lucifugimonadales > UBA3495 > VXOI01. Next base: position 75,748 of record CBDCUJ010000020.1, on the reverse strand, counting down.
ACTTCGAGACGTGCGAGCGCGGCTACGGGCACAGGAGCGGGCTGAGCTATGGAATACACTCAACTGGGGCGCACCGGTTTGACCGTATCCAAGGCCGGGTTTGGCGGGGGTGGTATCGGCCAGGTCTGGGGCCCCACCAATGAGCAGGAGGCCATCGCCTCCGTGCACCGGGCTTTGGACCTGGACATAACTTTCTTCGACGTGGCCCCGGCCTACGGCGACGGAAAGGCCGAAGAAGCCTTGGGCAAAGCATTGGAGGGGCGTACGGAGCCGTTGGTCGTTGCCACCAAGGTCCGACTGCGGGCCGACGAAATGGGCGACGTTACCGGCGCGGTCCGCCGCTCCGTCGAGACGAGCCTGCGCCGGCTGCGCCGCGACTCCGTGGACGTGCTTCACGTACACAACCGTTTCACCGAGCGCCGTGGGGAAGCGACGGACTCCTTGTCGGGGGATGACGTGCTGGGGCCGGTATTAGAAGCCTACCGGGCCGTTCAGCGGGAGGGAAAGACCCGGTTCATCGGCCTGTCGGCCATGGACCATCACGTGCCCACCATGAGGCGCCTCCTCGAGAGCAACGAGTACGACACCGTCCTCGCCTATTACAATCTGCTCAACTGGACGGCCCAAGATTCGCCCCCGTCGGGCACCGCCCTGTTCGACAACGGGCAAATCATCCCGCTGGCCAAGAGCCGCGACATGGGAGTGATCGGCATCCGGTCCCACGCCGCCGGGGCCCTGACCAGCGCCTTGGATCGGCCGCCGCAGGCCGACGATGCCCTGATGCGCAAAGACCTAGCCAGCGCCGCCAAACTGGGGTTCCTGCTGGAAGGTCCCATAACGACGCTGTCGCAGGCGGCGATGGTCTTCAGCCTGATGAACCCTGACATACACACCACGGTCCCGGGCGTGAAAAACCGGGCCGAGGCCGAAGAGACCGCCGGATGCGTTGATTTGCCGCCCATCCCTCCGGAGCACCTGGCGAAGCTGCGGGAGCTATACGAAAACGATTTCCGGGACTAACCCGGGCTTCCGGGGGCGGGATTCTTCGCGGCTACGCTCTTCTGAGTGACGACAGCGGGTCTGCTCGCTGAGGGCCGCGGGCCTTAGACCTTCGACCAGACCTGGTCGGCGAAACTCTCCATCCGGCCCAACATCACGTCCAAGTCCTCCGTCTGTCTCAGGAAGTCCAGCACCATGGACCCGACGCCCATCTCTTGATAGGCCCGGATGTCACCCGCGACCTGATCGGCGTCGCCCACGAAGGATGGCCGGTCTCCACCGGCCGGACTACCCAGTAGCTCAAACTGGTGGGTGCGGTAGATCACTTCGATCTCCGACGGGTCCCGTCCGAAACGCCGGGTGTATTCGGCCAGACGCTCCATTCCTGCCGCCAATTGGGCCGGCGTACCCATGGGAAACGTCGGGTTGGAGCCCAGGGGGTACCACCCATCGGCCAGCTCGGCGGTGCGGCGCAGGGCCGGGCGGCTCTCCCCGCCGACCCAGATCGGAGGATGGGGTTTCTGGACCGGCTTGGGCAGGAAATGTATGTTGTCGAAGCTGACGTACTTGCCCTCGAAGTGCGGGTCGTCGCTGGTCCACAGTTCCTTGAACGCCCTGAGGTATTCGTCGGTGACCGCTCCGCGCTCCTCGAATGGGGGAAGGCCCAGGGCCTCGAACTCCTCTCGCATCCAACCCACCCCGACGCCGATTACCAGCCGTCCCCCGGACAGCACGTCCAGAGTCGCCAACGACTTGGCCGCGACCAGCGGGCTGCGGTAGGGCACGATGATAACGCTGGTCACCAGCCGGATGCGGGAAGTCTGCCCGGCCAGGAAGGCCAGCAGAGTCAACATATCCATAGCCTCTCCGGCCGGGCCGCCGGGATATTCGCCGCCCTCGGTATAGGGATAGGGCGAAGCGATGTTCCTCGGCACCAGGATGTGGTCGCCGGCGTAGAGGGCGTCGTAACCCAGTTCCTCTCCCTTGCGGGCGATCACCCCGAGGGTTTCCGGGTCGCTCAGAGGGCCTCTGCCCGGCAGCGTGAATCCGTATTTCATTCTTGGCGCTCCTTGAGTCTGGGGGTTAGGGGTCGTTCGGGGATCGGGCCGTCCTTGGATTCGGTGTTACCGCAGAGGGCACGGAGAGCACAGGAAACTTGGCAACTGTTCAGAGTTGAGGGGACGAATGCCCGCAGAGGACGGGGATACAGCCTTGCTCAAAGCTAAATTGCCCTGTCGGCGGTGCCGCTGGTCAAGCAGATCCCCCGAAGTCTGAACAGTTACGAAACTTGAGGTGCTCCGGGCCCTTAATAGGCCTTGGTGAGGACTTCCATCACTTGGGCCGTGGTGGTGATTGGAATAGCGTTGGTGCGGCAGCCTCCGTCCTCCAAGACTTCCGCGGCGATGGCAGGCAAGTCTTCCTCCGGAATTTCCAACTCACGGACCCGGTGGGGCAAGCCCATCCCCACGATGAACTCGTCCACTGCCCGGGCCGCCAACTCGGCGGCTGCCTCGTCGCTCATGCCCCGCGTGTCCAGTCCGGCGGAGCGGGCCAGCAGGGCTTGCTTGTGGGCCGATGCCGGGCGGTTGTACTCCATGACGTAGGGCTGGGTCACGCATGAAGTGTAGCCGTGGCCCACCGAGTATTTCACGCCGATGATATGCCCAAGGGCGTGACTTAAACCCATGGCGAAGTTGGGCGCGCCGGTCATGGACAGCCAGGCCGCCAGCAGGCACTGCAGCCGGGCGTGGGCATCGCCGTCCCCCTCCCTGGAATTCGGAAGGTAGTTGAACAAAAGCTCGGCGGCGGTCAGCACCGGGGCGTCGATGGCCGGTTGGTTGCCGCGACTGTAGAGCCGCTCGATGCAGTGGTCCATCGCTTTCATGCCGGTGGAGAGCCACAACCAGTCCGGGGTGCCGATGGTCATATCCGGGTCAAGCACAATGAGATCGGCATAGAGCCGGGGATGGCTCACTCGAATCTTGTGGCCCCTTTGGTCGTCGAGCACATTCCCGCCGCCCGTGTTGAACTCGCCGGCCGACAGGGTCGTAGGGATCGACACTTGGAGCGGCAGCGGCTTTCCCGTCAGGTCCGGTGAAAACAAGCCGTCGTTGCGGCGTCCGAGGTCCCGCAACTCCTCCACCGTGGTGACTCCCTCCGCCATCAGAACGGCAATCATCCTAGCGGCGTCGGAGATGGTGCTGCCGCCCACTCCCACCAGAGTATCTGCGCCCGCCGCCACCGCGAGGTTGGCCGCATCGACGGCCGTGGCCAGCGGCGCCCGCTGGGTGAGCCCGGAGTAGACACCGGCCGAGACGCCGCCCAAGGCGGCGTTCACCCGGCGGACCGTGCCGGTGCGTTCCGCTACGCTGCGCCCGGACAGCACCAGCACCCGTTTGCCGCCCAAGGCTTCGACCTCGGCGGCCAGAGTGTCTGCCTTCCCCTGCCCGAAGATTATCCGGCTGGGCACGGTGGGGTTGTATTCGCCGGCAATCGGGTATCGTTGGGTCAATTCAACCTGCTCTGATGGACCCTGCCGGTCAGTCGGCCAGAGGGATGATGATAGCGAACCGGGGCTCAGAGCCCACCACCCGGGTGGAATGCCCGGAGCCGGTCAGGTCTTCGGCCATGAGCACCGTCCCTGGCCCGTAATGCTTGATCGTGCCGTCCGGGGTGCCCACCTCGATCTCCCCGGTGAGACTGATACTGTACTGGCGGCGGGGCGCGGTGTGGAAGTCGAGGAAATAGCCCGGTTCATACTCCCGGAACATGATCCCGGGCGTATTGATCACAGAGGTCGACAGGCCGTGGGCGCCTTCGGTGTCAACGAAGTCCTGCATTTCGAATTCGAGTTCCTCGATCTTCGATTGGCCGTCCTCGCCAGTATAGACCCGGACGAACTTCGGCATCGCTATCCTCCTGTTATGTCCGCTTGTACGTCCGCCGCAATGCGGGTCGTCCCGCCTCCGGCGGGTTGTTTCCGCGGCGAATACCTGACTGCCTTGGCCAAATGTGGGCTGTTCGCCTGCTCGGAACCCTTCCCTTGGCCATCTGGGGAACCTCTGAATAAGTCAGCGACATGGCGGCGAAAGCCGGGATCCCGGAGGGTAGATTAGGGAGGTCAGCTATGCAATGAACGCCGGCACCCCCATCCTAACCTTCCCCCGTCGAGGGGGAAGGGACTTGTTCAGAGGTTTCTTAGGCCCTGGGGTAGGCTTCCTCGCCGTGCTGGGTGATGTCCAGCCCCTCTTCTTCTTGCCGCTCGTCCACCCTCAACCCGATGGTGTATTTCAGGACGAACAGTATTGCGAGGGTCGTAACGAATGCCCATCCGAAGGAAACGCCGATGGCCATGAGCTGCCTCACGATCTGCTCGCCCCGGCTCAGGTCGGTGAGTTCACCCAGAGACATGAAGCCCACCCCGATGAAGAGGCCGACCGCCAACATTCCCCAGATTCCACCCACTCCATGGATCGCCCAGACGTCGAGAGCGTCGTCAAGCTTCACGCGGGTCTTTATCCAAACAGCGGCGTAACACAGGGCGCCGGCGCCCAAGCCAATGATCAATGCGGGCATGGGGCCTACGAACCCCGAAGCCGGGGTGATGGTTGCCAGGCCGGCCACAACCCCGGTCGCCGCTCCCACGACGCTGGGCCTCCGGTTCAATGCCCAGTCCAATCCGACCCACACCGCCGCCGCAGTTGCTGCCGAGATATGGGTTACTACGAAAGCGGAGGTCGCCTTTCCGGCCGACGCCAGGTCGCTGCCGGCGTTGAAGCCAAACCAGCCAAACCAAAGCAGGCCAGCTCCCAACACCACAAAAGGCACGTTGTGGGGGGCCATTTCCACTTGGCCAAGCCCCAAACGCCGCCCGAATATTATCGCAGCGGCCAAGGCAGCGGCCCCGGAACTGATGTGGACCACCGCTCCGCCGGCAAAGTCCAAGGCGCCCTCGCCGCCCAGCCAGCCTCCGATTCCCCACATCCAATGCGCCAGCGGCGTGTATACGATGGTCGACCAAGCAATGATAAATATCACAAAAGTGCTGAACTTGATACGCTCGGCGAACGCGCCGGCAATCAGCGCCGGCGTGATGATAGCGAACTTGGCCTGAAAGACCATGAAGGTCTGGTGAGGAATCGTGGCGGCGTAGGGCCCGGCCTCCACGGCGGACACCCCATTAAGTCCGGCCCACTTGAGGTTTCCGATGAAGCCGCCGACATCGGGGCCGAAGGACAAGCTGTATCCCCATAAAACCCAGGTCAGACCCACGATGGCCAGGGCGATGAAGGACTGCATGAGGGTGGCCAGTGCGTTCTTGCTCCGGACGAGCCCCGCATAAAAAAACGCCAGCCCCGGCACCATAATGAAAACAAGCGCGGAAGAGGTAAGTACCCAGGCAACATCACCACTATCTATCATGGAATCTCCTGGTGAAAGGCTTCCGGGTAAATCACCGACAGTCTATCGGCATTACGGCCAACCTTCAATGGTCAGAACCGGAGGGCAGAACCGGAGGGCAGAACCGGAGGGCAGAACCGGAGGGCAGAACCGGAGGGCAGAACCGGAGGGCAGAACCGGGGGGCAGAACCGGGGCGCATAACCAGGAGGCAGAACCAGCGAACAGAGCGGGAATAGACTCGCGCTTGCAATCGGGTTGCAAGCGCGCAATCGGCTGCAGGCGCCTCGGCGGCCACCGCGCAAAGCGCCCCTAAATAAGGGCTATCTCGACCTTTCTCCGCAGGCCGCCGAGCCACCTTCTCAGGGGTGATTCGAACTTCACCGCAGGCCAAGACCGAGCCATCATCCCGTAGACCCACCGCCGTTTGACCCGGGACGGCCGCGACGGGTCCAACCAGTGTCGGTTCCCGGCCAGCAGCGCCAGGGTGGCCAGCCCCAGCCCGATGGGCCACAGCAAGGCCAACCGGAGCCGGGTGCACTGGGGCGGCACCGAAAGCAGATACTCCTCGGCGGCGCTGAAATGGTTCAACGCCGTGCGAGCCCAAGGGACCATCACGGTGCGGGCGGCGGGACCAGCCGTCGGGTCGAGCAGGTCTCGAGGAGCCAGGCCTGCCGCCGTGAGGTCGTCGGAGGGCAGGTAGCACCTTCCGGCCCGCAGGTCCCGCGGCACATCCCGCAAGACGTTGGTCAACTGGAGGGCTTTACCGAAGCGTACGCCAAGGGCGGCCATTTCTTCGGGGCGCCAGTGGTCCAACCTGGATTCGTGGGCCATTATCGTCGTCGTCCAGTATTCTCCGACACAGCCGGCCACAAGGTAGGTGTACCGGTCCAAGTCGAAGGCCGACCCCAAGGCAGAGACACGCCCCGAATCTTCCGGCGGGAAGGTAGTGAGGTCGGCTTCCATCCCTTCAGTCAAAGTGGCAGCCACCCAGCGCACCCGTTCGGCTTCCACGGCATCCAAATCGTCCAAGATTGTGAAGGCCGCGGGAAGGGCCTCCATCAACGCCCGTTCCGCCGGGGTGACCGGTCCCTCCAACGCTTCCCGCTTGATGGCCTCAAGGGTTTGAAAGTCGGCTGGACCTCGCACCTGCTGCCGCAAAGTCAGCAATCGTGCCAGACGAATTTCCGGCGACAGCGCCCGGGTATCGGCGATGGTGTCGGCGGCCCGGGCCAAGAGGTAGGCCAACCCGATGGGTTCTCTCATACCGGCGGGCAGGACCCGGACGGTCAGGTAAAAGGATCGGGAAACGCCCTTGAGTACCCGGCCGAGGATACGTTTTCGTTCTGCGGGGCCAACCCGACGGATTTCATCACCAGCAGGCGTTCCTCCAGCGGTCATCACGATGAAGGGGCAGCCATCCGGGCGGCCGCGCCTTCAGACACTGACCGCGCCCGGGGCGGCGGCGACACGGCGCCGTTCGGTATGCTCCAGCGCCTCGGCCACCATCTCCTCCACCGGGAAGCCCTCTTCCAATTGCCGGACGGTGTCCAGCCGGGCCCGGGTTTCAGGGTGTTTCGGAACGAATAGAGTGCAGCAGTCTTGGTCCGGCACGATCGAGATGGGGAAGGTGCCGATTTTGCGGGCCATGCCCACTATCTCTTCCTTATTCATGCCGATGAGAGGACGAAGTATGGGCATTTCCGCCACAGCGTCCACCACCGCGATGTTGTCCAGCGTTTGGGAGCTGACCTGGCCGCAACTTTCACCGGTGATGATCGCCAGGGCGTGGTTCCGCCGGGCCAGTTCCTCGGTGATCCGCACCATGAACCGCCGGTACAACACCACCCGGTAGGACGGCGGCGCCGACACGATGATGCGCTTCTGGATTTCGGCCAACGGCGCAAAGAAGAGCTCTGCGCCGTCCTGGTGGCGGGTCAGGTGCTGCACCAAGTCGGTTGCCTTTTCCATCGACGTGCGGTCGACCAACGGGTAGCTGTGGAAGTGGACGAAATGGGCCCGGCAGCCCCTTTTCATCATGGACCAAGCGGCCACCGGGGAGTCGATGCCCCCCGACAGCATCACCGCTACGGGGCCGCTGACCCCGACGGGAAGGCCGCCATAGCCGGACACCTCTTCGAAGTAGACCAGGATGCCGTGGGAATGGATATCAAGAAATACGCACAAATCGGGGTTGGTCAGGTCCACGCGGGCCCCGGTCATGTCCTTGACGAAGGCCCCAATGTCCCGGTTGACGGCTTCGGAATTCATCGAAAACCGTTTGTCGGAACGGTTGGTGGTGATGCGAAAGGACTCAAATGACCGGCCTTCGAGCAGTCCGGGAAGCAGCCGCTTCAAGGAGTCCAGGTCTCTGGGCAGATCGTGGGCCCGGTAGAATTTGGCGACGCCGAAACAGTCCCGGACGCGCTCTTTGATCTCCGGCCACCGGTCTTCGTCCGCCAGGGTAAGCCCCACCAACATACGCTGCCGCCACACCCGCTCAACCCCGGTACCCCTGGTGGCCCGCCGCAGGTTCTCCTCCAAGCAACGCATGAACCAAGGGCGGTTCTTGCCCTTGAGGGCCAACTCGTGGGTCTTGACGATTACGTGGGTCTTCATCGGCCCGTATTGTACGACAGATCGGCTTGTACGGCAGATCGGCCGATTCGGCCGGGGCGCTAAACCGAGAAGATGGCCTCCTTGATCGCCATGACATCCCGGTAGAGTGCGGGGTTTTCGTTGATCCCGGCGTTGATCTTGCCTGCCCCCTGGATCACGGTGGAGTGGTCCCGGCCCCCCAGCAACCGTCCGACGTGGGTCGGAGAGAGTTTCAATTCGTAGATCAGTAGATACATGGCGACTTGCCGGGCGGTGGCGATCTTCTTGGTGCGGTTACGGGCCATCAGGTCATCCGCCGACACGCCGTAATAGGCCGCGACCTCGTCGGCTATCCGCGCCGGGTCGGCTGAACCCCGGGAGTTGGCCGGGGCCACGTCGTCCAAAATCCGCATAGTCGACTCGGCCGTGATGCTCACATTCATGATCTGGGAGTAAGCCACCAATCGAGTCAGGCTTCCCTCCAACTCACGAACGTTCCGTTGAATCCGCTTGGCGATCAGTTCGATGACGGTTTCGTCCAAGCCCACGCGCATTTGGTGGGCCTTCGAGGCCAGGATGGCCATCCGGGTTTCCAGGCCGGGCGGCTGAATGTCGGCGATGAGCCCCCATTCAAAGCGGGAACGCAGCCGGTCCTCCATCAGGGGCAGTTCCCGGGGAGGACGATCGGATGAGATTACCACCTGGTTGCCGGAGGTGTGGAGATCGTTAAACGTGTGGAAGAAACCCTCGTGGGTCTGTTCCTTGCCACTGAGAAACTGCACGTCGTCCATCAGCAACAACTCCACAGAACGGTACCGGCGACGAAAGTCCTCGGTGGTGCGGTTGCGGATGGCGGAGATGAAATCGTTGGTGAACTGCTCGGACGTTACATAGAGGACCGACATTCCACGGTTGGCGCAGACTCGACCGATGGCCTGCAACAGATGAGTCTTGCCCAACCCGGCTCCCGAATACAGAAACAACGGATTGTACGACTCTGCCGGAGCCTCGGCCACCGCTTGGGCCGCGCCGAAGGCCAACTGGTTCGAGGGACCGACGACGAAAGAATCGAACGAGTACCTGGGGTTGAAGGAACGAACCTCGAACAACGGTACCGCAGCCGCCGATTCGGTAGAGAGGGAGTCCGGAGACCGAGCCGGCGGCTCGGTCGCGTAGTAGTCGGGGTTTGTGCGGACCCGGAGCCGAAGGTCCAAGGGCCGGCCCGCCACTTTTTCCAGAGTCTTTTCCATGGCATGGTACATTCGCCGTTCCAACCACTCCACGACGAACGTCCCGGGAGCCTCCACCACGAAGGACTCCCCCTGTAGCAGCACGCCTTCGGTGTTTTTCAACCAGGTCTCGAACGTCGGGCGTGGGAGCTGCAGCTGGAGATCGCCCAGCACAGCCCGCCAGACCTCTCGGGCTGACGACACACTCATGTCCCCGCACACCCCCCAGCTGCGGCTCTCACGCCCGCATTCGTTTGTTGATTGCCACCAGTTCGCGATTGACCTCCTGGTTCCAAGCGGAAGTTGACTTGGGACGCTTTCCGACTTCAACTGCGGCCTCAAAAAAGGCAACAATACGCCGCCGGAGCGTTGCGCCGAAAACAAAACACGAGGGGGAACCAAACACCGTTCAGGGACCGTTAAGCCCTAGGGCTTAACGCATTGGTAACCCGGGTATTCCATCTACTTGCCGCCCTCAGAGGCGGCCTTGCCGCTGCCGAAGTGTACTAGGGCGTTTAGCCCGCTATCGGTTCCTTTTTTGGCCGGCTGCCAGCAATTCTAGCCTCAACTTGGGCATCCAGCAACGGGACATTACCAACTTCTCAATGAGGTTGTCAACGGGGAAATTTGATGAATTCTTCACCAATTTCCCGGCGTTTTGAGCGTAAATTTTAGAATTCGACCAGCGTCGTATTTGAACCGGCACAGGTCCGGTTTCCGGGGTGGAGAGAAGATACCCTCCGATTCGCCCCTCGCTGGCAAAGGCCCCGGCATCCGCCGCCGCAGTCGCTTCCAGAGAGCCGCTACACCGGAGTCCGAAGCCGTGTGTCCTGGGCCTTCGGGCGTTTGCGGCCAAAGTTGCGTCCATATATAATTGGCCTGTCGGCGGGAGCCGGCATCGTTACGTTTCGTCAGGCCGAAACCGCTGAAGGGGCCACATTTGGACGGCCCCGATTATATTTCCGGGAATGAATCCGGGAGAGGCAATGCCACGGAAAAGGACTCCGCGCAACGGCGCCAGCACCGTTGCCGCCCGTGAGGCGATACCATTGCCCAAGGGCCTGAGCGCCGACGACCTGCTCGATTTCTACCAGAGAATGGTCATGGCGCGCACCATCGATGAGCGGATATGGGCCTTGAACCGGCAAGGGAAGGTCCCCATTGCCGCATCGAGCCAGGGCCACGAGGCCGCCGAGTTGGGCAGCCTTCTCGCTGCCGAAAAGGACGGCGACTGCTTCCTTTTCACCTACTACCGGGACCTGGCCCTCAAATTCGCGGCCGGCCTGACTCCGGAGCAGGTAATGCGATCGTTTATGGGAAAGGAGGGCGACCCTTACAGCAACGGCCGTCAATTCCCTCTACAGGGCGCCGACCTGCCCCACAATATCATCCAGATCTCCAATGTCGTCGCCGCCGGACTGACCCAGGCCGTCGGTTATGCCTTGGCGTGTCGTATGCGGAGCGACCGTACGGTGGTGCTGGTCTACTTCGGCGATGGCGCTTCCAGCCAGGGCGAGACCCACGAGGCGATGAATTTCGCCGGAGTCCACAAACTGCCCGTCGTCTTCATTTGCGAGAACAACCGCTACGCCATCTCGGTGCCCCAGCACAAACAGATGGGCATCGAGGAAATCGCCAACCGGGCTGCCGGGTACGGTTTCCCCGGATTCATCGTGGACGGCATGGACTTCGTCCATTCCTATGAGGCCACCCGAGAAGCCATCGGCCACGCCCGGGAACAGGGTCCCGTGTTGCTGGAAATGAAAGTGGAACGCTTCATGTCCCACACCACCGACGACGACGACCGCCGTTACCGGCCAGCGGGCGAGGTGGAAGGCGCCCGCCAGCGGGACCCGGTGCTGACTCTGGGCAATCTGCTCATCGAGCAGGGCCTGTTGACCCGGGAGCAGGCGGACGAGACAGCCGCTTCCGCCCTGCAGGTAGTGGATGCGGCCACCGACGCCGCAGACGCCGCCAACCCTCCCGACGTTTCCACCCTGCATTACATGGTTTACTCCTCATAAAATAGAGTCGGACCATGGGGAGAATGACCATCGGAGAAGGACAGTGGCCGTAAAAAGCGTAATCGAAGCCGTCAGAGAGGCGATCCGGGAAGAGATGCAGCGCGACCCAAGCGTCTTTGTCATGGGTGAAGACGTGGGCATACGGGGAGGGGTCTTCCTGGCCACCCAGGGCTTGATGGAGGAGTTCGGCGAAGACCGGATCATCGACACGCCCTTGGCGGAAGCGTCCATCGTCGGCATCGCCTTGGGCGCGGCCTTCCGCGGGCAGCGGCCGATCCCGGAGATACAATTCTCCGACTTCGTCTGGCCGTCCGTTAACCAATTGATCGGCGAGGCCGCCCGGACCTGCTACGGCACCAACGGCGCACTAAACGTCCCCATGACCGTGCGCATCCCCTACGGCGGCGGGATTCGGGGCGGACTTTTTCACTCTCAAAACATCGAAACCCACTTCTTCCATACCCCGGGCCTCAAGGTCGTCGCCCCCAGCACTCCCTACGACGCCAAGGGCCTGTTGAAATCGGCGGTGAGGGACGACAACCCCGTCGTCTTCCTCGAACACAAGAAGACCTACCGGTTGGTGCGTGGAGAAGTCCCCGACGAAGAATACACCCTCCCGATAGGGGTGGCCGACGTCAAGAGGCCCGGACGGGACCTGACCATCGTCAGTTACGGCCTGACCGTGCACTACTGCCTGGAAGCGGCCGAGCAGGCCGCGGCCGACGGCATCGACATCGAGGTGGTCGACCTCCGAACGTTGTCCCCTCTTGACACGGCCATGGTCCTGGAGTCGGTAAAGAAGACCGGGAAGCTTCTCATCGTCCACGAAGACAACATTACGGGCGGCGTAGGGGCCGAAATCGCGGCGTTGGTGGCCGATCAAGCCTTCGACTATCTGGACGGGCCGGTCTCCCGTGTCTGCGGGCCCGACGTTCCCACCATGCCCTTCGCCCAGACCCTGGAAGATGCATACATGCCCGGCCCCGAGAGCATCCTGGCCGCTCTCCGCAAGCTGGCGGCCTATTAACCTGAGACGTATGGTGCGCAATTGTCAGTAACGGTCGAACTGCCCCACGTAGGCGAATCGGTGGTCGAAGGGACCATCGGCAAGTGGCTGAAACAACCCGGCGATACGGTGAAGCGCTACGAACCCTTGGTGGAAGTGGTGACGGACAAGGTGACCATGGAGGTCCCGTCGCCGGTCGAAGGGTCGCTGTTGCGGGTCTTAGCCGAAGAGGGGGAGACTGTTCCCATGGGTGCGCCCATAGCCGAAATGGAGACCGCCGACGGCCAGAACACTCCGGCCCCCTCGGCTCCCCCGGCGCGACAACCCGCCGCGCCGCCGCCGTCACCGGGCGCTGCCTCCTACTTGATGCGGGACGTCACGCCGGTGGGCCCTACCGGAGGAGCGGCCATCGAGGCGATCGAGCCGTTGGACAACGCGGCCCCGCAGGCTCCTCAAGCCACACACCATGCCCCGGCGGCCCCGGTTGCCGCACCGGAGGCGCCGGGGGTCGCCGTGTCCGACGGCGGCCCCCGGCTTTCGCCGGCAGTCCGCCGGCTGGCCCGAGAGCATTCAATCGACGTAAGCCGGGTCTCCGGTACCGGGCTCGGCGGCCGCGTCACCCGAAACGACGTCCTGCGCTACGTTGATCAGGGGGAACAGGCGCCGGTCCCGGCCATGGCCCCCTCGCCGCTTCCCGCACCGGGCGGCTACGAGGAATACCTGCCGGTTTCGCCCGTGCGGCGGATGATTGCCGCGGCAATGGTCCGGAGCGCCACCGAGATTCCTCACGCCTGGAGCGCGGTGGAGGTTGACGTTACCGGACTGGTCGCCCTGCGCAGCAGCATCCGCGACGACTTCGAGCGGCAGGAAGGAGTGGCCCTCACCTATATGCCCTTCGTCCTAAGAGCCGTGGTGGAAGCCCTCCGGAAGGTGCCGACTATGAACGCCTCTTGGGGCGGCGATAAGATCATTATCAAGAAGCGGATCAACCTCGGCCTCGCCGTCGCAGCGCCCCAGGGGTTGATCGTGCCGGTCATTCGCAACGCGGACCAGTTGAACATCACCGGGCTGGCCCACTCGGTGGCGGACCTGACCCAGCGGTCCCGGGGCAACAAGCTCACCTTGGACGACGTTCAGGGCGGAACATTCACCGTCAACAACACCGGGGCGTTGGGTTCCTTCTATTCCGGGCCCATCATCAACCACCCGCAAGCCGGCATCATGACCACCGACACCATCCAGAAACGCCCGGTGGTACGGGACGACGCCATTGCCATCCGGTCGATGATGAACCTCTGCCTGTCCTTCGACCACCGGATCAACGACGGCGCAGAGGCCAGCACTTTTCTGGAGTCGGTGAAAGCCCGGTTGCAGTCCATGTCCCCCGGCGACCCAGTCTACTGAGTCTATCCCATGCCCCGACCGGACCACTGCCGGTTCGCCTGGCTGGGCACGGTGAAATACCAAGAAGCCCTGACGCTGCAACGCTCCCTCGTTGAACAGGTGCACGACGGTGCGCAATCCAACACCCTCTTGTTGCTGGAGCACCCGCACGTATACACCCGGGGGCGCATCAGCCGGCCCGAGCACCTTCTGGCCGACGAACACGCGTTGACCGCCGCTGGAATACCCGTTTACGACACCGACCGGGGAGGCCAGATAACCTATCACGGCCCAGGCCAGCTTGTCGGCTACCCGATAGTCAACCTGCGGGAATGGGGCGGCCCGCTACAGTACGTGAGGACCTTGGAGCAGACCATCATTACCGTCCTTCGAGACTTCGGCGTACCGGCGTTCATCGAGCCCGGTCTGACCGGCGTGTGGACAGACGGCGGCAAGACGGCGGCCATCGGAGTAAAGGTGTCCCGCGGCGTCGCCTTCCACGGGTTTTCCATCAACGTGAACACCGACCTCGACTACTACCGGCACATCGTACCGTGCGGCATTGAGGACCGGCCGGTCACTTCCATCGCGCGGGAATTGGGTGAGCCGGTAGACCCCGAGATGGTCCGTTACAGCCTGGTCTACCAATTCGGCAAGGCAATGGGGTACCGGATGGTGGAGGCGAGTGACCTGGCGGGAGCCGGGGCCGGCTGATCGCCGCCGACAGATGGCGGGCGCCAGGACCGCATTTACCCTGCTTTGACTCCGGCCTGCTTTTTTGACACCCCGAAGGGGCGTTGCTACACTCGCCGTTGGCCGTGGGGAAGCCACGAGTGGGAGGTAACCCAGATGCCGGTGTCGCAAAAAGTCCGTCAGTTCATGAGCGAAGGCGGCTGGATCAGGGGCGTGTTTGAAGAAGGGTTGGCCCTGAAGGCGAGAATCGGCGCCGACAAAGTGTTCGACCTCTCCTTGGGAAACCCGATTACCGAGCCGCCTCCCGAGTTTCACGCTGAGCTGCGGCGGTTGGCCAACGCCCCAGTACCAGGAATGCACCGCTATATGCCCAATCCCGGCTACATGGAAACCCGCCAGGCGGTGGCGGAGACGCTGGCCACTGAGAGCGGTCTGCCCTTCCAGGGCGGGGACGTCATCATGACCTGCGGGGCCGCCGCCGCCGCCAACGTGGTACTGAAAACCGTCCTGAATCCCGGGGACGAGGTCATCATCCTCTCCCCTTATTTCTGGGAATACCTGTACTACATCGACAACCACGGGGGCGTGCCGGTGGTAGCAGCCACCGACTCGCAGTTCCAGTTAGACCTTGGCGCCATTGAGGGGGCTATCACCCCGAAGACCCGGGGCATCATCATCAACTCGCCAAACAACCCCACGGGAGCGGTCTATTCCACCGAGGGGATCGCCGGCTTGGCCGCCCTGCTGAGACACAAGCAGCAGGAACACGGCAGCGAAATTTTCCTAATTAGCGACGAGCCGTACCGGCGGATCATTTTCGACGGGCTGATCTTCCCCCAGGTTCTGCCTCACTACGAGAACAGCGTGGTGGTCACTTCCCATGCGAAGGACCTGGCGCTGCCCGGGGAGCGGATCGGGTACATCGCGGTGAACCCCCACTACGCCGGCAAGGAAGAGCTATCGGCGGGGTTGGGTTTCTGCAACCGTACACTCGGCTTCGTGAACGCGCCCGCTCTCATGCAGAACATCGTTCGCGGCCTGCAGGGCGTCAGCGTCGACCCCGGTTATTACGAGAAGAAACGGGACTTTCTGCACACCCAACTCAGCGAACTGGGCTACGACGTGGTGAAACCCCAAGGAGCGTTCTATCTCTACCCCAAGTCGCCCATCGAGGACGACGTGGCCTTCACCCGGTCCCTCTTGGAGTGGAACGTCTTGGTGGTCCCGGGCCGGGGATTCGGCACCCCCGGTTATTTCCGCATATCCTACTGCGTGGAAGACTGGGTCTTGGAGGGGGCGGTCGACGGGTTCGCCAAGGCAGTGGCCAGCCTGGGGTAATCCGGGACCGTCAATAGGGGCGGCGGTCCGGCGGCTTGGGCCTCGGGATGACCCAATATGAAATGGCGGCGAGAGCGTAGAGGGCCACCAGCGGAATGAGCGCCCACACGTAACTGTCTGTTCGGTCGTATATCAGTCCCATCCAGAACGGGGTGCTCATCGACATCAATTGGTCCGGAAGGTGTTGCCAGCCCCTCAGGGTAGCGTAATTGCTGCGCCCGAAGAAGTCGCCCATTATGGCCCAAGCCAAAGGATTGGCGGTCTCCGAAAAAGCCAGCAGCACCACGAAAAGCAGCACTTGCCAGAGGTGTCCGCTGTCGTTTACCAAGGCGGCCAATGCGGCGGCGCCCCCAATCATCGCGGCGGCGCTCAATCGCTGCTTTGACCATTTGTCGGCAAACCACCCGGTTATCGGGTTCATGATCACCGAGCTAAGGGACATGAGACCAACCAGGAGAGGCAAAAGGCCCTCGACCTGGTCTTCGGTGCGCCCGGACCCCTGCAGAAACCAGAACATTATCGGGACCAGCAGGAATTGCGTGCCCGAATGCACCGTGTTCCGCATGCCGACCGCGAGCACCAAGAGCCAATAGGAGGTTGTCCTGACCGCCTCGTTTACCGTGAAATCGGTTTCCGGCGCTGGCACACGGCTCCCGGCCTCGCCCGGCATAGCCGCCCCGGGACCGGCCGGACTCGTCACCACCATCGTGGCGGAGCCCGGCGGGTCTCTTGGCTTGTCCCCATCGGGAAGCAGCCCCCGGCTCTCCGGCGAGGGTTGGATGAAAATAGCCAACGGAGCCACTACGGCCAGGACCAGGCAGCCCGAAACGAAAGCCGCGTCGCGCCAACCGATTTCGAAGACCAGGTAGCCCATGATTGGTGCGATGATCATTCCGCCCAACGGGCTCCCGACACTGGCTAGCGACATCGCCAGTCCACGGCGGCGGCGGAACCACTGGTTTATGGCCGGCATAATGGCGTTGTTGTAGCCAGCTCGAAAACCCAAAGATAACAACCCTACGAACACCAGCAGGAAATAAACGTAGTTCCCGGTGACGGACAGGAGCATGAACCCGGCGCCCGACGCGACGGCGCCCAGCACCATCACGGGACGCGGACCGTACCGGTCCGTAATCCAACCCATCAACGGGCCTTGGAGGCCGCCTTCCAACCGCCCCAACATTTCAGCCAACCCGATCAGGCTCTGACCAACGCCCAATTCACGGGTGAGGGGAAGGACATAGAAGGAAAATCCCCGGTTGAACGTGCCGTGTTTCAAGGCGTCAGCGGAGGCGGCAACCACCACAACCCACCAGCCGTAGAACACGTTGCGCGGCCGGGCCAGAAGGCTCTTCGGGTTAACTCGGATCAACTCGCTTTGCGTCCTTATTCAACCACCGGGAGTCTCGCTGATCGGCGCCTCCCGGAGGGGCCGCTCCAGCCTCATGACAGGATGGAATCCACCCCGGAGGAAAATGCTGCAATCGGAAGCGTCGGCCTAGTATAACGTTCCATTCCGCGTTTGGTTTCGTCAGGTCCTTTTGGGCCAGGGCTTTTCTCGGGACAAGCTACGTGGGTCACCCAAAAAGAGAAACAGCCCGGCCGGATGGGCGGGCTGTCGGTCTGCTCTGGGTGCCGGTAGCGGTCCGGCGGGTCGTGGCGTTGGGAGGGGGGACCGTCTTCGTTATTCCTCCAGGTTGATCACGATATTGTCGGGCCCGCGGGAGAGGACGGCTTCCGCCGGCTCGTCGTAGGGGTTGCCCTCAATGTGGTCGAAGTGGGCCGGAACGAATATGAAGTCTCCGGGTCCGGCTTCTATGTGTTCCTCGAAGTTTTCTCCGTAGTAGACGCGGATGTGACCCTTCAGCACGTAGGCGGCGGTCTCCGCCTCGCCGTGGTTGTGGGGCGGGCCCATGGTGTTGGGGGTGCATTCGACGTGTCCCAGCCAGACCTTGCTGGCCCCGGCGGTGTTGCTGTCCACCCCAGGCTTGCGGACCATGCCCCGTGTCTGGATAGTGGTGCCGGGATCGGCGGTACCGTGCACCACTTTCAACTCTCGGCCGCTTATCTGTGTGCTCATCTCTTCAAAACCTCATCCAAAACCTATATCCAGCTTTTAGCGATTATATTACTCCGGGCCCTTGGGCCCGGCAAGTTGAGACCCGCTATCACGCCCGGCCTAGAATGGACCCGAGCTCGCCGGCGTAGCCGTCTGCACCCGTTGATTTGCCCTGTTGCGTTGCTGGTCGTCGAATGTGATGAGCGGGACGCCTCGTTGGACGGCGACGGCAACGTATACGGCGTCCGCGCCCCTGAGCCGCAGTTCGGCAGCAATCTGGCCACTGAGATCCGCCAATTCCTTCGAGTCGACTGCTAATTCCACAAACATCTAAAGTTCGCGCCGTTGTTCCCGGACGGCCTCGACTGCACTCATTCCAGCCGATTCGCCTTCGTTCTTAGACATTCGTTCAGCGAGTTCGTCCATATTCTTCCATAACGCTTTGAGCCTTTTTGCCCGCTCTTCCTCACTCTCGACGAACTCATCGGGATCGGACGGCGACTCGACCGGTACAATTCGCGCCACAACCTCCCCGCGAAGGGTAATCTCGACTGGCTCTTTTTCTTCTCGCACTCGCTTGATAATCGCGCTGGTGTCTCGCTTTAATTCCCTTATCCCGACCGGATCCATTACTTGGCCTCGCCACCAATGCAGTTACAATCCTTACCGCATTATAGACTTGTTCAGCCTCCCCGAACGATAAGGCGAATTGCGCGCCCGGTAGCCGCGTGCTTTACTGTGGGAAAAACGTCGGCCGAGGCCGCGCAGTGGAGCCGTTATGGAAGTTACCAAGAAGTTCGCCGAATACGTGACCACCGCCGGGTTGGAGGACTTTCCGCCCGAGGCGGTCGCAGCCGCCAAGGCCGCGATAATCGACTGCCTTGGCTGTATGCTGGCCGGTTCGAAGGAACCGCTGGCCGACGTGTTGTGTGACTACGTTGGCGGGCTGGGCGGTACGCCGTCCGCCACGGTGGTAGGCCGCGGCTTCAAGACTTCAACCCCGGAAGCCGCCTTGATCAACGGGGCAATGTCCCACGCCTTGGACTACGACGATGTCACGTTTATCACCAAGACCCACCCCAGCGCCGTCCTCATCCCGGCCGCCCTGCCCTTGGCGGAGGAGGTGGGCGCCACCGGCGGCGAGATGCTGCTGGCATACCTGCTGGGGTTCGAGGTGGCCTGCGCCGTTGGCGACGCCATCAGCCCCGCCTACTACGACGACCTCGGCTGGCATCCCACCGGCCCGTTGGGGACCCTGGGGGCCGCCGCTGCGGCTTCCCGCCTCTTGGGATTGGACGCCGGCCAAACTGCAATGGCCATCTCCCTGGCCGCTTCCCAAGCCGCCGGGCTCCGGCAGAATTTCGGCACCATGACCAAACCGTACCACGCCGGGGCCGCCTGCCGGTCCGGCATCACCGCCGCCAAGCTGGTGCGGGCCGGGTTCACAGCCAGCGCCGACGCCTTGGAGGGACGGTTCGGCTTCATGCGAGCCTTTTCCGGCGGCAGCGGCTACGATCCCGAGAAGGCCGCGGCCTCCATCGGCAACCGGTGCTACATGGTGGAATCGGGCATCGAAATCAAGAAGTATCCCTGCTGCGGCAGCGCCCACTTGGCGCTGGACGCCACCGCCAAGCTGTTGGCCCAAGAAACGTTCACCGCGGACCAAGTCGACCGTATCGACGTTTTGGTGGACTTCGACCCGCCCCGGTCGTTGATTCACTCACGTCCCACCGGCGGACTGGAGGGCAAGTTCAGCATGCAGTACTGCTTGGCGGCGGAGATACTGGACGGGCGAATCGGGCTGGCGAGCTTCACCGACGAGCAGGTGGCGCGCCCGGAGGTCCAACGGCTCATCCCACGCATCGAGATGCGCCGTCACCCCGGCTACGAGGGCCAGCTCAGTTGGACCGAAGCCTACAACCAGGTGGAGGTCCACACCAAAGACGGCCGGGTCCTCACCGAGCGGGCCGAGCGCGCCACGACCGGGGCGCTGCGCGGCGTCATGATGGAAGACGTGCGGGTCAAATTCCTCGATTGCGCCGGCGTCGCCCTGACCGAACAGGACGCGGGCACAGCCTTGGGAATGTTGGACAATCTTGAGAACTTGGGGCCGGTGGGACCGCTGGCCGAGCTGTTGGGCGGTTAGGCCGCCGCCTTTCACCAACTCGGTCCCAGTCATGAACGACGACTCTGGCGAGTGGTCGCACCTGGTAAAACTGCCACGGGTGTCGCAAATTTTAGGAATCAGCTGGGTAGGCGGCTGACGGAGGACGGAAAAAAGAATGACTACCCCTTCTATTCAACGCCAAAGGGATAATTTGAATATTGGCTTGTTTCTGGCCGCCCACCCATATGGCAAAGAACTAGACGAAGTACTAGAAGGCGCTTTGGGCTATATCCCTGGTGTGGCTAACAACCGAAGCATCTATTCCAGACGCCTCAGAAGCGCTGAAGACGCAGGAAGGAATGCGTTTCGCGCTCGTAGTCCCGGGTATTTCACCTTCAACGCCCAGCCATTTGGGAGGACTTGGTTATACAAGGTTATTTGGTACGTTTGGGTCAACCCACAATCTGCCCATGCGCAAGCCATACCAATAGAGAATTCCGACTTACGTAGTATGCGTGGCCGCAGAGACAAGGAACTGGAAACCAGAACAAGTACGACAAGAAGCATCAGGGCCGCCGACGACATCCAAGAGGAAAAGGAAGCGATCGCTAGCGGCGACGCCCAGACTTTGAGCTTTATCCAGCAGAGAATGGTTGATGACGGAAGTTTCGGGGAGATTTTTCCGGCTTGTACGGTATTTCATTCGCAGACTTCAAGGCAATCTTACCTCAGTTAGGAGATACCGTCGCCACGAAAAAGCGGTTTGAGTTCCAGCAGACTGCTGCGAAGATCAACCGACTTCAGCATCAGTTAGACCAAGAGTATGCTAGGATTTCTAATCAACTGACAGCTTGGGCTAAACAACAAACAGGTTTACCGAATAATGCGCCTCAATTGGCATTACAGGACGCACAAACTCGCTTGTCTGGAACGGGAGGCTAGTAGATGACTACAACAGAATCCGTGAGACACATCGGAACAATTTCGATAGACGCCTTGGGGTTAAAGCCACTCCAACAGTGGTATGGGTCCATAGTTGATGTTCCAGTAGATTTGATCAAACCCGACCCGGAGAATCTCCGGCAAGAGTTCGACGTTGACGATATAGCGGATCTGGGTCGGAATATTCATTCAATTGGTCAACTGGATGAAGTAACCGTATTCCCGATACTAGCCGAAGACGACGTTTGGGGCGGTTTTTTCGATCTCCACGACGGAGAGAGACGGTGGCGGGCTGCAATGGCTGTTGGGTTGCCAACTCTGCGAGCTAAAGTTGTCCCGAGGCCGTCCGAAGACGAAATCACCTTCAAGAAAGTCAGCCGGGTGCTACAAACCAGATCCCTTTCGCCGGAAACCAAAGTCTCCGGTCTGGAAAAAGCATTACGCAGTTTGGGTGTATTAGATGATCCCACATCTTGGGATTCGTACCGGGAGAAACTTGGCGGGGGCCAAGAGTGGCCCCAACTCATCCGGGTTATGTTGTTGAAACCAAGGGTTCGCGAGTTCATGGACAATGGGCTGATCAATTTCACGATTGCCCAATCGTTAGGAAGGCTCACAAGCGAACGACAAGAACCTGTGGCTGAGTTCGTACTGGTCAACAAGATCAACGGCAGATTCTTCTCCACCCAGATGATCCCTTATCTGATAGACCATCCGGAGGCAAGCCCGGCCCAAGCATTTGAACAGGCTAGAGTAGGCAACTGGAAACAATACAGCAAGACGCCGTATCAGAAAGGACAAGAACCGCCTTTGGACGAAAGGGTCGAAGGCTTTCTGAACGACTGTGTTAGGTGGGAACGGGCCTGGGAGGTGTTGGTACATACCGGCCTAGTTCACGAAATGGCTGGCAACTCAACTTACGAGTACAGAGTAAAGGACGCTGCACGGAGAATCTCTGAACGCGCAGGGGCGTTAGCGCAGCGCATCTCTCAAGGTCAAACCGAGGTAGAGCCCCATTTGGATCAGTTTAATGGATATGTTAGCCACGAGCTACTGGGCGGTTAGGCCGCCGTCTATCACCAACTCGGTCCCAGTCATGAACGACGATTCGTCGGAGGCGAGGAACAGGGCCCCGTTGGCAATGTCGTCCGGGGTCCCAAGCCTTTTCAGCACCGTCCGTTCTATCGTTTCTTCCCGGCTTCCGGCGTCGGGCCATACCTGGTCGCCCATGACAGTGTCGATAGGACCGGGGTGAATCGAGTTGGCCCTGATCCCCTCGGCGCCGTACTGAACGGCGGTGGACTTGGTGAGCAGCCTTACCGCACCCTTGGAGGCACTATATGCGGTACTGGTGCGGCTGCCGACGAGTCCTGCTGTCGACGAGATGTTGACGATGGAACCGCCCCCCGCGTTGCGCATCTGCGGGATAGCCAGCTTGGTGCCCAGGAACGCACCCTTGGCGTTTATGGCCAACACCTGGTCCCATTGCTCGGAAGAAGTGTCGACCACGCTCCCGCTCCGCCAGATGGCGGCATTATTCACCAGGACGTCCAGCTTGCCGTAACTCGATACGACGGTGTCCACGGCTTGGCGCCAATCGGTTTCGCTGGAAACGTCAAGATGGACGTAGAGCGCCTCGCCGCCCAATTCGGCAATCTCCGCAGCGACCGCCATGCCCTCGCGGTCCAAAACGTCGGCAATGACAACCTTCGCCCCCTCACGGGCGAACAACATTGCTTCGGCAGCTCCTTGGCCGCGGGCCCCACCTGTAATCAACGCCACCTTGCCTTCCAAACGCATCTTGAGCCTCAATCTCAGGAGTTTGGCCGAAGTCTACCGGCGAAGCCAATTCCGGTCAAACGACCGAAAGGGGCGCCCCTATCCAGCGCCCGGTGCCGCACCGGGGAATCGGCAGCCTTCACGTTCATCCGTCAGGTAATGCTACAACGGTCCGGTAAACTCCCATCCCTTCATCCATGAGAAGAGTAAAATCAGAAGGGCAAAATCCACGGAGAGTAAAATCCGCCGAAGGCAGCCAGTCTACCCTCCACCGGCTCGAACGTATTATTGACAACGAGTGTGGGGCGCGCCTACCATGAGGACAAATTACGAAGGGGCTGTCTGCGCTTTTTCAGGGGTCTGAAGCGGGGTATTTCCCGGAACGGCCGGGTCGGATGTTGGCGGGAATTAGCGACGGCGGCGACAACGTGTCCCTCGCTTGGGGTGCACGACACAGAGAGGAGGAAATCATGGGCGACCAAAACATCGCATTGATGGCTCACCTGATGCGCCGCGCCGGTTTCGGAGCAACCCGGGAGGAGCTCGAGGCCCGAGTGGCCAAGGGCTACGAGGCCACCGTAGAGGAGCTTCTCCACCCGGAGGAACAGGAATCCCTGGGCCGCAACGAAATGATGCGCTACCACCCGTGGACCTGGCGCCCCGGCACCCTGCCGGGAATGGGCGCCGCGGAATGGCTCCACGACATGGTCAATACCCGCCGCCCCTTGGAAGAGAAGATGGCCCTCTTCTGGCATGGCATCTTCGCCACCGGGGTCTCCAAAGTGGACCACTACGACGACGTTATGGACATGATCGTCAAGTTCCGCCAAAAGGGAATGGGCGATTACCGGGACCTGCTCGTCGAGATGGCCAAGGACCCGGCCATGATCTATTGGCTCGACAACTGCGATAACCACGCCGACGCCGTCAACGAGAATTGGGGACGAGAATTGCTGGAACTGTTCAGCATGGGCGTGGGCAACTACACCGAAGTGGACGTCCGGGATTGCTCCAGGGCCTTCACCGGCTGGACGATCCAACCGAAGCTGCCCCGGGGTCCTGTCGGCCGTCACGACTGGTTCTTCGAATACCGGGACGAAGACCACGACGACACCGAAAAGACGTTCCTGGGCCACACTGGCAACTTGAACGGCGAAGACATCGTCCGGATTATCAGCGAAGACCCTGCCTGCGCCCGTTTCATCGCCCGCCACCTCTACAACTTCTTCGTGGCGGACGAGGCCCAAGTGCCGGCATGGTCAGTCACTCCGCCCAGGGACCCTGAAGCCGTCGATACCCTCGCCGACGCTCTGATTAATTCCGGTTACGACATGAGGGCCTGCCTGCGAGTGCTGTTCAACTCCGACTTCTTCAAGGAGTCCCGTTTCGCCCGCCTGAAGAACCCCACGGAAGTGGTCGTCGGCACCCTGCGCATGGTGGGCGGAGCCGAGTTCCCGGCCCCCGGCATTGGCGACCTCTCTCGCCAGCCTTCCTACATGGGTCAGGACCTGCTGAACCCGCCCAGCGTCGAGGGTTGGCACACCGGCGCCGAATGGATCAACAGCGGTTCGCTGATGCGCCGGGTCAACTTCACCGCCGAACTGGTGGGAGACGTCTCCCGGCCCGGAATCAAGGACTTGGTAGAGCGGCTGCAAGCCCGTAACGGCCGCACCGCCGAGGAAGTGGTTGACGGCTGCCTGGACCTGCTGGGTCCATTGGAAGTCAACAAGGAAAGCCGCGACGAGCTTATCGGCTTCCTATCAGAGGGCGGCGCCTTCAGTTGGGACACCCCGGACCAGACCGCCGCTTCCACGACGCGAGTCTCGGAGTTGCTCCAGTTGATCGTTTCGCTTCGTGAGTACCAGTACGCCTAAATTTCGCGGGCCGACTTAATACCGTCGGAGGAGCATTCGGAGGATAGCGATGACCAGTACGAAGAAAGACCCGGTTTTGGTCGTTTTCCAGTTGACCGGGGGCAATGATTACCTGAACACGGTCATTCCCTACAGCAACCCGCTATATAGGGACAACCGCCCCACGGTGGGTATCGCCGAAGACCGGGTGATCCCCATTGACGACAAGGTGGGCTTCCATCCCGAGATGGCCCCGCTGAAGCACATATACGACCGCGGCGACATGGCGATTATCCACGGGATCGGCTACGCCAATTCCCCGCGTTCCCACTTCCGCTCCATGGACATCTGGCATACTTGCGAGCCGGACAAGCTGGGCACCGAAGGCTGGCTGGGCCGGGCCACCCGCGACATCGACCCCAACAAAGAAAACGTGCTCACGACGGTGAGTTTCGGCCCGTCCCTGTTCCGGGCTCTGGCTCTGTCCGGCACGCCCGTGGCCGTCGTGGACGACCTGGACAACTACGGGCTGTTGCCCGGCATCTCCGAACCGGAACAAAGGAACAAGATTCTGGACCGGTTCTCCCGGCTCTACTCTCCGGCCATCGGCTCCAGCGCCGTGATGGACTACTTGGGGCAGACCGGCTTGGACACCCTGGAAGGGGCCGACATCCTTAAGGAAGCCCCCAGAATCTACCAGTCCGACGTGGAATACCCTGACACCTCTATCGCCAAGAAGCTCAAGGGGATCGCCCAAGTCCACATGGCCAACTTCGGCACCAGGATCTTCTACGTCGATCACGGCAGCTTCGACAGCCACTCCAACCAGACTGGCATGGCTGACAAGCTGTGGAACGACGTTTCCCACGGTTTGGACGCCTTCTTGGACGACCTGAGGGAACACGGCGTGGACGATAATGTCGTAGTCCTGATGTTCACCGAGTTCGGCCGGCGGACCCACGACAACGGGTCCGGGACCGACCACGGCGCGGGCGGAGCGGCCTTCATGTTCGGCGCTGGCGTGCGGGGTGGCCAGTACAGCGAGTTCCCTTCCATGGAACAGAAGGACTTGGAGCAGGGCGACGTGGTCCCCAACTACGACTACCGGGGCCTGTACACTACGATCATCGAGGACTGGATGGGACTAGACGGCAACCCCGTCGTCGGCGGTACCTACGAGAAGCTGCCGATACTGTCCTGAATAGTCCATCTTTCCGGCCGACCATCGGGGACGCTATGCCAGCGTTTCCGGCCAACGGGCAGAGGAAGCAAGGGCGGCGAATTCGCCGCCCGCCGCTAAATGGCCTGAGCGGATGATCGGTCTGCGAACTCATAGCCAGTGGAATCATTCGGAGGAACACCGATGCTTACGGAAACAGTTGCCGGTCGCACCTACGACTATAGCCACAATGTGGGCCGCGGTTCTCAAACCGGCATGGGTTTCAACACCCCGGTAGCCATTACTCTGGGGCCCGACGGCGTGGTCTATGTGGCCAACCGGGGCTCGGAGTCAATCAGCAACGTCGCCTGGAACCGCACCGGCGTGGGCCAACGAGTCTCCAAGATAACCTTGGGAGGCGCTTGGGGTGAAGAAGAATTCCTCGGAGAGTTCAGCCGGTACGGGGATGCCAACGGCCAGCTCATATGGCCGGCCGGCATCGCAACGGGTCCCGATGGCAACCTCTACGTGGCCGACGAATGGCTCAACCGGGTTTCAGTCTTCGACAAAGAGGGAGCCTACCAGAGACACTGGACTACGGTGCAACCCGGCGAATCGGAACCCAACGGTTCCTGTGGCATCGCGGTATCCCCGGCTGGCGCCGTTTACGTGACCGACGGGCGCAGCCATCAAGTCCGCATGTTCAAAACCGACGGCGCGTTCCTCGGCTCTTGGGGCTCAAAGGGGTCCGAAGAGGGCCAGTTCGACGCCCCGTGGGGCATCACGGTTGACGGCTCAGGCTCGGTCTATGTGGCTGACGCCAACAATCACCGGGTCCAGAAGTTCTCGAGCGAAGGGCGTTTCGAAGCCCAGTTCGGAGGCTCCGGCAACAAGAGCGGGGACCTCAACTATCCGTCGGACGTCGCTGTAGACCCCGATGGAGACGTATACGTTTGCGACTGGTCGGATAACGAATGGGGTCAAGGCCGGATTCACATCTTCACCGCCGAAGGCAGGTTCCTCACCAGCCTGGTTGGGGATGCTCAGCAACTCTCC
Organism: Dehalococcoidia bacterium; assembly: GCA_965222595.1. Lineage (GTDB taxonomy): Bacteria > Chloroflexota > Dehalococcoidia > Lucifugimonadales > UBA3495 > VXOI01. Next base: position 49,124 of record CBDCUJ010000020.1, on the reverse strand, counting down.
TCTTGGGCGCAAATGACGGTGGACGCAAATGACGACTACGCCAAACGCCGCCGGGAAGTTCGCAGCACCGAGCCCGAATGGACCTTCGCCCAGCCCACCGCAGTGGAGTTCGACGCCGAGAATAACCGCTTGGTGGTGGTGGACACCCAGCGAAGCCGCCTCCAAATCTATAACAAGCTGTCCCGGTACCTGGTCCCGCAACTCAACCTCTGATTGCATCCCACGCTTCATTGGCTACACTTGGCTACACTACGTAGGGGCGTTTCGCGAAACGCCCCTACGCGTTTGCCGAAGGCATCCAACTATGCACTTAACGCGTGGGGGAATATACCAATCTGATGGACCTGGACCGACAACGCCATTTCCTTCAAACAGCCACGGAGCAGCCCGGGATACTCTGTTCCGAGGCCCCGGAAGAGATACTGGAAGCCTGCGCCGTGGAAGTCGAACCGACCGACTTCCTGGAGGAATATTTCGCTGCCGGGCATAGCGCCTGGCTGGCGCTCAAGCACGGCCGCCGTATCAACAAGCCCCCGATTTTGCTCGACCAAGCCATCCTTGTCTTGTACCGCCGGGCCTGCCTGCTGAACACCGCCCGGATGATGGGAGAGGCCGGCGCAGACATCGACCAACCCTTTTTCTCCGACGAGGGTCTATACTGATTTTTGTTCCAATGCAGAGTGTGCGCCTGGGGCGCGGAGGCCGTCTCGAAGAAACTCTGCGTTCTCCCCCTGCTCCGCGCTAATCTTGGTGTCCCGGAGGACTGATGCAAGGTAAGACCGCCATCGCCAACATCCTGAAGCAGGAGGGCGTCGATGTAGCGTTCTGTTTTCCTAACAACACGCTGATCGACGCCATAGCCGCGGCTGGAATTCGTCCGGTCATCTCGCGTATGGAGCGGGGCGCCGTGAACATGGCGGATGCCTACAGCCGCATCAACAACGGCCACAAAAACGGCGTATGCATCGTCCAAGCCGGACCCGGCATCGAAAACGCCTTCCCTGGAGTGGCCCAGGCCTACGCCGATTCCGTCCCCATTCTGATGCTGCCCGGCCATGAGGGCTCCGGCCGCACCACGATGCCTTCGGAGTTCTCGGCCAGCCGCAACTATGCCGGGGTTGCCAAGTGGGCCGGAATGATCAATTCCCCGGCCCGCATCCCGGAGATGCTGCGCCGGGCCTACACCCAACTCCGCGCCGGCGTCCCGGGCCCCGTCGTCCTGGAAACACCCATCGACGTAATGAACGGAGAAATCGACGAGTCAGAGTTCTTCTACTCGCCCATCACCAAGCGCCGCACCGCCGCCGACCCCGTTGACGCCGTGCGGGTGGCCCGCCGCCTTATGGAAGCCGGCCGTCCAGTCATATACGCCGGTCAAGGCGTTCTGTACGCCGAGGCCACGCCGGAGCTGGTCGAGTTGGCCGAGTTGCTCAACGCGCCGGTAATGACGACCACTCTGGGCAAGAGCGGCTTTCCCGAAGACCATCCGCTATCGCTGGGCACCGGCGGCAACACCGGCACCAAGGCCGTCGGCGAGTTCTTGCGGAGGTCCGATCTGGTGTTCGGTATAGGCACCAGCTTCCAGAAGACCTTGGCATCGGCGCCGGTACCTCGGGGCAAGGCCATCATTCAGTCCACCATCAACGACAAGGACCTGAACGGCGAGTACGGGCTGGAAGACATGCTCTTGGGCGACGCCAAGCTGGTGCTTCGCCAGTTGATCGACGAGGTCAAGCAGGCCCTGGGCGGCAACGGCCGGCGGGGCGACGCCTCGGTCTCGTCCGAAATCGCTGGCATCAAGCGGGAATGGCTGGATGAATGGATGCCGCGCCTCACCTCGGACGATATTCCCATCAGCCCGTACCGCGTCGTGTGGGAGCTGAACAACGGGCTGGACAAAGCCAACAGTATCGTCACCCACGACTCAGGCAATCCCCGCGACCAGATCGTCCCATTCTACGAGGCCACCACCCCGCGCGGGTACATCGGCTGGGGAAACTCCACCCAGTTGGGGGCGGGTCTGGGGTACGCCTTGGGGGCCAAGCTGGCTGCTCCGGAAAAGACGGTGGTGAACCTGATGGGCGACACCGCAGTGGGCATGTGCGGCACCGACTTCGAGACCGCCTCCCGCAACCGCATCGGCACCATCACGGTAATCATCAACAACGGGGCCATGGGCGGCTACGAGAAGAACATCCCGATTGCGGTGGAGAAGTACGGCTCCAAGTTCCTGACCGGCGACTACACCAAGATGGCCGACAGCCTGGGCTGCCACGCCGAGACCATAACTCAACCCGGCGACATCGCGCCGGCGCTGGCCCGGGCCCAAGAAATCGCGGCAGGCGGCCAGCCGGTGGTTTTGGAAATCATCACCCGCGAAGAGCCGGTGTTCTCCCAGTATTATTAAGTGACTCCGCTCGCCGCTTCCTGCTCCAATATCTCCAGGATGCGATGGACGAACTGGGCGATTATCGGCCGTCCCCGTTCGATGACGTCGTCCTCCATGTGTTCATGGTAGAAATTGGAGTGGAACTGTTCGGCCGCAAAAAAGTTCGACACCAGAGTGGGTTCGCCGTATTCCTCGGCAAGGCGGTTGACTGCCGCCACCTTGGCGTTGTGTTTGCTGTACCTCCAGCCGCGCTGCATGGCTATGGCCATCACGGAATGGGCGGCGGAGCCCCATAACTTCTCGGAGCCCTGCATTTCGTCGCCTTTAGCGAACTCCTGATCGGAGTGCTCCAATAACTCCAGGGCGGCGTGGGCGTGGTCCGCGACTGTCATCTTTTGTCCGGTTGCCATGCAGCCTCTTTCTATACTATTTGCGGTAAGTGTTCAGACTTGATGAGTGTCCCTTCCCTCCGGCGCACTGGGGGGAAGGTTAGGAAGGGGGGAGGTTGGCGTTGGAACTCCCCCACCCTAACCCTCCCCCGTCCGCAGAGGAGGGGACACTCATCTACTCTGAACAGTTACTATTTGCATCGTCCAATTGACATTATGGTCGTGGTCGTGCTATTGAGTCAAAGGTGCTTTGCCAAAGATGTATGCATGACTCGTAACGTATCCGACCCTGCCGCAGCCAACCGGGGAAGCCGCCGGTGGCTGCAGGTCCTGGTCAACTGTCGTCCGGGACTGCTCAATGAGGCCATTTGCGACCGATTGGCCGAGTCCCCACACGACATCGACTGGCGCTCGCCTCTGCTCAGCGACCACTACGCCGAGTACCGGGACCAAGAGTTCGTCGACCGGTTGGCAAGCTCCCGGTATCTAACGCAGCCGCTAGAACCTCGCCGTCCTCTGGCCGATTTCTGGCCAAGGTTCGGTCCTCAATGGGATGGACTTGCCGTAACCGACAAAGGACAGATTCTGCTCGTGGAAGCGAAGTCCCATATCTCGGAAATGGTCACGGCTCCAAGCCAGGCAAGAGGGGAGTCGGCGGTGCGGCTGATCCAGGAGAGCTTGGGGGAAATCAAATCCTTTCTGAAGTCAAGGGCGCCGGCGGACTGGTCCACTTCCTTCTATCAATACGCCAATCGCTTGGCGCACCTCTATTGGCTGCGCGAACTGAACGGCCTGAACGCCTATCTGGTTAACGTCTTCTTGCTCCGGGATGAGGAGATGATCGGGCCTAAAACCACACAGGAGTGGGAGGCTGCCATTCGTCTCCAAGAAGTATTCTTGGGGGTGCGGCAACCGGCCACCAACGGGTATGCGTTACATCCGTGGGTCGGAGCCTATGCAATCGATGTCTTCATCGATACCAACAAAATCCCCGTCCGGTATCCGCCACCTATCTAGCCCCAAAGGAGGGCCGCCACGATGCCCGACAAGTTCAGCTACGAAGGTCTATTCGCCGCCGGAGTCCCGGAGAACCCGCCCGGCAAGACCCGCCACGCCAGGTACGACTTCGCCGTGGCCTATCCCAACCCCGATACCCTGCCCTTGGACGGGCTGGCCGACTCCGTCAGGAGCGTGCTGGCTCGCGAGGGGCGGGACTTGGCGTACTACACCGACCCGGCCGGGTACCCGGAGCTGCGCCGGCTGGTGGCCGAGAAGCTCAACCGCGACCGCAATATGAAGGTCGACGCCGACGGGCTGGTGCTGACCGGGGGATCGGGCGAGGCCATCTCAATGGTCATCCAGACCCTCACCGACCCCGGCGACACGGTGCTGACGGAGGAGTTTCTCTACTTGGGCACGCTGCGTTCGTTGCGCCGCTACCAAGCTAACGTCGTGGGGGTTTCGTGCGACCAAGACGGCATCGTGCCCGAGGTCCTCGACTCAACCATCGAACGGCTGAAGGCGGAGGGACGGCGGGTCAAGTACCTCTACACGATTCCGACCTTCCAGAACCCCCTGGGTTGGACCATGACCCTTGAGCGGCGCAAGAGGGTGCTGGAAATCACCCGCCGCCACGGCGTCCCGGTGTTCGAGGACGATTGCTACATCGACCTGCGCTTCGAGGGGGAAGACGTGGACTCCTTCCACTCGCTCGACGACACCGGCCAGGTTATCTACGTGGGTTCCTTCTCCAAGACCATCGCGCCGGGGATGCGCATGGGCTATCTGGTGGCGCCTCCCGAAGTCGTCAGCCGCGCTTGGGCCTTCAAGATGGGCGGCGCGGTGAACCATTTCGCCGCGATGACCATCGCCGAATACATGAAGAGCGGCGGCATCGAGGAGCACGTCCGGGAGCAGAACGAGTCGCTGCAGACCAAGCGCGACGCCATGCTGGCATCATTGGGGGAGAACTTCGGTGACGCCGCGACGTGGACGCGTCCCGAAGGCGGCCTCTACGTGTGGTTGACGCTGCCGGAAGGCGCGGACCTGGAGGGCGTGCAGGAGCAGGCTTTCTCGGAAGGAGTCGGTTATTACAACGGAACGCTGTTCTCGCCCGAGGGCCGGGGCGCCAACTCGATGCGCCTCTGCTTCGGCCACCCCACCGCCGAGGACAACTACGAGGGTGTCGCCGAACTCGCCCGCATCCTGGAACGCCACGGGGTCATAGGCTAACGCCTCCCGAAGGCGCTAACGCGGCATCAACTCGATACCGAGCCCGTTGGGGTCCTTCAAATAAAGGGAGTGGCCCACTTCTTGATATTTGACCCGGCTGTCGTCCAGCCGGGTCTTGACCTCATCGAAACGGTCCCGAGAGATGGGCATGGCGATGTGCATCACGTTGCCGACGCCTTCAGGGGCGCGGCGTTGTAGCCGAGGCACGTCCGGGAAGTCGAAGAAGGCCAGAGACATTCCATTGCCAATTGCCACGTTCATGTGGGTCGACTCGGCCACATCCCGGTTGGCAGTGACCCGGGTAACCGGCATGCCCATGATGTTGCTGTAAAAGCGGGCAGTCTGCTCCAGGTCCTTGGCGAAAACGGCGATGTGGTCGACGCCGCCGGTGGCCGCGTCAGCGGCGCCCTGCGGGACCATCGCCCGCAGCCGTTCCCGTTTGGCCTCGATGTCGTGTCCGGAGGTGGTCATCACGTCCTCCATTAGTCGGCGGGTTCGTAGTCGGCGGGTTCGGTGAGGTCTTCGAGGTCCAGCATGGCCAGCAGCCGCCCGTAGCCGATGAACTGTCCGGTGATCATCCCCAACTCGAAGATTTCAGGGTCGCTAAACTCCCGGCGCAGCTCCCGGAAGAACTCGTCGTCCACGTTCCGGTGGTCCGTTGCCATGCGTTTGGCGAAGCGGATGGCCAGTTTTTCCCGGTAAGCCCGAATCCACCGAAGGACGGCCCTGGGGACAGACCTTGAAGAATCCGGAGAGTGCTCCTCTGAATCTGGGATAATGGTTTTGTAACAGCAAAACAGTCCCAGAAAAGGAGCACCCATTAGATGCTACCACGCAACCACCCCGACCGTATCCAAATCACCTTCGACGACCGCCGCCTGGTGGCGAATGCCGGCCTGCTCCTGCCGGCCACCCTCGCCCAACACCTGGGCCTGGGGGAACTCGTCGACCGTCACCTAGACCTCGGCGGCGCGCCGGGGCGGGCCAACACGGGGGACAAGCTGCTGACGCTGGTCGCTTCCGCGCTGGCGGGCGGCGACTGCATCGACGACGCGGATGCGCTGCGTGCCGGTGGGACGGTCGGTGTTCTCGGCTGCGTGGTCAAGGCGCCATCCACCCTGGGCACCTTCCTGCGCAGCTTTCGCTGGGGCCACGTCCGTCAACTCGACCGCGTGAGCCGCCAGTTGCTGGCACGGGCATGGCAAGCCGGGGCCGGACCCGGCGATGCGCCTTTGACCATCGACCTGGATTCGACCATCTGCGAAACCTACGGCATGGCCAAGGAGGGAGCGCGCCACCACGGCTATACCGGTGCCCGTGGCTATCACCCGCTGCTCGCGACCGCCGCCGGCACCGGCGACATGCTGATGGCCCGGCTGCGCGAGGGCCGCGCCAACACCGCCCGCGGCGCCGCCCACTTCCTGCGTGAGACGGTGGGGCGGGTGCGCTACGGCGGAGCCAGCGGACAACTCACGGTGCGGGCCGACAGCGGCTTCTACACCCACACTGTTGTTTCCGCCTGCCGGGAAGTGGATGTCCGCTTCTCCATCACCGTCCGCCAGCACAAAAGCCTGCGGGACCTGATCGAGGCGATACCAGAGCAGGACTGGACTCCCATTCCCTACTGGATGGACGGCGCCGCCGATGTCGCCGAGACTACTTACACCCCGTTCCAGACCAAGCCGGACGCCGCACCGGTGCGGCTCATTGTCCGGCGGGTGAAGCCGACGCCCGGTTCCCAGCTCGCCCTCTTCGCCAGATACAGCTATCACGGCTTCATCACCGACCGGGACGGAGAGACGCTGGAACTGGAAGCCGACCATCGCCGCCACGCCGAGGTCGAGAACGCCATACGCGACCTCAAGTACGGCGTCGGGCTGAACCACATGCCGTCGGGGTGCTTCGCCGCCAACGGCGCCTGGCTGGCGGTTCAGGTGATGGCGCATAACCTGGCCCGCTGGACGGCCCGCATCGGCTTGGGTGAGCAGATCGTGACCACCAAGACCCTCAGGCGGCGGGTCTTCGCCCTGGCCGGACGGCTCACCAGCTCGGCACGCCGCCTCACCCTGCATCTGCCACAGCGCTGGCCTTGGGAAACCCAGTTCAGTCGCGCCCTGGCCCGGTTGCGAGCCATTCCACTCCCGGCCTGACGGCGCCCGTCCGCCAGTGTCCCAACGTCCCCGCCAACTGAACCTCCCCGCAAACTCGCGCCAGTCCGGTCCGCGAGCGCCTCTTGCCGTGTCCTCTCACCGCCATCTCGCTCACCACAGCCACTGTAGGCCGCCATCGGCGCCCCCAAAAACGCCTGCAGACCGCCGCCAACCCCTCATCTACCCGAATTCGAGCCCGGACCATCGCGTCTGTAACTTCCTCACCCCCCTTCCAGTGTCCTCACGCCGTCCATCGGTGGATTCGGGCTAAGGCAGGCCGGTGTCTTCGAAATGGGGCAGGGACGCCACCATTTCCTCGGTCATTCCCTGCCGCACCGCCGGCGCAGCGCGTCCCAGCTTTCAAGTGGCGCACTCGTTCAGCTCGGCTATCTTGAGACGGACCAGCTCCTTCAGCCGCGCCGGGAGCAGACCTCCCAATTTCAGCGGCCCGTAGAACGCCCAGAACGCTTCGTATACCTCGGGCAGGTTCCCTGCGGCCTGGAAAATGCGCGGGTTGAGCTTGTGAGCTGCGGCTTCATCGGCAATCTTCCGCAACCCCGGCGTAAGCTGCTCCCTTGGCACCAGCTTGATTCGCGCCATGTCATTCTCTTTTTAACGCAGAGAACAGGCTAGCATGCGGGGCGGTTGGAGACGGCGGGGTCTATTTTGCGGCGCAGGAACTGCCCGCCGCCGGGGGCCGCGCTGAAGTCGCCGGCCTCCACCACCACCTTGCCGCGCAGTATGGTCGTGACCGGCCACCCTTCGATGTCGAACCCGTCCCAGATGCTGTAGTCGGAGATGTGGAAATCATCCGGCGTCAGCTTCCGCTTGATGCTGGGGTCTATGAGGCAGATATCGGCGTCGCTGCCCGGCGCCAGAACGCCCTTCCTAGGATAAAGCCCCATGATCTTGGCGGCGTTGGCGGAGGTGACGTCGACGAACCGCTGGAGACTCATCCCCTGCTTGGACACTGCCTCGCTGTAGGTGATGCCCATGCGAGCTTCGGCCCCGTTGTGGCCGCCGGTGACGTCTGAGATAGTCCGGCCGGAAATCTTGGTCTCCCAAGAGGTGCAGTACTCGTCGGTGGCCATGGTCTGGAGGCCGCCGTTGACGATGCCGTCCCACAGGGACAACCGGTCCTTTTCCGATTTGAGCGACGGGTAGGTGTGGTATTTCATACCGTTGTCTTCTTTGTAGTCCTCTTCGTTGAAGCAGCAATAGTTGTGCAGGGTCTCGCCGTAGATCGGCCGGCCGTTGGCCCGGGCCTCGGCGATGGCGTTCACTCCGTGTAGCGCGCTGACGTGGACGAAGTAGACCGGGGCCCCGGTCCATTCGGCTACCCGCAGGACGCGCCGGAAAGACACGTCCTCGGACTCGGCGCTGTGGACCAGGGACATGTTGGTCCACTCGGTCCGTTCCTCGCTGGTGAGCTTCCGGTACATGTGTTGGACCATGTCGTCGTCCTCGGCGTGGACCAGGAGCATGGCGTTTAAGCGTTGTATCTCCTCCATCAGGTCGTGGAGATGACCGGTGCCCACCATCCTGGGCTCGCCGGTGCTGGCGGGGGGCCGGATGTTGGTGGTGAAAATTTTTACGCTGGGGAAACCGTCTTCCACCGCCTCATGAAGGGAACCGATGACTTCCTGGGGGATGGCCCCCAGCATCATCAGGTGGTGGGAGTAGTCGGCGTAGGAGTTGCCCTGCCAGACTGCGGTGCGCTCCTGCACCGCCTGGGGTATGTCGATCCCAGGGTACTGAATAGCGAAGTCCAACAGAGTCGTGGTGCCGCCGAACAGGGCGGCCCGGCTCACCTGTTCCGGAGGAGCGGTTTTGAGGTCGCCGTGCCCCATAATCGGCGCGGAGATATGAGCGTGGGGCTCGATGCCGCCCGGGACCACTATCTTGCCAGTGGCGTCGACAATACGTCCCGCCTCATCGCCCAATGTGCCGGGGGCGGCAACCGCCGCGATCCTTTCTCCTTGGACGGCAACGTCCCACTCACCTACGCCCATGGGTGTGACGACCTGTCCGCCACGGATGATTAAGTCCAGCATATGAGCACCTCCAGACAACAAGATTAACCGGCGACCTGCCATCGGAATCGATACCGGAGTTTAGCATAAGGGCCGGTGATAGGCACCGGCGCGACGAATCAATCGGCGGCGCCGGGTTGGGCTCCGGTCTGGGCTTAGGTGGGCAGGCCCTTCTCCCAGTCTGGAAGCAGTTCGTGCTTGGTGGACGGCAACGCTATTATTGAAACGACTCCGATCAGGCTCAGGACGAACGACAGGGCCATGGTGGCGTCGAAGTTGCCGGTCAAGTCCCTGAGTTGCCCGCCGACCAGCGCCCCGGCTGCCATGCCGAAACCGGCGCCCATCATCTGCCAGCCGTAGGTAGTCCCGATAGGTGCGCCGCCGTAATACTGGCGGTTGATGATGGGGAAAGCGCTCATCTCGCCGCCGAACCCGATGCCGAAAAGGACGGCAAACAGGTAGAAGTGCCAAGGGTCATGAGCGAAGAACAAAAGGACTATGGGGACAGTCTGCAGGAAAAAGCACACTCCCATAGCCCCCTTGCTGCCCATCCGGTCGGATGCCACGGGAACCACGAACCGGGTTATGGTGCTCACCACCGAGAGGGTAACGAAGGCCCCGGCAGCCAGGCCCTTGGATACTCCCTCAGTCTCTGCAATTGCAACCAGATAGACCAAAACGATGGCGTGGCCGGCGCAACCCCAGAAATGAATACCGATAAGGTTCCAGAAAGCGCCGGTGCGCTGGGCCTGCTTGAGGAACACCCTGGTCCGGACCTTGGCGATCTCGCCCTTCTGCATCTCCCTTATAGGCTCGTCTCCAGACGCTCCCAAGGGACGGAGACCGACTTGGCCGGGCTCGTTGTAAAAGAACCGCACCAAGAGCAAGAGGATCACTCCGCCGAAGATACCCGGCACCCAGAAGGCGGCACGCACTCCTTGGATGCCGCCGCCGAACAGATCGATGATCCACAACATGATGGGCACTGCCACCAGTGGCCCGACGCCCTGCGCCGATTGCAGCAGGCCCATTCCGGTACCCAGATGCCTGCGGAACCAGAGGGTTACCGCGGCCGTCAACGGCACTTGGAACAGGCCCATGGAAGCGCTCAAGATTACGCCGAAGAACAGGTAGAATTGCCACAAGCTGTTCATCATGCCGGTGAGCACCATGCCCACCACGAACAGGACCGCGCCGAGCGTCATCGCCGCGCGGACGCCGTACCGGTCGCCCAGCCAGCCGGCCGACGGGCCCAGCAGTCCGGAAACGATCCACTGAAGAGCGAATCCGAAGCCGACTGCCCCGTAGCTCCAACCGAAGGAATCGACCAAACGGGGAATCAGGATACTGGAGGAAGACCGGAAAGAGGAACTGGCCAACCGCATCACGGCGGCAACGGCCACGATCACCCAAGCGTAGTGGAACTCGCGGCCGCCTACAATTACGTTGTCGGGCTTCAGGGAAAAGACCTTGGAAAAGGCTGACATCAGCCTTGACAACGTCGAAGATTCATATACACTTGAGGTTTACCGGCGTATGCCTCAGAAGACGACTTCACCACCGCCGACCGCCAGAATCCACCCCCGGGATACTCTTTCGACTACTTGCGCCTTCCGGATTTCGGCCATTTGACTTGCCGTACCCACCCACGTTAAGGAGAAGGGTTAATGGCTTCGTCTCTTGCTCATATTGGGCCTTCTACGCAGTTGCCTGATGTCAGGTCTTACTCACGTATCCCACAGGTGCTCGACGTCCCGAACCTCATCCAGAGCCAGATCCAGTCCTACGACTGGTTCAAGAACGACGGGCTCGCGGAAGTATATCAGGAAATATCGCCCATAGCGGATTACACCGGTAAGAAATACGACCTCCACTTCCAGGGACACTACTTCCGGGAACCCAAGTATTCGCCCCAGGATAGCAAGGAGCGGGAAATCACTTTCGCCCAGCCTCTCTACGTCAAGACCCGCCTGGTAATGAAAGAGACAGGCGAAATCAAAGAGCAAGAAATATTTATGGGAGATATTCCCATGATGACCCACAACGGCACGTTCATTATCAACGGCGCCGAACGGGTGGTTGTGAGCCAGCTGGTGCGCTCGCCGGGTATCTACTTCGTCTATGAGCGGAACCCCGCCAGCAACCGGAACCTGTGCTTCGCCAAGCTGATCCCCTCGCGGGGGGCCTGGCTGGAGTTCGAGACCAGCAGCAAGGACGTGCTCTCTGTGAAGGTCGACCGCAAGCGCAAGGTCTCAGCCAGCACCTTCCTGCGGGCGTTGGGCGTGGCCGACGATGAAGTCATGCTCTCCATGTTCACCGACATCGACACCGACGAAAATCACAAGTACATGCAGTCGACCCTGGAACGCGACCCGGTCATCGAAACCAAAGAGATCTCCTTCAAAGAGGACGACCTCAAGTCTCTCTGGGAATGGCTGCACCCCGATGATGAGTACAACGGCGAGGCGGCCCGCCGGATTGCCGCCGCTCAAGTGGAGTTCTACCGGCGGCTGCGTCCCGGTGAACCTCCCAGCCTGGAGAACTCGCGCACCCTGATCCGAAACCTGTTCTTTAGCGCCCGCCGTTACGATCTGGGCCGCGTGGGCCGGTACAAGCTGAACCGCCGGCTGGGGATGCCCGCAAATGCCGAACTGATGACCCTGACCCTGGAAGACGTGGTACAGGTGATCCGCACCATGATCCGCATCAACCAGGGAGACGGGCACCCTGATGACATCGACCATTTGGGCAACCGGCGGGTACGGGCCGTGGGAGAGTTGGTGCAGAACCAGGTCCGGGTCGGCTTGCTCCGCATGGAGCGCATGGTCAAAGAAAAGATGACGCTGGTTGACCCGGAAACCGCGGCTCCCCAGGGGCTGGTCAACATTCGCCCGGTGGTCGCCGCAGTACGCGAGTTCTTCGGCGGCTCCCAGCTTTCCCAATTCATGGACCAGACCAATCCGCTGGCGGAGTTGACCCACAAGCGGCGCCTTTCCGCACTGGGCCCCGGCGGCCTTTCCCGGGAACGGGCCGGGTTCGACGTCCGGGACGTTCACTTTTCCCACTACGGACGTATCTGCCCCATAGAAACCCCGGAAGGGCCCAACATCGGACTGCTCAGCACGCTGGCCTCCTACGCCAGGGTGAACCCGTACGGGTTCATCGAATCGCCCTACCGGCGGGTATTGCACGAGTTACCCAAGGACTCCCCTGACCTCAAGGGGCGCACCGTCACCGAGGCGGTGATGGACACCGACGGCGGGACCATCGTGGGCCGTGGACGCGCCATTGGCGCCAACAAGATCAAAGCCATCGGGCGGCTGCCCGATGGCGCCATGATCAAAGTCCAGCCATTCGTAGCCTCCAGCACCGATGACGTAATCTATCTTTCGGCCGACCAAGAAGAGGACTTCAGGATAGCCCAAGCCAACGCCAAGCTCGACGACCTCAACCAGTTCATGGAAGAAAAAGTTGAGATCCGGATTGGCGACCATTACACCCAGGATTCGCCGAACCTCATCGAGTTCATGGACGTTTCGCCCATGCAGATCATGAGCGTGTCGGCGGCGTTGATACCGTTCTTGGAGCACGACGACGCCAACCGGGCCTTGATGGGTTCCAACATGCAGCGCCAAGCCGTCCCGTTGCTAAGGCCCCAGGCGCCCACGGTGGGCACCGGGATCGAGGGCCGGGTGGCCCGGGACAGCGGCCAATTGGTGACTGCCAGCTCCGCCGGGGTGGTCACCTCGGTGAATGGCCGGGACATCATTGTCACCGACGAGGAGGGCGTGGACCACTCCCACCCGGTGATCAAGTTCTCCCGGACCAACCAAGGCACCTGCTTTGACCAACGCCCCATCGCCACCAAGGGCGATGTGGTGGAGGTGGGCTCGGTGCTGGCCGACAGTTCCTCCACCAACAACGGCGAACTAGCCTTGGGCCAGAACGTATTGGTGGCCTTCATGTCATGGGAAGGCTACAACTACGAAGACGCCATCATCGTCAGCGAGCGCCTCTACCGGGACGACTACTTCACCTCCATCCACATCGAAAAGCACGAGATGGAGGCCCGGGAGACCAAGCTGGGACCCGAAGAGATCACACGGGACATCCCCAACGTGGGCGAAATCAGCCTCCGGGACTTGGACGAGCGGGGGATCATCCGCGTCGGCGCCGACGTTGGCCCCGGAGACATCCTGGTCGGCAAGGTCACCCCCAAGGGCGAGACCGAGTTGACCGCCGAGGAGAAGCTGCTGCGGGCCATCTTCGGCGAGAAGTCCCGCGACGTTAAGGACACCTCCCTTCGCGTTCCTCACGGCGAGCGGGGCAAAGTCATCGACGTGAAGGTCCTGAACCGGGAGAACCGGGACGACCTCTCCCCCGGCGTCAACGAAGCCGTCCGGGTCTGGATCGCGCAGACCCGGAAGATATCGGTGGGCGACAAGATGGCCGGCCGCCACGGCAACAAGGGCGTGGTGGCGCGGATCCTGCCGGAAGAGGATATGCCCTATCTGGCCGACGGCACGCCCGTAGACATCATTCTCAACCCCATCGGCGTGCCCTCCCGCATGAACTTGGGGCAGGTCCTGGAAACCCACCTGGGGTGGGCCGCCCGCGGCTTGAATTTCCGGGCCAACACCCCGGTGTTCGACGGCGCTCGGGACGCGGCCGTGGAAGACGCCCTGGCCAGGGTGTGGTTCGCCGAAAAGGCCGGGGCTTCCAGTGTCACCAACGGCGAAGGCCCTCCCAGCGTCGACTATTCAAGGGTCGACGAGTGGCTCACCGAACGTGGATACAACCCGGCGGACGTCTTCGACCAAGACAAGATTGGACTGGCCCAAGAAGCCTGTCTCCGAATGTGGCTCACCGAGGAGGCCGGACAGGATACGGCCGGTCTGGACTTAGAGCAGCTTTACAAGCTGGCCCTCGTGGTGCACCGGGAGCAGCGGATCGCTCCGCCGACCTTCGGCAAGTTCGAGCTTTACGACGGAAGGAGCGGAGAAACCTTCGACCAACTGGTGACCGTCGGCAGCATCTACATTCTCAAGCTCATCCACTTAGTGGAGGACAAGATTCACGCCCGTTCCACCGGACCGTACTCGATGATCACCCAGCAGCCCCTGGGCGGAAAAGCCCAGTTCGGCGGCCAACGGTTCGGCGAGATGGAAGTCTGGGCCCTGGAAGCGTACAGCGCGGCCTACAATCTGCAGGAGGTGCTTACCGTCAAGTCCGATGACGTGGCCGGCCGGGTGAAGACCTACGAAGCCATTGTCAAAGGCGAGCCCATTGGCCAGCCCGGCGTGCCTGAATCATTCAATGTTTTGTTGAAGGAGTTGCAGAGCCTTGGCTTGGCCGTTCAGTTGCTCAACGAGGAGAACCGGCCGCCCTTGACCCAGGGACTCTCTGGGGATACCGAGCTATTTCAGCCGCTGGAGGCGATTTAATGGTCAGGATGGCAGATAGGACGGAAACGTCGGGTACCAATTTCAACGCAATCCGGATTTCCATCGCCTCCCCGGAGCAGATTCTCAACTGGTCTCACGGGGAAGTGACCAAACCGGAAACGATCAACTACCGGACCCTCCGCCCGGAAAAGGACGGGCTGTTCTGCGAACGCCTCTTCGGCCCGACCAAGGACTGGGAGTGCTTCTGCGGCAAGTACAAGCGCATCCGGTACCGGGGCGTCATCTGCGACCGGTGCGGGGTCGAGGTGACCCGCGCCAAGGTACGGCGGGAGCGCATGGGCCACATCCGGTTGGCGGCGCCCGTCGCCCACATCTGGTTCAGCAAAACGACTCCCAGCCGGCTGGGCCTGCTGTTAGACCTTTCTCCCCGCAACCTGGAGCGGGTCCTTTACTTCGCCCAGCACATCATCGTCTCCGTGGATGAGGACGCCCGACAGGACGCCATCGACGCCGAAAGGGTCAAGTTCGAACTGGAGACGGAGAAACGTCGCCGGCAGGCCGAAGAAAAGCTGGCCTCCCTTAACACCAGACTGGAAGAAGCAACCGTCGCCGCCAGCGGCCAGCCGGAAGACGTTGAAAGCTTGGCGCCGTCCGGCGCGGACCTCATCGCCCTCCAATCGGAAATAGACGCCGTCAACAGCCAATTGTCCACCGAGGAAGGCCAGCTCGAAGAGACCTACAAGATGGCGGTGGACGAACTGGAAGACCTGAGGATCCACAAGCTAATCGCCGAGTCCCGCTACCGGGAGCTCAGGGAGCACTACGGCGACGTCTTCGAAGCCGGTATGGGCGCCGAGGCGATTCTGGCCATCCTGAGGACCGTCGACCTGGAGGCCCTTCGTGACCAACTGGTCACCGAAATGCAGTCCACCTCCGGGCAGCGGCGCAAGAAGGCGATCAAGCGTCTCCGTGTCGTCGAATCCTTCCGCAACAGCGGGAACCGGGTGGAGGACATGATCCTCTCGGTAATGCCGGTGCTCCCGCCCGAGTTGCGGCCCATGGTGCAACTCGACGGTGGCCGCTTCGCCACCAGCGACCTCAACGACCTCTACCGTCGGGTGATCAACCGGAACAACCGCCTCAAGCGGCTCATGTCCCTGGGCGCTCCGGAGATCATCATCCGGAACGAAAAGCGGATGCTTCAAGAGGCAGTGGACGCCCTCATCGACAACGGTCGCCGGGGAAGGCCCATTCAGGGCAGCCACAACCACAAGCTCAAGTCGTTGTCCGACCTGCTCCGGGGCAAACAGGGCCGGTTCCGGCAGAACCTCTTGGGCAAGCGGGTCGATTACAGCGGACGGTCCGTCATCGTGGTCGGGCCGGAGTTGAAAATGCACGAATGCGGCCTGCCGCGCCGGATGGCCTTGGAGCTCTTCAAGCCCTTCGTGATGCATAGGCTGGTTATTCTGGGCATCGCTCCCAACATCAAGAACGCCAAGCGCATGGTGGAACGCGCCCGCGGCGAAGTGTGGGACATACTGGAAGACGTTATCAAGGACCGGCCAGTGTTGCTCAACCGGGCGCCGACTTTGCACCGGTTGGGCATCCAGGCATTCATGCCGGTACTGATAGAAGGCAACGCCATTCAGATTCACCCGCTGGTGTGCTCCGCCTTCAACGCCGACTTCGACGGCGACCAGATGGCGGTCCACGTCCCGCTGTCCCGGATGGCGGTGCTTGAGGCCAAGGAGGCCATGCTCAGCACCCACAATATGCTGTCCCCGGCTTCCGGAGACCCCTTGGTGGCGCCCACACTGGACATGGTGATGGGCTGCTATTATCTGACCGACCTTCGGAAGGACAGCAACGGCGCGGGCCGCAGGTTCAACGATTTTGACGAAGCCCGCATCGCCCACGCCTCGAACCTCATTGACCTGCACGCTCCCATCGCCGTGCGGGAAGTGCGCAACTGCACCGAAGAGTGGGTGGACACCACGCTGGGCCGGCTCATCTTTAACGAAATCCTTCCCGAACGCATCGGTTTCCAGAACAAGCTTATGGACCGGGGCGCTCTGAAGGACCTTACCGCAGACCTTTATCGAAACCTCAGCAACGACGAGACGGCATGGGTGCTGGACGAGGTCAAGGACCTGGGGTTCCACTACGCCACCTCGTCGGGCATTACCATTGCCATCAACGACATCCAGGTGTCGGACCGGAAACCGGAGATACTCACCCAGGCCACCAACATGGTGGACGATTATGATGAGCAATTCCTCTCGGGATTGATCTCGGAGGAGGAGCGTTACTCAAAGACAGTCGACGCTTGGACCTGGGCTTCGGACCAGACCACCGAATTGGTGGAGGACGAGCTGCCCAACTTCGGCGGCATCGCGGTAATGGCCGTTTCCGGGGCCAAAGGCAACATCTCCCAGATCAAACAAATGGCCGGAATGCGCGGCCTCATGAGCAACCCCAAGGGGCGGATCATTGACCTGCCCATCAAGTCCAGTTTCCGCGAGGGCCTGACCGCACTGGAGTATTTCATCTCCACCCACGGCGCCCGCAAAGGGTTGGCAGACACGGCGCTGCGGACCGCGGACAGCGGTTACCTGACTCGCCGTCTCATCGACATCGCCCAAGAAGTAATCATCCTGGAAGAAGATTGCGGCACCTTCGACGCCTACTGGGTGCCCCGCCGGCCCGACGACGCCACCGGCGCTTCGTTGCCGGAGCGGATCCTGGGCCGGTTGGCCGCCGCGCCGGTACCTCACCCGGAGACAGGTGAAATCCTGGTGGACCGGAACGACTTGATCGACGAAGGAATGGCCCGCCGGATTATGCAGGCCGGAGTAACCGAGATCTCCGTTCGCTCTCCTATGACATGCGAAGCTCACCGCGGGGTATGCCAGCGGTGTTACGGCCGCCTGCCCGCCACCGGCTTGATCGTGGAAAGAGGTCAGGCCGTGGGTATCATCGCCGCCCAGAGCATTGGCGAACCCGGGACCCAGTTGACCATGCGCACCTTCCACACCGGAGGGGTCGCCGGCCTCGATATCACCAGCGGCCTCCCACGGGTTGAGGAGCTGTTCGAAGCTCGGGTGCCCAAGGGCGCCGCCATCCTGGCCGACATTGACGGGCAAGTTGAGCTCGCCAACGACGACGAAGGCCGCCGGCTGCGGCTGGTCAGCCGGGAGGAATTCCGGGAAGACTACCCGGTCCCCGCCAACGCCGACCTGATGGTGGACGACGGCGAGGCGGTGGAGCCGGGCATGGTGTTGGCCAGCGTCCAGTTGTCCCTCCCGGGGGGCACGCCGGACGAAGCTGAGCCTTCGGAGGAGCTGCCGGCCGCAACCCAAATCGTCGCCAACGTGGGCGGCAAAATCGAGATAACGCCGGGCTGCGTCTCCGTGGTCTGGGAAGACGTTGAAGCGCGGGAGCACATCATCCCCGCGTCCGCGTACATGCTGGTTGGCGACGGTGATACGGTGAAGGCGGGCGACGCGCTGATCAACGGGCCGCTGAACCCCCATGACATCCTTCACATCCGGGGCAAAGACGACTTGCAGGTCTACCTGGTGGACCAGGTGCAACAGGTCTACCAGTCCCAGGGCGTGGCCATCCATGACAAGCACATCGAGGTCATCCTTCGGCAAATGCTCCGGCGGGTACAAGTGGAGTCCACCGGAGACTCGGATTTCATCCCCGGTCAGATGGTGGACAAGTACGCCTTCCAGAACGAGAACGCCAAGGTGTTGGCGGAGGGCGGTGAGCCGGCAACAGCCAAACCGGTGCTGCTGGGCGTAACCCGGGCTTCCCTTCTGACCGACAGCTTCCTCTCTGCGGCCTCCTTCCAGGAAACCACCAGGGTGCTGACACAGGCGGCGGTTAGCGGGGCTCAGGACTGGCTGCTGGGTCTGAAAGAGAACGTCATCATCGGACGGCTGATCCCGGCCCAGGTGGATATCCCGGGGATGCAGGAGCTCCTCAAGCCAACGGTCCTGCCGGAGATGGCCGCAGTGGCCCCCGGCGGTTGGCTGGGTGTTGTCGAGGCCAGTCCCTTCGGAGTCGGAGGTGACGACGGAGCGGTGGATACCGGATTCTTCGCCCTTGAAGCGGAGAATGGCGACGCAGGAGCCCGAGCCATACCCCGCCCGTTCGCCAAGGAAGGCGAGCCTGAGCCTGACGATGAGGACGACCTCCCCGATGACGATGATGACGACGAGGTAGAAGAGACCGGCGCCCTGGGGCTCGCCCAAGCTTCCGAATTAGCAACCGACGGGCTGCCCCAGAACGGCAGCAACGGGCTGTCCGGAGATATATCGGACAACACGGATAGCCTGGCGGACAATCCTGCGGAGGACAACGAGGAGGTGGGGCCCGGTGCCGACGAGGAGCCCAAATAGAGCGGACACCTCGGACAGAGTAATCGACTGGCCAGGTCTAGACCTCTCGATTGACCTGGCCCCCGGCAATCCCCGCCATCTCCGGCTGAAAAACCCGATGATGATCGCATCGGGTACTTTTGGCTACGACGGGTACGGCCGTGGCATGACTGACGCCATGAACCTTGCCGCCCTCGGCGCCGTCATACCCAAGACGGTTACCCGTAACCCACGCGAAGGAAACCCGGAGCCCAGATGGTACCCGGAATCGTACCGGAAGGCTTGGGCAGACGGGGACCGGCTGTTCTTGAATTCCATCGGGTTGACGAACCCCGGCATTGAGGCGGCCATGAGCGACCTGGCCCCGGAATGGGCCGGATGGAATGCTACCGTGTTGCTCAGCTTCGCGGCCGACAGCGTGGGCCAGTTCGCCGAAATGGCCGATATCGCCCAAGGAGTGCCCGGCTTCCAGGCCATAGAGCTGAACCTGAGCTGCCCCAATGTGGATGACGGCGCGTTGTTCAGCCACAGCGCCGCCTTGACCCACGACGCGGTGGCGGCCGTGAAGGCTAACACAGACCTGCCGGTCTTGGCCAAGCTGGCCCCCAACGTGCCGGACATCACCCGGATCGCGAAGGCGGCCGTCGCTGGCGGCGCGGATGCCCTGACCATTTGCAACACGATTCCCGCCATGCGCATCGACACTTCGACACGCCGGATGGTGCTGGGCAACGTCACCGGCGGGCTTTCCGGAGAGGGCTTGCGGCCCATTGCCCTCGCCTTGGTGTACCAGGCATCCCGGACAGTGGATGTACCAGTCATTGGCGTCGGCGGAATCTTCCAGGCGGAACACGCCTTGGAATACCTCTTGGCGGGCGCCTCCGCAGTGCAGGTCGGCAGCGCCAACCTTGTCGGCTTGGACGCCCCGTGGCGCATTCTGGAAGAGTTGAGGGGACTGCTGGTAGAATCAGAAGTGACCAGCTTGGGCGACCTGCGGTGCGCGGTCCGTCCGGCGTTGGCCAGTTAGAGGAATATTAAGTAATGGAAGTCCAGGACCACATCGCAACCGCGAACGAGTTTCTGGAAGCGGCTGACCGCGAGTTTGCCGCCGGAGACCAGTTGCAAGGCTCGGAGAAGCTCTGGGGGGCGGCGGCCCACGCACTGCTGTCAGTGGCTATGGAGAGGGGATGGCCCGGCCATAACCACCAAGCGATGAGAACAGCAGCGCATAGGCTTGCCGAAGAATTTGGCGATGCTTCTATCGAGCTTGGCTTCCTGTCGGCAGAGAAATTTCACCGCAACTTTTACCACTATTTCATGGAAGAGTTTGAATACCCGGTAGACCGTCAGGTCGTGCGCGACTTCGTGGCCCGGCTGAATCGTATCCGTAACACCCCACAAGCCTAGGACAGACACCCATGGTAACTGTTCTTCAAAAACTGTTGGGTGACCCCAACGATAAAGCGCTCAAGAAACTCGCTCCCCTGAAGGACCGGGTCAACGCAATGGAGCCCGAATACCAAGGGTTCAGCGACGGCCAACTACGAGGCAAGACGGCTGAGTTCCGGTCTCGTCTGGCCGGGGGAGAATCCCTGGACGACCTGATCCCCGAAACCTTCGCGGCAGTCCGCGAGGCCGCACGCCGTAACTTGGGCCAGCGCCACTACAACGTCCAGCTAACCGGCGGAATGGTCTTGCACCAAGGCCAGATCGCGGAGATGAAGACCGGAGAGGGCAAGACACTGGTTTCGACCCTGGCGGTATACGCCAACGCCCTTACGAGTCAAGGCGTCCACGTAGTGACGGTCAACGATTACCTGGCCCGGCGGGACCCCATCTGGATGGGACCCATTTATCACGCCTTGGGCCTCAGCGTGGGCTGCTTGCAACACGACGCCGCCTTCCTGTTCGACCCCGAAGAGACAGGCGGGGCCGGGTCGGCGCCGTCGTTGAAGTTGGTTTCCCGAAAGGACGCCTACGAGGCCGACGTCACCTACGGGACCAACAACGAGTTCGGCTTCGACTACCTGAGGGACAATATGTCTCTGGAGGCGTCCCACCGGGTGCAGCGGAACCTCCACTTTGCCATCGTCGACGAGGTGGACAACATCCTCATCGATGAAGCCAGGACTCCGTTAATCATCAGTGGGCCTGCCGAGGAGCCGGTCCAGCTATACCAGAATTTCGCCAAACTGGTGCCCCGCCTGGAAGGCGAAGAAGACTACACTATCGACGAACGCACCAAGGCTATCTCCTTAACCCAGGAAGGTATCTCCAAAATGGAGCGTTGGACCAACACCTCCAACCTCTACGAGCCGGAGAATTTTCACTTGGTCCACTACATGGAGAACGCCCTAACCGCCGAGGTGATGAAGCAACGGGACAAGGAGTACGTGGTGCGAAACGGCGAGGTCGTCATCGTCGACGAGTTCACCGGACGCCTGCAACCCGGCCGCCGGTGGTCCGACGGCCTGCATCAAGCGGTGGAGGCCAAAGAGGGCATCAAGATACAGCGGGAAAGCATTACCTACGCCACCATCACCCTGCAGAACTATTTCCGGATGTACCGGAAGCTGGCCGGTATGACCGGTACCGCCGCCACCGAAGCCGACGAATTCTACAAGATCTATGGGCTCGAAGTCGTCGAAGTCCCCACCAACGTGCCGATGGCGCGGGAAGACCACTCCGATCTGGTGTTCCAAACGGAAGACGGCAAGTGGAACGTGGTCGTCGAAGACATCGCGGAGTTGCACGAACAGCAACGGCCGCTGCTGATTGGCACCACCTCTATCGAGGCCTCCGAATACCTCAGCGAACGCCTGCGGAAGCAGGGCGTTACCCACCAAGTGCTCAACGCCAAGAATCACGAAAGCGAAGCCCAGGTGGTGGCCCAAGCCGGTCGGCTTGGCGCGGTTACCGTTTCCACCAACATGGCAGGCCGTGGCACCGACATCGTTCTTGGAGGCGCCGACACTGGCCGGTTCAACTGGCAGGCGGAGCACGATCGAGTTGTGGAGTCGGGGGGCTTGCACGTGTTGGGCACCGAGCACCATGACGCCCGCCGTATCGACAACCAGCTGAGGGGCCGGGCTGGACGCCAAGGCGATCCGGGCAGCTCCCAGTTCTACGTGTCGTTGGAAGACGAACTGATGCAACGTTTCGGCGGCGACCGAATCAAGACCATAATGGGCTGGACCGGCATGGACGAAGAAACGCCGGTGGAAAACAAGCTGGTCACCAAGTCCATCGGCGGCGCTCAGGTCAAAGTGGAGAGCTACCACTTCGACATGCGGAAGCACCTGCTGGACTACGACGACGTCCTCAACAAGCAGCGCGAGGTGATTTACGCCGACCGGCACGAGGTGCTGGCTGAGGGAAGCGTTCGTGACAAGTTCACAGGGATGATTCGTCAAGAGTTTCAGCAACTGGTGCACCGGTACTTGCCGGGCCGCCACGCCGACAACTGGAATGCCGGCAGCTTCGTGGACGAATTGGGGCAAATCTGCCCGCCTCCCCCGGAGCTGGAACATGAAGACCAGATTTACGAGTGGGAACCGGACCAGATCAACTCGACACTCTACGAATACGCCGAGTCGGCCTACAAGGAACGGGAAGCCGTCATCGGCGAAGAGCAGATGCGGCTGCTGGAGCGGCTATTGTTGCTCCGGGCCATCGACAATCACTGGGTGCAACACCTGACTGCCATGGAAAACCTGCGCACCGGGATCGGTCTGCATGCCTACGGGCAACGGGACCCCTTGGTGATGTACCGGACCGAAGGCCAGAAGATGTTCCAAGAACTGCTGGGCCGGATACAGCACGACGTGGTGCATACGGTCTTTCACGTAACCGTGGGCCCCGAAGCGGCCGGCTCCACTGGTCGCAGGCGTTCCTCCGACAAGTCCAGCCCGATGCAGGCGGTCAACGACCCCAACCGTAACAAAGCGGTCCCAGCCAGCGGCAAAGTCGGACGGAACGCCCCATGTCCTTGTGGCAGCGGGCGAAAGTACAAGCGGTGTTGCGGGGCCGCGGCCTGATCATTCCAGCCCTCGCAGCCGAACCGCACCCACCGGAAAGTCAATTACGTCACGGGCAGCACCTGCCCATCCGGCTCGCTATCATCAATCCATCTCGGACCGCATGCCGAACAGGCGCCTGAAATAACCCAGGATACCGCCGGAGGGGCGGCGAGGTTCGTCGCCTGGGTCATCGGAGTGCCCGTGGTCCATCGGCGCCACGCCTTCCCCGGACAGAACGTGCTCCGGGTCCCGGTCGAACGCCACCTTGCAACCGGGACTACAGAAGTAGTAGTCCGTACTCTCGTATTCGCTGTGTCCTCCCGGCGGATTCCCGGTGTAAACCTCCATCAGGCACACCGGGTCAATCGCGATGGACATCGCTGTCACCTCATTCCTGTAGTGTGGAACCGCGGAGCCGCAGGGAGTTGGCCACCACCGTCACCGAACTGAACGCCATGGCCAAGGCCGCCAACGCTGGATTCAGGAATCCCTGTTGTCCGAAGAAAAAGTCCAGCGACAAGGGTACCCCGCCCACGGCCTGAAACACCGGGTACAAAACTCCCGCCGCCACCGGGACCAGCAGGATGTTGTAGAAGAAAGCCCAGAACAGGTTCTGCTTGATGGTGCGGATGGTCTGCCGGCTAAGCATTAAGGCTGTCGCCACACCACCGACATCCCCCCGCATCAGCGTGATGTCCGCTGAATCGGCGGCGATATCCGTGCCGCCGCCCATCGCCAGTCCCACGTCCGACTGCGCCAGGGCGGGAGAATCGTTTATGCCGTCGCCCACCATGGCGACCACCCGGCCCTCCCGCTGTAGTTCCCGGACGATCTCGGCCTTGTCTTGAGGCAGCACTTCTGCTTCCACACGATCTACACCCAATTGGCTCGCCATCGCCTGAGCCGTGCGGCGGTTGTCTCCGGTAAGCATGACCACCGATAACCCCATGGCCTTCAACCGGGCGACGCCTTCCAGAGCTCCCGGCTTCAGGCTGTCGGCAACAGCGATCACACCCATCGGACCGCCGCCGGCAGCCAGGAACATGGGAGTCCTGCCTTGGGCGGCCAGCTCCTCCGCATGCTGCTCCAAGCCATCCAGCGCCACACCGGCGTCGGCCATCAATCCCCGGTTGCCAAGATGTACCATAACGCCGTTCACGGTGGCGGAGAGACCCTTGCCGGGGATGGCTTGGAAGTTGTCCGCCCTTGCCAACTCAAGCCCCCGGGCACGAGCCTCGTCGACCAACGCTTGGGCCAATGGGTGTTCCGAAGTGCGCTCCGCGGATGCGGCCAACGCCAATAGCTCCGCTTCCGAGACCCCATTGACGGCGAAGAGGTCCGTAACCGCCGGTTTCCCCGTGGTCAGGGTGCCGGTCTTGTCCAGCACCACCGTGTCGACTCGGTGCGCGGTCTCGAGGGCCTCGGCCCGCTTGATCAAAATGCCCTTTTCCGCCCCTTTGCCGGTGCCTACGATGATGGCCGTGGGAGTCGCCAGACCCAGGGCACAGGGACAAGCGATGATCAACACCGCCACGAACACCAGGGTAGCGAAAGTCAGGGCCGGCGCAGGACCCAACAGCAGCCAGAACAGGAACGCGGCCGAGGCCACAACGATAATCGTCGGGACGAAGTAGGCCGCCACACGGTCGGCCAACCTCTGTATCGGAGCCTTGGAACCCTGGGCTTCTTCCACCAGCCGGATGATCTGGGACAGGACGGTATCGCCTCCGACTTGGAGGGCGCGGTAGTGGAAAGCGCCCTGGAGGTTCATTGTCGCGCCGTACACCAACTCGCCCGGAGCTTTGTCGACGGGCATGCTCTCCCCGGTCAGCATCGACTCGTCCACAGAGGAAGCCCCGTCAGTAACCTTGCCGTCCACCGGTATCTTGTCGCCGGGACGCACTAATATGACGTCGCCGGGGACAACGCGTTCTACCGGCATCTCGACTTCCACGCCATCTCGGACAACGAGAGCCGAGGTTGGGCGCAGTCCCATCAGGCGGCGAATTGCTTCGGAAGTCTGGCCCCGGGCCCTGCTCTCCAGGTACCTGCCCAACAGAATGAGGGCTACGATGATGGCGGCCGTTTCGAAGTAGACCTTGGGTTCGAGGCCGGCGTTGCTCAGTACCGCTGGAGCCGTACGGTCCAGTAACACCACGACCGCGCTGTACCCGTAGGCGGCGATGGTGCCCATGGCGAAAAGGGTAAACATATTGGCGGAGCCGTGGCGTACGGCGGCGATCCCCGAGACGTAGAAGCCGGCGCCGGCCCAGAATAGCACCGGCGTGGCCAGCGCCCAGAGCAGGAAGGGGTAGTATTCCAACGCCATCAGGCGCGAGACCCAAGGAAAGCCGGCGAACGTTCCCAAGAAAAGCAGTATCGCGCCGAGTCCGGCGAAGACCAGCCGGTTGCGCAGTCCCCTGGTCTCTTTGACCCGGGACAGCCGCTCTAACTCTGCCTCCTGGCCGCCTGCTTCGTTCGTTCTATCGGCCCGGTACCCCGCCTGTTCCACGGCCTTTTGCATGTCGTCGAAGCTGGCCAGGCCGGGAACAAAGTCGACGGACGCCCGTTCGGTCCCGAGGCTGACGGCAACACCGCGGACGCCGGGAACTCCCTTTAGCGCAGACTCCACGTGATAAACGCAGGCGGCGCAGGTCATCCCTTCCACCGGGAAGGTCAGCCGCTGCGTTTCCTTCTCACTCGTCACCATCGGCTACCGGTTGACCGGACAGACAACTAAGCCGGCCCTTGCCGGTTGGCTGCCCGGCCGCCTCGACCTACAGCCCTTCCACGAAGTACAGGTCGCCGTTGGAAGCGTTCATCCTCATTTCACGTAGCGGCATGTACTCCGGCGAGTTGTACCACTTCTTGGCCTGATCGACGCTTTCAAACTCCAGGACCACGATGCGCACGGGACTGTAGCTGCCCTCGGCGACGTCGGCGTCGCCGCCGCGCACCAGGTACTTGCCGCCGTAGGCCGCGATGGTGTCGGGCACCAGCTTGCGGTACTCCTCAAAGGCCTCGGGATTGGTGACGTCGATGTTGCCGATAACGTAGCCTGCCATGGCAGTATGTCCTCCGGGTGTAATTCATCGAGTCCAGCATAGCAAAGGCCCGGCTCGCCGGGCAAACCAAGTCTTGGCGCCCTTACCGCCCACTGTGACGACGGCCCTTCCTTTCGGCTATTCTCGCAGCGACAAGTTCCAATAATGGTGGCTTATAATTGGATCATGCGGGGTAGGGACTTCGTCGACAGGATCGTAGAGATTGGGCGGATCCGAGGAGTTTCGGTTTATATTGATACCAAGCGTGGCAAGGGCAGTCACATCACTCTGTATTACGGGTCTCGCAAGACCATAGTAAAGGACCTCCGGAAGGAAATCGGCCCCGGGCTGCTGTCCACTATGATTCGGCAATTGGGGCTCGACCGGAACGATTTTCGATAACGAGGTGTTAGGGGGACAGCTATGCGTTTCATCTACCCCGCGCGTTTCAAGCGTGCGAGCCCGGGCGAGATTATAGTCTCGTTCCGCGATCTGCCGGAGTGCCTCACATCCGGCGCCAACGAAGCTGAGGCTCTTGTCGAAGCCCGGGATGCGCTTGAAGAAGCGATTGCCGGACGGATCGACGACTTGGAGGCCATCCCAGTCCCCAGTGCGCGAAAAACCGGTGAGTGTCTTATCGCTGTACCCGCCGAAACGGCGGCCAAGGCCGCTCTGTCGCTCGCGTTAAAGGAGAATGGTCTCACCCCCGCCACTCTAGCCCGAAAACTTGGCACCAACGAACATGCCGTCCGACGAATGCTCGACCCGCGCCGCCGTACTGCCACAAACCGTATGAACAAAGCCCTTCGCATTCTCAATAAGGAACTCGTGGTCGAGGTACGGGAACTCGTTTGAGGCTGCTTGACCGGGCGATGCGATTCACAGCGTAACAACCGGGGGCCGCGGAGACCGCCAACGGATTTACATTGACTGCCGCGTCCGCCGCGCACCCGGCGGTGATTGAGAACGCCAACGGCCTTAAACGTAACGAGGTTCGACGTCCCAAGGGATGCCGAAGGCGTGTTTGCCGATGAGCTCCAGGGCGTCGAAGCCGCTGATGGGGTGCATGGGGCCGGCGCGGACGTCCCGGTAGTAGCGTTCCAAGGGGAGGCGCTTGGCCAAAGCGGCGCCGCCGACCATGTCCACCGCCTTGTCCACCACGCTTACGGCGGTCTTCATGCAAAAGTATTGCATCTTCAGGGCGTCAACAATGATGGCGTCGTCCCGGTTGGCCGGGTCGCTCAACCGTTCGGCCATTTCCAGCTGGAAAGCCCAACCGGCATGTAGGCCTATATCCATTTCGGCCGCCAGAAATTGGTGGCCGGGGTAGTAGCTTTCCGGGTGCTTGAATGGGATGCGAGTGCGGTCTCGGGTCTGATTGATAGCGAAGTTCCGGGCCGCCTTGGCAATGCCCAAGTAGACCGCCGAGAATGTGCCTCCGTGCCAAGCCCACAACCCCCGGGCGTAAATGTCCCACTCCCACGGCTTGTGCTTGAACACCGCGTCCTCTTCCACAAACACGTTTTCCAGCCGCCAGCTATGGCTTTGGCTGGCCCGCATGCCCATGGTATCCCAGTCGTTGAGACAGACCAGTCCTTCATGGTCGGGCGGCACAAGGAAGATGAGGCTGACTTCGCCTTCTTCCGGGTCGTCGTATATGGCGGTGCTGGCGAAGAGGTCGCCGCCGGGACTATTGGTGCCGAACGCCTTCCGGCCATTGACCAGGAAGCCCCCGTCGGTCTTGGTGGCCTTGACCGTAGTGTAACCCATACCGGTGATTCCTTTCAGGCTGTCGACCTGGGGGTCGGTTATCGCCCCAAAAACGATCAACTTCTCGTCGGCGACGCGGGTCAGAAGCTCGTCGACGTCAAAGCCATCGGCCCTCAGATCGGTCATGACAAAGGGCAGGCCCAAGTGCATGTTAATCGCCAGAGCCGTCGCGCCGTCGCCTTGGGCCAGGCGGTTCTGGGCGATGCACATATCCAGGAGCGATGCCCCACCGCCGTTGCAGTCGACCGGGACGGGCATGGCGGTGTAGCCGGAGGCCTTCATGTCGTCGAAGTTCTCGAAAGGAAATTTACCCTCCCGATCGTATTCGGCGGCCCGTTCCGCGAAAACGTCGGCGTGTTGGGCCGCCACGTCGTACCATTTCTGCTGTGAGGGCGTTAGCTGCTGGACCATTCGTTCCTCCTGGACAGAGACGTTGGCCGGACTTCGTCCATCCACTACCCGACGGTAGACGATAGCGTATTCTAACCTGCGGGGTTAAACCAGTCCAACCGTCGGCCCGCCATCCAGCCAGGCGTCGAGTTCTCTGATAACGGTCACCTCCCTCGAGCCGGTCAGCGTTACGAGATAGCCGCCATCGCACAGGGCGGTTGTAATCGCCCGGCCCAAGAGCCCTCCCAGGTGCTGGCGCCGTTCGGTCCAGTCCAGGCAGCCGTAGGCCTCCCGGAGACGCTTCCGGCCTGCGGAGGGTCTGAGGACGCCGAGGCCGGAAAGGGCATAGTCTCCTGGGCCAGTCGTTACGTAGCGAACGCGGCGGTCGGAGGCGTCGAGCCCGACCTCCTCCAGCCACGCCAAGGATAGGATCCGGTCCATCAGATAAACGCCGGCAACGCCCGCCAAGTGACCGTATCAGGTGCGGGCCTGCCGAAGCGGCGTGTTACGCCGCACCTCCCGCGCCGCCTGCGCGCTCAAGCTCGGGTTCATACCTGGCGTCCTATCAAAACAAACCCGAGTCATCCCGGCCCCATAGGGATGACGGCATCCCTTCCGTCATTCCGGCTCTCGCCGGAATCCACGCAGCACCCGGTGTCTGTATACTCGCGAGTTGGCGTAGGCGTTGCCCGTAGGCTGGAGTTAAACCTGCTGTCCCTGAGGGTTGGGGTTGCGTAGATGCCGGCTTTCGCCGGAAAGACGGCATCAGGGAAAAAGCAACGGTAGCCGTTGCCCCAAACTCCGGGATGACTCATGCCCGCAGTTGAATCCAGTGACATTCAGCCTCCCCCGATGGCGGGGAGGAAATGCACCTCGCTGTTTTCCTGCACACGCTCTATCAAGCCGAGCAGGCTTGTCTCTCCGTCGACGATTACCGCGATGCCCGGTATCAAATCGTCTTCCTCTTCGTCGATCAGGAATGCCCGGGTTCCGGGGTAGTCCTTTTCCAAGTTGTTGATCACTTGGCGGACCGTCGCGCCGGCGACCTGCACCTGCTGCTTCCCACCGGTCAACTGCTGCAACCGGGGAGGAACCCATACCTCTGGCATTGCTCTCACCCTCATCGAGTGTGGAATCAGGAGTGCGGAGTGTGGAAACTAATTCCGCATTCCTGACTCCTAATTCTTAATTCAGCCGCCGTTTTTGCTCCAGAGGGCGTCCAAGACCCGCTCCGGCGACATGGGCAGAGAGTTCATTCGCACGCCGATGGCGTCGTAGATGGCGTTGGATATGGCGGCCATCGGCGGCACTATAGGCACCTCACCAACCCCCCGCAGCCCGTAGGGGTGGGCCGGGTTGGCGATTTCCACGATCACTGTATCGATCATGGGGAGGTCCAGCGACGTGGGCATCCGGTAGTCCAGGAAGCTGCTGTTGAGCATCGCGCCACTGTCGTTCAACTGGTAGCCTTCGTTCAGGGCCCAACCGATGCCCTGCACCGCGCCGCCCTGTATCTGGCCCTCCACGTAGCTGGGGTGAATGGCCTTGCCGGCGTCCTGCACCGCAGTGTAACGGACGACGTCCACCTTTCCCGTCTCCGGATCGACCTCTACGTCCACCATGTGGACCGCGATTGACGGGCCGGCGCCCGGAGGATTCACCCCGGCCCGCCCCACGATGGGGCCGCCGGTGCCCACCTGTCTGGCGGCCAGTTGCTTGAAGGTCAGCTTCAGTTCTTGGTCCGACTTGTGCTGCAACACGCCGTCGGCGTACTCCACGTCCTCTGCCGGGATGTCCCAGATCTTGGCGGCCCGTTCGACCATCTGGCGCTTCACGTCCTGCCCGGCTTCGTAGGCCGCCCAGCCGGACTTGAAGGTGGCGCTGCTGCCGCCGGTGTTGGAGGTGAACCCTATGGAGTCAGTGTCGCCCACCTGGGGTTTGATGTCGTCCATGGGAATGCTGAGCACCTCGGCCAAGTGCTGGGAAATAGCGGCGCGGCTCCCGCCGATATCCGGCGAACCTTCGGTCAGGCTCACCGAGCCGTCCGAGTTGACCACGGCTATGGCGCTGGCCGGGCCGGTGTTGTTGCCCCAGAAACCGCTGGCCATGCCGCGGCCCCGCAGTTTTCCGTCTGTTGCCATCTCCCTACCCTCTCCCCCAGGGACAGGGGTTGGGGTGAGGGGCGCCGCCGAGTGGGGATGGTCTTTCAAGGCCTGCAGGGTCTCGATGTAGCCCACCTTGGGAGTCATGGGTCCGGTCACCCGCCGCACACCTTCTTTGGAGCTGTTGGCCAACCGGAATTCCATCGGGTCGATGTCCAGCTTTTCGCACAGCTCGTCTATGGCCGTTTCCATGGCGAATGCCGAAGCCGGGGCCCCGGGAGCGCGGTAGGCCGCGGACTTTGGCATGTTGATAACCACGTCGATGGCCTCGATATAGGCGTTGGGAATGTCATATTGGGCCATCATGCACTGGGCGCCGGGGGACACCGGGGAGCCGGGGAACGCTCCGGCCTCGTAGACCAAGTGGGCCTCGGCGGCGATCAACTTTCCTTCTTTGGTTGCCCCGAGTTTTACCTTGATCCGTGTTCCGGACGTCGGACCGGTTGCCTCGAACACCTCGGTCCGGCTCATCTGCACCTTGACCGGCCTGCCCGACTTCCGGGAAAGCAGGGCCGCCACGGGCTCCGCGTAAAGCACGGTCTTCGCGCCAAACCCACCCCCGATCTCCATCGGAATCGCCTTCACGTCGGCGACGGGGATGCCCATGAAACGGGCGGTGTGGTCGCGTACGGTGAACTGGCCTTGGCTGCTGGACCAGATGGTCAGCTTGCCGTCGGCCTGCCAGTGGGCGGTGCCGGCGTGGGGCTCAATGTATCCTTGGTGGACCGGCGCCGTGGCGGTCTCCTTCTCCACAATGACGTCGGCATCCTTGAAACCCTGCTCAACGTCGCCCAGACGGAACTCGAACTGATTGGCGATATTGGTGGCCGGAGTGGCGTCGTCATCGTCCATGTAGCCGCCGGGACGCAGCGCCGGGTTGGACAGGGCGGCCAGCCGTTCGTGCAATATGGGCGCATCCGGTTTGACGGCGTCGGCCGCCGACAGCACCGGAGGCAGCACTTCGTAGTCGACCTCGATCAAGGCCAGAGCGGCCTCGGCCACATGCGGGCTGTTGGCCGCCACGCCGGCGATGGCGTGGCCCTTGTACAGCGCTTTGCCCCGGGCGAGCACGTTGGTGCTGAGGAACCCCAGGTTCTGGATGGCCCCCTCGGCCAAGTCCGACAGCTTCCGGGAGGTTTCCGGCCAGTCGGCCGATGTCACCACCGCGTGGACGCCCGGCAGCCCTTCAGCGGCGCTGGTATCGACGGACTTGATCACCGCGTGGGCATGGGGACTGCGGAGTATCTTGCCGTAGAGCAGGCCGGGCAGATTGGTGTCGGCACCGTAGCGGGCCCGGCCCGTCACCTTGTCGGCGCCGTCCGGCCGGACAGGCCGGGAACCGACCACGTTGAACTCTTCGTTGGAGAGCACGATGTTCGGCCTGTAGTCCAGCATGTTATGTCTCCTGAATTCAGGTTCGTTCAAGGGCTGTCAACCCGCCGATATGGTATCACAATCGCCGAAGCCCTCTGAGCGCCGGACGACGGCATGACGCCGCCCTGGTAGTGTATATTTCGTAGATGCCCACATATCCTCATATCGAACGCTACCACGCCGACAAGCAGCGGTTCATTGAGTTCGGCGGCTCGGACCAAGAGCAGAGCATCCGCCGCGCCTTCGCCGTTTGCCTCGACTCCTATTGCCGCGAACACCGGGAAAAGCTGGCCTTGGTGGACGAGTTGGAAGCCCGGCTTCACAACCGCCCCGACGGCACGGTGAAAGACTCCCTCCGTATGGACCGGGGCCACTGGGAGGCCAAAGACACCCACGACGACCTGGACAGCGAGATTCAGAACAAATTCAACCGGGGCTACCCCCAAGACAACATCCTCTTCGAAGACTCGCAGACCGCCGTTCTGTTTCAGAACAGGGAAGAGGCCATGCGGGCCGATATGTCCCGTCCTGGTGACCTCCACCGGCTCATCCGCGCCTTCCTGAACTACGAGCTGCCTCAAATCGAGGAGTTTCGCCAAGCGCAACAGCAGTTCAAAGCCGACCTGCCCGCCGTCATCGGCAATCTGCGGGAGGCGGTCGAAGCGGCGGAAGCGAGCAACCCCGACTACCAGGCGGCCGCCGCTGGCTTTCTGGCGCTATGCCAGCAGACCATCAGCCCCGCCGTGTCCGCCGGGGACGTCCGGGAGATGCTGCTGCAACACATCCTGACCCAGGACATCTTCCTGAGGGTGTTCGCCGAGGACCAGTTCCACCGGGAAAACAACGTCGCCCGCCGGCTCGACGCCTTGGAGCAGACCTTTTTCACCGGCGACCTGCGCCGGAACGCCGTTGACCGCCTGCGCTTTTACTACGGGGCCATCGGCCGGGCCGCCGACGAGATTGCCGACTACGCCGAGAAACAGCAATTCCTGAAGGCCATCTACGAAGACTTCTACAAGGCCTACAACCCCGCCGCCGCCGACCGCTTGGGAGTGGTCTACACCCCCAACGAGGTCGTGGACTTCATCATTCGCGGGGCGGACTACCTGCTGCAAAAACACTTCGGACGGAGCCTGGCCGACGACAACGTGCAGATTCTCGACCCGGCCACCGGCACCGGCACGTTTGTCACCAACCTGATCAACTACCTGCCGGAAGACCGGTTGGAGCACAAGTACCGGAACGAGATACACGCCAACGAGGTGGCGATTCTGCCCTATTACATCGCCAACCTCAACATCGAATACACCTACCGCGAGAAGATGGGGCGGTACCTGGAGTTCCCCAACCTGTGCTTCGTGGACACGCTGGACAACATGGACTGGCAGCAGGCCGGCGCCACGGGCGGCGCCGTACAGCGGCAGGGGACCATGAACCTGGGCGGCCTCTCCGAAGAGAACTGGATTCGCGTCCAGGAGCAGAACGAAAAGCCCATCAGCGTCATCATCGGTAACCCGCCCTACAACGCCAATCAACAGAACGAAAACGACAACAACAAAAACCGCGAATACCCGGCGATAGACCGCCGCATCAGCGAGACCTACATCGCGGCCAGCACGGCGCAGAAGACCAAGCAGTACGATATGTACAAGCGGTTCATCCGCTGGGCTTCGGACCGGCTGGATGACGACGGGATAATTGCCTTCATCACCAATCGCGCCTATTTGGAAACCAGGCAGGATGACGGTTTCCGGCAGGTTGCCGCCAAAGAATTCAGCGACCTTTATGTCATAGACTTGGGTTCGGATGTGCGACGCAACCCGAAAATCTCCGGTACCACGCACAATGTCTTTGGCATACAGACCGGCGTTGCGATCGGATTTTTTGTGCGGGAAAAAGCGAATCTCGGCAATTGCAGCATCCACTACACCTGGCGCGAGGATGCTGAACTTGCGGTGGACAAGTTGGCCTATCTGCGTGAGGCCAAGTTGGATGAGATTGCCTTCGAGAAGATTGCACCCGACGGGAAGGATAATTGGCTCAATCAGTCCAACAGCGATTTCGACAGTCTGATGCCCCTTGCCGATCGACAGACCAAGGGGGCCAAGACGATTTCGGAAGAACAGGCGGTTTTTGGGCTTTACTCTTTGGGAGTAGCCAGCAACAGAGACGAGTGGACTTTTGACTTTGCCATGAACGGTGTGTCCGACAAGGCATACCATTTTTGCAGGGTATATCGGAATGAGCGGCAACGATTTGAGTCAGAACAACCGGACGTCAATACAGTGGGGGACTGGGTTGATAGATCCATAAAGTGGACGGCTGAGTTGGAAAAACATCTGCTCAACGGAGACTCATTAGAATTTGCGACGCGAAACATCGTCCGTGCCCTGTACAGGCCATACGTCGCCAAGCACTGCTACTATGCGCCTATCATCACTCACCGCAGATACCAACAGCCGCAAATTTTTCCCCATAGTCAGGAAGCCAATAACAAAGTCATCTGTTTCTCCGGCATTGGCTCAAGTAAGCCCTTTTCAGTATTAGCAACAGACCGGCTATATTCACTTGACACACTGGAAAAGACCCAATGCCTGCCCCTCTACCGCTACACGCCGGAGGGTGAGCGCGTCAGCAACATCACCGAATGGGGTATCCGGCTCATCAACGAACACTACCACAAGGAGTGGGGCAAGGACTTCGACGGCATCTACCCAGACACCGGCATCACCGCCGAGCACATTTTCGCCTACACCTACGCGGTGCTTCACGACCCGGTGTACCGTCAAGACTACGCCGTCGACCTCTTGCGCGAGTTCCCGCGCTTGCCGCTCTACCACGACTTCGATATCTGGGCGCGGATGGGCCAGAAGCTGCTCGACTTGCACCTCGGTTTCGAGTCCGCCGAACCCTACCCTCTCCAGCGAAACGACCAAGCTGGCGCCCCAACTCGAGTGATTCTGCGCCCCGACAAGGAACGCGGCGTCATCATGCTGGACGACAAGACCACGCTGACCGGAGTGCCGCCCGACGCTTGGCGCTACCGCTTGGGCAGCCGCTCGGCCCTGGAATGGGTGCTCGACCAATACAAGGAACGCAAGCCGAAAGACCCGACCATCGCCGAAAAGTTCAACACCTACCGCTTCGCCGACCACAAGGAGCGGGTAATCGACCTGCTGCAACGGGTCTGCACCGTCAGCGTCCAGACGATGGAAGTGGTGGACGATATGGCCTATTGGGAAGGCGACAACCTAATAGTATTCGGCGACCGAGACAAGCATGAATTGGCTATGCAAAGCCTGTCGGAATGGTTTGGCAGGGATGAGGATGAGGACTGGCTGGCGGCATGGTCGGAGACGTAATTCTAACCTTGTTCCCATACACCGATCTAAGCAATGCGAAACTGCGCCCGGCAGTAGTTCTCGCCGAAGTGGGTATGGGTGACCGGGTGCTATGTGAGATTACCAGCAGTCTCCAGAACCGGCCTGAATACATCGCGATCACCCAGCAGGACATGCGTACTGGAAGATTGCGGCGGGCGAGTTGGGTGCGTTCAGACCGAATTTTTACTTTGAACCGGAGCCTGTCTACGAGCACACTCGGAAGATTATCCGATGCCAAGCAGGCCGAAATCTCGGCCGCCGTGCGGTCGCTGTTCTAAGCCCGAACTCCGGCCCTCAGGCCGCCGTTTCGCCTTCCCCAGCCACTAGCAGCCTCTTGTTGGGTTGATATATACTTCCTGCGGCTTTGAAGTAAACGCTCCCCGCGGGTTTTTGGTGCGGGCGAGCTTGATCTGGAGTGAGCAGCTAGAATGCGTATACCGGGCAGCCGCGCCGGCCGGGCCGTTCTGGGCTTGGTCCTCGTCGGACTTATCCTCCTTTCCACCGTGGCCAGCCACGGTTGTACCGTCAAGGGCTCCAGCCCGGCCGGCGACGGACCCGTGGCCTCGTCATCGTAGTTCCCCCGCCGTAACTGATCAAAAACCGCCCGGACTCGCCAGTTGAGCGGTTTCTGGGCCCTACCTCACCGGGCCGGATTCCCCGGGACCAGAAATTATCCAATCAGCGCAAACCCCATTCCAGGGTATTGACGATGGCTGTCGACAACACTCTCTCCCCCCACGGCGGCGAGCTGAAGGTGAGCGTTGCGGGCCACGGCGACGCGGGCCATAGCCCCAACGGGCTGCCGCGGTTGCCGGTGCGAGACCAGATCGCCCGGGAAGTCGTCAACCTCTCCTACGGTTTCTTCTCCCCTCTGAACGGGTTTATGGACCGGCGCGACGTCGACTCGGTGGTGCGTCGCATGACGCTGGCCGACGGGACTGTCTGGAGCATCCCCATCGTATTGGATGTTTCCGCCGGAGTTCTGGCTGCCCACGGCCTCCAGACTGGCGGCCGCGTCCTGTTGACCTACCAAGACCAGCCGCTGGCCGTCCTGGAAATCTCCGACATCTTCGATTACGACCGGGACTTCCTGGCGCAACAGGTCTACGGCACCACCGACGCGGCGCATCCGGGGGTGGAGCGCACCAACGCCCTTGACGACACTTTTATCGGCGGGCCGGTCACCCTCATCAACCCTCCATCGATCAACCCGCCGTTTGACCGGTTCTGGAAAACGCCCCAACAGTTGCGCGAGCGATTCGAACAGCGGGACTGGCGCTCGGTGGTGGCCCACCAGACCCGCAACGTGCCCCACGCCGGCCACGAATGGTTGATGAAGGGCGCGTTCCTATCCTCCGGCGCCGACGGCATTCTGGTCAGCGCCGTGATCGGGGAAAAGAAGCCGGGGGACTATATTGACGAAGCAATCATCATGGCCCACGACGTCCTCCGGGAGGCCGGCTTCTTTCTCCCTGGGATACACGAGACGTCCACCCTCATGTGGGACATGCGCTACGCCGGGCCCCGGGAGGCCGTGTTCCACGCCCTCGTCCGCAAAAACCTGGGCTGCACCCACCATATGTTCGGCCGCGACCACGCCGGGGTGGGCAGCTATTACGAGACCTACGCCGCCCACCGGATATTTGACAGCCTTCCGGATCTCGGTATAAAGTCGGTTCTTACCCTGGAATGGTGGTATTGCCCGGTCTGCGAAGGAGTGGCTTACGAAGGGATTTGCGGCCACCGGGACCAGAAACAGGACTTGGCCGGCACTCTGATCCGCAGCATCATCAACGGAGGGGCCGAGCCAGCGGCAACCACCCTCCGGCCCCAAGTGTTAGAGATAGTCCGGGAGTGCGCGGAGAAATACGGTATGGGCTCAGCCTTTGTAACCCCTGAATACCTGCGAGACCGGCGCCCGGTGATCACCATGCCGGAGATGACCTGTTGCACCTGTACCGGCGACAATGCGGTTTCTTGACCACTCAACACCCCCTCTGAACATACGGAGGGGGTTTTTCTTGGCGGCAACAGACGGCGATTGTAAACGGCGGCGCCGTCGTGGTGGCCGACCACAGGTGGCGATTGCCAGCAACAGAATGCCTAGGCCGGAGGAATCTAAGCCGTGCCAACTTTCGTAAACCCGAATCAATGCAATGCCTGCCAGGATGAGCACCTCGGCCCCCTCTGCGTCTACATCTGCCCCAATGACCTGATGGTGCTGGACCCCGAGATTAACAAGGGCTACAACCAGGAACCCGACATGTGCTCGGAGTGCTTCGCCTGCGTCAAGCTCTGTCCACAGGAGGCCATCCACGTTCGCGGCTATGCGGACTTCGTGCCGTTGGGCGCCTTGGTCCAACCCCACCGCACCGATGATGGGCTCCGGTGGGAAGTGGTCTTCCGGGACGGCCGCCAATTCGAGTTCACCTACCCGTCCCGGACCCTGGAACACCCCGGAAGACTTCGTTCAGTACGTCGTCAACGACATGATGGGCCTAGCCCGCGAAGACTTGGTCTACGACGTGGGCCGTCACGTCGACTCCACGGTCCACCTCCTGGAAGAATGGGGCCTACCCATCTGGAAGAAAGAGAACGGGGAGTACGAGCGCATTGGGCGTTGGCAAATCCCCATCCACGGCGAGTCCATCAAACCCATCGCCGCCGAGCCTGCGCGCAAGGCGCTGGGCGAGGGCAACCTGTACGAGCGGGTCTCAGTGACCCACCTGCTGACCGACGCCAACGATCCCGAAAAGATCGCGGGCGCGATAGGTTTCTCCGTGCGGGAGAACAAGTTCTACGTCTTCAGGGCCAAAGCCGTGATCGTGACGACCGGAGGGGCGTCCAACGTGTTCCGCCCCCGGTCCGTCAACGAGGGGCTGGGACGGACCTGGTATTCGGTGTTCGCCACCGGATCGGCCTACGGGCTGATGATTCCGGCAGGCGTGGAAATGACCCAGATGGAGCACCGCTTCGTGCCGACCCGGTTCAAGGACGGTTATGGACCGGTGGGCATGTGGTTTCAGTACTTCCACGCCAGGGTTACCAACGCCCTGGGCGAGGACTACACGATTACCCGTGCGGCCGAATTGGAGAAATACGAGCCCTATGGCTCCGCCATCCCCACACCGACACCACTGCGCAACCACCAAATGTTCTTGGACATCAAGGACGGCCTCGGCCCGATGTACATGCGGACCGAAGAGGCCATGGAGAAACTGGCCGAGGGAGACCCGGCCAAGATGGACCAGGTGCGCAACGAAGCCTGGGAAGATTTCCTGGACATGACCATCTCCCAGGCGCTAACGTGGGCGTCTCAGAACATCGCCCCCGAAGAGACACCTTCCGAAGTAGTCCTGGCAGAA
This sequence comes from Dehalococcoidia bacterium, assembly GCA_965222595.1. Lineage (GTDB taxonomy): Bacteria > Chloroflexota > Dehalococcoidia > Lucifugimonadales > UBA3495 > VXOI01. Next base: position 10,634 of record CBDCUJ010000020.1, on the reverse strand, counting down.
CCCTACATCATGGGGTCCCACTCCGGCGAGGCCGGAGCTTGGGTCAGCGGACCCGAGGACCTGTCGCCCCCGGAATACTTCTGGGGTTACAATAAGATGACCACCGTCCGGGGACTGTTCGCCGCCGGTGACGGCGTGGGCGCGGCCCCGCATAAGTTCTCCTCCGGCTCCTTTACCGAAGGACGGTTGGCGGCCAAGTCCGCCGTCAACTACCTGACCGACAACCCTCAGGCCCCAACCCTAAACACGGGGCAGGTGAGCCAACTGCAAGAGAGCATCTGGGCGCCCCTCGAGACCGTCGAACGTTACAGCGGCGCGTCGACCTCTGACCAGATAAACCCCCATTTCATCACTGCCAGACAGGGACTCGCCAGGCTGCAAAAGATCATGGACGAATACGCTGGAGGGACCTCGGCATCCTACACGACCAACGCCCCCATGTTGGAGCGGGGAATCGCTCTGATAGAGACACTGCGTGAGGACCTGGCACACCTGGGCGCGCACAACCTGCATGAGCTGTTGCGGTGCTGGGAGCTGGCCCACCGGGTGTGGGTCGGGGAAGCTCACATGCGCCACCTGTTGCACCGTCAGGAAACTCGCTGGCCGGGCTACTACTACCGGTCCGACTTCCGCCTCCAACGACAACTGGGAAATCTTTACCCGCCCCTACCGCAACCTGATCACCTGAGCGCCCCGCGCGTCTAGCTCCGCCGCCGGCCCGCTTGGTACCAGTAGTCCGTGGGCCGCGGCGGCGCCGGTCTGCCGGACTGCGGGCCCACCTTGCTGTACACGGCCATCAAAACCAACCCGGCGACGAACCCGCCGATGTGGGCGAAAAAGGCCACGTTAACGGCTTGTGGGACCCCCAGGGACGCCAGGCCCTGGAACCCCTGCCAAACAAACCAGCCCCCCAGGAGCCACACGGCCCGCATCTCCACCACCGTAATCAGGTAGAAAATAATCAAGGCCCTGATTCGGTTAAAGGGGAAGGCCAGAAGGTAGGCTCCCAACACGCCGGAAACGGCGCCGCTGGCTCCCACCATGGGGACCTGCGAGTGGGGGTCGATGGCCAGTTGGCACAGGGCCGCCGCGGCCCCGGTAGCCAGATAGAACAGCAGGAACTTCAGGCGGCCCCACCGGTGTTCGACATTGTCCCCGAACACCCACAGAAACATCATGTTGCCAGCCAAATGAAAGAAGCCGCCGTGGATGAACATGGAGGAGACAATGGTGGCCCAGGTCGGCAGCGGCGTCTCGATGACGTACGGTCCAGCGTGGGTGAAGGACTTCCCGGCGGCCAGCTCCTCTGGGATGAAGCCAAACTTCAAGTAAAAGAGGTGAATATCCACACCCCCGCCGCCAGTCAGCACTCCGAGCCCGCCGAGTTGCAACTCGTACAGGAAGACGAGGCAATTGAGGCCGATTAGCCCCATGGTGACTACGGGCAGGGTCGGGTGGCGCGGGCCGGCGTCGGCGAAGGGTATCAACGCTTGCTCACCCGGTCCGCCACTCGCAGGACGATGGGAAGGCGTCCGAAAAACAGCAGATGCGCTACCCGGAGATGGCGGCGCATTTGAGAAAGGCGGGGTAACTACGGGTCAAGAAAGCAGGTCGCCGGCGGCGTGGGCGATCACCTCGGCCGCCGCTTCCGGCTGCATTAAGCCCATGTTCAGGACCATGTGGTACCGGTCCGGGTCGTTGGGGTTGAACTTGAAGAATTTGCGGAAGAACTCCTCCCGCGCCCGTTCCAGCTCGACGACGACGTCCTCGGCCTCGGACTTGGCGTAATGCTCCCTCTGCATGAGGGTGTTGACCCTCACTTCCGACGGGGCCAGCAGCCCTACGTGCATGACGTCCGGGGCATCGGCCAGGATTGCGTTGGCGCCGCGGCCGATGATCACCGCGTTCCCGGTACTGTGGAGGTCGTTCACCACCTTGGTCATCGCTTCGATGAAGGTCTTGTCGTCGATGGAGGGGATGGAACTGCTGCTCTGGTTGACCATATCCAGGTAAGTCTCGGGAGGAAGATTCTCGATCCCTCTGCCGAAGTAGGGCTCTCCGCTGACGCCGGACATGGCGGAGCGCTCCAACATCGTTTGCAAGAACCTCCCCAAGCGGTCCCGCAACCTGTCGACCCGCTGTTCCTTGGCGATCAACGCACCGACCGGAGTACCAATGATCCGGGCCGCCTGAGTGAAAATCAGGCGGTCGACGAAGTCCATTTCCAGCTTTTGGGCCACCAGTTGGCCGATGATAACAGCACCGCAACCCAAGGGGCCGTTGACGGTTATGATTGCCATTTTATTTACCTCCGGGGACGAGGTGTCGGGTTTGAAAATCCACTGGCCGCGATGTCAGGAAAGCAGGCCATGCACACCGCCGGGTCCCGCCGCTTCACCTTGGTTCGGCGACGGCATGCGGGCGGCGGCGGGAATATTCATCGGCCAGCAACCCCAAGGCTGAGGAATCGTACCATTCGCCGTCCTTGCGATGGGACTTCCGGAAATGGCCCTCCAACACGAAACCCAGATGCTGGACCATTCGCATGGCGTGCTCGTTGTAGTCCGGAACGTTTACCCACACCCGGTGCAGGGCCAACTCGTTGAATGCGTAGTCGAGAAGGCCGATCAGGCCGTTGGTCCCCAAATGTTGATGCCAGAGGTCTTTGCGGCCCACCAGCACGTAGGCCTGGGCTTCCTGCAAGGGCCATTCGATGACCAACTGGCCCTCGCCAATGTGGTCTCCCTCGCCGGTGTAAATTGAAAACGTCCTGCGATTTTCGTCGTTGAAAACCCGCTCCCATTCCTCGTCAGCGTCCAATACCTGGGAGGGAACGTAGCCGGCGTGGAGCGGTTTCCCGTCGTCTCCCAATCCATACCATGACGCGTTGACTTCAGGGTCTTCGAGCCAAGCCGACAGCCGCTGCACGTCTTCTTTCGTCGGCGACGCCAGTGTTATTCCCGTCAACATATTGCACCCCGCTCACCACGATTGAACTCGGTTGGGTTGGACCTGCCTCGTTCGCTTGATTGGTTGGGTTGGACCTCTGGGTTGGACCTCAATAGATTGTCCGGGTTTTTCCCGGTGCAATCCTGAGACGGCCGCCATAGGATCCAATCCGGTTTGAGAATAGATTATATCAAATAGCTTATGTCATGTATCCACTCAATCCCGCTGTCAGAGAGCTCGTGAACGACCCCGCCACAGGCAAGGCGCAGCTCAATTTATGTGGCGGGTAGTATACTCCCGTGGGTGAGTATCGCCTAGACAATGCGCCCTAATTGCAAGGAGTGCTTTCCCGGGCTATTCGTCAATTTCAGTGAGGGAAGACCAATGCGTGAGAATACGTTGAAAGCGAGCCTCAACGACGGCAAGGCGGTGTTCGGAGTGATGATCACGTTTCCGTCGGCCCCCGTGATCGAGATGCTGGGTTGCCTGGGGTTCGATTGGGTGCTCATCGACAACGAACACGGGTCCATCACGGTCGATAACTCGGAAGACCTCGTGCGGGCCGCGGAACTGACTGACATCGCTCCCATCGTTCGTCCGGTGGCTAACCGGCCGGAGATTATCGCGCCGTTTCTGGACCGCGGCGCGTGGGGTGTTCAGGTCCCCCACGTGAACACCGCCGACGAAGCGCGGGCCGCCGTGGACGCGGTGAAATACTACCCCGAAGGGCACCGGGGCATTTTCAGCCGCAGCCGTCCTGCGGGTTACGGCTTCTCCGGTAGCACCGGCGATTACGTTGCCGAGGCCAACCGCAACACCCTGGTCTGCCTGATGCTGGAAGAGGTGGAAGCTATCGACAACCTTGAATCAATGGTCGAGGTGTCGGGGGTGGACGTTTTCTTCATCGGTTCCGGCGACCTTTCCCAGTCGATGGGATATCCCGGCCAACAGACCCATCCGGAAGTACAGGCCGCGATGGAGCGGGGTGTGGAGGTGATCCGGAAGGCCGGCAAGGTGGCCGGGGTGAGTTGCCCCGACAATTACGTTCCGAAGTTCTTGGACCTGGGAGTTCAGTACTTCCACGGTAACGTGAACTCGCTGCTCCAGACATCCAGCGTGGCCTACCTCGAGAGCATGCGGGAGGCAGCCGCCAAGGCCGGAATCTAAACCTGTCCATGAGTCATCCCCGAGTTTGGTGGCAGGGCTACTTTTTACTTTTGCACAGGTATCGTCTTTCCGGCGAAAGCCGAAATGACGGAAGGGGCCGGAATGACGTTGCCCACCTCTCCGGGAGGTGGGCAACTGGTTCTTCCTCGTTCATCATCCCTGCAAGAAACTCCGGGATGATTCATGTGCAACTTGGGAATCGGACTTTTTAGCGTCGGGTAGGACCTACGCCGTGGTGGCGGCCACCGGTTCCCGGCGTACCGACTTAATGGCGTTGACCTGCTCCATCAACAGGTCGAAGTTCTGGAAGGTCAGGGACTGGGGGCCGTCGCACTTGGCCAGGTCCGGGTTGGGGTGGACCTCGACGAGCAGGCCGTGGGCGCCGGCGGCTACCGCCGCCAACGCCACCGGAGTCACCAAGTACCACTTGCCGGTGCTGTGGCTGGGGTCGGCGACGATGGGTAGGTGGCTAAGGCGTTTAATCACCGGGATCGCGGCCACGTCCAACGTGAAGCGCGTGAACTGCTCGAAGCCCCGGATGCCCCGCTCGCACAGGATCACCTGTTCGTTGCCGGCGGCCATCACGTATTCGGCCGCCAAGAGCCACTCCTCGTAGGACGCCGCCAGACCGCGTTTCACCATGACCGGCTTGCGGGTAAGTCCTACCTCGTCCAAGAGATTGTAGTTCTGCATGTTGCGGGCGCCGACCTGAAGGATATCGGCGTATTGGGCGACCGTATCCACATCCGTAGGGGACATGACTTCGGTGATGATGGGAAGGCCCGTCTCCTGTCTGGCGATGTCCAGCAGCTTGAGACCGTCGATACCCATGCCACGGAAGCTGTAGGGAGAGGTGCGGGGTTTGAAAGCGCCGCCCCGGAGCACGGTGGCGCCGGCGGCCTTCACCGCCTTGGCCGTGGATACCATCTGCTCTTCGTCTTCCACCGAGCAGGGTCCGGCCATGATCACCGGATCGGGACCACCGACCACCGCGCCGCCAACGACGACGGTGGTGTTGTCCGGGTGGAACTCACGGCTAGCCAGCTTGTAGGGCTTGGATATCACCACCACTTCCCGGACGCCGGGAAGAAGTTCCATTTCGTCTTTCAGGTCGGGAGGCAGGGAACCCAGGACTCCGATGACCGTCCGTTCCACTCCCTGTGATATCTGGGCTCTAAGCCCTCGGGCTTCGATGCGATGCTTCACCGTATCCAGGTTATCCGGAGAACTGTCCGTCGCCATCACCACGATCATATTCGAATTCACCTGCGCGAGTTTCTAATGCCATTTCATTAGTCGTAAGGAACTGGAACAGACACTGGACGAAATACCTCACACACCTGGACCGGCAACTTCGCTACCTGCCACCCTCCTCCTGACCGGAGATCGGACCACACGCCCGCACTAAGACCTCAGAGTATCCGTACCCTTCAGATATTTGTTGACCAGTTGCTGGGGCTCCTTATCGGTGTTTACCAGTATAAGTATCCTGATACAGCGCGGCAAGCTTCCTGGCACCCCTACTTCGACGGCTCCGAACAGGGCCGTGTCGTTCCAGCCCAACCGGCGGGCCGCCGCTGCCGGGAATGCGGCGTTGAGGTCTGGGGTCATTGTGAAATAGACGGCCGCCAGACTGGGTTCCTCCAGCCCGTTGGCTTCAATGAGCGCTTCCAGCAGCTCGGCGGTAGCGCCGTGGATGGCCTCCGCCGTGTTGGCGCCGGCTACGGTTGCCCCTCTGATCCCGCGGCAAACAGTCATCCGTTCCCGTCTCCGGACCCTGGAGCCGCCGTGGCTCCCCGCCCCGCCAGGCCGCCTACCAGATCGACGCAACGATCGATCAACTCCTCTCTCGGCGAGTCAAGCATAACCCTGACCAGGGCGCTTCCAACCACGGCGGCGTCCGCCTTAGTCCCAACCTCGTCGACGTGCTCCCGCCGCGATATGCCGAACCCGACTGCGAGGGGCAGGGAGGTATGGGCCCGCACCCGGTCGACCAATTCGAAACTCCGGCCCGACAACTGGTCCCGGGCGCCGGTCACTCCTGTCAGGCTGATGCAGTAGATAAACCCGCTGGCGTCCCGACACGACTCTCGTATGCTGTCATCCGTACTGGTGGGGGCGAGGAGCGGTATGAGGGAAATGTCTGTCGGTTTCAACGCCGCCGCCAAGGGGCGCGCCTCAAAACCGGGAAGGTCCACCGCGATGAGGCCATCCACCCCAGCGTCCCGGCACCGTCTGGCGAACGGGGTTATTCCGTAGCTGTAAATAGGATTGTAGTATCCCATCAGAATCAACGGGGTCTCCGGCAACCGGTCTCTGACCGCTTCGACGGTCCGGAGGCAGTCCTCCAAGGACGTTCCCTTCTTAAGGGCCTCGTAGCTGGACTCCTGAATGGTCGGCCCCTCCGCCAAGGGATCGCTGAAGGGGATCCCCAACTCCACGGCGTCGGCCCCTGCCGCAACCAGCGCCGGCACCAATTCCCGGGTCATTTCCACGTCGGGATACCCCACGGTGAGAAACACGATAAGTCCGGGACGCTGACGTTCCCGGACCCGCTCAAACATACGTTGAATTCGTTCCTTGCCCATCGGCCGGCCGACCAGTCCTCCCTTGTCTGCGTGGCAAGAATTTAACCCAACCGTTTAAGCCTGTCTACCCCTGGGCTCTAGGCTCGATAGACCACCAAGGCCACCGCCAAGGCGTTCTGGCCCGCGTGGACCGCGATACCGGGCCAGAGGGAACCGGTACGCCAATAGAGCCACGCCAGCAGGACCCCCGTGAAGACGACCGGGACCAAGACACCGACACCCGTGAAGATGTGGAAGCCGCTGAACACCAGGGAGCTGGCCACTATCCCCCGCCAAGGGCCCAACCGGGGCAACAGCCCGCCCAAGACGAAACCCCGGAAGAAAATCTCCTCCACCAAGGGAGTAACCCCGGCCAGGGCTTGAAAAGTAAGCAAGACCAAGGGACCGTCGAAGGCCACATCTCGCTCGATCTCCGGCAGGGTCAACTTGTCCACGCCCAGCCATTCGACGAACAGCCCGTACCCGGAAGTAGCTCCCAGGCTTACGGCCAAAACGACCACGGCCAGGAGCGCCATTGCGGGCGGCGGCATCGTCCCCCGCCCCAAGCCGATGAGCGAGAGGGGCGCGGTACTACGGCGAACGCCCAGTGCCCAAACAATGACCGCGATTGCGAGGCCGGTTACGTGGACGCTGGTCCAAGTCCCGACGGCTTTCCCTTCCAGGGACGTCCAACGGGCCAACGCCTCTGTCACCGCCACCGAAAGCAAGAGGGAGGCCAGGAGCAGAGCGACTCCGGCGGCGACCGCCATAACGCCCCAATCCGGGGCCCTCCCGGCCACCGCATCCGCCCCCTGGTCCTCGGGCTTGGCCGGTTGGCCGCAATGCCAGCAATAGCCCGCGCTCGAATCGCCGGGCTGGCCGCAACCGCTACAGTGCAATTGTAGCCTCCAAACGGGGCCCTTCCGGTGGCCCCGGTAAGTATACAAATCTACACGACCGGGCGGTATGTATCGCGCCGATTGCGGATAAGGTTCACCCTCGGCCATAATGTCCGGGCCGGCCATCCAACCCAGATTCGAGGTAAGTTCCAATGACCACTGGCAAACCCTTCAGCCGGGAAGACTTCGACAACCTGGCGACCCACCTTGGTATAACCGGAGACGCGGCCCACATGGACGAGTTGTTCGTCCATGTCCGCGGCCTCATGGCCGGGGCGGAAGCTATCCTCCGGATTGACGTCTCCGACTCAGAGCCGGACATGGCGTTCATACCGGCGAACGAGTCATAGCGTCCTGGTAAACCCCGCCCGTCCAGACAACGGAGACGCCAGAAAACGGAGACGATGACATGGACCAACTGGAAATCTGCTACATGAGCGCCGGCGATCTCTCCCGGCTGATTCGCGAAAAGGAAGTATCGCCGGTAGAGATTATCGACGCCCATTTGGCCCGAATTCAAACCACCGAACCGGCGCTCAACTCCTTCATAACCCTGCTGCCGGAGGAGGCCCGGGCGGCTGCCCGGCAGGCGGAGCGGGAGATCCAGGCGGGCCGGTACCGCGGGCCTCTCCACGGCGTCCCTGTGGCCCTCAAAGACCTCTTCAATACCGGGGGCGTGCGCACGACATCCGGCTCCAAGATCTTTGATACCTTCGTCCCTACGGAAGACTGCACTGTGGCGGCGCGCTTTCGGGAGGCCGGAGCAATACTGCTCGGCAAACTGAACATGCACCAGTTCGCCTTCGGCCCCACCGGGGAGAACCCCGACTACGGGCACATGCACAACCCCTGGAACCCGGAGATGGTGAGCGGAGGGTCAAGCGGCGGCTCCGGCTCTGCCGTTGCGGCCGGCCAATGCACCATCACCACGGGCAGCGACACCGGAGGCTCCATTCGCATACCGTCGGCCCTTTGCGGCATAGTGGGCCTCAAGCCGACCTACGGGGCGGTGAGCCGCCACGGGCTCCGGCCCCTTTCCTGGTCCTTGGACCATCCTGGGCCCATGGTGAGGACGGTGGAGGACGCGGCCCTGGCCATGAACGCCATCGCCGGCCACGACCCGAAAGACGTCGCATCCGCCAGATTTTCGCCCCCGGACTACACCGAGGGGCTGGGCCAAGATGTGACCGGACTTCGAATTGGCGTCCCCAAGGAGTATTTCGAAGCGCCATTGGACCCGGAGGTACGTCTGGCGGTGGAAAACGCCCTGGGCCAATTGGAAAGCCTGGGAGCGGAGGTGCGAGAGGTGTCGATGCCCATGTTCGAACAAGCCCAGGCCTTCTCCACGACGATCCTGTTGGCCGAGGCCTCGGCATATTTCCGGGACATCCTGGCTAAAGACGGCCCGCAGATCTATCCGCCGGTACGCGCCCGGCTGGAGGCCGGCCTCTTCATCAGCGCCGCCGACTACCTGCGGGCCCAGCAGGCCAGGGCGCTCTTCGACCGCCAGGCCAGGGCCTTGCTGGACGAAGTCGACCTGCTGGCCGGACCGACGGAACCGGTGACAGCACCCGAGTTGCTGGCCGAAACCGTTCTGGCGGGCGAGCGAGAGGTGGGCACAGTGGCGGCGTTGACCCAATACACCCGCCCTTACAACGTCACCGGGTTCCCAGCCATTTCGGTGCCCTGCGGGTTTTCGAACGCGGGTATGCCCATCGGCCTGCAATTGGCGGGACGGGCCTTCGACGAGCCCACCATCCTGCGGGCGGCCCACGCCTACGAACATTCCACACAATGGCATACCCGGCGGCCCCCGATCTAAAGAACCTCTGAACAAGTCCCTTCCCCCCGATGGGGGAAGGTTAGGATGGGGGTACCGTCGCTCATTTGATAGCTAATACCGTTAAGCTCTCCTCCGAGATTTCGGCTTTCGCCTCAATGACCATAACTTGTTCAGAGGTTCCCTAGAGAATGCCGCCTCCAGGTTTCGCGGCAGGCGCTCCCGCTTATTACGGACCGTACTTTCGTGTAAACTCTATCCAGCGACTCTCGCTAACGACTCTCGCCGGTCCCTTGGCCCTATCCTTCAAGGGCCTCGGGCCAGGAGCTCCCCAATTGCCTGGGATTACCACCGTCACCTTTGACCTCTGGCAGACTCTGCTGTTGGACAACCAGGAACTGGGCCGCGTGCGGGCCCAAGCGCGGTTGGACGGCGCGCAACAGGCGTTGGCTGCCGTCGGGGAAGTATATGGCATGGAACGAATCCGGGAGGCCTACCGGGAATGCTACCTCCGGTGCCGGGAGATCCGTGAAGGCCACTTGGACGTGAGTTTTGACGAACAGGTGGGAATCTTCGTCAACAACATCGACTCCGGTCTGGCGGAACGACTGGGACGAAAAACGATGGACGAAATCATTCGCGCCTATGCCGATTCCTTCCTGGAATACCCTCCGCCGGCCCACGAACACGCCCTGTCCGCCCTGCAAGGAGTCAGAAACCTGGGGCTGCGTATGGGCCTGATTTCCAACACCGGCATGACTCCCGGCACGACCTTCCGCACTTACTTGCAAAACCAAGGAATGTTCGGTTATTTCGACACCCTGACCTTCTCCGATGAGGTGAGGCTCTCGAAACCAGGCAAAGAAATCTTCATGATGACCCTGAGTTCCATGGGCGCGGCTCCGTATGAGACTGTACACGTCGGGGACCACATCAAAAACGACGTTGTGGGAGCGAAACAGTGTGGCCTCAAGACCGTGTGGATCACCGGGTTTTCTGAACGGGAGGACCTCAACGACCCGGCCACGGAGCCGGATGCCGAGGTAAATGGACTGGGGGAAGTAGTGCCCGCGATCGCCCAGTTGGCCGGGCGCCTTTAGGGAGGCCGGGCGTTGAGTAGTGTTAAAGTGGTCGACCGGGTTCGCGACCTGGCCCGTTTGGACCGCCTTTACGATTCAATTTTCTCCCGCCGCCCGCTGATACTGGTCAGCAACCGGGGTCCGGTGGAGTACCAGATGTCGCCCGAGGGCCGGCCGGAACCCCGCCGGGGCA
>CBDCUJ010000019.1:0-270937 GCA_965222595.1 Dehalococcoidia bacterium | reverse complement strand
ACCCCGACTGAGACCTACCAGGTGCGGGTGCGGGCGAAGAACGCCGAGGGCATCAGCGGCTGGTCGTCGTACGTCAACGGTGTGCCCACCGTGCCGCCCCTCATCAACGCGGCCCCGTCCTTCGACGACGGCGCGAGCACGACGCGCAGCGTGACGGAGAACGCGGCGGCCGGGGCCGCCATCGGCAATCCCATCGCGGCCACGGATACGGACGCCTCGGACACGCTGGTGTACGCCATCGACGGCGCCACCGGCGACTACGCCCACTTCGCCATCGACACGGGCACGGGCCAGCTGAAGGCCAAAGGCGCCCTGGACTACGAGAGCGGGACGACCAGCTACTCGATCACGGTGACCGTCTCCGACGGCAACGGCGGGACGGACAGCATCGACGTGACCATCACCGTCACCAACGTGAACGAGAAGCCGGCCTTCCCCGCCGGCGCCCAGACGCTCACGCCGAACGAGAACCAGACTGCCGCTGGGACCGTCACGGCCGCCACCGACCCGGAGGGCGACACGCTGACCTACCGGATGCTTCCCGACACCGGCGACGACGACTCCTTCAACTTCAACGCGGGCACGAGGACGCTCACCTTCAAGACTGCCCCGGACTTCGAGGCGAAGGACTCCTATACGGTCAGCATCCAGGTGAAGGACAGCAAGAACGCCGCGGGCGTGGCGTCCCTGACCTGGGACGACACGGTCGTGGTGACCGTCGGCGTCCAGGACGTGAGCGAGCGGCCGTCGGCGCCCACCGGCCTTGGGGTACTCGCGGCTGCCAACGGGCTGCGGGTCTCGTGGACGGCGCCGGACATGACGGGCAAGCCCCCCGTAACCGGCTACAAGCTGCACTACAGCCGGCGTGATTTCGCCGCGGGCCCCGGCCAGTGGGGTAACTGGGTGGACCACGCCCACGCCGGGACCGGGACCTCGACCACGATAACCGGCCTCACCGCCGGCGATACCTACCGGGTGCAGGTGCGGGCCGCCAACGACGACGGCGACGGTTCCTGGACGTCGCCTGACACCGGCGTGCCCACCGCGCCGCCCGTCAGCAATGCCGTCCCGGTCTTCACCGACGGCGCCAGCACGACGCGCAGCGTGGCGGAGAACACCGCAGCCGGGACCAACATCGGGTTGCCCATAGCAGCCACCGACGCGGACGCTGGGGACACGCTCGTTTACGCCATCGACGCCACCACCGGCGACCACGGCCACTTCGCCATCGACTGGGCCTCCGGTCAGTTGAAGACCAAGAGCGCCCTGGACTATGAGAGCAATAACCGCTACACCGTCGTCGTGACCGTCTCCGACGGGAACGGGGGGACGGACAGCATCACCGTGACCATCGACGTCACCGACGTCGCGAACGAGACGCCGGGAGTGGTCCCGCCGCCTGCCAACCGCGCGCCGTCCTTCGACGAGGGGGCCAGCGCGGGCCGCAGCGTGGCGGAGAACACGCCGGCGGGCAGGAACATCGGCCTGCCCCTAGCGGCCACGGACCCCGACAGCGACCCGCTGACCTACGCGCTGGGCGGAACGGACTCCGGCCACTTCGCCCTCGCCGGCAACCAGCTCCGGACCAGCGGCGCCCTGGACTACGAGGGTGTCAAGAACTCCTACTTGGTGACCGTGACCGTGAGCGACGGCCGCGGCGGGACGGACACCATCGCCGTGACCATCACCGTCACCAACGTGGACGACACGCCGACGGTCACGCCGACGCCGGTGGCGCCCACCGGGACCCTGGCCTTCGACAAGGTGGGCGTCGCCAGACGCACGGTTGACGCCTACGCTCCCGTCGGCACGGCCGTGGGCGCCCCGGTCACGGCGACCGTCTCCGCCGGCATGGCAGGGCCCTTCTATAGCGTCTACACCAGGTCGTCGCCTTTCACCGTGGACCGGCTGACCGGTCAACTGAGGACTGCCAGGAAGCTGGGGCCCGCGGACGAGTACACCATCCAACTGCTCGCTACGGACGGAAAGGGCAGGCTCGACGTTATCGGGGTCATCATCACGGTAACCGGAGGCCGCGCCAACAGGGACCCGGTCTTCCGGGAAGGCGCCTCGGCGACCCGCAGCGTGGTGGCGGGGTCCTCGCGGGGCGTCCGCGTGGGCAGGCCCGTCACGGCTACCGACCCGGATGGCGACGCCCTCTTCTACATGGTCAGTGGAACGGACTCCAGCCACTTCAGCATCGGCAGCGGGAGCGGCCAGATCAAAGTCGGCAGGCCCCTGACCAAGAGCTCGTATTCGTTCGAGGTGGTCGTGGGCGACCTCAAGGGCGGAGTGGACGTCCTCGACATCACCATCACCGTCACCGCCGTGGACGCGCCGCCGGTGGCGACGACGCCCACACCGACGCCAAACCGCGCGCCGTCCTTCGACGAGGGCGCCGGCGCCAGCCGCAGCGTGGCGGAGAACACGCCGGCGGGCAGGAACATCGGCCTGCCCCTGGCGGCCACCGACCCCGACAGCGACTCGCTGACCTACGCGCTGGGCGGCGCCGACTCCGGCCACTTCGTTCTCTCCGGCAACCGGCTGCGCACCAGCGGGGCCCTGGACTACGAGGGGGTCAAGAACTCCTACGCGGTGACCGTGACCGTGAGCGACGGCCGCGGCGGGACGGACAGCATCGACGTGACCATCACCGTCACCAACGTGGACGAGGCGCCGGTGGTGGCCCCGACGCCGGCCAACCGCGCGCCGTCCTTCGACGAGGGCGCCAGCGCCAGCCGCAGCGTGGCAGAGAACACGCCGGCCGGGACCGACATCGGCCTGCCCCTGGCGGCCACCGACCCCGACGGCGACTCGCTGACCTACGCGCTGAGCGGAACGGACTCCGGCCACTTCGCTCTCTCCGGCAACCAACTGCGGACCAGCGGGGACTATGCGGGGGTCAAGAGCTCCTACTCGGTCACCGTGTACGTCTCCGACGGCCGCGGCGGGACGGACAGCATCGACGTGACCGTCACCGTCATCAACGTGGACGAGGCGCCGGTGGAGCCGACGCCGCAGGCCAACCGCGCCCCGTCCTTCGACGAGGGCGCCAACACGACGCGCAGCGTGGCGGAGAACACGGAGGCCGGCCAAGACATCGGCCTCCCCCTGGCGGCCACCGATCCCGACAGCGACTCGCTGACCTACGCGCTGAGCGGCGCCGACTCCGGCCACTTCGCCCTCTCCGGCAACCGGCTCCAGACCAGCGGAGCGCTGGACTACGAGGGCCAGAACTCCTATTCGGTGACCGTGAACGTGAGCGACGGGAATGGCGGCTCGGACACCACCGCCGTGACCATCACCGTCACCAACGTGAACGAGCCGCCGGGCGCGCTCCCGGGCTTAGCGGTGTTTGAAGAGGTCAACGGGATACGGGTCTCCTGGTCCGCGCCGGACATGACGGGAAAGCCGCCCATCACCGGCTACGACGTACAGTACAAGTTGGTCACGGCCACTGACTGGAACAATCACTCCCACAGCGGCACAGGCACAACGATCCAGGGCCTCACCGCCGGTTCCACGTACAACGTGCGGGTGCGGGCCAAGAACGATGAGGGGCACAGCGTCTGGGCCAGCGCACAGGCCACGCCCACGGCGCCCACGGCGCCGCCGGTTACGCCCGTGCCGCCGGGCGCAATCACTAACCTCGAGGTGACCCCAGGGTGGTCCAAACTGGGGCTCACCTGGAACATGCCGGACATGACGGGCAAACCGCCCATCACCCACTATGAGGTGCAGTACAAGTTGAGCATCGACAAATACTGGCTTGATTTCCCCCACGACAGCACGGTCAGGAGGGTCACGATTGACTTCCTTGGCGGAGGCCTCTCCTATGACGTGCGGGTGCGGGCCGTCAACTCGGCTGGGAGTAGCGACTGGGTGTCGTCGAGCGGCACGACCAAGTAGCGGCGGCCGCGAAAAGACTGGAGTTCGACGAGGGCAGGCCGCCCCGCTGGGTGCGCCCAGGGGGGTGCCTGCCGCGCGGAAGGTTGGGGGCCTGTCACAGCGATGGGCCCCAACGACAGGGTTCGTTCGAGAAGGCCACTGCCTATCCGTCGCAGGCAATTCTACCGCCCACGAATAGCGCGGTTTTATAGCGTTGCAGAGTGCTGCAACTCAACCTCCAACTCAAGAGTTCGTAGTTCAGTGCCCCCAGTCCCACTTCTACCGTACAATCCCCCAGATCGCTCTCTCCTTGACGATATACCTACTGTGGTGAACCGTTTTGGCATAATCACCGTACTCCAGACGGAAACGTTCCGGCGGTGGCTGCGCAGGCTGTGGGACAAAGAGGCGTTCCGCCAGATCGTCGCCCGGTTGGACGTTGTCTGAGCGGGGCGCCTTGGGGATGCAAGGACGGTGAGGGGGTGGTGTGTCGGAGCTGCGGATACACTACGGACCTGGCTATCGGCTCTACTTCATCCGACGGGGCGCCGAGGTGATCGTGCTGCTGTGTGGCGGTCAAAAGGACGGCCAACGGCGGGACATCGAGCGAGCCAAGCAGATGGCGGCCAAAATGGAAGGATTGAATGCTTGAGAAACTGACGGAGTTTGACGCGGCGGACTATATTCAGACCGAGGAGGATGCTCGACGGCATCTTGAGCTATGCGCAGAGGCGGACCCTGGCGATGGCAGCGCCATCCGCGCTGCACTGGGCACGATTGCCCGTGCCCAGAACATGAGTGGTCTGGCCCGTGATGTTGGGCTCAACCGCGGAGGCCTCTACAAGGCGCTATCCGAAGATGGCAACCCGTCCTTTGCCACGGTCATCAGGGTCGTGGGCGCGCTGGGGCTGCGGCTGCGGATCGAAGCTGTAGAGAAACCTTTACGGCAAGAGCAACCCAGCGCCTAGCTGCGACAGTCCAAACCCAGGGTCACCGCCAAGAAGCCCGTCTCGCTTTGCCAGGGATTACAGCGTCACCTCCCACCGAAAAGTTCGCAGTACGGTACACTCTGGCCCACCAGACTTGACAAAATCAAGAACTTTCACGCTGAGATTCAGGCTGGCGCTGTAGGAATGGGAGCTTCCTCAATAGCCTGTGGCGGGACTTTCGGCTCACTCATAGCCTGGACCCCGCAAAAGGTGCAACCCATCCCGTGGCTGCCGGACATGTGGGCGAGTCTGCCGTTTTGCAGGCAGCTACGTGGGGACGATGGCATGGCTGGCTTTGCAAATCCAGCTATGGTCTATGGCGTAACCGGATCGTAGCTGCCGTCCGGCAGTATGGCTGGCAATGCGTATCGAGGGTTGGTCAGCAGGTCATAGATATCCGGGTCCTTCGATTTGAGCTGCTCGGCAGTGCAGGCCACCCACTCCCTTGAAATATCTCTACACCGCTGAGCGTCGCTTTGGGCGCCCATGATCGTTGTAAGCGTCCAGTAGAAGTATTCGCTTATCATACAAGCGTAGTTGCAGGTGGGATCAAGATAGGTGTACCACGCATCCGCCGGATACTCTCGACCCGGAGGGAGGGCGCATGGGCCATTCCCGTCATCCTCGCAATCGGCGGCTTGCCTCTCCTCAAAATGCCCTCCCCTGGCGTTGTCCATGTATGCGGCTATAGTCGAAGCCGCTTCCTCCCCAAACACATCCGGGTAGGCCTGCGCGTAGCCAACCGAACTTATCAGGTGCAGGACCTCCTCCAGACTGGCGTCGAATCCGTGTTCGGGCTTGGTTTCCGATCCGTACAGGCCCTGCACGCGGACCTGGCCGTTATCCACCATCTCCAGGAAACCGCGGGGCACCTGCTCCAACAGAGACCCCACTTCGGCTTCCGTCTCAGTCATGAGGAGCGAGGCGTTTGCGCGACTCATTGCCCTGACGACATCGGGGTTGTCCGGCTCTCCGTCTCCGTTATTGTCCAGGTACTGCGCCATCACGTTTGACGCATGGATTACTTTGGCGTCAGGGGTGCGGACGGTGGCAAATATGTTGACGCCAAACACATTCGCATACTTCGGGAATACGCCGGAGAGGAACTGCCAATGGGCGGGGAGATCCTGGAGGTCGGTGTTCGCTCTCGACGACATGTCGGACGACGCGGTTGCCGCTGCGCTCCCGATGGGTGCCCTTGCTTGGGGCGTAACGGGCGGCTCGGCGTCCGTCCCGCCACAACTCGTTAGCGCCGAGAGCAGCGCTACGGGCACCAGAAGCAGCCAGACGGACTTAGAAACTATCTCAAAACTGATGTCACCTTTCATAATCATCTGTTTTGGCGTCAATTACCCGGCGGGGTTCACCCCCATCCTAACCTTCCCCCTCAGGGGGAAGGGACTTTTGAGATAATTTCTTAGTGAGACGCATCCATTCGCACCTGGTTGTAATCTTGCTGCGATTCCGCAGTCGCGTCTGGGGGCCTACACACTGGAAGGGCTGCGCTTGGCCGTGGACCCGGCCCATAGCAGGCTGATTCCCGGCCTCCACCGCATGGGCGTAGAGCGAAGACCGTCTTCTCCTGGAAATGATGAAGGAAAACCCGCTCATCCCCTTGAAGAACGGAATTTTATAGTTGTGCGATACTTGTCCAACGACTCAAGATGGGTTATATTCTCGTCCCAAATCTCGTCCTAAATTGCGAATCAAAAGACAACGGGTGATTGGTGATTAAAGAGATGACTATTAAAAGTCCTGGATGCCGGTCTTCTGTAAAGCGTTGTCTACCCCCCCCCCCCGACTCTTTGGCGCAGGGTGGGTTGGCCGGTGAGCGCGGGCAGGGGCGGCGGCCTTCTCGCGCTGCTGCTGGTGTTGGCCGCGGCGGCCATGCTGCTCTTCTCGGCAAGCCCCGCAGCGGCCCAACCCGCCATTATCGACTACGACGTTGACAACGACGGCCTCATCGACGTGGACAGCCTGGCCAAGCTGAACGCCATCCGCTGGGACCGGAACGGCGACGGCTTGGTGGCCCCCGGCGACCAGACCAACTACGCCAACGCCTTCCCCAACCCGGCGCCGGGCATGGGCTGCAAGCCGGCCGACCACGACGACTCCGCCCTCACCGCCGACCAGCCCGTCTGCACCGGCTACGAGTTGACGGCGGACCTGGACTTCAACACCAACACCACCACCGATGTCTCCGGCGAGGCAGTGATTGACAGCAGCGACGACTACTGGAACGGCGGCCAGGGCTGGAGTCCCATCGGCAGCGAGAGCGCCCCGTACATGGCCGTCTTCGACGGGGGCCGGCACACCATCGCCAACCTGTTCATCAACCGCCCCACATCGAGCATGGTGCAATTCCGTGATGTCAACAAGTCGAACTATGTGGGGTTGTTCGCCAGCCTGATGTCGCCCGGGGAGATTCGCCACCTGCGTCTGACCGGCGTCTCGGTGACCGGGCGCGCCAACGTGGGCGCGGTGGTGGGCCATATCACCCTGGGCAAGGTGAGCCATGTTTCCTCGACCGGCGCGGTATCCGCCGTGGGCAACAGCGGGGGAGACGGGCAGAAGGCCGGCGGCCTGGTGGGGAGCACCGGGGCGAGCGCGGCGGTAATCGAGTATAGCTACTCGACGGCCACGGCGACCGCGGGGGATGACTACGCCGGCGGGTTGATTGGCGAAAACAAGGGCATCATCCGAGCCTCCTACGCAACTGGCGCGGTCACCGCTACCGGCAACCACGCGGGCGGGCTGGCCGGCAGCAGCAGCGGCAACATCACCGCCAGCTATGCCAACGGCGCGGCGCAGGGCGAAAACGAGGTGGGCGGGCTGGCTGGGAGCAACAGCGGCACGATCACCGCCAGCTACGCCACCGGCGCCGTCTCCTCCACCGACACCCCGGCGGGCAGCGACCTAGGCGGCCTGACGGGGACCAACACCGGCACGGTGACCAACGGCTACTGGGACACCACCACCAGCGGTCAGGCCGGCGGCGCGGGCAAGACCACGTCCGAACTGCAGACCCCCACGGCCTACGGCTCCAGCCCGAGCATCTACGCCGACTGGAACGTGAACACCGACGGTGTCGCCGGCGCGGACGACCCGTGGGACTTCGGGACGGCCAGCCAGTACCCGGCGCTGAAGGCGGACTTCGACGGCGACGGCACGCCCACCGCCTACGAGTTCGGGCGGCAGGGGCGCTCGGCGCCGGTGGACTACGACGCTGACAACGACAACCTCATCGACGTGGACACCCTGGCGCAGCTGAACGCCATGCGCTGGGACATGGACGGAAACGGCTCCACCAACGCCGGTTACACCGCCGCCTTCCCCAACGCGGCGGCGGGGATGGGCTGCCCGGCCACCTGCGCCGGCTACGAGCTGACGGCGGACCTGGACTTCAACACCGACACCTCCACCGACGTCTCCGGCGAAGCGGTGATCGACAGCAGCGACGCCTACTGGAACGGCGGCGCGGGCTGGTCGCCGATTGGCGCCTGGGACGACAAGTTCAGGACCACGTTCGACGGCGCCGGCCATTCCATCTCCAATCTCCACATTAACCGCAGCAGCATGGACTATGCCGGCCTGTTCGGGATCGTGGGCGCCGCCACGATTCGCAATCTCGGCCTGAATGACGTGAATGTCGTCGGCAAGAATTATATTGGAACTGTGGCGGGCACACTCTCTACTGACGCTACCATCGATACCGTTTACGTCACCGGCAGCGTGCGTGGCGCTCTGTATATCGGCGGCGTGATCGGGGAACTCTACCAGCCCTCCCGGATGCGCAACGTCTATAACGCCGCCGCCGTGACGGCGACCAGCGCGGGCGGGGGCGGCGGGCTGACTGGATATATACCGAATTACACAGCAGCCGTCATCATACGCGACTCCTACTCCTTCGGCCTGATATCGGGCGCAGATACCGGCGGGCTGAGCAGCGTAGATAGTTCCATAATCACGCACACCCAGACCTACTGGGACACCCAGGTGTCAGGGCAGGCCGCCAACCGCAGTGGCGGTGTGGGCAAGACCACCAGCGAGTTGCAGGCGCCCACCTCCAAGACCGAGGACATGGACGACGCCACCGTTGGCGTCCAGAACATCTACTCCGGTTGGGACGCCGCCGTGTGGGACTTCGGGACGGCCAGCCAGTACCCGGCCCTGAAGTACGACACCGACGGCGACGGCACGGCCACCTGGCAGGAGTTCGGGCGGCAGGGGCGGTCGGCGCCGGTGGACTACGACACTGACAACGACAACCTCATCGAAATAACCACCCTGGCGCAGCTGAACGCCCTGCGCTGGGACCTGAACGGCGACGGTTCGGTGGCCTCCAGTGACCAGGCCAACTACGAGACCGCCTTCCCCAGCCCGGCGGCGGGCATGGGCTGCCAGGCCACCTGCACCGGCTACGAGCTGGAGGCGGACCTGGACTTCAATACCAACACCAACACCGACACCAACGCCGGCATCGTGATCGACAGCAGCGACGCCTACTGGAACAGCGGCTCGGGCTGGGTCCCCATCGGCACGGACACGGCCGGCTCCCGCTACAACGCCGTCTTCAAGGGCAACGGCCACATCATCTCCAACCTGTTCATCAACCGGACGTCCACTGACGAAGTGGGTCTCTTTGGGGCCACGGGCCCGAGCAGCGAGGTCAGTATGGTCGGCCTGGAAGACGTGGATGTAACCGGGCAGGACTACGTGGGCGGCCTGGTGGGCAGCGCCTACGGCTACGTCAGGTTCGTCTACACCACTGGCAGCGTCGCCGGGCAGGAAGATGTCGGTGGGTTGGTGGGGTATTACGACGCTTCAGGAAAGGCAATCGCGGCCAGTTACTCCACCGCCAGCGTCACGGCGACAGACGACATTGCAGGCGGCCTGGTGGGTGAGATTACCGATGGCGACATCCTGGCCAGCTACGCCAGCGGCGCAGTGAGAAGCGCGGATACTACGGGTGGTCTGCTGGGAGACCAGCAGGATGGCGCCATAACAGCCAGCTACGCCAGTGGCTTTGTTTCCTCTTCAGACTTGGGGACCACCGGCGGCCTGACGGCGAATAGCGATGGCACGGTTACCGACAGCTACTGGGACACCACGACCAGCGGCGAGTCCTTCACTAGCGGTGCAGCCGTGGGCAAGACCACCAGCGAGCTGCAAACGCCCGTGGCCTACGGCAGCGGATCGGACATCTACGCCAACTGGAACGTCAACGTGGACAACATCGGCGGCGCGGATGACCCTTGGGACTTTGGCACGGGGAGCCAGTACCCGGCGCTGAAGGCGGACTTCGACGGCGACGGCCGCCCCACCGCCTACGAGTTCGGGCGGCAGGGGCGCTCGGCGCCGCTGCCGGTGGACTACGACACTGACAACGACGGCCTGATCGACATAACCACCCTGGCGCAGCTGAACGCGCTGCGCTGGGACTTGGACGGCGATGGGACGGCGTCCTCGGGCGACGAGTTCAGCTACGGGACCGCCTTCCACAACCCGAAGGCGGGGATGGGCTGCAAGCTTGGCGACCACGACGACGACACCACCACCGCGGACCAGCCCACCTGCACCGGCTACGAGCTGGAGATGTCCCTGGACTTCAACACCGACACCACCACCGACGTCTCCGGCGAGGCGGTGATCGACGACCAGGACGACTACTGGAACGGCGGCGCGGGTTGGAATCCTATCGGCAACCCCAGCAATCAGTACAGCACCGTCTTCGAGGGCAACGGCCACACCATCTCCAACCTGTTCATCAACCGGCCGTCCACCGATGGCGTGGGGCTCTTCGGCGACAGCGGCGCGGGCAGCGAGGTCCGCAGGGTTGGCCTGGAGGACGTGGACGTAACCGGGAATACCTCTGTGGGCGGTCTGGCGGGCAACGCCTCCGGCGCCATCAGGGCAACGTACACCAACGGCACGGTAACTGGCAAGACCTACGTCGGCGGGTAACTGTTCAGAGTTGAGGGGACGAATGCCCGCAGAGGACGGGGATACAGCCTTGCTCAAAGCTAAATTGCCCTGTCGGCGGTGCCGCTGGTCAAGCAGATCCCCCGAAGTCTGAACAGTTACGTCGGCGGGCTGGTAGGCTATGTCTTAAGATCTGCAATCAGGCTCAGCTACTCCAACGCCGCCGTCACAGCAACGGTCGCCGAAGTTGGCGGGCTGGCGGGAACCGTCAGTTACAGCACCATCGTCGCCAGCTACGCCACCGGCTCGGTAACTGGCGACAGCTCTGTCGGCGGGCTGGCGGGAACCGTCAGTGACAGCACCATCGTCGCCAGCTACGCCACCGGCGTGTTGACCGGCACGACCAAGGTCGGCGGGCTGCTGGGCGAAGCAAGCGGCAGCACGATCACCAACAGCTACTGGGACACCACGACCTCCGGCCAGGCCAACAGCGCCGGCGGCGGCGCGGGCAAGACGACCTCGCAGCTGCAGACCCCCGTGGCCTACGGCAGCGGGTCGGACATCTACGCCGACTGGAACGTGAACACCGACGGTGTCGCCGGCGCGGACGACCCGTGGGACTTCGGGACGGCCAGCCAGTACCCGGCGCTGAAGGCGGACTTCGACGGCGACGGCACGCCCACCGCCTACGAGTTCGGGCGGCAGGGGCGCTCGGCGCCGCTGCCGGTGGACTACGACGCTGACGACGACAACCTCATCGACGTCAACACCCTGGCGCAGTTGAACGCCATGCGCTGGGACTTGGACGGAAACGGCGTCTCCACCAACGCCGGTTACACCGCCGCCTTTCCCAATCCGGCGGCGGGTATGGGCTGCCCGGCCACCTGCACCGGCTACGAGTTGACGGCGGACCTGGACTTCAACACCAACACCACCACCGATGTCTCCGGCGAGGCAGTGATTGACAGCAGCGACGACTACTGGAACGGCGGCTCGGGCTGGGAGCCCATCGGCGCCGACTCCTCGGGTGCGCGGTACAACACCGTCTTCGCGGGCAACGGCCACACCATCTCCCACCTGTTCATCAACCGCTCGGGTTCGAACGACGTGGGGCTCTTTGGCGCCACCGGCGCGGGCAGCGAAGTCCGCATGGTCGGCCTGGTGGACGCGAATGTCACCGGGCAGAGCTACGTGGGCGGTCTGGTGGGGACCGGTCGCGGCGACATCAGGTTCGCCTACATCACCGGCAGCGTCAGCACCGGTGGCGGCTTTGGCTATATCGGTGGGTTGGTGGGTTACTACGACGCTGCAGGCAAGGCAATCGCGGCCAGTTACTCCACCGCCAGAGTTACGACGATCTACCAGAATGCCGGCGGCTTGGTGGGCGAGCTTTTCTCTGGCACCGTCCTGGCCAGCTACGCCACCGGCGCGGTAACCGCCACGGAGAACGTCGGCGGGCTGGTGGGCTACAATCGAGGCGCGGTCGTTGGCAGTTACGCCACCGGCGCGGTAACCGGCACGACCGACGTCGGCGGGCTGGTGGGCTATAGGTCAGGCAGCGGCTCCGTAACCAACAGCTACTGGGACACCACGACCTCCGGCCAGGCCAACAGCGCCGGCGGCGCGGGCAAGACCACCTCCCAACTGCAATCGCCCACGGCCTACGGCAGCGGCGGGGACATCTACGCCAACTGGAACGTGGACGTGGATAACGCCGACAACGACAACGACCGCACCTCCGGCGCGGACGACCCGTGGGACTTCGGGACGGCCAGCCAGTACCCGGCGCTGAAGGCGGACTTCGACGGCGACGGCACGCCCACCGCCTACGAGTTCGGGCGGCAGACCCGCTCGGCGCCCGCCGCAAACAGCCCGCCGGCCTTCGCCACCGCCACCGGGTCCCGCAGCGTGGCGGAGAACACGGCGGCCGGCGCTGACATCGGCAACCCCATCACCGCCGCCGACCCGGATGTCGGGGAAACCCTGACCTACTCACTAGGCGGGCTCGACGCCAATCATTTCGACATCGTCGCCGCCAGCGGCCAGCTACAGACCAAGGGCTCCTTGGACTACGAGGCCAAGGACTCCTACACCGTGGTTGTGACAGCCACCGACGGGGACGGGCTGACGGACACCGTCACGGTGACCATCAACGTGACCGACGTGGACGAGCCGCCGCTGCCGCCTCACCAGCTGAACGTGGTGCCAGACGTCGGTTTCTTCTATTTCAACTGGCAGCCTGCCCCTGCCGCCGACATGGTGGGCATACCGCCGGTAACGGCCTACGAGGTACAGTACCGGAAGCGCATCTCCACCGGCCCCGACGTATGGGAGGACTGGACGGACCATCCCAACCCTGTCGGCCCCCATTACACCTCACCGACGATCAGGGACCTGATCCCGGGCCAGACCTACGGTATGCGGGTGCGGGCCAAGAACCACGAAGGTGAAAGCCCCTGGAGCTTGCCGGTCACCGGCGTGCCCAACCCGTACGCCAACACCGCCCCCAGCTTCACCGAGGGCGCTACGGCCACCCGCAGCGTGGCGGAGAATACGGCGGGGGGACAGGACATCGGCAACCCGGTCGCCGCCGCGGACGTCAACGCCGGCGACACCCTGACCTACAGCCTGCGCGGGACCGACGCCAGCCACTTCCAGCTGGACACCGCCACCGGCCAGCTCCAGACCAAGGGCGCCCTGGACTATGAGGGTAAGGCTTCTTACCAGGTCATCGTGCGGGTAACCGACGGCAAGGACCGCAATGACGCCAATAGCAACGTGATCGACGACACCATCACGGTGACCATCGAGGTTACCAACGTGAACGAGCCGCCCACGGCGGCGCCAAGCAACGTCGGCGTTGCCTCAGCCCCTTTGGGGTTGGAGGTGACGTGGACGGCGCCCAGCGCCGGCGCCGGCCGGCCGCCGGTGAGCGGCTATGACGTGCGGTACCGAGCGCTCTCCGGCGGCGTCGGGGCGTGGCAGGACCATAACCACCGGGGCGCCAACGCCAGGGCGCGGATCCGCGGCCTGACCCCCGGGGACACCTACGGCGTAGAGGTGCGTGCCAAGAACGGCGAGGGGGAAAGCGACTGGAGCTCCACCGCCAGCGGCCAGGCCGGCGCGGCGCCCTCCGGCGTGGACTACGACTTCGACGACGACGGCCTGATCGAGGTGGACAACCTGGATCAGCTCGACGCCATCCGCTATGACCCGGAAGGCGACGGCTTCGTGGGCGTCGGCGGCTTCGTGAGCGTCGGCGTCGTCGTGACCGCCGCCGACAAGGACGCCTACGATCTCGCCTTTCCTGGCCCCGCCCTGGGCATGGGCTGCCCGGCGGTGGACCACGACGACGACGCCAGCACCCCCGCCCAGCTCATCTGCACCGGCTACGAGCTGAACCAGGACCTGGACTTCAACACTGATACCTTCACCGACAATGACGACGGCGCCGTGATCGACAGCAGCGACGCCTACTGGAATGGCGGCCTGGGCTGGGATCCCATCCGCTTCTACGGCACATTCGAGGGCAACCGCTACACCATCTCCAACCTGTTCATCAACCGGCCGGACCGCGATGAGGTGGGGCTGTTCTCTCGCCTGGGGTTCCCTTACACGTGGCGCAACCAAATCTACCGGGTGGGCCTGGTGAACGTGCAGATCACCGGCGGGGAGCGCGTGGGCGCGCTGGCCGGCGAAGCCTACGCGTTCATCCATGACAGCTACTCCAGCGGCAGCGTGTCCGGCGCCGGAATCGTCGGCGGGCTGCTCGGCAAGCTCACTGTGGGCAGCGTCATCGTGTCGAGCTACTCCGACGCCAACGTGTTCGGCACGCTGGTGGACAGCAGCCACGCCGGCGGTCTGGTGGCCTGGGCCGGTTCGGACTCGATAATCTACGGCAGCTTCGCCACCGGGCAGGTGTCGGCGCCCAAGGCGAACGGGGGCCTGGTGGGCTCCAACTTCGGCAATATCATCGCCAGCTACGCCCGGGGCGAGCTGGATTTCGGCATCGGGAACCAGGACCCGTGGGACTTCGACGAGCCTTTCAAGGCCAACGGCGTGGGCGGCCTGGTGGGCAACAACTGGGGCAGGGTCATCACCAGCTACTCCACCGGCGGGCATCCCCTCTATATGAAGGTGAGCCCGATGGCCTATCCGATCAAGGGCTCTCCCTACTACAACCCCAGGATACGGTTGCCAGACCGGTCTGATTTTAGCAGTGAAGCCGAGTGGGAGAAGGCGGTGCGGGAGACCTACGACGGCGGCGAGAACAACTACCGGGCCGATTACTTCTGGCACATCGGCGGGCTGGTCGGCGACAGCGCGCTCGGTACGGAGATCTACAGCTACTGGGATGTCGACACCTCAGACCATCCGGTCAGCGGCATCCTGGACCCTGAATACCTTGAGTGGCATCGCGGCGAGGGTCTGAGCACCGCCGAACTGCAAAGCCCCACCGGCTACAGCGGCATCTACGCCGACTGGAACGTGGACATCGAAGGGGACGGCATAGCCGACGACCTCTGGGACTTCGGGACCGGCAGCCAGTACCCGATTCTGAAGGCGGACTGGGACGGCGACGGCACGGCCACCTCCCAGGAGTTCGGCTCCCAGGAGACCAGGTCCAATAGAGACGTTCGGGCCACCGGCGCCGTGGCGGACACGCCGCCGGGCCAACCGGATGCACCTGGCTTCATCGACATCGAGGAAACGCGCTTCAGGATTACCTGGACCGCGCCGGCGGCCGGTTCCTCGGCGATTACCGGCTACGGCATCCAATACAAGTTGACCTCGGCGGCAGACTCCGCCTACGCTGACGTGAAGCCCACGCCCACCGGGACCGGGACCGGCTACAACCTGGTGAACCAGAGTGGTCAGACGGTAACGAGTGGGACCTCGTACGACGTGCGGGTGCGCGCCAGAAACGCAGCGGGTTGGGGCCCCTGGTCTGCCTCCGCCGTTGCTGCCACAGCCGGCGGCAGACAATCCCGGCAGGTGGAACAGGCCCCGGCCAACCAGGCCCCAGCCTTCGCCGCCGCCAGCGCGACGGTCAGCGTGGCCGAGAACACCGCCGCCAACACCAACATCGGCGCCCCGGTAAGGGCCACGGACCCGGACGCCGGGGACACCTTGACCTACACTCTGGGTACTACGGCGGACGACGGCCACTTCGCCATAGATTCCGCCACCGGCCAGTTGCAGACCCAGGGTTCCCTGAACTACGAGGGCAAGGCTTCCTACACGGTGACCGTAACGGCCACCGACGGCGGCGGGCTGTCGGCCAGCATTGGCGTGACCATCGACGTAACCAACGTGAATGAGGCCCCAGCCTTCGCCGCCGCCAGCGCGACGGTCAGCGTGGCCGAGAACACCGCCGCCAACACCAACATCGGCAGCCCGGTGAAGGCCGCCGACCCGGATGGCGACACTCTTACCTACACTCTGGGCACGACGGCGGACGACGGCCACTTCGCCATCGACTCGGCCACCGGCCAGCTGCAGACCCAGGGCGCATTGGACTACGAGGGTAAGGCTTCCTACTCAGTGACCGTAACGGCCACCGACGGCGGCGGGCTGTCGGCCAGCATTGACGTGACCATCGACGTAACCAACGTGAATGAGGTCCCGGCCTTCGCCGCCGCCACCGCGACGGTCAGCGTGGCCGAGAATACCGCCGCCAACACCAACATCGGCAGCCCGGTGAAGGCCGCCGACCCGGATGGCGACACTCTTACCTACACTCTGGGCACGACGGCGGACGACGGCCACTTCGCCATCGACTCGGCCACCGGCCAGCTGCAGACCCAGGGCGCATTGGACTACGAGGGTAAGGCTTCCTACTCAGTGACCGTAACGGCCACCGACGGCGGCGGGCTGTCGGCCAGCATCGCGGTGACTATCACGGTTACGGATGTGGCGGACACGCCGCCGGGCCAGCCGTCCGCGCCGGAGATTATCAACTTGGCGCAAACCTCCTTCCGGATCACCTGGACCGCGCCGGCGGCCGGTTCTTCGGCCATTACCGGCTACGGCATCCAATACAAGTTGACCTCGGCGGAAGACTCCGCCTACGCAGACGTGAAGCCCACGCCCACCGGGACCGTCACCGGCTACAACCTGAAGGATCGGAGTGGGCAGACGGTAGCGGAGGGCACTTCCTACGCGGTGCGGGTGCGCGCCCGCACCGCAGAGGGTTGGGGAGCTTGGTCCGATGCGGCCGAGGCTACCACAACCGGCTCCGTGCCGGCCCCGGCCAACCAGGCCCCCGCCTTTGCCGCCGCCACCGCGACGGTCAGCGTGGCTGAGAACACCGCCGCCAACACCAACATCGGCAGCCCGGTGAAGGCCGCCGACCCCGATGGCGACACTCTTACCTACACTCTGGGCACGACGGCGGACGACGGCCACTTCGCCATCGACTCGGCCACCGGCCAGCTGCGGACCAAGGGCGCGCTGGACTACGAGGGCAAGAGCTCCTACTCGGTGACGGTGACCGCCACCGACGGCGGCGGCCTGTCGGCCAGCATCGCGGTGACTATCAACGTAACCAACGTCAACGAGGCCCCGGCCTTCGCCGCTGCCAGCGTTGCCCTAACGGTGGCGGAGAACACCGCCGCCAACACCAACATCGGCAGCCCGGTGAAGGCCGCCGACCCGGATGACGGGGACACGCTCATCTACACGCTGGGCACGACAGCGGACGACGGCCACTTCGCCATAGACTCGGCCTCCGGGCAGCTGCAGACCAAGGGCGCCCTGGACTACGAGGGTAAGGCTTCCTACTCGGTGACGGTAACCGCCACCGACGGCGGCGGGCTGTCGGCCAGCATCCAGGTGACCATCACGGTTACGGATGTGGCGGACACGCCGCCGGGCCAACCGGCCGCGCCGGAGATCATCAACGTGAAGGAAACCTCCTTCCGGATCACCTGGACGGCGCCGGCGGAAGGTTCTTCCCCCATTACCGGCTACGGCATCCAGTACAAGCTGACCTCGGCGGAAGACTCCGTATACGCAGACGTGAAGCCGACGCCCACCGGGATCGGGACCGGCTACAACCTGGTGAACCGGAATGGGCAGACGGTAGCGGAGGGGACTTCCTACGCGGTGCGGGTGCGCGCCCGTAACACGGAGGGTTGGGGCCCCTGGTCTGCTGCGGCCTTTGCCGCCACAGTCGGCGCGGCGCCCGCCCCGATCAACCAGGCCCCGGCCTTCGCCGCCGCCACCGCGACGGTCAGCGTGACCGAGAATATCGCCGCCAACACCAACATCGGCAGCCCGGTGAAGGCCGCCGACCCCGATGGCGACACGCTGACCTACACGCTGGGCACGACAGCGGACGACGGCCACTTCGCCATAGACTCGGCCACCGGCCAGTTGCAGACCCAGGGCGCCCTGGACTACGAGGGCAAGAGCTCCTACTCGGTGACGGTAACCGCCACCGACGGCGGCGGGCTGTCGGCCAGCATCCAGGTGACCATCACGGTTACGGATGTGGCGGACACGCCGCCGGGCCAACCGGCCGCGCCGGAGATCATCAACGTGAAGGAAACCTCCTTCCGGATCACCTGGACGGCGCCGGCGGAAGGTTCTTCCCCCATTACCGGCTACGGCATCCAGTACAAGCTGACCTCGGCGGAAGACTCCGTATACGCAGACGTGAAGCCGACGCCCACCGGGATCGGGACCGGCTACAATGTGGTAGACCGGAGTGGGCAGAGCGTAGCGAGTGGGACTTCCTACACGGTGCGGGTGCGCGCCCGCAACACCGAGGGTTGGGGCCCCTGGTCTGCTGCGGCCATTGCCGTCACAGCCGGCGCCGCGGAATCCGATGAAGGAGGATCCGAGTCTGGTGACTACCAGGCACAGGCGTTCTACGTCGAAAGCCAAGGCCGGGTCATACTTCAGTGGGATGAAGTGAGCAAGGCGGACCACTACACCATTGAGAAGAACGGCCAATTGCTGCCTGGAAAAATCCGGGCAACGAGCCACTACGACGACGATGTGGAGAAGAACACCCGGTACGAATACCGGATTACCGCCTACAGCGGCGATGGCGCCGTGCTGGCGACCATGACAGCGGCGACGGGGGATTAGCCGGGAGGCCGGTCTGCCGCCTTGACACTGTTGGCAGGCCGGCCCCATAGAATGGTAGGCGCTGGCTTAGAAGTTCTCCGGACAGACTCCCAGACTGGAACCGTCGGTCTTGCTGACGGACTGGCTGCGTCGGGAGCATAGCGCCCCCTATTATACTGGGACCTCCCAGCGAAAAGTTCGCAGTACGGTACGCGACGGCTCACCATTTCCGGCCATACTTGACGGTAGCCGGTACCACAATTGCCGCAGGACTGCTCGGCCTAACCGAGTGTAGGGAAACTCGTTGTCAGCGCAAGAGTCCAGATCACTCCTTGCGCCTGCGCCATCCCCAAATGAGAGGCCTTAGCGGGTCATCCCGCACAACGACCATAGCCATAAAGCGCTCCCGACAGAGTCTCTTGGAGGCACCTACGCTAGTTGGCCCCGTGCCACCCTCCAGCGCGCCGCGCCCGGCAGTTACAACGTGTCCTAATCCCTGCCGCCGTGAATAACCCTCACTTGTCCAGAGGAAGGCGCCAGGTTACGGTGGCACCCTTTCCAAGCCCGTCGCTTGCTATCTCAACAGTACCCCCGTGTGCTTCAACTATGGTCCGGGTGATGTCCAGTCCCAAGCCCGTACCGACTATCCCTTGGCTGCGGGACTGGTCGGTACGGTAGAAACGGTCGAAGACGTGGGGAAGGTCTGCGGGGCCTAAGCCAATCCCGTCATCGGCGATTGAGATAGCAAACGTTTTGTCGTTATCCAGCTCCGCCCGGACCACGATGTTCCCGCCGGCCTGCGTGTGCTGAATGGCGTTCTTCAGCACGTTCCCCAGTGCCTGGCCCATCCGCATCCGGTCCAGTTCCATGTCCGGGAGGTCGGCGGACGCCTGAAGCGACAGTTCTACCCGCTTGGCCCGGGACTCCTGCTGCCAGCGTTCCACCTCCGTGGCAAGTAATTCGTAGATCGAATTCCCTTCAAAGGTGAGCCCCAACTCCCCGTGATCCGTCTCAGCGAGCCAGTTCAGGTCGGCTACCAGACCCCGCAGCCGGTCCACTTCCAAGATGATGTGGTCGGAGGCGCTCTCAGGGCTCTGAAGCCCGTCCCGCAGTCCCCTTGCTTCTAACCGAATGACACTCAGCGGGGTATTCAACTCGTGGGAGAGGTCGTTTATCAACCGTCTCCGGAGCTCCCGCTGGGTTTCCAGGGCGGATGTCATCTGGTTGAAGGCCGCGCTCATCCGGCCCAACTCATCCCGGGATGTGATTGGCAACTGGGTAATGTTTCCCTGGGCGATTGCCTGGGTTGCTTCCGTCAGGGCCGTAACAGGGGCGGTGATCTGCTTGGACAGCCAGGCGGCAAGCAGTACGGCGACTCCGGCCGTGAGGAGTCCGGCGATGACCGTGATGTACAGGAGGGTGCTCAGAAACCCGTGGGACTCGGTTGAGAGGAATTCATGGTTCACGTCCACATAGACGTGGCCCACGGGCTGGTCCGTGTTCAGGTCGAACACCGTCTCCCGGCGCCCGTCCAGGTCGAGGGCGGCGGCCCCGGGTTGCAGCATGGACAGGTTGTCCATCACCACCACTCTATCTACACCGGTGATGACAATTCGCACCGGGTCTTTGTGGAAGAGCTCCCGGGATTCTCCCTCGCCCTCCTCGTGCCGCTCCCCCTGCAAAATTTCTTCGTAGATGTACCCGGCTTCTGACAGCGGCCTGTCCACCGTTTCCCAGCCCCCGGCACTGGTGTACTCCCGGCTCAGGTTCCGGGCCAGCCTGCTCGCCTGTTCGTCCCCTATCTCGTCCAAGAACACCCCCAGACGGGACTGGGTCGCGTAGTAGCCGACACCGGCGCTGGTCAGTACGGTGAGGACGATGGCGAAGACGATGGAACCCATGATTCGCCACCTGAGTGAAATCATTCGCCCTCCACCACGAACTTGTAGCCCGCGCCGTAGACCGTCTGGATGGGCTGTTTGCCATCCCGTCCGATCTGCTTCCTGAGGCGGGCTATCTGGCTGTCGATGGCGCGGTCGAACCCCTGGAACTCCAGGTGTAAGCTCAGGGAGATCAGCTGTTCACGGGAGAGCACTTGGTTGGGATGCCGCATGAATGTTGACATCAGGGCGATCTGCGCCTGACTCAGGATCACGGGTTCCTCATTGACCGTTACGCTACCGGCGGTCTCGTTCAGGGAGATGTTGCCTCGTGTCAGGACCTGTTGGACGACTCTGCCACTGGCCCGGCGGAGCACGGCTCTGGCGCGGGCTATGACCTCTTCCGGGTCGAAGGGCTTGGCGATGTAGTCGTCGGCTCCGGTGTCCAGTCCGATGATCCGGTCAGCATGGGCCTCTCTGGCCGTCAGCATGATTACGGGAACGTCCGATTCCCGTCGGAGGATGCGGCACAGTTCCACGCCGTCGAGACGGGGGAGCGTCAGGTCAAGGATCACCAGGTCCGGGGTGAGGTTGCGGGCCAGGGCCAGGCCGGACTCGCCGTCGTGGGCAACGTTAGCAGAGAACCCGGCTCGTTCGAAATAGACCTTGACCCACTTCGCTATCCTGGTGTCGTCTTCGATTATCAGTACCGTGCCGCTCATCACCGGTCCTTTCCCCAGCCCGGCCCCATCATCAGGCGCCGGGACCATCCGCGTGGTCTGTTCGTGGGCAGATTATCTCATCCGAAGGTTGGGTGCCTCTCCGGAAGCCGCTGGGGGCGAGGCTAGTCGCGGTCCCGGTGATTCTCGTCCCTGCCATGCTCCCCGTCTGGCTCTCTGGTGCTTCCGTGTTCTCCACCTGACTCCTCGCCGGTGCCATGTTCTCCGCTGGTATTTTCGCCGCTTCCATGCTCTCCGCCGGATTCCCTGCCGCTGCCGTGTTCTCCGCCTGGCTCGCCACCACCGCCGACCTCGGCGTGTGCCGTCCACCCGGTGAAGGACTCCTCCGTAGCCGGCAGGTTGATCGCCAGCACCTCCCCTGGTGCCACGTCGGTCGGAGGCGTCGGGCCGAGCTCTGTCCCGTTGGAAAGGTGGACCTCGACCCTGACCCTTTTCAGGACCCCGCCGGTCGTGTTCTCCACGGCGCCTTCAAAGTAGTTGCTGGCAGCGTCGTAGCCCAGGACCAGCCGGACGCCGTTAATGGTCATGTCCAGGATCTCATCCGGGGCCAGGGCATTGCCGCCGCTGCCTTCCTTCTCGTCTGCTCCGCCGGATTCAGAACCGCCCTCACCGCCCCTGCCTTGTTCTCCGTTGCCTTCAGCACCCTCTCCTGAGTGGGCCGAAGGGCCTGGGCCAGAGCAGTCAAATACTTCCATGTGGACGACGTACCCGTCGAAGGAGACTCCGGCAAGTTTCGGTTCACTGGCGACCGCCAGGCTTGAGGTTGCCTCCTGTCCGGGGTTCAGGTGTCCCAGTTTCTCAGGCCCGAGTTCTCCCACGGTCCTGATTCCTGACTTGATATGAGGTTCGGCCTGCACGTAGCAGAGCTTCTGAGGGAGGGTGTTTTGGACCGTTCCGCGGACGGTTCGGGTTTCTGCGTCGTACTGCATGGAGACGGCCAAACCGCCCAGAACGCCGGTCCAGGACTGTCCCAGGGGGATGATGGGGCTCGACATTTCTGCTTCCCTGCTCTCTCGGCCGCCTTCCTCGCCGGGTCCATGTTCGTCTTCGCCCTGGCTGCCTTCGCTGCCTGCCCCGCCGGCCTCGAGTTCCCCGTCTTCCGCTTCGGGTTGCCCACTGCCGCCGTGCTCGCCCCCGGAGTCGCCGCCCTCTCGTTCGGCGACAACCTGGGTTGCCGTGGGAACGCCGGGGTCCCGGCCGTCTTCCGGTCCCGCACTGGACGTGCAGCCGGTGATCGTCATCGCCAAGAGCATAGCCCCCAAGAGAACCCCGGCTGGGAGCTTCTTCGCAATCAGTTTTCCTAGTTTCCTGAGGATCATCCCTTCACCTCCCCCGTGGAGTATCCGTGATGCCGCTCACGGTAGAGGCGAAATGTCGCAGAAATATGTCGGCGGGAAACGTAAATAGCGGATGAGGGAATTAGACAGGCTATATATAAACAGCAGGGCCCTGTGTAGTCGCTTCTCAACACTGAACGATGTCAGCCTGCACGTTCACAGGAGCCTCAATACGGTGGGAGCCCGGTGGGCACCCGCTACGTTCTGACCTAACTGGAGTAACGGCTGACAATGGAAGTGGCGTTCCGCCCTCGGGAAGAGATGGCGCATGAGCACCTCCTGTAACGCAACTGGGACCCGGCGCGCCCCGCGCGGCGCCGTCCGCTGCGCACTGCGGTAAAGAGCCCGTGCAACTAATCGGGCGGCGCCTATAAAACCCGGCGCCTCTCCATAGTGAGATTGGCACCGGAGTTGGCGTCTGGTTAGAGAGGAAATCTAGATGGGTTGAACGGGACTCGGTGGCAATTCTTGCGCTGCTCAGCCCTATCACACCATAATGCAGGGGCTGAGGACCCCGTTAGGGTCACAGGCCCATCCACATCTCGAAAATGGTACTGCCTACCGTCAAGTCCGCCCACCATATTTCCAAATTCGGCTATAATCAGATACAAAATGACGGCTTTTTCTCTCAGGCGCCACCAGATGAATGGTCGTCAAGCAGGTTTTTGGCCACAGTCTTCGCGAAGCCGGCAAACGGTCCATCAGCAGCCTGAAGGCCTCCAACCGGTACTCCGAGGGCTACCTCGCCAGCCTTGAAACCAGCGTGGCCATGGCCGCCCTGTATTCGGAGGAACAGGGGTGGCCGGGGGTTCGCGAAATCACCGTCTCCCGCATCGAGGATTATCGCGCCTACCTCCAGGGACGTACCCGGTGGTTTCGGGGAGCGGATTTACGCCGAACCCAAGAAGCGGTCCAAGAGCCACATCAACGTCCAGTACCGCCGTCTTCATCGTTTCTTCAACTGGCTGGTGGAGCGGGAACACGCGGACAGCAACCCCCGCCAGTTGATAAAGCCTCCCAGCCTGGATGAGAAGACGGTCCCGGTGGCCACCGAGAACCAGATGAGGGATCTCCTGACCTTGGCCGATCCCGCGCTCGCCACGACTCGGGCGCACCGCTTCCGGCTGACCCGCAGCCGGGCCCTGTTGTACATGCTCTGGGACACCCCAGGGCGGCTCACCGAGATCTCCAAGCTGCACTTCGAGGACATGGACTTTGGGGCCGACACGGCTAGATCAGTGCTCCTCGACTACCTTCATGAAAGGGAGAAGCCATCTCCGGCCACTAACGCGCTGTGGGTATCAGAACATGGAAAGACATTGCTGTCCGGCAGGGTCTTCCAAATCCTCAAACGCTTGGGTAAACGTGCCGGCATCGCCAACCTGCATACCCATCGATTCCGACATTCCTACGCTGTCAACCCGCTGCGAGCCGGGATGCCCGAGCGGGTGCTACCGGCCCTTCCCGTCCATGCTGATTTTCACTCGGCGGTCCTGAAGGACTTGGGTGCACCCCCGGCTGGTGAACTGGCTTCCCCGGTCGGCGTTCACACGAACACCTCCGGCCTGCCCCGGCCCAGTGCGTATCCTTGCCGCCGCAACCCCCGGGCCCATCGCGGCGGGCCCGCTCGCCCCGCTCCAAAGTACGACCACAAAGCCACCCCCGCGCAAGACAACGTCGGCAACCGGCGAAAGAACCAAAGTGATAAAATCACGCCCACGAACGGTAACCACAGGAGGCCGGAGCCCCCATGCAACCCAGCGACGGAACCCCAGACCCCGCTGCTCTCGCCGTTGCCAAAGCCGCACGGAACGCCGTCCACCGCAGCGCCATCATCCTGTTCGGCTCCCCCGCGGCGGGCACTCACAGGGCGGACTCCGATGTCGCCCTCATGCTCGTCGACTCCAAGTCTCCCATAGCCGAGCAGTCAAGGGCACAGCGGGCCGTGAGAGCCCACCTCCAGGAAAACTCGCCACCCCTCAGGGTGGACATCGTCCCGGTGGAACTAGGGGACTTCAACTACTGCCGCAGAGCGAAGAACCACGTCGCAAGCCAAGCCTACAGCAAGGGCATCACCATGAGCGGTGAGAGACTGGACTTCTCCAGTAAATATGAGTACGAATATCCAGTCAGCTGGCCGCCAGATGCCAAATGGCGCATCCAAGCGGCCCACAGGAACCTGGGAGGCTTCCGAAGAGAGTTCGAACACCCGGAAGGGGAACAGGAGGACTACTGCTTCCATGCCCAGAAGGCCGTCGGGAACTCCCTGAAGGCCTGGGTCTCCGCAGCCGAACTGGAATATTCCGGCGTCCACGGCCTCGCCTCCATCGCTCAGTCCGTTCTAAACCACCTGGCAGAGTCCTACACCCTCGCCGCGCAGCCACTCCGTATGCTCCTTGACTACGCCACCGCTCCGGACCTAGACGACCCGAAACAGACCGTCAACTGGGTATCCTTCTACGCTGCCTGGTACCGCTACGACGGCACCAACCACCGGATGACCGATGACGAAAGAGAAAGGTTTCAGGGAGGACGTCCTACTGGCCTCCCGCACATTCATCAACCGCGCCCAAGGGCTTACAGGGGCCAACGACGGCGACCTTGCCCGGGCGACCTTGCCCGATAGAAACCCAAACGCCCAGCAAAGGGAGACGCCAAGGGAATAGAAGACCCTGCCGGACGGCGCCTGGCACGCCCTCCTCAGGTACCGGCGCAGGCGCCAAGAAGCTGGCAACAGGTTCGGGTTCAGCCTCGCCGACCTGAAAGGCCCACCCCTCATCAGATGGGCAGTCACCAAGTGGGTCACCTGATATGCGACAGTTCCAAGAGGCCAAGCAACCGCGACCCGCTCCAAAGGGACCGCTGCCTGAGCCAGTCCAACAACAACGAGAAAAGCAGCGCGGAAGGAAGATGTAATGACCACCCGGAGAAGGTCCCCCAGGGGAGACGAAATGCCCTGCGGGCAAAATGGCTGCTACTACCCGGAGAGCTCCCGGAACCTGATGTGGTGCATGTACGTCAACTACTGGCGGTACAGATGCCTGAAGCCCGAGGGCGTTGACATCATCCCCCCACCGGCGCCCTCGCCGGCTGAAGGACCAGAGGAGCAGATCGGCGCGCCGGTGAGGATTCCGGCCGGGCCCGGGACCGACACTTCAAACGAATACCAAGAGCCGGAAGACCAGCAACCGGAAGACCAGCAACCGGAAGAGACCTCAGCCGAGGCCCACGCCGACGACAGCGCCAGCGTCCCGGACCGGGAGGCAGGAGCCCAAGGGGAAGAAGAGACTCAAGTGACGGAGAGCAACGCCCCGGAACCGGTCAAAGAGTTCCAGACATCCTTCGTCATATGAAGCAGGCAAAGAGGCCGCGAGCAAAAGCGCAATAACACACCTGCGCATTTGCGTCACAACCACACCCCCTGCGGGGAGCCTGGATTCCTTGCGCAGCCGGTTTATGCGCTTGACGCGGGACACCCTTGTCTTGGTAAGGGCCAACCGGTTGGGAAGACCAAGGTTGAAGCTCTTCAGGCTGGCAGTCGCCTCAATCAGGGTTCCGTCCACCGTGAAGTGCTCATCCGACAGCAGGCCCTGCCGGTCCGCTTCCAGCACCACCTCGCCGAACAAAGCCTGGCCCACTCCATGCCTGAGCAGCCGCTCCCGATTCTTGGTGAAGGTGGTGGCATCGAAGCTGGGCTCAATCAGGTTCATATCCAGAAACCACCGGAAGAGGAGGTTGTAGTCCAACTGTTCGCAGAATGCCCGTTCACTGCGCACCGAGTACAGGGCAATCAGCAATGAAGACTTCAGCAGCCGCTCGGGCGGGATCGACGGCCGGCCCACATTGGCGTACATCCGGCCCAGGTCCGGGGATAGCGCCTTCAGGGCTTGGCCGCCAACCTCTTGATAATTCGCAAGGGATGATTCGATGGCACCCGCGTTTCCAGGTCAATGAAGGCCAGCAGAGTCACCTGTGGATTTTGTCTCCCGCGCATCGGCTCAACCTCCGTCCAAGGTTGCGTCTAAGGTGATCCTATTTTAACTCGTTCCCTCTGGGCTGTCGGGCCACGCCAAGTTTTTCAGCAGCCTGCTAATATTACAACGTCAGTTAGTTTGATAGGATGACTGTGTAGCTGGAGAGGGAACAGGCAGGTGAGGTGGGGATGTGGATGCGGCAGCTTTCGAACAGGTGTACGGGGCCTTTGGGGATTTTCACGCTTACTTCGCTTCGCTGTTTGGCCGCCGGGAGACGCGGGAGCACAGCGGTCATTATCTCCAGGCCCTGCTGGTACAGTCAGGGGAGCGGCGCAACGCTGAGAACCTGTCGGAGACGGTTCCGGGGTCTGCCCGAGGGATGCAGCGGTTTCTCACTGATTCTCCCTGGGACGATGAGGCGATTATAGGACGGCTGCAGGAGTACCTGGGAACCCGGCTGGAGCATCCGGAAGGGGTGTGGGTGCTGGACGGCAGCGACTTTCCCAAGCAGGGACGGAAGTCGGCGGGAGTGGCCCGGCAGTACTGCGGGAGGCTGGGGAAGGTGGCTAACTGCCAGGCCGGAATGTTCTTGGCCTATGTCAGCCCGTTGGGACGGGCCCTGGTGGACAAACGGCTGTATCTGCCGGAGAGTTGGACCTCGGACAAAGACCGGTGTGAGGCGGCGGGTGTGCCGGAGGATAGGCGGGGCTACCGGTCGAAGACGGAGTTGGCCTTGGAGATGGTGGGGCGGGCACAGGAGCGGGGCCACCTGAAGGCTGGATGGGTCGCTGCGGACGATGCCTTCGGTATGTCGCCGTCATTCCGCGACGGCCTGGCGGCCTTGGGGATGTGGTACGTGCTGGACGTTCCGTCCGGCTTTACGATGTGGCCGCCGGAGCCTGCCTGGACCAGTGTGGAGTATCAGGGATTCGGGCGTCCCCGTAAGCCGAGGCTCCGCAGCGGGCAGCGTCGGACGATGGCGGAGCGGGCCGATGCCATCACGGAGGAGGCCTGGCGTGAGATTACGGTGGCCGAGGGAAGCCAGGGACCACGCAGCTACCTGTTCAGTGGCCAGAGGGTGCGTCCAACCAGCAGGCGTAAGCCCGGCGAAATCCACTGGGCCATTTTCCGCCGGAATCTGGACGGCAGCGAACCCCGCTACTATCTGTCCAATGCACCGGAGGATACCCCGTTGGAGACCCTGGCATACGTGGGAGGATCCCGTTGGCGTATAGAAACGGAGTTCGAGACGGAGAAAAGCGACGTGGGGCTGGACGAGTACGAGACCCGCACCTGGGCTGGCTGGCATCACCATGTGGCCCTGTGCCTGCTGGGCGGAGCTTTTCTGCTGAGCCTGCAACAGGCTTGGGGGGGAAAAGATGCCCCGGATCACGAGGCCGCAGGTCTACCGGGTGGTGCGGGAAATGCTGCCCCGGGAACGGTTCGGACCTGAAGAGTTGCTGCGGTGGCTGCAGGATACGCAGGACAGTAACGAACGGGCCCGACGCTCCCATGCCAAGCGCCGCGCCGCCATGCGGGCATCACCCCACATCCCTCCCTGAACTGACGTTGTAATACTAATGGATGACCATGGAAATAAAGACTATCGAGAGCAGCACCGAGTGCTGGCGATGTCCATAACCTTTGGTTGCACTTGTTGTTCGGTCGAGGTAGTCTTGGTCAAGATGACCAAGTAATCAGATGATCAGAGGTACGACTGGTGGTTAAAAGAGTCAGCGCAGCCCAAGCGAAGGCCCAGTTATCAGCGCTGTCGGCGGAGGTAGCTTATGGAGGCCAGCACGTAATCATCGAACGTCGTGGCAGGCCGTTGGTTGCGTTGGTGAGTGTGGCCGATCTGCAACTCTTGGAGCAGGGCCGGGCAACTTCGCCTCCGCCCCGAGGGGCTCTTGCCCTCGTCGGCACTTGGGGAGAAGTGAGCGACGACGAGTTGGACTCCTTTATTGAGGATATCTATGTCGACCGTAACGAGGACATCGGGCGCTCGGTAGAACTTGAACCCTGATGTACCTTCTAGATACAGATATCCTGAGCAACCTCCTGAAACGACTGCCCTCGACGGCATTGATTGCCAAGCTGGCTTCGGTGCTTCCCGAACACCAGTTTACTTCCAGCATCACATTGGGGGAGCTAACTTACGGGGCACACCGGCTCCAAGCAGGCACAGGCTTGCTCCTGGAACGGCTGGACAGGACACTTCCGCCCAATTTGCCTGTGCTTCCATTCGATGAGGCTGCCGCGCTTCGTTATGGTGAGGTAAGGGCAGAGTTGGAACGGAGGGGAACGCCGATAGGCGATGCCGACCTTCGAATTGGAGCGATAGCACTGGCCGGCGGTCTTACAGTTGTAACAGGAAACGTCCGGCACTTCGAAAGAATCCCTGGCGTATTGGTAGAGAATTGGCTGGAAGCGTGAATATAGCTTGCCCAACATAACGGCATATCGAAGACATCTCTCGTCCAACTTCCTATACCAGCGGCGTGGGCTATCCGGCCGATGGGTTCTCTCTCGAACAAGACGCGGAAGTCCACGATCTTCGTGAGCCAGTGCTTCGTGAGCCAGTGCTTCGTGAGTAGGAGAACTTCACAACGTAGGGAACCGATGGCTGCGCTGAGCGGCGCGAACGCCACCGCCCGTTGACCTCGTCCGTTATTCTTCGCCCCCTATTCTTCGAACGTCCTGA
Organism: Dehalococcoidia bacterium; assembly: GCA_965222595.1. GTDB lineage: Bacteria > Chloroflexota > Dehalococcoidia > Lucifugimonadales > UBA3495 > VXOI01. The sequence continues at coordinate 241,430 of CBDCUJ010000019.1, read as the reverse complement.
TGTGGTTGACGACGTGCCAGATCTCGTCGTCGGTTAGGGCCTCGCCCAGAGGGACCATGGCCGTGCCCTTGATGCCGTCGTGGATGAAGCCGAACAGGTCTCCGTCGGCATGCAGCGGCACATGCACCACCAAGTTGGCGGGCGGGGGCTTCAGTCCGGCCGCCGATGGGCCGTCGCCGTGACCTGCCAGGCCGTGGCATGTCTCGCAGTGTTGCTGGTACACCAGCCGGCCAGCCTGGAGGGACACCGGGTTGGGCGGGAATGGGTTGCGCAACTCCGGTTGTTCCGGTTGTCCCAACTGGGTGTTGACCAGCAGGACCACGCCCACGACGAAACCGGCTAGGCCGGGCGCCATGACCCCGGCGCCGGTGCGGGAGAACCAGCCGCCCAGCCTCACCCCGGCGCCCATGAAGAGCAGTCCCAAGAGCGCCAATCCCACGCCCAGCATGATTTTTGCTGTTTCCGGGGACGGCGAGATGGCGGAGCTCCCCTGTGCCGCAGCGGCCGCAATTTCGAACCGGAAGGCAGTCCGGGCGTCGAAAGCGTCGGGCCGCCTGACGATCAGCTCCGCCTGCCAGGCCCCGGCGATAATCAGCGGCTGGGCCGCCGCCAAGTAGGAGCCGTCGCCGCCGGGGCCCGCCGGGACGGTCTCTTCCCCCAAGTCCGCATCCAGATAGCTCAACCGGATGTCAACGACCGACGCATTGTCGATAGGGTTGCCCAAGCGGTCGGTCAGAGAGACCGTCAGGTCGTTGGCGCCCACCGTACCCGGCGCAATCTCCAACGAGATGTCCGCCCCCTCCGCCGTGTCTTGGAAGTTCAGCACATCGGGTGTTCCCGCCCCGGCGCGGGAGGCGACCTGGCGCGCCGGTTCCACGCTGGTCAGGAAGCCAACCGAGCCCAACACCAGCAAGGCCAGCAGCACCTCGACACCGACCGACCGGGACAACCAGCCCTCGCTGCTGCGGTCCCGGGCTAGCCGCGGCCGGACCCACCAGAGATTCAATGCGCCGAACAACAACAGCACGGCGACCAGCGCCGTCTTGACCGCCAACGCGCTGCCGTATGGCGTGTCTATGGCCTCAGGCGCGGTTACTTGGGCCCAACCGTTGAAGACCCCGGTCACGATTAACGTGCCGACACTCAGTATCGCCACCAAGGAAAACCTGGGAATCAAGGCGCCAAGAAGGTCGCGCCGGTCTCGCGGGCTCGAGATTCGGCGGAACGCCGGGATGCCCCCCGCGAGGTGGAAGAGCGCTCCCACCCAGAAGGCCGACGCCGCCAGGTGGAGATAGTCGGAGAATAGGGCCGCCCCCCGGATGCCCGCGGTGGCCGCCCCATGACTGGTCAGGCTCCAAGTCCAGAGGACCGCTCCTCCCAGCGCCAACGCCGCCAGACGGACGGTCAGCGCCGAGACCTCGCGGTCCCTGAAACGCGCCAAGGAGCCCACCGGAAGCCACAACGGGGACAGGACCGCCAAGAAACCGGCCGCCAACCCAACCCGCCACAGCCACAGATGGCCCCACTCCGTATCGAGGAGCGTGGACTTAATGGGGGACCCGAAGGCCTCGCCCAACGGCACTTCGTAAATCGACGACGCCTGCAACAGGAGTTGCGCCGCCGAGGCCGCCAGGAAAATCGCGGCAGTCAAGGCAACCAGCCGCACGGACCGGGACGCCACCGCCAAGCCGGTATTCCGTGCTGCGGCGGACACCCGTCGGCCTCGTATCGCCGGCCTCAGCACCAGCAGGTCGAATACCACCCCTCCCACCATGGCGAGAAGGCTGGTCAACATCAGCCAGCGGACGGCGGGCTCCGCAGGCGACTGCAGCAGCGGCTCGTCCGGCAGTCCGGAGGCGGCCCCGGCGATGGGTTGGCCTACCGAAAACACGTATGAGCCGCGTACCCGGTGGCCGTCTATCCTGGAGACGTTTTTCCAGCCAACGGTGTAAACGCCGTTGGGCAGAGGTGGCAGACCCACCGAAAGGACGGTGGGGTCATTGGGGTCTATGACTATCGCCGAGTCGTCTACCCGGGACCCTGCGGCGTCCAACACCCGTATCTCGCTCAGGGCCGGTTCGATGGGCTCGGTGAACCAGATGGTGACTCGTCTGGGCGCGTCCTGCAGAATTTCATTGGGCGCCGGGCTGGCTTGGCCCAGGTTGGCGTGGGCCAGCGCCGGCTGCGAGAAGGTCAGGAAAACTGCCGCCCCGACTATTGCGGCGACGGCGACGGCCAGAAGAAACGCCCGTGGCGGCATCAGCCTGCCCTTACCGCTGTGCGCATGGGACCTTCCACTCCGAGACATTGGACGAATTAAGACCCGCGCCGCCTGACGGCCACGATGCCGGCGGCCGAACCGGCTACCGCGCCGGCAGCGCCCAGGACTATGGCTACGATTGCTAGGGTGTTCCCGGAATCACCGTCCTCGGAATCAGTATCGGAAGAAGCGGCGAGGGCCGCATCCTGGGCTTCTTGGGCGGCCGCCACGGCCCCCCTTACCGCGCTCTCCAACTCCCGGATTTCAGCCAGTGGTTCGGGGAAATAAAGGTCTGTCTTCGATACCACGTCGCTGAAACCGCCCCCGCCCTCGGCGGAAACGAATGTCTCATCGACCGCCGTTTCTTCGATGGAACCGAAAACCCGTACTTGATATACGCCCGGCGCGGTGGGGATCAGGTCGGCGGTGTAGTTGCCGGGCGCCTGGAATACCGCCCGCAGGTTCATGATGCGGGACGCTCCCGAAGGAACGTGGGTGACTTCCACTTGCAGTGTTTCCGCCAACCCCTCGACGGGGATGCCTGCAGGGGCTGTCGTGGCGTCTTCGTCGGTCATCGACATGCCATCATCGCCTTCCCCGTCGCCGTTGTGGGCGTGGCCGTTGCCGCTTTCCCCGTCGCCTTCGTGGCCGCCTTCGGCCGCCCGGGTGACCCGGATGTCGATGCCGTTGGGAACGCCCTCGTAGGCTGGCTCCACGTTGAACCCGACGTTCAGCTTGTATTCCCCCACGTGACGGTCACCATGGGCCAGACCGGCGCCGACCAAGAGCGCCAGGGCCGCGATTGCGGCGGCCCACGCCCATATGGTCCTGCTCAAAAACAAGCGCATAGTAGTATGCTCCTTCTTCCATAGACAATCGGTTGCCGTTTAAATTGGCATGTTTCGCTGCGGCAGGCCCGGCTTGAGGCGCGGGTTGCGCCGCCGGGCATCCCGCCGGAGGGTGATGGAGTGAAGGAGCTAGATTCTGGGGGGGTTGTCCGGAGGGCCGACGAACGCGCCGCGCATGGCTGCGGCGCCACACGGCGGTCCCCAGAGGAACACCCCGCCGTCCGGGGCGGAGAATCGGACTGGTTCTTCAGCCACGGGGGAGGCAACGCCGGCGAACGCTTGGCCCATCCCCTCGTCCGAGGCCAGGTAGACTATGCCGCCAGGCTGCGGTTGCCGCGTTTGTTGATGGTGGGCATGATGACCGCCCCCTTCAAAGGAGTGGGAGTGTTCGGGCGAAGGGGAGCCCAGATATACGTGCGAATGGTCCGGGCGTCTTTCGGCAAAGTGGTGGTCGAGTTGGGGCCCGAGAGCGGGCAGCAACAATAAGAAAATGGAGAGAAGGGCCACCGATTGGGCGGCCATTCTCTTCAGGTTTTCCTGGACCGTTGACAGGCCCATCAGCCGACGCTAATGACTATGCTGGGCGAGCTCGATCAGCACGCCCCGAGCGGCCGACGGGTGCAGGAACCCGATGTCGCCACCCATCAGCCCCGTCCGCGGGACCTGGTCAATCAGGTTGATGCCCAAGGCGTGCAGGCTCGTCAGCTTTTCGGCGATCTCGTCAACTTCGAAACATACATGGTGAAGCCCCTCGCCTCGCGAGTTGATGTGGGTCGTGATCAAGCTGTCGGGAGAGGTGCCTTCCAGCAACTCCAGGTTGGTCTCGCCCACGGGTACGAAGCAGCCCCGCACGCCGATGTCTTCGCGCACGATGATGGGGCCCGGCTTCAGCCCGAAGAGGCTGCCGTAGAATTCGATGCTGGCGTCCAGGTTGGCGACGGCGATGCCGATGTGATGCACCAAGTCGGTGGCTACCGGGGGAGTTCCGGGCAGGGTCATGGTCCGCCTCCTTTAATTAATTCGCCTGATTTATTCGCCGCAGAGCGGGCGGAGAGCGCCTGAGGATGAGTCCAGTGCGCCTCCGTGACTTCCCTTGCGTCTGCTATTTTAACGGGGCGAAGGGGGCAGGAACAGCCACCCATCCAAGAATTGAGCCCATCCCTAACCTCCCGCATCGAGGAGACCTCTGCATAACATTTGTTACTGCGGAGCCACAGAGAGTGTCATGTAGTGTACGGTGGACAGTCTGAAGGATCATGGGTGGACCGCTTGAACTTGGAGGACTATCACTGATGGCCGGCAACGGTGTCAGAATCAACATGACCCCATCCCATCCCGGCGATTTCATCAGGACTGAAATCATGGATGAGCTGGGCCTGAGCGTGACGAAGGCCGCCGAGATTCTCGGCGTCCGCCGGGCGACGCTTTCGGACCTGCTGAATTGCAAAGCGGCTTTGTCACCGGAAATGGCCCTGCGTGTCGAGAAAGCCTTTGGCGTAGGCATGCTCATGCTGCTACGGATGCAGGTATGGTATGACGCCTCCCAAATGCGGGCCCGCGCCGGTGAGATCCACGTCGAGCGTTACGTGGCCGAGCAAACGTAGAGAGCGCCGAGAATAAGCCAGTCTCGGCGCTCTACGCGTCCACCGCAGCCTATAGCTGCCAACCCCGGTCCTGGTCCGGGGAGCAGGGCCTAGTCGTCGGCCGCGGCTACGGGCTCCTCCAGTTGCCGGGGGAAGTTGTTGCCGAAGAGCCCCTTCTCCGGATGGCGCTCCCACTGGTCTTTGGGGAGCTCGTAGTAGACCTCTATCTCGTTGTCGTCGGGGTCCAGCAAGTAGACGCCCAACGAAACGCCGTGGTCGCCAATGCGCACGATTCTGGCGTCGTTATCCTTGAGCCGGGCGTACAATTCCTGGAGGTCTTCGAAAGTCTCCATCTGCCAAGCCATGTGGGCCTGTCCGATGATGGAGTGGTCCGGCCCCGGAGCGTCCATGCCCATAGCTCTGATGGCCAGTTCATGGGACTTCTCGGTGTTGGCCGACATGAATACTGTCCCGCTGGGGCTCCTTTCCATGATGGTCAGGCCCATGACCCTGGTGTAGAAGTCCAGTGAGCGGTCCATGTCCCGGACCCGCATGACCACGTGACCCAGGTGTTTCGGTGTGTAAGACATTTGATTTCCCCCGTAGAGCTCAATTTCCGAGGTCAGTCTTCCAGGTCCAGGAACTGCCGGACCTTTTGCTTGAAGGGTTCCTTGTCGTAGTTGCTGTACAGGGCAAGGGAATTCCGCACCGGGTTGCCGCCGAACATCCGCTCGTACAGCACCTGCCGGCCGCTGAACGCGCTACAGGACACGTCCCAAGCGAGGTGGAACAGCTTGGCCCGGTCGCGGGCGCTGGCGGTGTCAGTGGCAAAATACCGGTCTATTTCCGGGCCTATCGCAGTATCGAAGTCCGCTTCGGCGGGCAGGGCCATCAGGCTGCCGGTGCCCAAGAGCTGGATTATCTCCACCATCCGAGGGTAGACTGACCGGCCGAAAATGGTCCGCCCCGCGCGGAGTGAGGACAATTCGGGGCACATCATTCCCCACTGGTTTGGGGCGGCGTCCGCCTCGGCGGCGCGGAGGCAGGCCTTGAGGACGTCCCGCTGTGTAATCAGCTCGGCCACCTGTTCCTGCACATGGGGAATGGCGCCCGAGCCCAGAGTGTCCACCATAAGGTCCGCCAAGCCCAGGATGAACTCCGCCTTCACCACGCAGCGGTTCAGCACCTGGTGCCCCGTGTGGGAATCGGACTGGGTGCCCGCCGCGTAGCCGTTGCAGAGCTCCACGTCTCCGAGCAGGAAGACCCGCTCCCAAGGCACCAGCACATTGTCGAAAAACACCACGGAGTCCATCTCTTCGAAACGAGATCCCAAGGGATGGTTGAAGTGAGAGCGGCCCAGGTCGAAGCTTTCCCGGCAAAGGAATTTCACCCCGGGTGTATCGCAGGGGATGGAAAAGGAGAAAGACTGGCGCGAAGCGTCTTCGCCCAAGCGATGGCTGGCCACCGGGTAGATGGCGATCTCGTCGGAGATTGGCCCCAGGGTCGCCAGCGTGCGGCTGCCCTTCACCACTATGCCAGCGTCCGTCTCTTTGACGAAGGTCAGAGCGACTTCATCGCTCAGAGTGTCGGCGGGGTTGGAACTGCGGCGGCGCTGCAGGTTGACTAAAGCGTGAGTGAGCGTAACGTCGTTTTCGCGGATGAACTCGTGGTAGTCGATGACGTTCTGCTTGAACGCGGGCCGGTCTTGGGCGAAGTAGTCGGCCGATCCGGCCCAAGCGGTGAAGATGCTGTTCATGAAGTCAGGGGAGCGGCCCATCATGCCGCAACTGGCCCACGCCCACCGGGCCATCATCTCCCGCTTCCGCTCCAAGTCCTCAATGGTCTTTGGGACCATGAAAGAGAGCCCTACGGGTTCGCCCGTGGTGGGAGAGGTGAAAGTCATCTCTTCGCGAAGCGACGGATCGTGCTGCATGTCGTAGAGAGCCGCCACCGTCCGCACGCCGTTGCACAGTGCCGGATGGGCGGTCACGTCCTTGACGCACTCACCGTCGATCCACACCTCCTTGGGGCGGTCCCTGAGGCCTGTGATGTATTCCTGTCCAGTGCGGGCCGGCATTGTTTTCACCTCAACGTCCGGGACTGACTGATGCCCGGACTGACGTTGGTTTTGGTATATCGGCAACATTAGAGTACAGGCCGTCAAATGGTCAAGAGACGCCGTAGTTGACGAACGATTAAGGGTACAATACGGGAATACCCCTACGGATTCGTCAACACGTACAGCCAAAATACGAGAATTGACAAGCTTGCGCCCATTCGGTGTATATTGCTCGCAATCTGTTTTGGCGGCTGACCCAGTCGGCTACCGCTCTAATAACAAACTTGAAGGGGGGCTACGGCGATGGCAGGAGACTACAGCATATTGGTTGGGACCACCGGCGCCGGGCTTTTTCACAGTCCGGACTCGGGGGAGACTTGGAGCCGTATCGGCGCCCCGTTCCCGGGAGAATCACAGATCAGGGCTTTGGCGGTGGACCCCGGGAACCCCAACGTGGTGTACGCAGGCTCGAATAACGGCATCTACCGCAGCGAAGATTCCGGCGATAGCTGGCTGAAGTTGGACTCCCCCATGGAGGGGCTCAACATCTGGTCTATCGCCGTGGATCCCGCCGACACCGACACGATTTTCGTGGGGACCAGCCCACCGTTCCTGTTCCGCTCCAAGGACCGCGGCAAGAGCTGGGAGAAGCTGTCGGCGTCCATCGCCCAAGAGTGCGCAATAGGCTCGCCTCGGGTCACCGCCCTGCTGGTCGACCCGGTGGACCGGGGCACCGTCCTGGCCGGCGTCGAGATAGATGGCGTGTACCGCAGCCGGGACGGCGGGGATACCTGGGCCCAGGTGGACAGCGGGATCACCAACCCGGACATCCACGGCATGGCGTTCAGCCTTGGTGAGCAGAAGACCGTACTGGTCAGCACCCCCAGAGAGATATTCGCCAGCCGGGACGACGCGGAGACCTTCCAGTCTTTGGCGGAGTCTTCATCCTTCGCCATGCCCTACTGCCGGTGGATTGCGGTGAAGCCCGACAACCCCCAAGTGATGTTCGCCGCCAATGGGGATGCCGCCATCGGCAATACGGGCACGATCCAACGGTCGGAGGACGGCGGACGGTCGTGGGAGACCAGGCCGCTGCCGGTCGAACCCAACTCCCCGGTATGGAACTTTGCGACGCACCCCGCGGACCCCAACCTCGTCTTGGCCAACAGCATCTACGGGGAGGTGTACCGCAGCCCCGACGCCGGCGACACTTGGGAAAAGCTCAAGAAGGAGTTCACCGAGGTCCGGGCCCTCGCCTGGACCCCGAGGTAACCGCCTGCTGCCATTACGAAAAATAGGTATGCCTTCCCCCCTCGAGGGGGGAAGGTTAGGATGGGGGTGAAGTTTTGGTACAACTCCGCCCATCGGACCTTCCCTAACCCTCCCCCTGCCGAGGAGGAGGGGAGACTAGCAGAACCGGGCGATAAGCCAGGTGTAGCCTTCTGCCGGGGCCGGTTCTTCGGGCGGTGGGCGTCACCGGCGGAAATATTCTAGGAGCCGCCGGCATTGCCACGTTCGCTTAGACCCTGGAGGCCGGCGCTCGCCTGCCTTCGAAGCCTGGCGGCATTGGCCCGCTCCTGTTCCACAGCTATGAAGGCATCGACCGTGAAGGGCTGCCAGGAATTGCGCAAGGCCCGGATCGCTCCTTCTTCCCGTTCCGCCGCTTCCACCAGAAGCGAGTATACCGGCAGCAGGTAGCTGGACTGCGGCAGATCCCTCACGTTGCGCCCAATTTCGCTGGCGCGAAGGTTGAACCGGTCCAGGGCTTGGAGCACCTCCGTCCGGTCGCACCCGCCTTCGGACCGCCGCCATCCGTTGTATCGTTGGTAGAACGCGTCCCACTCGACCAACAGGCTATCGTAACCGTCACTGAAGTCCACGAGCTCCGCCAGCTTCTCCGCCGGGTCCTCCTCGAGGATCTCCTTTATTGTTCGACCGGTTTCCTCGAGGACGGACTCGCTTTCCTCGACTTTGGCATCCATGTCGTCAAATGTGGGAGACATTGGGGCGGGCCGGGCGGGCGAAGCATCCGCGCCTTCGGTGTCCGGCCCGTCACCGGCCGGAAGGGGTGGGTCCTGCGAACCATTCGCGTTTTGGGCGTCCGGCCCGTCACCGGCGGGAGGGGGTGAGTCCTGCGAACCATTCGGGCTTTGGGGGCCCGTCTCGTCAGGAGCGGGAACGGCCGAGGAGACCATAGCTTCGTGCAGGGCGAGCAGGACCTCAAGCTCGGCTTTCGCCGCATCAAGGAGCATCTCGGCCATGTCTTCGGTGGCTTCTGCTGACGGCACTTCATCTATAGCCTCGACCAGGGCGTCGTATCGTGCGATGAGCTGCTCGAGGAATGCGATTGCCTCGAAGAAGTCCAGATTTTCAATTCCGCGACGCAGGTCCGCGTAGTCGTCGTGAATCTGGTCCCAGTCCTCCCCGATGACGTCAAGAGACTCGGAAAACTCCTCCATTTCCTCGGCGTCTATTTTCTCGAACCTTTCGCGTAACTCGACCGCCAGGTCCTCCACCCCCTTTTGGGCCCGGCCGGTCTCGGAACGCCGCGTCTCCACCACCTCGAATAATGCAACATTGTTGGGCTGCCAACGGTCCCGTAGTTGACGAAACGCCGTCTCTTCTCCCTCGGCGGCCGCGATCAGCATGTCGGCGAGCTCCCGGGTGTGAGAGGCTCTGGGAAGTTCTCTGGCCTGCTCCGTCACATTATTGAAACTGACGGCGAAGTCCTGCAGCGCCACATGGACTGAGCTTCTGTGGCAGAATATCAGCCCAGCGCGCCAGAGATCGAACTCCTCGTGCAGCTTGTCCCACTCTTGGCCGATGGCCTGTTGCTCCTTCGCAAACGTGTCCATTGCCATCAGCTCGCTTGCCGACAAAGGCGCGGCGGGTTGGACGGCCGGAGCTGTGGGCAATGTCACCGGCTGGGAAGTGGGAGTCCGGCTGCAAGCGACTGCGGCGGCCAGCAACGACACCGCTAGGATCAAGGGAAACCAGGTCCCAAGTCGTACCTTCATAGTCTATTTACGTACCCCTAGTATTACAACGTCAGTTAGTTTGATAGGATGACTGTGTAGCTGGAGAGGGAACAGGCAGGTGAGGTGGGGATGTGGATGCGGCAGCTTTCGAACAGGTGTACGGGGCCTTTGGGGATTTTCACGCTTACTTCGCTTCGCTGTTTGGCCGCCGGGAGACGCGGGAGCACAGCGGTCATTATCTCCAGGCCCTGCTGGTACAGTCAGGGGAGCGGCGCAACGCTGAGAACCTGTCGGAGACGGTTCCGGGGTCTGCCCGAGGGATGCAGCGGTTTCTCACTGATTCTCCCTGGGACGATGAGGCGATTATAGGACGGCTGCAGGAGTACCTGGGAACCCGGCTGGAGCATCCGGAAGGGGTGTGGGTGCTGGACGGCAGCGACTTTCCCAAGCAGGGACGGAAGTCGGCGGGAGTGGCCCGGCAGTACTGCGGGAGGCTGGGGAAGGTGGCTAACTGCCAGGCCGGAATGTTCTTGGCCTATGTCAGCCCGTTGGGACGGGCCCTGGTGGACAAACGGCTGTATCTGCCGGAGAGTTGGACCTCGGACAAAGACCGGTGTGAGGCGGCGGGTGTGCCGGAGGATAGGCGGGGCTACCGGTCGAAGACGGAGTTGGCCTTGGAGATGGTGGGGCGGGCACAGGAGCGGGGCCACCTGAAGGCTGGATGGGTCGCTGCGGACGATGCCTTCGGTATGTCGCCGTCATTCCGCGACGGCCTGGCGGCCTTGGGGATGTGGTACGTGCTGGACGTTCCGTCCGGCTTTACGATGTGGCCGCCGGAGCCTGCCTGGACCAGTGTGGAGTATCAGGGATTCGGGCGTCCCCGTAAGCCGAGGCTCCGCAGCGGGCAGCGTCGGACGATGGCGGAGCGGGCCGATGCCATCACGGAGGAGGCCTGGCGTGAGATTACGGTGGCCGAGGGAAGCCAGGGACCACGCAGCTACCTGTTCAGTGGCCAGAGGGTGCGTCCAACCAGCAGGCGTAAGCCCGGCGAAATCCACTGGGCCATTTTCCGCCGGAATCTGGACGGCAGCGAACCCCGCTACTATCTGTCCAATGCACCGGAGGATACCCCGTTGGAGACCCTGGCATACGTGGGAGGATCCCGTTGGCGTATAGAAACGGAGTTCGAGACGGAGAAAAGCGACGTGGGGCTGGACGAGTACGAGACCCGCACCTGGGCTGGCTGGCATCACCATGTGGCCCTGTGCCTGCTGGGCGGAGCTTTTCTGCTGAGCCTGCAACAGGCTTGGGGGGGAAAAGATGCCCCGGATCACGAGGCCGCAGGTCTACCGGGTGGTGCGGGAAATGCTGCCCCGGGAACGGTTCGGACCTGAAGAGTTGCTGCGGTGGCTGCAGGATACGCAGGACAGTAACGAACGGGCCCGACGCTCCCATGCCAAGCGCCGCGCCGCCATGCGGGCATCACCCCACATCCCTCCCTGAACTGACGTTGTAATACTAGGAAATCGCTCACCAAGTCTTCTCTAAATTCCCCGGCGATCAAGCGGGACACCGCACCCGTCAGAGTCTCCGGATTGTCGGCCAGGACTACCATCACGTACCGGTCCTGGTTCCGGTCAAGCACAGTAATTGCCGTTCCCTCTAGGTCCAGGTCCGGAGCAAACGGGGCGCCGAGGGTGTCGTCAACGCGTACTCCGGCGGCTTGCAGGTATTGGGTCATCTGTGCCGCGTCCTCATACAGGCCTAAGAACACCGTGTCCCGGCTCACGTCCTCCACTCCGCGAATTCGGGAAGACAACCCTTGTGCTGACAGTCCATTTCTTAACGCCGTGCCGGTACTCCAGAGGGACGGTCGTCCTAACAAGATATCCGCGCCCTTGTCCAATCCGGCCTCAAAGAAGTGTGGGAAGTCGGCCAGGTCGAACTCCCGTTCACTGGTCGTGAGAAAGTCGGCTATGTTGGACACTAATTGGTCATTGTCCAGCAAAGAGTTATGCGGCGGCACCATAAAGGTAAAGTCCGCGACCGAAAGGACGTTGCGGCTATCGCCCAAGGCAATGGGATAGAGGCCATCATTAGTTTCCACCAAGGAAGACTTGGTGTTGGCGCCGGTAAAGGCCAGGCCGGGGCCCGATGACCGGACCGAACCGGCGGTGTAAAGGGTTATGGCGTCCAAGCCAACCGTCAGTTCGTCAGGCTGAAACTCCCTGACGAATATGTTTTGAAAATTCAGGTCGTATTCCACCACGTTGTAGAGATAGTCCGGTTGAAAGTTCAGTCCGAACCTCTCGGCCAGCGTGTTTATCTGGTGGGAACGAGTGGGGTCGGAAACCAGCAATAGCTTGCCGCCCTTCCTCACGAACCGTTCCACGAGGCTTGCTTCCGCATCCGAGTAGGCCACCTGTGGGAGGGCTACCATGAAACTGTCCGCGCGCCGCAGCTTCTCCTCCAACAGATACAGGCGGGCCTGTTCTTCAACCGGGCCCAGCCCGTCAGCGCCAGGATCGCTAATAAACTCCACGTCATATCCCCGGTTGGCTACCCGTGAGCGAAGGGTGACGATCTCGTTTTTTCCGAACGCGTTGGAATGCAGAGCGTCCACCAGAAAAAGGCCTCTCTTGACTTGGGCCGCGGGTGAATCCACGAAATCGCCGGGAGGGACGGCGGGGGAGGTTATCTGCCGGTAGGGGATATCCAACGAGGGCGGCGGCTCGTAGCTTCCTTGGTAGAAGAAGTAGAATACTCCTCCGAAAGCGGCGGCGGCGAATGCGACCAACAGGGCCGATACCCCGAGTAATCTAAGGGGCATGGCCGACATACAGGTAATAGATGTTGGGAGGGTGAATATCCAAGGGGAATCCTGGCAGCGGGTCCTCTTCGCTGGCGTTGCCGGTAATAATCAGGCTCCTCAGGGCTTGGAGTCTTGCTATGTCGCTGCCTGGCTCCACTCCGGCAACATCCGGAACAGGCCCCACTTTGCCATCGTCGATTGAGAGCAGCGTCAGCATTCCGGCCAGGCTGGAGTCCGCTCCACTGTCCGAGGTTGGGAAAATGCGATTCAGCTTTTGGACGAACTCCCGTAGCACCTCTGCGTTTACGTCTACCAACCCGTAGCCCGAGACGCCCGCCATCTCCGCCGCCTTTTGGACGGCGTCGCTGTTGCCGCCGATCTCGTCGGCCAGCCCCAGCCTCACCGCATCCATGCCGGAGTAAATGCGCCCCTCGACCAGCTCATCCGTAGTAATTCGTAACCTGTCTCCTCGTTCGCTGGTTACCAACTGGGCGAACGCCGACTTTATCTGGTCGGTCATTCCAATCCATTCTCTCCTGGAAGCTCCGGACAGTTTGTACGGTCCGGTAAATACCAGGCTCTCGTCCGGCAGCGGTGGGACCAATGGATCGGCGACGGTAATAACCCCCACGTTGCCGACGAGGGATGATGGCTGGGCGTAGGAATGTGACGCCCCCATGGCCATCATGAACCCGCCGCTGGCAACCAGCCCGTTCATCACCAACACCACGGGTTTTTCTTCTCGCAATTTACGTGTCTCGAGGTACAGGCGTTCGCTGGCGGCGGCGCCTCCTCCGGGAGAAGTCAGTCTGATGACCACCGCCTTTATGGAGTCGTCCCGGCCCGCGTAGTTGAGGTACTCGCCAATCACGTAGGATGAGTCGTCGCTAATCACTGTGAAAGGCACGTCGATGACGCCAATCTGTGGCTTCCCCGGAAAGGCGTAGACAAAGACCAACAGCCCTACTGCTACCCCGAGGCCAGCCACTAGTGGTGCGATGACGTACCAGCTAGTCAATACTCTACGAACGATAACCGTTTTGCCCTCCGCCGCCGTCTGTTCCCATCCAGGTCCTGCGAGGCTCCCGGAACCCGGCACGAGTTTATCAGCGAAATGTCTATTCGGGCCAGACCCACTCCGGGTGCCTCACCGTGGCGTTGGCGTCGCGATCCCCGGGGCCGACCGTGGATACGTCGATAACTATTACGGATTTAAGAGCTGCAATGGATTGGCCCGTGCCAAATTCCCCCGCACCCTGCATGGAAATGAACAGACCATGACCTGTATTTGGGTTAAGCCATATTTCAGTTATGATTGAAGCTGAAAATTCACAACAGCAGGAGGGACCATGGGGTCCATAAGATTGTATTCCGGAGACGACGGCGAGTCCCACATAGAAGCAATCGACCCGGCGTCGCATCCGGACTGGACCCAGTTGCAAAACGCCAAAGGTATCGTCTTCCGGGCCTCACCCCCAGGGTATTTCGTTGATTGGCACGTGGCGCCCCGGAGACAGTACATAATAACCCTTTCCGGGGAAGCGGAAATCGGGCTGGCCGACGGAACAGTCCACCGGCTTGGAGCCGGAGACGTCAACCTCGCCGAAGACCTGACGGGCCACGGACACACGACCCGGGTGGTGAGCAGCGTTCCCAGAGTTACGGCCACTGTCCACTTGGATGAATAGTCCGGACCCGTCGGCGCCGTCCGCTCCGGCCATACCGGCCCGTTGGACCCCCCAGCGGCAAACCGGGCGATGTTTAACTGGCCGGAACACAAGCGCGTTCTCATAGAAATCTGACCGGAGGAGGATCATGGCAAGGACACCTGTAGTAACGCGAGACATGGTCCCCGAAGAGTTCCGCAGCGCCTTCGATGAATTGACCAGAGACACCGGAGGCTCGATCACCGGCGGCCCAGGCTCGATTACCGTCAACAGCCCGGAGATTTCACGACGGCGAAGCCATCTTACCGCCTACCTCCGTTTTGAGACCACTTTTCCCAAGAGAATACAGGAGTTGGCGATTTTGGCCACTGCCCGGGCCATGGACTGCCCGTACATCTGGAACGCCCATGCGCCGGCGGCGCGGAGCGAGGGGGTCAGCGACGCACTGGTGGACGCTCTGCGGGACAGACAGCCCTTGCCCGAAATGGCTCCCGACGAATCGGCGATTGTGGACTTCTGCGCCGAGTTCTACAAGGACCACAGGGTTTCGTCGTCAACGTTCCAGACAGCGTTGGAGCAGTTCGGTGTGCAGCACCTGGTGGAGATCACAGCCCTGATGGGCAACTATGCCCAGACCGCCTTCTTCCTGAACGCCTTCGAAGTCGAATTGCCGGCAGACCGCACCGAGCCCGTCTTGCCGGTAGGCTAGGATCCAGCTTCCGCCCGGCTACGACCCCCGCTACGGCCACACCGGGGCGTGGTAGCCAAGAGGCACGGAAGGCATGGCCCAATAGGGCTGGGTTTCCGAGAGTTGCAACACCGGCGCCAGATGGCGCAGCCGGCCCCCCGGCGCGTTGCTGACCGTCGACCAGCGTTCTACCTCTTCCGGAGTGAAGTCTTCCGGCACGTCCCGGAGCGCTGCTTCCGGGACTTGGCCCCGGTCTACCAGCCAGCGTCCCGTCTGGGCCAAGGATATGCGGACCAACCAACTGCCGCCTTCCCGGGCACGCCGGGCCAAGGCCACCAGAGCGCCGAATGCCATGAGGTAGCCGGTCAGGTAGTCGATGGCCGACACCGGGTAGAACTGGGGCCCCGGCTCGGCGCCGGGGAACAACTCTCCTTGACGGTCGGTGATGCCGCTCACCGTTTGCACCACGGTATCGAAGCCGCGACGTGAGGACCATGGCCCCACCCGGCCAAAGGCCGACAGAGAGACGTAGACGATGCCCGGCCGCAGCTTGGCCAGGTCCTCGGGCGAGAGGCCCCGCCGGGCAAGGGTCCCGGGACGATACCCTTGAGAGAAAATGTCCGCTTCCCGGACCAGTCCCCGCAGGGTTTCGACATCTGTGTCTTCCCGCAGGTCAAGGCGGGCGGATAGCTTGCCGTGGCCCGTGTCGTGTTCCTGGGATGTGCTGCTGGGCAGGTGGGCGCCGGTAATCTTCAACACGTCCGCCCCGTGTTCAGCCAGGGTGCGGGCGCAGGTTGGCCCCGCCAGCACCCGCGTAAGATCCAGAACCCTTACTCCTGACAAGGGCCTGGCACCTTCGGGCAAGGGTTGCGGCGGACTATCTCCGATCTTCTCAATCTCCAGCAATGGCAAAGAGGCGATTGCGGCGGCTTGGGGGTGTTGTGACCACTCTTCCATAGAGCGGACCATTCCACCGGCCCCATTTGCGGCGATGATGGCTTCCTCCAGTTCCAGGGCATCCCAGCGGGCCACTGCCCGGCGCACCGCTTCGCGGTCCTCCGCGACGCCCAGCACTCCCAAGGCCGCGTCGCGATGGTTGGGGAAATTGCAGTGGAGATAGCTCCAGCGGCCGTTCCTGGCTGGGTAAACGCCCATCACCGGGGTCCGCTCGGCGGCAACGGGCGCTCCGTCCATTGTCAGGTAATGGCTGCTGCGCAGCGACGCCGTGGCCTGCCGAGTGTCTAATTTGATCTCCTGACGGCGCCCGGTCCGCAACTCCCAAAGGTCTGAAACGGCAAGACCAACGGCGGCCAAGCTGGCCGCGGCGGCCTCCCCTATGCGAAAAGGCGTCGGCAGAATCGGGTCCGTGCCGCCCGCAATCTCCACCTCACCGGTATGTTGC
Source organism: Dehalococcoidia bacterium (assembly GCA_965222595.1). Taxonomy (GTDB): domain Bacteria; phylum Chloroflexota; class Dehalococcoidia; order Lucifugimonadales; family UBA3495; genus VXOI01. The sequence goes on along the minus strand of CBDCUJ010000019.1, from coordinate 225,133 downwards.
GGGTCCCAACCGTGGATTGAGAGAAGCGTGGATAGGGTTTTGTCAATCAATCTTTTTGAGGTGCTCCTTTTGTGTCTTGGCTGGCCACACCGGCGTCCCGCATTCCAGTCCGGTAAGGGTCCACCAGGCCTGGACCCCCTGGCCTCTTCGGTCATGGCAGTGTGACAATTTTAGCGCCGCCATTTCCACAGCCGGATTAGGAGTCCGCCGGTATTACACGGTAGATGCGGCCTGTGGTCCTGAGCGCTTCGACGGTCCAAGGCTCCCCCACCCCGGCGATCAGCCATTCGAGAACAGCCCACAGGTCCCGGTCGGTTTGGTCCGTATCCAGCGGTTCGAGCCCCGGGACCAGCGCCGCGACTTCGACCCCGGCCGGAAACGGACGCCCGGACCGGCCTATGAAGACCAACTCGTAGACGCGCCCATCAACGTCGAGCAACCCAGGCGCGTCCAGTTGCTTGTCCGCCAGGTCGAATGTCGCAATCAAGAATTCGGCGAACTCCGGGTAATGACCCACGTCCGGGTCGGTCAACAAGGGTACGCTGCGCGTGTCTAACGGCCGTTCGGTTATTCGGGAAACAGTCATGGGTTAAGTCGCCGCCGCGATGGGGAGATGGCGCGCCGCGAAGTCAACGAGGAGATGGCCAATCTCTGCGCCGGAGTCTTCTTGGAGGAAGTGCTTTCCGGTGACCAAGTGCGGGCCTTCGGCGTGCGGCCAGATGTCATGCCATCTGGCGACCATAACGTCAGCGGCGAACACCTCGTCTTCCCTTCCCCAGAGGATGGTCGCCGGAATGTTGAGTTCACGGACCCCGGCTTCAAGCCACTCGAAGCGTTCCCCCGTGATGTCGGTGCAGGGATCGATGGGGATAGAGCGGGGCCACTGCCAAGTCAGTCGCCGGTCGTCCGGGTCGGGCAACACCGCTTCGTAAGCCGGTAACGCATCGGCCCGGCAGCGCTCGCGGTCGACGACCGAGAGATAGATGCCGCGCCCCGGAAAAGCAGCTTGGCGCGCCAGGATATAAGGGCCGACGATTGGCGCATGCATCAGCCGCCACGGTAGGATCTGGCGGTGAAATTCCGCAGCGGGCGTCCGCCATGCCCAACTCGACATAACGGCGACCGCCGCGGCCCGTTGCCGACGGGTGAGGAGGGCCGCCAAGCCGGTCGGGCCGCCCCAGTCGTGACAGACGAAGAAAACGCCATTGAGATCGAGTTGGTCAATCAATGCGACGAGATTCGCCGCGTGGTTATCCAGGCTGTGCGCACTGGCGCTGTGCGGATGCTCCGACAGGCCAAATCCAATCTGGTCCGGCACGATCACCCGATAACCTGCCGCGAGCAGCGGCGGGATGGTGTCGCGCCACAAGTAACCCCAAGTGGGATTGCCGTGCAACAGCAACACGGGCGGCGCGTCTGCCGGGCCTTCGTCGATGTAGTGCATTCGCCAACCGTTGACGTTGGCGAATTGTGACTGAAACGGGTAACGGCTCGCCACATGCGGGGAAAGGTCGCTGATTGTACGTGTCATGGCGTCATTCCGAGGGCCCATCCAGGCGCTTTCCAGCCTCTTCCGGTTCAATCCCTTCGGTGTAAGTCTTGACCCTGTCTCCTAGTCGAAGGTGCTTGGTTGGTCGGCGGGCAGGGTCGCGGAACGGGACCGGGGAGCTATGAGAGAGAACTGCTTTCTCAGGGTCGTATAACCCAGGGCGCACACGAACAGCAGGGCCGAAAATAGCACTACACTGGCGCCGGACGACACGTCCAGGTAGAAGCTCAAGTAGATTCCCGCCAGGCCGCAGATTGCCCCCAACGCGGTGGACAGCAACATCAACGTGCGGAAGCTGTCGGTCAGTAACCGGGCGACGACCGGGGGAATCACGATGGCCGCCGCGATCATGGTCACTCCCAGCACTTGGATCGATACCACAATGACCGCCGCCAAGACTAGCGAGAAGAGGGTGTCCATCCACCCGGTGGGCACGCCATAGAACCCGGCCACCTCTTGGTCGAAAGTGGCGAAGAGCAACAGCTTGTACCCCAGAAACACTATGACGACGGTGGCCGCCGCCACCAGGCCTATTGCCAGCAGGTCTCCCGGCGTTACCCCCAGTATGTTGCCGAAGAGGGCAGCGTCGAAGCTGCGGGTGAAACTCTTGTACCGGCTGATCAGTGCGATGCCCAAGGCGAAGCTGGCTGTAGTCACGATCCCGATGGCCGAGTCCGCCGCTATTTTGCGCTGTCGCGCCGTGGCGGTGATGAGGAGGGCTGAGACGAATCCCCAGACGCTGGCGCCGAGGAAAAAGTTGATAGACATCAAGTAGCTGGCCACCGCTCCGCCGAACACGGCGTGGGCCAGTCCATGGCCGATGTAGGCCATGCGTCTGAGGACGATGTAGACGCCGATCAGGCCGCATAGCCCGCCCACCAGGGTGGCGGCAATGAGGCCCCGCACGAAGAATTCATATTGGAAGGGTTCGAACATTTAAGGCGTATCTGGCAACCTGTCCATTGTAACGGATAGCGTCCCATCTGCGGGCCACCCAGGGTTATCGCACTTGAACCAGGCGTCACTGGGGGTAGACGGCGCGGCTGGGGCCTTCGAAGACCAGACCGGTGTCGAACCCTTCCAGGGCCTCGGTGCTGCCGCCCAGAGCGGTAACTATGATTTCGACGTCTGCCAGCATCAGGCCCAGGTAGCTGTGGTTGGGGTCACCCGGAGTGCCCGGGAGATCGTCGTCACGAAGGCGGTCAATGAATTCGGCTCCTCCTTCTTCGGCAATTTGCTCCATAATCGGGCTGGGGAACACTTGAGAGCCGAAGATGGCCGGCACGTTCGTCTCCCTGACCTGGTCGATCAGGTTGGCGACCGAGCGGACCGACGGCTCGGTGAAATCCGAAGGTTGTATCGCACCGATGATCTCCAAGCCGTAACGCGGCCCGAATAAGGGGAAGGAGTCATGGTAGGTCAGCAGCTTGCGGTTCTCCGTGGGTATGGTGGCTGCTGCACGGGCTATTCGCGCGTCCAGGTCGTTAATTCGCTCCCGCAGCAGGGCGAAGTTTTCGTTGTAATATCCGGCGTTGGACGGATCGAGGGTGACTAATTGTTCCGTGATCAGCTCGGCGTACTTCAGCGCAAGGGGTGGAGATGTCCACAGGTGGGGGTTCGGATGGCCGTCTGACTCAGGGAACGAGAAGTCGAATACCCACTCCTCTTTGGTTATCGCCATGTCTCCCAGGGTCAAAATCACAGCGTCCGCCTTGACGTTGGCGCGTGCCATCTCGATAGTGGGCTCTTCCAAGAACAGCCCATTGGCGACGAACAGGTCGGCACGGGAGAGGACGGCGGCCACCGACGGAGCGGGCTCGAAGGTATGGGAGTTGGTCCCTTCAGGTACTATCCCTTCCAGCACGATCCGGCCTCCGCCGATGTTCTCGATCAGGCTGGTGATGGGCGACACGGTGGAGACGACCCGCAGGCCCCCGGCCTCGCCGGGCTCCCCAACCGGGGGCGGGGCCTCGGTCTCTCCAGAGCAGGCGGTCATAACCAGGCATAGCAGGGCCGCGGCAACGGCCGGCGGCAACCGCCGCAGGCGTGCGGGCACTCCCCCCCTCGCCCCCTCAAATGGGGGGGCTTTCACTGCGGGTGGGCGGTGCGGGATCAAAGTCAGAAAAAACATGGCGTTGCAAATGCTAACCAGAACTCGGCTCATTTGGCTACCCCGGTTTGACTGCCCCCGGAAAATGTATAAACTTCGTATTCAGACACAACCTTTGGAGGCCAACATGAAAGCCGGACTATTCTTGATGCCATCCCATCCTCCGGAACGGTCCCCCTTCGACGCTCAGCAATGGGACCTGGACGTCCTCTCCATGGTGGACGAAGCTGGCTACAGCGAGGCTTGGATCGGCGAACATTTCACCGCGTTGTGGGAGCCGAACCCCGCCCCCGACCTGCTCATCGCGCAAGCCCTGATGCGTACCAAGAACATCAAGCTGGGCACCGGGGCCCACCTGCTGCCTTTCCACAACCCTGTTGAACTCGCCCACCGGGTGGCCTTTCTGGACCATCTGGCCCAAGGTCGCTACATGTTCGGAGTCGGCGCGGGCGGTCTCCAGACGGACCACGAGATGTTTGGCATCGACATGGCCGCAGGCCAACACAGGGAGATGACCCGTGAGTCCCTCGACATCATCCTCAGCCTCTGGGAACACATGGATGGCCCCTTCCAGTACGAGGGCAAGTACTGGAACTTCAACATCCCCGACCCCAAGGAAAACGAGTACGCCACGCTGCGGACCTTCATGGCCCCGTTTCAGAAGCCCCATCCCCCCATCGGCATCGCCGCCGCCAGCATCGGCTCCGACACCCTCAAGATCGCTGGCGAGCGGGGTTACATCCCCATGAGCCTGGGCCTCAACGCCGTGTACCTAGCCAGCCACTGGGACGCGATTGTGGAAGGAGCCAGAAGCGCCAACAGGGAGCCCCCGCCCCGCAGCCAGTGGCGCATAGTGAGGGACGTCTGGGTCGCCGACACCGACGAGGAGGCCCGGGAAGGGGCTCTCGGCGGTATGCTCGGCCGGGCTTGGAGGGACTATCTTCATCCGCTGTTCTCTTATGGCGCCTATCCCTTCGTCAGCTCCATGAAGCACGACGAGAGTATCCCCGATGAAGACGTTACCGTCGAGTACATGGCCGATAATCTCTGGCTGGTCGGCTCACCCGACACAGTGGCCCGGAAAATCCGGGACCTCTACGAAATGGTAGGTGGGTTCGGCACTCTTTTGTGGCTCACCTTCGACCACTCCGAAAACCGGGCCGCCTACGAAAAATCGGTTAACTTGATGGCCCACGAGGTAATGCCCCAACTCGCCGATTTGACCGGGGACTAGGACTCAACGGGTTGGCGGCTCCGGTAGTCGAGCCGCCATTTCCTGCTGGCGCAGGATGCCGGACGCGTGGCGGGTCACGGACTTTCGTTGGTATTGGGGCGGGGCCACCCCTGCCAGTCGGTTTCCCCAGGAATGCAATTCCTGGTTCCCGGCTTGCTGGTGTTGGAAGTCTCCGGGGCCGCCACCCGGTTGGGCGTCGTTCTTTTCCTCTACGCCATTTCCAACTTCGGCCTGCTGGTTCTCCGTGGGAGATTGGGCCGGTGCTCTCTGCGCACAGCGTCAGGAAATTTCTAACACGGGCACTAATAGTCCCATCCCAATTGGCCCGCAGGGGCAGACTATCGGCGTTACGGAGACCGCATGGAGTGGTGGGCGTCGCCTGCAACTATCAAGGGGTGCCTGTTCAGCCTGCCAACGCCGCGTACATCCATTCGGGCTCATTGTTGACCGTACCCGGCGGGGGTATTGCCTGTCCCCCGATGACGACGTCCACTTCGCGGTCGTTCAGGTAGTGCCCACACTGCAGGCAGGCGAAGAATTTGCCGTGTATGTCTTCGGTGGAGTATAGGTCGCCGCGGCACCTCGGGCATCCGTTCAACAGTACATTGTCCCTCTCTTCCGGAACGGGGATCTTCCCGCTCCCAATCTGCGTGCATTCACAGTACAGGTCAGACTGTTACCACTGAGTTACACCAATTAGTTACCCATAATTTGAAAATATATCTAAGGAACCTCTGAACAAAGTCCCTTCCCCCGATGGGGGAAGGTTAGGATGGGGGCGCCGGCGCTCAATTTATAGCTAATACCGTTAAGCTCTCCTCCGAGATTTCGGCTTTCGCCTCAATGACCATAACTTGTTCAGAGGTTCCCTAAATTAATTCTTAAAATTATTGACATAAGCCTTCTGCCGTCGATAACTTCGAAGTAGTTGATACCTGTGACCGGAATCGACGGCCAGCACCCCCAATCTCTCAGGGGCCCGCCTGACCGTACAGGATTCCCCATTGCGAAGCGTCTCGTCCGGCACACGGACGCGATCTCGGTGGCACGACAATCAGGAGGGGCCCAATGGTAATGGAAAGGAGCGCAACGGAAACGGTGTTGGAACAGCCGGCGGCGCCGGCCTGTCGGCATTACTGGATCATAGAGCCGGCCAACGGAAGGATGAGCCGGGGTGAATGCCAGGTCTGCCACGACGTAAAGGATTTCGAGAACTCCATCGGGGAGATGGAACGGGACTAGGCGACTATCTCAAAACGAATTGGGCGGGCCGCCGAGGCGCAATTGTACGACCCCCTTTGGCGAAAGGAGGAGATCCCAAGACGATCCCTATTTGAGATAATTGGGGGGAGGTCCAACCTGTCCAAGACACCGGCAGGTCTCGATAACAGGGGCCTAAAATCAGGGACCGCCGGGGCGATCCGGCGGTCTTGTACTTTGGCGGAGTTGGGGGGCTCCGGCGTTACAGGATGGCCACCGGGTTCACCGGGGAACCGGTCCCGCCCACTACCCGCAGCGGGTTCACCGTCAACATGAACTCGTACTGCCCTTCCTCGCCGCAGGCTTCGGCCAGCGGTTGGAGCAAGGCGTTATCCAGAAGTCCGATCCCGTAGGCGAAAATCGCACCGTGGACCGACCACCCCAGATCGTACCCGTTGGGAGTAAGGTCCATCATGTCCCAGACGAGCAGACTGCAATCGGACTCCCGTATGAACTTGAGACAGCTTGCGTGGAGTCCGGGGCGCTCGTCCGAGTCGCTGCCCCAGAGGGGGTTCCCGTCCTCGTCCCACTTCTCCCTCCCCCCGTACACCACCAGGGCGTCGCCGGGCGCCATCTCCACTCCCTGCTCCTTGGCGATGTCTTCCAGCTCCCAGCCGTGGATGGGGTTTTCCATGGTCACGTACGGTTCGCCCCGGTGTTTTGGCACGTCCAGCAGCACGCCACGGGTGGTGAGGCCTTCCTTCCAGTGTTCCACGGAGCCCCACTCGGCCCCGTCCATGGTGATGTGTTCCTCGGGTTGGCGGCCGTTCCACATTCCGTTCTCGTCCCAGACGTGGCACAACGCGTCGAGATGGGTGGTGGCGGTACCGTGGTATGAAATGCCGTAATAGTCAGCGGAAAAGCCGGACCGTCCACCTCTGGAAACCAACTTCATGAAGTGATGGGCCGGGGTGGGGTTGTTGGGGGCCGGAATGGTCGGAAACGGGCGGCTCAGGGACACGGCCCGGCCCGACTTAACCGAAGCCGCGGCCTCGACCCGTTTCTGCCGGGTGATCATGTTCACGGCGCCCATCTGGTCGGCGTCGCCCCACCGTCCCCAGTTGCGATCTTCTTTCAGGTAGGCAAGCACTTCATCCTTGGTTGGTATGCGGCGTTCCATGGGTTCCCTCCCTGTAATGTATGTCTTTGGCTAATCTACGTCTTGGGCACGCGGGGATTTTGACCATCCGGGACTTGGAAAACGCTACGCGGCGGCCGACTCGGACAGGCAGGTGAAGAACCGGTCCATCATCGAGCGGGACACGCTTTCCATCATCCGCTGCCCCACCCTGGCCAGCAGGCCCCCGGCCTGAGCATCGCCGTCAACCTGTACGGTGGTGCCCTCGCCGTTGGGAATGAGGTTGACGGCGGCCTCGCCGTTGACGAATCCGGCGGAGCCTCTGCTCTCAACCACCAACCGGTATGATTCATGGGGCATCTGTTCGCGCATGCTGACTTTGGCGTCAAAATTGCCGCGGATCGGCCCCAGGGCTATCGATAGGGCGGCCTCGTAGTCGTGCTCTCCCACCGCCTCCAAGCGTTGGCAGCCGGGAATGCACCCTTTCAGGGATTCAGGGTTGGTCAGGGCGTGCCACACCTGTTCCGGTGGGGCGTCGATCTCGTAGCTGCCAGACAGTTTCATTTTCGAATCTATCCTTTGAATCCCGGCTGGTAGATCGCGGTTGGTAAATCGCGGTTGGTAAATCTCGTTTGTTGAATCCCGGCTGAATATCGGCGTTGGCCCCGGCGCGAGAGCGCCGGGCGGTTAGACCCGGCTGTCCGCCAGAAGGAGCAGTTCCATGAGGGCCTGGGCGCCGTTGGCGCAGTCCTGGGGTGCCGAGTATTCGGCAATGGCGTGGCTGATGCCGTTGACGCTGGGCACGAACAACATGGCCATGGGGGCGATTGAAGCGACCGCTTGAGCGTCGTGTCCCGCCCCGCTGGGCAAGGGCTCCCAACTCAAGCCGCAATCCTCCGCCGCTTGGGCCACCCACGCCTGCATTCCGGAATCGATCGGGACCGGCTGGGTGAACCGGTGTCGGGTCACGCTGACCTCCACGCCGTCATTGGACGAGGTCCGCTGGGCCGCCCGGTTCAATTCCCGTTCCGCGGAAGCCAACGCGTCCATACTCACGTCTCTGAACTCCAGTCCGAGGCGGGCGGCGCCCGGAATCACGTTCACTGCGTTCGGGGTCGCTTGTATCGCGCCCACCGTGGAGACCCTGCAGATTTCGTCTTCGGCCGCCATCTTCTGTATGGCCAGCACCATCCGCGAAGCGCTGACCAGGGCGTCGCTCCGGTCCGCCATCGGAGTCGTCCCGGCGTGGTTGGTCATCCCTTGGATGTCCACTTCGAACACTGCCCGGCCGGTGATGCCGGTAACCACCCCAATGTTGGTGCCCGTACGGTGCAGGTTGGGGCCCTGTTCGATGTGCAATTCGAAGTAGGCCGCCAGGTCTCCCTGCCGCCGGGCCGCCGCGTCCGCCCGCGCCAGGTCGCCACCGATATCGGCCATACGGGAGGAGAGACTGACGCCTTCATCGTCCAAGGCGTCCAGGTCCTCGTTTTCCAAAAGGCCGGCCATGGCGCGGCTGCCGATGAGCCACCGGTGGTACCTGGTGCCCTCCTCGTTGGTGAAAATCATGACCTCGAGTGGGTGGCGGGTGGTATGGCCGTGGTCCGCCAAGGACTGGACCACCTCTACGGCGCCCATAACGCCCAGGGCGCCGTCATATTTGCCTCCTAAGGGCACGGTGTCGGTATGGGAGCCCATGGCGATCGGCGGCAGCGAAGAATCGGAACCGGCCCTGCGGCCAATGATGTTGCCGGCGGGGTCGATGCGCGTTTCAAGACCAGCCCGGCGCATCAAGTCCATGGTGTAGGCGCGGCCGGCGATGTCGGCCGGGGAGAAAGCCAGCCGGTTCATTCCGTGGGGAGTCTCGCCGAAGCGGCCCAACTCTTCCAGGGTGCGGTTCAATCTGGCGGCGTTGATAGGGTAGAGTGGCATAAGCGCTCACCGTATGTTTGGAGTCTTGGGGACCTGCTTTTTTCAACCGAGCGGCAACACCTCGGCTCATCTCGAAGCAGCCCTCACAGGGCCGGGGTTGCCAAGCTTCCGCCGTCATTTAACGAGTGCGGGATACTATTAGGATGGCCCGGGTCTTCACCACGGCCATCTGCTGCTCCGGCGCCCGACCAGTCAGCGAACATGACAGCACCCATTTTAACCACAGACAGCACCCGGAGCGCAAAGAGTCGCGCAGCAGAAAATGGATCGCATTGACTATGCTACACTGAAAAAACATCTGAACGGGTGCGACGGCGATGGACCATCAAGTCTGGATTCCAGTTAGACGACCGGAGATATTCCGACGTGGATAGAGTTTTTATCTATTGGGACAATTCTAATATTTTCCACGAAGCACAGCGAATCGCCGAAGAAAAGAACAACGGTCCAGACGCCCGCTACCGAGTCCGAGTGAACTTTGATAATATGCTGCGGCTGGCTCATGCTGACCGCCAGGTGGAAAAGGCGTTCGCCGCAGGTTCCGTACCCCCGGAAATGCGACAGTTGTGGAACCGCATGGAAAGCCAGGGGGTGGAAGTCCAGCTATTCGACCGTGGCAGCGCCGGGTCCGGAGAGCAGGAGATGCCCGACCGTATCTTACAATTACGGATGCTGGAGGATGCTCTCGATTACAATGGCGACCCCGGTATAGTGGCGTTAATGACCGGCGACGGGGCCGGATACTTGGAAGGAGCCGGTTTTCACCGGACTCTGGAGCGAATGGACTATCGCGGCTGGCGGGTGGAAATCCTCTCTTGGGCGCATTCTTGCAATCAGCGTATGCGCCACTGGGCCGAAGAGAATGGAGCGTTTATCGCGCTGGACAATTTTTACGACTCCGTTACGTTCTTGGAGCCGTCCCGCCCGGGACACCACCTGGCAGCCTCCCGCGATTCTGCGCCGTTGGACCTGTCGCTGCGCCCCACGGTGTAGACCGGCCAACCCCCTCCCGACTGGCCTGCGGCATATCATGGCCAACAAAGCAACATGAAACCGTTTCAAAATGTTTTGGGAGGTCAATAATGGGCGCTACCGAAGTCATCGCCAAGTGGATCGTCGACACCAACTACGAAGACATTCCGCCGGACGCGATACGCGTCGCCAACGAGTCCTGCTTCGATCTGTTGGGGGTTATCCTGGCCGGATCGACGCAGCCGGTGGGGCAAATTCTCCAAGAGTACGTTACCAACCAGGGCGCCGTCGCCGAGGCCACGGTCCTGTCCGGGGCGCCCGGAGCACGATGGCCAACGCGGCCTTGGCCAACGGCACCATGGGCCATGCTCTCGACTACGACGATTTCGGAGGCTTCGGCCATCCTACCGTCGCCATCTTTCCGGCGTTGCTGGCGATCGGAGAACATACCGGGGCAACGGGCCGCGACCTTCTGGAGGCCTACGTGGTCGGTTGCGAGGTGGGCCTGGCCCTGCAGCACACGACCAAATACAAGCAGATGGACAAGGGGTTCCACAGCACTGCGGTAATTGGCCGCCTCGCCTGCACCGCCGCCTGCGCCAAATTGATGAATCTGGACGAACGCCAGACCATCATGGCCTTGGGCATGGCCGGCTCCATGGCTTCCGGCCTGATCCACAACTTCGGCACCATGACCAAGCCGCTCCACGCCGGTCTCACCGGCCGCGACGGGGTGACTGCGGTCCAGTTGGCCCAGATGGGTCTCACCGCAGGCGACCAGGTTGTTGAGCACCCCTTCGGATTCGCCGCGACGGTGTTGGGCGAGGGAATCTACGACCTGAACGAGATGGCCGGCAACCTGGGCAAGCCCTTCCGCACTCAAGACGCGTTGATTATCAAGAAGTACCCCTGCTGCGGCGGCAACCACGCTATGCTGGACAGCCTCTTCAGCCTGATGCGCGACAACGAGTTCACCTTCGACGACGTGGCCAACGCCGAAGTCGACCAATCGTATTACTCGGTGGTCATGCTCTATCAGGAGCCGGACGACGAGCTCAAGGGCAAGTTCAGCGCCAAGTACAACGTCGCCGCCGCGTTGGTGGACGGCGAGGTGAAGATTGACACCTTCACCGAAGACAAGATCGCCGACACGGCCATCAATGAGACGATGGACAAGGTGCGGACCCGGGTGATGGCCAAGTCGGAGGAACTCCTGACCAACGCCGAGAACGGCCTGAAGGTAACGATCACCCTGAAGGACGGCCGGGTGTTCGAGCACACCACCGCACGGGCTGACATCCTAGGCAGTCAGAAGAACCCTTGGGGGTTCGATAGCATCAAGGCCAAGTTCGAGGAGAACGTTGCCTTGGTGCTGAACGACGAGGGCGTGAATCAGGCCGTCCAAGCCTGGTCGGATATCCCGGAAGTCACCAATGTCGCCGAACTGGTGCGCACCACCCTGGTGGCCACCAAGGCGTGAACACCAGAAAACGGGTCCCGGTCAAGAGCCGGCAGGCTCAAGAAGGAGTGAGATGGCAGCACAGAGTCCGAATCCAATCGAGGTATACCAAGGGGCGGTTGAGTTGATTTTGCCCGCGGTGGCGGGAATCGGCGAGAACCACTTCGGGCTGGACACTCCATGCTCGGAATGGACGGTCCTAGCCCTGATCAACCACAATCTGGCGGTACAAGGGATGACCCACGGTCTGTTGGTAAAGTCCGGCCCAGGAACCACGCCAGACTTGACCGCCGCCTTGCCCGAGGGGGCCGAGGCGCCGTTTCGGGCGGTAACCGCCCAGGTACTCGCGGCTCTTCAGGCAATGGACTTGGAGGAGATCGTGGAGTCGCCCTTCGGACCTATCGCGGCCGGGCGCTTCCTAATGTTCCCCATTGCGGACTTGGTGGTCCACAAATGGGACTTGGCCAAGGCCACCGGTCAAAATACCGATATCGACAGCAGCCTGGCAGAGATATGCCTGCAGACTTTGACCCCGGCCGTGGCAGGTGGACGGGAAAACGGCGCCTTCGGACTCGAAGTGACGGTCCCTTCCACCGCCAGCATTCAGGACCAGTTGCTGGCGCTCACCGGCCGCCAACCTTAATGTCTTCGTCGCGGTGGAAAGGCGTCAGGAGCAGAGCCGGCAAACTTACCTGATCAGGCCCAGGCGTCTCAGGTCGCCCGCAGTCCAGCGCGCTTGTTCTTCTATGATGAATCGCAGCGTGCCAATGGCGATGGTGTCCCCTCTTCGTGTGTAAGCGATCGTTACTCGGCGGCCGTCGGGGTGTCCGTAACGGTGGTGGCTTCCCCTCTGGCGGAGCAATGCGAAGCCGTCCTGGGTAAGAGCGTGGACTAATCGCCCCGCCGGCATGGAACGTAGACGACTGTAGTCGATTCTGTTCACACGATTATAAGGACCGATGCTCCCTGGGCGGAGTTCACAGTTTTCTTGATTTGCACCGACTTACCCTCTTCCAGGAATTCGTCAATTATCATCGACAAGACTTCCTGGATGTTCTTCAGAGCCTCTTTTCTAGTATAGCCCCAAGTTGAGGCACCGATGCTGGACCAAGGCGGATAGTAGACGTGCCAGCCCTCTTCGTCTATTTCCAATTCGACTTCAAATTTGTAAGTTTTCACCCTCGGCTCCTTGACAGGGAGAGTCGTTTTAAGGCTCCACCCGGATTGAGTCGCCGACCTTGATCGCGCCGCCGTTAATCACGGTGGCCAGCATACCCCGCCGGTGGTTGAGCTCGGACTGAAGCCCTTGGCGGATGGCGTCCATCTTGCCGCAGGGCTCGCACTCGCCCACGATCTCCATGGTGACTTCGTCGCCGATGAACACCACCTGCCCGGCCTGGGTCTGGGAAAGGTCGAGGCCGGTGGTGGTAATGTTCTCTTTGATCTGGCCGGGCGCGAGGCCGAAATGGCCGAGGGTCTCATTGTCCATGATCAGGACCTGCCGCATGTTGCCCTCCCGGCAACTGCGGTCCCCCTCCAGACCCCTCCCGGAGATGGCTGTCGCGTCCTGTACCGGGTCCGATGGCGTCTCTTTGACTCGGGCTAAGTGCAGGTTGATGATGCTGCCCTGTTGCATGGCGGGTCCTCCGTTTGTTGTTGGAATCAACGGTATGCTAATCTGGGGCGCGGCCACCCTACTGGGCGGTTTTTCGCTCCCCTTGGCAGATGGAATTATATTCTCCCGGCATTAACGGCGCCACCAGACCGAAATACCTATGAGGCCCGGCAGCAGGCGGTAACAAGATGGCCTACGCTTTCATTAAGACTGAAAATCAGGAGGGTGTGCTGGTGCTCACGATGAACGACCCGCCGACCCGCAACGCCCTGGGCCCTGACATGTCCAACGAAATTATTGACGAGTTGGACCGCTTCGAGGACGACCCCGGGTGCCGGGTGCTGCTAATCACCGGGACCGAGCCTTCGTTCTGCTCCGGGGCCAACGTACGCGGGTTCAACCAGCGCATCCAAGACCGTGAGTCCGCCGAAGGCGAGGGAGAGGCCAATCTCCTGCCTTGGGGCAAAATGGAGTCCCGTTACGCCACCCGCGGCCCGAAGGTCGCTTTCGGCGGCCAAGCCAGCCGCATCCCGCTGCGCATCCACAAGCTCTAGAAACCCTCTGTCGCCGCCGTCAACGGCCACGCCATGGGCGTGGGAATGGGTGTGGCGTTGGCCTGCGACATTCGCTACGCTTCTGAGGAAGCCGTCTTTTCCGAGGCTTTCGCCCGCATGGGGTTGATCCCCGGCGACGGAAGCTCCTGGCAATTGCCCCGGCTGATCGGCATGAGCAACACCCTGCTATTGCAGTACACCGGCGACCGCGTCGACGGGACCGAAGCCCACCGCTTGGGCATCGTTAGCAAAGTCCTGCCCGACGGCGAACTGATGGAGTCGGCAATGGAGCTGGCGGGGCGGCTGGCCAAGGGTCCAACCCAGTCTCTGGCCCTGATCAAGTACCTGGTCCACCGAAGCCTGGAAATGGACTTCGAAGACAGCCTGGACCTCGCCCACGTGACCCAAGAACAGGTGCGCAAGACCGAAGACCATAAAGAAGCCGTGCAGGCCTTCCTGGAAAAGCGGGCACAGAATTTCAAGGGCCGGTAGATAGAGTTTCGAGCCTGGCCTTCTGTATGGGAGTAATAAAAATGTTTGACAAACGGTTGAGACTTGAGCCCAAAGAGGAGCTTTTGTGTCCAATGCCCGTGGGAGCCGTACCTATACATTTGGACGAGGACGAGCAAGAAGCGGTTGACATAGAGTTGATAGAACGAGTCCCGTAGCAGCATTCATAGTTTCCAAGAGAGAAATCCGGCCGTGAATTAGTGGTTTCGGAGACCAACAGCTACGGCTCTGGAGCCACTATTTGGCTGACGAGAGGATTGCTGGAGAAGCGGCGTCCGGAATTTAGGGGGCAGTAGGGGAGATTCTATCGGGTAGTCAGTGCGGTTGAGGAATATCAAGCTGCTTACAGATTCGCATTGCCGTATAGGCGTTGACTTCACGATGGCGGGGGACTGAAGCGCGGCGGTCCAGTACGGGGTTTTCCCAGATGGAATGCTCGCTCCCTTCGCGAACGAACCGGCAACCGTGCTCATGGAGATGGGAGAGCAGGTCGCGACGCCTCACGTGATGGCGTCTTGGGGAATTTGGGCCACCCTTGATGCGGCCGTTATCAAAAGATAGATGGGCTCTTCGTGGTCGGCGTCCGGGTCTGAGAGTTCGGGGTTAGGCTGAGGCAAGGGCTCTCCGCGTTCCAAGTGTAGTTCCGCCAAGTCTTTCAGTGCGCTAGTAAGCAAGACCCGCGCCTCAGCCAGATTGGAGCCGAAGGTGATGGCTCCGGGGAAGTCCAGCGTCTCCCCGTGCACTCCTTCGTCCAAGTATTTGAACATGGCCTTATAGACGAGCATGTGCCCCTCCCTAAGTTCTATCTCGATTGTACACTAGTGGTGATGCTAATCAGGAAGAGGGCGACCCCGAGAGCTATGACTATCAATAAAGCCGTTCAAGCCTCCCTGGAAAAACGCCCACCCGACCTCAAGGGGCGTTAGGACCGCTGCCGTGCCGAATGACCCCTTCGATTCGGCCCAGGCCCTGCTACCCGATGGACGAAGAAATTGCGACCGGTGGCGGTTGCCCGAGCGGCTGAGTGGAGATGATCATAGCTTCCACCGTCTACTGGTGTTCCGCCGGGCTGGGCGACCAAGATGCCATGGCCCGAATGCGGGCTTAGGCCGGCGACGTCCGCGATTGTTTGGACCTGCCCAAGACACCCCCTCAGTCCATAAAGCTGGAGTTCTCTCGCCATTCCAAATAGGCCCTCAGCCCCGAGGCCATATCGTGGCGCGGCGAAAACCCCAGAGCGGCATTGATCCGGGCGGCATCTCGCACCGGCTGAGGCTCAACGCCCTGCGGTTCGCCGGAAGGCGCGTCTATTACTTCGACCGATGGACGCAGGGCTCTGAAGGCCGCGATAACCTCTTCCAAGGATATTGGGCGGCCTGCGGAAATGTTGTACACGTCATGGGGCAGGGCAGGGGCGTCCAAGACGGTTTGGATGCCAGCGGCCGCATCGACCACGAATGTATAGTCCCGGGCTATGCTGCGGTCATGGACCACTATGGGTTCGCCACGGACCACCTTCCCCGTCCACTGGTAGATCAACGACATTCGGGTTCGGTGGCCGGTGATGCGCTCCATCGGTCCATAGGGGTAGCTCAGCCTAACGCTGACGGTCTCGAACCCGTGCAGCTCGCCATACCTTCGGGTGAGCAGCTCGCTGGCGTGCTTGCTCACGGCGTAGAGGTTGCGGGGCTGGAGCGGCGCATCTTCTTTCAGCAGCGCCACGCCCGGAGCCGCTTCTCCATAGACTGCCTCGGAACTCACGTAGATAAACCGGTCGAGAGTGGCGGAGGCGGCCGCCAGATCCAATAGGTTCGCGGTCCCCTGGAGATTGATATTCACGATGTCGCGGCTGCGTTCGGCCTCCATGTCGCCCGCCTGGCTCGGGGTAAACGCGGCGGCATGGACGATTTTGTCGATGGGATGTTGGACTGCCGTCTGTCGCAAGTCGTCGACATTTAAGATGTCCCCTTGGACATACGTCACACTGTCCGACCAGGGCTCCAGGTAATCTCTAAGCAGTGCGTCGGCTGGGGCCAAATCGAAGCAGACCACCCGGTGGCCCTCTGCAGCCACGGCCTTAACGATATTACTGCCCACGAACCCCGCACCGCCGGTGACCAAAGTCGCCATGACACTTCTCCAACCTATGACGTGCCAAGTCTGATTCCGCCGTGAAAACCAAGCTTCAGCCGGGCCCCGTTACCGCCGGTCCAGGTACCACTGCGGCAGCTGGATTTCACTACCGGCCCAAGTCCGCTGGCACTCGCAGTTAGCGGGCTCCGGTATGGAGGCTATAGCATCTCTCACGATGGGGGTCAACTCTTCGGGCGTGATCCTGGCCCAGTCCTTCTGGGCGCTAACCCCGGCCGCATCTGAAATCCAGCATAGACCCGCAAAGCAGATTTCCAGTTCCCGGAAGTAGACGACCTCCGGGTATATCGTCGTACAAACTATATCGGCGCCCCAACGGCGGTAGGCCTCTATTTCCGCCGGGGTCTCGTTGTGGGGTCCCTGAACGCAGATGTTTACGGCCCGGTCAATCACCCGGCGTTGGCTGTTGCGGCGTGCGGCATCAGCCAGTGCCTGACGCACCTCGGGACAAAACGGGACTTCCATTTTGGCCCGGGGCCAGATCGGTTCGCCAGCGAATATCGTCGTGGGCGTTCTCTCGCACAACTTGATGTAATCGTGGTAGGTCACCAAGTCGCCCACTTCCAAGTCGGGATTCACCCCTCCAAAGCCGTTGATGGTGATGGCCCGGCGTACCCCCAACTGCAAGAAGGCCAGTGCGTGGGATGCGTGGGAAACGAGGTCAGAGGCCATGTCGTCTCCCCAGCCAAACCGGCGCACGTACACCACTGGGCGGCTGCCCACGCTACCGGTGAGCACCGGCACATCGCCATAACGAGTGGGAACAGTCGATCTAGCCAGAGGGCCTTCCACAATGGCCTCGTACTTGGATGATCCGAGAATGCCTATCACCGGAGATTCCCCCTCAATTGGCTATCTGCCTAATTAACGGGTCTTTCAATAGCGCGCCAAAGCAGGGTCGGGCCGGTATTGGTACGGCCGGCAAAGCCCGATGGTGGAATTCCAACGCTCCGGTTGAAGCAACCCCCGGCTGGCGCCCGGACTCAGTATAGACCAAGTGTCGCGCCCATCGAGCTCCCCATCAGCTGGATCACCGATGTGCCCAATGCCTGTGTGACCCTCTATCTGCCATTGGACATCTTCGACCAAGGGATTCTTCCCTGCGGGTGACGGCGGAGGCAACCTGATCCGCAGAATCCCCGATCCGCGGCCACTCCTACTTGACTCTTAGAGGGCAGTTCACTATAATCTCGTTTCACAAGAGGTAACAGCGTCTAATAAATGCGTAAAGTCACTTGAAATAGGCGTAACTGGCGGGGAAACTTGGACGGCGGTTCGGGGGACACCCCTGCCGCCGTTTCTCTTGTAGCACCTTAAAAATAGAATAGGAAACGAAGAAGTCCTGCTAACTGCAGAAACACGAAAGGTTTGAAGTTCCTTGCGTGGGTCAAGTTATTAAGGGCTTACGGTGGATGCCTTGGGACCAAGGGCCGATGAAGGGCGCGGCAAGGCTGCGTTAAGCCTCGATGAGCCGTCTAGCGGGCATAGTCGGGGATACCCGAATGGGGAAACCTTGTCCGGTGTTGAGTCGGACAATCCTTCCTGTAAAGGAAGGAGGGTAAGTGGGGGAACTGAAACATCTAAGTACCCCGAGGAAAATAAATCAACCGAGATTCCCTTAGTAGTGGCGAACGAACGGGGAACAGCCTAAACCGGTAGGACCTAACGGCGTGAGGGCCTATGTCTTATCGGGGTTGTAGGGATCGCCTAGGACCGCCTCACAAGGTCTGAAGGAGTTACAAATCTCATCTCTAGTCGAAGGAACCTGGGAAGGACCGCCATAGAGGGTGAAAGCCCCGTAGGCGAAAGGGATGAGACTCCTGGCGTATTACCTGAGTACCACGGGGCACGGGAAACCTTGTGGGAATCTGGGGGGACCACCCTCCAAGGCTAAATACCCTTGGTCACCGATAGCGTACCAGTACCGTGAGGGAAAGGTGAAAAGAACCCCTAGCGGGGAGTGAAATAGATCTGAAACCGTAAGCCTACAGAAGGTCGTAGTCTCGATTATATCGGGATGGCGGCGTGCCTATTGAAGAATGATCCGGGGACTTAATGTGTGGAGCGAGGTTAAGGAACTGTAGTTCCGGAGCCGCAGCGAAAGCGAGTCTGAATAGGGCGATTAGTTCCATGTATTAGACCCGAAACCGGGTGAGCTACCCATGGCCAGGTTGAAGGTTCGTTAACACGGACTGGAGGACCGAACTCGTGGCTAGTACAAAAGCTTGGGATGAGTTGTGGGTAGAGGTGAAATGCCAACCGAACCCGGAAATAGCTGGTTCTCCCCGAAATGCATTTAGGTGCAGCCTCGGGCAACAGGTGGACGGAGGTAGGGCACTGAATGGGCTAGGGGGCGTGAGCTTACCAAACCCAATCAAACCACCAATGCCGTTTATCCGATACCCGGGAGTGAGACTGGCACAGATAAGTGCGTCAGTCGAAAGGGAAACAGCCCAGACCACCGGCTAAGGCCCCCAAGTACAGACTAAGTGGGAAAGGAAGTTAAGTTCCCCAGACAACCAGGAGGTTGGCTTAGAAGCAGCCACCCTTTAAAGAGTGCGTAATAGCTCACTGGTCGAGGAGTTTGGCGCCGAAAATGTAACGGGGCTAAGTCTGTCGCCGAAGCCGTGGATGTTCAGGTGCAAGGGTGAAACCCGCGCTTCTAAAAGCCGAACTCTCGGCTGGACCGCTTTCGGGCGCAAAGGTCTTGAGTGGAGCCGGCGGAAGCAAAGGCGGACCCCTTGAATACCGCCTGGGTGTGGTAGGGGAGCGTTCCTCGGGCGAAGAAGGTAAGTCGTGAGGCTTGCTGGAGCGCGGGGAAGTGAGAATCCCGGAATGAGTAGCGTAAACTAGGGTGAAAATCCCTGGCGCCGAAAGCCCAAGGTTTCCTACGCAACGTTTATCGGCGTAGGGTTAGTCGGTCCTAAGCCGTAGGCAAGAGCCGAAGGCGATGGACAGCAGGTTAATATTCCTGCACCGCCATTTTTTCGCTTTAAAACCAAGGAGGGATGCGGGAGGGTAGGCAGAGCATGCCCACTGGACATGGTGTGTCCTTGTCTGTAGGCGAGCCGGGGCAGGCAAATCCACCCCGGCGCCAAGCTGAGGGATGAGGGAATCGAAGCCTTCGGGCTTACGAAACTCTGTTGACCCCATACCGACCAGAAAAGCTTCGTGGTTATGGAACTGTGGCGACCGTACCGCAAACCGCCACTGGTGGGCTAGGATAAAAGTCCTAAGGCGTTCGAGATAACCTCCGTTAAGGAACTAGACAAAAGAGCCCTGTAACTTTGGGAGAAAGGGCCCCCCGGGGGGTGAAGCCACTAGCTGGTGGAGCTTTCTGGGGGCGCAGAGAAGAAGGCCGGGCGACTGTTTAACAAAAACACAGGTCTGTGCTAAGGGGAAACCCTACGTATACAGGCTGACGCCTGCCCAGTGCCGGAAGGTTAAGGGGAGCGGTGAGAGCTGCGAACTGAAGCCCCGGTGAACGGCGGCCGTAACTCTAACGGTCAACCGAGCATCATCCGGGCCGGGTCAACCGGAACGGATGGCCGCTTAAGGCCGTTGTAAAATCTGGCTATATGCTGGGAAACCCGAGTATCCGGCGCTACCCGCCCCGACATCATAAGGGGTTGGTGACAATGCGACCGGTGCGGGTGATCAGCAGGAAAGACCGGAGAACGCGGGCGCTAGCCGAATGCCTTCGGCTTCGCGTTCGAAACGCAGCGATCAAACTCTGCGATAAACAGGCACTGGCAGGCTGGACGGGCTCTCGTCTGTCCTACCTGAACATTGCCTGCGCTGCAAGTGTCGCCGGAATCCTCAGAGACCATACGCCGGACCCGCTGAACGGAACCTGCGGGAAGATATGGTCCGATCTGCATGGCGACATGCAGAGGCCGGCAGAAATGACCGGCCCACCCGGTAGAAACCGCAAGGTCAAAACCGGGGAGTAACAAAATGCCTAAGGTAGCGAAGTCCCTTGTCGGGTAAGTTCCGACCCGCATGAATGGTTGAACGACTTGGCCATTGTCTCGACGGAGGGCTCGGTGAAATTACGGTGCCCGTGAAGACGCGGGCGACCTGCGGCAGGACAAAAAGACCCTGTGGAGCTTTACTGTAGCCTGGCATTGGGCTGGGAGCTGTCATGTGTAGGATAGGTGGGAGGCTATGAAGCCCCGACGCCAGTCGGGGTGGAGCCGCCGTTGAAATACCACCCTTGGCTGTTTTTGGTTCTAACCCCACAAAAATGGGGGACATTGCCTGGTGGGCAGTTTAACTGGGGCGGTTGCCTCCTAAAATGTAACGGAGGCGCCCAAAGGTCCCCTCAGGACGGATGGAAATCGTCCATAGAACGCATTGGCATAAGGGGGCTTGACTGCGAGACCTACAAGTCGAGCAGGGAGGAAACTCGGGCAAAGTGATCCTACGGCACCGCGTGGAAGGGCCGTGGCTTATCGGATAAAAGCTACCCCGGGGATAACAGGCTTATCTCGCCCAAGAGTTCACATCGACGGCGAGGTTTGGCACCTCGATGTCGGCTCGTCCCATCCTGGGGCTGAAGGCGGTCCCAAGGGTCCGGCTGTTCGCCGGTTAAAGGGGTACGTGAGTTGGGTTCAGAACGTCGTGAGACAGTTCGGTCTCTATCCGCCGTGGGCGCAGGAGGCTTGAGGGAACCTCTTCCTAGTACGAGAGGACCGGAAGGGACAGACCTATGGTGTGCCAGTTGTTTCGCCAGGAGCAGCGCTGGGTAGCCATGTCTGGAATTGATAAGCGCTGAAGGCATCTAAGCGCGAAGCTGCCCCCAAGATGAGGCCTCCCTCCCCTATTGAGTTAGGGGGTAAGACTGCAGAGAGACTATCTGCTTGATAGGCCGGATGTGTAAGGCTGGTAACAGTTTCAGCATACCGGTACTAACCGGTCGAGAGGCTTGACCCACGCAAAGAATTTCAAACCTGGATTATCGGCAACGGTTCGCAACTTCTTCGTTACCTGTTCTAGGTAGTCCCAGGCAAGTGGCTTGGGCTGCCACACGCGATCGTCGCGGGGTGGAGCAGTGGCAGCTCGTCGGGCTCATAACCCGAAGGTCGTTGGTTCGAGTCCAACCCCCGCTACCAAAACTGTATAGCTAAATCGGGGCCCCCGGAAACCCTCCGGGGGCCCTTGGCGTTTGTCTGGGCCGATCATTGCGAGTGATGGGCCCTTTCTCGGCCTCCGGGGATACGACGATAAGGCGTCAACCGGCACGGGTGCTACAATGCCCCATACGTCATAGGGCAGGTCTATGGCTCATGAGTAGGTCGACGACTCAAGTGACAAACGAGCTTCTCCAACAGATTGTGGGTGTGATCGTCGACGAAGTGGACCCCGAACAGATCATTCTGTTCGGTTCACGCGCACGCGGCGACTTCAATGAGAATTCAGACATCGATCTCGTCGTCTTGGAATCCGACCCATTCGGCGGCGGGAGGACACGGCACCGGGAGGAGGTCCAGCTCTATCGTGCTCTTTCCGGATTCCACGTATCCAAAGATATTCTGGTCTACACTCGCGAGGATGCCGAATATTGGCGGGACTCACTGAATCACGTGTTGGCGAGGGCGCTGCGGGAAGGAAGAGTCCTCTATGAGCGACGTTAAACAAGCGTATGCGCTGGTGGAGGCGGCGAGGCGGGACTTTTCAGCTATGGGCGGCATGGGCGATACGGAAGTTTTTGCTGATGAGATATTCGGGTTCCACGTCCAGCAAGCCGCCGAAAAACTGTGCAAGGCGTGGCTCGCTATGTTGGGAGAAGTGTACCCTCTCACCCACAACTTGGAGTCCTTGCTTGACCGTCTGCAAGAACGTGACGGTAGCGTGGAGAGGTTTTGGCCGCTTACCGAATACACTCCGTTTGCTGGCCGTATTCGCTACGAGTCCAGTTACATACCCTTAGAGTCGATCGATCGGGAGGACGCGATGCGGCGTATTGCGGCGTTGCTGGAGATGGTCTTGCGGCAGCTACCAGCGTCAGATAGCCGTTGAGTGGTTATTCCGCGCTTATCACTTTCCGCCTTGGTAGATTCGTGTCAAGTAGGCGCCGGGGCCGCCGGCAAACGTCGCGGTGAGGAGCGGTGGCAACTCGCCGGGCTGATATCCCGACGGTCGTTGGTCCGAGTCTCACCCCCGCTACCAATATGACATGCAAAAGCCCCCGGTGCTCTCCCGGGGGCTTTTGCATTAGTTATACTGACGTTGGAAACCGAGGGTCCGAGAATCGGCTACGGGCCTGGCGGGGTCAGCTCCCGCAGTTGCGGGGCTACGTGGTTGGCGAAGAGTTCCATGGATTCAAGCCCGATTTCGGCCGGATCCCAGTCTTGGCTCAGCATCAGGAGGGTGCCGAAACCGCCGGCCGTCTCGTAAAGTTCCTTTATCTTCTCCACACAATGGTCCGGGTCTCCCACCACCCAACGGTTGTTTAGCAGGTAGTCCACCGTTACCGCTTCGTCGGGCATCGATGGATCGGGTTTGATCAGGTCCAAGAAGCCCAGGGTACGGAATAGCGGGAAGAAATACTCGTCGTAGCTACGGGCCATGCCGCCTTCCAACACTTGGCGGCGGGCTTCCTGGGTTGTTTCGGCCACGTGCAGATTCACTGAGACCCGCCACTCCCGGCGGTCAGCCACGTGGCCTGTCTTGGCTGCGCCCCGGGTGTAGGCTTCCCAATGGGTTGGGGTGAACTCTGGAGGAAGGATATCCGTGGTGAGGGGTATCCAACCGTGTTCTCCGGCCCATTCGATGGTGGAAGAGTTGCGGCTTACTCCGGCCACCGCTATCGGTGGGTGAGGCTGGGTGAGGGGCTTCATCCAGAGCCCCAAGCCCACCTCCGGCGCCACCGGCGACGGCGACTTGAATTGGTGGAACTCGCCTTGGTAGTCCAGTGGCCCGTCCGCTTCCCAGATCTTCAGGACCGCGTCGACGACCTCGGCGGCCCTGGCGTGCCGCTTGGTTTCATCGATGTCGAAAAACTCGAATTCGGTGGGGACGCCGCCCGTACCCACGCCGAAGTAGAACCGCCCGTCGCTAAGGTGGTCCAGCATGGCGATGCGGTGAGCCAGTTCCCGCGGGTCGTGAAGTTGCAACAACACTACTCCGGTACCCAGCTTGATGTTGCTGGTACGGGCCAAGGCCTGGGCAATGAACAGGTCCGGCGCCGGCAGGTTTTCCCACGGAATGGTGAAATGCTCGCCGATCCAGGCCTCGTCATACCCCAACGCGTCGGCTTTGATGACGGTATTCATGTCCTCTTGGATGGTGCGTGGCAAGCCCTTCGAGGGATGGTGGACCGGCATCATAAATAAACCGAATTTCATGACAATACACCTTCTACTGGAGATTACTTTGGAAGTTCACGCCGGAGTTTCAATTGCCACTGGCAGACTACCGGGAGCCGCCGTAGCATGTCAAGCTGAAAGGCGCTTCGGCGGGATTTTCCGGCTTGACGCGAAGTCTGGCATCCTGCTCTGGCGGCGGTTAATATGCTGGGGATCACCGGTGGCTTGGGGCGTCCGGCGGTTTGAAACCTCAGGAGTATGGCCATGCCGATGTTAAACGACGTTCAGTCCCGCTTGAACCCCACCGAGATGTTGAGAGTGGCGCATCCTTCGAACGTGGAAGAGGTTCGCGCTGCGGTGAATGACGCGGCGCTCGGGGGCGAGCCGGTGTGTCCCGCCGGATCGCTCCATTCCATGGGAGGCCAGCAGTTCGCCGTCGGCGGCGTTTCCTTAAGCTCCTCGTCGTTAACCTCCATCGGACCCTTGCAGCGGGACCCATCGGGCCGGTCCGGGATTGTTCAGGTGCAGGCCGGCGTGACTTGGCCGAGGCTGGTCCGGTGGTTGCGCGACGCCGATAGCGATGGAGGCCCGCCCCTGTCTATCATCCAGAAGCAGACCGGGGCCGACGAGTTGACGTTGGGGGGCGCCGTTTCGTCCAACATTCACGGGCGGGTATTGGGGCGCAAACCGATAGTCGATGACATCGAGACGTTTTGCATGACACTGTCGGACGGCAACCGCGTACGGTGCAGCCGGGGAGATAATCCGGAATTGTTCCGGTTGGCCGTCGGAGGCTACGGACTCTTCGGCTTCATCGATTCCATTGACCTGAAGCTGGAAAAGAGAAGTAAGGTCGTCCGGCGAGTCGAGGAACTCTCCTTGGAAGAGGTCATCCCCGCGCTGGAGGCGCAGACTCGGGCCGGTGCTGCCTTCGGCGATTTTCAATACGTGACCGACGAGGCGTCGACCGCCTTCATGTCCCGCGGGATAATGTCTGTCTACCTGCCCATTGAAAGCGAGGGAGAGATACCTGAAGGCCAACTGGGCCTGTCTGCCGAGGACTGGATGAGGCTGTACGGGCTGGCCCATACCGACAAGGCCCAGGCCTACGCCGAGTACGCCGGCCACTACCTTCAGACCGACGGGCAGGTGTACTGGTCTGACGAACACCAGTTCAGCCCCTACCTCCCGGAGGCGGGGGACCTGCTTGCCCGCCAATTGGGTTGGACGAATTTCGCCTCACTGATGATTTCCGAGCTCTACGTGCCCAGGGACCGGTTCACGCATTTCATGGCGGAGGCCCGGCGTTCCGTCCAAGAAACCGGGGCCAACGTGGTCTACGGTACCGTGAGGCTGATCGAGGCGGAGGACGAAACTTTCCTCCGGTGGGCCAAGCGTGACTTCGCGTGCATTATCTTCAACCTGCTGGTGGAACATTCCCCCGCAGGTATCGACCGGGGACAGGCGCAGTTCCAGTCGCTGATCGACTGCGCCCTGAACGAGGGTGGATGCTACTACCTGACGTATCACCGCTGGGCCCGCCCGGACCAAGTTGAGCGGGCCTATCCGGAGTTCCGGGAATTTCTGGACCTCAAGGACCAATACGACCCATACGGGGTTTTCACCAGCGAGTGGCACCGGTACTACCGGCAGATGTTCGGGCGGCTCTGACTCCCTTGGGGCCGCTGGATAAATGGCGCTCCGGGAAGTATTCTGTTAACGCTGATCGGCTGGACCCTAAGGCCGGTTATTTGAATGGCACCTGTTGGGGTTGCCACGGATGGGGTTGGGAGGCCCGATGTTCGACCTGATCAACGAAGTGGAAGCCCAAGGGATTCTTCCCACCAAGTGGCTCCGGGAAGCCGCCAACGACGATGTCATTTTCACCGAGCGTTACAAGATCCCCGAGGGTAATTTTCAACCGGCTACTTTGGACCTCCGTCTGGGCGAGACCGCCCACCGGCTTCGTTGCAGCTTTCTGCCGGACGTCACCTCCGTGGAGGAGAAGCTGGTCGACCTCGAGATGGAGGAGGTGGACCTGCGGGATGGCGCAATCCTGGAGCGGAACCGGCCCTACCTGATCCCGCTGCTCGAAGAGCTTCGGCTCCCGGAGTACATCCAGGCCAAGACCAATCCCCGGAGTTCCACCGGGCGGCTGGACATATTCACCAGGGTGATCACCGACCACAGCCATAAATTCGACGAAATCGCCCCCGGTTATCAGGGGAAGCTCTACCTTGAGGTCGTGTCCCGGTCGTTCACCATCAAGGTGCAGACCGGTCTTTCCCTGAACCAGTTGCGGCTGTTCAAGGGCAGTTCCCGGTGCGGAACGGGAGAGATTCTCGGTCTACACCGAGAGCGGCCGGTAGTGTTGGACCCCAGCCACCTCTTGGAGCGGCTGGGAGAGCCTGGTGAGGACAACGCCGTACACTTGGGAATCGACCTCAAGGGTAACCAGAGGGGCAACCAGAGCGGTGTCGGTTACCGGGCCAAAAAGAACAGCAACCTGCTGGACCTCTCCCGCCGCAACCATTACGACCCCGCCGACTACTGGGAGCCGGTGGTGGCGGAACGCACCAACCGGGTCGTTCTGGAGCCCGAAGAATTCTACCTGCTGACCGCCGCCGAAAGCGTGCGGGTGCCGCCGGAATACGCCGTCGAGATGACTGCCTACGACCCGTCCAGCGGCGAGCTTCGCACCCACTATGCCGGCTTCTTTGATCCCGGCTTCGGCTTCGGTGATGATCCAAACACGCCCGGAGGTTCGGTGGCGGGAGTGCAGCCGGTGATGGAGGTCAGGGCCCACGATGTTCCCTTCATGATCGAGCACGGCCAGAAGGTGTGCACCCTCACCTACGAGCGGATGATGGAGCCGCCGGATAAGCTCTACGGCGCCAACATCGGCTCCTCATACCAAGGCGCCGGCTTGGTGCTGAGCGGCCACTTCAAGCCGGCATCGGACTACCAGCAGTTGCCCCTGATCACTTCCGGGGTCGGGCCGCGGTAACTTTATACCCATTGAAACACCCCTTGAAACACCCCTCTTCAGCCTTCCCCTTCAAGGGCGAAGACAGTGCCCCAAAGTTCTCTCTTCGCCAAGGAGAGGAGGGCGACGATTAGGGTGAGGGGCGTACCGTAAGGGTTTAGGCAGAGCAAAATCGGCCGGTCCCCTGAGGCGGCATCCTACAGTACGATCGGCTGGGCTATGATCCACAGGCTGATGACAGTGTATGCGACCATCAACGCCATCATGGGGTACTGGCTTGCCGTCGCCGTGGGCCGGTCGGGGAACGTGCGGGCCGCCAGGACGTGGGACAGGTACACCGCCAGCATGTGGCCCACGACTATGACCGCCACCGACAGGAACCACAACACCTTGGCGCTTATCACGCCCGGGTCTACGGTATAACCGGCCGTCCCCAACAGGTCCCAACCGAAGCCGAAGGGGTCGGAGACCAGCGGGACCAGCAGTTGCCCCTGCACCAGCAGGAGCGCGATAAAGTGGGCGATGTTATAGGCCAAGGCGATGGGCACCAAGGAATAGGCGAAGACCCGGGCCAGGTCCGGGCCCCCCGGCGTCCCGCCCGCCGCGCCGGATATCAGGCGAGAGAATAGCAGGTATACCAGCAGAAAGAGGGCTGGGAACAGGAGTACGCCCAAGGTATCGGCCAGCGTCAGGCCGTTGAAGACCTGGTTGGTGGAGCCGCCAACCGTATTGACCACCGCCGATTGGAAATCGACCCACGCCCCGGTGGCGCCGAAGCCGTCGAAGGAAACGCTGGCCAGCAACAAAATCACCACCGCCAGCATATCGTTCCCCACCGCTTCGTTCCGCGCCAGCCCTGTGGCGTAGGGGCGGAGGTTCAACTCCCGCACCGATATCGCCGCCCCCTCAAAGCATTCGTAGCAGTCCACACACCC
Source organism: Dehalococcoidia bacterium (assembly GCA_965222595.1). Taxonomy (GTDB): domain Bacteria; phylum Chloroflexota; class Dehalococcoidia; order Lucifugimonadales; family UBA3495; genus VXOI01. The sequence continues at coordinate 197,481 of CBDCUJ010000019.1, read as the reverse complement.
GCCGTCCCGGTCCCGGCAAGCGACGCCGCACGACCCGCACCGGTCGGGGTCGGTGACCCGGACTTCGGTGGGAGAGAACCGGGCGAACGTGCGGAATATCACCGAAAATGCTTCTCCATGCCTCAGCCAGACATGCTTGCCGAAGACGAACATTCCCCCGAGGGTGACCACGGTGTACACGATGGCCATTGCGGCTAGCCGGTTGGGGAATTCTGACTGGGGGAAAGCGTCCTGGGCCCAGACGAAGGTGAGGAATAGGACGAAAGCCGGCCAGACTCCCCAGCTTGCCGGGTAGTCAAGCAGGGGCGTAATTCCTTCCCCGGAGCGCAGCTTTCGGGCCGCCCAGTCCACGGCGTCGAATACGGCTTGCCACGGGTTGAGGACCGGCCAAATGTTCCCGATTAACGCCGTCACGAAGGCCATTCCGACCCACCAGACTACCCAGACGAAGGTTGGGGCGAAATTGGACACCGGGTCTTGGACGCCCGCCAGTCCGGTGGCAATGACCAAGCCCAGCAAAAACACCGAGGCGGCTTTCAGAGGGACCAACAACAAAGGAGAATTTGAAACCTTTTGGAGCCAGCCCACCCGGAAGAGGTTGGAGCGCCGGTAGGAAGCCCCGGGCGTCGCCCGCACGAAGAAAGAAACGATGAAGAACGAGACTGCCACGGTGACGGCCGCCCCTATGATGAAATACCCCAGCGGGATGGGCAGTTGAGTCCGTTCCCCGAACCCGTGGGCATAGGCCGGCCCGGCAATCAGACCGGTCAGTCCGGCTGCCAGCGCCAATAGGAACCGGGGCCTGGTCATCCTTTACTCGTTGGCATACGGGCCTCGGCGGGAGTTTCTCGGTTGATGCCCAAGACTAGGGTGTCCCGGTCCGCCGGCTACGGGCGCGGCGTTGTAATCGTGTCCAGACGAGCAGGCCGGCTATCCCTACGACCGCGGCGCCTAACGCTATGTAGAAGAGGTTCAACCGGCCGCCTTCGGTCACCTGGATGGGGGTCTCCAGGGTCCCGCGGCCCAAGGGGCTTTCGATCTCCACTCCCAGGGACCATCGCCCGACGGCGTCGAGAGTGACGAATCCTTCATACAGGTGAGGACTCTGGGGCGTGTTTGCGGCCTGTATTGGGGCGGGGCCCGTGCTCGGCGCCGGGCCCGTGGCGGTCACCGTAACAGTGGCATCGCCCGCTGGTGTCTCGGCCGCGGCGTCCAGCACCCGGATGCTGACGTGAAGCAAGCCGACCGTGGGGCTTCCCGGCAGGATGCCGACCGTCACGAGGTACGGCCCGGCCCGGGCGTCGTTGACAATGACCCGCACCGCGCCGTTGGCGGCGGATTCCCTGGGAGCCAGGACGGTCAACGATGCGACGGCCAGTAACAACGATACCGTCAGGGCTGCCGTTGTGGTCAATGTCGCGAATCCAGTTGGACGCTAATGTATTTTCCCCGCAGCGACCCTGTGCCCCGGTCCTCGGCCCGCTGCGGGGAAACTCTAACTCACCGGGGGCAGGCCCGCGTCCCGGCGGACTTCGTCGATTATTTTCCTCACCCAAGTCTCGAGGGAAGGGTATTCCAGCTCGAACTCGCCCAACAGGCGGCTGTTGTCCACCATATAGTTGCCCGAGTCCTCCCGTCCCCCTTCGCTGTCAAAGGAGATTTGGGCGTCGGGCAGCAATCCCCGGACGATGTCGGCCAGGGCGCCCAGACTGACGGGAATGCCGCCGGTGTTGTAAAGAGAGTGGTGGGTGGAGTCGGCCAGGGTCACCCGGACGAACGCCTCGGATACGTCGTCGACATGGACCGGCAGCCGCATGTAGTCCTTCTTGGGGAAGCTGACCGGCTCCCCGGCGGCGGGCAGGGTCACGCATTGCACGTGGTCCGTCGAACCCCGCACCTTGTCGGGCCCGGTGACGTTCGCCGGCCGGATGCCGACGATCGACATGCCATACACCTCGTTGAACTGGGCGGCCTGGAACTCGTTGAACCGCTTGTGCATGGCGTACTGGCTGGTGCCGTGCAACGGGTCGTCCTCGTTGACCAGCCGGTCTCCGAAGCTGCTTTGCTGCCCGCTGACGGCCACCGAGCTGGCATAGACCACCTTGTCTATGCCGGAGACCCGGGCCGCCTCGAAACAGTTGTCCATCCCCAACACGTTCAGCTTCATGGTGAAGTGCGGGGTGTCGTCGCCGCTGCCCAGCAGGTAGGCCAGGTTCATGATGCGGTCGGGCTGTGAGGCGAGAATCGCCTTGATCACGTCCTCGAACTGGGTGATGTCCCCTTGCATCACGCTGACCTGGCTGCCCAGGTCGTCGAAGTTGGCGGCCCGCGGGTTGACGTCCATAACCGCCACCTGCTCGCCCCGTTTGGCCAGACGGCGCACCGCGCGGCGGCCGATGAAGCCGGTCCCGCCCAATACCAGCACAGTCATAATGCGTTCTCCTCAAGGCTTGGTTCGCTGATGCTATCATATATTCGCCAAAGAGAAGGCAGAGGACACAGAGAAAATGCTCAAATCTTCTGTGTTCCCCGTGGCCACTGTCGTTGAAACGCCGTAAGGAGCGGGAATGGGCGAGCTTGAGGAGAAGGTGGCCATCGTGACCGGGGCCAGCCGGGGCATCGGGAAGGCAATGGCCTTGGGACTGGCCGGCGCTGGCGCGTCGGTGGTGGTATCCGCCCGGTCCGAGACGGCCCGGCCGGACCTGCCTGGGACCATTCACGACACCGTATCCGAGATAGAGCGGCTCGGCGGCCGAGCCTTGGCGGTGGCCTGCAACGTCAGGGATGACGACAGCATCCGGGCGATGGTCGACCAGACGCTGGACGAGTACGGCGCAGTCGACGTCTTGGTCAACAACGCCGGGATCGGCGGCTACCGCCCGTTGCTGGAGATGACTGTCCGGGAGTGGGACCTGATCATGGACATCGACCTGCGGGCCCCTTTTGTGCTTTGCAAAATGGTTGCGCCCATCATGGTCGAGCAGGGAGGCGGAAGTATCGTAAACGTCTCGTCCCACGCCGCCGCCAACATCTTTTCCTCCACCTTGGGCGAAGACCACGAGGCGGGCATCGCGCTGGCGGGGCAGGCCTACGGCGCGGCCAAGGCGGGGCTGGAGCGTTTCAGTTGGGGACTGGCCGCCGAGCTTGGGCCCCACAACATCGCGGTCAACGTGCTGAAGCCCCTCCGCCCCGTGGCCACCGAGGGGTTCCGCTCCCAGCGCCCCGATGCCGACTTCTCGACTTGGGCCACCCCTGAAGACATGGCCAAGGCCACGGTCTACCTGGCCGCCCAGGATGCCCGCGGCCTCACCGGCGCAACCGTAACCGCCGAAGAGCTGGTGCGGCGGCTGGGGTTGTGAGGGCGTCTCAAGCGCGGGGCTCGCCTTGGCTACCAGCCAGCCGGTTTGGATATAGGCCCGGTGGAATCTTGTAACTGCGGAGGGAATTGGCAGCGAATTAACGTGTTTGGCCGCAGCCTTCTGACGAACGTGGCGGCATCGCTAAGCTCTTTTGGAGTAACGGCTCTCTGGTCCAGGTTGGGGTTCACTATTCCCACGGGAAGGCCTAACTTGTCTCTTACCATCCTGATGGGAAGGGCCAAATCGGCATCGTTGGAAATCACAACGGCTTGTTCGTACTCTGCGTAGAAGCCGTCCATTAAGAGATAGGTGGCAAGATTAACGTCCGTGCCCTTCTCTTCGGTATCGGATACTTCAACGATCCGACTTCGCCCCGGAATGGGTTCGACTAGAGGCCTTCTCATTCTCCGAGGGCGAAACTGTCCGTAATGTATCGTGAGATTCGGTATAGTCTCCAAGGCTCTCAAGGCTCTAATGTAGATCAACTGTCTGTGCTGCGAGTTGGGATTGTCGGGCCTTGGGTGTACCAAGGCGGTGAAGTACCTGATGTGATTGACCATGTGGGACGGGGTAATCGATTGGCAGAGCTTGAAGAGGTCAAGCCACCTGAGAGACGTGTCCTTGAGGGCGCGGTAGTAGAGGTTAAAACCATCGATATAAAAATTGGTCCTCACCCCACCCTCTCGGAGAAAAAACAGAGACTGCCCGAAGGCAGTCTCGACCCTACCGTCGAATCGATAGGGGGGGTATGCGTATAATCTAGCAACACATTGCCTCTACTGTCAACCAATATGTTGACAGTGACAGTGTATGGCTGTCGGGCCATTTGACGGTATCGGCGTGCATACCGGGCGACTCACAAGGAGCTCCTCATGGACTTTGGTCTCACCCCCGAACAGCAGGCCCTGAAGGACAGCGCTCGCCGGTTGGCGGAGGAGCAGATCGCGCCTATCGCCGATGAGGCGGACGAGTCCAGCAGCGTCCACCGCGGACTGATGGACATCCTGGCCGAGTCGGGGCTCCTGCGTTACACCGTGCCCGAGGAGTACGGCGGCTATGGCGTGAGGGTGACGGACCTGTGTATCGTGCGCGAAGAGTTGGCCCGGGTGTCGGCACAAGCCGACACCAACTTCATCATGCAGGGACTGGGCAGCTACCCCATAACGCTGGGCGGCACCCACGAGCAGAAGCAGCGCTATCTCCCGCCGGTGGCCCGAGGCGAGGCCATCGCCGCCTTCGCTCTGACCGAGCCCCACGCCGGCTCCGACGTGTTGAGCATGATTACCGAGGCGGTGCCCGACGGCGACGATTGGGTGCTGAACGGCCGCAAGAAGTTCATCAGCCAAGCGGGCGACGCCGACACTTACTGCGTCTTCGCCAAGACCGACCCGGGAGCGGGCAGCCGCAGCCTGTCGGCTTTCATCGTGGAAAAGGGGACAGCCGGTTTTGACGATTCGCGCCGCTTGGACCTGATGGCCGCCCACCCCATCGGCGAGCCTGTCTTCGCGGACTGCCGTGTTCCCAAAGGGAACCTCATCGGGGAGCCGGGACAGGGGCTGCGGCTGGCCTTGGGCACCCTGGACACCTTTCGCACCACGGTGGCCGCCGCGGCCGTCGGCATGGGGCAGGCCGCCTATGAAGCCGCCCTGGATTACGCCAAGGGCCGCTTAATGTTCGGCCAGCACTTGAGCGACTTCCAAGCCACCCAGTTCAAGCTGGCCGACATGGCAGTTTCACTTGACGCCGCGCGGCTCTTGGCTATGCGGGCGGCTTGGCTGAAGGACTCGGGGCATCCGGTGATCATCAAAGAAGCGTCTTTCGCCAAGCTGTTCGCCACCGAGGCCGCTTCCCGCATCGTCAACGAGTCGTTGCAGATTCACGGGGGCGCGGGCCTGGAGAAGGCAACCGGGTGGAGCGGCTCTACCAGGAGGTGCGGGCCCTCACCATCTACGAAGGGACCTCGGAGATACAGCGGCAGACCATCGCCCGCCAGCTATTGCGTTAGTGGCTACAGGGACTCCAAGAACGCGTAAAACATATCCAAATTTATTCCGTTCACCACCAGCCCCCTCTCTAGGGAACCTCTGAACAAGTTATGATCATTGAGGCGAAAGCCGAAATCTCGGAGGAGAGCTTAACGGTATTAGGGAACCTCTGAACAAGTTATGGTCATTGAGGCGAAAGCCGAAATCTCGGAGGAGAGCTTAACGGTATTAGCTATCAAATGAGCGCCGGCACCCCCATCCTAACCTTCCCCCATCGGGGGGAAGGGACTTGTTCAGAGGTTCCCTAGATCGCCGCAGGTTAGCATTTCGCGGAAGTCCAAGGTGACGGCGACCGGGGGATCGCCATAGCTGTAATGACGTAGTTCATCTTCCTCTTTAACCAGACGATAGCCCATTTGCCCCAAGACTGTTTCGACGTCATTTAGAGAGATGGGAGAATCAGGCGAAGGCAAAGACTTCCTCACGCCTGTACCTGTTAACTGGCGGCGTAGTTGAGTCCTGGAGCTTGACATGGTGTTGCACGCCACGCGCATTCAGGTAGGCATGAAGGTCGTTCAGAGTAAAATTTTGGCGGTAAGACTCAACGAGAAACGCTAGCAGTTTATCAGCACGAAGCAGTGCGGCCTCTTCCGTCTCCCCGTAAGCAGTAGTGCCTAGTTGCTCATTTACGGCACCCCAATGGTCTCCTCGGTTTTCTGTCACCAAATAGGCTGTTATTTTGACGCTCGCATTAACGGAATCCATCATAGCACCTTACAATTGTGAAGGGAAACTTTTTTGTTTCTTGCCTAAAATATTATAACACTCGCCAACTTTTCTACTATCGCCCCTACCCCGGAATGTCGTCGTAGTAGTGCTCTTCCGAGATGACCCGGGAGCCGCGGAACGATTCTATCTGCTCTTCGCTGTAACCCAGGATGCCGGACAGCACGTCCTCGTTGTGTTCGCCCACCTGGGGCGTGGTCCCGATATTCACCGGCGTCCGGGAGAAGTGCCAGAAGTCGCCGGAGACGGCAATCTCTCCAGCCAGGAAGTCGGGGACTTCCACCATGGCCCGCCGCTCCCAAGGATGGGGGTCCTCCGCTGCCATGGGGATGGTGTTGACCGGCGCGGCCACCACGTCGTGGTCGGTGAAGTGGGCGATGGCCTGCTCCATGGTCTTGTCGGCCAAGAGCTCGTTTATGGCCTCGTTGACCAGATCCTTGTTGTTCAGCCGCTCGTGCCGGGTGTTGAAGCGCGGGTCTTCCAGCCATTCCGGTTTGCCCAAGGCGTTGCACACCCGGTGCCAGTGGTGCTGGTCGCCGGCGGAAACCAGCACCCAGCCCTCCTTGCATGGGTATATGCCCGAGGGCGGCGCGGTGGTGTCGCCCCGCTTGGGAGCTATCTTGGTGCCGTGGTAGGCGGTGATGGGGATCTCCGTCATGGAGTAGCCGGTATCGGCCAGGCAGACGTCCATGGACTGCCCCTCACCCGAGACTTCCCGTTCGTGGAGGGCGGCCAAGGTGCCTATGGCGGCGTGGAGGGCCGTGATGCGGTCGATGATGGGCACCCCGGTGCGGATGGGGGGCATGCCCTCTTCGCCGGTGACCATGGTGATGCCCGACATCGTCTGGCCTATGGGGTCGTAGCCGATGTTGTCGTAGTAGGGGCCGAACTGGCCGTAGGCGGAGACGTTGACCATGATGATCCGCGGGTTGAGCTCCTTCAGTACGTCGTAGCCGAAGCCCATCTTCTCGATGGTGCCGGGCCGGAAGTTCTGGACCACCACGTCCGACACCTTGACCAGCTCCCGGAGCACCTCCTTGGCCTCTTCCTTGCGAAGGTCCATGGAGAGGGACTTCTTGCCGGAGTTGTATTGGACCCAGTAGGACGACTGCTTCTTGACCCAAGGCCCGTGATAGCGGGTCTCCTCGCCGCCAAGACGTTCTATCTTGATGACCTCGGCGCCCATGCGCGCCAGTACTTGGGCGCAGCGGGGACCGGCTTGGTGGCGACCCAAGTCAATGACACGGACGTTTTCCAACGGATGACTCATACCAGGCATAGCGAAAGACCCCCGTGATGACGTGATGGACTACCGGGAATGGCGGGCTGCCGCCCCTGTTACGACGGCCGCTGTATCAACTCCACGCTCACCTCGTCGGGCGCAACGACGAACGCTACGGTCGAGCCCGACGGCATGGTCCAAGGCTCGCAGTTGAACGTCACGCCGTTGGCCTTGAGACGGTCGGACAGTTGATGAATGTCGTCGGTCTCGAAGCCGAAGTGGTCCAGGCCGTAACGGGGCTCGGTGGAGCCGGCCACCGGGTCCTCGCCTTCGGCCCGGCCGGAGATGGTCATCAGCGGATCGCCGTTGAGGGACAGGCTGATTGACTTGGTCGTGGACAGGGGGCGCTCCGAGGTTATCTCGGCCCCGAAGTTGTCGCAGTAGAATTTGGCGGCGGCATCCGGGTCGGCGCTGCGGAAGTGCAGGTGGTTGTAGAAGACTTTCACCGTTCTGCTCCTTGATGTAAGTGGGAGTGGCCAACTAAGGGCACAGTCTACCCCAAAAGGCCGCTTCTTCCAACCGCCGCCTCTCTCGCCTCAGGGTCTTTTAATTCTCCCTCTCCCTTGAGGGAGAGGGCTGGGATGAGGGTGAAATGCTGGCAATAACGATGGTCGCTCACGTTAGGGGACGCCCCCACCCTAACCCTCCCCCATTTGGGGGGGGGGGGACAATGAAATGACCCTGTCTCTCGCCTTCCCTCGTTGGGTTCTTCAGGGCGTTTCAGGGTTAGCACAGAAAGTCTTGGGTCCAACGGTCGTAGTCGGCGCGGCGGGTGAACTGGTCCAACTGCTCCGGGGTCGCTAGGGTGTCGCGCAAGTCGGCCGGGGACACGCCGTCCCGAAGCGCCTTCAGAGTGTCGTATACCGCCTTGATCGCCGCTTGGAAGGGCAGGTGTCCCTGTAGGGCCACGCGGACGCCCTGGGACGCCAGGAACTCCCGGTCGCTCAGTTCTCCGGAGGCGCCGCCCAGCAGCAGGGGCACGGAGAGGGCGCCGCCCAGGGTTTCCACCTCCTCCTTGGTGGTGGCGCCGGCCACGAAGATGGCGTCGACTCCTGCCGCCTCGTAGGCCTTCACCCGGCGGACCGTGTCCTCCAAGCCGGAGATGCGCAGCGCGCTTGTGCGGCCCGCCACCACCAACGCCAGGTCCTGCCGCGCTGTCAGGGCCGCCCTCATCTTGCCGGTACCCTCCTCCAGGGAGAGCAACTGGTCGCCGCCGTCGCCGAAGGTCCGGGGCAGCGCGGTGTCCTCGATGGTGAGGGCCGAGACCCCGGCGGTCTCCAGCTCCTCAACGGTGCGCATCACGTTGAGGGCGTTGCCGTAGCCGTGGTCGGCGTCCACCATCAGCGGTAGCTCGCCAGCCCGGCAGATGCGGTGTATCTGCTGGGCGAACTCGGTCAGGGTCAGCACCACGAGGTCGGGGGCGCCCAGCACCGTTCCCGAGGCAATGGACCCGGCGAACATCCCCACCTCGAACCCCAGGTCCTCGGCGATGCGGGCGGATATGGGGTCGAACACCGACCCCGGATGAACGCACCTGTTCCCGGCCAGTATCCCCCGGTACCGCTCCCGGCGTCCTCGTGTGTCCATAACTACCCTTCCAAAGAAAATTCCGCTACATTCTAACCCATGAGAAAGATAATAGGCGTGGACTTCAGCGGGGCGGTGGCCGAAGGCAAGACTTGGATAGCCGAGGGCCACTTGGACGGGAGCAGAGAGCTAATCGTCGACCGCGTGCAACCGATCCTTCGGAAAGACCTGATCGCGTTGTTGTGTGTCGTACCGGCATCGACCGTTGCCGCTCTCGACTTTCCGTTTGGGCTGCCAAGAGTTGTTCTTGAATCACTCGGCATTGAACACGAATCAATGAACTACGTTTGGTCAGACATTGCCACGATGCATCTTGACGATTATAGGGCGGAGTGCAAGAAGTTCCGCAGGCATTATAAACGGGCAGGGGACCGGCACTATCCGGTTAGCATGTCTGTTCTCAACAGCAGGCTTGTGCCTATGACATACCACGGAATAAAAATGCTCTACGCTCTAACCCAGTCCTCGTCCAACCAGTGGTGGATACCTCCACTCGATTGCGGGAAGAGTCCAACCGATAAGGTTACGCTGCTGGAAGTTATGCCTGGCGCTTTCCTCCGGGCAATCGGATTTGATCATGCGACGGTCAAGGGTTATAAAGACGCCAAAGCAGCATTGGAAACCCGCGACTACATAATCGGTAACCTAGCCGCTCGTGCGAATGTGGAATTGCCGAACCTAGCAGACTATCGCTGGGGTTTTCAGGCGAACGACGACTGTTTGGATGCTGTAATAGCGGCGGTAGCCGCAGCGTCATGGGCGCTGGGAACCCCGTTTCTTCACCCGACAGCCGCTGAATTTATGGACGCCCGCCTCGAGGGATGGATATACGCACCGGAGAGATAAAACCCTCCAGAAACAAAACCCTCTGCGTCCTCCGCGCTCCTTCGCGCCCTCTGCGTTGAGAAATCTGCTAAGCTGTGCCGCACCATCCCATCACAGGAGCAGAAGCCATGGGAGTCTACCGTCTCTACACCGGCGACGACGGCCAGAGCCACATCGAGGCGCTTGACGTGTCGGCCCGCCCCGACTTGACCCAAGACCTGGCCGTATCCACCATCACCTTCAACGAAAGAGAGTCCGGCTACTTCATCGACTGGCACCCGGCCCCCAGCCGCCAGTACGTAATATGTATCGACGGCGGCATCGAAATAGGGTTGGGAGACGGCTCCATCCACAACTTCGGACCGGGCGACGCCCGCTTGGTGGAGGACACCACCGGACAGGGCCACACCACGCGGGGCACCGGCGGCGGCAAGGTCGTAACCGCCACTGTCCCCTTGGCTGACCAATAGGGACTAGTCGCCAGCGACCAGTGGCCAGTGGATAGTAAAAAGCAGGCGACCGGATATCAGGGGCACTGACCAATAGCCGCTAACCACCAAAAAGGGAGAGATGAGATGAAGATCATTCGAGTTTATTCCGGCGACGACGGGGAGTCCCACTTCGAGGAAGTCAGCCCCGATCAACTGAACGAAATCGTGAACCGGGTCGGGCCGGGAGACATCATGCTCAACCGGCGGGAGGCGCCCAATTTCTCCGATTACCACACCGCCCCCCGGCGCCAGTACGTGGTTAACCTGGAAGGGACCGCCGAGTTCGAATGCGCCGACGGCTCCAAGGTGCAGCTGGAGCCCGGCGACGTCTTGGTGGCGGAAGACCTCACCGGCCACGGTCACATCGCTCGTTCCCCCAACCCGGGCATGCGCACCTCCTTGGCCGTACCCTTGGCTGAACCCAGCTAGCTGCCCACAGCTACGGGCCGCACCGGGTTGCTGGAGATACTTGTTGGCCGTTTCCCTGCTCTGGGCGTTTGAGACTCAGCCGGCGCCGCGGAGCAGGGCCGCCAAGTGCAACAGCCCCTGCTGGCGCCGGGCCCCTTTGAGCCGGGTTCGCCATTCCGCCGGAAACAGTTCGGTGGACATCTCCCGGACTACTTCGTTGGCTTCCAAATTGGGGAAGCGCCGGAACGATTCCAGATAGGGCGACCCCTCCCGGGGAACGCCTTCCCCGGCTGATTGGGCGTGACAGAAGGGCAACACGGCGTTCACCGCCAGCTCCCGGGCCCGCCCCGTTCCAATGCAGGCCGGGAGGCCTTCCGGCTCGCCTGCCGATTTGACGGTGAGCGCCTTGGTGAGTTCCGCCGGGCCGCCGGACGCGGCATTCCTGAGCCATTGGACTGGGCCGTCGTGCCGGAAGCGGGCCAGCAGGACCGCCGCCCCCCGGATGCGGGTTACCGGATGGTTCGAGGGACGGACCCGGAACAACCTCCACTCTTCGGAGGACATCGCGCGCCGCAGGCCCGGCGGCGGCACGGCGCCGGAGCCCGGCCCCAGCCCCGCCACCGCCAACAGCCAGCCGTTCACGGCCGTTGCCGCAGCGCCGGCGGAAGCTCCCGGACGGATGTTGGACCGCATCGCCCGTTGCAGCGCCGCAAAGGGCGCCAGGTAGGCGAGTCTCAGAAAGGGTTGCCGGTTGTGGCGGTACCCCAAGCCTTCCATGAGGGTTTCGTAGAGCGTCTGCTCCGCCCCTTGTTCCTGGATAAAACGGCGGAGGTTGGCTGCCTTCCGCCGGAACCGGGCGTCACCGGCCCGGTCCAACAGCTCGCCAGCCTCGTCGGCCGTTTCCGGCCGTGGTATGCCGTGCCTCGCCAGAATCGGCCACAGGTCGAAGGACTCGGCGTCGTCGTGGGCCCGCGGCTCCATCTCCAGCAGCCCCGCCAAGGAGACCACCGGAGCAGTGCCGCCGTGGGGCAGGGTGGTCTCGGCCGTGTCCACCTCGAGAGCGGCGTGGACCACCACCCCATTGTAGTTGGGATCGTTGGTGTGGCCGTGGGACGCCCAGTCCCGCTGGCGGACGTGGATCTCCACGTCCCCCCCGCACCAAGCCGACCCCTTCCACCTCCAGCAGGGCGTCGCGAAAGTCGGGCCCGGCGGCGGTGCCGGTCCGTCCGGGGTAGAGTATCCTCAGACGGCGGCCGGCCGCAGTGCGCAGCCCTTCCTGGCGGGCGGCCCGGTCCTTCCAGAGTTTCCAGAGCAGCCGCTCCGGTACCGGCTCCGGGCGGTCGGCAATCCACAGGAGGCCCGCGCCCGGTGCCGACTGCCGGTAGGTAGTGACCATGAGCTTATTCTACCATCGCTTGGGCCCGCTTTAGAGGTTTTGTCTTTTAACGCGGAGGACACAAAGACAACGCAGAGGGCGCAGAGGTTTAGGCCTGACGTAATATTCTCCGCGGTCCTTCCGCGGCCTCTGCGTTGGAACGGTCAGTCCGGGGCGATGCCCTCGAAGAAATCGCCGGTTACCTGTTCCCCGATGGCGAGGGGCGGGTGCGCCCGGACGTAGAACTCGCGGCCCAGGATACGGCACGCCACGGTCCGGGGCACCCGGTGGTAGGGCCAGTCCGGCGCCACTTGGGTCCGGTGGCACAGGATGCAGGCCATCTTGTTCTCCAATCGGTCCGAGACGTCCAACTCCAGGTGCAACTCTTCGCGGGGCACGCCTTGGGTCTCCTGTTCCGGGGTGGGCAGCGGGAAATCGATTCCCGCGCCCCGCAGGGACTCCGCCCATTCCCGTCGAAAACCCTGGGGCCGGACGCTGTAGAAAAGCCGCTCCGGATGGTGGGTAGTGATACCGCCGGTCAATTGGCCGGGGAACGCCGACGGGTCTCCGGCCAGCCCGAAGGCCTCGGTGGCGTGGTTGCATATGGCAATGTGGTCGGGGTGACCGTAGAGTCCGTCGGGGCCGAAGGTCAACACCACTTGAGGGCGGAAGCGGCGCATCTCCAATACCAGTCGCTCCACCACGACCCGGGCGTCGGCGTTGATGAACGCCTTGGGGTGGTTGTTCGACTCCCAACCGGCCATTCCGGAGTCCCGGTAGGCCAGCACCTCGTGGCTCTCCAGTCCCAGGGCCCGCACCGCGCAGGAAAGCTCCACCCGGCGTATCTCGCCCAGGGTCTCCCGGGTGGCGGCGCCCTCCTGCCGGATCTCCCCCTCTTCCCCCAGCGTGGTGGTGACGAGACGCACTTCGACGCCGCGCCCCGCGTGCTGCGCCAGCACGCCGCCAACCGGGAAGGCTTCGTCGTCGGGGTGAGCGAAGCAGGCCAGCAGCCGCATCGCGGACGGCCGGTGGCCGCGGTTGTCCCTTGGTGTTTCGTCACTCATATTATCTGCAGGCTATTTTACACGTTATTGTATTGCCGCTGGTGATAATAAGACCGGCGCCTCATCATTCGCGTTGACAGGTATTGGGAGCACATCTACAATCCGGCCAAAGGGAAGGCCGGCCCGATCCGGGCCGGTGAGACCGGTCTTCAACTCCGGGAGGATGAGATGCACCTCGGCCTGGTAATGGAATGCGATTACCGCTACGGGGACACGGAGCAAGCCGCATTCGAGGAGGCCTTCGCGATGGCCGATGCCGCCGAAGCCGGCGGGTTCGACGGCGTCTGGCTGGCCGAACGGCACTTCGCCGCTCCCCGGGACCCCTTGGACCCCGCTGGCGCGGGGATCCCGTCCATCGTGTCCGCCCCCCTGATAATCTCCAGCGCCATCGTGTCCCGCACCCAACGGCTGCGGGTGGGAGTGGCGGTCAACGTGCTGCCGCTGTCCCACCCGGTGCGTATGGCCGAGGAGGTGGCGACCGTCGACCAGATCAGCCGCGGCCGCGTGGATTTCGGCGTGGGCCGCAGCGGGTTCGCCCGTTCCTACGAGGGCTACGGCATCCCCTATGGAGAGAGCCGGGAGCGCTTCCAGGAATGCCTCGAAATTATCCTGGCCGCGTGGTCCAACGAGCGCTTCTCCTACGAGGGGAAGTACTATAACTTCAACGACGTCTGCGTCATTCCCAAGCCTTTCCAAAAGCCCCACCCTCCGCTGCGGGTGGCCGCCACCACCAGCGACACCTTCCCGGTGGTCGGGACGGCCGGCCTGCCGGTCTTCGTTGGCCTTCGGGGGATGGCCCGCCCGGACCTGGTGCGCAGCCTGGCTCGATACCGGGAGGCCTGGAGGGCCGCCGGTCACGAGGGCGACGGCGACGTGTACCTGCGAATTCCGGTGTTCGTGGGAGAGAGCGACGAGCAAGCCCACGCCGACGCCCAAGAGAGCACAATGCGTTCCTACCAACGGATGGCCCGGAATTTCGCTGATAGCGCCACCGTGGCCGGCGCCGCTCCGTCGGAAGAAAGGCTCGCCCGGGGGCAGCGACTGGCGGACGTGACCTACGAAGACCTGCTCCGGGACCGGCTTGCCTATGGAGGGTCCGAAAGCGTGGCCGCCCTGCTGCGGGAGATCGTGGAAGAGTTGGACCTGTCCGGGGTCATCGCCGAGACCAACGTGGGCGGCCTGATCCCCAAGGGGAAGGTCCTGGACTCCATCGCCCGCTTCGGCGAGGAGGTGGTCCCCGTGTTGCGGGGTCTAGAGGCCTGACCCCGTCCGCGGCAGGATCCATTCACCGATGGCGTAAGCCAGGCCGTCGTCCTCCACCGGCGGCGCTACGTGGTGGCAGACCTCCCGGACCTCGTCCGGAGCGGCTCCCATGGCGATGGCCAGCCCGGCGGCCCGCAGCATTGGCAGGTCGTTGAAGCTGTCGCCCACGGCCGCCATCTCGCCGATGGGCACCCCCAGCGACTCCCCGTTCCGCGACACCCCCGTGGCCTTGTCCACCCCCTCGCGGGTGAAGTCCACGGCCCACAGCCCGTTGTAGGGCAGCGACGCTTTCACCACGTGTATTCCCGGACGGTCCGAATACCGGCCCGCCATGGCATCGGCGGCTTCCGGGGACATATCCAGCGCGGAAACCCGGACGATGTCCCAGTCGGGCACTTCGGCCAGCCGCCAGAAAGCGCCCCGCACGTGGGTGGCGACGAACGCCGTGCCTGTGTCGTGGAGCAGGTTGACTATCTCCTTGGAGAACTCCCGTCCCAGGTTGGCCGACCACAGGTGGCGGCCGCTTGCCGGGTCCAGGATGGCCGCTCCGCCGTCGGAGACCTGGGGTGTGGTCAGGCCCAACTGCCGGGCGTATCTCACCACATCGGCGGGTTCCCGGCCGGTGGCCAGGAACACCGGCGCCGCGGCGGCCAGCCCGCCGACCGCTGCCATGACCCGGGGGGTGATGCGCTCGTCCGGTCCGATTATGGTGCCGTCCAGGTCCAAGGCAACCGCCCGTACTCGTTCCGGTATGTCGCCGGCTCTTCCCATGCGTGAGACCTCGGGGCCGCAGCCAAAAAATTAGAGAGGGAGTCGGCTCCCTCTCTAGAGAAGTCCTCTGATTCCGACTGGCGCTCCTAGTCGAACACCAGCGCCTCGTTCTGGCGTCCGGGCCGGCGCATCTCGTCCAAGCCCTCCTCGGCGGTGTCGAAGGTGTTGCAGAACAACTCAATGCCGTTGCCGTCGGGGTCTTTGATGTAGATGCTTTTGGTCATGCTGTGGTCCACGGTCCGCAACTCGGTGACCTCGTAGTACTCTTGGAGCCTGTTGTAGTAGTCCTTGAGCTCCTCGTAGTCCTCCACCTGGATGGCCATATGGTTAAGCCCAAGGCCGCCCTCGACGACCTCTTGGGCGCCTTCTTTGGCCTGGAAGAGGGCCAAGTCGTGGTGGATACGGCCGCAGGTCAGGAACGTGCCGAAGCCCGGCCGCTCCACGGCGATCTCAAATCCCAGCACATCGGTGTAGAACTTGGTGGCGGATTCAACGTCCTTGACATTGAGGACAAGGTGTCCGATCCTCTTCGGCTTCGCCATAATCCCCTCCTGGCAGGCAGTCGTTCGAGCCTAAAACATACTGAACGTACTATACGCCGGCGCTCCTGACTTTTCAAACGCGAAGCCTACTCTGCATTACCCTTCCCGTTCCAGGAAGTCCAGCACCCGCTGCTCCGCCGCGGCACGGTCGTACGCCCGGTAGGTCAGCATGGCGTTCCTGACCGGGTCGCCGCCGAAGAACCGCTCGTAGAGCACTTGGCGGCCGCCGAAGGCGCTGCACGCCACGTCCCAGGCCAAGCGGAACAGCCGCACCCGGTCCCGGCCGCTGGAGCTGTCGGTGGCCAGGTAGCGCTCCACGTCCGGTCCGATTTCGGCCTCGAAGTCGCCTTCCGACGGCAGCGCCATCAGGCTGCTGGCGCCCAACAGTTGCACGATCTCCGCCAGCCGGGGATAAATCGTGGTGGGGTAAAGCGCCCTCCCGGCGGTGATGGGGCCTTGGGCGGGGCACATTACGCCCCACTGGTTCAGCTTTGCGTCGGCTTCTGAAGCCCGGAGGCAGGCCTTCAGTGTCTCGAGGTAGATAATGATCTCCGAAATTCGTTCTTGGACGTGGGGCAGTTCTCCCGATCCCAAGGTATCGACCATCAGCGACGCCAGCCCCAGGATGAACTCCGTCTTCACCACGCACCGGTTCACCACCTGGTAGCCGGAATGGGTGGTCGATTGGGTGGCGAGGCTGTAGTCGTTGCACATTTCGACGTCGCCCAGCAGGAACACCCGCTCCCAGGGCACCAGGACATCGTCGAAGAAGACCAAGGCATCCATCTCCTCAAAGCGCGACCCCAGCGGGTGGTCGAAGGTGGAGCGGCCCAGATCGAAGCTCTCCCGGCAGATGAATTTCAGACCGGGGGTATCGTTGGGAATGGCGAAGGAAAACGCCTGCCGCCAAGCGTCCTCGCCGATCAGGTGAGTCCGCGTCGGGTAGACAGCGATCTCGTCGGATATGGGGCCCAGGGTGGCCAGTATGCGGCTGCCCCGCACGACGATGCCGGCGTCAGTCTCCTTGATCACGGTCAGCGCCGTCTGGCCGTCGATGTTGTCCACCGCCCCGGGGTCCCGGCGGCGTTGCAGGTTCACCAGGGTATGAGTCAGGGTGACGTCGTTTTCCCGGATATGTTCGTAGAAGCGGAGCACGTTCTCGTCGAACCCATCCCGGTTAGCGCCGAAGTAGGGGGCGGCCCCCGCCCAGCCCGCAATGGACACGTTCATGAAGTCGGGAGTCCGGGCCATAATGCCGCAGCCCAGCCCGGCCCAGTGGGCCATCATGGCCCGCCGGAGTTCCAGGTCCTCGTGGCTGCGGGGGATGATAAAGGACAGGCCCACCGGCATCCCCGAGGACGGGGAAGTGAAGGTCATCTCGTCCCGCAAATCGGTGTCGTGCTGCAGGTCATAAAGGGCCGCCATCGACCGGACGCCGCCCCGCAGGGCCGGATGAGTGGTGACGTCCTTGACCCGCTCGCCGCGAATCCAGACCTCGGCCGACCGCTCCCTGAGCCCGTTGATATACTGCTGTCCCGTTTTGGCAGGCATGACAACTCCCAAATTAAACGCAGAGCACGTCGAGATTCTGGAGACAATATATTATAGAACCGGGGCTGTCTGCGCTCTTTGCGGACTCTGCGGTAGAATAGCCCCACAACCGCCATCAGGAGGACGCCATGAAAGGCCGAGTAGTTGCCTGCAAAGAATACGGCAAGCCCTTCGTAATCGAGGAATATGAAGTCCCCGAACCGGAGCCCGGGGCGGTAGTGCTGCGGATGACCCAAGCGGGTATCTGCGGTTCCGACCTGCACGTCTGGCGCGGCGATCAAGTGAACGTGCCGCTGCCTCCCACGGGCCGTGCCATGGGCCACGAGGGCACCGGGGTCGTAGAGATGTTGGGCGACGGCGTGGCCACCGACTCTGCCGGCGCTCCCATCGGGAAGGGCGACCGGGTGGTCTACGCGGCGGTCTTCCCCTGCTACCACTGCCACCAGTGCCTCAAGGGCAACACCAACTGGTGCATGAACCGGAACTATCCGGCGGCGGGCACGTGGCCCTTCTTCACTGCTACCTACGCCGACTACCTGTACCTGCCGGCGCGCCATCCCTTCTTCCGGGTGCCCGACGAGCTGGACGACGGCCTGCTGGGTCCGGTCAACTGCGCCATGGGCACCGTCACCACCGGCCTGATCCGCGCCGGGGCCGGCGAGGGCGACTACGTGGTCATCCAAGGCGCGGGCGGCCTGGGCGTCCACGCCACCGCCATGGCCAAGGAGATGGGAGCCGACCGGGTGATCGTGTTGGACCGTTTGGAGAACCGCCTGGAGCTGGCCGAGGCCTTCGGGGCCGACCATACCATCAACATCGAAGAGTTCAACACCCCGGAGACCAGGCTGGGCCGGGTAAGAGAATTGACCGACGGGCGGGGCGCCGACGTGGTGATGGAACTGGTGGGGCGGGCTGAGCTATTGGCCGAGGGAATCGACATGCTCGGCAACGGCGGCACCTTCGTAGAGATCGGCGACATCGTGCGCGGGCGCGAGGTCTCCATCGACCCGTCCAAGCTGTTGCAGGGCAAGAACATCATGGGCTCCCTGATGTACAAGCCCGACCTGCTCCCCCGGCTGCTCAACTTCCTGGTACGCAACCACGAGAAGCTGCCCTTCGACCGCATCGTCTCCCACAAGTTCCCCTTGGCCGAAGTAAACGAAGCCTTCCCTCAATGCGAGTGGGACCAGCGCCAGCCCGAAATCACCCGAGCCATGCTGGTGCCGTAGGGGTGTAGCCATCCCAAAGGACCCAGAGCACGCAACGGTTCTACCGAGAGGCCTCGGCGTTCTCTAGGATGTCTGCGGTCAAACTTCTGGTGTGGTAAGATGCCGGTAAATTCGTATTTCCGGAGAGGAATAGTGTCATGAAATTCGGCTTGATGTATGAAATCCAGATTCCCGAACCCCACCACCCCGGCATCGAGGCGGAGCGCTACAAGCAGGTGCTGGCCCAAGTGGACTTGGCCGACGAGGTCGGCTTCGACTACTTCTGGACGGTCGAGCACCACTTCCTGAGGGAGTTCTCCCACTGCTCGGCCCCCGAAGTCCTCTACGGCGCTATCTCCCAGCGCACCAAGCGCATCCGCATCGGGCACGCCGTGGCCCTGTTGCCGGGCCAGTACAATCACCCGGTGCGCGTCGCCGAGCGGGCCGCCGTTCTCGATATCCTGAGCGACGGCCGGATGGACTTGGGCACTGGCCGGTCCACCACGCTGATTGAGATGGACGGTTTCGAGGTGGACCCGGAACAGACCCGGGCCCAATGGCAGGAAGCCATCCGGATGATCCCGAAGATGTGGACTGAGGACCCCTTCTCCCACCAAGGCGAGTTCTTCAACATCCCCGAGCGCTCGGTCATCCCCAAGCCGGTGCAGCAGCCGCACCCGCCGATGTGGGTGGCCTGCAGCCAGCCCGACTCTTTCCGCTCCGCCGGGGAGATGGGCTTGGGTGTTCTCTGCTTCAACCTGGGCGGTTACGAGCAGATGGAAGAGCGGGTGGCAGCCTACCGGGAGGCGGTCCAACACGCCAATCCCGTTGGCGCTTTCGTGAACGACCAGGTCGCGGCCCTTTGCATCGTCCACTGCGACGAGGACGACGAGGAAGCCCGGCGCGTCGCCGGTCCCGAGGGCGCTTGGTTCGTGGACCAGGCCGAGAACCTCTACGCGCCGTGGGCCGGGCGCAAGGTGCCCGACTCCTACAAGTTCTCGGTCGACGCCATCCAGGCCGAACGCGCCGACAAGAGCGCCGAGGATCACATCGCCTCGGGCGCGTTCGCCATGGGCAACCCTGACACCATCATCCAGGTGATGAAGAAGTACCAGGATGCCGGCGTGGACCAAATTCTGTGTTTCGTGCAGCCGGGACGCTTGGAGCACACCCGGATCATGGAGTCCATCAAGCTGATGGGGAAGCACGTGATCCCCTACTTCAAATAGGCTGCTGGCAGTTCGAACAAAGGGATTCGGTAGGGGCGGCCACAAGGGCCGCCCCAAGTCTTGCACTCCGGAAAGATAGCCGTCCCGAATTCTGCTCTCCGAAAAGCTGTCCTGAATGGCGGCCGTCCCGAATCCTGCCCGGCAGATTAAAGGGCGGCCACAAGGGCCGCCCTTACTTATCGGTTCGTGACTGGCGAGCCTGCTAGTCGGATGATGGCAGCTTGCGGGGCTCCTGCAGTTCCATGATGGCATCGCAACAGGTTATCTCGCCGTCGCCGCCCTTGGTGCACAGGACACTGCTGCCGCACTCGGGGCAGGCGTACCTCTTTCCCAGCTGATTGGCCATTACTTCAACTCCATCGGCGCGCCGCAACAGGACACGCTGCCGTCGCCGCCTTTGGTCACAATGAATTCGGACTTACACTGCTGGCAAATGTATCGCTTGCCGGTCTGATTTGCCACCTTTCTCTCCCTGCAGGCCAATTGCTGTCTAATCGAGACTGAATTGAGATTATAGACAAGCCCGTTGGGGGTTTCAACACAGGTCCCGGCCATCCGGGGCTCCCGCCCGCCCCGGACGACTAGCCGCCGTCTTCGGCAGCGGCGCCGGGCCCGGCCTCTTCTTTAAACCGCACCAGGAAGCTGGCCTCGCCCAAGGGGGTTCCGTCGAACAGGATGGCGGCGGTATGGACGCCAGGCTTCTGTACCGGGATGCGGAAGGTCTTGATCCAGCGCTGGAACAGGATGCCGTCTTCCCATTGCACCTTCTGGGCCGGCGGCGTGTCCAGCGGCAGTCCCGGGGTCTTCAGCGCGACGAACAGGTAGTGCTCTCCGGGTTGGACCCCGCCTACGCAGAAAGCCAGGTTGAGGTCTACCTGGGCCAGCACCGGGCTCTGGGGGGAGTCTTCGGTCTCTTGGGGCCGGGGCAATTCCACCAAGTCTACGACGCCGTTCAACGACAGGTCGCCGTCATCATCCTGCGCCGTGCTGCGGCAGAACAGGGCATACTTCAGATAGGGGTCGCCGTTTGTGGAGGCCAATGGTACTCCTGGGCCGGGGATAGCCAGTCGTTTTCAATTTTAGCATGGCTGGCGTATCACGAGCACAGCGGGGTAACCGGCCCGTAACCGTTCGGATGTTGGGCCACCGGCTCCCGCCGCCCGGCTATTGCTGCAGGGGGCCAATATTGAGAAACTAGCCGCGTCAATACAGGCCGGGCCAACGCGGCCGGAAGGGGGTTCGCATATGCCGCTGACCAAGACCCAGTTCGCTGCTGGAATGACGGTCCAACAGTACATCGACCAGATCAAGGTGAACAAAGACCCCTTCGTCGAGATATACAACACCATGAACGTCCCCGGTGATGCCACCGGCATGTTCGACGGTCTCCCGGAGCCGGTGAACTTGGCCGTGTTCACCGCCGACTGGTGCGGCGACGCCGTGAGCACCACTCCGGTGATACTCCGGTTGGCGGAGAGCTCGCCCAAAATCTCGGTGCAGGTGTTCAACCGGGACGACGACGTGCCCTTGGCCAACACTTTTCTGCCGGAGCACCGGGCGGGCACGGTGCCCATCTTCGTGGTGTTCGACGGCGAGATGAACGAGGTGGCTCGCTTCATAGAGACGGCCAATGGCCTGGTGCCACAGATCGACGCCATGGATGATGCGGCCTCACGGGAAGCCGAGGGCCAAGAGGAGGCCGCCGCCCGGCAGACCGTGCGGGGCCGGCGCACCGCCCACCGGGTGTCCCACGCCCAAGACTGGGGCGAGGTTATCGTGAGGGAGTTCTGCGACGTCGTCACCGCCGGATTCGGCATGCCCCAGCAGGAGCGGCCGGCGGTGGGCGGCACCAAGTGGCCGCCGGAAGATTAAGGCTGCCGGGATTATGCCGCTGGTCTCACTGGTCCGGACGGGCCTGTCGGCAAGGGCTCGCGTCTTCCGCCCGACGCAGACAAAGCAACCGGCAGACCGGGCCTCGGCGTCGGTCTGCCGGTTGCTTCAGGGTCTGGCCGGGCGTTGGAACGGCCGGCTACGGGTCGTCGTCCCGCCACTCGAAGCTCAGGGTGGCGTAGCGCACGAACACGCCGCCGCCGGGGGCGCCCATCGGCCCGTTTGCCGCCAGTATGGCGATGGTGTGTTGTTCGCCTGCATCTGGGTTGTTGGCGAGTTCGATCCGCTGAGGGCGGTTGAATCCCTCGAATGTGCCCCGCTCCCGGTTGCATTCGCCGTCGATCCAGAGTTCGCCGTAATCGTCGACGCACGTTTCGAACATCAACCGCGTCCTCTTGACGTCGCGGCCGCCCACTGTTGCTGGAACGGTGAGATTCATGCGGTACCAGACGAAAGAAAACCCGGTCACGTAGGTGTCGCCGAACTTGGCCCACAGGCTGATGTCTTCACATTTCTCCCACGACGAATCGTCGTAGTCCCGCAGCCGGGCCGGGCTGCCTTCCGATCTCTCAACCAGGCCGAAATCCGGCTGGTCGGGGATGTACCCCTCCGCGTATTTCCACTGGCCCTGCACCTCGGCCTGCCCGGGCGCAGCATTGATGTCGATTGTGAATCGCGGCATGCTGGCTCCTTAAGTCTTCTTCCCTTTTATGCTACCGGTAGCTGGGTGACCAGTAGCGGGCTAGATGCCAACTATCTTGATGCTCGAATGCACTTTGTAGATCCGGTTGATGTTAACCAGCATCGGCGTGATCTGCTCCACGTACTTGGCGTTGGCCAAGCTGCCGCCGTCGACTCCCCGAAGGTTGTTGATCTTGTCGGCCAGCCCCATGACGAGTCGCTTGGCGTCGGCGTGGTCGGAGCAGACGATGACGTCGCCCTCCAAGGCGTGCCCGGTCTCCTGCAGTTCCTCGGCGCTGACGTTCTGGAAAGCGGCGACAACCAGGGAATCGGGGAGCAGTTGCTGGGCCTCCTGAGCAGCCGACCCGACTTCGACCTCGACGGCCCGGGCGCCCTTACCGCGCTCGAACGCCATGGGGGCGATGACGTTGACCACCACCTTGCCGGCCAGAGCGTCGCCGAGTTGCTCCAGAGTGGCCCGCTGACCCTCGTACGGAAACGCCAGAAACACCACGTCACCGCTGGCTGCGGCTCCGGCGTTGTCGGCGCCTTGAATTTGGGTTCCGGAGGCCAACACCGCCAATTCCCCGGCGGCTGCCGCTCCACGGGCCGCGTCGCGGGAACCGATGGTCACCGGCTCACCGGCCATCGCCAGCCGCAGGGCCAGCCCCTTGCCCTCGGGACCAGTCCCCCCAAGAATTGACAGCATTCGCGCCTCCAAACACTCTCTTGAGCCACCAGTGCCGCACCACTATATCGCCTTCCCAACTTGTGTTCAAACTTGGCCTCGGCGATAATGGGCTGGCCCGCCGGGAGGCCCTTCCCGGTTGCCCTCGTTTTCTAACAGACCAGGTCCACAACCTGAACGGGAGGGACCCTGCCCATGGCCGATCTCAGACGCGCCGCGGCGATTGTGGGAGTGCATGAGCACGTCACCCGCTACGCCCCCGACAAGAGCGAGTTGCAGATCCAGGGCGAGAGCATTATCAAGGCCCTGGAGGATGCCGGGCTCGGCAAAAACGACGTCGACGGGCTGTTCACCGCCTCGATGTCGGTCCGTAACAGCGGGCTGAACCTGGCCGACTACCTGAATATGTACCCCAAGCACGTCGACAACACCACGGTGGGCGGCGGCTCCTTCGAGTTCCACTTGGCCCACGCCCTGAACGCCATCTACGCCGGGCGGATCAACTGCGCGGTGATAACCTACAGCACCCTGGCCCGCTCCGGCGGGGTGTCGGTGGGCACCGGCGGCGTGGGGAGGTTCGGCCACCCGAGACTCGATCCGTCGCCTGACAGCTTCGAGGAGCTGTACGGCCTCACCACCGTGGGGCTCTACGCCATGATCGCCCAGCGGCACATGCACCTCTATGGCACGACCTCGGAGCAGTTGGCCGAGATAGCCGTGGCCGTTCGCCACCACGCCACCATGAACCCCGACGCCCTGTTCCGCGACCCCATCACCGTCGAGGATGTGGTCCGCTCCAGAGTCATCTCCTCGCCCCTACATCTGATGGACTGTTGCGTGATAACCGACGGCGGCGGGGCGGTGGTGGTGGCCTCCCCGGAGGTGGCCCGAAGCTGTCGCCAGACCCCGGTGTGGATTCTGGGCACCGGCGAGGCCGTGGCCCACCAGGGCGCGGGCAAACGCGACCTGATGTACATCGCAGCCAAGCAGAGCCACGAGCCAGCCTTCGCCGGGGCCGGTGTGAGCCACGACGACATAGACATGGCGATGATCTACGATTCCTTCACCATCACCGTGCTGGAGACCCTGGAGGACCTGGGGTTCTGCGAGAAGGGAGAGGGGGGCGAGTTCGTCAGCGGCGGGCGTTTGAAAATCGGCGGCGGACTGCCCATAAACACCGACGGCGGCGGGCTCTCTTCGAACCACCCCGGCATGAGGGGCATCTTCCTATTGATGGAAGCTACGCGGCAACTGCGTCACCAGTTCGAGGGCACGCCCCGGCAGGTGCCCGACTGCAAGATAGCCCTGTGCCACGGCACGGGGGGCGCCCTGGGCTCCCGCCACAGTGGCGGCACCGTCATCCTGGGGAGGGATTAGCCGATGCCTGAATGGAACAAGCCCCTGCCCACCGTCGTTGGCGAGACCCGCACCTACTGGGAGATGTGCCGCCAGGGCCAGCTCATGGTCCAGCGGTGTGATAGCTGCAACGAGTACCAGTTCTATCCCCGTGGCATCTGCGCCAACTGCTGGTCGGAAAACATCCATTGGGTGGCGTCCAGCGGGAAGGGCACGGTCTGGACCTACACCGTGACCTACCAGAACCGCACCACTGGCTTCGACCAAGGCCCCTACGTGCTGGCGCTGGTGGAGCTGGATGAAGGGGTCCGCATGTTCACCAACATAGTGGAGTGCGAGCCCCGCGAGGTGACCATCGGGATGCCGGTGGAAGTCACCTTCGTCCGCGCCACCGACCAGATATCGGTGCCCTACTTCAAACCGGCGGCGTAACCCTGGGTTGTCATCCACCGACCAGCATAGCGGCCCATGTTTGGAGACGGCCCTGGGTTCGGTTCCGGGAACTTGACCTGCTGTCGGCCTACCTGGCCGACGCCGATCTCAATCGCGCCCGGCCGGACCGCCGGATGGTGTGCGACCTGCGGGGGTTCGACGAAGGTGTGTACAGGCCGTGCGGCGGCTGTCGCCCAAGTGGTGCGATGAGCCGTCAGTCCGCGGCGGCAAGAATCCACCTCGAGGCGCGGTGCTGGTGATGTAGAATGGAAGCAGAGCAAACCAGAGGTAAAGTGAAATGAAGAGGCGAGGGATAGTCAAAGGACAGGCCATAGAATTTGACGAGCCTATGGGCCTGCGGGACGGTCAGAGCGTGGAAATAGATATTCATCCGGTTGAGGAGGCCGCGCCGGTGGACAGTGGGGACGATGCGGCGTATCAGAGCCCGGCGTATCGTACGTTCCGGCCAATCCCGACCAGAGGTAATCTAGTCACCAACGAGATGGTGAACGAGCTGCGCGAACAGATGGGGTTTTAAGCCTTATTGTCATTGTTGGACATTAATGTCCTCGTCGCTTTGATTGACGAGGACCACTCGAGCCACATTGTTGCGTCCGATTGGTTTAATCTCAACTATGCGAGCGGATGGATTACTTGCCCGTTGACGCAAAACGGATGTGTGCGCATCCTTTCACAGACCCGGTATCCCGGCGCCTTGAGCATAGCTGCGGCTATGGAACGTTTGCGGGCTGCCGTATCCACAGAACATCACCAATTCATCAGCGACGACATCAGCCTTCTCGACGATTCCTTGGTGGACGCCCGGCGGTTGTCGGGCTACCGTCAGTTGACGGATGTTTACTTGCTAAGCTTGGCGGTGGCGCACGGCGCGCGGCTGGTAACGCTGGATACCCACATACCCTTGATCGCCGTCTGGGGAGCAAGTGAAAGGCATTTGGTTGTAATTTAACTCTAGCCGCCCTCCAGTTGGGCGCGGAAGCGCAGGGCGTCGGACTGGTCTTGGTCGGCTTGGGCCAAGTCGGGCTGGTCGTTAAACAGGTAGACCACTGACCGCTGGCCGTAGTATTCGTCGGCCCCCGGGTCAATCTCGATGGCACGGGTCAGGTCGGCGATCGACCGGTCGTAAAGGCCCACCTCATAGTAGGAGCAGCCCCGGTTGTAAAAGGCGTCGGCGTATTCTGGGTCGATCTCTATCGCCTTGGTGTAATCGTCGATTGCCCGGTGGTACACGCCGTTCCGGCTATAGCGGTTGCCCCGGTCCACGTACCCCGGCGCGTCGGCCGGTTCTTTTTGGTGTCTGCGTTCCAGTGCCATAGGTTGTCCTCACCCCAATCCCGGCGCATCGGGGCGCCGACTCTGGCGGCACCTTTTCCGACGGGAGAGGGGCCAAAGATGATTACATTACCGAGCGGACCAGGCCTCCGTCCACCAGGATGGTGGCGCCGGTGATGTAGCTGGACCGCTCCGAAACCAGGAACGCCACGAGGTTGGCCAGTTCTTCGGGTTGCCCCACCCGGCCCAGCGCGGTCTCGGAAGCGCGGCGGGCCAGAGCCTCATCGACGCTGATGCCCAGCTCGTTGGCCCGGGCGGTGACGTTGGACAGCATACGCTCGCTGAGGATGGATCCGGGACACACGTTGTTGACCAGGATATTGTCCTGGCCCACTTCGTCGGCCAGACTCTTGGCGTAGGCCACCACGCCCATCCGGGTCGCGCCGGAGAGGGCCAGGTTGGGAATGGGGTTGTAAACAGTGCTGGCCAGGATGTTGACGATGCGCCCCCCACCGCGCTGTCGCAGGTGAGGGATTCCCTCCCGGCACATCCGGCCGAAGAAGATGAGAGAGCGCTGCACCGCGGTCTCCCACTGCTCCTCTGTGGCTGTGGAGGAGCGGGCCAAAGGCGGCCCTCCGGAGTTGTTCACCAGAACGTCAATGCCGCCAAACTGCTCCAGCGCCGCCGAAATCAGGCCGGTGATGCTCTCAAGCCGGTCGAGGTCGGCGGGGTAGGCCAAGACCTCGGCGCCCGTGGACTCCCGGATCTCGCTGGCGGCCTGCTCGAGGTCCGCGGCGGTCCGGCTGCAGATCGCGACTTTGGCCCCCTCCTCAGCCAGCACTTGGGCGCAGGCCCGGCCGAGCCCCTTGCTGGCGCCGCCAATGATGGCCACTTTGCCGTTCAGTCCCAAGTCCATGTGCCACTCCTCCCGGAGATTCGACAAAATCCGGCGACACTGTCGCCCAATACGTTTGCGGTAAAGCGATGCCGATTATACCAGTCTTCTTCCATCGGGAGCACAAGGGCCCGGAAACATAGAAAACACCCACCCCCTGGGTATCAGGCTTCATCACGAACCTTCGGCATCAGTACCCTCTGCGGTGAAATAGCACCGTGCTATACTGGCGCAATTCAAAGCCGGGAGAGCCTTTTGGGTCAGTCGAGCGAACCCGAGGCCCGCGAAATCGAGGCCAACGCCGTAGAGTTGGCCTGGGGCGCGGGAAAGATACTGGCGGAATATTTCGGCCGGGCCATCGAAGTCGAGTTCAAGGACGACAAAAAGAGAGACCCGGTGACCCGGGCCGACAAGGCCACCCAGGAATACCTGGCCGGAGAGATCGCCAAGCGGTTCCCGGAACACGGCATTCTCGGCGAAGAGGCCACGGAGGAGGAGAAGGAGTCGGCGGAACCGGCCCGGGACATCCTCTGGGTGCTGGACCCCTTGGACGGCACTACCAATTTCATGAACGGGCTCCCGGTATTCGCCTCTTCCATCGGCGTGTTGTACCGCGGCCGACCCGTGGCCGCAGCCCTCTACGTCCCTTGGCCCAACGGCGCCGGCGGGTTCGTGTTGCACTGCCGCAAGGGCGGAGGCTGCTTCGCCGACGATGAGGCGGTGTCCGTCTACGAGACCCAGGAACCGGTGCCCAGCCGTCTCATTGGAGTGCCGGGGTATTTCGGAGTGGCCAACCGTTTCTCCAAGCAACTGGCAAACAAGGCTGGCGAGCCCCGCACCACCGGCAGCATCGCCTACGAGTTGGCCCTCACCGCCCGAGGAGTGATGCAGTACGCGATATTCGGAGCGCCGCGAATGTGGGACATGGCCGGAGGCGCGCTGGCGGTGATGGAGGCGGGCGGCACGGTAATGACTCGTTTCCGGGGAGAGCGGCACTGGCATCCCTTGGATAGCCTGGTGCCGTCTTGGGACGAAAAGACTCCAACCATGAAGGAGCTGCGCGCCTGGGCCGCGCCGCTTGTGGCCGGAAACAAGCACCTTGCCCCGCTGGTAGCCAACAACGTGCGGCGGCGGTTCAGCCTGAAGGCGAAGCTGCGGTCCGTTATAGAGCCCGTATATCGCCGTGGCAAGTCGAGAAAATAGATACCAGCGGTTAGTCGCCAAGCTCTCCCGCTACTTCCGCAATGCAATCACCGGCACTAGTCTTTCCGCAACCGGATCTATGCCCAGCCTCAGGATCTCCAGGGTGGTTGCGCCGACCAACGGAGTCGCGTCATCAGGAGCGAATATTACCGGGACGTATCGCTCCCGGTTCTCCAACTCTAAACGGATGTCGCCCATCGCGTACTCGACAACCCTGTTGTCGGCCAACTCAAAGAGGTCGGTTTCTTCCCGTTCTATCCCCAAATCTTCCAGCAGGCTCTCCGGCAAAGCGGTGTAACTAGACCCGGTGTCAACCAGAGCGTCCAAGTTCACGTACCTTTCCCGGAATCGGTCAGCGACCCGGATCGTTACATAAAACGTCCCCATACGCCCCTTACCCTGTGTCCGGCGCCCAGCCCCAGGGCCTTGGGCCCCAGACGACCTCGAAGACCTCGCCCTTCTTGACGGACATCACCGGCGTTACCGCTTTGTCGGACTTGCGGGAGTCGCCGATCACGTCATAGACCACCCAGTCGCCGTCTTGGACGTCCAGTATGGAAAGGTCGGCCTGTTTGCCGGTGTGAAGGGTGCCCAACCGGCTGTCGACCCCCACGGCTTTGGCGGGGTTTTCGGTGCACATGGTGACCACTTGGTCGAAGGTGAAGCTCATGGCCAGGAAGCGGGTCATCATCTCTGTCATGCTGTGGACCGTCCGGGCGCGGCCGGGGACCGTCAGGTCGGTGCTGATGCAGTGGGGCAGCACGCCTTGGTCCACCACCCGCTCTCCCACGGCGAAGCTGAAGTTCATCCGCCCGTGGGCCGTGTCCAGCCAGACGCCCCGCTCGTGGGCCTCCTTGGCCTCGGGCACCAGCTTGCCGTCGGCGTCCAGCACCCCGCCGGGATTGGCCGTGAAGTAGTGGGTGACGATGTCGCCCTCCTCCAGGATGGGCAGCAGCTCGCGGATTACGTTGGGATCGTAGCGCTTTTCCGTGTCGCCGATATGGACCATCAGCGGGACGCCGGCCTCTTTGGCGGCGCGCTTGGCGAGGCGGGGCATTTCCATGCCCATGATTTCCAAGGCCGGCGACACCATCCGCGCCTTGACCCCGGAGATTATGCCCCGGTTCTCGGTAATCGTCTGGATGGTGTGTTCCAGGTCGATGCTGGACGGGCTGAAAATGTCAGGGGTGGTGGCCAAGCCGGTTCGGCAGATGTGTAGGAAGCAGATGATTTCCGTATCGGTGTTGGGCAGTATGTGGCGCGGGAAGCCGCCGAAGGTGTCGCAGCCGGAACTCCCGGCGTCCACCATTGTCGTCACCCCGGCCCGGACTCCGCCGATGTTGGGGTCTACCCCGTTGGCGTTGACCCCGGCGAACACGTGGGTGTGGAGGTCGATGAGCCCGGGGGTGATCACCTTGCCCTTGACCTCTAGGACGCGGCCCGCCTCGTCGGCGATGTCGGGGGCGATGCGGGCGATCTTGCCATCCTTGACCGCCACGTCGTTCGGCCCGTGGATGCCTTGGGACGGATCGACTACAGTCCCGCCCTTGATCAATAAATCGTACATTGCGACCTCGTCAGGTGAACAGTTCGCCGATGGATAAACCCTTGTGGATCCGGTAGATGGCCTCGCCCAAGAGCGGGGCCACAGACAGCACCGTGAATTTGCCGTTCCGTTTGTCGGGAGCGAGGGGGATGGTGTCGGTGACCACCACCTCCCGGAAGCGGCTTTGGCTCAGGAGTTCGTGGGCATTGCGCGACAACACCGGGTGGGTCACGCAACAATAGACCTCCTTCACCCCGCGTTCGACCAGGGCGTTGGCGGCATTGACGGTGGTGCCCCCGGTGTCGATCTCGTCGTCGAAGGTCAGGGCCACCTTGCCGGCCACCTCACCTATGATGTTCATGGTCTCCGATTGGTCGTCGTTGCCCATCCGGCGCTTCTCGATAATGGCCAAGGGAGCGTTTAGCTGCTCCGCAACATCCCTGGCCTTCTTGCTGATGCCGATATCGACGGCAACCACCACCAGGTCCTGCAACTCCTTGGCCCGGAAGTACTCGGTCATGATGGGGAGAGCGGTCAGTTCGTCCACCGGGATGTTGAAGAAACCCTGGATCTGGCCGGCATGGAGGTCCACGGTCAGGAGCCGGTCGGCTCCCGCCGCAGTCAACAGGTCGGCGACCAAGCGGGCGGTGATGGGCACCCTAGGCTGGTCCTTCTTGTCCGTCCGGCCATAGCCGTAATAGGGGACAACCGCCGTGATCCGGCCAGCCGACGCCCGCTTGCAGGCGTCGATCATGATCAACAACTCCATGAGGCTGTCGTTGACCGGCAAACACGTCGGCTGGACGACGAAGACGTCCCTCTGACGGATGTTTTCCTGGATCCTCACGAAGGTGTTGTCGTTGGCAAACTTGAAAACTTCCGCCCGGCCTAGGGGAATGTCCAAGTATTCACAGACCGATTCGGCCAGTTCGGGGTTTGCGTTGCCGGTGAAGACCTTGAGCTCGTCAAGAATGGGGATCATTTGGCGACCCTCTCGAGCAGGTTTCGGTCGAAGGAGACGGAGGCGCCCCTGGCTGGTTGCCGGGGGCCGGGCATTGCCTCCGGCGCTGCGACTCTCCCGTACCGCGCGGCCGAAGGCCCATCAGACGTGGCTGTAGCAGGGGAGTTGGAAGGCAGGGCCGATTATAGCATAGGCTCATTCCCCGCAAAAGCTGAAGCAGACCACAGAAAGACCACCGGCTGCCCGCGCCGGCTGGCTACCGCGTCCGCAGCCCCGAAGCGGGCTATGTTATCATAGCGACGGAATTTTCCCGTCAATGACCCTGATTTCCGCCCCGGCAGGGTCCTACGTAGAGGAGACGTGCGCCGTGGAGGTTTTTCTCACTTCGCCCCGCGGGTTCTGCGCCGGAGTGGTGCGGGCCATCGATGTAGTCGACATTTGCCTGGAACGCTTCGGCCCCCCGGTATACGTCAAACACCAGATCGTGCATAACCCCCACGTCGTCAACGACCTGGAAAGCCGCGGCGCCATTACCGTCGAAACGGTGGAAGAGGTCCCGGAGGGGTCGCTGGTGGTCTTCTCCGCTCACGGTTCCCCGCCCGAGGACTTCGAAAAAGCGAAGGCGAGAAACCTCAGGGTAATCGACGCCGTTTGTCCTCTGGTGACCAGGGTCCACAACGAGGCCAAGAAGTACGAGGGGGAGGGTCGGAGGGTCTTGCTGGTGGGGCACCGGGGTCACCAGGAAGTACGGGGCACCATGGGCCAGGTCGACATGACCCTTATCGACGATAAGGACCCCACCGAATTGCCGGGTTGGGGCACGGACCAGGAGATAGCGGTGCTGACCCAGACCACTCTATCGGTGGGCGACACCGCCAAGGCCATCGATGCTATCAAGACCCGCTTCCCCCAGGCCGTGGTGCGCAACGACATCTGCTATGCCACGACGAACCGCCAGGAGGCGGTGACCCGGATGGCGGCCGACGTGGACTTGGTGTTGGTTATCGGAGCGCAAAACAGTTCCAATTGCAACCGCCTTCGGGAGGTGGCCGAAGCCCACGGCGTCCCGTCCTACCTGATCAACGGTCCTGAAGAGATAGACCAGGATTGGTTCAAGGACAAGGAGCGGGTCGGTATTACTTCGGGGGCCTCCACCCCCGAAGTGCTGGTGGAAAGCGTTATCACCGCGCTGGCCGCCGAGCGGTTCACCTTGCTCCGTGGTGTTGAGGAGGATGTGGCCTTCACCCTGCCCCGGGAGTTGCGTTAGCCGTGGCCGTTCCCGCACCGCAGGCCGTACCGGCCCCATAATGCTCGGGGACCGGCGCCCCCAGGGAGGAACGGGTTCCCTCACACGAAGAGTCTTCTCTATACCGGCCTTGGTTTCTCTGGCGGTGGCCGGCGGGCTCCTGTTCTTCCTCATCGCCCGGTTTGACGTGGACTTGGGAGCAACCCTGCGGCAAATGCGCAACGCCGACCCTTGGCTGCTCGGAGGCGCGTTCCTGGTCCACTACACGACCTTCTTCTTCCGCGGCGTCCGCTGGCGGCTCCTGTTGCAGAACACAGCCGCGCCGGGCGCCAGGGTGCCGGGCGTGTTCTACTGCGGTCAACTGGTGTTGCTCGGGTGGTTCGCCAACTCCATCGGCTGGCTGAGGCTGGGCGACGCCTTGCGGGCCTATATGTACGGAGACGAGCAAGACGCCACTTTTTCCGGCGCGATAGGCACCATCCTCGCCGAACGGGCATTGGACACGGTGTTGGTGGTCGCCATGCTGCTGGCGGTTGTCCCCTTCCTGATAGACAGCGACGACACCGTCACTTGGTTGGTGCTGGGTCTGGCGGCCGCCTTGGCAGCCGGTTTGGCCGCGGTGCTGGGTGTAATGGCTTGGGGCCGTGGCCTGGCAATGCGCAGACTGCCCAAATGGCTGTCCGGGCGTTACGACCGGTTCCATCAAGGGACCATGGGCAGCTTCCGGCGGCTGCCCATGGTCACGGCGTGGGGCCTGTTGGGATGGCTGGCAGAGGTAGCCAGAATGTACCTGGTAGTCAAAGCTCTCGGTCTGCCGCTGGGGATACCTCTCATAGTGTTCCTGACTCTGGCCAATTCCCTTCTGTCCCTGGTGCCCACCCCGGGAGGCGTCGGGGCCGTGGAGTCAGGGGTGACCGGACTTGCGGTGCGGCTTTCCCGGCTGTCCACCAGCGCCGCTGCCGCTCTGGTGCTCGTGGACCGCTTCATAACCTACCTGAGCGTCATCCTGGTGGGAGCCGCTATTTTCGCCGCTCGTCAGTTCCTCCGGCGCCGCGCCGGCGCCGGCTGAGACGTACGGTTAGCGACCGCCGCTCCCGCGACCAAGACCGGATGTAGCCGAAATGCTTTACACCGCGAGTTTCTACGAACCCGCACATTGGGTGGGGGTCCGCTACCGGGTGTCCAGGGGCCACCCGAGGGGCAGACGGGCCGACTGGTCCGCGCAGCCCTTCCTCTATCCGTCGCGCGAGTTGCTGCGGGAGTACCAGGGAGGCGGCATCGACTTTCCGGCGCTGGACGTTCGTTACCGGGAAGAGTTGGAGAGGACCTACGACGCGAAGGCCGAATTCCGGGCGTGGCTGCAGGGATTGCCCTTGGAAGGAGACGTTACGCTGCTGTGTTTCGAGTCGGCTGGGAAGCCTTGTCACCGAAGGCTGGCGGCGGCGTGGCTGCTGGAATGGGCGCCGGGCTTGGAGCTGGGGCTGATGCGGTAGCGTTCATCACTCAGAGCGTGCGGGCCGTTTCATGAGTTCGTCCGCTGCCTCACCGGGTGGAAGTCCTTCGTGCAACACCCGGTAGGTGATTTCGGTGATGGGCATTTCGACGCTCAACCGTTCGGCCACTTTTAGCGCCGCCTCTGTGGCGTTGACGCCTTCGGCGACGTTGTCCATTGATTCACGGATTTCCGTCCAGGAACGCCCTCGGCCCAGTTGCTCGCCCACGTAACGGTTCCGGCTGAACCTGCTGGCGCAGGTGGCGATTACATCGCCCAGTCCGGCTAGCCCGAAGAACGTGCGCGGCTCTGCGCCGGCGGCGACGCCCAGCCGGGTGATTTCGGCCAGCCCCCGCGTGACCAAGGCCGCTTTGGCGTTCTCGCCGACGTCCAATCCGTCGCAGATGCCGGCGCCAAGTGCGACGATGTTCTTCAACGTTCCGCCCAGCTCTACGCCGACAAGGTCGCCGCTGGTGTAGACCCGGAAAAGGTTGGAGCTGAGCAGGGCTTGGGCCCGCTCCGTCGCTTCGCGGTCCCTTCCGGCCACGACCGACGACGCCGGCTTGCCTTGGACGATCTCCTTGGCCAGATTAGGTCCGGATAAAGCGCAGATCCCCTTGTGAAGAGCCGGAGGAAGCTCCTCCTCCAACACCTGGCTCATTCGGCTCGCCGACGGCAGTTCCAGCCCCTTGGCGGCGCTCACCACTGTAGTCCCGGCCGCAAGGTGCGGGGCCAGCTGGCGAACATTCTGTCTCAAGCGGTGGGACGGGACCGCCAACACGACCATCCCGGCTGAGGCCAGGGCCTGGGCCGGTTCGTCGGTCACCTGCAGTTGGTCGGGAAAGGGAGCTTCGGGGAGGAACCTGGAGTTCCTGCGTTCCGAGGTCAGGAGTTGTGACTCCGCGCTGTTCCGCACCAACAGGGTAACCGGCACCCTTTGGCGGGCCATGATGATGCCCAGAGTGGTACCCCAGGTGGTGGCCCCTACGATTACCGCTCTATTGCTCAATGGCTGCCCGAGGCGGGATGGGATCGAGGTAGTCCGCCCGATGAGAGACTGTTTGGACTCAACGGGGCTCCTAAGTTGACGGGGTCGCGGGCGCGCCCAGACGGCGCTCTTTGCCTTGCCGGATCCGCTGGATGTTGTCCCGGTGTTGCCATATGATCATGGCCGCGGCGATGAGGGCGTAGACCATGTAAACCTCGGAGTACAATCCGGCCAGAGCCATGCCGATGACGGCCAGGCCACCGATGATGACCCCGATTATAGAACCCAGGGAAATGTACCGGCTCAGGAACGCGGTGGCTAGAAAGCTTGCCGTGGCCGCTGCCGCCGGGACGGGCATCATTATGGACAGGCCGCCGAGGGCCGTCAGGACTCCCCGGCCTCCTCGGAAGCCCAGAAAGACCGGCCAGTTGTGTCCCGCCAACACCACGAGGGCGGCAGCGACCTCGCTGGCCGTGTCGCCAATCACTTCCCTCGCCAACACCACCGCCAACGCCCCCTTGGCGACATCCAGCGCCAATACCACCGCAGCCGCCTTGCCGCCACCGGTGCGGAGCACGTTGGACATCCCGGTACGGCTGCTGCCGTACGCCCGGATGTCCACCCCCATCCGCCAGCGCAGCAATATGTAGCCCCAGGAAAGAGACCCCAATAGATAAGACAATCCCAAGACGCCGGCCCATCTGGCGGCCTGCGGTTGGCTTCCCAAGGCCTGAAACGCCCAAACTGTTGCGACCGCCAGCAGGGGAACGGCGGCGGCTTGGACCAGCAGAGGCGGCGGCAGTCTGTTCACTCGCGTTTGAACACCAGCTTGAGGTGGGTGCGGTCGAAGCCGAAAGTGTCGCGAATCTTATTCTCAAGGTACCGTTGGTAGGTGAAGTGTACCAGTTGGGGGTTGTTCACCGTAAAAACGAACGTCGGCGGATTTACCCCAACCTGGCTTACCCGGTTGATGCGGAGCCGTTGCCCGCGGTGCCTTCGCACCTCGGGGGGCTGGTGCTCCGACAAGGCGTCGGCCAGCATGAACTGCAAGTCCCGGTTGGCCACCTGGCGCCGGCGTTCGTCCCACAGGTCAAGGACCGTCTCCATCAAGGCTGTTATTCCTTGGCGGTTCAAGGCGGAGGCAAAGCAAATCGGGACGTAGGGCATGAAATGCAACCGTTCCCGCATCACGGCTTCGGAGTGGGCCCTGGCGTACGCTCCTTCCTCGCTCATCAGGTCCCATTTATTCACAACCACGATAATTCCCCGGCACAGCTCCCAAGCCAAGCCCGCTATGTGGGCGTCTTGGGCGGTGGCCAGCTCCGCGGCGTCGGTGATCAGGAGAGTGATGTCGCTGCGGTTCACAGCGCCGACCGCTCTGATCACGCTGTATTTCTCAATCCCCCGCTGCACTTGGCCGGGGCGGCGCATCCCCGCGGTGTCCACGGCCACGATTTCCCGGCCACGGTAAGTGAACTGGGTATCCAGGGCGTCCCGGGTGGTGCCGGCGGTGGGGCTGACGATGGACCGCTCCTGGCCCAGGATGGCGTTCAGCAGCAGCGACTTGCCAACGTTGGTGCGCCCGACGATGGCGAGGTTGAGTTCCGCCTCGAGTGGGTCGCCTTCGCCGCCGGCGCCTTGTTCGTAGTCCGTTTCATCGTCCATTTCATCGTTGGGGACGGGTTGGAGGGGCGAATGCTCGAGGACCCGGTCCATGAGCTGGTAGATGCCGTAGTTGTGGTAGGCGCTGATGGCCACGGGATCGCCCATGCCCAGTTGGTAGAACTCGGGCGCGGCGAACTCCCGGTTGTCGTTGTCAGCCTTGTTGGCTGCTACCACCACGGGTTTCTCGGTGGTCCGTAAACGGTCGGCGACGGTGAGGTCTACCGGGGTGACGCCGTCGGTGACGTCGGTGACGAAAACGATTACGTCGGCGTCGGCCATGGCCATTTCGGCTTGTTCCTGCACCTTCTGGCGGATGGAGCCCTCTGGGTTGGATTCCAGCCCGCCGGTGTCCATCAGGATGAACCGGTAGTTTTCCCACGTGGCGTCGGCCATGAGGCGGTCTCGCGTGGTGCCGGCTGTTTCGGACACGATGGCGTGTCTCCAACCGACAATTCGGTTGAATAGGGAGGACTTCCCCACGTTGGGCCGCCCGATTATGGCAATTATTGGAAGGGACATATCAGGGCCGGCGAATCCAAGAATGGTTTTGACCGAGAATCGGTTGGAGTCTCCCAAGAGTCGGTTGGAGTCTCAAGGTTAAAATCCGGCCAAGAGAAATTCCAGAACCGATTTTTGAGCATGCAACCGGTTGTGCGCTTGGGGAAAGGCCACCGATTGGGGATGGTCCAGCATACCAGGCGGGACCTCCTCTCCGTAATGCGCCGGCATGTCGTGCATGAACAAGGCGCCCGGCTTCGCTTTCGACATGAGGGCGTCGTCGACAGTGTATCCGGCAAAATCCCTGCGCCGCAACGCCCGTTCCTCATCCTGTCCCATGCTGGTCCAGACATCGGTGTACACCACGTCGGCCAAGGCCGCCGCCTGCGCCGGGTCCGTCATTGTTTTGACGCTGACCGAGGCGCCGTCAGCCCTGGTCCGGGCTGTATCCAGGGATTCCTGGTCCAACGCGTACCCCTCAGGGGAAGCGCTGGCGAAGCTCATTCCGACTCCCGGCAGGGCCAGGCAGAGACTGCGGGCGACATTGTTGCCGTCGCCGATGTATGCTAAGGTCAGCCCGTCGACTCCATCCTTGTGCTCGTGGATGGTCAGGAGGTCCGCCATCGTCTGGCAGGGATGCTCCCAGTCGGACAGCGCGTTAACCACCGGGACTGATGCGTGGTGCGCCAATTCCTCCAAAACGCCATGCTGGAACACCCTTGCCACAATGCAGTCCACGTATCCCGACAGGACCTTGGCCACGTCGGATACCGGTTCTCGCGTGCCCAACCCGACTTCCTGCTGGCCCAGGTACAATGAGAACCCGCCCAACTGGTGAATGCCGACTTCGAAGCTGACCCGGGTGCGCAGTGACGGCTTCTCGAACAAGAGGGCGACCGACTTGCCCGCCAGCGGCCGGCCTACCGGGGAGGTCTTGCCCTGCCGGGCCCGCTGGATAATGCGGAGGGTCTCCTCGCCAGTAAAGTCGGTGACCGAGAGCAGGTCGCGCTTGTCCGGCATATTCCAGATGGTACTCCTTTGCATTTGACCGTTCAAGCGACCCGGCATTACGGCCCTCGGCTCCCGACGCCCCATCTGATATTATTCAAGTGGTCCACAGTGGGGCTCTCGCGCCTCCGGGACCCGCCGACTACTGCCCAGGGAGGCGTACGCCATGGCCAGTTCCGACCTCAAGCCAGGTATGAAAGGCAGCAAGGAGACCATTGTCTGCGATCATAATGTCGCGGGCCACGTCGCCAAGTTCAGCACCCCTTCCATGATTCTGCTTATGGAACAGGCTTCCATGGAAGGCATTCGGCCCCATCTCTCCGGTGAGGAGACTTCGGTGGGTTACGAGGTAAACGTCCGCCATCTGGCTCCCGCCGACATCGGCGAAACGATCGTCGCGTCGGCAGAGTTAACGGAGATCGACCGGAACCGGTTGACCTTTCGAGTGGAAGCCTTCGCCGGAGACCGGAAGATCGGTGAAGGGACCCATCGCCGGGCGGTGATTTTCAACCCCGGATAGAATGCACTTTGACAGTGCCGAGAGAGCCTCACTCCCCGGAGCAGCCTGAGGTCGGGAGGGCCGGGAGATTCCTACAACTAAGGGCAGCGCCTGCCCCCCAGGGAGCTGATGTCCAACATTATGGTTTAGTCGTGATAGTCTGGCCTATGCTAAAATCGCCAGAGTTCCGGTGGCCGTAGACGCCGGTGCGTCGGCCGGAGTTCGGCAACCAAGACTCGCTCTGGAGCAGATACGATGGCCAACATGGAGCACGTTCAATTGGTCAAGCGGGGCCGGGATACCGTGGCCCGCTGGCGGGAACAGAACCCCAACGAAACCCTTGACCTGAACGCCGCCTACATGAGTTTCGCCAGGGCGCCCCAGGTTAACATAAGTGGCGCCGACTTGCGCAACGCTGACCTGATGGGAGCCGTGCTGCAACGGGCCAACCTGTCGGGCGGCCACCTGAACCCCTGCCACCTTTATCACGCCAACCTCAGGGAGGCGGACTTGACCCGTTGCCGCCTGAACGGCGCCAACCTACGTGGCGCCAACCTGAGAGGGGCGGACCTTAGCGGCGCGGACCTTGACCGGGCGACGCTCTCCGACGCCGACTTCTCCGGCGCCAAGCTGATTAACGCCAATCTTTCCAGGGCGAATCTGACCGATGCCAACCTGACCGGGGCCGACCTCTCCGGCGCCAGCTTCGCCGGGGCCACCCTGGCTCAAGTCGACCTGACGGACGCCACGTTCGCAGGCAGCGATTTTTTCCGGGCCGTATTCTGGAACGCTAACTTTAACGGCGCCCAAATGGCGGGATGCTCGCTGGGGTACACGATTTTCCAAGACTGCGACCTGCGGAACGCCCAAGGCTTGGACCAAGTACGGCACGATGCTCCCAGCACCGTGGGTATGGATTCCGTTTACCGTTCCGGAGGACGCGTCCCCGAGGCTTTCCTCACCGGCGCCGGACTGCCGTCCTCCGCTGCGGCGTTTCTGTCCGCTGTCTCCGGTGAGCCCGGCATGATGGGAGACTGTTACATCTCGTGCGCCGATAGGGACGACGAGTTCGCCCAAGGCCTCAAGTCCGGCCTCCAGTCGCGCGGCGTGCGGTGCTGGGTCTTCTCTCAAAGCGTCCGTGGCAACTCGCTCGTTGAGCGTCACAGCACCTCCGATCAAGAGGAGATCGAGCGTTGGGAGCGCAATTACGACAAGATGGTGGTCGTAGGGTCGTCGGCCGCCCTGGATGTCGAAGCTATTCTAAACGATATCACCCGCGCCAAGGAGCGCCAGCAGTCCACGGACAAGTGGGTGCTGTTCCTGGTTTCGCCGGACAACGGACTGGTGCGGCCTGCGGGCCGCTCCGCCAGGACCCTGGCCAGTGAGCACCTGGTGTTTGATATGAGAGGTTATCGGGACGACCGCGCGGCCTACGAGGATGAGGTAGACCGGTTGGCGGAAGCTCTGCGGCAGGACCAGCCGGCGTCCGCCGGTGTTCCGGTATACGACGGCCAACTGTAACCGGGACCGCTCCCCGAAGCGCCCTAAACTTGATCGCCGCTCTAGCCCGGCGTGTCCGGCGGCCCTCTGTCTCCTCCACAAGCGGCCCTATGCTGCTCCACAGGCAAGGAGGAAGCAGACGCGACCAAATAAACAACAGGCCGCCGGCATGCCGGCGGCCTGTTGTTTTCCCGTTCCCGGTGGAGAAGATGGAAGTCGGGGCTACTAGATGTAGTCCTCTTCCTCCATCATTTCGAGGTTGTCGCGGCTCTGAGACAGACCGCGTGCGACCTCTTCCCGTAGCTGCTGAATCAGCTCGTCGCTGATGACGCCACCGGCGTCCAAGGCCTTCTGTTTGAAGCTGTCGAACGCCCACTCTTCGGTGTCGCCGTGAGGCATGGAGGAGAAGAACTCGCGGTCGAAGACCGGAAGTTCGCCGGGGCCGAAGTAGCCCTTGCCCTCGAGCTCGTAGCCCTCCAAGTCGTGGGTGCCCTTGCCAAGCACCTGGCCGGTCACGGCGTAGTGCTCCATCACCGTGGCCATCCCGTACTTCTGGATGGGGCAGACCTTCATGCAGACGCCGCAGCCCAGGTAACGGGCCATTACGGGCCGACAGCGCTTGAAGTACAACTTGTTCTTTTCTATGCCCCTCCACCAGACCTTGTCGCGCATCAGGGCGCGGCCCGGGCAGCGGTTGACGCAGACCTGGCAGACCTGGCAGAAAGCATGGATGCCGTAATCGACCGGTTCATCGTGGCCGACGTTGGCATCGGTGGTGATGATCATGAGCCGACAGCGGGAGCCGACGTGAGGGGTGAGCAGGTAACCGCAGGCGCCCAAGGAGCCAAGACCGGCCTTTACGAACATGGGGATGTAGGGGCCGGTGTTGTCATTGGGGCTGTGGACCTGGGCCCGGTAGCCCAAGCTCTGGATGAACTTGGACAGTTCCAGACCGGCCGCGCCTTCGGTACGGTAGGTACTGGAGTGGACGATCTCGGCGTCGATGCTGGGGATCGTCTGGGTGGGCTCGAAGTCCTGCTCGTAAGCCAAGCAGATCGCGTGGGGGAACTTCACCCAGTCCTTCTTGCTCTGGTAAGTGTACCGGTGGTCGTAGGCGGTGATGCCTACTTCGATATAGCCCAATTCGCGGGCCTTGCTCTTGATTGCCTCGGTAACGTCCTCACCGGTGGGCTCCGCCGTCGGTTCTTGCTCGCCGGTCAAGCGGGCGGCCAGAATCAGCGGCCGGTTGAGCTTGTCGTGCTCTTTGCGGATCTCCCGCATTTCAACGTGCTGGTCGCGAATGGTGTTGGCCCAGTCCCGGGAAGCCCTCTCGGTGATGTTCATGGTCTCCAAGGGATATTCCCTGGCATACCAGTCGACTTCGCGGTTCTCCAAAGGAATACCGGGCACCGTTTCCAATTCTTCCGGCACCGGGATGGTGACGGCTGCGTCACCATGGTACTTGCCTGGCCGTACTACCTCGTGGCCTATCTTTAACATTCCTTACCCTCCCAAAATATATATAAGCCGGGCACGGGTTTGTTGCCTTGTGCCCCACAATACGGCTACCCGTTTTATTTGTCAATACTATTATAGGCGGTCAAACATATTCGTATCTGACATACAAATCAGCACCGATTGGAATAGTCCTGTGCAACTGTGATGGCAATACTAAAACGGTCGCTCTGGCTTCAGGCGGCAGACGTATGTCGTAACGCGCGTTGCCCATAATCCATGCGCCGTTGAAGAGCAAGACTACCGGCCCGTCCGCCGGGCGATCATGGCTTCCGCCAATGGGCTGGCGCCCGACCTCACGGTCACGTTAACCAGGGACGGCTGGCCCGAGGCCAAGGCCCGACCCACCGCCGGTCCCACCTCGTTGGCTGCTTCCACGTATTCGGTGTAGCCGCCGATTGCGTCCACCATCTTGTCGTACCGGATAGTCCTCAAGTCGGTCCCAACGGCGCGGTTGTAGTAGGCAAGCTGGAACGTCTTGTCGATGCCCCAAGTGGAATCGTTGCCCATTACCGCGGTGATGGGCAGGTTGTGCCGGATGCAGGTGTCGTACTCCATGGCGTAGAAGCCGAAGGCCCCGTCGCCGATGAACACCAGGACCTTGCTCTCCGGGTACGCGGCTTTGGCCGCAATGCCGTAGGGTATCCCGGCGCCCAGGTGACTGAGCGGGCCCAAGCGCATGAACCGCCCAGGCCGACGGGCCTTGAGGAACGCTCGACCCCACTGGACGTAGTCGCCGCCGTCCATGATTATCACCGTGTCGTCGTCCAAGTGCTGTTCCAGGTTGGTGTAGACGTCCAGCGGGTGGAGGGGTTCCTCCGCAGTGGCTTTGGAGCGGAGCTCTTGGTCCCAGTTGTTCCGGTCCTGTTCCAACTGGTTGACCCAAGCGGCGATGTCGCCTTTGGCTCCGCCGATAGTCGTCGTTAGTTGCTCCGTGACGGCTCCCAAGTCCCCCTGTATTCCCACAGCGACGCCCCGGTTCCTGCCGATCTCGGCCGGCGAAGGGTCGGCCTGGATGATTTTCGCGTCGGCCGCGAAGACTCCGCCGTAACGGTAGCGGTGGTCCATACGCTTGCCAAGCAACAGAACGACGTCGGCTTCCCGAAAGCGCCGCGCCGTGGGATTGAGCGCTCCGTCGGCATAGCCGAAACACAGCGGATGCTCGTCGTCCAGTAATCCCCTCGCCTGCTCCACGGTAAACACCGGGATGCCGCCGGACTCGGCAAGAGCCTGTAGCTGCTCCGGCGCCACCGAGTAACGGGCGGGGTTGCCCGCCACGATGACCGGGCGTTTCGCTCCCTTCAGCAGCGCCGCCGCCTCCTCGATCAATACCGGGTCCCCTTGGGGTCGGCCAGTGGGGCGGTATTCCCGGGGCATGTATTGGGGCAAATCTTCCTCGCTCACCTCTTGGTCCTGCAGGTCCAAGGGAAGCGTCAGGTGCACCGGGCCGGGGCGGCCGGTGGTGGCGGTGCGGAAGGCGGTGGCCACGAACTCCGGGATCCTCTTGCGGTCGTGAATCATCCATGAGCCCTTGGTGACCGGCGCCGCCATTCCCACTTGGTCGATCTCTTGGAACGCCGTCATCCCCTTTTCAGGAAGCTCGGCGCATCCGGCGACGAACACAACGGGACTCTCGGAGGTGTAGATGGCCGGAAGGGCCGAGATGGCGTTGGAGAAGCCGGGGCCTCCGGTGAACATGCCCACCGCCGGCCGGCCGGTGATTCGAGCGTACCCGTCGGCCATGTGCAGCGCCGCTCCCTCGTGGCGGGTGTCAATGAACTGGATTCCTTCATCCTCGGCCGCATCGACCAATGGAAGAATAGTGTCGCCCACGATGGTGAATATTTTTTCGATGCCCTCCAGCTTAAGACAGCGTATGAAAAGATGTGCCCCGGTCAGTTTCGCCATGGTCCCCTCCTGATTTTTCGGCGCGGATTGCGCATGGCGGCTTCTAGCGCGGCCGGCGGTGCGGCTTGGCTTTCGAAGCCCAAGGGAGCTTGCCCACCTTCAGCTTCAGCAGGGCCAGCTGTGTTCGCAATTTGATGGGGTCCAACTCGATGGGAGGATATCTTGCCGGCTTTTGTTTTCCGGTCATTCGTTTCACCTCCTTGAGCTTATTCAGATTCCAGAGACATTTCGTTGACCGATCGTTCCACTGATTGGGAGGCTTTCCCTAGTTGATGAAGGTACTCCGAGTAGATGGTATCCAACTGTTCCATATTTGACCGGTTCAGAAACCTTGTTCTGTCGTCCGGGCCGATCACCAGGATATCCGTGAAGCGGCTGCCCACCCCCGGCGCCCGTTCGCTACGCCGCTTGGCGACGTAGGCCAACCAAATCCCGCGATTTAAGGAAACTTCGGGGGAGTAGTCGGCCTCGGTCAAAAACCCCTCGGCGTGGGGTTGCCCGCTGCCGATGACTGCATAACCGATGGAATCAAAGCATTCCGCGGTTCCCGGATCGGAAATCTCGTAGAGGTGGGCGCCGGATGGGTCTACTCCTACCACCAGAAGATCTACCTCAAGCTCAACCGATCCATATTCCGACGATAACCCTAAAACAAGAGAATCCAGCAGATTTTGTTGCTGATCCAGGAAGGCGGCAAAGTCCAGTCCAATCCGCTGCAACACTATTTTTTTGGCTAGGGAACCTCTGAACAAGTATGGTCATTGAGGCGAAAGCCGAAATCTCGGAGGAGAGCTTAACGGTATTAGCTATCAAATGAGCGCCGGCACCCCCATCCTAACCTTCCCCCATCGGGGGGAAGGGACTCGTTCAGAGGTTCCCTAGAGCCTGCCGCTGCTGAATAAAGCACTTTTCAACTGCTGCCGCAACCTCCCGGACCCCAGGTTGGTTAAGATTAGATATTTCTTCGCTGGCATCACGGATCGGGTTGGTATGCCTTAGTGCGTACCCGGCGGTCAGCGCGGCGAATCTGTCGCCAATCCGCTCGATTTTGCGCGTTCGCTGCTCAAATTCCAAGGATAGGGATGCATCGCTGACCATGCGATCGGCGACGGCGACGAGGCTTTTTCCGTCTTCGCACACCAAGGCGAGGCAAATTGTCATTTCGGGCCGACTCCGGCGTGTTAGCGATATTTTTATGATATACGATATGCCAACCGATTCAAAATATAGTTCTGTCGTCGCTGCGTCCTCTGCGGTGAAATATTGGGCACACTCTACATAGTCGGCACTCCCATCGGGAACCTTGAGGACCTGTCCCTACGCGCCGCCCGCATCCTGGGGGAAGTGGGATTGGTGGCTGCCGAAGACACTCGCGTGGCCCGTCGCCTGTTGAACCATCTGGGACTGCGGACCAGGGTTACCAGCTTCCACGAACACAACAGCCAACAGAAGCTGCCCCGGATTATGGCCATTCTGGAAGAGCAGGACGTGGCCCTGATCAGCGATGCCGGGATGCCGGGAGTGAGCGACCCAGGGCGGGAGTTGGTGGTTGAAACCTCCTCGGCGGGATGGAAAGTCGAGACGGTGCCGGGGCCGTCGGCGGTCACCACCGGTTTGTCCGCTTCGGGATTTTCCGGGGACGCCTTTGTGTTCCTCGGGTTCCTGCCCCGCCGCCGCAAGGAACGCCAGGAAGCGCTGCAGCCCTATGCCTCTCATGGGCAGACTTTGGTGATATTCGAAGCCCCCCACCGGCTGCGCGCGGCTCTGGAGGACTTGCACCGGGCGTTCGCCGACCGCCCATTGGCGGTATGCAGGGAACTCACCAAGCTTCACGAAGAGATATTCCGGGGTACAGCGCTCGAAGCACTGGAGCACTTCGCCAACCCGCGGGGGGAGTTCGTGATGGTCGTGTCCGCCGCCGCT
The DNA here is from genome assembly GCA_965222595.1 of Dehalococcoidia bacterium. GTDB lineage: Bacteria > Chloroflexota > Dehalococcoidia > Lucifugimonadales > UBA3495 > VXOI01. Next base: position 152,568 of record CBDCUJ010000019.1, on the reverse strand, counting down.
GCGGCCACGGATGCCGGACCCTCCGAGAGCTCCGCTCCAGTAGAGGCAACGCGAGAGGCAATACGCGTGAACCTGTTGGAGCTTCGCGACGCGGGGGTCCGGGCGAAAGACGCCGTGTCCCGGACGGCCGCGGCCTACGGTGTTCCCAAAAACCTCGTGTACCGCCTCTGGCTGGAGGAGGTCCGTGCGCGCGCCCAACCGTAGCTCCGCGCCGCCTTGCCAAGCCTCCGGGTCACTAACGAGGGGGTTTGTTCCTTCTTAGGCTCCGGTCGATGCTCCGGAGGGCGGGGCGCTTCCGGTTCTCGCAGGCTCGAACGCGACCAGGGAACTATTCCTCGGTAATTTCCACGTTTTCGATTCCCAGCGGTTCCGCGGGAGTGGAGGCTTCGCCGCCTCTCCCACGCGTCACCGGCGATTCGGCCAGAGCGTTCAGCACGTCCTCGCCGGCGGTCAGCATGCCGAAGATGGTGTAGTTGGGAGGAAGGCCTGTGTTCGCGCCGTGGACGATGAAGAATTGACTGCCGTTGGTGTTTGGCCCAGCGTTGGCCATGGCCAGGGTACCCTTTACGTAGCTCTTGGTGACCGGCTCGTCCTGAAACCGGTAGCCCGGGCCGCCGGTGCCGTTGCCCTGGGGGCATCCCCCCTGAATCATGAAGTCCTTGATCACCCGGTGGAACTGGCCGTTCTCGTAAAACCCCTCCCTGGCCAGGAACACGAAGTTATTGACGGTAAGCGGCGCCTCGGAGGCGAATAGCTCCAGGGTCATCGATCCCTTGCTGGTCTTGATGGTCGCGGTGTAGCTTTTGTTCGGGTCGATGGTGGTCGCGGGCGGGCTGGAGTATTGCTGAGGGGGCATCTGAATCCTCCGGCCGGTGGAGGCGGCGCCGCACCGAGCGGCATTTCCTCCCGGCGGGTAGAGTGGGAATTGGTGTTATTGGGAATTGCAGGGCGGATTGTAGCACCTCTCTCCCCACGCGGTCACGGCGTTTTCCGCCGCCAGCGAAATCGGTCTATCCGGCGGTGGGTTTGTATATAATAGTTATGGGAGCAAGTATTCTTTCGGAAACCGGGCGCCTGTATCAACAAACGGCCGGGTGGCGGCGATCTTCCCGCCCGGACTGAAATGGAGGCCTCGCCGATGGAAATTCTTGGCCAAATGACCGCCGAAGGCCACGAACAACTGGTGATGATGTCGGACCCAGGTACGGGCCTGAAGGCCATCATCGCCATTCACGACACGACTTTGGGGCCAGCCTGCGGCGGCACACGCATCTGGCCCTATGAGTCGGAACAGGAAGCGTTGTGGGACGCCCTGCGGCTGTCCCGCGCCATGACCTATAAGTCGGCGGCCGCGGACCTGCCTTTGGGCGGCGGCAAGGCGGTAATTATCGCCGACTCCCACACCCAAAAAAGCGAGGGGATGCTGCGGGCCTTCGGGCGGTTTGTCGATTCCTTGGGTGGGCGTTATCTTACGACCACCGACGTGGGAAGCACGGGGCGGGACCTGGAGTACGTGCACCAGGAGACCGATCACGTGCTCGGGCTTCCCACCACCATGGGCGGCAGCGGCGACACCTCCGTGATGACCGGCTTCGGCCTGTACATGGGAATGAAAGCCTGCGCACGGGCGGCTTGGGGCTCCGATTCGCTTAACGGCAAGACGGTGGCCATGCAGGGTTTCGGGAAAGTGGCCTTCAACACCGCCCACCATCTGCTCAAGGAAGACGCCCGCCTCGTCGTGTCCGACGTTTATCCCGGCGCCTTGGACCGGGCCCGGGAGTTGGGGATAAAGGTGGTGGAACCGGACGCCATTTACGATGCCGACTGCGACATCTTTTCGCCCTGCGCACTGGGAGGGGTCCTGAATTCCGACACCATACCGAGGCTGAAGTGCCGGGTGGTCGCGGGGGGCGCCAATAACCAACTGTTGACCGATTCCGACGGCGAGGAACTCGACCGGCGCGGCATCGTTTATGCTCCCGATTACATAGTTAACAGCGGGGGGATCATCAACGTTGAGGGCGAATTGGGCGGGCACTATAGCCCCGAGCGGGCACGGGAGAAGACGGAGCGAATTTACGAAATCACCGGGCGCGTCATCGACATGGCCCGGCGTGAGGAAATACCCACTTACCGGGCCGCCGACCGGTTGGCTGAAGAGCGTCTGGCCTCGGTACGCCGAATCAAGCCGATGCACCGGCCCCGGTAGCCCGGAACGGTGTCACGGATGATTGATCGCCTTATACAGGAATCATCGACCAATGCCGTTTCGGTCTCCGCCATGCCGGGGCGTAGCAACCGATTCTTGGAGGGTGCGTGGCACGCCTGGTCCTACTGCTAGCAGCTATCGTAATACTGGTCGGTCTCTATCTGTTGTGGAAGAAGTCTTCTTCTAAGGACTAGTTCCACGATTGTGGTCTACGGGCCGTGTTTGAGACATTTGTCCCAAATTGCCATACTTGGTTGCCAGTGCTTACGTGCTTCTCCAGATTGGCGCCACATCAAAAAACGCGGAAAAGGGACCCCCTCTCCGCGTTTTTGGTTACGGGCGACAGGAACGGGAGCGGCTGTTAGAACGCCTTCGACTCCGCTTCGAACCCCGCGTCGCGGTGCCCGCCGTCACAGAAGGGCTTGGTGGTGGAGTGTCCGCAACGGCACAAGGCGACCCATCGCCCTTCGGGGATGGCGTAGTTGTTGCCGTCTTGGTCTACGATGTCGATCGGTCCCGAGATGCGGTTGGGTCCGTTGGCCCTGATTTCAATCTTGACGTCTGCCATTCTTCTTCCTTCCTCCGTGGGCCTCCGTGGGATAGAAGTAGTATCCCACGGGCCCATATGCCGGTCAATCCGGGTCGGCTTCAGGGTCCTTTGATTGTCCCCTCCCCCAGGGGGAGGGTTAGGGTGGGGGCGATCCCTATCGTGAGCGACCATCGTTATCGCCAGCATTTCACCCTCACCCCAGCCCTCTCCCTCAAGGGAGAAGGAGAATAGAAGACCCTGGGGTCGGCTTCTAGTCGGCCGCCGTGGGGACTGTGCCGCTTTGCTTCCTGTCGCCCCTCGCGATGGATATGCTCATGCCTACCAGCAGCATCGCGCCCATGATCAGGAAGGCCCACTTCAAGCCCTCGACGAAGGCGTCGGCCACTTCCGGAGAGGCCGCGTCCAGGCTGGGCTCGACGCCTCGAAACCCCATTGTGGTCACAACCACCGTGGTGGCGATGGCGATGCTGGTAACGGTGGCCGAGTTGCGCACCAATTGCGTCAGGGCCGACACGACCCCGTATTGGCCGCGTTCCACCGCGTCCAGTATCGAGCTGCTGTTGGGCGAGTTGAACAGGGCCATTCCCGCACTCTGGAGCATCAGCATCCCGACGATCAAGATCACCGGCGAGGTCGCGGTCAGCGTCGCCGCCAAAGCCATCGCGGCCATCGCGGACAGGCCCAACCCGCCGACCGTCAGTGCGCGCCAGCCGAACCTGTCGGACAACCGCCCGCTCACCGGTCCGATCACGACCATGCATATTGCCGGGGCGATCAGCAGCAGCCCCACGTCCCGCGGCGAGAACTCCAGGACTCTCTGCAGGTAGAATGGCATCATAAACCGGGTCGACGACTGCCCCAGGAACGACAACCAACTGGCTGAGATGCCCATAGTGAATGGCTTGTTGCGGAACAGAGACAGGTCGAGCATCGGCGAGGCGGTATGCAACTCCCACCAGACGAACGCCGCAAACAGCAATGCGGTTGCCGCCGCCCCGGAAAGAGTCAGTGGGGACACCCAGCCCAGCCGGTCGCCGTTACCCACGACCAGCAGGAAGGCCAGCAGCGCCATGCCGGAAAGGGCCGCACCCAGCCAATCGAAGGCAGGGCGGCCGCCGGGTCGGTCCGCGGCCCCCTGCAGCGCCCGCTCCAGCACGTACCAGGAGGCAGCGATCGCTATCAGGCCGGCGGGGATGTTGAAGAAGAACACCGAACGCCAACCGAATGCGGCGATGAGCAGCCCGCCCACCGCCGGGCCGGCGATCGCTCCGCCGCCCACCACACTCATATGGGTGCCCAGCGCCTTCCCCCGCTCGGAGCTTGGGAACGCCGATATCACCGTCGCCATGCCGTTGCCCTGCACCATGGCTGAGCCGATCCCCTGCAGCACCTTGGCGGCGATCAGCATGGGGAGACCCGTCGCGAATCCGGCCATTGCCGACGCCCCGACGAAGACCACCAACCCGGCGATGTAAACGTGCTTCCGGCTGAGAATGTCGCCCAGCCGCCCCATTGGGAGAATCAACACGCTGATAGCCAAGGCATAGCCGACGACGATCCACTGTACCGTCGGGAGGTCGGACTGGAAGTGCTCTTCGATTTCGGGGAGCGCCACCAGCACCGTGCCGTGGTCCAGCACCGACACAAATGTGCCAATGGCGATGGTCGAGAACACCCACCACTTGTACCGTTGGCTGGCTTTTAGAGCGCCGAGCAAGCTGTACGAATCTCCAATTGGGGGCCCCCGGGGAGCCGGCGTAGCCATACAGAGGTGTGCCCCTACCGAAGAACGCCTATGACTGCCGACTATCCGAATGATAATCCCTTTAAGACATTTTCCAGCCAGCTGTCATGACGAAAAACACGCCAGAGGGTGTTGCGCCAGAGGATGTTGCGCCAGGGGGTTGCAATGGAAGAAGGTCCCGACTGAGAGAGCCGCCGAGTCTTCGGCAAGGGTCAGGACCACCGGGCCAACGGCGAGGCGGCCCTGATCTGCCGATTGCACCAGCATGTCGGTCAACTGGAGGTAGGACGGGGATTTCCGGCCAAGAGGTCCCGTCCATGAGCCGGGCGAGACGGCAGCAACGGCTGACGGTCCTCTCGAGATAGCAGCTCCGCATATGGGCCGAGCGCCGCTTCGAACTTGCGGTGGTAGTACTCCGGCAGCGCCTTTGATCTTCCTTCATGAAAGGCTCTGTGGTCGGGATCAGTCTTCATCACTTGCAGAATGCGTTTGTACTCTCTCTGGATGCGCCATGCCCCTTGGGAGCGAAGGGCGTGGAGCACGCGGAGCGGGTACCCTGGCGTGGTTATTAACCGCTTCATGACGACTGTCGGAGATGCCATGTGTGAATACATATCCACGAGATGCTCGTAGTAGGTGATCGGGTCGTAGTTCTTGAGTGTGGTGACGATGTGAGGCGCGTAGTAGAAGGCGAACGGCATCGAGGTCAAGATACGCCCTTCGTCGAGGTACCGGTCGTACAGAGGGGTGCCGCCGAATGGAGTGGGGATATTGATAGTCGGCCACACGAAAGGGGCGCGCGACATGAATTCTTTAGTCAACTCGACCGGCCCATCTCCTTCGTCCCCGTCCAGCCCGAACATCAGATTAGCCTGCATACCGGGCACGTACTCGCGGATCAGTCGGAAATGGTCGACGACCTGATTTAACTTAACGTGATCAGCTTGTTTCGACCCGACGCCCGACTTGTTCGAGTACGCGCTCCAGGATTCGACACCCGGAGCCACGTAGAGGCACCCGGTGGAGCGCAGCTGTTCCAGCCGGGACGCGCGCAGGATGGATAAGGAACTCTCCATGATGTAGTAGCTGCGATTGCCGTGCGGGATCCTTTCCAGTACCGAGAACACCTCGTCGAACTTTACGGCAAAGTTCGGGTCGTGGAAGCTGACCAGTAGCTTCGGGTGCTTTTCAAAGATGAATCGCAGGTCGGCCTCGAGCCTGTCCAATGGCAGCAAGGCGAACGGATTGCTCCAATCGATGCAAAAGTCGCAGGCGTAGGGGCACCCGATGCTGGCGAGCATCGGTACAGTGCTGGATATGTAGGGCTTTCCGCCGGAGAAGATCGAGACCTCGATTTCCGGCATGCGCTCCTCGACGGTCGGCAGGTCCTTCAGCTGCCGACCGCTGGTAACCGTCTCTCCCTTCGGCGCCTGTCTCAGGATGTCCTCGACCAGGGTCTTATCGCAATCGAGCACGACCACGTCGAAGAATCGGCGGCAATCGTCCGGAAAGGACTTCGAATGCGGGCCGCCGATCACAGTGAGGGCGCCTTCTTGGCGGAAGAGCTTGGCGAGGGCATAGGCCAGTGCGCTCGCTTGCGTATAAGTCGAGATGAACACCACGTCCAGATCGTCCGGCAATAGGTCCTTGGCGTCTCCCTGCCCGTAGTAAGTGGCGTAGAAGGTCTCGTGCCCCATCTGCCGGCACCATACGCTGACCGCCTGTGGCATGACGCTGGCGTACTGCTTGACGAAGTAGTGGGCGTAGGCAGAGTGGCTCCAATGCCTGTTTCTCTCCGGACGCAGAATCTCCAGAACACCTATCCTCATCGCCGCACCCCGATCGCCGGCCGTCTTCCCGCCAGCCCGTTTCGTCCCCGTACACCGCCAGGCTGGCTCTGGTCTCTTCTTGCAACCGGCTGAATTTTTCCCGGCCTCGCTCCGCTGTCCCGCGGGTCAACGCCACCGGTTGGCCGACGCTCAGTATAAGTCCAATACGCCGCTTCAGGTAGCGTTTGTCATTTTCGGCAAAAGGGTCCCGCTCCCTATGAGAGAGGGTATGGGCGAGGGCTTTCCCTTGTGCGCAACTACGTCCGATTGTCTGAACTGTGATTCGTTTGATTTGGATGATTTCTGTGATTGTTTCATTGGGATTGGTTCGTCGCTAGCAGAACCTGGGAGCGGGATAGTCCTGGGACCAGGGGATGAGGGCGTGAAGGAGGTCTTCGCGGTCGGGGAGGGAGTAGTTGGCGCGGCACCGCTCCAGGTATTTATGGACCGCCATGAAGGAGGGGAGCCGGAAGCCGGCGGCGGCTACCCGGCGGATGAACGCATGGGACCCGGGAGGGGGTTGGCGGTCGGCGCGGGCCGCAGACGATTGGCGGCAATGCTCCTCGGCCAACCGGCGGAGCCGGAGGAGGGCGAGTTGGGGGGCCAATTTTCGTTGGAGGGCGCGGACGCGGGCTCTCAGGGCGCTCAGGGTATCCATATGGGGTTCACCTCATGAAGTTTACTTGGGAGTTACTTGACGGTGGGGGAGCCGAAATTTTTTAATTTCCGCTCATTTCCGCTCATTTCCGCTCATTTTGCCCCGGCGGTGGATTCCCGGAATGACCGGGGGTGGGACCGTCCGGTTCAGGCGCGATTTTGGTCATCAGGTACTGTGTTGCCCCAGTGGCGCGGCTGGATTTAGTTCGCGTCCTTCGACAAGCCCAGGATGTTGGACGGGACCTTTTCATTGTCGGCTTGAGCGGTGTTGCCTACTGTCACCCTGAGCAGCGTGAAGCAGGTGGTCAGAATTGAGAGGGGAAGACTCTCCCTGACCGTTTTCGCTCCGCTCAGAATGACAGGGTTAGCGGACTCGAATGTCAGGCTGGCAGCGCTCGAATGTATGGTGCTGGAGTGACAACGGAGAGTCCCTGGCCGTGGGCGGGACGTTGCGCTGAACAGGTATTCTGGACAGTTCTTATGGTAGGGTGGGGTTACACGGGTTGGGAATGGTCAAGTGTCAGGGTCTTTTCATGCGGGGAGGGCCAGCCACGAGGGAGGGTATTTATTTGAATCAGGATTATCAATTGAATGATTAGCAGGATGAAGGGCGCCATCTTGAGAACCCAGGAATCCGGTAAATCCTGATTCAGATATAAAGGGGGCAGCCACGACGGCGGCCGCTACATATCCATTTTTGAACATTTACTTTAATGAGACGCTTTCATAAATGCCCCGGGGGGTGAAAACAGCTAGGGATACTCTGAACAAGGCCGTTTGGCCTGGGTTGTGTTTGACGGAGCGGCGAAGGGGGTGAGAACTGCGATCCGGGTCTTGCCGACCGGCACTCAGCCCCTTGAGCTTCGCCCTTGACCGGGCCGTTGGGGACTTGGTGCGGCCCTGAGACCGGCATTGACCCGTAGCAACGCGCACTACGCCGCCAGTTGACCATCCGCCGTCAACAAGTTGCCCAGCCCGAACAGCAGCGCCAGCCGGTCCTTGTTCTTCGCCAGACCCCGGTAGCGCACCTTGCCGTAACCGAACAACCGCTACAACCTCAGAAAAGGATGCTCCACCTTGGCTCTCACTGACGCTTTCACCTTCTCAGTCAGCGCCTCTTCGCTCTCAGGCTCCAGCTTCCTCCACCGCCCCGGACGCATCGCCACCCGCCATTCCACCTCCAGCCCCAGGTTCTCCTCCCTCTTGTGAACCCCCTGATAACCGGCGTCGCCCCACACCACCGTCTCGCCCCCGTGCAGCAGATTGTGCGCCTGAGTAACATCGTGAGCGTTGGCCCCCGTCGCGCTCATGCTGTGGACTATGCCCGTGCTGACATCCACCCCGATGTGAGCCTTCATCCCGAAGTGCCACTGGTTCCCCTTCTTGGTCTGCTGCATCTCCGGGTCCCGCTCCCCGGCACGGTTCTTGGTGGAGGACGGTGCCTCGATGATGGTGGCGTCCACGATGGTTCCCTCCCGCAGCTTCAGTCCTTGGGACTCCAGGTGGGCGTTGATTTCTTCCAGAAGCCCCTGCCCCAGCTTGTGTTTTTCCGGGAGATGACGGAAGTTGAGGATGGTGGCCTCGTCGGGCAGAGGGCCTGAGAGCTTCAGCCCCACGAACCGCCGCACCGGCTCGGACTCGTAGAGCAGATCCTCCATGCCCGGGTCGCTCAGGTTATAGAAAAGCTGGACGCAGTGAGTTCTCAACATGACGGACAGCGGATAGGGATGGCGTCCCCTTCCGGCCTTGGGGTAGAAGGGACGGATGCGGTCCTCAAGCAACTGCCAGGGAATCAGGCCGTCCATGCGTTCCAGGAACAGCTCCCGGCGGGTCTTGCGCTTCTTGCCTTGGTATTCCAAGTCGGCAAAGGTCGGCTGGTCCATACAACCTCATCCCCGGCATCAGGCTCTTCAGCCTAACTATGCCGCATCACCAAGGACTTGTTCAGAGGATTCTTAGGCGTTCGATAACTGTCTGGATCGCGTTCTCCTGCTTGTCCGGCGGGTACCCGTGCTTCCTCGGTACCCGCCGGAAAGGCTTCCTTATTCCGGCCCGGACGGTTCAGTCGATGGTGGCGTTCCTCCTGACCGTCTCAACCAACTTCTGCGCGATGGTCCGGAGGCGTCCTCGTCTCCCAGGACCTTTACCGCGCTGTCGTCGGTCTTCCGAACGTCGTAAAATGCCAGTGCGTCTTCGTTCAGGCCCAGTTCTTCACCCCGGACCAGATCCTCCCTGATCTCTTTGGCAAGCTCAATGAGTTCCTCGATGACCTGCGCGGCTTCAATGGTCCTATTCTGGTACCTCCGGATGGCAGCTTCCAGCATCCCGGCGACCGAACGGGCCTGGATCACGTTCTGGCGGAAACGACACAGAGTCCAATAACAGTTACACTCTTTCGGTAGCGAGCTCACACAGTGGCGTACGGTAGCCGTCTATATGTTGACTCCTCCGACCGGGGATTGCCTTGGGACAACGGAGATGTGGCTTTCTCTTGATGGGACTCGTTTTGACGGAGTATCACAATGTTTCGCGGAACCCAGAAGGGACTATTCTGGTTGTTAGATAGGCCCGAACACATGGTGGACGGCACACTAAACGTCAGGGAAAGAGGTAGGCTGGAGTTGACAACACAGGGTCTGCTCGACCTCGCCGATGACGGGGATACCCTGAGAACTATTCGCGGCGCCACTGCGAATGGGTATGTCACGCTTGTCGAGGCTCGAACTTCCGGCATAAAACACCAATTCAACCGTTATCTAACTGAGAGCCAAGAAACCTGGTTCTGCCAATATGCGTTCCAAGGCGAATCGTGTGGAGGTGACCATCTAGGTGAGGAGATTGTATCCGTCGAGGTCGAAATTGAGTCGCTCCCGGACTGGGCGTATGAGGGACGGAATCTCCGATTAGATTGGGGTAATGACACGCTGTCTTGGTCCGTGGAGCAGCCCGGCCCAAGTGGTAAGTGGTCACAGGGTGAGGTAACAATCCGACACGCGGTCTACCCCTCCCGCTCTGGAAGGGCTGGACATCACCGCACTGTGGAAGTGATGACAAAGACTTCCTTTGCCCTAAATTTTGACCAACCCCGATCCCTTGCAGAGGTCCTCGACACGGTGAGTAGCTTGCAGGCTCTGGTAAGCGTGGCCGTTGGAGAGGCAGCCGCAATAGAGCGGGTAACCTTAACCGTCAGTACAGGTCAGCCGAACCAGCGATTGTTGCTGCACTATGACCCGGTTCTGTGGCCCCTTGACCCCGCTCCCAAAGATAGTGAGTTGTTCTCGATGAGCGAGTTGGGTGGCATAGAGGGGGTCGGCAGGTGGCTGGACTTTCTGCGCGGCCAAACGGTCCTAAAGAACGGGTTCTTGGCCGACAGGTACCGGAGTCCGGCATTCATTACCGACAGAACCCTGCACCTGCTAATAGCGTGCGAGGCATATCAGCGCCACCTGGGCAACAAAGTTGGAGTCCAGATGCACTTGCCCGAGATACTTCCTGAGCTGGACCTAGTTGGGCGAGGGTTTTTGGACTGGATCGGGGACTGGGAAGTTTGGCAAAACAGCATCGCCAAAATTCGCAATAATCAGGCCGCCCACCTACAGAGTTACGGGAGAGCTATGGAGGACGGTGAGCCCATTGCCGCGGTAAACGAGCAGCTTTACGCATTCCTCGTTATCCGCATACTGATTCAGTGTGGCCTCTCAGAGGAGCCAATTGAACAAGTTGTCAGCCGGTTCCGTTCAGAGGCCGTCGTGCGCCTCCGGTAGGGCTGAGCTCCATGTACTGGCGATTCCACGTGGCTCGGCGCCTTGCGTAGACCAGCAGCATGTCGTGAACGCGGCCGACCTGCTTGCCTTCCAGAGCGTCCCGCAGTCCTTTTCCACACAACTTCATTCCTGAAGTTCCCTGCCCCGAACACCGCGTCCGTCAGGAGTTTGAGGTAGTGGCCGTGGTCGCAGCGCAGGTAGATACTCACGGCGTCCTTTAACAGCCGGCGCATCTCCATAAGCCGGTGGCAGATGATTGGGGAATCACGATCAACCCATGGGAGAAGCCCCAGAAGGGAGGGGTGGGCGTCCTCAGGGCCTCCTCAGTGGGGCTGGGTAGGGCTGGTTGGGGTGCTGGGTCATTTATGAAAGCGTCTCTTTAATCGACCAGACTTGACCGCTCACGCCCGGGTCGAGTAAATTGGCCGGTAACGACACGCCATCTGGAGGAACGGTATGCCTCTGTACGAGTATCACTGCCCTACTTGCAGCCACAAGTTTGAAAAGCTCCAGCCGATGAGCGCCGCTGGGGCCGACTGTCCCAACTGCGAACAACCTGCCAAGCGGGCCATCTCCGTGTTTGCCAGGGTCGGCCGGGCCGGTGAAGACGAGTCGTCCTTCGGCCCGGGCCCCCTCCCGCCTCTCGGCGGGGGCGGCTGTTGCGGCGGAGGCTGCGGCTGCGGTCACTAGGCGTTTTTCGGCGCGTAGCGCGCCAAGGCGCGTAGGTTATTTTTAAACGCAGAGGCCGCGCAGGGCGCGCGGAGTTTGTGATGGGTTTTCGGGGGGCAGGCTATGCCTGCCCCTTTTGTTGTTGGTTAATTGCGGTCGTTTGAAAAAGTTGCGCGGCAACTGCGGTATATCAGGTACCCGCCCCCAGCCAGGGCCAGCACCGCCCCCGCTACGAGCGCCCGCAGCGCGAACCAGAGGGTCGCGTCGAACCAGAAGTTTTGAGGGAATAGGAGCACCAGGTAGTCCTTGCGGGGGTCTAGCTGCCAGAAGTCGTTGGCGAAGCTGATACGGTGGAAGAGCAGGAACAGGGCGTCGAAGGCCACCGTCGCCAGCAGGCCGAACAGGAGGAGCAGGGCCACCGTGACGCCCCCGCCCCAAGCGGCGCGGCAGGCCAGGATGGGCAGGTAGGCGTTGCGCCGGCTGGCGAACCCCGCGGAGATATTGGCCAAGAGGTACACGGCGGAAACGGCGGCCAGCAGGTACACTCCCCACACCAGCCGTTTCACGTCCCGCATGTGGTGCACTTCCTTGTCGTTGAACAGCTCCCGCTCCGCTCCGAAGATTCGCGTGCGGATGCTCAGCGGCTCCGTCCCGGAATTGAAGTAGCCTCGCAGGCCGGCGGCGACCTGCCGCAGGTCGTCTCGTGTTATGCCGCTGCGGGAGGAGATGCGGTATTTGTCGAAACCGTCCTCGTAGAGCCCCAGGTTGTTGAAGGCCCAACTGACGCTGGCCGTAATCAGGAACACCGGCACAGCCGCCACAAATAACGCGGCCGCGAGCCATCGGAGGCGCGCCGCCAGAATTGGGAATCTTGAATGTGAGGTGGCGGATGAGATTCGGCGCATGGGCGTACTCTCCCCTAGTTTACACTGGGGGCGTTGGAATCAGGATGTTCGGATAATAAGATTCTCAGATTTTCTATCGTGGGAATCTGCTGATTCCGAAAATCCTGATTCAAAAGCAATCTTGTGAAGCAACCGGCGGCTCCATATAATCGGCCCATGCCTGAGATAAATCCCGACAACAATCACCCGTTCTCCGAAGCCGAACTCGGCAGCTTCCAAACGCTGGTCGACATCGTGGCGCGGCTCCGGGCGCCCGGAGGCTGCCCGTGGGACCGAGAGCAGACCCACGGGTCGCTGAAGCGCAACCTGCTGGAGGAGTCCTACGAGGTATTGGAGGCCATCGACCTTGGGGACCCCGGCGTGTTGTCCGAAGAGTTGGGCGACCTGTTGGTCCAAGTCGCTTTCCATGCCGACATCGCCCGGGAGGCCGGTGAGTTCGAGTTGAGGGACGTGCTGACCCGGATCAACGGCAAGCTGGTACGCCGCCATCCCCATGTGTTCTCGGACCAAACTGTGGCCGACGCGCGGGAGGTGGAGCGCAACTGGGAGCGCATTAAGGCCGAAGAGCGGGCACGCGACGGGGTAAGGAAGTCACCCGTGGAGGGCATCCCCGCCGACCTGCCGTCCTTGGCCTACGCCCAGCTCATGCAGGACCGGGTGGGTCGGGCCGGCTTCGAATGGGACGACATCTCCGGGGTGCTGGACAAGGTCGCCGAAGAGATCGGCGAGTTCCGGCTGGCCGAGACCCCGGAAGAGAAAGAACACGAACTGGGCGATTTGTTCTTTACCTTAATCAACCTTTCCCGTTGGGCTGGCTTGCATGCGGAGGACGTTTTGCGCCAAGCCAATCTAAGGTTCCAGTCCCGCTATCTGGGAATGGAACGGATTGCCGAGGAACGCGGTCTGGATTTTCAGTCCCTCCCATTGGCGGGAAAAGAGGAGCTGTGGCAGGAATCCAAACGACGTGGCGATAGTGGCTAGTGATGAGTGGATGGAGAGTTCCAAGACCTGTCGGTGGACTGCGCCGAAATCTACACGCCCTTATGCGCTCACTAGCCACTGACCACTAGCCCGAAGGGCTGTAATACCCGGCCAGGTGGGACGGTTCCAGGAAGTAGATGCCGCCGGACAGGACTCTCTGCATCACTTCGGTGAGACCGGCCGTCCCGGTGCCGGCTTCCGTTTTACCCATCAGCCGTTGGCCCAGGCTTCGTCGCGGCTGCAGCCACTTGAGACGGGGGCGGCGAACTCCCCCGGCCAGAGAGACGGCCGCCACGGCATCCTCGAAATCGCCGATCTGGTCGATCAGCCCCAAGTCAATGGCCCGGACCGCTGTCATCACCTCGCCGGTGGCCAGTTCGCGAACGGCGGAGTCTTCCAAGGAGCGGGACCGGGCCACTACCGAAACGAAATTGTCGTAAATTTCGTCAATCAGTCCTTGAAATTTCTCCGACTCCTCGGGCGTCGGACTCCTCCAGAAGCCCGACATGTCCTTCAACCGGCCCCCCTTGAATATAGAGAATTCGACGCCCATTTTTTCCAGCAACTGCTCCAACACCGGCCGCAGGTAGATGACGCCTATGGAGCCGACCAAGGCCGTGGGCAGAGCGAACACCCTGCTGGCGGCGCAGGCCACGTAATAGCCGCCAGAAGCCCCCATCCCCCGGACGTAGGCGTATACCGGTTTGCTCTCCGCCACCCGGCGAAGTCCCCGGTAGAGCACCTCGGAGCCTGCGGCCGAGCCGCCCGGCGAGTCGATGTCCACAAGAAGCGCACGGTAACGTTTGTTCTTGGCGACGTTCTCGAGGATGCGGGAATAGGCGGGAATCCGCATCTGTGTACCGATCACGCCGTGCAACTCCAACACAGCTACTCCGGAGCCCCGTCCAAATCCCAGCGGCATCGTTCGCTATCTCCCGAGTCGAATCGTAGGATAATGCCCTATTCTACTGCAAACCGGCCCGGCGTCAGGCGGGTCGATTCTATGAGGGTATAACAGAAAGGGCTCCGATCACTATTTCGGAGCCCTTTCTGAAACGCCGGGTCCGGCGGGACGTCATCATGCCCCGCGTTGGCTTCAGGGATTAATTTCAGGCGTTAACTTCAGGCGTTAACGTCGATGGGGCATTCGGGGGCGACTTGGCGGTCGTCCTTCCTGAAGGCGGGGATCACGTGCTTCCCGAACATTTCGATGGACTTCATCACTTCCTTGTGAGGGATGGTTTCCGTCGCCATCAGGAACTGCAACTGGTCCACCCCGGTGGCCTCGTGCAGCCTGGCGGCCTTGATGCACGCCTCGGGATCGCCGGCCACGATGATCCCCCGCTCGGCCATGGTGGCGGCGTCGAACTCTTCCCACACCTTCTGGGCCAGAGCGCTGCCGCCCGATAGGTCGAGCCCCGAGCCGCCGTTGCCGGACTGGCTGGGAACGTCGACGTACCTGGAGAAGTTCTGAACCAAGTGATCGGGTACTCCGCCCCACTGGTCCAAAAGCCTCGCGTAGATGTCTTTCTGGTCTTGGACGTAGGGCCGGCCGGGGCCGAAAAACGTCTTGAGGGATTGGGCCGAAAGCTCCTGTGTGGCCGTGCTATCTTCTCCGCACAGCCCGAAGCATGAGCTAAGCCACTTGTTGTTGGCGAACGAGCCGACGGGCGTCGCTTCCTTGATGGCCGTCTTGTACTGCTTGATGCTGGGCTCCAAGACCGACGGGGCGTTTACGCCCAACGCCATGGAGCCGATGCCCTTCTGCGCCGCCAACTCGTAGGTGGAGGGCTGAAGGGCGGCCACCCAGATGGGGGGATGGGGCTTCTGGTACGGCTTGGGCAGCACCTGCCGCGGCGGCACCTTCCAGAACTTGCCGTCCCATTCGAAGTAGTCGGACTCCCAGATTTTGGGGATCATGCTGAGGGATTCTTCCCACATTTCGCGGGTGTCCCGGGGGTCTACCCCCATGCCCAGCTGCTCGTAGGGAGCCGACCGACCGGTACCGAATTCGACCCGGCCGTGGGATAGTTGGTCCACCATCGCCACTCGTTCGGCCACCCGCACCGGGTGGTGGTAGGGCAGGATCACCACGCCGAAGCCGAGGCGGATGCGCTTGGTCAGGCGGCTCAACGCCCCGAAGATGACCTCGGGACAGGGCGACTCGGAGAAGGTGGTCAGGAAGTGGTGTTCCACGAACCAGACCGCATCGAACCCCATCTCATCGGCCAAGATGCATTGTTCGATGGTCTCTTCAATCACGGCGTGGTCGTCCAACATGGGCCGTTGCATCTCGTATGCCAAGGAAAATTCCATAGGTAACCTCATAAATAGCGATTCAGGAGAATGGTTGCGCCGAGCTAATTCTAAAGGCGGGCCGTGGATACGGCAACTTGGCCTGTGATAAGCGAAAAATCGGGGTTGTGGGATGTCCCAAAGGCCGTTATTGTTGGAATCCGTTGTTCCGGCCGACGCCGCCAGTTTGACTTTTACCGCTTGCGCTCAGGCTACCCGATCAGCACCACCTCGCGCTGGACGGGGGAGCTGGCGAAGGGGCCGTCTTCGGACATGAAAACGTCTATTTCAGAACGGACACCAAACTCCGGCAGGTAGATTCCCGGTTCCACCGAGAAGCAGACGCCTGGAATTATGTGCCGGGCGTCCCGGGTCTCGAATCCGTCCAGATTGACGGCTTCGCTGTGGACCTCGAATCCTATGCTGTGGCCCAAGCGGTGGGTGAAATAGTCCCCGTACCCCCGGCTGGCAATGTATTCCCTGGCCACTTGGTCGGCCTGCCAACCCTGCACTTGTGCGCCTTGACGGTAGGACTCCTGCAGATAGCTCAAGGCCGCGTCGCGGGCGCCGATGACGATATCGAAGACCTCTTGGTGGCGGTGCGGCACCCGGTCTCCCGCGTAGGCGACCCAGGTGATGTCGGCGTAGACACTGCCCGGCGCCGTCCCCTTGGCCCAAAGGTCGATGAGCAGCCAGTCTCCGGGGCGGATGACGCTGGTGTTCTCCGCCGAGGGCTCGTAATGAGGGTCCGATGCGTTGGCGTTGGCCGCGACAATGGGGCCGTCCGGCGACTCGATCCCCTCTTGGACGAAGCGGCGGCGGATGTACTCGGCAACCTGGAACTCGGTTACATCCTCGCCCAGCCGCTGGCCGGCGAAGGCGAAGGCCTCGTTCACGATCCGGCCCAGCTTGTCGGCGGTGCGGCGGTGGTCCTCGAGCTGTTGCGGGGTCCAGCGGTGGGTGGCGGCCTGCATCAAGTCCGCAGACGAGATTACATCGACCCCCAAGCTCCGGACCAACTCGATCGTGCCGGCGTCCACCCGGGATACCCTGGGCAATTCGTTCCGGGGAGAGTATTCCATGGCAACCTGCGGCACTCCGGAAAGGAACTCCCGCAGGGACTCCACCATGCTGTCGCGGTTCCTGTAGACGGCGAGGTCTACGCCCGAGGCGGTGAATTTGCCGGCGTCCACATGGTGGACCAAGAGCCGGGGCAGTCCGGAGGCCGGCAGGAAAAAGTAACAGGGCCGCGTGACGTGTCCCGAGGCCTCTATGACCTGCCGGAATATCGGGTTGGACGACCGGTAGTCGTAGACCAGCCAGCCGGGAATTTCTTCGGACCGGAGGAACTCTTGGGCGGCACGGTATACTTCGCGGAAATCGGATGCCTCGATGCCGTCATTGGCGGCGGTCATACAGTACCGTCGTCCTAGCTGATTGCCTGGAGCATTCCGCCGTCGAGGACCACGCTGGTGCCGGTCATGTAGGCGGCCTTCTCCGAGCCCAAGAATGCAACGAGGGTTGCCACCTCTTCGGGCGTTCCCATTCGGCCCATGGGTATTCCCGACACCGTTTCTTTCACCAGCTCTTCGGTGGACCGGCCTTGCGTCCGTGCCTGCTCGTCTAGGGCTTCAACCAAGTAATCGGTTTTTACCGGACCGGAAATCAGGTTGTTGACCGTGATATTAAACGGGGCCAGCTCGTTGGCCAGCATTTTTGAGTAGCCCACCAAGGCCAATTGCGTCGAGGTGGAAATGGCGGACCCGTTGTTGGATTTGGCCATAAGCTGGGGCATGAGGTTTATGATGCGGCCCCAGTGTTGCTGCTTCATGTATGGTGTGACCTCGCGAGCGAAACGGACCGAACTCAGGAAGCTTTCTTCGAAGGCCGCCAGAATTGTCTCGTCTTTGATCTCCGATGGGCGTCCGGGGTGGTCGTAACCGACGTGGGTGACCAGGATGCCGATCCGGCCGAAACGGTTGGAGGTGTCTCGCACGACACGGCGAATATCCCGGGCGGAAGACAGATCGGCCGGGATCGCCAGCACATGGTGCTGGGAGCTGATCCGGGCCAACTCCATTTCAGTGTGGCGAAGGTCTGTTTCCGTCCGGGCGCATATAGTTACGTTGGCTCCTTCTTGGGCGAAGGCCAAGGCAATGGCCCGGCCCATGCCGCGGCTGGAACCTCCCACGATTGCGACCCGGTCTTTCAGTCCTAGGTCCATTGCCTCTACTCTCCCGCCCTAGAGGCCTTGCGGTCCGGGGTAGTCATCAAATCGGGGCCAGCCTAACATGCCATGCCGTTCCGTACAATGACCTATTGGCAGGCGAACCGGACTCTTAACACACCGTTGAAACAATGACGCGATTCGCACATCGTCTGGCTTGCGACGGCTAGATCACGTCCTTGGCCTTCATTTCGTCGATCTCTCCGTCGTCGAAACCCAGGTCAGCCAGTATTTCGTTGTTGTGCTCTCCCAGGAGGGGCGGCGGACGGTCGAGACCTCCGGGAGTGCGTGAGAATTTGATGGGCAGGCCGGTCTGTTTGATGCTTCCCAGTGTGGGGTGAGGCATCTCCAAATACATTTCCCTCGCCTTGATCTGGGGGTCGGCGAACACGTCCGCCAAGTCGTTAATCGCCCCGCAGGGAACACTATACTGCTGCAGGTCCTCCACCCAGTCGTTGGCGGGGCGTGTCAGGAAAATCTCCTGAAGGAAGGGGACCAGCCGCGAACGGTTGCGAACCCGGTCGCCGTTGGTGGCGTATTCGGGGTTGCCGCTGAGCTCCTCCCGTTTCATGCCTTGGCAGAACCGTTCCCAAATCCGCTCGGAACCCACTGCCACGTTGATGTACTTGTTGTCCTGGCACATGAAAGCCTGGTAGGGCACCAGGTTGGGGTGGGCCGCTCCCAACCGCTTGGGCGGCTCATCGTTGGCGAAGAAATAGGCGGCCTGGTAGGTCATCCAGGCCACCTGGGCGTCGAGCATGGATATGTCTATGTACTGGCCCTCGCCCTGCTCGTTGCGGTGGCGGATCGCGGCCATTACCGCGAAAGCCGTCCACATGCCCGCCCCGATGTCCGACACGGCGATGCCGACTTTTTGCGGTTCTCCGTCCGGTTCTCCGGTCAGGCTCATGAGTCCGCTGATCCCCTGCATTATCTGGTCGTAGGCCGGGCGGTTCCGGTAGGGCCCGTCTTGGCCGAACCCGGATATCGAGGCGTAAATGACTCTTGGATTGATAGTCTTGACCGTCTCGTAACCCAACCCGAAACGGTCCATCACGCCGGGAGTGAAATTCTCGACGATGATATCGGCGTCCGTGGCGAGTTCCAGAAATATCCGGCGGGCCTGCTCCTCTTTGAAGTTGAGGGTGAGGCTTCGCTTATTGCGATTGATGGACAGGAAATACGCGCTCTCCTCGCCGATGAACGGCGGCCCCCAATGGCGTGTGTCGTCGCCGCTGCCCGGGATCTCGATCTTGATGACGTCGGCCCCGTAGTCACCCAACATCAGGGTGCAGAACGGACCGGCCAAGGCCCGGGTCAAGTCGAGTACCTTTATCCCTTCCAACGGTTTCATGGCGCCCGCAACTCCTTTACGCTGCCTCGTCCGGATATCCAAGGCGGACAATCCACGGCAAATACTACCACAGCTATCCACCCCGGCACCGCCCACGCGGGGCCGTTCTTGTCCCGTTCCGGTCGGTTATCCGGTCAGTGGGATAGGGAGGCAAGGCCGTGGCCACGCCTCGCCGTGGTTGCGGATGGCAGGTACAATGCATATGATATGGGCCGCCCGACGGGGCAATGGCCATAGTTTTTCAGACGGGTTCTGCGAATCGGACATTGGAGGCACGACATGGCGACGGAACACACATACAAGGTAGTCGAATTGGTGGGCTCCTCCGGCGAGAGCATACAACAGGCGGTGGACAATGCTATCGGTCGGGCCGGCCAGACGCTGCGGCACCTGGACTGGTTCGAGGTAAAGGAAATCCGAGGGACAATCAGCGACGGCAAAGCTGCCTGGTACCAGGTAAAGCTTGGCGTGGGGTTCCGGGTCGTGGACGCCCAAGACTTGGAAGCGGACTAGTCCGCCTGAATGGGGAAGTCATTCCCCGGCGGCGAGAAATCGGTGGTCCCAAGAACCGGTACAGCGGGTTGTTGCATAGCGCCGGACGGGTGTGATTTGGGTTGACGCCCGAGGGTTGGGGGATCAGGCTGGCCCTGGTCACCGGATGGAATCGATGCTGCCCGGATCGTACGTCAGCCCGTTGTACGGCCTCTACATATTGAAGGAACCGGTGCTGCGCCTATTCCGCCGCTGGGCGCGCCCCAAGTATCCGGCGTTATTCGTGGGCCCGTACCTTTCCCGGATCCCGAGGAGGGTGGAACTGGAGGGCGTCCGGGCGGCGCGGTCTGATCCCCGGTGCAGACGCGTTCCGGAAGCCGCCTCAACAATCTTGGCCAAATTCGGGCTACGGCCAACTCCAATTGAAATTGGCATAGTGCCCGTTTTTTCCGGTGTTGTCCCACCGCATGCCGTGGTCGGTGTAGGAGGCCCGGCTGCCTTGGGCCAAGTAAAGGTCGCTGTTTACCGGATGTCCCGTGTTGTCCAGCCTCATGGCGTCGCCTTGTCCTGCCGCCATCACCGGTTCCACGCTGAAATCCATGATCCCGGGAACGGTCACGCTGCGGACCCGGCCCTGAATCCGAAAGTCGATGGCCGCGTAGGTGATTCCCATGAAATTGGCGGTCATCGCTTTCCACCGCTCGGCGGGGCCGCCCATCTCCCCGGACAGAACCTGTTCCAAGGCCGCTCGTTGGGCCGGACTGGCCTTTTCGTCGATGTAGAGGGCCGAAGTCCAACCGCCCTCAGCCATCGGACCGGGGGTGTAGTTGCAGGCGATGAAATTCAGGCCGCCGAGCTGGACTCCGTCGTTCTCTCCCTCTTGAATGTGGAAGGCCAAGGCGACGTCGCAGTGGCCTTCCGTAGGCACGGCGGTGGCGCCCCGGACGATACAAGGGCAGAGCACCTCGCAGTTGCAGCTTTCGAAATATTCTCCCTTGAGCCGCCAACCGTTGACCGCCATTGTTGCCTCCCCGCGGGTTGGATCGCTGTCGTGCTTGGACCGGTGCGGGCTTATTGTACCCGAATGTCCCGGCGAGAAACCAATGGTCCGGCCGGGCGCCGCGGGCCATACTTGCTCCCCCATGGCCAATGCGGCCATTGGCGACTCGGATCGACCGGCTGGCTCTGGCCCGCAGGGGCCGGCCCAGGGCGGCTGTGACAGGCAACTCGTGATTGAGGAAGGAGATCGTTCGCCGATGACCCTGGGGCAACGCCCCGGGGGTTAGGGTTCGTCGACGGGCGAAGTGTCTATCACTTCGGCGGACACGGTGGAAACCTCGACCCCCAGCTTGTTCTTTAGGACCGTCGTCAACGCCCCGCCCAACGCCTTCAATTCCTTGCGGTTCAACTCTGGCAGAGGGTCCAGGGCTTGGACCAGATCGACCCGGAACCGCCGGGGGTACTTGGGGGTCAGTGAGCCTATGCAGCGGAACCGGACCGGTGTGGCCGGCGTCTCGCTGAACTGGTTTTCCATGCAGGCCGTCCGGCCGTCATCGGTCCACCACCAGTAGATCGTGGCGTCGATGGGCTCGGGGCCCAAGGGTTCCCGGTCGCGGCCGCGCCGGCGTTTCGCCGGCTCCTGTCCCCCTGATTCCCAAGTGTCGGTTGCCGGGGTTACAGCCTGCGGACGGGTAGCTACAGCGGAATTATTCATAATCGGCTCCGCATTGCGGCATCGAATTCAACGACCGCCACTGACTTCTATTGTCATGGCCTCACTTTATTCAACGGAGAGTTACGGAAGCATTACGAAACAGTCCCGGTCTTCTACTCCCTTACCAAGAACACCCCCGGAGATGGCGCACGATAGGATCTCATTGGCGAGATAGACGGTCTATCGCCGCAGCCGTTGGTTCCGACATGGCGGCGGCGTTGACGCGGCGTAACGCCGCCGCATTACAATGTGGCTGGCGACCGGCGATAGAAAACCCGAGTAGTGAGGCACAACGCTATGGCAAGAACCAAGCGTATCGGAGCATTGGTCCCGGCCACCAACCCGGTGGTCGAACCCGACTTCTACCGGGTTGTTCCGAAGGAGATCACCGTCCATTTCGAACGCATGTGGAACGGCCAGTGGGGCAACCGTACGGAGCCTTCAACCGATGACGACCACCGGTTGAAAATGAGCAGCGAAGAGGCCAACGAGGTTGACTGGGCCTTGTTCGGTTTCGACGTCAACAAGATGAACGACGACGTTGCCAGAGGCTCCCGGTCCTTGGCCAATATCGAACCCGACCTGCTGGTCTACGCCTGTACCTCCGGCACCTGGCACAAGGGCTACATGGCCTATGACCAGCAGATGGCCCGTTTGATGGAAGACTCCAGCGGTGTGGACTCCATCACGGCGGTGGGTTCCTGTATCGCCGCCATGCGTCACATGGGCAGCCAAAAACTCAACATAGCGGGGCCCTACCGTAACTTCCACTTGCGCAACCGGCTGAAGCCGCTCATGGAAGAGGCGGGATTCACGGTGGTCAGCGCCGACGGAGAACCCTGGATGCAGGACTCCATGAATCCCTTGGAGATCGAGGCCGAAGACCCCCAGGTCATCATCGACTTCGTGCCCACGGTCGTCCAAGAGGAAGCCGATACGGTGTTCCTGCCCGGCACGGCCTGGCGGGCCCTGGACGCCGCCGAGCCGCTGGAGCAGAAGCTGGGCAAGAGGGTGATTACCGTCAATCAGGCCACCATCTGGATGGCCCTGCGCCGCCTGGGTTGGACCGAGCCGATTGAAGGCTACGGCAGCCTGTTGCGCAGCCTGGCCTGATGCGGCGTCCCCTTACCCATCGATTACACGGGCGGGTAGTTCTCCTTCCACCACCGGGCGATGTCCAAACGGCGGGCGAACCACACGCCTTCTTTCTCGGAGGCGTACTTCAGGAACTGGTCTAACCCGGCAGCCCGCCCCGGCTTTCCGATGATGCGACAGTGCAGCCCCACCGACATCATTTTCGGATGGGTGGCCCCTTCTTCATAGAGTGTGTCGAAGGAGGCCTTGGCGACCTCGAAGAAGTCGCCGGGAGTGAGCAGGTCGCCGCGCCAGAACTTGTAGTCGTTCACTTCCAAGGAATAGGGGACCACCAGCCAAGGATTCCCGTGGACCTTGGTGTAGAAGGGCAGGTCGTCATTGTAGGCGTTGCAGTCGTACTCGAAGCCGCCTTCCTCCACCACCAACTCCCTGGTGTTAACGCTGGGGCCGTAGCGAGTGTACCAGCCTAACGGACGTTGGCCGGTGGTCTTGGTGATGGTCTCCACGGCTTGGCGGATCGCCTCCCGCTCGGCGTCGCGGTCCATATTGTAGTATTCTTCCCAACGGTTACCGTGGCCCATCACCTCGTGCCCCCGGCGAATCGCTTCCGGTCCTACTTCCGGGTTGCGCTCTAAAGCGAGAGCGCAGGCGTAGAATGTTCCCGTAACGTTGTTCCGGTCCAGAATGTCCATTATCCGCCACACGCCGACGCGGCTGCCGTACTCGAAGAACGACTCGTTGGCCAAGTCGCGCTCGCCGAGGCTGACCGGTGAAGGGGACTCTCCGGAGGTCTCGCCGGCCGGGTCGCCGTCCAGAATGGAGTATTCTGAGCCCTCTTCGTAGTTGACCACCACCGAAACGGCGATCCTGGCCCCGTTGGGCCAGCGGACCTCCGGCGGGTGGGCCCCGTAGCCCACAAAATCCCGTTCCTGCATGAGGCGCCTCCTTGCGGACCTCTGCTCCCGGCCAACACCGGGACGGAGGGGTGCCGCGATGGTAATATTCCTCTATGGTAACCCAAGAAGACCGGCCCCGCTTCATCGACATCGGCGATAAACGGGTGCGGCTGTCCCACCTGCCCAAGGTGCTGTTTCCCGACGACGGCTACACCAAGGCAGACCTGTTCCTGTACTACCAAACCGTGGCGCCGGTCTTGATTCCCCATTTGCGGGGACGGCCGGTAACCATGAAGGCATTCCCCAACGGCATCATGGAACGGCCGTATTACCGCCGGCGGTTGGCGGAGAACACGCCCAGGTGGTTGAGCCGGGTCGAGTTGGAAGACGGGTACGGCCCGGTAATCGAAGACGACGCCGACCTGCTCTGGGTGGTCAACAAAGACTCGGTGGAGATCCACTCGTGGCTCTCCCGTGTGGAACAGCTGTACAATCCGGACCTGCTGGTGTTCGACTTGGACCCCGGACCGCGGGTGCCGTTCCCCCGCCTCTGCGAGGCCGCCATGGTGGTGAAGGAGGCTCTGGACGCCTTGGGGCTGGAGAGCTTTCCCAAGACCAGCGGGGCCAACGGTCTGCACGTGCTGGTGGGGTTTCAGCCGGAGTACGAGTTTCAGGAGGTCCACACCTGGGTCATCGGCGTCGACCGGGTGCTGGCCCAGCACCGGCCTGACCTCTTCACCATGGACTACACCCGCAGCCGCCGGACCGACCGGGTGCTGCTGGACCACAACCAGGTCGGTTTCGGAAGGACGACCGCGTCCGTCTACAGCGTTAGGCCGCTGCCGGGGGCTCCGGTGTCCGCGCCGGTGCTGTGGAGCGAGGTGGAGGAGGGCGGCCTAACGCCGTCCCAGTTCACCATCAAGACACTGCCCGAACGATTGGCGGTGATGGGAGACCTGGCTGCGGGCTTGAACGAGACGAGTCAGCGGCTGCCCCACATCTGAACCAAGAACACAACGACCTAGTCGGCGGCCTTGGCTTTGGCCCTCGACCTCTTCTTGGGCGCCGGCTTCTCGACCGTCTCCTCGGGTTCCTCCATTGACGCGCCGTTTTGGGCGCCGTTCCGGCGGGCGGAACGTTCCGTCTTGGTGGCTTCTATGCTGGCCTTCAGGGCTTCCATCAGGTCGCCGACCTTGCCCATGGGCGCGACCGGTGTCGGGATGACCGGCTCCGCGCCAATCAGCTTGGACTCGATGACTTTCTCCAATGCCAGCCGGTAACCGTCCTGGAAATCGGAAGGCTCGAAATCGCCGGTTAACTGGTCGACCAGGGCTATGGCCATCGACATCTCCGGCTCGGAGAGAGACGCTTCTCCTTCCGGCAGGGCCAACTCCTCCGTGCCTCGGATCTCGTCCGGATAGTGCATCGTTTCCATCATGATGCCGTGCTCGTAGGGACGCAGGCAGCACAGGCTTTCTCTCTGGCGAATGGAAACCTTGGCGATGGCGACACGCTCGGTAGTCTCCAAGGCGCGCTTCAACAGGTAGAAGGGTTTTAGCCCGATCTCTTGGGGTTCCAGAGCGTAACTGCGTTCGAAGTAGATAGGGTCGATGCTGGGCAAGGACACGAACCGGGAAATCTCGATGGTGTGCTTGGAGGGCACCGGCAGGTCCGAGAAGTCGGCGTCCTCCATGATGATGTACTGGTCCTTGGCGTACTCGTAGGCCCGTACGATCTCCACCGACTCAACGGCGGTCTCGTGGTAGGGGCAAAAGCGGGGTTGGCGGATCCGGCTGTTGCAGGTCGCGTGAAGGTTTACGAAATGGATTTCTTTGCTGTCGGTGGCCGGGTACAGCTTGACCGGTATGACCACCATCCCGAAGCTGATCGCACCGTTCCACATGGAGCGTCGGGCCATTGGTTCGCCTCCAAAAACGGCGACGCCGCCACAACCCGACCCCACCACACGGTCGCGCCTGACTCTTGGGAAGAAATCGTAGTCCCATCCAACCGGCGGGTCAAGCCGTCGCGGTTGCGCCTTCGGGCCATCCTGGCGCGTCGTTAACGGTGCAGTCTGCCGGCGACTTGTCGTCCCTCAGCCGAAGGAAGCTGGGGTAGCGGAGCTTGCCGTCCACCGTGAACTCCCCGTATTCCACTTGGCAGACCAGCTCCGGCTCACACCAGTGGATCAGCCGTTTCACGTCTGGCACATTGACGAATGGCCGGTCGTCGACGTGCTTGGTCCGGAGCCACTCGTATAATGCCTTGGCCGGCGCGCCGGAAAACCCGGTCCCCACGCTGCCCACGTAGTGGAGCCGGCCGTCCAAGTCGTACAAGCCGAGCAACAGTGAGCTGAACCACTCCTTCCGGGCTCCGCCGAAGGAGTAACCGGCGATGACAAACTCGCTTTCCCTTACGCGCTTCACCTTCAGCCAGTGGGGGGTACGCAGGCCCGGAGTGTATACGCTGTCTTTCCGCTTGGCCATGATTCCTTCCAAGCCCAGCTCGCAGGTGGCCTGGAAGAAGGCGGTCCCGTCGTTCTCCACGAAGTCGCAGGGTTGGGCCAACTCAGTGGGTTGCAGCAACTCCGCCAACTGGCGTTTGCGGGCTGCCAGAGGCTCTTTCATCACCGGACGGCCCTTGTTGTAGAGCAGGTCGAACGCGACGAAATTTACCGGGTGAGTCGTCCGGACCACCCGCTTCTTGGTCTGCATCCGGTGCTGTAGTCGAGAGAAGCTGGGGCGGTTGTCCTCGTCCAAGCAAACAATCTCGCCGTCGATAACCGCCGGGCCGGACCCCAATTGGGAGACCATACCCGCCAGTTCGGGGAACTGGGTCGTCATATCCTTGCCGTTGCGGCTCATCAGGCGCAATCCGCCGTCCTCGATGAAGGCCAAGGCCCGCCAGCCGTCCCACTTCAGCTCGAAGAGATAGTCGGCCGAATCGAAAGGACGCCGTGCCAAGCGCCCCAGCATGGGCTTGATGGATTCCGGAAGTAGAGGCTTCGTCGCCATTTTCGAGAGTCCTAGCCCAGAGGACTAACCCCCGGCCTGAATGAACTTCCCTATGAACTTCATGGAGAGTGAGTTGACGCAGTGGCGGGTGTTGGTTGGGGTCAGGCGTTCGCCGACGAAAACGTGGCCCAAATGGCCGTGGCAATTGGCGCATTCGATCTCGATGCGCCGCCCGTCGGGATCGGGCAACTGCAGCACGGCGCCCGGAACCTCCTGATCGAAGGCCGGCCAGCCGCAGCGAGCGTCGAACTTATCGTCCGACCGGTACAATTCGGCGTCGCACCGGCGGCAGACGTAGGAGCCTTCTTGGTAGAAATCGTCGTATTCGCCGGTGAAGGGGCGCTCGGTGCCCTTCTGCTCGATCACCCGCCGCTCCTCGGCGGTCAGGGTGTTGTACTTGACGTTGGTCATCGCCGGTGGCCTCCTTTATGGCTGTTCCTGCTGACTTATGGTGCCGGGAGAGGGACTCGAACCCACACACCCGAAGGTAGCGGATTTTAAGTCCGCTGCGTCTGCCATTCCGCCATCCCGGCCAAGAGCGTCTCCAGATACGAAACCGGTACGCCAAAGCTAAGTGAGTTCTCAATTTGCCATTCCCAGCTCCCCACGCCGCTCAAAAACGCTCCACAGCTTCTCGCTGCACCGTCGGCTGCACATGGGAGTACAAATCGCCGGTTACGCCGATGGTGCTATGCTCCCCTGTTGTCGCTTCCGTTGGGCGCTCAATGCTTCCACCGACTCCACAGGCAGGTCCACCACCCGGCCGCGTCCCGATTTGGGGACCTTCAATTCGGCCTGCGCCATCCGGCCGCTGACAACCAGCCACCATACAGCCTACCCAGTCTAACGAACCCTGGTGTGCGGCGGCAAGGCCAACTCCTCATCCCGGACGCGCTCGGGCCGGACTCCCACCGATGGAGGCGGGTCGAGGTCCAGGCCACGGGTTATCCCCATGTATTGTGCAGAAGTCCTATAAATCCGGCTCCTCAGATGCTGCTCTTGGAATGGATAGGGTTCTCAGCACGGTTCTTGGTACCCAATTGGGGGCGAGATTCTGCTTTTCTTCCCAAGCTTGCCATATCTTGACTGGGATCCAAGAAGACGGGGCGATTAGAAAGGCTGTTGACGCTGCTACTATGGCGTAGCCCGTTAGGGTTCCTACGTGTTCATTTTGGCCTGGTTCTATTTGTGCTACTGCGACGTGGATGATCGTCGCGGGCAATAAGCCGGTACCTGTGAACGTTGTGATGGCGCCTAGTAGTCAGTCATGTTTGGAATCGAAGGGATAGAGGCGGTGAAGTTTGCCCCTGGCGTCCTGGGTGTTGAACCGCCAGTTGATGGTGGCTCGGGCGGCATTTCGCTCCGTGACCAGGGCTTGGACCTCCCGCCGGAGGGCGGGTTCGTTGGGGACGCGCTGCTTGAGGCAGGAGCGGGACAGCACGCTGAACTCGATTTCCGCCATGTTCAACCAACTCCCGTGCTTGGGGGTGTAGTGGAACTCCAGCCGTTTGGCGACCCGGCGGGCCTCGGCCGCTGGGAAGGTCTCGTACAGCGACGCCATGCGGTGGGTGTTCAGGTTGTCCAGGACCACTCGCACCACCGGGACCTCCGGATAGGCCTCATCCACCAGCCAGGGCATCTGGCGGGCGAAGTCCTGCATGGTGCGCCGCTCCGTAACCTTGCACGTGGCGCCAACCGGCCATCGGTTCGCAGGCCAGGAACAGGTTTCGAGTGCCCTCCCGGCGGTACTCGTGGTCCTGCCGCGCCGGTCTCCCCGACTGGGCTGGCAGCGGGGGACGGGTGTCAGCCAACAACTGGGTGGAGGTCTCGTCAAAGCAGACCACCGGGCGTCGGGGGTCATAGGGCTCGGCGTACAGGCCCAGCACGTCCTCCATGTGGGCCACGAACTCGGCGCTCACCTTGGGGATGCACCACTCCTGCTTCTGCCACGGCTTGAGGGAGTTTTTTTCAGGTGCAGCCGCACCGTCTCGTGGGATAGGGAGGGCGCCAACCCCAACTCCACCACCTGGCCCGCCAAAAGGCGCAGGGTCCAGTGTTCATGCCCTTCCGGCGGTTCGGAGCAGGCCAGAGCGATGAGGTGGGCTTCGCCCCGGTCGTCCAGCTTCCGGTACCGATGGGCTTGGGGCCGGTCTTGCAACACCCCTTCCAGCCCCTCTTCGGCGAAGCGCCGCTTGATCCGAAACACCGTGCCCTCGGCCACATCCAGGGCTTGGGCCACCTGGGGAGCGCTCCACCCCTCATCCGTCTTGAGCAGAATCCGGGCCCGGACCGTCACCCGGGCTGTGCCTTTCCCCGCACGAACCAGATGCTGGAGCTGGTTCCGCTGTTCCGCCGTCAGCCGGACTCCATACTTTTCCCTGACCATACCACCGCCTCCCATCAACACTATCCAGAGTCAGGGTAGCTCTTTTGGTCAATCTTTCACGTTACCATTAATATCAAGTTTGACTGACTACTAGCAATCTGGCCGGAAAGCCTTGTTCAGGGAGATGTATTTCGGCAGTGAGGCCGACGTAAGCAAGACCAAGGTCAAGATTTGACCGAGCCGCGCAGGTACGAAATCAAAGGCGGAACGGATGGTCCCGGTGCGTAGGGCAATGCCGACGCTGGACTCGCCCTCGGTGTCGGCTGGCAGACCGGCCTTGGCGCTCACCAAGGTCAGGTTGGCCACGGTGGCAGCCAAGTACAGTTGGAACCTGGTTTTGACGCGGCCGAAGTAGCGTGCTTGGCGGATTCCCAGCTGGACCAGCCGCGCCAACCGGTGTTCCACCACTACCCGCCGCTGCCGGTACTCGCTGAAGGCTTCACTCTGCTGCAGGGCACGGGCCTGTTGCAATAGCGCTTCCTGCGGGTGCAACTGCACCGTTCGTCCCAACCCCGATGACCCGGCGACGCACTGGGACCGCAGCGGGCATACCCCGCAAACTGCCGCGTCGAAGCGGAAGCCTTTCAGTTGGTGAGTTCGCCCGGTGGGCCCGGTCCGAGTCCCGAATGATACGATCCTCCGGGCAACATTCCCCGCCGGACAGGTGCAGGCGCCCGCCTCCAGGTCAATCCGGAAGTCCTCCTTCGGAAAGTGAGACCGGTTGGGGCGTCCCGGCACTCGGGCAATCAGGGTGCGTCCCGCGTCGGCGAAGGCCTGCCTGGTATCGCCGTCGCCGTAGGCGGCATCGCCCATGGCCTCCTCCACCGGCACACCGGTGTTGGCCTCGCTCTGCTCCACCAGTTCCAGCGCCCCCAGATTGTCGGGAGCGTTGCCGGGCAATACGTCCACGGCGGTGATCAACTGAGAGTCGGTATCCACGACGATGGCCGCCTTGTGTCCGTCAAACCGTCGCCGACTGCTCTTGTGGCCATGGCGCATCTCCGGGTCATGCACCGACATCATGCGGTCCCGGCTCACTCCGTCCTTGAGATTCACTCCGTCACCAGCGCGTTCCACGTCCTGGAGCAGCAACTGTCCCAGCAGTTCCGCCGCCGCCACAATCCGCTGGCGCTCCTCACCGTCCTCCGGCAACTCCCCCTGCGCCTGCCGCGACAACTCCAACAACCGGTCGGCGTCAGATACTATCAAGGACAGCAGCGCCGTCCGGGCTCGTTTGTCGGACCAGTCGATGGCCGCTTCTCCCTTGATGCTGGAGGCAAGGTACTGCCCGTATCCCCGGGCCTTGGCCCATTCTCTATCGGTGGACTTCTCCACTGCAGCCAGCGCCCGCAACAGCTTGACTATCCCGTCCGCCAACAGATTGTAGGTGTCCTTGACCGCGCCACGACCCAGGATGTTGGTCGTGTCCAGCGCCACCCGCATCCCGCGCCCTTTCAGATACCCCGACTCCCGGGCCAAACGCAGGCTGGACTCGAATACCTCCCGCACCTTGCCGTGGAGTATCAGCTGGGCGCGGAACACCTGCAGCGTGCTCTTGGCGAAGGGACGCTCTTCCACCTCAATCCCCAAGGCTACTTTCCAGCGGATGTCGAAGTCGGCTCTGGCCTTGGCCTCGGCGTCGCTCACCTTGTCGTGGGACTGGAGCAGGAGCGCCGTGGCCAGCAGGCTGGGCGGCACGCTGTCCCGGCCGTTGTCGGGGCAGTAGAACTCGGCAAACTCGGCGTCCCGGAACAACCGGCCCCGCAACGAGGCCAGCAGACCGTAGAAGGTGTCCTTGCCCACGTGATCCAGATACAACCGGTCCGCTTCCCAGAGACCCCTCTGGTCGGAACGCTCTCCCAGCATCCTCAGCCCTCGCTATTTCTTGATGCCTCAAGTATAGCTGACCACCCGGCGAAGCCAGTTTCCGGCCAGACTTCTAGTATTACAACGTCAGTTAGTTTGATAGGATGACTGTGTAGCTGGAGAGGGAACAGGCAGGTGAGGTGGGGATGTGGATGCGGCAGCTTTCGAACAGGTGTACGGGGCCTTTGGGGATTTTCACGCTTACTTCGCTTCGCTGTTTGGCCGCCGGGAGACGCGGGAGCACAGCGGTCATTATCTCCAGGCCCTGCTGGTACAGTCAGGGGAGCGGCGCAACGCTGAGAACCTGTCGGAGACGGTTCCGGGGTCTGCCCGAGGGATGCAGCGGTTTCTCACTGATTCTCCCTGGGACGATGAGGCGATTATAGGACGGCTGCAGGAGTACCTGGGAACCCGGCTGGAGCATCCGGAAGGGGTGTGGGTGCTGGACGGCAGCGACTTTCCCAAGCAGGGACGGAAGTCGGCGGGAGTGGCCCGGCAGTACTGCGGGAGGCTGGGGAAGGTGGCTAACTGCCAGGCCGGAATGTTCTTGGCCTATGTCAGCCCGTTGGGACGGGCCCTGGTGGACAAACGGCTGTATCTGCCGGAGAGTTGGACCTCGGACAAAGACCGGTGTGAGGCGGCGGGTGTGCCGGAGGATAGGCGGGGCTACCGGTCGAAGACGGAGTTGGCCTTGGAGATGGTGGGGCGGGCACAGGAGCGGGGCCACCTGAAGGCTGGATGGGTCGCTGCGGACGATGCCTTCGGTATGTCGCCGTCATTCCGCGACGGCCTGGCGGCCTTGGGGATGTGGTACGTGCTGGACGTTCCGTCCGGCTTTACGATGTGGCCGCCGGAGCCTGCCTGGACCAGTGTGGAGTATCAGGGATTCGGGCGTCCCCGTAAGCCGAGGCTCCGCAGCGGGCAGCGTCGGACGATGGCGGAGCGGGCCGATGCCATCACGGAGGAGGCCTGGCGTGAGATTACGGTGGCCGAGGGAAGCCAGGGACCACGCAGCTACCTGTTCAGTGGCCAGAGGGTGCGTCCAACCAGCAGGCGTAAGCCCGGCGAAATCCACTGGGCCATTTTCCGCCGGAATCTGGACGGCAGCGAACCCCGCTACTATCTGTCCAATGCACCGGAGGATACCCCGTTGGAGACCCTGGCATACGTGGGAGGATCCCGTTGGCGTATAGAAACGGAGTTCGAGACGGAGAAAAGCGACGTGGGGCTGGACGAGTACGAGACCCGCACCTGGGCTGGCTGGCATCACCATGTGGCCCTGTGCCTGCTGGGCGGAGCTTTTCTGCTGAGCCTGCAACAGGCTTGGGGGGGAAAAGATGCCCCGGATCACGAGGCCGCAGGTCTACCGGGTGGTGCGGGAAATGCTGCCCCGGGAACGGTTCGGACCTGAAGAGTTGCTGCGGTGGCTGCAGGATACGCAGGACAGTAACGAACGGGCCCGACGCTCCCATGCCAAGCGCCGCGCCGCCATGCGGGCATCACCCCACATCCCTCCCTGAACTGACGTTGTAATACTAGGGTGCCGTATATCATCACCCTGCAGTATTTGTTTGGTGTCGTGAGCAATCTCTCCTCTCCTTTCGAAAATTCTTGGTGGTGTGTTACTGATCTCGTTCGAGTTACACACGTTCGACCTTCGATGATCGTTCGGCGTGGTCGAGAAATTTGAAGTATTTCTTGAGTCGGCGGGAGGAGTTATTGACCGAATACCATTAGGAATCCTCTGAACAAGACCCGGACAGGCCGGTCTTGTGTTGAATGGTACGGGTTCGCGGGTCTGGCCCGCCTTCCGGCAGTGTTGGCGAGTGTCGATGGCCTCTGATTTCGTCCGCCAGGCCCCCTGGGGGCCTATATCGCCCTTGATGTCTGGCTTGGGCTGCCGATATCGCTGCTATCCCGCCAGATGACCTTCGGCTGCCATCAGGTTCCCCAGTCCCAGCACCAACGCCAGTCGCTGCGTATTCTTAGCCAATCCACGGTAACGCACCTTGGCATAGCTGAACAGCCGCTTCACCTTCAGAAATGGATGCTCCACCTTGGCTCTGACCGACGCCTTCAGCTTCTCCGCCAGGGCTTCCTCGCTCCCGGGCTCCAGGCCCCGGCGTTTTCCGGGCCTCATCGCCACCTGCCAGTCCAACTCACGCCCCAGGTTCTCCTCCCGCTTGTGGACCCCCTGGTACCCGGCGTCGCACCACACCACCTTTTCTCCGCCGTGCCGCAGATGGTGCGCCTCGGTGATGTCGTGCACGTTGGCCGCCGTCGTGCTCATGCTGTGCACCAAGCCCGTGTCCGCGTCCACCCCAATATGCACCTTCATCCCGAAATGCCACTCATTCCCCTTCTTGGTCTGGTGCATCTCCGGGTCCCGCTCCCTGGCGCGGTTCTTGGTGGACGATGGTGCCTCGATGATGCTGGCGTCCACTATGGTTCCCTCCCGCAGCCGCAGTCCCTGCGATTCCAGATGCCTGTTGATCTCCTGAAACAGACCCTGTCCCAGATTCTGCCTTTCCAGAAGATGACGGAAATTGAGAATCGTGGTCTCGTCGGGCAGGGCCTCCGACAGTTTCAGGCCCACGAACCGCCTAACCGATTCGGCCTCGTAGAGCAGGTCCTCTATGCCGGGGTCGCTGAGATTGTAGAAGAGCTGCACACAGTGGATCCGCAGCATCACTGCCAGCGGGTAGGGCTGGCGGCGGCCCCTTCCGGCCTTGGGGTAGAAGGGCCCGATGCGCGCCTCAAGGCTCTGCCAAGGAATCAGTCCGTCCATCCGCTCCAGAAACAGCTCCCTGCGGGTCTTGCGCTTCTTGCTCTAGTAGTCAGTCAAACTTGATATTAATGGTAACGTGAAAGATTGAGCAAAAGAGCTACCCTGACTGTGGATAGGGTTGATGGGAGGTGGCGGTATGGTCAGGGAAAAGTATGGAGTCCGGCTGACGGCGGAGCAGCGGAACCAGCTCCAGCATCTGGTTCGTGCGGGGAAAGGCACAGCCCGGGTGACGGTCCGGGCCCGGATTCTGCTCAAGACGGATGAGAGGTGGAGCGCTCCCCAAGTGGCCCAAGCCCTGGATGTGGCCGAGGGCACGGTGTTTCGGATCAAGCGGCGCTTCGCCGAAGAGGGGCTGGAAGGGGTGTTGCAAGACCGGCCCCAAGCCCATCGGTACCGGAAGCTGGACGACCGGGGCGAAGCCCACCTCATCGCTTTGGCCTGCTCCGAACCGCCGGAAGGGCATGAACACTGGACCCTGCGCCTTTTGGCGGGCCAGGTGGTGAAGTTGGGGTTGGCGCCCTCCCTATCCCACGAAACGGTGCGGCTGCACCTGAAAAAAACTCCCTCAAGCCGTGGCAGAAGCAGGAGTGGTGCATCCCCAAGGTGAGCGCCGAGTTCGTGGCCCACATGGAGGACGTGCTGGACCTGTACGCCGAACCGTATGACCCGCAGCGGCCGGTGGTCTGCTTTGACGAGACCTCCACCCAGTTGTTGGCTGACACGCGTCCCCCGCTGCCAGCCCAGCCGGGGAGACCGGCGCGGCAGGACTACGAGTACCGCCGGGAGGGTACGCGCAACCTGTTCCTGGCCTGCGAACCGATGGCCGGTTGGCGCCACGTGCAGGTTACGGAGCGGCGCACCATGCAGGACTTCGCCCGCCAGATGCGCTGGCTGGTGGATGAGGCCTATCCAGAGGTCCCGGTGGTGCGAGTGGTCCTGGACAATCTGAACACCCACAGGACAGCTTCCCTGTACGAGACCTTCCCAGCGGCCGAGGCCCGCCGGGTCGCCAAACGGCTGGAGTTCCACTACACCCCCAAGCACGGGAGTTGGTTGAATATGGCGGAAATCGAGTTCAGCGTGCTGTCCCGCTCCTGCCTCAAGCAGCGCGTCCCCAACGAATCCGCCCTCCGGCGGGAGGTCCAGGCCCTGGTCACGGAGCGAAATGCCGCCCGAGCCACCATCAACTGGCGGTTCAACACCCAGGACGCCAGGGGCAAACTTCACCGCCTCTATCCCTTCGATTCCAAACATGACTGACTACTAGTATTCCAAGTCCGAAAATGTTGGCTGGTCCATCAACTCCACGCCCTCCACCGGCATCAGGCTCCGCCTGCGTTAATATGCCACATCAATACGGACTTGTTCAGAGATTCCCTAGGCGGAGCCGACGAGGGCGGCGTCCGTGTCCCGAGCGTTAGTCACAAACCGGTGAATCTTTCGGTGGTCCTTTTTCCCAAGGGTTTCGACGCCGCTGGATACGTCTACTCCCCAAGGCCTGACCACGCTGATGGCCCGGCCGACGTTTACCGGGGTCAGGCCGCCGGCCAGCAGGAAGGATGACCCCCGGCGCGAAAGGGACGCCGCCAACTCTTGGCTGAAACCCCGTCCGGTGCCGCCCTGTATACCTTCCACCAGACGGTCCAGGGTGACCAGGTGTCCTGCTTCGCTGAACTCCCGGACACGCTCGGCCAATTCCGGGACGTCATCCGGCGCCTTGGAAGACGCCGGAACATGAACAACTTTGATTACCTGAGCACTGACAGCCATCGCGTATTCGGGGCTCTCGCCCCCGCAAAGTTGGACGGCATTCAGCCCGCAGTGGGCGATGGTCTCATTCACCTCTTCCAGGGGCTGATCGGCGAAGAGGCCGACCATTCTTGGGGCCGGATCTTCGCGGCCTCGCACCTCATCGACTATGATTTTCGCGTCCTCCCGGGTGATGCGCCGATGCCGCTCCGGCACGAAGACCATGCCGATGAAGTCCGCCCCGGCCTGCGCGGCGGCGCGGGCGTCGCCGGGGTTGCCGATCCCGCAGATCTTGACCCTTATCGCCACTAGGGCCTCGCGCCTCCGGCCGGCTGGTGCTGTCCGGACAGCTCCCGGACCTTGGCGGCGACATCGGGGGCGGTAACCAGCGCCTCGCCCACCAGCGCCGCGTTCACCCGGACGCGGTTGAGCCGGCAGAGGTCGTCGCGGCTGAAGATGCCGCTCTCGCTTACGATTATTCTCCCCCGGGGCACCAGGGGGGCCAGCCGCTCAGTTACTTCGAGGTCGGTGGTGAAGGTATGGAGGTCGCGGTTATTGATTCCGATAATCTCGGCACCCACGTTCGAGGCTGTCTCCATCTCCTCCTCATCGTGGACTTCCACCAAGCACTGCATCCAGAGGGTCTGGGCTGTCTCCAGCAGGGATTTCAATTGGTCCGGCTCCAGAATGGCGACGATCAGCAGGATGCCGTCGGCCCCGGCGGCCCTGGCTTCGTAGACCTGGTACGGATCGAATATGAAGTCCTTGCGCAACACGGGCGCGCGCCGCGACGCCCCGGTCTCCTTGATGCGGGCCAGGTGCGTCAATTCTCCTTGAAAACGAGGGTCCGTCAGGCAAGAGACCGCCGCCGCGCCGTTGCTCACGTAGGTGTCAGCCAACCGGACGGGGTCGAAGTCCGGCGCCAGCAGTCCCCGGGACGGCGATGCTTTCTTCACCTCGGCGATGAGCCTGACGCCGCCGCCCATCAGCGCCCCGGACAGATTCAGGGGGCGCGGCTGGGCAGTCGCCGATTCTTGCAGCGCCTCCAGCGGTGTCCGCGCCTGCTGTTCGGCCAATTCGCCGCGCTTGGCGGCTACGATGTCGTCAAGAATGCTGGGCATTTCAAGCAACCACGACCTCTTTGCCTTCCAGTACACTAGCCAAGGAGTTCATTATGAACTCCTTGGCCCCCTGAATTTCCAGCTTCACCGGCCTGTCCTGCTTGGTGATGTATACAATGACGCCCGAAGATTCATCGGCATGGTCAAACGGTTCGTCGGATAGCCGCACCACCAGAATATCCACTTCCGGACTGTACTTAAACTTCATATCGGCCCTTCCTTGTTGGGTACAGAGTAACAATTACAATCTCGCCATCCTCTTCGTAGATGACCCGGAGTATGTGCCGCTCTCCTATCGTACCGTGGGCAATGGATCGGCCATAATTGCCTAGTAGCACCAACTCCGGGTTCGCCACAACCCCCAAGGCTGTGTTCTCGTCGATCTCGAAACCGAGTTCCCTCGCCTCGGCGAGACCATCCAATGCGTGCAACGTAAAACGTACTGGTTTCAATTACTCTGATGTCTTCCCCTGCTCAATTTTATCAGTGTTTCCAGCTTGGCCTGAGCGGCTCCGCTATCGATCGATTCGGCAGCGCGCTGGACGCCCTCAGGTATGCTGGCCACAGCGTCGGCGGCCAGCAGTACGCCGGCGCTGTTCAGCAACACTACGTCGCGAATCGGCCCGGGCTCACCCCGCAACAGGCGCTTCATGGTGTCGGCGTTCTCCTCGCGGTCCCCGCCGCGAATGGCCTCGATGGGGGCGCCCATCAAACCGTACTCGCGGGCGTCCAACATCCACCGGCCCACCTCTCCGTCCTTCACTTCCCATACCGACGTCTTTCCCGACAAGGCGATCTCGTCCAGCCCGCCCTCGCCGTGGACCACCAAGGAATGGCGGGTGTTCAACAGGCGCATCACTTCCGCCATGCGTTCACCCAACTCCGGGAAAGCCACGCCGATCAACTGGCTCTGGGCCCCGGCGGGGTTGGTGAGGGGGCCGAGGATGTTGAACACGGTGCGGATGCCTATCTCCCGGCGCACCGGCGCCGCGTGGCGCATGGAGGGATGGAAGGCCGGGGCGAACATAAACCCGATGCCGCCCTCGTTGATGCAGCGTTCGACGCCCTCCGGGGGCAAATCGATCCGCACGCCCAGTTCCTCGAGCACATCGGCCGCGCCGCACTTGCTGGAGGCAGCCCG
Source organism: Dehalococcoidia bacterium (assembly GCA_965222595.1). Classification (GTDB taxonomy): domain Bacteria; phylum Chloroflexota; class Dehalococcoidia; order Lucifugimonadales; family UBA3495; genus VXOI01. The sequence goes on along the minus strand of CBDCUJ010000019.1, from coordinate 115,122 downwards.
GTTGCCGTGTTTGGCTACTTTAACGCCAGCGCCCGCAGCGACGAACGCGGCCGCAGTGGAAATGTTGAACGTGTTCTGGCCATCGCCGCCCGTGCCCACGGAGTCGACCAACATCCCTTCGACGTTTACCTTCAACGAGAACTCCCGCATGACCGTGGCCATCCCGGCGATCTCTTCGGTCGCCTCCCCTTTCAGCCGCAGTGCGGTGAGAAACGCCCCCAATTGCGCCGGGGTCGCCTCCCCCAGCATCATCTGCCTCATCACCGCCGAGGCGTCATCCAAGCTGAGAGAACGCCCTGAAACCACAACGTCAATTGCTTCGCGAATATCCAAAAGATGGCCGCTCCGTTCGTCTAGGAATCCTGGACCGCCCGCAAGAATTCCACCCTGGTCACGCTGGCCTGAGTACAAATGGCCCGCAACGTCGAAGATTTGATCCTTCTATGATTCGGCATGGCAAAGCTCGTCTCTGTCCCGTCATCATTTGATTCGGGCCATAACGATAAGTGCACCTGACCGGACTGTTCGAAAACCGAGAGCCTCGAATGCCCTGATCGCACGATTCCTTGCCAAGTCTCTGGGAAACCGGGGCATCAGATCGGAACTTCAGCATCGGTCAGGTACACTTTCAGCATTGAGGTAGCTTCGTCGACCACGTCGTTGCCGACGGTTTCAGCGTAAAAGCAGATTGCTGACTTCACATCAGCGAGGGCCTCTTCATACGTATCGCCCTGCCCTATAACTACGCCCTTCAGGCCGATCGGGTATCCGACGAATCCATCTTCGTGCTCTTCTATCAGGATTTTAATTTGTCTCACGGTCACTCCCGATTGGACGGTTGATTTCGGCACCTAGTAGCGACGGCTCTGGGCCCCACAGTTGTACTTGTCGACACGGTCCAGGAAGTTCTGCAACAGTTGCTTGCCGTCGGGGGTCATGATGGACTCTGGGTGGAATTGTACTCCTTCCACCGGGTGCTCTTTGTGCCGCAGGCCCATGATCAGCCCGTTTTCGGTCCGGGCGGTGATTTCCAGGCAATCGGGCACAGTGTCCGGATAGACCACCAGCGAATGGTAGCGTATCGCCTCGAAGGGATTGGGCAGCCCCGCCAGCACTCCCGCCCCGTTGTGGTGGACCATCGACGTCTTGCCGTGGCGAATCTCCCCAGCCTGGTCGACCACCGCGCCGTAGACGTAACCGACGCACTGGTGCCCCAGGCAGACGCCCAGGGTGGGCACCGTTTCCCCGAACCGGCGGATGACATCGTTGGAGATCCCGGCCTCCCGTGGGGTGCACGGCCCCGGGGAGATGACGATGCCCTCCGGAGCCAAGTCCTCTATTTCGTCCAGGGTGATCTTGTCGTTACGGTGGGTGACGACTTCCGCCCCGAGCTCGGCCAAGTACTGGTACAGGTTGTAAGTGAAGCTGTCGTAGTTGTCGATCAAAAGCAACATCGCGTTAAAACCCTGCTTCGGCCACGTCTATGGCGCGCATCATTGCGCCCGCCTTGTGGCGCGTCTCTTGATATTCGTCTTCGGCCACGCTGTCGGCGACGACGCCGCCCCCGGCCTGCACATACATCACGCCGTCTTTGTACACTCCCGTGCGCAGCACCAAGGCCGTGTCCATGTTTCCCGAATAGCTGAAGTAGCCGACCGCACCGCCGTAGGGCCCCCGCTTTTCGCCCTCCAATTCGGAGATGATCTCCATGGCGCGGATTTTGGGTGCGCCTGAGACAGTGCCTGCGGGGAAGCAGGACCGCAGGGCGTCATATGGAGTCAGGTCGTCTCGCAGACGGCCCTCCACGTGGGACACCAAGTGCATCACGTGGGAAAAACGCTCGACGTCCATTAGCTGGGTCACCTGCACGGTTCCGGGGTCGCTGACGCGGCCGATGTCGTTTCGGCCCAAGTCCACCAACATGATGTGCTCGGCCCTCTGCTTCTCGCTATTCTTCAACTCCGTCTCGTTGGCGTCGTCCTCCCCCGGCGTGCGTCCCCGGGGCCTGGTGCCGGCAATGGGATGGGTGGCCGCGATGCCGTTCTCGACCTTGACCACCGTCTCGATGGCCGCGCCCACGATCTGGAAGCCGTCCAGGTCCAGGTAATACATATACGGAGAGGGGTTCACGCTGCGCAGCGCCCGGTAGACCTGGAAGGGGTGGGCGCCGGTGCGGCGGGAGAACCGCTGGGAGTTGACCACCTGGATAACGTCGCCGGCATAGACGTACTCGATACACTTGTCGATTGCGGCGGCGTATCGGTCGACAGTGAAGTTGGACTCGACCGGCGAAGACTCGTTCACTCCCAAAGCACCGCCCTGCAGCTCGGGAGGCAGCACCAAGGGCTGGGACAGCCGGGCCACCATCTCGTCGATTCGGGCAGTCGCTTCGGCGTAGGCCCTCTCCACGTCGCCGCCGAGGTGGGCGTGGCTCACCACCTTGATGTCGTGACGCAGGTGGTCGAAGATCAGGATGGTCTCGCCGAACATAAAGACCGATTCGGGGACGCCTTGGGGGTCGGCCGGCATGGGCGGCACCCTGGGCTCGAAGTAGCGGATGGTGTCGTAGGCCAGGTAGCCGACGGCCCCGCCTTGGAACCCGGGCAGGCCTTCCACCGGGATGAGCTGGTACTGGCCCATCTCCTCCTCGACCAACAACAACGGGTCAATCTCTCCCCCGGGCAGCCCCGCCCCCGTCTGCACCACCTTGTAAGGTTCGGTCCCGATGAAGCTGTAGCGGCCCAACCGCTCTCCTCCCTCCACGCTTTCCAGCAAGTAAGAGTAGGGCCCACGGGCCACTTTCAGGTAGGCCGACACCGGCGTTTCCAAGTCAGCGTTGATCGACCGGTAGACGGGCACCAGGTTGCCGCGTCCGGCCATGGCCTTCACTTCTTGCAATGTTGGATGATACATGTGAGCGCTCTCCTTGAGTTAGTGGCCAGGAAAAAGGTCCCAGCCACTTGCCCAAAATAAAAGACCCGTCCCAAGGGACGAGTCCAAATCGCGTTGCCACCCTCATTTCCAGACCGGCCCCGATGCGTAGACGGGCCATTCCGGAATCTCAATCGGCGGGAGGGACCTGAGTTCTACGCGGTCCCTGTGCCGTGGGCCTATAACGGCACCCAACCGTCCCAGCCTAGCCCATCCGTCCTCTCCGTTGCCAATCCGGTCAAAGAGGTAATGCACAGCTTCGGCCTGCGGCTCCGGGGTCCATTCATGCTTCCACGCTCGGCACCGGCTCCCACCAAACCCGGCTCGCTTGGCCCCGCTGGAAGACTACTACTCCCCTTCACAGCCTTTGAAGTTATTCGTTTTTAATAGTGGCACGATTTTAGATTGATAGATTTCAAAATGTCAAATTAGAGTTAATGTGGTAACGTGTGCGTCAGGTCATTCCTGACAAATGCTGGTTGCCATGTAATAGAATCGCCACTATAGTTATCCCATAATCATGCCCGACCAATATTTCCGGCAATTATCCCAAGCTGGACGAAATGCCGAACCGCTTCATTCGCGATCCAATCCATGGGTTCGTGGTATACGATGATTGGGAACTTGAAATAATCAACTGTCTGGCATTTCAAAGGCTACGCCGTATACGGCAACTGGCCCTTACCGAGTTCGTTTTTCCAAGTGCTACTCACTCCCGCTTCGAGCACGCCTTGGGCACAATGGACGTTGCGACTCGAATGTTTGATTCAATTGTATCACGTCAGAAGAACTATCTGTTTAATGAGAGAGGCTACGATGAAGCCGGAGTCAGACGAGACCGCCAGATAGTCCGGCTCGCAGCCCTCTTGCATGATGTCGGACACTCGCCCTTTTCTCATTCTGGGGAAAACCTTTTTCCGATAAACCCCGACACCGGAAGACGCTATCATCACGAAGACTACTCGGCTAGCATCATCACATCTGCCTTGAGGGAAACAATCGAAGACCATCCCGGTAATGCAAACTACGAAATCAAGGCCATCGATGTAGCTGATTTGATCATAGGGACAACTACATCTCGAACCCCGGCTTCTGTTCGCAGGCTGATATGGCGTCCCTTGATCACCAGCCAACTCGACGCTGACCGCTGCGACTATTTGTTAAGGGATTCCCTACATGCCGGAGTATCGTACGGAAAGTACGATCTTGACCGTATTCTTGCAACACTTAGCTTGGGGTTGAACGAAAACGATGATCCTGTAGTAGCCATCAAGGATGGCGGTTGGCATGCGGCAGAAGGATTAATAATAGCGCGGTATATGATGTTCACTCAGGTGTATTTTCATCATACTCGCCAAGCCCTTGACCACCATGTCGAACAGGTTCTGTCCTTCCTTCTTTCAGGCGAATACAAAAAGGACGAGTTTCTTTTGCCGGTTGCCGAGGGAATCCAAGAATACTTGAAATGGGATGACTGGCTGGTCTTCGGGCGGATATCCGAAGGCCGCGCCGGATTTCACGGCAATTCTATCCACAACCGTCAGCTATATCGCAGCGTGTGGGACACGACTGAAACTCCAACTGACGAAGAGAATGACCGATTCGACGAGCTAGTAAATGCGCTCGGTGATTTAGTAGGCTGTGTTAGGGATTCTTCAAAATCATGGTATTCTCTCGACGACCAAGACCTGCAAATTGTGCCTGATAACGCTTTGGCTCCTCAACGTGGGAGACCGCTTTCTTCGTTGTCAACCATTGTCAGAAATATGCGGCCAGTGACCCAACGCCGCATTTACGTGAAGCCGTCTGACCGTGAGGCGGCTCAAGCGATAATCAAAGCGCGATAGACGAGGTGGCATCTATGCCGGATAACCATATCAGAGACTCTCTGCGACGCGCATTACCCCCTTTCCTTGCCCAGCACCTTGAAACACGGAGTCCCCAGTTCGGGAAAACGGTGTTTATGAAGCTCGTTTACCTGCTCCAAGAGGTTTACAAAGTCCCGTTAGGATACCGATACACCTTGTACAGCTATGGGCCGTTCTCACCCGAAGTATCAGCCGAACTTGACCGCTCCAAATTGCAGGGTGGCGTCGACATCACCTACGCCGGAAATGACGGCGGATTCAAAATAACCCCCGGCCCTGGAGCGAGCCAAGCAATTGGAAACAGCAACGCTCCAATTTCGGAATATGTCGCCAAAATCGAGAAGCTAGTTGAACAATTCGGCCATTTTCGCGCAAAGGACCTTGAGCTACGCACAACCGTGACTTACATTTGGAATCTAGCTCGACCGTCCAGTGACCCCGATACCCAGGATGTAATCAACCTAGTTCGAGAGTTGAAGCCGCACTTCTCTGAGATAGAAATTCAAACCGCCGTTGACGAGTTGAAAACCAACGAAATAATCGCACATTTCTCCTAGTAGTCCATCAGTGTTGCATTGATGGGTAGAGGGATTTTAGTTTGATGCGCGCATCCGAGGTGGTGAAGCGCCAGTCCACCCGTATTGCGTCCCGGTTGCGCTGTTGCTGCCACGCTCCCACCTCCCGCCGCAGAGCGCTTTGGTCGGGAATACGGCGGTCCAAGCATTGCCGGGCCATCACCCCGATTTCGATCTCGGCCATATCCAGCCAACTGCCATGCTTGGGAGTGTAGTGGACCTCCAACCGTTCGGCGATGCGCCGCGCTTCGGCAGGTTCAAAGGCTTCATACAATGAGGCTGGGTGGTGGGTGTTCAAGTTGTCCATCACCAGCACAATACGGTCCTTGTGCGGGTAGTCCTCGTCCACCAGTTGCTTGACCACCCGGGCCCAATCGGCTTTCGTGCGCCGGTCCGTCACTTCCACCCGGCGCCACCCTTCCAGCGGAGCGAACAACATGAAAAGGTTGCTCACCCCGTTGCGCTCGTATTCGTAATCGTAGGAGCCCGCCGCCCCAGGCCGGGCCGGACGCGGCCGGCGCGTCTCTTTCACCTGTTGCTTGCTGGTCTCGTCCAGGCAGACCAGAACTTCGTTGTCCCCATACCGGCGCTGATAGACTTCCAGCACGTCTTCCATCGCACAGACGAACTCGGCGCTGCCTTGCGGCGGGATGCACCAGCACTCTTTCAGCCAGGGCTTGAGTTCGTTTTTTTGAGCGTCTGGCGCACTGTTTCAGGGCTGATGCTCTCCACTATCTCACATTCGACCAGCCGGTCGGCCAACAGTTTCAGCGTCCAACTGGCCCGGCCCTCCGGCGGTTCTCCGCAGGCCAAGGCAATCAGGTGGGCTTCCCCTTGACCGTCCAGCCGCTTCTGCCTCCGGTTCAGTTGCTCCTTGCGCCCCAAGGCCCGCTCCAGACCCTCTTCCACGCACCGCCGGCGCACCCGTTCCACCGTCGCACGGCCAATCTGTAGAACCCGGGCAATGTCTTCATCCTTCATGACCCCGTCCGCATGGGCCTCATCACTCAGCAGCAGGATGCGCCCGTGGGTCTGCTTGTAAGCCGCCGCCCGGCCACGGGACACCAATGTCTTCAGTTCCTGCCGCTCCTCCGCACTCAGCTTGACCCGGTATCTCTTCATCGCCATCCCCTCCTCACACGCCCCAATCCTCTGCGCCCTGTGCTTGGTAGACACGTGGTCAGTACTCAATTCAAAGATGTTGGACTACTAGTAGTCAGTCAACTTGGTTTTGGGATTTGTTTAAGAAAGGGGCCAATTGAGCTATCCTGCCTTGTGGGAAGTGTTGATGGCGGGGGTGGCAGCGATGGTCAGGGACAAATACGCGGTGCGGCTGGCACCGGAACAACGGGAAGAGCTCCAGCGACTGATCCGGGTTGGCAAAAGCTCAGCTCGAGTGACCGCTAGAGCCCGGATTCTCCTAAAGAGCGACGACGGTTGGGTGGCGCCCCAAGTAGCCGAAGCTTTGGATGCGGCCCTGAGCACCGTATACCGGGTCAAGCAGCGCTTTGCCGAAGAAGGGTTGGAGGGTGTCTTGCAGGACCGTCCCCAGGCGAACCGCCCCCGGAAGTTGGACGACCGGGGCGAAGCCCACCTGATTGCCTTGGCCTGCAGCCCGCCGCCGGAAGGGCATGACCACTGGACCTTGCGTCTGCTGGCCGGGAAGGTGGTCGAGTTGGGGCTGACGCCCTCCATGTCCCACGAGGGGGTGCGCCAGCGTCTCAAAAAAACGCCCTCAAGCCGTGGCAGAAGAAGGAGTGGTGCATTCCCAAGGTGAGCGCGGAATTTGTGGCTAACATGGAGGATGTCCTGGATCTCTACGCCGAACCCTATGATCCCCAACGTCCGGTGGTCTGCTTTGACGAGACATCCACCCAGTTGTTGGCGGAGACCCGGCCCGCTCTGCCGCCCCGGCCGGGACTTCCGCTGCGGCAGGACTACGAATACCGCAGGGAGGGTACCCGCAACCTGTTCTTGGCCTGCGAGCCCTTGGCAGGTTGGCGAGAGGTGGCGGTCACGGAGCGACGCACGATGCAAGACTTCGCCCGCCGGATGCGCTGGCTGGCGGATGAAGCCTACCCGGAAGCCGAAGTGATAAGGGTTGTCCTGGACAATCTGAACACCCATCGCCGGGCATCGCTGTACGAGACTTTCCCGGCTGAGGAAGCCCGGCGGATAGCCAGGCGGCTGGAGTTTCATTACACCCCCAAGCACGGGAGTTGGTTGAATATGGCGGAGATCGAGTTCAGCGTCCTGTCCCGCTCCTGCCTGAAGCAGCGGCTCTCCGGCGAGGAGGCCCTCCGGCGGGAAGTCGATGCTCTGGTCAAGGAGCGCAACGCCGCCAGAGCCACCATCAACTGGCGGTTCAACACCAGGGACGCACGAACCAAACTTCACCGCCTTTACCCTTCCGATTTTACGGTTGACTGAGTACTAGGAGCCTGTCCTAAACGATAATCGTCTGTAATCGGGTTCGCCGTTCCGACTATGAGAAAGAGATTAACAAGTAACGCTTTTCGTCTCACAGAACGAATCCTAGGACAGCCTCCTAGGCCGAATCACAACCGTGAAGATCGCGAATAACCACGTTAAATTCCTTCATGATCGATTCCATTATCCTCTTTGGTAGCAATGAGGCCGGGCTTCATGGCATTCAACACGCTTAACATTTGCTCCCAGTCAGCTTCAGTCAGGGGCACGGGTAGCTGCATCGCGAGGTATTTATTGCCTAACAATGGAATTTGTAAAACTCGTTGCTCAAGAGCCTTAGCGGTTCCATCGTTGGCACGACTATGTTGTTGCATGGACTGGCTCCCTTCAAGGGCAAATGGGACCTCAAAGACATCAACATTCCCTGCATGCTTTGTGGTCTCATCTTCCGCCTCAGTAGGATCGTCAGTTATGTTATCAGATTCCTCCAGTTTTGCAAACTCTATGGTGTTTCGAAGCACCTTGATTAAGGCATCCGCCCCCACTTCTGAGAAACCGCGAGACCGGAGTACATATCGAAGTGTGGCATCGGAGGGAAGGGTCCCTTCGTATTCCTCCCATAATCCACGTATGGCTGGGGGAAGCAGCGCTGCTTCTTTGATGGCATTGTGCCTCTCCGGTGAATCTGGCCGGTCATCAATGATAATCTTGAAAGCTAGGTCACTCAATTTTGCCTGTCTAGCAGCTCCTCTACCTTGATCAACGAGTAGCCCGAATGATTTCAAAGCCGCTATTGCACGAACACTTGGGCCAGTATTTGGCTTATAGCCCAAGTGGCCATGAATAGAGGCCATAGGCGCAAAGTTTCTTTTTTCCTCGACCCAAATTCGGTGAGCTTTGGCAATCGCCTCATCGAGGCCAAAATCAGGGTAACCAGGGCTTCGTCCTTCTCTCCTCTTGGTATCTGCCCGTTGCTCAGTATTCAATCCACCACACCTCCGCTATGAACCGCCAACCAGTTAGCTATACTCTAACTGACCCTAGCGGTATTGTCAATCAATATAACGGCTTACCCATTGCCATATAGCGATAACAGGCATACAGCACATATATGAAAAAGCCTCGTGGAGATTGGAAATTGAAAACTTTGTGAGGCCTTCGAATAAGAACAGTATTCGCTCATCCTGAGAAGTCCGGAGATGGTCGGTCTCGCCGATGGACACGAAAAAATTGCTACCGGTCCCCCGGCAGCGCACTCCCGTCGTATAATCAACGCCGAAACAACAGAGACAGGAATGAATTATGGAACGCAGTGAACTGGAAGACGGCGCCCGCCGGATTCTGTTATCGAACCTGCGGCAGGGAGTGGCCGACTGGAACGGCAGGGAATACAGCTTCGTCTGCCCATCGCTGACCGGCTACCCTTTCCAGTGGTTTTGGGACTCCTGCTTCCACGCCTTGGCCCTGATTCACCTCGACCCGGACCAAGCCAAGGCCGAGCTGCGCACCCTGATGAGCGGGGCTCTGCCCAACGGTTTTATGCCCCATATCATCTTCTGGGAAATGGAGAAGCAGCCGGACTTTCTCAGCCGCAACATCGTCGGCATGACCGACCCCCACTACAGCGCGACCATTCAGCCGCCCATCATCGCCTACGCCGTGGAGCGGGTGTACCGGGCGACCGGCGATGAGGCGTTTCGCGAAGAAGCCCTGCCGGTCCTGACCCGCTTTTACCGCTGGCTGCGGGAAGCGCGAGACCCGGACAACGACGGCCTCGTCGCCGTGATCCAGCCCGAAGAGGCGGGCACCGACTGCTCGCCCAAGTACGATGAAATTCTGGGACTGGAAGAGCTGAGCAACCGCGGCTTCATCACGGCCCTGAGGAAGGTCTACGCGGCCTACGAACCACTGCGCGGCCCTGAACCTGAAGACAGCCACGCGATCCTGGCCGCCGACATATTTCACGTGGAGGACGTGCTGGTCAACTCCATCTATGCCTTCGGTCAGCGCTCATTGGCGCGCCTGTTGGGCGACTCGCCGGAGGCAGCCGAGTTCGACCGCGAGGCCGACCGGACGCTGGACGCTCTGGTGACCAAGTGCTGGGACGAAGAGGCGGGCGCGTTCTTCGACCTGTCGGGCGTGGAGGAAAAGCCGTTAAAGAAGGTGACCATCAGTTCGCTCATGCCGCTGATCCTGACCGACCTGCCCCGGCATATGGTGGAGACGGTGGTCGATAGGTGGGTCTCCAAGCCCGAGCATTTCTGGACCCCATACCCGCTGCCGTCGGTGCCGGCCTCCGACCCCAAGTTCATGCCTGGCAACCCCGGAGGCTTCATCTGGCGCGGGCCGTCATGGATCAACACCAACTACTTCCTGTCCCACGCGCTGCGGGGCCACGGCTACCCGGAACTGAGCGAGCCGCTGGCAGAAAAGAGCAGGGAGTGCATCGCGAAGTCCGGCTTCCGGGAGTACTACCACCCGTACACGGCCGAAGGCCTCGGCGCCCGCGACTTCGGCTGGTCCACGCTCATCCTGGACTTTTGATAGCTTTACCTTTAGTCGCGTCCGTTACGTAGTTATTTGGTACGTGAGATTCGACCGTGCTACCGATAACTAGCCAAATCTTCGTCAGTAACGTCGTCGGGGGTACGAGTTGATAGTGTTTCTCGGATGCTATCTTGAAATCGTCGCTCTGCTTCATGCTATTTGTTTCCCGGCCATTCCAAAAAGACGATCTCTTCTCTCAGATTTTCACCCGTCACCGTTGACAACCTAGTACTCAGTCAACTTGGTTTCAGCAATTGTTTAAGAAATCGACCAATTAGGCTATCCTGCCTTGTGGGAAGTGTTGATGGCGGGGGTGGCAGCGATGGTCAGGGACAAATACGCGGTGCGGCTGGCACCGGAACAACGGGAAGAGCTCCAGCGACTGATCCGGGTGGGCAAAAGCTCAGCTCGAGTGACCGCTAGAGCCCGGATTCTCCTCAAGAGCGACGACGGTTGGGTGGCGCCCCAAGTAGCCGAAGCTTTGGATGCGGCCCTGAGCACCGTATACCGGGTCAAGCAGCGCTTTGCCGAAGAAGGGTTGGAGGGTGTCTTGCAGGACCGTCCCCAGGCGAACCGCCCCCGGAAGTTGGACGACCGGGGCGAAGCCCACCTGATTGCCTTGGCCTGCAGCCCGCCGCCGGAAGGGCATGACCACTGGACCTTGCGTCTGCTGGCCGGGAAGGTGGTCGAGTTGGGGCTGACGCCCTCCATGTCCCACGAGGGGGTGCGCCAGCGTCTCAAAAAAACGCCCTCAAGCCGTGGCAGAAGAAGGAGTGGTGCATTCCCAAGGTGAGCGCGGAATTTGTGGCTAACATGGAGGATGTCCTGGATCTCTACGCCGAACCCTATGATCCCCAACGTCCGGTGGTCTGTTTTGACGAGACATCCACCCAGTTGTTGGCGGAGACCCGGCCCGCTCTGCCGCCCCGGCCGGGACTTCCGCTGCGGCAGGACTACGAATACCGGCGGGAGGGTACCCGCAACCTGTTCTTGGCCTGCGAGCCCTTGGCAGGTTGGCGAGATGTGGCGGTCACGGAGCGACGCACGATGCAAGACTTCGCCCGCCGGATGCGCTGGCTGGCGGATGAAGCCTACCCGGAAGCCGAAGTGATAAGGGTTGTCCTGGACAATCTGAACACCCATCGCCGGGCATCGCTGTACGAGACTTTCCCGGCTGAGGAAGCCCGGCGGATAGCCAGGCGGCTGGAGTTTCATTACACCCCCAAGCACGGGAGTTGGTTGAATATGGCGGAGATCGAGTTCAGCGTCCTGTCCCGCTCCTGCCTGAAGCAGCGGCTCTCCGGCGAGGAGGCCCTCCGGCGGGAAGGCCCTCCGGCGGGAAGGCCCTCCGGCGGGAAGTCGATGCTCTGGTCACGGAGCGCAACGCCGCCCGAGCCACCATCAACTGGCGGTTCAACACCCGGGACGCACGAACCAAACTTCACCGCCTTTACCCTTCCGATTTTACGGTTGACTGAGTACTAGTGTTGGACCTAATTAGCGATCGTTTAAGGGATCGCAATTCGCCTCGATCACGTATCAACCCGAGGATCACCGACTCTAAACGCGTCGTTCGAGTGTAGTCCTTTTCATTCGGGTAGGGATGGGACGTAATTACGGCGTCAATGGAATTTGCGTCCAATATCCGATCTGCCATCCGCGAGTCAGCCCGTAGAATCTGCGCCGACACATTAGATCGTTCGCATACCGATCTAATGTCTTGAGCGATGGTGCGAACGCATTCGAGCCACGCATCGAGGACTGGAGCGTCACATCTAATTGTTCCTAAACCGACTTCCGGACCGAACTTCAAGTTGCCGATACGGTTGACAAGTGCATTGGCCAGTGCGAGCCGCCCATACTGTTGAAGTTGGGGGTCCCCATGTTGATCGATCGTGTCTAAGAGGACCAACGTCTTATGCAGCGGAATCGGACTAATCGAATCTTTGAGCAACAGCTTCGCTTGTTCAGGGCGGAGGCTCTGGAGTGGCGAAATGAGGGGTTTGCTATCAAGCAAGGGCAACCCATGCCAATCACCAATCTCGCCAATGGCTTCTCCGGCCAAAGCGGCAACTTCGTCGGCATAGCACAACAGCGCGTTACTATCGACTGTCCAACTGACCTTTACGCAGCTTGCGAAATAGGCCATTGGATTTGGCTCGATTCCAATACTAGCGATACCGGCTTTCTTACATTCGACCAACGTCGTGCCAGTGCCGCAAAATGGGTCAAGCACGGTGGCATGACGCCCAAGGCTCATTCTTCCGATGGAGGCTTGAACCAGGTGAGGAGGGAACGATAGAACGAACCGATACCAATCGTGAACTGCACGGTCTTCGGAACGTAGTCTATTCTGGAAACGGAGAGCGTTATATTTAGTTTCGCACATCTACAGGCAACCGTAACCCGATAGGTTCCGACCCGTAGTCTACAATAGCCGAATTAGCGTGGTCTGCTGCCGAAAGACACTATTCTCCACGCCGAATGAACACATTGATTTGGAGAACCGAGTCGACGGTAGGGAGAGGAACCACATGTACGATTCGACGGCGGATGCTAAACGCTGTATGTCCGGCGGTCGGCCGATACCAGTCGTCGGGCGGACCCCTAGTTGCGCAGGGGGCGGAAGAGGCGGGAGATGAAAGACGGCTCGGGCTCGTCGGCCCCGTTGTCCCCGATGCCTACTGCCTCCAAGCCGGCGCCGTTGGGGCCGGGAGGGGTCGAGGCGGCGAGGTCGCCCCAAGTGGCCTGCAATACCTGTCGGACCAGATCGTTTTCCCGGTCAAGGTTGAATGTCCGGCGGCGCTTGTTCACTCCCGATTCTTCGTCGCGCCAAGTGTGAGTCCCTTTTTGAAAGAAGCCGCCGTCGCTCAGGCCGCGCAACAACTTGCTTACGTAAGACTTGCTCGAGGTCTCACCCCACCGTTGGGTGATGCCGGCGTCCTCGGCCTCTAACCCTTGTTGCAGCGCGTCGCAGACCTCGCCCACCAGGAAGTTGAAGGCCACGTGGCTCACTCCCTCCCGGTGTTCCAGGGTGTCGGCCATAACGATCAAGTCGGAGACCCGCTCCGGCGCGTGGCCGTCCTCAGGCTTGTCGGGCAAGGCCACGGAAGCCAGGGCTTCTTCCATGGCGGCCGCCAACTCTTGGTTACCACCGAAGGGCGGTGGCGGCTCTGCTGGCGGTAGCTCGACCAGCGGCGGCTCGACCGGGGCCGGGCTGGGGAAGGACGACGAGGGCTCCGAGAATTCGTCGTCGAAGCTGGTGAGGGCCTGCGCTTCTGCGGCGTCCGCATCCGCTTCCGGCTCACTAGCTCCGTTGGCTTCCGGCTCGCTGGCTCCGTTGGCTTCCGGCTCGCTGGCTCCGTTGGCTTCCGGCTCGCCTGCCCCGTCGGCTTCCGGTTCGCCTGCCCGCGACCGGGAATACCGGCCCCGCCGGCGGCTGGGGCGTCCACTGGCCGCCGAGGGGAGCTGTTCGGTCGCGCCTTCCGGTATCTCTTCGTCGGCCATTATTACCCAGTCCACCAGACCGGCAGTGATTAGCTTGATGTTGCCTTCCTGGGCGGCCCGGGCCATGAGCTTCTTGAAGCCGGAATAACCCAGCTTCTTCTCGTCGAAGGCCGGGTACCGGCGCAGCAGCCGCTGTTTGATTGAGGTGAGCAGCGGGTTGTTCCCCGACTGGCGCTCGTCGCGGATGATCTCCTCGATGGCCCGAATGATCTCCGGCAGGTCGTTGCGGCCAGGGGCGGCTTCCACACTGCTGGGCGGCGGGCCGTTGCTGACGACGACGGGTTCGGGGGGGTGGGGCGGGTCGACGTCCACGTCGTAAAGGACCAGGATGTCGGCCTGGTCCGCTAACCGGCGGGAAGTGCTCCAGGAAACCCCGATTACGATCACCCGTTTGCCCATGGTGCGGAGGGCGTTGAGGACGTGAATGAAATCGGCGTCCCCTGAAACCAGCACGAAAGTGCCAATGTTCGGGTAGGAATGCGCGCACTCAATGCAGTCGGCGGTCATCTTGACGTCGACGCTGTTCTTGATACGCGTGGTGCGGACTCCATTGTTGAACATGGCGCTGGCTGAAGGGGCCCTGGTGGGCACGAAGACCGGCTCGATGCCGGCGGCGTAGAGGGAAGGAGGGTCATTGATGAACTGGCTGGCGCCGCGCAACTCGGGGGCTTTGGTTACCCAGTCGGCGTAGGCTTTGGCTACTACTACGCGCCCGTAATTGCTGACTTCTTCTTTAAGGGAGGAGACATTGGGAGTCCGGTGGCCGTCCGCCAAGCTTATCTTGAAGTTCTCCCAATCGATAAATAACGCTACGTCGTCGCCGCTGTGAGATGGTTCTGGTATTCTCAATAGATTGTCCCGGCCGATATCGTACTTTTGTCGATTTCAGTTTAATTTGGCCACCCTGTTGAGTCAAGGAACCGGATTCTCCAGAATCGGGAATTTGCCTCGGGGACGCGCGCGAGAGCGGGGCCGCGGGGTTGACAAAGGGAGAGGTTTCTTGGATTGTACCCCTGCGCCGCCGGTTGAATCGCCCAAGGGCGGGCGGCCGCAAGGGAGCACCCGATGGTTGAACGGCGTCCCAGGCTGGAAGGCAAGGTGGCAATCGTAACCGGGGCCGGCTCCAGCGGTGTGGGGATCGGAAACGGCAAGGCGGCGTCAATACTCTTCGCCCGGGAGGGAGCGAAGGTGCTCTTGGTGGACTTCGTCGAGGACCGGGCCGAAGAAACCCGGGCCATCATTGAAGAAGAGGGCGGCGAGGCATCTGTCGTCCAGGGGGACATGACCAAACTGGACGACTGCCGGCGCATGGCCGAAGCCGCCATGGACCGGTACGGTCGGGTAGACATACTGGACAATAACGTCGGCATTTCCCAGCGGGGTACGGTGGTGGAGGTGAGCGAGGAGGACTGGGACCGTGTGATGACGGTCAACCTGAAGACAATGGTGCTGGCCAGCAAGGCGGCCATCCCCAGGATGATCGAAAGCGGCGGAGGCTCCATAATCAACATCTCCTCAATCGCCGGGCTCAGGGCCCACATGAGCACCCCGTACACCGCCTCCAAGGCCGGGGTGATTGGGCTGACTATTTCCATGGCCGCCGATCACGCCCAAGACAACGTCCGGGTCAACGCCATCGCTCCGGGACTGGTCTACACTCCCATGGTGGCACCCAGGATGGACGACGACCTGCGCCAGTACCGGCGCAATGCCGCACCGATGCAGACCGAGGGCACCGGCTGGGACATCGGGTACGCGGCGCTGTTCTTGGCCAGCGACGAGGCCCGGTGGATCTCCGGGGTGGTGTTGCCGGTCGATGCCGGGCTTCTGGCGGTACACCCGGGCACCTACACGCCCATGAATCAGCAGACCCGGTATTAGGAGGAACGAGATGCGTCTTGAAGGAAAAGTAGCCTTGATCAGCGGCGGTGCCCGTGGCATGGGCGCGGAGGAAGCCGCACTGTTTGCTCGCGAGGGGGCCAAGGTCGTGATAGGCGACGTCTTGGAGGCCGAGGGTGAGGCCGTAGCCCAGGATATCAAGGAGGCCGGCGGGGAAGCCGAGTTCATCAGGTTGGACGTGACCAAGGAAGACGACTGGGAAGCGGCTATCACCTTGGCCGTCCAGCGCTACGGCAAGCTGGACATCCTGGTGAACAACGCAGGCATCGACGGCGCCAGCATGGTCGAGGACACCACTGAGGAGCAATGGGACCGCGTAATGGACGTTAACGCCAAGGGGGTGTTTCTCGGCACTCGATACGCTATTCCCGAAATGCGAAGGGCGGGAGGCGGCTCCATCATCAACATCTCGTCCCAGTTGGGAATAGTGGGAATGATGGAGAGCAGTCCCCAGTACCAATCGTCGAAGGGAGCGGTCCGGCTGCTGACCAAGTCCACCGCCGTCCAGTACGCCGCCGAGGGAATACGATGCAACTCGGTCCATCCCGGGCCCATCGTCACCCCCATGACCGAGGCACGCCGTGGCGATCCGGCGGTGCAGGAGCTGATGGAATCGCGCATCCCCTTGGGACGGTACGGTGAGGCCATCGAAGTAGCCTACGGCGTGCTCTACCTGGCGTCGGACGAATCGTCCTTCGTCACCGGCAGCGAACTGGTCATCGACGGCGGCTGGGTGGCGCAATAGGGTGCGGCCGGGAATTTGAACCGGGACGTTCCGGCCCTGTAGGGATGACCGCATCCCTTCCGGCTTTCCGGCGAAAGCCGGAAAGCCGGTTGTGCTGCCCAAAATTCGGGATGACTCATGTACTCTTGGCTTGCTACGGCCTACGGCGTGAGCAGAATCTTGCCGGTGGTCTCACGGCCCTCCAGTTGCCGGTGGGCTTCCTGGGCTTGGGACAGCGGCAATTCCAGCCCCACGTACAGCTTCACTTCTTGCCGTTGCACCCAGTTCAATACTTCCTCGGCCCGCTGCAACAACTCGTCGCGGGTGGCGGTGTAATCGCCCAGGCTGGGCCGGGTGAAGAAAAGGGAGCCGTTACGAAGGGCGTTGGAGTCCACCTCGGCCACCGGCCCTCCAGCTTGGCCGTATAGCACCATGTAGCCCCGAGGGCCGAGACAATTCAGCCCTTTGGCGAAGGTAGTAGCACCCACGGCGTCCAGTATCATCCGGATGCCGGAGCCACGGGTGGCCCTCTTGACCTCTTCCTCGAAGTCCTGGCGGGTGTAGATGATGGTGTGATCGGCGCCCGCGCCGGCCGCCAACTCCGCCTTGGCCTCGGTGGACACCGTGGTGAACACTTCGGTCCCCATCCGCTTCAGCAGCTGGACCAGCCACAGGCCCATCCCGCCGGCCCCAGCGTGGACCAGCACTTGGTCGCCGGGGTTGAGCCGGGTCAAACCGAATACCAGGAAGTGGGCGGTCATGCCCTGGAGCATGGTGGCCGCCGCGGCAGCGAAGTCCATTCCATCCGGGATACGCACCAGCAACCAAGACGGCACCGCATGCCGCTGGGCGTAGGAGCCGGTGTGCATGGCGTAGGCCACCCGGTCGCCCACTGTCACCTCTGTCACGCCCTCGCCGACAGAGGCGACCACCCCGGCGCCCTCTCGTCCGGGCGTCCAAGGGAAGGCTGCCGGGGGATTGGCCCCCTTGCGGCTGGAGACGTCGGTATAGTTGACTCCGATGGACTTGATGTCGACCAATGCCTCGCCGGGGCCGGGCGTGGGCTCCGGCACATCTTCGTACTTGAGGACATCAGGCCCGCCGACTGTGTGCGCTCTAACTGCTTTCATGGCTTTACCCTCCTTATTCCCCAATTTAACCACAGAGAACGCAAACGCCACAGAGGTCAGATTAAGTCTAATCGCTGTGTTGCCTGTGTTCTCCGGGCTCTCTGTGGTTAAATAAACCCAAAAAGCGAGGAGAATCCAGGCCCATGAGTTTTGAAGTCATCAAGACCGACCAGACCGACCGGGTGGCCGTCGTCACCCTCAACCGGCCCGAGGTGTTGAACGCCCTCAACCTGAAGCTGGTCACCGAGCTGGACCAGTTCATCACCCAGGCGGAGGAGGACGACGAAATCGGGGCGGTGGTGATTACCGGGGCCGGTGAACGCGCCTTCTCCGCCGGGGCCGATATCCACGAGAACCGGGAGTTATCCCAAGAACAGCGGGACGAGACCCAGTCCGCCCGAGCCGGGTATACTTGGCGCCTGTTCACCTCCGCCAAGCCCCTCATCGGCGCGATCAACGGACTTTGCTACGGGGGCGGCACCGTCATGGCCACCAGCCTCGACCTGCTGATCGGGTGCGAAAAGAGCAGCTTCCGGTTTCTGGCGGTGAACTACGGCCAGATGAACGCCACCTGGAGCCTGCCCAACCTCATCGGCTGGCCCCGGGCCAAAGAGCTGCTCTACAGCGGCCGTGAGGTGTTCGCCGACGAGGCCTACCACATGGGCCTGATCAACCACCTAGTGCCGTCGGGACAACTATTGGAGAAGGCGGTGGAAGTGGCTGCGGGTTTCGCCAAAAACCGGGCCGAGGGCGTGGCCAACATCAAGCGGATGCTGCTGGAGCACTCGGGCCTGCCCGTGGAAGAGCAATTCTGGAACGAGCACAACGCCCGCAACGGACGCTTCCGCGGCCTGACTGTGGAAGAGGGATTCAAGGACTTCCTCGACCGCAAGGGCCGCAAGCCTGCCGTTTCCTAGAACGGTCGCACTTGCCTCCAACGTTGGGCCGCCGCTCGGAAGCCCCCGATGCGGTGTCCCCCGACGGCTCCGAAATACGCTTCCTCGCGGACGCCCGCCACGGTGCCACCCGCGCAAGCGTGGTGGAGGTGACGCTGCCTGCGGGCCAAGTGTCCCGCCCGGTCTATCACCGTACCGTTGAAGAGGTCTGGTACATCCTCGAAGGCCGGGGCCAAGTTTGGCGCTGTCCGCCCAACGCCGCCGCGGCCGCCTATAGTCCGATGAACGTCGTTCCCAGCGATTCCTTGGTCATCCCCACCGGGTGGCGCTTCCAGTTCAGCGCCAGCCCCGACGGTCCGCTGCGCTTCCTGTGCTTCACCACCCCACCTTGGCCGGGCGGGGACGAGGCCGTCGCGGTGGCCGCCGGGGGGTTAGGTGATGCTACGGTTTAGGGCCTAGTACTCAGTCATGTTTGGAATCGAAGGGATAGAGGCGGTGCAGTTTGGTTCGGGCGTCCTGGGTGTTGAACCTCCAGTGGATGGTGGCTTGGGCGGCGTTGCGCTCCTTGACCAGAGCCTGGACTTCCCGGTGGAGCGTCTCCTCGTCGGGGAGTCGCTGCTTCAGGCAGGAGCGGGATAGTACGCTGAACTCGATTTCAGCCATGTTCAACCAACTTCCGTGCTTGGGGGCGTAGTGGAACTCCAGCCGCTTCGCAATCCGCCGGGCCTCCGCCGCCGGGAACGACTCGTACAGGGACGCCGGACGGTGCGTGTTCAGAGCCTGCCCCGTACTCGATACGGGGTTGTCCATGACCACCCGCACCACCGGGGTCTCCGGATAAGCTTCGTCCCCCAGCCAACGCATCTGATGGGCGAAGTCCTCCATCGTGCGACGCTGGGTCACCGCCACGTGACGCCAGCCCCCCAGCGGCTCACAGGCCAGGAACAGGTTGCGGACGCCCTCTCTCCGGTACTCGTAGTCCTGCCGCAGCGGAATTCCGGGCCGGGGCGGCAGAGACGGCCGCGTCTCGGCCAACAACTGGGTCGAGGTCTCGTCAAAGCAGACCACCGGGCGTCGGGGGTCATAGGGTTCGGCGTAGAGATCCAGCAGGTCCTCCATGTTGGCCACGAACTCCGCGCTCACCTTGGGAATGCACCATTCCTTCTTCTGCCAGGGCTTGAGAGCGTTTTTTTGAGACGCTGGCGCACCCCTTCGTGGGACATGGAAGACGCCAACTTCAACTCCACCACCTTGCCAGCCAGCAGGCGCAGGGTCCAGTGGTCATGCCCTGCCGGCGGCGGGCTGCAGGCCAGGGCGATCAGAGCCTGCCCCGTACTGGATACGGGGTGGGCCTCGCCCCGGTCGTCCAGCTTCCGGCGCCGGTTGGCTTGGGTGCGCTGCCATAGGGCCCCTTCCAACCCATCCTCGACAAACCGCCGCTTGATCCGGTACACCGTGCCCTTCGCCACATCGAGGGCTTCGGCCACCTGAGGAGCCGACCAACCGTCGCCGGTCTTGAGCAGAATCCGCGCCCGGGCGGTCATCCGATCTGGGCTCTTTCCGCCGCGTACCAGGCGTTGGAGATTTTCCCGTTCTTCAGAAGTCAGATGGACTGCGTATTTTCCCTGACCATCACCCCCACCCCCATCAACACTGTCTGCCCACCAGCGTAGCGCGATCGGTCACACCCTCACATCACCATCTAAAACAAGTTTGACTCAGCACTAGTAGTCCAACATCTTTGAATTGAGTACTGACCAAGTGTATTCTACCAAGCACAGGGCGAAGAGGATTGGGGCGTGTGAGGAGGGGATGGCGATGAAGAGATACCGGGTCAAGCGGAGGAGCGGCAGGAACTGAAGACATTGGTGTCCCGTGGCCGGGCGGCGGCTTACAAGCAGACCCACGGGCGCATCCTGCTGCTGAGTGATGAGGCCCATGCGGACGGGGTCATGAAGGATGAAGACATTGCCCGGGTTCTACAGATTGGCCGTGCGACGGTGGAACGGGTGCGCCGGCGGTGCGTGGAAGAGGGTCTGGAGCGGGCCTTGGGGCGCAAGGAGCAACTGAACCGGAGGCAGAAGCGGCTGGACGGTCAAGGGGAAGCCCACCTGATTGCCTTGGCCTGCGGAGAACCGCCGGAGGGCCGGGCCAGTTGGACGCTGAAACTGTTGGCCGACCGGCTGGTCGAATGTGAGATAGTGGAGAGCATCAGCCCTGAAACAGTGCGCCAGACGCTCAAAAAAACGAACTCAAGCCCTGGCTGAAAGAGTGCTGGTGCATCCCGCCGCAAGGCAGCGCCGAGTTCGTCTGTGCGATGGAAGACGTGCTGGAAGTCTATCAGCGCCGGTATGGGGACAACGAAGTTCTGGTCTGCCTGGACGAGACCAGCAAGCAACAGGTGAAAGAGACGCGCCGGCCGCGTCCGGCCCGGCCTGGGGCGGCGGGCTCTTACGATTACGAATACGAGCGCAACGGGGTGAGCAACCTTTTCATGTTGTTCGCTCCGCTGGAAGGGTGGCGCCGGGTGGAAGTGACGGACCGGCGCACGAAAGCCGATTGGGCCCGGGTGGTCAAGCAACTGGTGGACGAGGACTACCCGCACAAGGACCGTATTGTGCTGGTGATGGACAACTTGAACACCCACCACCCAGCCTCATTGTATGAAGCCTTTGAACCTGCCGAAGCGCGGCGCATCGCCGAACGGTTGGAGGTCCACTACACTCCCAAGCATGGCAGTTGGCTGGATATGGCCGAGATCGAAATCGGGGTGATGGCCCGGCAATGCTTGGACCGCCGTATTCCCGACCAAAGCGCTCTGCGGCGGGAGGTGGGAGCGTGGCAGCAACAGCGCAACCGGGACGCAATACGGGTGGACTGGCGCTTCGCCACCTCGGATGCGCGCATCAAACTAAAATCCCTCTACCCATCAATGCAACACTGACAGACTACTAGCAGGCTGCGGAAAAACTCTGAGGTTTACTCAGGACTCAAAGCGGCTCGACGATAAGCGACACCACCGTTGCATGTTCTGCACCAATAGCTCCACACGAACTTAAGAGATGACGTATACCGGTGGGTTACTTGACGCTCCATCCACCCGCGTCTGTGCGCCTTGCCTTTTTCCGCAGCCTGCTAGTATTACAACGTCAGTTCAGGGAGGGATGTGGGGTGATGCCCGCATGGCGGCGCGGCGCTTGGCATGGGAGCGTCGGGCCCGTTCGTTACTGTCCTGCGTATCCTGCAGCCACCGCAGCAACTCTTCAGGTCCGAACCGTTCCCGGGGCAGCATTTCCCGCACCACCCGGTAGACCTGCGGCCTCGTGATCCGGGGCATCTTTTCCCCCCCAAGCCTGTTGCAGGCTCAGCAGAAAAGCTCCGCCCAGCAGGCACAGGGCCACATGGTGATGCCAGCCAGCCCAGGTGCGGGTCTCGTACTCGTCCAGCCCCACGTCGCTTTTCTCCGTCTCGAACTCCGTTTCTATACGCCAACGGGATCCTCCCACGTATGCCAGGGTCTCCAACGGGGTATCCTCCGGTGCATTGGACAGATAGTAGCGGGGTTCGCTGCCGTCCAGATTCCGGCGGAAAATGGCCCAGTGGATTTCGCCGGGCTTACGCCTGCTGGTTGGACGCACCCTCTGGCCACTGAACAGGTAGCTGCGTGGTCCCTGGCTTCCCTCGGCCACCGTAATCTCACGCCAGGCCTCCTCCGTGATGGCATCGGCCCGCTCCGCCATCGTCCGACGCTGCCCGCTGCGGAGCCTCGGCTTACGGGGACGCCCGAATCCCTGATACTCCACACTGGTCCAGGCAGGCTCCGGCGGCCACATCGTAAAGCCGGACGGAACGTCCAGCACGTACCACATCCCCAAGGCCGCCAGGCCGTCGCGGAATGACGGCGACATACCGAAGGCATCGTCCGCAGCGACCCATCCAGCCTTCAGGTGGCCCCGCTCCTGTGCCCGCCCCACCATCTCCAAGGCCAACTCCGTCTTCGACCGGTAGCCCCGCCTATCCTCCGGCACACCCGCCGCCTCACACCGGTCTTTGTCCGAGGTCCAACTCTCCGGCAGATACAGCCGTTTGTCCACCAGGGCCCGTCCCAACGGGCTGACATAGGCCAAGAACATTCCGGCCTGGCAGTTAGCCACCTTCCCCAGCCTCCCGCAGTACTGCCGGGCCACTCCCGCCGACTTCCGTCCCTGCTTGGGAAAGTCGCTGCCGTCCAGCACCCACACCCCTTCCGGATGCTCCAGCCGGGTTCCCAGGTACTCCTGCAGCCGTCCTATAATCGCCTCATCGTCCCAGGGAGAATCAGTGAGAAACCGCTGCATCCCTCGGGCAGACCCCGGAACCGTCTCCGACAGGTTCTCAGCGTTGCGCCGCTCCCCTGACTGTACCAGCAGGGCCTGGAGATAATGACCGCTGTGCTCCCGCGTCTCCCGGCGGCCAAACAGCGAAGCGAAGTAAGCGTGAAAATCCCCAAAGGCCCCGTACACCTGTTCGAAAGCTGCCGCATCCACATCCCCACCTCACCTGCCTGTTCCCTCTCCAGCTACACAGTCATCCTATCAAACTAACTGACGTTGTAATACTAGGGGCGGACCGGCGATCAGATTGAAGGCCACTGGCATTATGGCAGCAGACACCAGCCTCCCGGCGTCGCCTGGTCTCGGCGTAATATAGCCCTCCCGCCAGTTCCCGGACGACAACCGAATCGACATCCCGCACCACCTCGGCCTTCAGGACTCTGGACTCGATGAGCCAGGGATAAACCTTGATCGGACGGATGTTGGCCCGCGCCGGGCGGGGGAGAGTACTGCTACATGCTACAATAAACCTATATTCTTGGATGGCAGAACATGACGACTACAAGAGTATTGTTGACCGCCGGCGACCTGCTGGGTCTTCCGCGGGATGGCAACAGGTACGAGCTCATCCGAGGAGTATTGGTAGGTAGGATGGGCACCGGACACCCACACGGCATTACGGTGACCAGAATCTCTGGCCTTGTCTTCAACTATACCGAAGCCAACGACTACGGACAGGCTCTCTCTGGCGAACCGGGTTACCATCTGGACTTCGAGCCGGACACGGTGCGCTGCCCGGATGTGGCCTGGGTTGCTCCGGGCCGTATTCCGGAGGGAACGCGGGGCTACCCCGAACTGGCCCCCGATCTGGCCATTGAGGTCAAGTCGCCCAGCAATTCCAGCCCGGAGATGGCCGCCAAGGCGTGGATGTGGCTCAGTTACGGCTCGCGCCAAGTATGGATTGCTGACACGGAGCGCCTGACTGTCACAGTCTACCGCCACGGTGTCGAACCGCTGACCCTCGGCGAGGACGACCTGATAGACGGGGGTGAGTTGCTGCCCGGCTTCTCCTGCCCCGTTTGGCAGTTCTTCCGTCGGCATCGGTAGCCGGGGTCGTGCCGGGTAGGAACTAATGACATTCGCCCAATTCATCGCCGCGGTGCAGGCTGTTCTGGGGGAGGAGAACGTTGTCGTTCACCCCGACGACCTGCTGGTGTTCGAATACGACGGTTCCATCGACCGGGGAATGCCTTCGGCGGTGGTGTTCCCGGCCAACACGTCCGATGTGAGCCGCGTCATGGCTTTGGCCTACGAGGCCGGCATCCCCGTAGTGGGGCGCGGCTCCGGCACGGGCCTCAGCGGCGGAGCCATCTCACCGCCCGGCGGCGTCCAGATTGCCTTCACGCGAATGCAAGAGGTCCTGGAAGTCGACACCGAAAACCGCCACGCCGTGGTGGAGCCGGGCGTCGTCAACCTCGACCTCGATACCCATGTGCGCAAGTTCGGCTTCCGGTACGCTCCCGACCCGTCCAGCCAGCGGGCCTGCAGCCTGGGAGGCAACATCGCCGAAAACGCCGGCGGCCCCCACTGCTTGGCCTACGGCACCACCACCAACCACGTGCTGGGCATGGAGGTTGTACTGGAGGACGGCTCGGTCGTCCACTTGGGCAGCATGGCCCGGGAGACCCCCGGCTACGACCTGAGGGGAGTATTCGTCGGCTCCGAAGGGACCTTCGGCATCGCCACTCGCATCGCCGTGCGGCTGCTGCCGGTGCCTGAATCCGTCAAGACCTACCTGGGCATCTTCCCCGACGTCGATTCCGCCTGCACCGCGGTATCGGCGGTCATAGGCCACGGCATCATACCCGCCGCATTGGAAATGCTGGACGCGCTGAGCATCCAGGCCGTTCAGAACGTTGCCGACGTGGGCTACCCCGACGACGCCGGGGCGGTGTTGCTAATCGAGCTCGAAGGACTGGATGACGAAGTAAACGAGACCGGCCGGGAGGTGGAGGCCGCCCTCTGGGACACCGGCGCCAGCGAGGTGCGGGCCGCCGAAGAGGCTGAGGAGCGGGAGCAGCTCTGGGCTGGCCGGAAGGGGGCGTTGGGCGCGTTGGGCAGCCTGGCCCCCAACTATTACCTGGTGGACGGCGTGGTGCCCCGCACCCAGTTGGCTCCGGTGCTGCGCCGGGTCGCCGAGGTGGGGCGCAAGTACGATATTCCCATCGCCAACGTCTTCCACGCCGGCGACGGCAACCTGCACCCCTGCCTGCTATTCGACGAGCGCCAGCCCGGCGCGCTGGAGACCATCATGGAAGCCGGCGCCGAGGTCTTGGAGGTCTGCGTCGAAGCAGGCGGGACCCTGACCGGCGAACACGGCGTGGGTCTGGAGAAGAAGGAGCAGATGCCCTTGGTCTTCTCGCCGGAGGACATGGCGGCCATGCGGCTGGTGCGCGACGCCTTCGCCCCCGAAAACCGCATCAACCCAGGTAAGATTTTCCCGGACGGCCATCGCCACGCCCCAGCCGCCCACCGGCCGGCTCCCGGAATGTACGCCTGAGATTCGGATAGTCATCCCGGATAGAGCAACCCATACTTTCGCCTCCTAGCGGTGTTCTTCGTTGCAAACCCGATTCAGCGCCCAATTGGCCGACCTGGTTGGCCTTGATGCTATAGCACCGGACAGCGAACTGTCCCTTTACGCCATCGACGGGGTCACGCCGCAGGCAGTAGTCCGCCCCGCCGGCCGCGCCGAGTTGGCCGGCTTGTTGCGTCAGGCTTCGGCCGATGAGCTGGCCGTGTTTCCACGGGGCGGCGGCACCCAGATGGCCTTGGGGAACCGCCCCGATCGCGTGGACTTGATAATCGATCTCACCAGGATGCGCCGGGTGCTGGACTACCAACCGGCCGACATGACCGTGACCGTGGAATCGGGCATTACCTTGACCGCCCTTCAGGAAGAACTGGCATCGGCGGGCAAGTACCTGCCGCTGGAAGCGCCCTTCCCAAGACGGGCGACCGTCGGCGGTATTCTGTCCACCGCCTCGACCGGGCCATTGGCACACGCCTACGGCCCGCCGCGAGACTGGCTTATCGGCATCGGCGTGTTGAGCGCCGACGGCGTCGAGACCAAGGCCGGCGGCAAGGTGGTGAAGAACGTTACCGGCTACGATTTGAACAAGCTCTACACCGGAGCGCTGGGCACTTTGGGGGTAATAGTCGAAGCGACGTTAAAGGTCGCTCCGCTGCAACCGGAGTCCGGCGCACTCGTCGGATATTTCCCGAGCCTGGAGGCGGCAATAAACGCTGGAACGGGTCTTCTGGACCTGCCCGCCGCCCCGATGGCCTACGTCGCCACCGGCCCCCAACGGGAGCGGCCCATCTACCGATTGGGCCATGAGTCCTCCGAGTTAGCGTATTTCGCCGGCCGCTTCCAACCCGGCGCGGATGCGATTGCCGCGGGCATTGCTTTCTACTCAGGCCGCATTCAAGCTGCCAAACGCCGCATTGAAGACTCCACCGCCTTCTTGCAGCAGGCTGGGGCCGTCGGCGTGTCCTTGTTGGACAGCGGCCAAGCCGATGCGGTCCGGCAATGGCTTACCGATATGGCGTGGGACTCTGAATCACCCCCAACATTGGCCATGAAGATCGTCGCCCCGCGCCGCTCGATTGCGCCGTTGGCCGCCGCCTGCCTCGACATCGGCGGCGCGGCGATGGTGGCGGACCCCGGTTTCGGCGCGTTGCGATTGCTCTGGTGGAACGGTCCCGGCGGCGAATCTCTTCCGGCCTGCATACTGTCGGCCAGGGACGCGGCCCGCGCCCACGGCGGCGGCGCCGTGGTGGAGCAATTGGCCGCGCCCCTCAAGGACGGCATCGACGTCTGGGGAGAGGAGCCCGACAGCATCGGCGTCATGCGCCGTATAAAACAGCAGTTCGATCCGGCGGACCTGCTGAACCCCGGCAGGTTCATAGGAGGTCTTTAGTGGCCGGGCCTGATAATCATTCCACAGAAACGGCGTTCGCGCCGCTGCCCCTGCTGGCAGGGTTCCAGGGTCCCGACGCCCCGGCGGAAGCCGACATGTACCGGTGTGTGCACTGCGGCCTGTGCCTGAGTTCCTGCCCGACCTACGTGGAGACCCGGATGGAGATGGAGTCGCCCCGCGGGCGCATCGCCCTGATGAAGGCGGTGAACGAGGGCCGCGTCGAGATAACCCCCAGGATCGTGTCCCACTGGGAGGCCTGCCTCCAATGCCGCGCCTGCGAGGCCGTTTGCCCGTCGGGCGTGCCCTACGGCCGCATGATGGAACACACCCGTGCCCAGGTGCGGGCCCACAACCTGCAATCGGCCGGACTCCGCAGAGTCAGCCGCCTGTTCCTGCGGGGCGCCCTGCTCCATCCCGGACGGCTCAGGTTCGGGGCGCGGCTCGTCCGCCTGTACCAGCGCTCCGGTGTCCAGTGGCTTTTGCGGCGCTCCCGTTTGCTGCGGTTGCTCCCCGGAGGGCTGGCCGACCTCGAATCCCAGCTGCCTCCGCTGAGCGGCCGCTTCTTCGGCCCATCCGCGACCGTGGTCCCGGCCCAAGAGCCCCAGCGAATGACGGTGGCGCTGCTCTCGGGATGCGTCATGCCATTGATGCAGGGGCCCACCATGGAGGCGGCGGTGCGGGTGCTCGCCCGCAACGGCTGCGATGTGGCCGTGCCAGTGGGACAGGGCTGTTGCGGCGCTCTCAACATGCACGCCGGCGATCTGGAAGGAGGCCGGGAAATGGCACGCCGCAACATAGACGCGCTGCTGGCGGCTGGCATCGACCGCATTGTCACCGCTTCCGCCGGTTGCGGCTCCACCATGAAGGAATACAACGACCTGTTGCGGGATGACCCCGAATACCGGGCCAAGGCAGAGCGGTTCAGCGAACTCACGGTCGATATCACCGAGCTGCTGGCCAGCCTGCCCCTCCGGCCGCCCTCGCGGCCCCTGACCCGCCGGGTCACCTACCAGGACCCGTGCCACCTGGCCCATGCCCAGCGCATCACCCGAGCCCCCCGTACGGTCCTCAAAGCGATACCCGGTGTGGAACTGGTGGAAATGGAAAATTCCAGCCGGTGCTGCGGCGGTGCCGGCATATACTCGATGGTACAGCCGGACCTTTCGGGAAGGCTGCTGCGCCGGAAACTGGGATATATCGCCGACGCGGGCGCCGACGAGGTGGCAACGGCCAACCCCGGTTGTATGCTGCAGTTGGAGCAGGGCTTGCGGCAGCAGGGAAGCCCCTGCCGAGTGCGCCACGTAGTGGACCTTCTGGACGAGGCCTATCGGCTGGAGGGGTAGCAACACCTGGCACGAATGGCCGCACACGAATGGGCTGTGCGGCAAAAGGCCAGAGAAAACCAAACGCCTCCGTCGGTTATCACGCTACGGCTGGCGGCGGCGCAGCTTTTCCTCCAGCTCCCGCACTCTGGCTTCGGCCGCTTCCCGCGCAGTCTGCGCCTCCTGCTCGCGGCGCAGTGCGCCCTCCTCGCGGCGCAGTGCGCCCTCCTCGCGGTGGAGTGCGGCTTCCTCGCGGTGTTGAGCTTCTTCCAGGGCGTTATGGAGCTGGTCAATGTTGCTCAAGTACTCTCCCTTTTCCGGGTCGTACAGGAGCAGGCGTTCCGCATCCCAGCACAGGCTCAGGGCCAACATTGGGCTGTACCCTTTGAGAACGCCGTCGGGTTCGGTGGTCAGGGTGAACGGCTGGTACTCGCCTTCGGCCAAGCGTTCCCCGGCCAGCGCCGCCCCGTACAGCTCGCCGCCGGTGGGGTCGAACCGCCAATACTCCGGGATGCCGATTTGGGCATAGATGTCGCGTTTCCCTGTAGTGTCGTGACGCGCCGTGGTCACGGAAGCGACTTCAATGGCGAGATCCGGCGGCTTACCCACTTCCCACGGAAGGTAGAGCCTGCGCTGCCGGATCACGCGGGCATCCACACCGAATGCAAGGTAGCAATCGGGGCCAACCCGGACATTAAGGTTCCTACGATCGTAGCAGATGAAGGTGTTGCTTTCGATAAAGAAGTCGGGCCGGTGGTAAGCGCCAAAACGGGAGACCAGGATGGGGATGAAATCGAACAGGTAAGGGTTTTGAATCATGGCGTCCGGTAGCGGCTCGGGATCGTCGGGATTGAATTCGAGGCTGGCGTAGTCAATTTCGCCCTGCCAGTCGTAGGGCAGCATTTTGTAGGACTGCTTCGTTGTCA
This sequence comes from Dehalococcoidia bacterium, assembly GCA_965222595.1. Lineage (GTDB taxonomy): Bacteria > Chloroflexota > Dehalococcoidia > Lucifugimonadales > UBA3495 > VXOI01. The sequence continues at coordinate 86,071 of CBDCUJ010000019.1, read as the reverse complement.
TCGCGTTTCCCCTATTTGGTGGCAGAATATTACCAGCGTGACCAAAGTGCCGCGATAGCCTCTGCCGGGCAAATGGGGCATTTCGATCTTCGGAAGCAGCCCTTGGAGAGCATCCCTATGGTTGAGGGCCAGGGTGAGCGCTGCGCCTTCTCCATTGAAGGGGAAGCGGTTTAAATACACACCATCTTCGACATGCTCAGGTGGAACGAGGAAAATCGACGCGCCGGGCCGTCCATCGCCATTGGCGCAGACGCCTAATCAGCGGCGGCGGCAGCCTCGCGAAAGCCCGCCAGCGTCCGCTGCGCTGCGGCCAGGCTTGCTCCGTAGGCGACCTCGTAGCCGTTCTTGCTGAGGATGGTTTCGAGGGCCGAGAGCAGCGCGAACACGTTGGTCTCCCGGGCCGACTCTCCCATCAGGCCGATGCGCCAAGCGACGCCGCGGTACTCGCCAAGCCCGCCGCCGATTTCGATGTGGTAGTCGTCCAGCAGCGCCCGCCGTACCTTGGCGTCGACGACGCCCTCGGGCACCGCGACGGTGGTGAGCGGGTTCAGCCGGTGTTCCGGGTCGGCCAGCAGTTCCAGCCCCAACGCTTCCAGTCCGGACCGGAGCGATGCCGCCACACGAGCGTGGCGTTGGATGCGGTTGTGGACGCCCTCCTCCATCATCATGCGCAGCGCCTCGCGCAGGGCGTAGGTCATCGAGATGGGCGCGGTGTGGTGATAGGCGCGGGTCTGGCTGCTCCAGTATCTCTCCAAGTCTTTGAGATTGAAGTAGAAGCTCTCGACCTCGGTCTCCCTGGAGTTCAGCACGTCCATGGCCGCGCCGCTCAGGGAGATGGGGGCCAGGCCGGGAGGCGCGCCCAAGCACTTCTGGGTCGCGCTGTAGCAAACGTCGATGCCCCAGTCGTCCATGCGCATATCGTGGCCGCCCAAGGAGGTTACGGCGTCGACGATGGCCAACGCGCCGTGGCGGTGGATGACGTCCACGATCTCCGGCATCGAGCTGAGCACGCCGGTGGAAGTCTCCGCGTGGACCACACCCACGGCCTTCACCCGGGAGTGCCGGGACAACTCGTCGTCCAAGGCTTGCGGGTCCACCGGCCGTCCCCAGGGTGTGTCCACCACGTGCACGTCGGCCCCGCAGCGTTGAGCGATGTCGGCCAACCGGATGCCGAAGTAGCCGTTGCGGCAGACCACGATAGTGTCGCCGCGCTCCAGCACGTTGACGCAGGCGGTCTCCATTGCGCCGGTGCCGGTGGACGAAATGGGCAGCGTCATGAAGTTGCCGGTGTGGTAGACCTCGCGGAGCATGTTCTTGACGTCTTCCATGATCTCAAAGAAGTCCGGGTCCAGATGACCCATGATCGGCATGGTCATCGCTTGGAGAACGCGGGGGTGTACCGAGCTGGGTCCGGCCCCAAGGAGGATTCGCTGGGGCGGTTGGAGTTCGCCAACGAAACGACTGGCCACACTTACACCACCGCCGACGCGCCGCCGTCCAGGTTGACCGCGATACCGGTGAGGTAGCTGGCCCGCTCTGAAGCCAGGAACGCGATGACGTCGCCTGCTTCTTCGGGTTCGCCGACCCGTCCCAAGGGGACCGAACGGCCCTTGGCCAACTGGTCGTAGAACGCGTCGATGGACAGGTCCGGCTCGCTCTGCACACGGGCGTCGTACCCGGCTTGGTGCTGGCCGCTTTTGATGAGCCCGATACAGACGGTGGACACCAGGATGTTGTCCGATGCGAGGTCCTTGGACAGGCCCTTGGTGATGGCGATGCCGGCCGCCCGGGATATGGAGGTAGGCATGGAGTTCGCGCCGGGGGTGCGTCCGCCAAGGTTGGTGACGTTGATGATCCGCCCGCCGCCGGCCTTGCGCATCTCCGGGACCGACTGCTGGATGAGCCGCACGGCACCCCAGACCTTGAGCTCGAAGTCGGACTCCCAGTCCTCCTGGCTGACCTGCTCGAAGTGCTTGGCCATGGCGACGCCGGCGTTGTTGACCAGAATGTCCAACCGGCCGAACCGGTCGATGGCCGTCTGCACGATCCTGTTGGCGCTGTCGGGCTCCGTCACGTCGGCCGACAAAGGCACGACGACTCCCTCGGTGGCGGTCCTGATCTCTTCGGCAGCCTGGTCCAGAACATTTTGCCGCCGGGCCACGATCACCACGTTCGCGCCTTCCTTGGCCATGCTGAGGGCCGCCGCCTTCCCGATGCCGTCACTGCCGCCGGTGACAATGGCGACTTTATCCTGGAGTCCCAGGTCCATAGCTCCTCTCAAAAACACAGGCCTAACGCGTAGGCCACGGTGCTGTAAATGGCTTGCCCATTATAGCAGGCCAACCATTGAACCCTTGTAAGAAACGATCTCAAAACTGATGGCGCCTTTCATAATCATCTGTTTTGGCGTCAATTACCCGGCGGGGTCCACCCCCATCCTAACGTTCCCCCTCAGGGGGAAGGGACTTTTGAGATAATTTCTTAATATGCGACATCTCACGAGTCGTGTTCAGAGTATCCCTAAAGCTCGATACCCGACGCGCCGGCCACGATGCCGATGTCTTTGTCGCCGCGGCCGCTCAGGCAGACGAGAATTATCCGGTCGGGCGAGAGTTGGCGGGCCAGTTCTACGGAAGCGTAGACGGCGTGGGCCGACTCCAGCGCCGGTATGATGCCCTCGGTGCGGCAGAGAAGATGGAAGCCTTCCAGCGCTTGGTCGTCGGTCACCTCCCGGTATTCGGCCCGGCCGGAGTCCTTGAGGTAACTGTGCTCCGGCCCGACGCCCGGATAGTCCAGGCCAGCCGATATGCTGTGGGCCGGGCTGACCTGCCCGTTCTGGTCCTGCAGCAGGTAGCTCATCGCGCCGTGGAGCACGCCGGGGCGTCCCGCAGTCAGCGTGGCCGAGTGTTCGCCGCTTTCCAGCCCCCGTCCCCCGGCCTCCAGCCCGATGAGCCGCACGTCCTCGTCGGGCACGAATGGGTGGAACATGCCGATGGAGTTGCTTCCCCCGCCGACGCAGGCGGTGACGTAGTCGGGCAGGCGTCCCTCGGCCTCCAGTATCTGACGGCGAGACTCGCTGCCGATCACGCACTGGAAATCGCGGACCATCATCGGGTACGGATGGGGGCCGACGACGCTGCCGATGAGGTAGTGGGTGGTCTCGACGTTCGTCACCCAGTCTCTTATGGCCTCGTTAATGGCGTCCTTCAGGGTCTGGGTGCCGGATTCCACCGCGATAACCTCGGCTTCCAACAAGCGCATCCGGAAGACGTTCAGCGATTGCCGCTGGATGTCCTCCTTCCCCATGTAGACGATGCACTGGAGCCCCAACATCGCGCAGGCGGTGGCCGAGGCTACGCCGTGCTGACCGGCCCCGGTCTCAGCGATGATGCGCGTCTTCCCCATGTGCTGGGCCAAAAGGGCCTGACCCAGGGCGTTGTTGATTTTATGGGCGCCGGTGTGGGCCAGGTCTTCCCGTTTCAGGTAAATCCTGGCTCCGCCGAGCTGCTGTGTGAGATGTTCGGCGAAATACAAAGGGGTGGGACGCCCGGCGTAGGTGCTCAACAGGTGGCCAAGCCGCGACTGGAACTCAGGGTCGGTCTTGGCCCGGATGTAGGCTTCGTCCAACTCCGCCACCGCGGCCATAAGGGTTTCAGGGATGAACTTTCCGCCGAACTCGCCGAAGCGGCCCCGTTCGTCGGGGAGGTCTGCCGGTTTCTCCATCGCCATGTTCGCCGTCCGTTAGAGTCAATAATCCCCTCTCCCTCGGGGAGAGGGGCAGGGTGAGGGAGCAGTCTAGGAATCCTCTGAACAAGACCCGGACAGGCCGGTCTTGTGTTTAATGGCACGGGTTTGCGGGTCTGGCCCGCCTTCCGGCAGTGTTGGCGAGTGCCGATGGCCTCTGATTTCGTCCCGCCAGGCCCCTGGGGGCCTATATCGCCCTTGATGTCTGGCTTGGGCCTGCCGATATCGCTGCTATCCCGCCAGATGACCTTCGGCTGCCATCAGGTTCCCCAGTCCCAGCAGCAACGCCAGTCGCTGCGTATTCTTAGCCAATCCCCGGTAACGCACCTTGGCATAGCTGAACAGCCGCTTCACCTTCAGAAATGGATGCTCCACCTTGGCTCTGACCGACGCCTTCAGCTTCTCCGCCAGGGCTTCCTCGCTCCCGGGCTCCAGGCCCCGGCGTTTTCCGGGCCTCATCGCCACCTGCCAGTCCAACTCACGCCCCAGGTTCTCCTCCCGCTTGCGGACCCCCTGGTACCCGGCGTCGCACCACACCACCTTTTCTCCGCCGTGCCGCAGATGGTGCGCCTCGGTGATGTCGTGCGCGTTGGCCGCCGTCGTGCTCATGCTGTGCACCAAGCCCGTGTCCGCGTCCACCCCAATATGCACCTTCATCCCGAAATGCCACTCATTCCCCTTCTTGGTCTGGTGCATCTCCGGGTCCCGCTCCCTGGCGCGGTTCTTGGTGGACGATGGCGCCTCGATGATGCTGGCGTCCACTATGGTTCCCTCCCGCAGCCGCAGTCCCTGCGATTCCAGATGCCTGTTGATCTCCTGAAACAGACCCTGTCCCAGATTCTGCCTTTCCAGAAGATGACGGAAATTGAGAATCGTGGTCTCGTCGGGCAGGGCCTCCGACAGTTTCAGGCCCACGAACCGCCTGACCGATTCGGCCTCGTAGAGCAGGTCCTCCATGCCGGGGTCGCTGAGATTGTAGAAGAGCTGCACACAGTGGATCCGCAGCATCACTGCCAGCGGGTAGGGCTGGCGGCCCCTTCCGGCCTTGGGGTAGAAGGGCCCGATGCGCGCCTCAAGACTCTGCCAAGGAATCAGTCCGTCCATCCGCTCCAGAAACAGCTCCCTGCGGGTCTTGCGCTTCTTGCCCTGGTATTCCAAGTCCGAAAATGTTGGCTGGTCCATCAACTCCACGCCCTCCACCGGCATCAGGCTCCGCCTGCGTTAATATGCCACATCAATACGGACTTGTTCAGAGATTCCCAAGCGTTCTCCGCCCAGAATCATATACCGCTTTGTCCAGTGGTAGATAATCTGAGGATACTCTTCTGGATCGCCTGGCGCTCCTGGGCTGGGGTGTATTCCTCGGCCTCCCCGCGCAGGCGCACTGCGTTGCTTATCGGACTGTCGAGGAAGGTGTCGGACTCATAGAAGGCCGTCGAGTCCGGGAACTCCTGGCTCCGGCTGGGGTCGCGGGCGAAGGCGCGCAGGGTCCGGCTGCTGGCGCCGATGCCGGTGTGCATACCCACCTTGTAGAACAGCAGGACTTCCGCCTCGGGCAAAGGCCTGCCTTGTTTGACCAAGTCGGTAAGGGACACTATTTCCTGGTAGTCCGTGGAAATCTTCTGGTATATCTCCCGATGACTGGTCGGGGTGTAAATGCCGTCGGACTTGGTCGGATTGTCGCGGTCGGTCTCGTAGTTCAAGCGGGCAGGAATGAGGAGCCTGCCGGAGGCAGCCACGCCGCCGCTGGGTCCGGCCCGGGGGCTTCTTGGAGGTTTGGGAGCTGATCCGGGAAGGCCTCGTTGACTCAGGTTGGCAAGGTGGGCGGGATTGAAGTTTCGTCGCCACCCGGCGTTCGGGGCCGGGCTACCTCGGTCGGCAGAAGAAAACGCCGGTGGTATTCACCGGCGCTTGGTTTCCGGGGAAAATCCGGGGGAGGGCTGGTGGAGTGACCGGTCTAGTTCGGGGTCATTCGCCTCTTAGCTGACGTAGCTCGGATTCCAGCTCTGCCACTTGGACCTCGGCAGCTTCCCTGGCCACCCGTTCAGTATCCGCTCGCTCTTCGGCCGCTTCCTTGCCTGCTTGCAGCTCGTCCGGTGTCGGCAGAAACTGACCCGTTCTCGGGTCACGGAGTCGCAGTTCCCCGCGGTCCCAGCACAGGTCCAAGGCCAGTACGGAGCTGTGCCCCCATACCAGGCCGTCGGGCTCGCGGGTGATCAGAGCTGGCGTGTATTCTGCGTCGGTCAGTACGTCTCCCGCCAGGGCCGTGTCGTGATAGCGTCCGTTGGTGTGGTCGAACCTCCAGTATTCCTGGACGCCGTATCCGGCGTAGCCTGTTCGCTTTACCGTGTAGTCCCGGCGTCCCGTGCTCCGGGAGGCGACCTCCAGCACGAAGTCGGGAGGTTTGCCCACCTCGCTGATCACGTAGCCGTTGCGGGATACTATGGCGTCGGGGTTGACGCCGAAGGCCACCACGCAGTCGGGCGCGAACTGTTCGTCCTCATTGGCCGGGTCGCGGCGGAGGTATCCATCGCCGGATATCAGGACGTCGTGACGGTGGGCGAAGTGGGCCATCAGGATGGCATCGAATGCGGCGGTTCTCCTGCGTTGCTGCATGTCAGGCTCGCGTGGCGGGTCGGGCAGTGGTTCTAGGTTGGAGTGGCCGCCGGTGTCCGGTTTCTTGAGGGAGCCTCGGGTGGTCATGGGTGGACTCTCCGTTGGGCTGAGTCACGGTTCTCCTGGGTGAATACGTTGGCCTCCATTTGGTGGGCAATAGCCTAAAGGGTGGTGGCGGTCAAAGTCCAGCGGCTCAGGACGCCGGTGGGCATAGTCGGTCATCGCCGTCATTAAAAGACAACGTCGATAGTGTCACTGGTGGCTCCGGGATGCCTTTCTTTTTCTCACCCGATTCGAAACCCTTCTCCGATAAGGTCTTTACCTGTTGGCTTCTCTCGCGCCAGTGGTGTCAGTAATTCGCCCAAACCCGTTCCTTTCAAAGGGCTGCGTCGAGGTTGAGGTACTACCCTCGGCCTTGTGGCAGTTCATTCCAGGTTTCGGGCCTTGGTGCATGGCCTCAGCCGCCGGTGAACCTCGGCATCACTTTGGTAGCGAAATTCTCCAGGTTCTTGAGGGTCCTCTGAAGGGGGATGCCCGGGTGGGTGAACTCGACGAGCAGGTAGTCCAGGTTGCACACTTCCTGTAGTTCCTGGACCTTCTCCGCGACATTGTCCGGAGAGCCGACCAGCAGGGTACGGGGTTCCAAGAACTCCCAGTCGAGTTTTACGCCAGGGTCCAGTTCCTCCCCCGGTTGGTGAACACTTGTCTGCCCCCGAACGGGTCATTGTAGGAGAAGGACGACATGATCCCCGCCTCGGCCTCCTTTCTGGCTTCCTCCATGGACGACGCGACATACGTGGAACGCATCACCGCTTGGTTCTCTCCCAAGCTGAACGGCCGACCCTCCAACCGGGATCTGACGTCGGCATAGAGTTCCATTCTCTGCCGGATCCTCGCGGCCGGGGGCTGCCAGTAACAGGCTCCAAGTCCCATATCTGCCGCGGTGGCAACTGAGCCATCGGTGGACACGGTCATCCACAGGGGAGGGTGTGGCTTCTGGTAGGGCCTGGGCGTTATCCGGAGCCGGGTCACCTGCTCCCCGTCCTGCCATGCCGGGTCCGGCGGGATGGATGGGTGAGAGAACACGGTGCCTTCGGCAGGGAACCTGTAATTGGGTCCTTCGTGGGAGAAGTACGGGTCGGACCAAATCTTTCGGACGATCTCCACAGTCTCCCTGAACAGTTCCCGGTTTTTCTCGTCTTTTCTGGGGTCGGCGTTGAGGTGGAACTGGGGACCCTCGTAGGGCCAGATTCCCCTGCCGAACCCCACTTCAATGCGGCCCCTGGTCATGTTGTCCAGAATGGACAGGTCTTCGGCCAGCCGGATTGGGTGCCACCAAGGAGCGATGTTGGCCATCTGGCCGATGCGGATCCTGGAGGTCCGCGCCGCCAGGTCGGCGCCCAGCAGTATGGGGTTTGGGAGGTCGCCCACCCTGTAGGGGCCGAAGTGGTGCCCTCCCAGCCACATGGCCTCGTAACCCAGTTCCTCTGCCAGGATGGTCTGCTGTCTGAGGTTGTCCAGCATGTCGGCGGAGCTGGTGGCCTCACCGGCCGAAGCCGCCACGGTGGTGAACGCTGCGAACCTCAAGATGGCGCCTCCATTCCGTTGGGCCACCATCGGGGCCCCTGTGTGGAACAGGGGGTATCACACGGAGTTCGACATGGCCCGGCAATGCCTGGACCGCTGTATCCCGGGGATGGAGGCAGCAGCCCGGCATGCTCAGCGCAACCGGGATGGCGCACGAGTGGACTGGCGCCTCACCACCGTAGATGCACGTATCAGCCTGGATTCTCTTTACCTAATCAATACGACACTGGCAGACTGCTACGGCGGGGCGGCGGACTGGAGCGATTCTATTAGGATGCTCCGCTGGAACATCAGTCCGTTCGCGTTGTAACCGACACCCCGTACGGGCCGACGTGCCCAGAGGGGTCAGTGCTCTACACTACGTAGAATCGACGATGGTTTCGAGGGGCGCCAAGAGCGGTTAGAATGGGAGCAAGCCCGATATCGGCAGCACTCAAAAAACAGACCCGGCGGGACGATGGCTGAGCGGCGAAACGTAGTCAATTTCAAAGAACAAGCCTACGACGTGGCGACCCAGGCCCCCAGCCTTACCGATGAAAGCCTGGCCGATGCCCGGCGGCTCCGGGGCGTGGACTACCGGGGCGCCCGGGCCACCATAGAGATAACGCCGGACAATATCCGGGACTACTGCAATTGGATGGGCAGCGAGAACCCCCTCTTCCTCGATCTGTCCTATGCCGCCCAGACTCGCTGGGGCGGCCTCATCGCTCCGCCCTGCATGGTTGGCCAAGCCATAATCGCCCCAGGCCTTCGGGGCATCCAGTGGATCTACGGCGGCATCGATTGGGAGTTCTTCGACGTGTTCCGGCCCGGCGACGCAATCAGCCAGCGGGGTCATCTCGAGGACGCAATCGAAAAGCGTGGCAAAACCGTGCCGCGCATGGTGATACAGATCGGACGGCTTCACTGCACCAGGCAGGGCGGGCCCACGTCTCCGCGTCCGACGGAGGTGGCCCGCTCCCGCGTCTACCACATCCGGACCCCTCGCCGCCAAGCCCAGGGAGGTATGGACTACCGGGTAGAAGACCGGGCGGACAAACGCCCGTGGAGTCCTGAAGAGCTGGCGGCAATCGAAGAAGAAACGCTGGTCGACCACGTCCGGGGCGCCACGCCGCGCTACTGGGAAGAGGTCGAGGAAGAGGAAGTCATGCCCACCGCCGCCTACGGGCCGCTCCGGGTGGTGGAGATTTCCCTGACCGGCTGCTACACGGACTCCGGCGCAATCAACGGCGGAGGAGTGGCCCACAGCGGCGGTCACGTCTACCAGCTTCTGAACCGCCGCCGTCACCCGGCCGACACATACTTGGACCCGGAGACCGGGGTGCAGGACCATCCGCACCGCGGGCACTGGGAGAGCTTCATGGCGCACGAAGTCGGCATGCCCGGCGTGTACGACATGGGGCCGCACCGGGTTTCCTGGTTCAGCCGGTACATCACCGACTGGATGGGCGACAACGCTTTTCTGGTGCGGCTGTCGGCCCAACTCCGGCGCCCCAACATCGTGGGCGACGTGACACGTATCCATGGCAGAGTCGCCAACAAGTGGGTGGAGGACGGCTTTCATCTCGTTGAGTGCGATCTCTGGGCCGTCAACCAGCGTCAGGAGATCACCATGCCGGGCCGGGCCGTGGTGTGTTTGCCCACGGTACACCTACCGGCGGGTCAGCCGATCATTCCTCCGGCCAAGGCCGACGCTCCCTACGATGATGGGGCGGGCGCCTGGTGACCGGCCTGAGCGCTGCCCCCGAAATCACCCCGGCCGGACTGTGCGAAGCCGAGTCGCTGGTCGGAGCGCCGCTTCGCCGGCCCGGCCACAACCGGACTGCTACCTTTCCCGCCATCGCTCGCTGGGCCAAGAGCATAGGCGACCGTAATCCCCTCTGGCTTGACCCCGAGTACGGCCCGGCCAGCCGGGCCGGAGTTACCCTCGCCCCGCCCTGCTGGCTTTATTCGGTCGACGATACTTGCCTGGCGGTCAAGTTCCCCGGTCTCCACGTGCTCTACGGAGGGACAAGCTGGGAGTTTTACCAGAGTGTCGCGCTGGGCGACACCTTCGAATGTGAAGCGCGGATCACCGGCGTCGAGGAAAAGTCCGGCCGGTTCTGCGGCCCGATGGTCCTTCAGACCGGCGAGACGGTGTTCCGGAACCAGTTAGGGCACGAGGCGGCCCGGGCGGTCTCCAGGGTGCTCCGCACCCGGCGGGAGGCCGCGGTTGACATTGGCAAGTACCGGGGGACTGCCAAGTCGCCGCTGACCCTAGACCAGATGCGGGAAGTCGAAAACGCGTACGACGGAGAAGAAATACGGGGCCCAGACGACCGCTATTGGGAAGACACCCATGTCGGTGACCCGCTGACTCCCATTGTCAGGGGACCGTTGACCTCGGAAGAAATCGTGCAGTTCATGGCCGCGACGCGTCCCAGCCTCGGCTTCGCGCGCTTCATCCGCCACCGGCGGCGCCACCCCAGTGCGGCGTTCCGGGACCCCGAAACGGGCTCTTGGGAGAGTTGGGAAGCCTCGTTGATTCGAGACGAGGTCGCCCAGGCCTTCGGTTTTCCCTTCGCCCACGACGCGGGCATTGACCGCATCTCCTGGGTAGGAAACCTGATCACCAATTGGATGGGTGACCGTGCGACCCTGAGGGCGCTCAGCGTTAACCTGACCATGCCCAACGTCTACGGTGATATCACTTGGTGCCGAGCCAGGGTCTCCGGGTTGCGCGAGTTGGACCACGACTATCTGGCCGACCTGGGAGTGTGGTGCGAGAACCAACATGGAGAGACTACCGCTGAAGGCAGCGCCACGGTGTCGCTGCCGTCGCACCGCCGGAACCCATGAAAAGGGCTAATACATGTCGCAGCAACGCAAACAGATAAGCTTGACCGTGTTCCCCAATGAGCCGATGGCCCGGATGGCGGAGCAGCGACTGTGGCAGGCGGGCATCCCGTGCATGATCAAAACGCTGGGTGTGGGGCCCGGCCTGTACGGATCGCCCTTCAACATCCCTCACGACCTGCTGGTATACGACCACGACGAGTCCGCCGCTCGCGAGCTCCTGGGGATTTAAGCTGAGATTAAGCTCGTGGGGATTTAATGGAGGACCAGTTTGACGCAGCGTAACCTCATGGAGCCGGTCCGAGCCCTGACCTTCGACATGTACGGGACACTGATGGACTTGCCAGCCACATTCTTTGGAGCCTTTGCCACGTTACTCAATGCCGCGGGCCACGGCCTTAGCGCGTCCCATTTGGGATCGATGTGGGAGCGCGAATACCTGATGGAAAGCATGGTCGACAGCTTCATCGGGGGAGACAGGACACCCTTCGAACAGGTGCGCCGGTACACTCTGCACCAAGTGTTCTCGAGGTTCGGCGTCGAGCACACCGCTGACGACATCGAGAAGGTGCTGGCCCAAGCCACACCCACGCTATACCCGGACGTAATCGACGGCATGAACAAGCTCCGGGAGCGTTACACCCTGGCGGTTCTCTCCAACGGCGACTTGTCGGCCTTGGAGAGGATCGTGGACGGCTTGGGCATCCCGGCGCACAGGACCCTGTCGGCGGAGCAGGCCGGGTGCTACAAGCCCGACCTCCGGGTGTACCAATACGCTGCCCAAGCCCTGGGTCTGGAGCCCGGCCAGATCATGCATGTTGCGGCCCATCCCTGGGACCTGCGCGGCGCTCAGGCCATCGGGATGCGCGCGGTCTACATCAACCGCGAAGGCGTTCCCTACGCGGTGGGCCAGCCCGATATAGAGACTGTCACTCTGGCGGAGTTCGCCGAATTGGCTGTCTGAGCGTCCAAGGACCCGGGAGAGAAGAAGCGCGAATTGTCTATAAGATACGGCGTCGAGCTGGTCTTCGAACCGAAATTTACTGCCCGCTTGTACCGCGCACGCCAGTTGGTCTGCGGACAATACGGCTGCTGGGCCGCCGAGATGCACATGCTCCGGATGCCGCTGGTGTCCTACTTCGAGTGCCCAGAGGCCAGCCTTGCGTCGCTGGACGCCGGGTTGGCTCTGGTCGCGGCCAATCGCCGCAGTACTCTTGTTTCCGTCGCAACGGGCAATATCACAGCTGATGTGGAGACCGGTAGTATCGCTCTCAATTTCACCCACAACATCGGCGGCCTGCTCGCGCTCCAAGAAGAGGTTGCGGCGGCGGCAGCCCGAACATCAGGCGCCGGCCTGCCCGGTGAGACATTCCAGCCCCGAATTGCCCTGCTGGAGTTCGGCGGGCTGCCTCCGGCGATTCTGGACGACGCGACGGAGTACGCCCGCGTAGTCATTGGCGATTTGGCCTTGCCCGTGGTTGCCCAACCCTGGCGGCTGGTGGTGCTGCGCTACTCTTCGGAAGCCGCTGGAGACGACTGGAGCAACGACCGCTGGGCCGCCGACGTGATCTGGCGGCAGTTGTTCAGCTACGCGCTCTGATGGCCCCCTGGAATAATTAAGACGCTTGGTCCGGCGGCAGCAGGAAAGGTTGAGAAACGGTGGGTTCTTCAATCGTAAGCCCGACCAGTGAACCAAGCCCGCGCCAGCGGGTCTCATAGGTATGCACCGCAACTATATTGACACTGTGTTCAGACAGCCATTGGGCCGTTGCCAGGTGGATTGCATCAAACGGCTTGAGACTTCGTCCAACAGTCAAAGCGGTACGCATCAGAATTCTGGCCAACCGCCCGATGCCGTCATGAAATTCGACGGTGGTAACTGTGCCCGGATCGTTCCAAAGGCTATCGATGCGTTCCTCGATATCGGGACTGAGGGAGCGGTTCTCTCGTTCGGACGCTGCGAAGGCTACTTCGACCTTGGCGATGCCTGACGTGTAAATCTTGATGGTCCCGTTGGAGCTTTCGTGCAAGAGGGCGTCCAATACGGGCATCCGGTCCGGCACTTCGTTTACATACGAAAGGAAAACGCAAGAGTCCCAATAAATGGCGTTCCTCGGGTCAGGCATCGCGCAACTGGCGGACAACGTCCTCTGGCATCTTGTTCCCAGATTGCCAAGGGACAGCCCCTCTCGCCCTGCGATACGACCCAGGCGCCACGTCCTCCAGAATTTCAACCTCCGAGATGTGCCGAAGGGCTATTGGCCTGAATGAATCGGGGTCCCTAGTCACGCTGCCGCTAACCCGAGCACGGCGGTCCCAGGCTTCCAGCATCAAATCTTCTTGACCTGGTTGGAGGTAGCAAGGGACAGCTTGGTCGTGGACAGAATCAAAGAGTACGAAGCGAAGGCTGCTTCTGTTGCTTAACGTTTGTACCCGCCCGGAGACGGCGCCGAGACTGACGGCAAGCGGACGACGGGCTCTGGCTACCGCGTTCCCCTGAACGGTATAGTCGTTTTCTGGGACTTGGAACCTGATGTAATCGACGGAGCCCGCAAATCGTTTGATCTCGGCTGCGGACCTGTTAACGTCGGGGCCAAAGTCTAAATCTTGTCGGTGTTCCAGAGCATTACCCACCCCACCGTAAACGCCGACGACTGCCTCGACTTCAGCAAGGTCTTCGGCTTCGCCCCTGAGAGTCGTTGTAGCACTACCGGAGTGCAGTTCCTCCACCACCCATTTGACCTGCTTGCCCTTGGTCAAGTCGCGGACCAGGTTGTGGAACAACCGAATCCCTCGAAGAAATTCGGCGATCTCTAACTGACCGCCCAAGACAAATGTCAGAGTGTCGTTGACCATAGCCGGTACCTTCGCAGAACGGTGGTTGACATGAATGTTACCAAGAGAATAAAAGCGCCCTTTCAGAGTGTCAACATCGCAATAGGCCTCAGGCGCCGCGTGCCGTATGCTGGCGGTAGTCGTGGCGGCTACGGTATCATTCTAGTATTGATAGCCAATTGGATGGGCATTTCCAACTGGACGTACAACCTTCGCCAGGAGAACAGCACATGAAGACCACCAGTAAACTGCGGCAGGCGCTCAACTCCGGGGATATGGTTGTCGCCCCATTCGTGCTCAACGCCCTGCACGCCAAGATCGCTGAGTCGGTGGGGTTCCAGGCCGTCTACATGACCGGAGCGGGAACCGCCGCCGAGCGTGGGTTCCCCGACGTTGGGCTTTTGACCATGACCGAAATGGTGGCCAACGCCAAATACATCGCCAACGCGATCGACATTCCCGTAATCTGCGACGCCGATACCGGCTACGGCAACCCGCTGAACGTCCAGCGAACCGTTCGGGAATACGAAGCGGCCGGAGTGGCCGCTATTCATCTGGAGGACCAGCTTTTCCCCAAGAAGTGCGGCTTCTTCGAGGGTAAGCAGGTCATACCCGTCGGAGAAGCGGTCCAGAAAATTCACGCCGCCTTGGACGCCCGCACCGACCCCGACTTCGTGATCATCGCCCGCTGCGACGCTTACGCCGTCACCGGCTGGGAGGACACGATTGAACGGTGCAACGCCTATATCGAGGCCGGGGCCGACCTGGTTTTCGTCGACGGCATCAAGAGCGAGGCCGACATCCAGAACTACGCCCGAGACATGGCCGGCCTGCCGCGCATGTACAACGGCGACTTGATGAACACCAAGGACATGGACGCCCTCGGTTACAAGCTGATGATCTGCGGCAGCACCATCTGGCTCATCTACCAGCAGGTAAAGGAGTCGTTCGAGGAGCTGAAGGCCACCGGCGCCGTCGACCCCAAGCGCTTCGCCACCCGCTGGGACGTGGCAGCTCTGCTCGGGCTGGACGAAATCTACGAGCTCGAGCGGAAGTACGGAGTAACCGAAGTTCCCGTCGGCTAGGTCGCAGGGATAGCGGATAGATCAAGCCGACACTGGCTGGTACCGTTGCATGACCCATCATCCGAGATAGAGCCTGGAACTCATGGTCTCGGATTGTACGTGTAACTGTATACGCGCCAAGGCAGCCTGCAGCGTCTCATCGTAACCCTTGGTATAATCCTTGATGGTCACATCAAGCCGCAATGAAAACTTTAAGAAGGGATTAAATTATGGCTCTTGCTCCGCGACTCAGATTCGGAATATTTATGGCGCCATTCCATTGGCTGGGGGAAAATCCTACCCTGTCGTTGAACCGGGACATGGAGCTGATCGAATGGTTGGACGAGTTGGGGTTCGATGAGGCGTGGGTTGGCGAACACCACAGTGCGGGTTGGGAGACCATCGCGTCTCCTGAAATCTTCATAGGGGCTGCTGCCCAGCGGACCAAGAACATCAAGCTGGGCACCGGAGTACTGAGCCTGCCGTACCACCACCCGTTGATGGCGGCTAACCGCATGTTGCAGCTGGACCACATGACTCGAGGGAGAGTGATGATGGGGGTCGGGCCCGGGGCCCTTGTAGGAGATGCCTTTATGCTCGGCATCGACCCGCCGACCCAGCGGAGCCGAATGGACGAGGCCCTGGGAATCATCCTACGCCTCTGGACCGAAACCGAGCCCATCACTTACGAGTCGGAGTGGTTTACCCTGAACGAGGCACGGGTCCACTTGCGGCCCTACTCCCAGCCTCACATGCCAGTTGCGGTCGCGGCCTCCCAGTCCCCTGCGGGTATGATCTCTGCCGGAAGACACGGAGCGGCGGTCCTGTCCCTCAATACCGTCAGGCTGCCCGGGGCGGTAGCACCGGACTTGGCCAAATTCTGGCAGATCGCCGAGGATACCGCCGAGGAACACGGTAAGACGGTCAACCGCAATGACTGGGGCCTGGTGATGCACGTCCACTTGGCCGAAAGCCGCAAGGAGGCCATTGAACAGGCCCGGTCCGCGGCGGGCCGCTACCAGCGGGAATATTTTGAAACGACTCTGGGATTGCCGCAGGCCTTGGACGGTCCCCCAGACAAGATAATCGATTACATGGTGGAGAACAACAACTGGTGCGTCGGCACCCCGGACGACCTGATCGACCATATTAACCGGCTGGATGGGGAGTCTGGAGGATTCGGCCGGGTGCTGGTGCAGGCTACGGAATGGGGCACTCGGGAGCAGGTGCTTCATAGCTACGAGTTGATTGCTCGCTATGTGATGCCTCGATTCCAGGGGTCTCTCACGAGCCTGGAGGACTCAGCCGCGTGGACAGTCGAAAAAAGGCCAGAGCTGGTCAATCTGGCAACCAGAGCGATAGACAGAGCCAGAGAGGACTACTTGGGCAGCAGGCCGAACGCTCCTTAGGGGGTCAAGACTCGCCCGGCCATACTGCATCCGGTCGCCCAGCTTGTCGAACGCCTGACAGGCGGCCGTCGATAGCAGACCTTCCGAGTTGCTAAGAGATTATCTCAAAAATCCCTTCCCCCTCAGGGGGAAGGTTAGGATGGGGGTGGGACCCCGCCGGGTAATTGACGCCGAAACAGATGATTATGAAATGTGCCGTCAGTTTTGAGATAGTTGCTAAATCCTGGGCCTGATGTTCTGGTTGTGACTGAATAGGTTTGTGGGGTCGTATCTCTGTTTCAAGGCTGCCAAACGCTGAAAATTATTCCCGAAGGCCGCCTCGATCACGTCTTTCCCCTCTTCCTCTTCAGTACCAACTTGGTTGATGTAGGCGCCCGATGAGAACGGCAGCATGTCTTGGGAAAGTTCTCGGGCCCACCGAATGTGAATCTCCGATTCTCCCGGGTCGAGCCAGACAGAATTGACGCCCCACTCGCACAAGGCGTCCCGGTGGCCGAAGGCGGTCTGGCCGCTTTCGGCCCGCTTCGAAGCATTGCCCAGGTACTGGAAGAATATGCTCGACAGCGGCGAGGTCACCTTGCCGAAATGTTCGATCATGATGTCTATGGCTTCGTTGTCAACCTGCTCCATGAAATGGGACTTGAGGTAGTTTTGTTGTCCGGGGGTGCTAAGCGCTAATGTCTGTGCCTCCGAGTAGGGCATGGGGCGAATATAGTCGGTCAAGGGCGGTCCGAATTCCCTGATAGGCCGGAGGACCCGTTTCCCTTCCTCGATGGAACCGTGGTAGCAAAGAAGGACGCTGCACGCCTTTTCGCCATCGGGCAGGGTATGGATGAAGGTGATGATGTTCATCTCGTCCGGCATGTCGCTGGAGAAGTCCCTGATAAGACGGTGGAACTCTTTGGCTTTGTCGAACGGAAAGACTACCGAGCCCGCCAGCACGGTTGGGCCGACGGGATGGAGTTGGTACTCGAATGACGTGACGATGCCGAAATTCCCGCCACCGCCCCTCAAGGCCCAGAAGAGATCGGTATTTTGAGCGGCGCTGGCGGTCTGGAACCGGCCGTCGGCGGTAACCACATCGGCGGATATCAAGTT
Organism: Dehalococcoidia bacterium; assembly: GCA_965222595.1. Classification (GTDB taxonomy): domain Bacteria; phylum Chloroflexota; class Dehalococcoidia; order Lucifugimonadales; family UBA3495; genus VXOI01. The sequence goes on along the minus strand of CBDCUJ010000019.1, from coordinate 68,883 downwards.
GTCGCTGCTAAGGCCGTATTTGCCGGACAGCCATCCGATGCCGCCCCCGAGAGTCAGTCCGCCGATACCGGTATCGTAGTCCGTGCCCCCAGGCGTGGCGAGGCCGAAGGCCTGGGTCTCGTGGTCTAATGCGCCCCACTTGGTCCCTCCCCCGGCCCTGACAGTCCGCTCTGCCGGATCGACGCGAATCCCGGTCATTTTGGACAGGTCGATCATCAACCCATCGTTGCACACGCAGTTGCCGGGGAAGTTGTGACCGCCGCCTCGCACGGAAATCAGGATATTGTTGTTGCGGGCGAAATTGACCGAACTGATAACGTCCGCCGCCCCGCTGCATTGGGCAATAAGAGCCGGCCGCTTGTCGATCATGGCGTTCCAGATTTTGCGGGCCTCGTCGTAGCCGTCGTCGCCGGAGCCGAGTAGCGCTCCACGCAGGCTGGTCTTAAAATCGTTGACTGCCGCTTCGTCAATTGCGGCGTAGCCGCCGGTGAGTGTTGCAACTTGTAGTTCCGCCATGTGCCTCCTCCTTTTGTCCGGCATTGCCAAGAGGCCTTGGGGACCAAGCCCCCGGTCGATTCAGTAATCTGCTTGCCGGCCCTGTTCCGATGATCCTCGAATTATTGGTAGCAGCAACCTATTGTATGGTCAATACCGCGCCGCCGCCAACCTGCGCGTCCACGATGGCCAACCCTTCTAATGCGGGGCAGTGCCGCTCGAACTTCATGGTCTGGAGTGTATCAATACAGGTATTGCCACGGTTGGTAGATGTTATATAATATGGCCTCATCCAAGTAAGGCCGAGGTGGTGGAATTGGTAGACACGCGGTCTTGAGGGGGCCGTGGGCGTTAGCCTGTGTGGGTTCAAATCCCACCCTCGGCACCAAGTCGCCGGCTAATGGAGGGCCCGGGATCCCGGTGGCACAACGACGAGGCGACGTAGCCAAGTGGTTAAGGCGGAGGTCTGCAAAACCTCTATTCGGCGGTTCGAGTCCGCCCGTCGCCTCCAAATCTCATCAGGAACGACAAAAGCCCCTACCGGATCGTAGGGGCTTATTGATTTCCGTGCCGCTTGACGAATGACGTCCAGACGTCTAAACTAGTCATCGTGAATTATAAGATCGCCAGACACGCCCCCGGTCAGGTCCGTGACTCAATCTTACAGGTCTTGGCTCACACGAACGATAGTTTGTCGGCCAAGGAGATTGCGAAGCGGGTTGCTGCCCTGATCGGGCCTACGCCCGAGTCCTCCGTTAGGTCGTTCCTCCGCCTGAACACGCCTGAGCTTTTTGTGAATGAGCGCCGAAGTGTATACCAACTCCACAGAAACCAGGACAACGGCCACCAACTCTCCGCTGATAGCCTCATGACCTGGGAAGAACCAGTGGTGTACCGAGCTTCCATTCTGGTTCACGGAGATTGCTTTGACTGGCTGAACAAGCAGGACGACAACTCTATACATGCAGTCGTTACGGACCCGCCGTATGGCCTCCACGAGTATACGCCTGAAGAGCAGGCCAAAATGAGGAATGGAACAGGCGGAGTCTGGAGAATGCCACCTTCGTTCGACGGCAATACGAGGTCTCCGCTGCCGCGCTTCACGACCCTAACCGATTCACAAAGGCAGCAACTTAGAAGCTTCTTCTACGTGTGGGCACGGTTCCTGATACCCAAGCTGGTGCCGGGAGCCAACGTAGTGGTTGCGTCGAATCCGCTCTTGTCTCATTTGGTATCGGGAGCACTTTACGACGCCGGCTTGGAACGGCGCGGCGACATCATCCGCCTGGTCACGACCATGCGCGGTGGGGATCGGCCCAAGGCTGCTCACGAAGAGTTTGATGGCGTGAGCGTCATGCCGAGGTCCATGTGGGAACCGTGGGTGATGTTCCGTAAACCTATCGAAGGAAGGGTCCAAGACAACCTACGGCGGTGGCGGACCGGAGGGTTCCGTCGGCCGTCGGATGAGTTTCCGTTTGGAGATGTGATCAAGTCCTCCCCCACTGGGAAAACCGAAAGGGCTATAGCGCCCCATCCTACCTTGAAACCGCAGGCGTTCCTTCGGAAGCTTGTAAGGGGGGCCTTGCCGCTCGGTGAAGGTGTCGTGGTTGATACATTCGCTGGAGCTGGTTCCACTCTTGCGGCAGCGGAGGCGGTGGGATATCGGTCTATAGGTGTGGAAAGGGACCTTTATTATTTTGAAATGGCAGCCGACTCCATCCCAAGGCTTGCCGCGCTTCCCTAGCCGGTCAGGCTCGATATACCCAATTCGCCCGGAGCTTTTTCAGGCCGTTCTTGTGGAGGGTGGCAGTGCGGGTGCCAAGTTCGCCTCTCGAATTCCGTCTGAAATCGTCCGTCGTGACCTGCGCCAAGTAGACTTCCGTGAACGTCAGCGGTGCGCGGTTAATTGCTGGCTCTGTATCGTTGTCCGCACGATAAACGAAAGCGCACATCCACTGGTCGCGCGCTCCGTGGGTGTCCACGGCTCCTCCTGGCTTCTTGGTCGTTTTGACCTCTACTCCGTCGGCGCCTGCTTGTACGGCGTTCTCTTGATATTTGCCTTGTGGTATCAGGTCGGGATGGCCATTGAAGTAGGTATTCTCGGTGAGCACTCTTGAGTGGTTTGCTAAACTTGCCGTGAGCATGTCCGAAAGAAGGCCCGAGAGAGCCGCCGGGCGGAGCATGTCATCCAAACGTCTCAAGCCTTTCCCCACCAAGTTGGAATTTACGTCGAAGAAAAAGTCGTAGACGTCATTTATGGCCGCTTGGAAATCAGAGATGCGAAGCTCGTAGGGCAAGCCAAGGTCTGAGTTGAACTTCGTGCGATCAGCCTGATTTCTAATGACGGGCATCCGGAGACTCCTTGTCGGCAAGGCCTTACGACTCGTGAGACGCAAGGCCTTTCATCTGATAACCCGCTCGTATCAGGTCCCGCGGACAGTGCGGCTATGGTACGACATCTGCCAACGGTAGCGGTTGTCGGAAAACATCGGTTATTTAGTACCTGGGGCGGTGCTGGAACCAGTTTCTCGGAGCCCAGGCCCCGGATAGGTGTCCCCAAAATCTCCGGTTAACGAATCGACCCGGGCGACACCCGCCCGGGTCGATTGCCGTCATTGAAGACGGTTGGGGTCAGGAAGCTATCGGTAGCCCTTTTTCTTTGTATTCTTCGATCGCCGCCTTGAGCCAGGCCAGGTCGTCGGTGCGCGCCGCCACCTTGGCTTGAGCCGGGTCTATGCCGTATATGCGGGCGGCGTTCAGCCCAAGTATTTTCTCCTTGGCAGCCGCCGTCAGTTGGGGATAGCCATAGCGTTGGCAGTATTCTTCCGGTATTTGGAAGGCCCGGAAGGCATCGATAAGCGGTTGTGGAGACCCGTACCAGATACAGTCGGTGCCCCATACGATATTGTCTTCGCCGAGAGCCGCTAAGAGCTTTCCCATGACGTGGGCCGCCTCCCGTGGATGGGCCATGACCAGGTACCAGGTGGACCCTATCTCCGCATAGACATTGGAACCGGGCGCGATGCCAGCGTCCTTCAGACTCTTGATCAGGCGGTTGGTGCCCTTGTGGGCTGTCTCTTCGGAGTAGGGGCCTTCCTCCTCGGCGCCCTGCCGGACTTCGTAGCCGGAGTGATAGATGAGGAAGTTGATATCGGGGAATGCTTTGGCCGCCGGGCCGACGTCCTTGGGTGAGGATGGGCCATCCCAGCCGGTGTCGGGCCCGAAGGTCAGCCCCTTGTGGGCGCACACCACCCGTACGCCGGTCTCTTGGGCTTGGCGAAGGAAAGGCTGGCCGCTCTGCTCGTCGTCCAGCGTCCATGGTGGGGCGTCCCAGTTCATGAACCCCTCGGCCTGCTGGCCGAACATCGTGTAGACTTTCCAGCCGGCGGGCCGACACCAATCGCTCCATCGGTCCATCATCTCGATGTCACCGGGGATGTTGGGTGTGACCACGCAGTGATTGATGAGGCGGCCGGTCCCGCTGAGTCGTTCGATAAGCTGGCGGGTACCGAACATCTCCGGGTTGTCCAGCATGTTGGTCTTGGTGGCGCCCTGGGAGGCCGGAGCTGAGGTGAGAACGGCGATAGCGGTCTCGCTTTCTCCGTAGATGCACCGCAGGTATTCGGCCAGGGAATACAGGGCTTGGGCCTGGGTGCGCACCAGCTTGTCCAATCCCTTGAACAAGTCACCGGACACCGTATCGGCCATTCCCAAAAAGGCCTTCGGCAATTCCTCCGCGAACATGGCGCGGTCGGCCGTGAAGTGGGTCTGGACGTCGATGACGAGTTGATCGCCGCCAAGGCCGCCATCGGCTGCGTCGCGGTCGAGCGCCGCTTCCGGCGGGACATGGTAAAAACCGCCGCCCCAAGCTTCGTCCAAGGCAGCCAAGGCGGAGGCTGTCCCTTGCCTGCTGGACCAGTAGTCGGACAGCGACATGCTGAGCCGGGCGGCGTTGTCCGCTCCTTCGGCCTGTATTCTGGATACGACCGGCAGATTGAGGGGATGGTGAGGTAGAGGCGTGTACTCGTCGTTACTTCGCCGCTGGAGGACCAACGGCAATTTCGGGGGGCCGGAAGGCAATAACAATGTCGGCGGCATAATGACCTCTCGTTTCGAAATGAGTCGGATTCCCGGTTGAAAAACCCCCTTTGCTATGAAGGATTCAATTCTACCGCAAAAATCGACGCTTTGCCGTGGTGGGTGGCGGGCCTTGGCGGATAGACTGGCCTCAGTGTCGGGGCCGGTCCTGAAATTCCCGCTCCGTGGTCTCGGCCTCGACTCGCTGGTATTCGGGGAGGCTGATCAGCGCCTCCACTTCGGCGCGCATCGACGCCACCTGCTGGGCGTTGATGCCGATATGGCCGGTGTCCTTCAGGCTCTGGTAGATGCGCCGGTAGCCTTCGACGGCGGCGATGATCGCCGACGTGGCGTAAATGACGAACTGGCAGCCCAGGTCCTGGTACTCTTGGACGGTGATGTCGTCGGCACCGGCGATAATCATGAGCGGCACGTCGGGAACGCCACGGCGGAATGTGGCGAGGTCCTCTCGCTGGCGCACTCCCCGCGGCATCACCAAATCGACCCCCAGGTCCCGCAGGGCGTTGCCCCGGCGAATGGCTTCGTCCATGTCGCCTTCCACGGCGGTGAAGGCGTCGGTGCGCCCGACGATCAGAAAGTCGGCGTCGATGCGGGCCTGTAGCGCGTAGCGCATCTTCTGGAGGAAGTCCTCCATTGGGATAACATGCTCCAGCCCGGCGTGGTAGGAAGCCCTCTTGGGGAAGAATTGGTCCTCAATATGGATGCCGGCGATTCCCGCCGCCTCAAAGGAGCGGACGGTGTGCATGGCGTGGACCGGGTCGCCGTACCCGGCGTCGGCATCGCAGATCACCGGCAGGGGCACCGACTTCACCACCCGCTCCGCCACCGACAACTGCTCCGTCATGGTCATCAACGGCTCGGTCACCGCCAGGTGAGCACCCGAGATGTAGCCTCCGCAGTAGATGGTGTCGAAGCCCAGAGACTGCACCAGCCGGGCGGAAATCGGGTCGTAAGCTCCGGGCGCAACTATTTGCTCGCCCGAGTTCAGCCTGCCGCGAAGATCGCTTCTAACTGACATTTTGAATGCCTCCGATGGATGGTGCCCCGCGTAGGGGCGTTTCGCCGAAACCCCCTTACTGGATTTGACTAGCCTTGGGGGACCAGAGTCATTACCTCCCGGGAGAACCGCTCCATGTTCTCTTGGGCCTCCGCCACACTGTCGGATGCGAACCCCAGGATGAAGTTGGAGACGCCCAAGTCCTGGTACTGGCGCAAATCCGCGGCGATCTGCTCCGGCAACCCGTGCAGCATGGGGCGCGAAGCGCCCGCCGCATCGTTGAACCGGATGTCGGTGCTGAAAGTGAGTGCAACGGCGTCTTCCGGCCGTCCTGCCCGGACGGTGAGCCGGCGCAGGCGGGCGATCATTCCGCCCAACTCTTCCGGGTCCAGAATGGCCGGAGGACGGAGTCCTATGGGCATCCAACCGTCGCCGTATTTGGCAGCTCGCCGGATGGCGGGGCCGGTGTGCCCGCCGATCCAGATGGGCGGGTGGGGTTTCTGGACTGGCTTGGGAGCAAAGCCGCTGCCCGAGATTTGATAGTGTTCCCCATGGAACGAAGGCTCGTCTTTAGTCCAGAGCTCTTTGTATAGCTCGATAAACTCGTCGGTGACCGCTCCGCGCTGCTTGTACGTGTCCAACCCCAAGGCCTGAAACTCCTCCTCCATCCAACCCACTCCCGCGCCTAGAATCACCCGGCCTCCGGACAGCACGTCCAGGGTCGCGATCATCTTTGCGGTCAAGACCGGGTTGCGATAGGGCAGGATCAGGACATGGGTGCCCAAGCGTACCCGTTGGGTGCAGCCCGCCAAGAAATTCAAGGCCGCCAGCGGCTCGTAATAGGGATCGTCGGGGAGGAAGGTGGCCACGCCGTCCGAGGCGTAGGGGTAAAAAGAGTCTACCTCTCTGGGCAGGATGACGTGGTCGCTGACCCAGACGTGATCGAACCCCAGGTCCTCGGCCCGTTGGGCCAGGGACCGAAGGTTTTCCGGGCTGGCCAAGGGGCCGCGGGTCGGCACGGAAGTCCCGAAAGTCGTGGACATGATACCCTCCTTGTGGTGCTCTGATTCCTTTCCAATCCCTGATTTGACGTTGAGACGTTGATATGAAGTGTTCTTGGCGCCGGTCGGGGTCTCGTTAATCTCAAGCCCGCGTTTGGGCCCAGTTTAGCAGACGGCAGTGGCGCCAAGGGCCAGGGGGAGGTCAGCCGGTTTTGCGAGGCTTCCGGACGACGTATGTCCTGCCGAGGTAGTCGTGCCAGGCCCGCTTACGGCCGTCCCATCCGGCCCAGAAGTATCCCAGCCATAAGGGCAGTTCCGAGGCCAGTTTTCCCACCAATTCTCGCATTACCAGTTGGTTCCAACGAGGCCGGTTGCCGTCGGCGTTCACCACCAGGATGCCCAGCAACATCTTCCCCACGGTCTGGGAACGCCAGCCGGTTAAGACAACGTGGTAAATGACGGAAATGGCCCATGAAAACACCAAAACGCTCAACGAGACTGTTCCCCCAAAAAGCCCTTGCGCGGCGGCGCCGTCGGCCTCGGGTGCCGGAGCCTGTAACGTCTCCGGAGGCGTCTCCGGGAATTGGACGCCGATGGAACCGCCGAACGCCGTTATGAGAACGACGCTGATGACGGCGGTGATGAGGCGGTCAATGATCCAGGCGGCGAGCCGGACCCAGAACCCCACGTATTCGTCCAGGTGTGGGACTGACTCGATTTGCGCCGCGACGTTTCTTCCCGAGGCAACGTCAGCCTCGGAGACCGGAACAGGAGGTTGCTCTACCCCGCAGTCCGGACAGTACCGGGCGATCTGACGGATGCGGGCCCCGCAGTTGGGACAGGTGACGGTAGGGCGGCGCCCGTAGGGCCACAGTGTGAACGACGGACTGTTCTCAGGGGCGGGCTGCGCCGGAGCGCAGTCGCCGCAGGTCCGGCTGTCGCTGTTGAAATGGAGGCGGCACAGAGGTGTAATGCCGCAGCGCTCACAGGCGTAGGAGTCTTCCCACCGGACCGGAGTACCGCAGGCGCGGCAGTAAGGCACATAATCCAAGGGCGCCCCGTCGCTCTGCTGCTGGCCCGAGCCGGGGGAAGGGCCTGTAGTCACGGGTGGTCTTCCAGCTTGCGGATAATCATCGGAATTCAGGATACGCTCCCCGCCCTTGGGCCTCAAGCCAGAGATATCCGGTCTTCGGGCGGTCCGATTTCCTGATTCGCCGAATTCCGGTATCGGTTTCGGAATCTCGTCACCGGGGCCTGTCCTACAATGGCAATGGCCTGTTGGGGCAATTGCCTGCCGGAAACGGCACGGTGCGCCGGAACGACCGGCTAAGGGAGGGGCAGGGTAGTGGGTATCGCAGCTGGGAGACACCGAACACCTCACCTCACATTTGCTCTCTCTTGTGGAATGCTCGTGCTTTTGATGGGCGTCCTGGCGTGCCAGTTCGTCGAGACCCCCACCCGCCCGCGTCCCACTTCCGGCGCGGCCTCCCCGGCCCCCGGGCTCCAATTGCGGCTCGCCGTCGCGCCTGTGGCGGCGGATAGACCCGGGTACGACCGCGACGAGTGGCGGCATTGGAACGACGTCGACCGGGACTGCCAAAACGCCCGTCATGAAGTATTGATCGAGGAGTCTACGACGCCGGTCACCTTCAAGTCAGACGAACGGTGCCGGGTGGCCACAGGCAACTGGACCGGGCCCTACACAGGGACCGAGGTCGACGATGCGTCCCAGTTGGATATCGACCATATGGTGCCCTTGGCAAACGCCCACCGGTCCGGCGGCTGGGCTTGGGACCGTGACCGCAAGGCCGCCTTCGCCAACGATCTGGAGTTTCCGGGACACCTGATCGCCGCCACCGCGACAGCCAACCGGGCCAAGGGCGCCGACGGCCCCGAGGACTGGCGTCCTCCCGACCGCGGCTATTGGTGCAAGTACGCCACCGACTGGATCACTATCAAGGGCCGCTGGGAGTTGACGGCCACGGAACGGGAGTTCCAAGCCTTGGAGGAAATGCTCGCCACCTGCGGCAGCCCGGCCAGCGTTGAGCCGGACTATCTGCCGGGATTCCAGGAAGGGTCAGATCCGGCGGGTCCCACCGAGACTCCCATGGATACCCCAACCATGACGGGGCCGACGCCCTCCGCCGGCGGCGACTGGGACTGCGGCGATTTCAGCACCTGGCGGGAGGCCCAGGACTTCTTCGAAACAAAAGGCGGGCCTGCCGAGGACCCTCACGGCCTGGACCGCGACGGGGACGGCAATGCCTGTGGCTCGTTGCCGGGAGCGCCGTAGGAGCTCGTCTTGGAGCTGCTCCCGTTCGGCCTCCGGTATCCGCAGTTGTTGGCCGGGATTCAGGTGTGCTAGGCTGGAACCGGGCTGACGTTATGATTTTGCAAAGCGGCAATCGAAGAGTGGTGGTGGCTATGAGCGGCGGGGTCGACTCCTCGGTCGCGGCCCTTCTGTTGCAACGGGAGGGCTACGACGTCGTGGGCGTCACCATGAAACTCTACAGTCTGGACGAAAGTGAACTGCCTCCGGACCACCAAGGCTGTTGCACGCTGGACGACGTAGAAGATGCCCGGTCGGTCTGCCGGAAGCTGGGAATTCCTCACTACGTTCTGAACATGGAGAGGGAATTCCAGGCCAACGTTATGGACTACTTCATATCCGAGTACCGGCAGGGCCGGACACCTCATCCCTGCATCGCCTGCAACGACAAGATAAAGTTCAGCCGCTTGATGGACCGGGCCGACGCGCTCAACGCCGGCTTCGTGGCGACAGGCCACTACGCTCGAGTCCAATGGTCCGGGAACGGCTACGTGCTGCGCAAAGCGGTCGACCATTCCAAGGACCAGTCGTACGTCCTGTTCGGAATGACCCAGGCGCAACTCTCACGGACCTTGATGCCGGTGGGGGACTTCCCCAAGGAGGATATCCGGCGGTTGGCCTTGGAGGCCGGGCTAGTTACGGCCGACAAGCCGGACAGCCAGGACATCTGCTTCGTGCCCTTGGGAGATTACAAGGCCTTCCTCAGGGAACGCACGACCACCACCCCGGGGGAAATAGTCGACTTGGACGGCGCCGTGGTAGGCGGCCACGAGGGAATCGAGTTCTACACCGTGGGCCAGCGGCGCGGGCTGGGCGTCTCCCAAGGAGAGCCCCGCTACGTAGTGCGCCTGGAGCCCGAGAACAACCGCGTCGTGATCGGCCCGGAACATGCCCTCTACACCAGCGAAATGTTGGTTTCCAATGTCAATTACACCAGTGGGACCCCGCTCCAATTCCCGGCCTCCGTGGGTATCAAGACTCGTTACAAGGCATTCGTAGCCGAGGCGTTGCTGCATCCGTTAGGGGGAGGAGCGTTGGTGAAATTCCGGGAACCGCAGCGGTCGGTGACCCCGGGCCAGGCCGCGGTCTTTTATAAAGGCGATGTGGTGTTGGGTGGTGGAACGATTGAACGAACGAATCGACCGACAGGGCAATACGCCAACGCCGGAACTACGGACTATTCTCCTGCGGAGCAGCCACCCAGCCTGCCGGCAGCCACGGGGTAGTCTGAGGCTTGCCCTTCACGGCCTGAATACCCGCATCCCCGGAGTGGCCGTTGCCTGACCTCACTTACGAACACCGGCTGCGCGTTCGCGGCTTGGGGCTGGTGGCCGGGGTGGACGAGGCGGGCCGCGGGCCATTGGCGGGACCGGTCGTAGCGGCGGCGGTCGTCCTGCCCCCGGACCTCGACGGCTCTGAGGAATGGCTGGGGCTGCTGGACGACTCCAAGAAATTGACCCGGCGCCAACGGGAAGCGGCGGTCGACGCCGTCAAACAGTATGCCGTCGCTTGGGCGGTGGGACAAGTGGACCCCAGGAGCATCGAACGCCTGGGTATCGGCCACGCGGCGTTCCGGGCAATGCTGATGGCCGTGAACTGTCTCAATCAGGAACCGGCGTACCTGCTGCTGGACTTCATCCACGTACGGGAGTGCCCCTTCGATTACGAAGCCATCATCAAGGGCGACAGCGTCAGCTACTCCATCGCCGCGGCTTCCAACGTGGCCAAAGTTGCCCGCGACGAAATAATGAGGGGTTACGAGGAGTTGTACCCCGGCTACGGGTTCGCCGAAAACAAGGGCTACTCCACCCCGCGTCACATGGACCGGTTGCGCGAACTGGGCCCGTGCGCCATCCACCGCCGCACCTTCGGCCCCGTGGCCCAAGCCCGGATGGCGTTCACGGGACAGTCCGGGCAGTGACTTCGCCGCGGGGAAGGCTGGGCCGGTGGGGTGAAGCCCAGGCCAGGCTCCGTCTGGAGGCTACCGGGTACCGTCTGATCGCCACCAACTACCGGTCCCGCTGGGGCGAAATCGACATCGTTGCCGGACAGGGAGAGCAACTGGTCTTTGTCGAGGTCAGGACCCGCCGAGGCAGCGAGTTTGGCTCGCCGGAGGAATCGGTCACGGCCCACAAGGCGAGACGGCTCATCGCCACAGCCCACCACTATCTGCAGTCTCACTCGACCCCGACGGAGGCCGCCAACGCCGCTTGGCGCATCGACCTCATCTGCGTTTACTTGGACAAGACCGGAAAGCTGGAGCGGATCACCCACCTGGAAAACGCAACCGAGGGTTTAGGGTAAGTCGATACCTGTGCGTACCGATTCAGCCGACCGGTAAGAGGGGTACCTGGCGGCCAGTGACCGCGTTTACTGCGAATACCCACCATGTAGAGCGCTACCATCGAGGGGAGCCGAAATGACCACGAGAGATGAAGAGCACCAACTTGGAAGGGATGTTACTCACCTGGCCAAAGCGGATGGTAAACGGGGAACTGCCGTCATTTCGGTGAGATTGGGAGCAGCCGATATAGCCCGCTTGGAGGGTATCGGCCAGGAAAGCGGAAAAACCGTTTCCCAGGTCGTGCGGGACGCCATTGCCGCTACCGTGTAAAACGCTCAGCGTTGGTAGTCGGGTTCTGGAGCGGTTCCACGGTCACCTTGGGGGAACGCGAGGAATTCAGTGAGACCGTGGGCTGGAATGTGAGTTACTCAGACCCGGAGCCGAACCCTACTGGAACGACAGTCCCGATTCAGCAGTAGACTCGGTTGGTTGACATATCGTTCGCATCACAGCGGACCGGAAATGCGACAGGTGATCAGGGAGACCAGCAACCAAAAGGTCAGCAACAGGAAGATTAGCAAGCAGCCGTATCGCGCGTACAATTCGCCTTGTTTCCTGTTGCTTTAGCGGCCCGGAGGGGAGTTGTCCGGGGGCCGGGACGCGATCTGCGCCGCCAGATAGCCCGCGCCGAACCCGTTGTCGATGTTCACCACGGCCACTCCGGGGGCGCAACTGTTCAGCATGCTCAGGAGAGCCGACAGACCCTCGAAGCTTGAACCATAACCCGCGCTGGTTGGCACCGCGACCACCGGCGCCGAAACCAGGCCCGCCACCACCCCCGCCAAAGCCGCGTCCATCCCGGCCACCACGATGATCACCCGCGCCTGGCGGATGGTCGGCAGATGGTCCAGAAGCCGGTGAAGCCCGGCGACCCCGACGTCGGCTACGACTGCCGCCGGACAGCCCATGAGCTCAGCGGTCAACAACGCTTCCTCGGCGACGGGCAGGTCCGCTGTGCCGGCGGTGACTACCAGGACGCCAGTCTCCTCGATTCTTGGTTCGGGCCCGGGTACGACGATCGCTCCGGCCAGCTCGTTGTAGGCGGCCGAGGGTACCGCCGAGTGCACCGCCGCGTATGTCTCCCGGTCGGTCTTGGTCACCAGCACCGGGTATCCGCGGCCCTCGAGGGCCTGCACGATTCCCGTCACTTGGGCCGGCGTCTTGCCCTTGCCCAGCACGACTTCGGGGGAGCCGGTGCGGAGGGGACGGTGGTGGTCCACCTTGGCGAACCCCAAGTCCTGGTATGGCAGGTCGCGCAATCGCTCCAAGGCTTCTTCGACGCTGGTGACATTGTTGCTAATCTCTTCCAGTAGCTGGCGCAGGCTGTCGGGTTGAATGTCTCGTCACTCCCGCTGGCCCTCGGAGCCAGCGATGCCGGTTCAGGGAAGAATTTGGCGGCGGGCCGCCTCGGCCACTCTCTGGTAGATTGCCTGGAATGGCGCTCCCGTCTCAGTGGCGATGCGGCGGCAGTCGTCGGGCTCCGGCGCCGCGCTGACCGGCTGGCCCTCCAGGCTCTTGACCTTGACTTGGACCGGTCCAAACTCGGTTTCCACCGAAGTGCTGTAACGCTCCGCCACGTAGCGGTCCACGGTTCGAGTGCGGATTCCCAGTGTAGGAGTCTCCCGCAGGATGGTCTCGAAGGATGCTTGTTCCAGCTCTTTGGGCACCAACACTGAGAGGACGGTGCCGGGCCGATTTTTCTTCATCTGCACCGGAGTGTACCAGACGTCCAGGGCCCCAAGCTCGAACAGTTTCTCTTGGGCGTAACCGAGCACCACGCCCGATGCGTCGTCCAGGTTGGTCTCCAGCAGGACCACCCGTCCTTCCTGGAAAATCTCGGGAGCGGCCGCCTCGGAAGTCTCCCCCAGCCAGACCCTCAGGGCATTGGGGAAGGCCTCAGGGTCCCTGGTGCCCAGTCCCACCCCCACGGCATGGACGTTGAAGGCTGGGCGGCCAAACTCCGCCAGGGTGGTGAGCAACGCCGCGCCGGTGGGGGTGGTCAACTCTCCCGCTCCTTGGTGGACAGGGTTGTCGGCCGCGACGGGCGCGTTGGCCGCAGCTATGAGCTCCAGGGTGGCCGGCGCCGGATTGGAGTAACCCCCGGCCCTGCGGGGCGGGGAAGGGGCTCCCAAGACGAGAGGCGCAGCGTACACCGCTTCGACCCCAACGTGGTGGAGGGCGATGGACGTCCCCACCACGTCCACAAGAGTGTCGACGCTGCCCAACTCCTCCAATTCAATCGAGTCCCGGCCGACGCCGTGCACCCGGCATTCGGCCTGCCACAAAGCATTCAAGACCATTGTCGAACGTTCTATTACCTGGGGAGGCAGCTTGCTGGTCGTTACTGTTTCCAGAAGTTTCTGAGGCGAGAAACGGGTGTTAGGGTCATTGAGGTGGACTTTCAGGTGAGTACCGCGAATCTCGCAACGGGTCTCCTCTTGGGCGGTGATACGGAACCCGCAGGCTTCCAACCGGCCCAACTCTTCGCATAGCAGGGGCAGCGGGACCCCCAGGTCGACGAGAGCCCCCAGCACCATGTCGCCGCTGGCCCCGCCGATGGACTGGATGTAGGCGACTCGCATGGCGGTCCCGGGCTTCGGCGCGGCCGAGGCCTAGCGGCCCGGCCCCTTCGATTCCTGAGTGGTGAGGTTCAACTGGTCGTTCAGGCTGCCCGAGCGAAGGCCGGCAAGATCGAGGGACACCCAGAGGTAGCCGATTTTCTTCAGTTGGGCGACGATTTCCTTGCGGCGGCGGAAAGCTACGTCTAATTCACTCTCATCCACTTCGATGCGGCAGAGACGGTCGTGGTGGCGGGCCCGCACGCCGCGCAGTCCCAGGCCCCGCAGGTAATCCTCGGCTTGTTCGATTTTCGACAGCGTTTCCGCCGTTACCGGCGTCCCGTAAGGGACGCGGGAGGAGAGGCATGGCTGGGCCGGCTTGTCCCACACCGGTATATCCAGTTCCCGGGCAATTTGCCTTACATCTTGCTTGTCCAGTCCCGCTTCGATGAGAGGGCTCCGCACCCGGTGTTCCGCGGCCGCCTGCATTCCGGGGCGGTAGTCGCCGCAGTCGTCGGTGTTGGAGCCGTTGGCGACCCAAGAATAGCCTTCGGCATCGGCCAAGGCTGTGAGCTGAGAGTATAGTTCGGTCTTGCAGAAATAGCAGCGGCGGGGCGAATTGGCCGTATAGCCCTCCCGGTCCATTTCGTTGGTGTTTATGATCCGGTGGGCGAACCCCCGGCTAGCCGCCAGACCCGTGGCGTCGTCTAGTTCGCGGGCCGCCAGCGCGGGTGAGACCGCCGTGACTGCCAAGGCGCGTTCCGCCAACACCCGGTGGGCGGCCACTGCCACCAGGGTGCTGTCCACCCCTCCGGAAAAGGCGGTGATGACAGAGCCCATCTCCTGGAAGATGGCTTCCAACGCGGACAGCTTTTTTCGGGTATCAGCCGGCATCTCGACTCCCAAAACCCTCAGACCGGGATCTGCTCGAAGGAGAACGAAGGGACCGCCATGCGGTCGCTCGCGTGCTCGATGGTTATGGCACAGAGCCGGCCTTCGCCGTCCAACTCGAGCAGGGTGTTCTCGTCCAAGTCGCGCGTTTCGTCCACCTCGGCAGGGCAAAGCTCAATGTATAGGGTATCAGTACCCTGAAAGTATTTGATTTTCATGGCTTGAACGACCTGTCAAAGAAAGCGTTATGCACGGTCTGTCCGTCGGGTAGCAGGATAATTCTCAGATACATGCCGCCCATCTCCGAAATTGGGCCCCAGCGGCGAATCCGGCCATCAGTTTGAACCTCTTCCCTTACCGGATATTGTATCATCCGCCGGATCCAGGCCAGTTCGATGAATGCTCGGTCTGGACGCCGGCGCACTTCATGGAAGTATTCCGTAAACTTCACAGAAGCGACGTAGATTGCAATCATGCAAGTACGTTTTAAAAGACACGGAGCGGTGGAGACGCTAATCTGCGGCAAGGAAAGAGCCCATCACGTGGGCGAAGGCTTCGGCTTGCTCCAGCATGGCCAGGTGACCGGCGTTGGGCAGCGTCGTTATCTTGCTACCGGAAATCAGCCGTTGGAAGTCGTCGGCGTAGGACGGCGGATTGATACGGTCATTGTCGTCCCATAGGATGAGCGTCGGCGCATTGATGCGGTAGGCGCGGCGCTTCAGTCCCCGGTCGGGGATGGACCAAGTGAACTTGCCAGTGGCCGAGAGGTCCGGCGCGTCCACCCGCACACTGTGGTAATCTTTTTCAAAATGGTCGGGAAGCTGCTGGCAGGGCATAAAGTAAAAGAAGCACATTTCCATGGGAGTGACTTCCTGCCTTAGGAGCTTGTGGCCTTGGGCCGTGCCGGTTCGCCCGAAGGCTGGGCGGGCCTGATTAACTTTCATCCAGCGGTTACGATTTTACAACGAATGGAAGATTCGCCGCCACCGGAAGGAAGGCGGCAGACCAGAAGACGGGAGGAAGAAACATGGCAACAGCCGAAACAGTCAGAGACCGCGTGGCCGTGGCCCGGAGTTTGACGAGCAGCGTTCGGGATTTCGTCACCGGGCTTAGCGAAGACCAACTGGCCCGCGCCAGCGCCTGCAGCGAGTGGCAGGTAATAGACGTGGTGAGCCACCTGGTCGGCGGCGCCGAACGCCAGCTTGTCAGCGTACGACGTGGCAGGGCCGGCCAGTCAGGCCCGCCCGAGGGGTTCGTGCCCTTGGGCAACGACGAACTTTCCGCCACCAACGCCCAGCGGGACATAGAACGGAGACAGCAACTCGAAGGAGGAATCCTCGACGCTTTCGACTCCGGCTACGCGGAGCTGTACGAGGAGTTGGACCAATTCGGCCCCGACGATTGGTCCACCCCGTGCTGGCATCTACGGCGGGGCGCGATGCCGGCCGCCGACTACGTGGACCTTCGAATCCAGGAACTGGCCATTCACGATTGGGACATCCGCTCCGCTTTTGATCCCGACGCTTCCATCAATCCGCAAAGCCTGCCGGCGTTGCTGGACATGTCTCCTGCTTGGCTGGGGATGTGTTTCCGGCCGTCCGCCCGCTTGGAGCCGAGCGTGGTATTCCGCTTCGATTTGGCCCCGGACGGAATGCAGGAGGTCCCGGAAGACTTGCGGCAAAGCCCGGTGGTGACGGTTGACGGCGACCGGTTCGATTTCTCCCGGGGCGGCGCTGCCAGCGCTGGCTTGGTGGCGGCCTGTAACGTTACGGAGTACCTGCTGTTCACCTACGGCCGCAGGACTGCGGCGGAGGCCCTGGCTTCCGGCAGGCTGAGCGCCCAGGGCGATACGGCCTTGCTGGACCGGTTTGAGGCCTGGTTCAGGGGCCTCTAGACGAAGGGTCCGCGCCAGGGGCCCGGCTTCCGAAAGACCTGCCAAAGGAGACCGCCAATTTGAGTACCGGACCTCGTGACGTGGTGATCGTCGGCGGAGGCATCGTCGACTGCCTCAGCGGCTACTTGCTGGCCAAGGAGGGCGTGAAGGCGACGGTAGTGGAGGCCGACTCCCTGGGCAGTCACGCCTCAGGCTTCGCCTTCGGCGGGCTGGACCCGCTGCACGGCGCGGGCCTTCCGGAGCCTCTCTTGGACTTCAGCCTGTGGTGCTACGGCAGGCACCAGTCGTTGGCCCAGGAACTGCAGGAGGCCACGAGCGCCGAAGTCCACTTCGAGGCCCAGGACCGGCTATACCTCTATTTCGATGACGCCGAGGCCCAAACAGCGAAGAAGGGCCTGGAATGGATGCAAGGCATCAGCGGGTTCTGTTGCCAGTGGTTGGACGAGAAGGCCTCTCTTGAAGCGGAGCCTCTGATCAACCCGGACTGCATCGGCACGGTGCATCAGCAGGGCGCGGGATCCGTGGAGCCCTACCGGCTGGTCTTGGCCGCAGTGGGCGCAGGAGAGCGATTGGGGATGGAGATGCTCCACCGGCGGGCAATCGGACTGGAGTCCGACGGCTCCCGTTGCACCGGTGTCAGTCTGCAAAACGGACGGATAGACGCGGGTGCCGTGGTGCTGGCCATGGGTCCTTGGACCGGGGAGGCGTCCCGGTGGTGCGGCGCCGACATTCCGGTCTCTCCCCTCAAAGGCGAGATTCTCCGGCTGCGCTCCGGCCGGGGCCAATTGCGGGTGGGGCTCAACTACCGGGGCAACTACGCCGCGACCAAGCCAGACGGACTGATCTGGGCGGGTACCACCGAGGAGGAAGCCGGGTTCGACGACCACCCGTCCCCGGCCGCTCGTGACTCCATCACCGGAGACCTCCTGAAAATGTCTCCCGGTCTCTCGGGGGCGGAACTGGTGCAACACACCGCATGCCTCAGGCCGGTCACACCGGACGGGATGCCGATCGTCGCCAGGGCGCCCGGCTGGGACAACCTGTATGTAGCCACTGGCGCTGGCCGCAAAGGCATTCTCTGGAGCACGGGAATGGCCCAAATAGTGGCCGACCTGGTCACCGAGGGTGAAACCAACGTCCCTGGACCGGGGCACCTGGAGCTCTCGCGGTTTCGGTCTGCCCCGTGACCGTCGATGGCGACCAGTTGAGGGTCCCCCTACCCCCCGACCTCGTGCTTGCGCGCTACCAGGAGACCGTCTGCGCGGGTGATTTTCATGGCGAAGGGGTAGCGGTCCAGCTCCAGGGCTAGGGTCACGTCCTCGGGGTGGAACTGGGGCTGGTTGGGGTCGAAGAACTTCTGGGTGGCGCCGCCGGTCATTATCAGACTCTTGACGGCGTCGAAACCGGGGCGGCGACCCTCCAGAACGTTCCGCAGGTAGATGCCGCACTGCTCGTCCTCGTCGGAACGCACCCGGCCTTGGTCGCCCATGGCGATGATTGACACCGTTTCCGGCCGCTCCCGGCGGATGGCCTCAACGGTCGCTTGGGCCACGACGAAGGAGCCTAGGTAGACGGTTTCGGCGTTCGCCGCCGCAGCCACGCCCACCGTCCCAGCCCGGGTCGATTGGACCAGGCTTTTGCCGGCTACGTCGGCTTGGGATATTTCGTGGGGAGAGTTGCCGAGGTCGAACCCTTCGGGCCGCTTGCCGTCCACCTCGCCCATCAGCAGGTCGCCGACTCCAGAGCGGTGCAACGCCAGCGCGTCGTCCGCCTCCGCAACCAGGGTGATTTCAGTCGCGCCCCGGTCGAAGGCGATGGCGGCTGTGGTGAACGCCCGGAACACGTCGATAATCACAGCGGCGCCTGCGGCCTCCCGGGCGTCGCGCACCAAGCTGCCCATCCGTATATCCATTAAGAACCTTTTCGCCGCAGGGTTCGCGGAGATAAAATAAAATAGGACTCCGCGTTCTCTGTGGTGAATGAATCAACCGGTTTTGGTCAGCTTTTGAAGGGAGCGGACTTCCCGGGGAGGGTCCAGCTTGCTGCCGGTGTGGGTCCAGGATACCTCGGCGACGAAGATGTCGCCCTTGGAGTTAATGCAAACACCGTGAGGGGCGATGAAACTGCCTGCGTCTTCGCTCTCCGGGCCGTCGCCCAAGCGGGCCAGCACGTTGCCTTGGATGTCATGGACGCCGATGCGTGGGCCGAGTCCGTAGGCTTGGGAGTTGGGGCCGATGGCTACGCCCAACTCGCCGACGTAGACTCGCTGCTCTCCCGAAGTGTCGATGTACAGGCCGCAGGGGCGGGCCATGTTGTTCCACTGGGTCTCGAACCTGCCGTTCTTGTCGAACACCTGAATTCGCTGGTTCTCCCGGTCGGCCACGTAGACCCAACCGTCCTTGTCGGTGGCGATGTTGTGGGCGATGTTGAACTGGCCGGGGCCGGTGCCCGACTCGCCCCACGAGAACAACAACTTGCCGTCGGGTGTGTATTTGTGGACGCGGGCGTTGCCGTAGCCGTCGGACACATAGAATTCCGCGGTGTCGGGGTCGATGGCCACGTGGGTGCAGCGGTTGAAGGGGTCGCCGCTCATGAAGGGGGCCGGGTGGCCGCTGATGCCCAGGGTGAAAATGACGCTCCCATCCAGCCGGCATTTGCGCATGGTATGGTCGCCGTCGTCGGTGCAGAAAAGCGTGTCGTCCGGGGCCACGGTAATGCCGTGGGCCCTGGGGTAGGTGCCCTCTCCCCAAGAACGCAGGAAGTTGCCTGCCGCGTCGAACACTATCATGGGGTGCTCGCCCCGGTTGAAGACGTATACGTTGTCGTTGGAATCGACTCCAACTGCGGCGCATTCCCGGTAGGACCAGCCGTCGGGGAGCTTGCCCCACCCCTCATCCACCTCATAGGTGTAAGCCGCCGTGCCTAATGCCACCATGTCAGCACCTCGTGTTTGTTAGTGGGAAGATTGTAACACCACCACAGAGAACACAGAGGTCGGAGAGATCGGGTGATCGCTCTGTGCCCTCCGTGTTCTCTGTGGTTAAATAGAAGCGCCAATCGTTAGCGAGGTTATCAGGGACATGGAGCAGCCGACGCGCCGCGATTTCGTCAAGTATTCGTTCTTCAGGATCGACCCAAGCTGGCGGTTGTTGCCGTCCGGCGAGCGCCGCGACGGCAAACTGCAGTTCGCCCAGGTGCTGGACGAATTCTCTGACCGGGTTGCCATGTCCGGCTACAGCCTGGTGGGCACCAAGGGCGACGCCGATCTATTGCTATGGAAGGTCAGCCCATCTCTGGAGGCGATCAACGAACTGATGGGCCAGTTGAACCGCACATTGCTGGCCCCTTACCTCACGGTCCCGTACTCCTATCTGGGCATGACCCGCCGGTCTCCCTACGTGGTGGAGCACCGGCACGAAGGACAGGAAGGGGCCTCGTCCACAATGCGTATCGTCGGCCGCAAGTACCTGTTCATGTACCCATTCGTGAAGACTCACGATTGGTACCAGTTGGCCAAGGAAGAGCGCCAGGAGCTGATGAACGAACATTTCGTCATCGGCCACAAGTACCCGGACGTGAAAATAAGCACCGCCTACTCCTTCGGGTTGGATGACCAGGAGTTCGTGCTTGGGTTCGAAACCGACGACCCGTCGTCTTTCTTGGACTTGGTGATGGAGTTGAGGGAGTCCAAGGCACGTCCCTACACCCTGCGGGACACCCCGATCTTTTCCTGCATCAGCAAGCCGGTGTCGGAATGCCTGGACGATCTCGGCTAGCCTGTTAGGGCCGGGAGCCGTAGTCCAGCCAGGAACCCGTGCTTCAATAGAAAACAAAAGGGGCCCGTGTTGCACAAGCCCCTTTTGTTTGCAGGAGGGGGAAGCCGTTACTTGCGCTTCAGCTCCGCCGGGTCGGTGGTCTTGAAGTAGTCGTAGTTCATCTGGATGTAGTTTTGCCACTGTTCCGGCACCGCGTCTTCGGCGAAGATGGCGGTTACCGGGCACACTGGTTCGCAGGCGGCGCAGTCGATGCATTCGTCCGGGCTGATGTAGTACATATCGTCTTCGTCCCGGGTGTAGATGCAGTCAACGGGACACACATCGACGCACGCCGAGTCTTTCAGTCCAACACATGGTTCCGCGATGATGTAGGTCATCGTTTGTTACTCCTCGTAGCCCCATGGCCGCTTGGCAACTGCTGGCGACCGTGGGCTCATAAATAGCATGAAAATTATAGCATAGGCCAAGTTGATTGCAACGACCGGCCGGGCCTAGAGCACCAGGCCGTAGGTCCGCTTTTTGATGGACAGATTGACGAAGGTCTCGGTCCGCTGTACGCCGTCGATGACCCCGACTTTGGTCCGGAGAAAATTACCCAGGTTCTCGGCCGATTCCAGACCCGCCCAGATAAAGACGTCATAGGCCCCGGTGGTGATCGCTACGTAATGGGCCTCATCCAACTTGGCGATGGATTCAGCGACGGAGTCTGACTTGCCGGGACCGGTCTGGAGGCCGATCAGGGCGGTGGTGGCATACCCCAGCTTCTCCAAATTGGGGACCGCGATCACCTTGACCACATCGTCTTGGACCAAACGCCGCAAGCGCCGGCGGACGGTACCCTCGCTGACGCCGACTTCCCGGGCGATCTTGGCGTTGGAGGCACGGCCGTCCAACTGCAACAAGGCTATGATCTTGCGGTCAAGTTCATCCATTCCTGCTCTCCGTTTTGGTTTGGCCCGTTTGTAACGGGAGGGTGACGCAATTCATCATATGGCCGCGCCCGAAGGGGTGTCAATACCGAATTTCAGCAACATACGTCGGAATCCGACAGAATTTCGATATACCAATGAGCATTGACGTTGAGAAAGCAAAAGAACGTGGCCAGTTCGGGAATGGCCTTCTGCCGTCAATCTACGGCCTGCAGACCGGCTTGCAGGCTCGCCGCTATTGATGGATGTGAGGCTGTTTGGTAACATTGGACTTTCACCGGGAGGGATCGCATAGAGGCCTAGTGCGGGCGCCTGCTAAGCGCTTAGCCCGCTAAAAACGGGCTCATGGGTTCGAATCCCATTCCCTCCGCCGCAAAATTTGCATGGATACCGGCAATTGTTTCCACAAATACGACGTTAACCGGCGAATTGGTATATTCGTAGCATATCCTGATGAATAGCTTTTATCTTTGGACGATTGGTTGCCAGATGAACACCGCCGACTCGGAGCGGTTGGGCTCCGCGTTGGAGCAGATGGGGCTGCAACCGGTCGAACGGGCCGGGGACGCCGATGTCATCGTCCTGAACTCGTGCGTGGTGCGGCAGTCTGCGGAAGACAAAGTTGTCGGCTACTTGAGCTCGACCCTGCCGTTGAAGCGAAACAACCCGGACCGGGTGGTGGCGCTGATGGGCTGCATGGTTGGCGCGAAGACCGATGAATTGGCCCGCCGGTTTCCCTACGTTGACGTCTTCATGCGCCCCCAGCAGTACGAGCCCCTTCTGGAGTTGTTGGGACAGCGGATGGGCTTGGACTGGGAGGGCTGCGTCGGTGCGTTGACCCCAACCCGCCCCGACGTCACGTGTCACGTTCCCATCATCCACGGGTGCGATCTCATGTGCACCTTCTGCATCATTCCTTACCGCCGCGGCCGCCAGGTGAGCCGTCCGCTGGAAGAGGTGGCCCGGGAGGTCGAATTGCTGGCCGCCAGGGGAGTCAAGGAGGTAACTGTGCTGGGGCAGACCGTGGACGCCTACGGCCACGACCTGCGTGAAGACACCGACCTTGCCGACCTTCTGCAGCGCTTAAACGATGTTCACGGTCTGGAGCGCGTGCGGTTCTTGACCTCCCATCCGTCGTTCATGAGCGAACGTATCGTAAGAGCGGTCGCCGATCTGCCCAAGGTCTGCGAACATATAAACCTGCCGGTGCAGTCGGGAGACGACGAAGTATTGGCCCGGATGCGGCGCAACTACACCAGGGCCGGCTACATTGATCTGGTGAACCGGATCCGCGAAACGGTGTCGGGGGCGTCTCTCAGCACCGACGTGATAGTGGGGTTTCCGGGCGAGACCGCCGAACAGTTCCGAAACACCCTCGATCTGTTGGAGGAACTCAGATTCGACAAGGTCCACTGTGCTCCTTATTCCACCCGGCCCGGCACCATTGCCCACCGGTCCATGGACGACGATATCCATCGAGACGACAAAACGGGCCGCCGGGAACAGATCGACCAATTGCAGGAGCGGCTTCTCACGGAAATCAACGCGGGTCTCGTGGGCACGACGGAGGAGGTGCTGGTGGAGGGCCGCCATAAGGGCAAGTGGCAGGGTCGGACCCGGGCTAACAAGCTGGTGTTCTTCGAAGATGAGGCGTATCATCTGGGGAAACTCGTAGACTTGCGGATCGACCGGGCCACTGCTTGGTCACTTCAAGGAAGCCTGATAAACGCAGCCCCGACAGCCGCGTAAGAGACAGCCCGGTCGACGTCGGGGACCTCCCGCCAGAGGCCAGAGACCAATGACGACCAGAAGCCGCCGCCCCGTTGTACCCCTAACGGAATTAGAGCATTCCGCCTTCTGTAAGACGGAAGACCAGCTGCCGGCCAAGCCATTGGCGGAAGAGTTGTCGGTAAACGTACGCTGGCAACAAATCCCCACCGAGTACCTTCATTGCACCGCCGATGAACTCGACCAGCGTATCCATGACGCCCGTCAGAAACTGGGTCGCGCGGTGACTGTGCTCGGTCACCATTACCAACGGGAAGAGGTCATAAAGTACGCTGACTTCCAAGGCGATTCCTTCCTGCTTTCCCAGCAGGCGGCCAGCAAGCCCGACGCCGATTTCATCGTCTTCTGCGGTGTGCATTTCATGGCGGAAACGGCCCGCATCCTGGCCGGAGACCACCAGCGGGTGATACTGCCCAACATCACGGCAGGTTGTTCCATGGCCGACATGGCTCCGATGGAAGACGTAGAGGACGCTTGGGAAGACCTGGAAGTCGCGCTGGGGCCAGGCGGCATAGTGCCAATCACGTACATGAATTCGATTGCCGGGATCAAGGCCCTCTGCGGTCGTCATGGTGGGGCGGTTTGCACCTCGTCCAACGCGGGCGCCGTTCTGGAATGGGCGTTTGAGCGGGCCGGCAGGGTCCTCTTCCTGCCGGACCAACACTTGGGACGCAACACCGCTCTGAAGCTGGGAGTCCCGTTGGACGAGATGGTGGTGTGGAACCCCTTCCGGGCCATGGGCGGCAATACGCCGGAGCAGCTAAGGCGCGCCAAAATGGTGCTGTGGCAGGGGCATTGCTCGGTCCACACTCGTTTTACCGTCAAGCAAATCGAGTCCGCCCGGTCCCGGTTCCCCGACGTCAACGTGCTGGTCCACCCCGAGTGCGTGATGGAGACAGTGCAGGCCGCCGACCTCGTCGGATCCACCGAGTTCATCCGCAACCAGATTAACTCTGCGCCGGCTGGCAGCGTTTGGGCGGTGGGCACTGAAATCAGCCTCGTCAACCGCTTGGCCATAAACAACCCTGACAAGACGGTCTTCTGCCTGGACCCGGTGACCTGCCCTTGCTCAACAATGTACCGGATACACCCCGCCTACGTGCTATGGGTGTTGGAGTCGTTGTTGGAAGGCAGGGTAGTCAACGAAATCACGGTCCCCGAGGAGATGCGAAAGGACGCGCGAGTGGCCTTGGACCGAATGCTGGCGCTGCGGTAATTTTTTGTCATTGCACCACGGAGAACACCGAGTTTTTCTTCTCTGGTGCGCTCTCTGGCTAAAGACTGCATGGAGAGAAAATGAAGATCTCGGCGCAAGGACAAATCACCATCCCGCGAGAACTGCGCGACCAATTCGGACTTGCCCCATTTGTGGAAGTTGAATTCACGCCGACTGAGGAGGGCCTGCTCATCCGAAAATGCGAAGAGCAGCCGAAGCATCCGTTTGAGCGCGTGCTTGGCATCCTCCCCTCCGGCAACATCGTAGAGCAACTGGGGGGCAGCGACGCCTACTTTCGCTACGTTCGCGGCCACGACATTGGCAGCCCGTGATCACGGCGGTGGACACCAACGTCCTGATTGACATTTTCTCTCGCGACGAGCGTTATGAGGCCCAGTCACTCGAATGGCTTCAACATGCTGACGTGCTAGGGACTAGTGTGGTTTGCGACGTGGTCTACGCTGAACTTGTCCCATCTTTTGACAATCGCACGGAACTGGAAAAAGCGTTGCAGGGGCTCAAGATAACAATCTCCCCAATAGATACTGACATAGCTTATCAAGCCGGCCAGCGCTGGTCGCGATACCACCGGGCTGGCGGCCCGCGGACTCGAATTCTCGCTGACTTCTTGATTGGCGCCCACGCACACGCCGCGGCAGAAGTTTTTCTGACCCGAGACCAAGGCTTCTACTCGACTTACTTCCCGGAGTTACAGGCGCCACAGAGTCCGATCTAAATAAATACGGTATCAGCTTTGCCGCACTTCCCCCCAGAGGTTTACCGGCTGATTGACTCCGCTATTGCCGAAGACCAGACGTTCAACGACCCCACTACGCTGGCCGTGGTGCCTTCCGAGGTTCGCGGTGTCGGGATGCTACGGGCCAAGGCCCCTGGAGTGCTGGCGGGAGTCGACGTCGCTCTGGAGGTCTTCCGTAGAGTGGACCCGAACCTGAACGTGCGGGCGTTGCTGTCCGACGGCTCCCGACTTTATTCCGGCAGCGACATCGCCGTGGTGTCGGGGCCAGCCGGCCCGATACTCCGGGCTGAGCGCATCGCTCTGAATTTTCTCCAACGCATGAGCGGTATCGCCACCGCGACGAACCGGTACGTAGAAGCCGTGGGGGGGTTGAACTCCCGTATCGTCGACACGCGAAAAACTGCGCCGGGCCACCGCTACTTGGACAAGTACGCCGTGCGTATGGGCGGCGGCCAGAACCACCGGCTCAACCTGGCCGACGGCATTCTCATAAAAGACAACCACATACAGGCCAACCGCTTCAGGGAGATGGGCCTGGCCCAGGTCATAGCACTGGCGCTGGAACGGGCTTCTCACACCATCAAGGTGGAGGTCGAGGTGGAAACCCTGGACCAAGTTCGAGAGGCGGTGGACGCCGGCGCCCACATAATCATGCTCGACAATATGTCTGTCGACCTTATGCGGGAGGCCATGGCACTGATCGACGGCCGCGCCGTGGTGGAAGCCTCGGGCGGCATAAACATGGATACCGTCCGGGCGGTGGCGGAAACCGGTGTGGACCTGATTTCCATTGGCGCTCTGACCCATTCGGTGGCGGCGTTGGACATCAGCCTCGATTTGGAGTTCGAGTAGGTTCCGGGACTTCAGCTGGCTCTGGTGCTCCGAATATGGCGTCGCGGATTGGGCTCACCGCCTGGGGCGGTTGCGGTCCTCGCTATCCAGCAATATAGTCACCGGCCCGTCGTTTTGCAGTTTCACCTGCATGTATTCCTGGAAACGGCCGGTTTCCACCTTCAAGCCTGTCTCTCGCAGCAGATCGACAGTGCGCTCGTACAGCCGCTCGGCCTCGTCCGGAGGAGCGGCGCGGGTGAAGTCTGGCCGGCGGCCCGTCCGGGTGTCGCCGTATAGGGTGAATTGGCTCACCACCAAAAACTCCGCCCCAACTTCGAGGGCGGAGTGGTCGAAGCGGTTATCGGCGTCGGGGAAGATCCGCAGGTTGGAGATCTTTTCCGCCAAGTAGACGGCGTCTGCTTCGGAGTCGCCTTGTGCGACACCCAGCAATATCACCAGTCCGGTCCCTATGGCGCCAACTTCAACGGCGTCGATTTCAACCGAAGCTTGGGCCACCCGTTGGATCAGGGCGCGCATGGCGACGGGACGGAGTGGGACTGGCGGCCAGAGACGACCGACCTGCCGTCGGCGCTAACCGGTCCCGGCCCCGCTGGTGGCGGCGGTAGAAGTGGAATCGGAACTGCCTCCCGAATCGCCGGAGCTTTCCGAACTGGACGGACTAGATGATTCGGCTGGCTTGCTGTCGGAGGACTTGCTTGACTCGCTGCCCTCGTTTTTGCTGCCGTTTTCCGCCGGCGGCTTGGGGCGGCCATAATCGGTGGTATAGAAGCCTGAGCCTTTGTAGATGACGGGAACGGCATGGAAGACCCGACGGCCGTTCCCAGAGCACTGGGGGCACACCCCCGTGCCCGCCTCGCTGAAGCTTTGCCTCAGCTCGAAAGCGTGATCGCAATCGGTACAGCGGTAATCGTATCGAGGCACAGATCATCTCCTGAGAGTAGAAACCCGATTTGGCAGTCAACCATACGGACTGCCAACATGGAACAACTCAAATGTACCAGCAGGGCCATCCCCTGTCAAATTCGGGTATGGCGGGCAAGGCGATTCGACGGCCAGTCATTGCCGTTACGCCGGCGGGCAGGTCCCGGCCGGCGATCAGCCCCCGTTGTCGCTCCAGAAACGCCAAAAATGGCTGAGGGGGCCGTGCCCGTGGCCAATGGGGAAGGAGTTTCGGATAGCTTCGGTGACGTATTCCTTCGCGACGGATACGGCGTCTTCGGTGGCGAGGCCTTTGGCGAGACCGGCGGCCACGGCCGAGGCGAAGGTGCAGCCGGTACCGTGAGTGTTGGGGGTGTCGAACCGGGGGGCCGTGAATTCTCGGAACTGTACGCCGTCGTAATAGATGTCGGTGGCCGGGCCCTCCCGGTGGCCGCCCTTCACCACCACGGTTTTGGCCCCCATGCCTACGATCCGGCGGGCGGCCTCGGCCACGTCGTCCTCAGTGGCGATGGACCTGCCGGTCAGCGTTTCGGCTTCCGGAATGTTGGGAGTGACCACTGCGGCCAAGGGAATCAACCGCTCCTTCAATGTGGCGACCGCTTCTTGGCGTAGGAGGGAATCGCCGCTCTTGGCCACCATCACCGGGTCCACCACCAGCTTTCGAACCCCGGGGTGGTCGCTGTGCCGCTGCAACGACTCGGCCACGCACTCGATGATGGCGCTGCTGGAGAGCATGCCGGTCTTGACTGCGTCCGCGCCGATGTCGGTCACGATCGCGTCGATCTGGGCGGCAATTGCCTCTGGGGGTACTTCGTGGACGGCCGTCACGGCCAGAGTGTTCTGCGCCGTGATGGCGGTAATGGCCGATGTCCCGTATACGCCCAGCGCGGCAAAGGTTTTCAGGTCGGCCTGGATACCCGCGCCTCCGCCCGAGTCGGAGCCGGCGATAGTCATCGCCTTGGGCCTGGACTTGGATTCAGGCGCGGCGCTAGCCATTCGACCCGCTCCGCATTTCCACCGACATTTCGCCGGCCACTGGGTCGGATGGGTCGTGTTCGGCCAGGAATCCGACGGCCACTGCTGGCAGCGTCTCGAAGTGGAGCCCGGTGCGCACGCCGAACTCAGCCGAGAGACGGGCTACCGCCTGGTTTTCGTCGGCCAGCACCATGGTGATGAAGTCGTAGTGGCCCAGCACGGCGTACTGCCCCAGGATTCGCGCCCCCTCAACGTTCAGAGAGGCCGCCGTATCGGTCACCAAGTCGGGGTTGTTGTGCAGCATCCGCTGCCCTTCGTGACTCAGGCTTCCCAGCAGGAAGTAAATCGCCATTTCCAGCCCTCCCTCGTTGTTCCAACAGTTCTTTCAACCCGTTCGTTTAACGACGTAGGGGCGATCCGCAAATCGCCCCTACTGTGCCGTGGTCCCTGTCCCTTGGGAGCAGCTAGGCTTTCTGGTAAATCTTGCTGCCGGATTCTCGGAACTCTCGGGACTTCTCGTCCATGCCCTCTTCGAAGGCCGTCTCCACGGCCACGCCCCGGTTCTTGGCGTACTCCCTCACGTCCTGCGTGATTTTCATGGCGCAGAACTTCGGGCCGCACATCGAGCAGAAGTGGGCGACCTTCGCGCCTTGGGCCGGGAGTGTCTCGTCGTGATAGTCTTTCGCTCTTTCCGGGTCCAGGGCCAGGTTGAACTGGTCGTCCCAACGGAACTCGAAGCGGGCCTTGGAGAGGGCGTCGTCCCACTCCTGGGCCATCGGGTGGCCCTTGGCGACGTCGGCGGCGTGGGCGGCGATCTTGTAGGTGATGACTCCTTCCTTAACGTCCTCGCGGTTGGGCAGGCCCAAGTGCTCCTTGGGCGTCACGTAGCAGAGCATGGCGGTGCCGTACATGCCCACCATGGCCGCGCCGATGCCCGAAGTAATGTGATCGTAGGCTGGGGCAATATCAGTGACCAACGGGCCCAGGGTGTAGAACGGGGCCTCGTGGCACACTTCCATCTGCCGGTCGACGTTCTCCTTGATCTTGTGCAGGGGAACGTGGCCCGGGCCCTCGATCATCACCTGTACGTCGTGCTCCCAAGCGAACTTCGTCAACTCGCCCAAAGTCTGCAGCTCGCTGAATTGGGCCTCGTCGTTGGCGTCGGCCACGCAGCCGGGGCGCAGGCCGTCTCCCAGGGAGAAGGAAACGTCGTAGGCCCGCATGATTTCGCAGATTTCCTCAAAGTGGGTGTAGAGAAAATTCTCTTGGTGGTGGGCCAAGCACCAACCGGCCATGATGGAGCCGCCGCGGGACACGATGCCGGTGAGGCGGTTGGCGGTCAGCGGCACGTAGCGCAGCAACACGCCGGCGTGGATGGTGAAGTAGTCAACGCCCTGTTCGGCCTGCTCGATAAGGGTGTCGCGGTACAATTCCCAAGTCAACTCTTCGGGGTTGTCACCCACCTTTTCGAGGGCCTGATAGATGGGCACCGTGCCGATGGGGACCGGCGAATTGCGCAAGATCCATTCGCGGGTGGTGTGAATGTCGCTGCCGGTGGAGAGGTCCATCACGGTGTCGGCCCCCCAACGGGTGGCCCACAGCATCTTTTCCACCTCCTGTTCGATGGACGAGGTGATGGCCGAATTGCCGATGTTGGCATTGACCTTCACCAAGAAATTCCGGCCAATGATCATCGGTTCGGACTCCGGGTGGTTGATGTTGGCGGGTATGATGGCCCGGCCGCGGGCCACTTCCTCCCGGACGTACTCGGGATCGATGCCTTCCCGGAGGCCGATGAACTCCATCTCCGGAGTGACTACGCCCTTGCGGGCATAGTGCATTTGAGTGACCGCTTGGCCGTTCTTGGCCCGCAGGACATTCCGCCGCAGCGCAGGATATGGCTGCGCCCTGGTCTTGCCGGTCACGGTTATGGGGTGACCTTCGTACTCTTCGACTCCGCCCCGGCCCAGGACCCAGTCGCGGCGCAGGGCCGGCAATCCCTGGGCCAAGTCCAGGGTAGCGGCGTTGTCGGAGTAAGGGCCGCTGGTGTCGTAGATGGACATGGGAGAGTTCTCTTCCTGACCAAACCGTCCGGTGGTGGGGTTGAGGGTCACTTGGCGGAAAGGAACGCGGACGGATGGAGAAGAGCCCTCCTGGTATACCTTCTCGCTGGCCGGGAAGGTGGACTTGCCCTGGATCTTGGTGGTGTATTCGGTCTGGACCATAATGGGCCTCCCAAAAATTAATAAGGCCGCCAGCAAAAAGTGTTGGCGGCCTCTAATCGACTAACCCGCAAGCGCCGCTTCCCTCCGCTGGCATTACCCAGATCAGGTTCGCAAGGGTCGGTGGCATCCGGCCACCCTCTCAGCCCGGCTCCACCGAGCTCCCCTACGTGCCGAGAAACATTGGATTGTTAACGTCCGGAACTCTGCTCTACCCTAAGTCGCAGAGTCTGGCTTGCCGGAATTATAGAAGCGTGGTCCAAAGCGTGTCAACCAAAGAGGCGGGCGGCTTCATTCCAACGTCCCAACGTCATCGGATTTGTGATAAATTCGCAGATGATCGGTTAGTCCAAATCCGCCAACGGTTCAGGAGTCGTTCATGTTGATCCATAGGACCCGCCTGCTGATTCCCATGCTCTCACGGTATGCTCCTGACAACCTATCTCAACCCGCCGGCCCTCGCCGCCCTCAATGCAAAGCAGGGCGTCATGCCCAATGACGCAATTATAGTTAAAGAGAACTACATGCCCGACGGCGTCTTCGACGCCAACACCGTCATGTACAAGAAGTCGGGCTACAACCCCGAGCACAATGACTGGTTCTGGCTCAAGGTACTGGCCGACGGCACTGTAGCAAAGGAAGGGATGGTGGAAGGATGCCAGTCCTGCCACGGCGAAGTCAAAGACAATGACTACGTTTGGACCGGCCTGTTGGAATAGGGGCCGGGTCCCTGCGCCAGCTCGAATAGCCGGGAGTATCTGAATCCCCGGTTGAGACGGTTACGGTTCCACGCTTCGGGTCGGCCGACCGTGCCTGTTGCGAACAGTAGCTGAGCCACACCCACGCCTTGGCGAGCCCTTCCGTGGTTGCGGCCGCGAGTTCGCCGCGTCATTGACAGCCGGCTTGCGCTAACCCTACAATCCGGCCAAGCCCGACCCGTTATACTGCAGTCAACTTGTTGCCGTTTAAGGCCGTTTAAGGAGGCCAAAATGCCCAGCTATCCGAAGGTCACATATAAGGAAGAGGGCATGCGTGAGGGCATGCAGATCGAGAACGCCGACATATCCGTCGACGATAAGGTGGAGTTGCTGGACCAATTGTCCGACACCGGACTCAAGAACATCGTGGTCGGTTCCTTTGTGAGTCCCAAGTGGACCCCGCAGATGGAGCGCATCGACGAGATAGTCACACGGTTCACGCCCAAGCCCGGCGTCACCTACACCGCGCTGGCTCTGAACTCCCGCGGGGTCGAACGGGCCAGGGCGTACTCGCCCCCCCTCACCATCGAGCGTGACGGTTACCCGCGCCTTAGCTGCCACATGTGCGACGTGTTCACGCGTCGCAACACCAACCGCAGCCAGATGCAGGAAATGGAGCGGTGGCCTCAAATCGTTGCCCAAGCCCAAGAGCTGAACATCAAGGAGGCTGGCATCGGTTGCAACGCCAGTTGGGGCTCCAACTTCTTGGGCGAGTTCCCGGTGGACAGCCTCATGACCCTGCTGGAGCGGGAACACAGCATGTGGGACGACGTGGGCATCAATGTCCGCAGCGTCTCCTTGGGCGACCCGATGAGCCACTGCACCCCGGCTAAGGTCGAGGAGAGTCTCTACCGGGTCAAGGAACGCTGGCCCGATATCGACCACTTCCGCCTGCATTTACACAACGGACGCAACATGGCCATCGCTTCAGGCTACGCCGCCATGCGCACCCTGGGCTCCGACGACACCCTGGAGCTCGACGGCACCATCGGCGGGTTCGGCGGCTGCCCCTATTGCGGCAACGGCCGGGCCACCGGCATGGCCCCCACCGAGGACCTGTTGCACATGATGGACGACATGGGCGTCGAGACCGGCGTCGACATCGACAAGCTCATCGACTGCGTCTGGACTGCCGAGCGCATCATCGGGCGGGAGCTATACGGCCACGTATCCAAGGCCGGCCCCCGGCCCAAGACGGCCGACCAGCTTTACGACATGAACGCGCCGTTCGTCGAGACCCTGGAAGAGGCCCGGCACTTCAAGAAGGGCCCAGAGGTCTACGAGGGAGGAATTTACCCCTACAACCAGCCCATAGAGAGCCCCTACCGTGAGCGGGTGGATGCGGGCGTCCCGGCCTTCGACCCCGCTGGCGGTGATTTCCCTTGGAAGCAGGACTGGTTTCCCGCCAAAGAAGACTAGCCGCCAGCCCGTAAACCTGTATAACAATATGCCGCCCGTGAGCTCACGGGCGGCGTTTGGGAACTGACCGGGCCACTTGAGAAGCAACGAGGCTTCCAGATGGGTTCAGAGAGTGTCTTGCTTTTCATAACTGTAGAAGGTTGTTCTACATACCGTAAAATTGATATGAAACGTACATCTATCAGCGATTATCGATATGAAAAAAGCAATCAACATCAAGCGTAGCAAGAAATCTCCATTAACGAGGAGAGGAATCCGAAGAATCAGAAGGCGTGAGCGTAGCGGCTCGTCTTTTGTGGAAGGATTGGCTAGGATTTTCGAGATTCGTTCCAACTTCCGCCACCGCCGGGAACCCGGAGTCGGCTGGGAAGCGGATGTAAAGGCACTGCGGTCTGACTGGATTGCGATCGGCAATGACATGCGGATAGCCATTGGGGAGTTCGAACGTCAAGAGTCGAAAAAGGCAACACCGCCGTGCTAGCGCAATGACAACCGGAGATAGCGAGATACAACCCAGCATGGATAATCAGCCTGCCTCACGGCAGGCTGAAGTAGTTTCAACGGATTCCTGTCGAGTCATGATTGCCGAGGAATGGAGCGGACCATTACCTGACCCCGATACCTTGGAGCGATACGAAAGCCTCATACCGGGTTCAGGCGAAAGATTCTTTAAAATCTTCGAGAACCAGGTGAGCCGCCGGCAACAATTGGAGAACGCTGAATTCGATCGGGAATCTAAGCGTATGGATTGGGGGTTGGTTGCTGCTTTTTCGGTCGTCACTATGATTATTGGCGCTGGCGCTTTTCTGATTTTCGTTGGTCACGATTGGGCAGGAGCATGCTTGATTGGCGTGAATATTGTTGGCCTAGCAGCCGTGTTTATTTCTGGCTCTCCACTTCGGCGGGCTAGAGGAACGACGGAAGATATGGATACCTAGCACAGACCTAAGTCCAAAATTTGAGGAGGCCGAATATGACCACTGACAACACCGACCCGAACCGCGTGCTTCTTACCGGGGAGAATTCCTTCATTCGCCTGGCGGTGGGAGATCAGGAAACTACTCGGGCCAGTCACTGGCGGGTCCTGTTGTCGCCGGTGGGCGCCGGCCACGTGCTGTTCATAAAAAGTGTACCGACCGAAGGCGTACGCATCTACGCGGACAACATCGCCTTGGCTCGCTGGCTGCAGGGGGAAATCGAGAGCCTGCTGTTCCCGGAGTTCGCTGACCAGTCGCTCCAGGTGGAGGAAGCCGAGTTCAACAGGAAGGGCGACACTTTCTCCTACTGGACCGAGACTGTCGAAAGCGATGACGAAGACCGGATCTCGCTGACCTGGTACGATTTTCTGGAGCCCTTCGTGATCACGGTGCCGGCCGGTTCACCACAGCGTCCCCACGGCGTGTACAGTTGTTTCACGCCCGCGAAGGAGGCGCGAATCATCGTCAACGGAGAGCAGGCATCGGGGAGGGTGGTCCAGGAAATGCGGGGCGAAAGGCCAAGCAGTACCGCCTGCCTGGCTTGGTCGGAGACCTGGGTGAGACCGTAGCTTTTTTGCCGCAGAGAGCGCGGAGATCCGACAACTAATTGGTAACTCCGCGCTCTTCGTGTTTCTTACGGTGAGCGAATCACCACCCCGGCGCGCCGGGGGGCAGGCCGAGGACGACCTTGCCGCCTTGCTCGAAATTGGCTGGCAGGCCGGCCGCGTGCATCATGGCCGCGTGGATGTCCCGAAAGTAGCGTTCCAGCAGGTTGCCGCGGCGGACGGCATTGCTGCCCGAGCCGTGGTACAGCATGTCGATGGCCCGGGCCGACTCGTGTATGGCGTGGGTTACGGCCAGCCGGCTCTGTCTCACCTCGTCACTGAGGTCCGGCTTCCCTGACAGGACGCCCTCCCACATTTCGCCCACCGCGTGCAGCACGTAGGCCCGTGCGCCGCTGATTATGGCCTCCGCCTCGCCCACCACCAACTGCACCGTGGGCCGGTCTCGAAGCAGGTCCGGGTTCATCGTGGTGGCTGAGGATGTAGCTAATTCGATGAAGGCGTCCATCGCTCCCCGGGCCATCCCCAAGGCATTCGCCGCCAACGGTGTGAATGTCGTCGCCATGGCTGCCCGAGCGTTGAACAACGGCGCCGTCTCCACCGGTGCTTCCGACAGCACGAAGGTGCGTTCGGCAGGAACGAACAGGTCCGCGACCGACACGTCGTTGCTTCCGGTTCCTCTCAGGCCGATGACAGACCAATTGTCGTGGACGGTTGCCGCACCGATCGGAGCCGACATCATCCGCAGCTCCGGGAGGCCGTCCTCTCTGTAACGAGGGTCGTCGCCGTCCGTCACGACACAGTTAACGAAAAGCCAGTTGGCGTGCAGGCAGCCGCTGGCAAAGTCCCATCTCCCGTTTACCAGGTAGCCGCCGTCGGTTATGCGGGCCGTTCCCTTGGGGCGGAAGGAGCCCGCGCCCCTGAGGCTGGGCGGACTGCCGACGATTTCCCGCGCCGCCAGACTGCCCAGCCAACCGGAATAAAGGGAGATGGCCACTGCTATGAGACAGCACCAGCCAACGGACCCGTCGGCGATGGATAGATGCTCCACCACCCGAAATGCGGTCAACGGGTCCACTTCGGGCCCGCCCAGAGAGCGAGGGGCGTACATACGGAAGAGCCCGGCTTCGTCCATCGCGGCCACCAAGGCCGCAGGCAACCGCTGGTCCTTCTCGATCTCTTCACGCGCCTCGACGATCAGTGGCCGCAGCGCTTCCGCTGCGGCCACTATATCTCGCGTGGATTCGGTCGTCACTTAGGCCGAGGTGCAGGCTATGGCCTTGACATTCACAGCCATGTCCGGCAGGTCGTGAGCGGCCCAGGATGCACCGTTGTCATGGGTGCCGAAGACCTGTCCTTTGCGTGTGCAAAAGTACACTTGCTCCGGAGACCGGTCATTGACGGCGATGCCGAAGGTGGTGCTGAGCGGCGCGACTCCTTGATCGAACCGGGCCCAAGTGGCGCCGGCGTCGGTGGAGCGCATCACACCGCCTTGCTCACTCCCGAAGTTGAGGCCCACGCAGGCGTAGAGAGTGCTCGGGTCGTTCGGGGCCACTTCGACGCCGCGGGAGTATTGGATGTCGGAGAAGCTCTCGAACTGCAGGTCCTGCCAGTTCTGGCCCCGGTCCTGTGTGCGCCACACGCCGGTGCGGTTGGAGATGAAGACCGACTCGTTTACGCCCACCGCGACTCCGTGCAGGTCCATCAGGTCTACGTCGCCGTCGAACACGCTGTTCACGATGGCCCAGGTCTTGCCGCCATCGGAGCTGTGGGCCGCGCCGCCCACTTCCAGCGCCGCGTACATCTGGTTGGTGTCGCCCGCCTCGATGCCGATGCCCAAAATGCGAGTTGCGAAGGCCATTTGGACTGAGGCGGGATTGGAAATCGTGGCCTGGTACTCCCAGTTCTCACCGCCGTCGGCGCTCTTGAACACCTCGCTGCCCTCGGTGCCCAGGAACATGATGCTCGGGTCGTGGGGGTGGAACTTGATCGACCACACGATGCGGCCCTCAGCCAGGTTCATGCGGGTAAAGCTGTCGCCACTGTCCTGAGACCGGTAGATGCCCCGCTGTGTGCCGACGAAGATTGTGCCGGAGTCACTGGGGTGCACCACGATAGCCCGCACCTCGGGCTGGGGCGGCATACCCTTGGCCAGTTTCTCCCACCGGGAATCGCCCGCCTCCTTACGGTAAAGGCCGTCCGCTTCGGCTCCCACGTAGATGAAAGTCTTTCCAGCCATATTCTCATCCTCCCGTTTGCGTTTTGGTCATTAGTTTGGGGCAATTTCAGCAGAGACACCCGCCCTTGTCAATCCGCCGTCATCCCTCACGGGCCAACACCAGCCCGTGGACGCGAAATGCGCCGGCGGCCTTCAGTGCGGCGGCGCATTCGAAGAGAGTGCTGCCGGTGGTAGCTACGTCGTCAATGAGCAGAACTCTGGTACTGCTCGGCACCGCTCCCGCGGCGAAGACCCCGGCCACGTTCGCGCGGCGTTCTTCTCGGGACAGAGTGTCCACCTGAGGCTGCGAGTTTCGGACTCGGACCAACAAGTCCTGCTCCAACGGCAGTTCCAGAAGCGAACTCAATTCTTGGGCCAGGAGCGCCGACTGGTTGTAGCCGCGCTGGCGCAAACGCCGCGCGTGAAGCGGAACGGGCGCCAGGACATCGGCATCGAGCATACGGGATCGCATGTATTCGGCCAGCAGTTCGGCCAACGGCTTCGCGGCCGCGCGCATTCCCCGGTATTTCAGTTGAGAAATCGCGTCGCGTAGCGTTCCTTCGAAAAGGAAAGGGGCCCGAATCGAATCGATTGCCGGGGTCTCTTGGGAGCAACGGGCGCAGATTCCCGGCGTCCGGGGGCGGGCGCAGATGTCGCAGTAAGGGCGCTCCAACCGTTTCAGACCGGCCAGGCAAGCGGGGCATATGATGCCGCCCTCCCGGCGACAGCCCAAGCAGGTCAACGGGAAGACCAGGTCAAGGGCGGAGCGCACCAAGGCGGTTAGCATAGGTTACCCTCGGAACTCACCGTAAGATGACCACTTGGCCAGAATCTCCGTGTCGCGGGAGAAGGCCAATTCCGGCGGGTTATCCGGGCTGAAGAAGCCTAGCTCCAAGGCCTCCGGGCCGGGCGCAAGATCGCCGCCGGACTCCCGGGCACTGAATGCGACGACTATCACCGGGTCTCCGGGAATGGAAAACAGGCCGAGCAGTCCGGTAACCTTGACCTCCAGCCCGGTCTCCTCCCAAGCTTCCCGCGCTGCCGCTTCTTCCACCACCTCGCCCCGGTCGACGAACCCTCCCGGCAGACTCCACAACCCGTAACCCGGGTCGCCGGCCCGCTTTATCATCAGCACTTCGCCGCTGCGGGGAATTACGCAGACGGCAGTGAGCTTGGGGTCGTAAAAGACCACGCGGCCGCAATTGGGACAGGCTGGCCGTCGGACCCCGGCGACCTTTTTCGTCGCCAACTCGGATGCGCAGGAAGCGCAATATCGGTCATCGGGTATGTCGACCTGTGGGTTCAACAGTTGCCTCCAAGGGGCGCCGACGTTAGAGATGTGGCCCCAGGGTTCGAATGTCCGATTATAATTGGGCCATCTAACCCGGCCCGGCCCGGCCCGCCCCGCAGACCGAATCCCACTCTCTGGACCCGGTAATCCCCTTGCGTTGGTTCGAAAATCGGAGACTTTACTCTACCGGCATCCTCATTGCCGTGGCCGCGGTGCTGCTCGTGTTGGCGGCGATGATCGTTTTGGGCGAGTATACCAAGACCCTGGGCCGGTTTCTCCTGACTGCCGTCATTCTCGGCGGATACTTCCTGGTTAGCTGGGCCGGCGTTTCGCCTACCGGCGGGTGGTCTCTCCGGTGGGTCTCAAGGCCCGCCCTGGGCTTCGCGGCCGCGGCCTTGTCCATTCTGCTGTTCGGAGTATGGGGCACCCCGGACTCGAACGGGTTCTGGAAGACGGCGGCCATCGTCTCCATTCTGCCGCTGGGAATAATTTTGATCGGCCGGGGACTTGGCTCCAACTACATTGACCTTCCGAGGCGCCTGTCTTCGGTGGTGTCTGCCGGAGTATTGGCTGCCGGAATGGCCTTGGCGGTTCTTGGGATAGCGGTGGAAATCAAGGTCTCGCCGTACTGGTGGGCGTTCACGCTGCTGATGCTGGTCTGGGCCACAACCGCCGTGGCCATACCGCTGTTGTCAATTCGACGTTCACACTAACTTCGCACGGAAGCGACACCGTGCTCCCAGAGGCGATTCGGAGGCGATTCGGAGGCGATTCGGAGGCGATTCGCGGAGCCTGTTGCTACGCCCCTTCCCGATAGCTGGCCCACAGTTCGTCCACCGCTTGGCGGGTGGGCATCGAGT
Organism: Dehalococcoidia bacterium; assembly: GCA_965222595.1. GTDB lineage: Bacteria > Chloroflexota > Dehalococcoidia > Lucifugimonadales > UBA3495 > VXOI01. The sequence goes on along the minus strand of CBDCUJ010000019.1, from coordinate 30,736 downwards.
CCTGGGCGCCGGTTACGGTGACGGCCAGCGCGCCGGCTATCGCGGCCACCCGGACCGCCTCGGCGAGGCCGTAGCCTTGGGCCAGGCAAACGGCCAGCGCGCCGTTGAAGGCGTCTCCCGCCGCAACCGAGTCCACTGCCACTACGGGGAACGGCGGCTGCAGGCCGCTCGTTCCATCGGCGGCGAAGTAGGCGCCTTGAGCTCCCAGTTTGACCACAGCGGCGCCGACGCCCCGGGCCAAGAGCGCCTGGGCCGCTTGGGCCGCCGCCTCGGGCCCAGTGACCGGGAATCCCACCAGTGCTCCGGCCTCGGTCTCGTTGGGGGTGATGACGCTGCACAGACCGTAGAATTCCTCGGGGATGGGCCGCACCGGCCCGGGGTCAAGGATGACCGTCTTGCTTGCCGCCGACGCCGCCCGGGCGGTCGCCAAGGAGACACCGAGCGGCGCTTCCAGTTGCAGCATCAAGACCGAGGCATCGCCCATCGCTTCGATGGTGCGGGCTGCTTCCGCCGGACCGCAGGTCGTGTTTGCGCCCAGCACCTGGATGATCCGGTTCTGGGCCATGCCGTCGACGCTGACCACCGCAATGCCCGAGGACTCGCCGGGAACGGTGTCGACCCGCGATACGTCCACCCCGAAAGCGCGCATTCCGTCCAGCAACTGGGGCCCGAACATATCGTCGCCGACCCGGCCGACCATGGCGCACCGTCCGCCCATCCGGGCCGCCGCCACCGCTTGGTTCGCGCCCTTGCCCCCGGCGTAGGTGAGGAACCGGTCGCCCACGACCGTCTCCCCGGCCTCCGGAAACCTCGCCGCATAGGTGACTAGGTCCATATTGATGCCGCCGAGCACCACTATGCCGGGCGCTGATGAAGGCTCGCTCATGGCTGAGATTCTCCCATGCTATAATCCCGGTGGCAATCCGGGGGTCTATTTTTCACGGCAGATGACGCCGGGAGCGCCGAGATCATCGGGAGTAATGCTATGGCCGGGGCGTTGGAAGACATCAAGGTGGTTGACATAACACGTACCCTCGCCGGGCCATTCTGCACCATGATGCTGGGCGATATGGGCGCAGACGTCGTCAAGATAGAAGAGCCGGCCCAAGGCGACGAGACCCGCAACTGGACGCCATTCTGGAACGGAGAGAGCACCCAGTTCCTGACCTTCAACCGCAACAAGCGTAGCCTCACCGTCAACCTCAAGGAGCCCGAAGGGGTCAAGATCGTGCGGGACCTGGCGTCCGATGCCGACGTGATGATAGAGAGCTTCCGGGCCGGCGCCCTCGACCGGATGGGCTTGGGCTACGAGGCCATCAGCAAGACAAACCCCCGCGTCGTCTACTGCTCCATATCCGGCTATGGCCGTACCGGCCCCATGGCGGAGATGCCGGGTTACGACCTGATCATCCAAGCCTACAGCGGCCTGATGAATCTTACCGGCGATCCCGACGGGCTGCCGCTGCGGGTCGGATTCTCGTTGGTGGACCTGTTCGCCGGGATGATGGCCTACGGCACGATTCTTACCGCCCTGCGTCACCGCGACCAGACCGGCGAAGGCCAGTGGGTCGAGGCCTCGCTGCTGGACGGGCAGGTCGCCACCCTCAGCTACCACGCCACCGGCTACCTGGGCACCGGTGTCGAGCCTCACCGTATGGGATCGGGCCACCCGAGCCTCGTCCCCTACCAGAGCTTCGCCTCGTCTGATGGCTACTTCATCGTCGGATGCGCCAACCAGGGACTTTGGGAACGGCTGTGCCGGGCCATCGGCCGCACCGATTTCTTGGAAGACCCTCGTTTCAGCACCAACACCGACCGGGTGAAACACCGCCAGGAGTGCGTGGACGCCCTGAGCGGGATTTTCGACAAAGAAACGACCGGCCACTGGGTACAGTTGATCGCCGGTGCGGGCGTCCCCTGCGGCCCCATCAACAGGGTCTCGGAAGTGGTGACCAACCCCCAGGTACTGGCCCGCAACATGATCGCCGAGCTTGAGCACCCCAACGTGCCGGACCTCAAAATTCCCAACTCGCCCATGAAGCTCAGCGCCTCGCCGTCGTCGATCCGCCGGCCGCCGCCGCTGTTGGGCGAACACAACGAGGAGGTCCTCTCCGAGGAGGGCTACACCCCGGAACAGATCGCCGACCTGCGGGAGCGGGGCGTTATTGGTGAAGCCCCGTGATTCGGTCCGGATGGTGAGACCGCAGAATGGCGTTGAGCTTGAGATTCTACATCGACCCGGAAACGGGCGATCCGCACATTTATAATCATGGTGTCGAAGAGCAGGAAGTCGAAGACGTTATAATCTTGCCGAACGAAGACAGACGCGGGCGTGAAGGTCGCGCATTGCAATCGGACAAACCCAAGAAGGGCGTTATATACGAGTGGTTTACGTTCGCCGCCGTGACCCGGACCACATATTTGTGGTCACTGCCTACGAATTGCAAGGCAACGCTCTAGCTGCTTTTCGGCGGCGTATCAGGAGAAGAGGAAAATGAAAAAAACGTCCGAATTCCCACCCGGATGGGACGAGGAACGCGTTCGCCGGGTCATAAACTACTACGAATCCCAGACGGAAGATGAAGCAGTAACGGAAGACGAAGCTGCTTTCGAGGACCCGGGGCAAACGGTGATGTTAATCCCTAACGAGTTAGTTCCCGCCGTTCGGGAGCTTCTCGCCAAACATACCTGCTGACTTGCAAGTAAGGACTGTGCCTGATGAGTATTGACGTTGCGACTGCTATTGCCCGCATTCTGAAACAGGAAGGCATCGAGTGGGTGTCCACTTTCCCGGTGTGCCAGGTCAATAACGCTCTGGGGCGCGAGGGCGTGCCCATGATCATGATGCGCGACGACCGGTATGCCGTGGCGCTGGCCGACGCCTTTTCCCGCGTTACGGCCGGTGAGCGCATCGGCGTTTGCACCGTACAGGGCGGCGTAAACGGCGCGGGCCTGCAGTATTCGTACCCCGGTTTGGCCCAAGCGTTCGAGGACAACTCGCCAATGCTGTGTATCACCGACGGCGTGCCGGCCGGCAGCACGGAAAATAGCCTGTTCGACGTTACCGCCAGCCTGAAAACCGTTACCAAGTGGTACGGCTATATCGACCGGCCGGAACGCGTTCCCGAATTCATGCGCCGGGCCTTCACCATGCTGCGCAGCGGCCGCCCGGGCCCTGTAGTATTGGCTGTGCCCAACGCATCGGCCCACTTCGACGAAACCGCAGACCCATATTCTCCGGTCAAGGGCTGGAAATCGGCTCCCGACCCGGCGGACGTCACTACGGCCGTCGGTCTGCTGATGGGTGCCCAGGCCCCGCTCATCTACGCTGGAGAAGGTGTTATCTATGCCGGGGCAACCGCCGAACTGAAGGCGCTGGCCGAACTCCTCAACGCACCGGTCATCACAACCCTCAAGGCCAAGGGCGCGTTTCCGGAAGACCACCCCCTGTTCGTCGGTGTAAGAGGCGACCATCCGGTCCAGTACCTGGAAAAGAGCGACGTCATCCTGGCAGTTGGTTCCAGTCTGTCGCCCGGCCGGTTCACCCACGGGATTCCCAACCCGGCCAGCAAGACGATCATCCAATGCAACCTGGACGAGTTTTACCTGAACCGCATCTACCCGACCAATCACGCCGTGATTGGCGACGCCCGGTTTACCCTGCAGGCCTTGGCCGATGAGCTGTCACAGCGCACCGGTGGCGCCGGACGCCCCGCTGATGGAGTGGCGTCGGAGATCAAAGCCGCCCGCGACGAGGCATTGGCCCAGTACCGCGAAGTCATGGCATCGGGCGATAGGCCGATCAACCCCTACCGCGTCTTTGGCGACATGATGAAGGCGCTGGACCCGTATAACTCGTTCGTGACCCACGACTCCGGCAACACCCGGGACCAGTTGAGCACGGTATACGACACGCTGATTCCCCGTGGGTTTCTCGGCTGGGGAAACATATCGACCTTGGGGTTTGGCCTTGCCGGGGCGATGGCGGCGAAAATCGCTTTTCCGGGGCGTCAGTGCGTTGCGGTAACAGGCGACGCAGGCGTGGGGTATATGCTGGGTAACCTGGAGGTGCCGGTGCGCCAGAATATCGGCATCACCGTGGCCCACATCAGCAACGGAGGATTCGCCGGTTACGGACCCGGTTTCTGGGGCGACGGCCACGATCCGTACACCCACCGGGTGCTGGGGCCGGAAGATGTGGACATGGCCCGGGTGGCGGAAGAGCTGGGACTCCACGCCGAACGAGTGGCCGACCCGGAGCAGATAATCCCGGCGCTGCAGCGGGCCCAAGCGGCCAACGAAACGGGCCGGCCGGCCTACATCGAGTTCATCTGCTCCCAATACCCGGTCTACGGCCGTTGGGTGCCCAGCCACGTGGCGCACTGATGGTCCCCGAACGCAGGCTGAGGCTGATTCATACGTCCGACATCCACTTGGGCGACTCCGCAGGCCATCCGCGCTCGGAACAGGTTTTCGAGCGGGTGGTGGAAGCGGTTGCCGGGCACGGCGCCGATATGTTGGTGCTGGCTGGCGACATCTTCGACAACGACCGGGTTTCCGACGACGTGTTGGAACGGTTCGTGAGCATGGCGTCGCGGTCCGGCGTGCCGGTCGTGGTCCTACCCGGCAATCACGACTTGGCCCACGAGACTTCGGTCTACTGGCGCGAGCCGTTCGCCCTCGCCAACGCCAACTTGCATGTCCTTCAGAACCCCGCGGGCGAGTCACTGGTCTTCCCCGAATTGGGGCTGGAAGTCTGGGGGCGACCTATGACGATGCACTCGCCGGCGTTCCGCCCGCTGCAAGGGATGCCGAAACCGGGCAACGGACGCTGGCTGGTGGGCTTGGCCCACGGCCACTTTCACTTCGAGGACGACCGCGACCAGCGCTCCTCGCCCATCTATGCCGATGATGTGGCCGCCGCCGGTTGCCACTACCTCGCTTTGGGCCATTGGGACCGTCACGTGGACGTGTCCCAAGGCGGCGTCACCGCCGTCTATTCCGGCTGCCCCTTCGGCCCCATCGGACGCCCGGACGAGGGCGCGGTCCTGGTGGTCGAACTCGACCCTGCGACCGGTGTTTCCTATCGGCAGGCGTCATTGGGGTTATCCAAGTCCGCTAACGCCCGTTGACTGGCAGAATGCCGCGAATGCGCAGCTGGGTGATCAAGTATTCTTGGGGCCGGTCTCCTTTAAGCGAGTTACAGGCCTGACATAGCAGTTGCAGGTTGCTGTCTATGTCCTGTCCGCCTCGCGCCGTGGGGATAACGTGGTCTATGGTCATGTTGCGGAACGGGAACATCGTCCGGCAGCCTCCGCAGACGCTTTCCTGCCGCCCGAAAAGAACGTGCTTGATGTCTCGGGAGCGTATGGCCTCTCCGGCGTCGGTCCTGACCGGTATGTCGGTACGGTGTGTGACATTGGCCAACATGCTAGTAGTCCAACATCTTTGAATTGAGTACTGACCAAGTGTATTCTACCAAGCACAGGGCGAAGAGGATTGGGGCGTGTGAGGAGGGGATGGCGATGAAGAGATACCGGGTCAAGCTGAGTGCGGAGGAGCGGCAGGAACTGAAGACATTGGTGTCCCGTGGCCGGGCGGCGGCTTACCGGCAGACCCACGGGCGCATCCTGCTGCTGAGTGATGAGGCCCATGCGGACGGGGTCATGAAGGATGAAGACATTGCCCGGGTTCTCCAGATTGGCCGTGCGACGGTGGAACGGGTGCGCCGGCGGTGCGTGGAAGAGGGTCTGGAGCGGGCCTTGGGGCGCAAGGAGCAACTGAACCGGAGGGAGAAGCGGCTGGACGGTCAAGGGGAAGCCCACCTGATTGCCTTGGCCTGCGGAGAACCGCCGGAGGGCCGGGCCAGTTGGACGCTGAAACTGTTGGCCGACCGGCTGGTCGAATGTGAGATAGTGGAGAGCATCAGCCCTGAAACAGTGCGCCAGACGCTCAAAAAACGAACTCAAGCCCTGGCTGAAAGAGTGCTGGTGCATCCCGCCGCAAGGCAGCGCCGAGTTCGTCTGTGCGATGGAAGACGTGCTGGAAGTCTATCAGCGCCAGTATGGGGACAACGAAGTTCTGGTCTGCCTGGACGAGACCAGCAAGCAACAGGTGAAAGAGACGCGCCGGCCGCGTCCGGTCCGGCCTGGGGCGGCGGGCTCCTACGATTACGAATACGAGCGCAACGGGGTGAGCAACCTTTTCATGTTGTTCGCTCCGCTGGAAGGGTGGCGCCGGGTGGAAGTGACGGACCGGCGCACGAAAGCCGATTGGGCCCGGGTGGTCAAGCAACTGGTGGACGAGGACTACCCGCACAAGGACCGTATTGTGCTGGTGATGGACAACTTGAACACCCACCACCCAGCCTCATTGTATGAAGCCTTTGAACCTGCCGAAGCGCGGCGCATCGCCGAACGGTTGGAGGTCCACTACACTCCCAAGCATGGCAGTTGGCTGGATATGGCCGAGATCGAAATCGGGGTGATGGCCCGGCAATGCTTGGACCGCCGTATTCCCGACCAAAGCGCTCTGCGGCGGGAGGTGGGAGCGTGGCAGCAACAGCGCAACCGGGACGCAATACGGGTGGACTGGCGCTTCACCACCTCGGATGCGCGCATCAAACTAAAATCCCTCTACCCATCAATGCAACACTGACGGACTACTAGGCGGTCCCCTTCCATGGGCCAAGGTCAGACAGGGCCATAAGCTGGTCCGCCTGGGACAGCGTTACACGCCGGAGCGTCTGGACGACGCCTGCCGCAGGGCCTTGGACGTGGACCTCATCGACGTGCGCCGGGTGGAACGCATCCTGGTCCAGGCCCTGGAGCGGAGCGAGGTGCCGGATCATCCCCCGCCGCTGCCGGCGGGACGCTTCGCCCGGCCCGGATCCGTCTTCGCCCATGCTATAGGAGGTCAGGCATGACCCGTGTCACCGAACTCACGCCCCTGCTCAAACGGCTCCAACTGGGGCCCATGGCGCCCACCCTGCCCGAACGCATCGCCCTGGCCCGCAGGGAGCAGCTGGACTACGCATCCTTCCTGGAGATCATCCTCAGCGACGAGGTCAATCGCCGCGCCGACCGGCGCATTGAACTACGGCTTCAGGGCGCCGGCTTCGAGGAGACCTGCCGGCTGGAGGACTTCGACTGGTCGGCCGCCATCTCCCTGGACCGCCGCCTGCTGGACGCCGTCTTCTCCCTGGAGTTCCTGGCCAAGCACGAGCACGTCCTGCTGGTGGGACCCGCCGGAGTGGGCAAGAGATGGCCCCCGGCCCTGGGCTTCACCGCCATACGGGCGGGATACACCGTACTCCTTGGGGACCACGAGATCATCGGGCAAGGCCCCGGTGCGGCATGCCACAAACCACCGCTCTCACCCACATCAGGGGAGCCGACTGCACCCGCCACCAGACCGCCGCATCACCGCAGAACTCATGACGGACGCCGTCGCCCGGCTCAAAGACACGGCGCTAAACGCGAGGTCATGATGGGGCCACGGAAAGATGGGGACTGGGGCCAGTAAGAGGCCGGAGACTGGGGCCTAGGAAGGCCGTGGCTGGGGTCGATAAGAGCCGGTCGATCACACCACCGGGGAGAGACCCCCAACCGCAGGGCCCTCAGACCTCAGGAGAAGATCCCTGGGGGCCTTTTCCGCAACGAGCGTTTTAGAACACCCGCTCGGATTATCAGGGCTGGCCGCACCGGTCAGGCCAGTGAATATTACTACAACCGTCGGGCCTTGTTTCAGCTATGTTTTTACTGTTAACGGGGGTGGTGTTCAGCGTCAACTACTTCTGCCGGTTCCGTCAATTATTCTTGCCGGTTCACCACCTGTTCCTGACCACGCTGCCGAACCACTCCGGTTCGATAGCTGGGGACGTCGAATTCCAGGATTACCGAGTGGTGGACCACTCGGTCGATGGCCGCCGCGGTTGCCATTGGGTTGGCGAAGATGTGCTCCCACTGGGAGAAGACCAGATTAGAGGTGATGCCTAGTAGTCCGTCAGTGTTGCATTGATGGGTAGAGGGATTTTAGTTTGATGCGCGCATCCGAGGTAGTGAAGCGCCAGTCCACCCGTATTGCGTCCCGGTTGCGCTGTTGCTGCCACGCTCCCACCTCCCGCCGCAGAGCGCTTTGGTCGGGAATACGGCGGTCCAAGCATTGCCGGGCCATCACCCCGATTTCGATCTCGGCCATATCCAGCCAACTGCCATGCTTGGGAGTGTAGTGGACCTCCAACCGTTCGGCGATGCGCCGCGCTTCGGCAGGTTCAAAGGCTTCATACAATGAGGCTGGGTGGTGGGTGTTCAAGTTGTCCATCACCAGCACAATACGGTCCTTGTGCGGGTAGTCCTCGTCCACCAGTTGCTTGACCACCCGGGCCCAATCGGCTTTCGTGCGCCGGTCCGTCACTTCCACCCGGCGCCACCCTTCCAGCGGAGCGAACAACATGAAAAGGTTGCTCACCCCGTTGCGCTCGTATTCGTAATCGTAGGAGCCCGCCGCCCCAGGCCGGACCGGACGCGGCCGGCGCGTCTCTTTCACCTGTTGCTTGCTGGTCTCGTCCAGGCAGACCAGAACTTCGTTGTTCCCATACTGGCGCTGATAGACTTCCAGCACGTCTTCCATCGCACAGACGAACTCGGCGCTGCCTTGCGGCGGGATGCACCAGCACTCTTTCAGCCAGGGCTTGAGTTCGTTTTTTGAGCGTCTGGCGCACTGTTTCAGGGCTGATGCTCTCCACTATCTCACATTCGACCAGCCGGTCGGCCAACAGTTTCAGCGTCCAACTGGCCCGGCCCTCCGGCGGTTCTCCGCAGGCCAAGGCAATCAGGTGGGCTTCCCCTTGACCGTCCAGCCGCTTCTGCCTCCGGTTCAGTTGCTCCTTGCGCCCCAAGGCCCGCTCCAGACCCTCTTCCACGCACCGCCGGCGCACCCGTTCCACCGTCGCACGGCCAATCTGGAGAACCCGGGCAATGTCTTCATCCTTCATGACCCCGTCCGCATGGGCCTCATCACTCAGCAGCAGGATGCGCCCGTGGGTCTGCTTGTAAGCCGCCGCCCGGCCACGGGACACCAATGTCTTCAGTTCCTGCCGCTCCTCCGCACTCAGCTTGACCCGGTATCTCTTCATCGCCATCCCCTCCTCACACGCCCCAATCCTCTTCGCCCTGTGCTTGGTAGAATACACTTGGTCAGTACTCAATTCAAAGATGTTGGACTACTAGGGAGCGCCTTTCGTAGCGTTCGGCGATGAGCGTGAAGAGCACCTCCGACTCCTCAGCACCCTGGGGCAGGTAGCCCAGGTCGTCCAGCAGCAGGAAGTCGTAGTTGTCGAGCTTTCGTAATTGTCGCGGCAGGGCCAGGCCGCGCTTGGCGGCGACGAGGTCCCCGGCCTCCGCCGGGGCAGGCTCTGCACCAGCCGTCAGGCCGGGGCGAAGAGCACCGAGCGTCCTGCCTCCACCAGACGGTGGCCCACGGCGCACAGTGCGTGGGTCTTTCCGGTACCCGGCAGTCCGAAGGCCAGGACGTTGACGCCCCGGTCGACGAAGTTGCCGCCGGCCAGTTCCCCCAGTTGCTGCTGCAGGCTTAGCGGCATCCGTTCGTGCTCGAAGGTCTCCCGAGTCTTGCCCGCCGGCAGCCTGGACTCCTTGCGGAGTCTGTTGATCCGCCGCTGCCTTCTATCCTCGGCCTCCTGCTCCAGCACCTCCAGGAAGGTGGACAGGGCATCGCCGTGTCCGGCGGCGGTGAAGCGGGCCGCCGACTGCGCCCCCATGGTGGGCAGCCGGAATTGGTGGCACAGCTCACCGGTCCGGACCTGAATGGCGTTGGCGTCCATCATCAGGCCACCCCCGCCAGCAGGGAGTCGTAGACCCTGAGGTCAGGCATCCCTGACAGGCTCAGCACCGGCGCCCGTGGCGGAGCCGGGTTCGCCAGTTCCTTGACCGCGCCGTAGTCAAAGGGCTCACCGGCCTCCAGCAGCAGGGCCAGGGCGCTGTCCACCGTGGACTCCATGGTTGTCGCCGAAAGGTGCAGGATGCGCACGTACTCCACGTCAGCCCGTTCGCCTCGCCACCTCTTGAGCGCGTCGTAGGCCAGGCGGAAGGTCATGGTGGGAAACATCTGCTCCCGGAACCGGTAGCGGGCGAAAGCCCCGGGCTTTCGCACCAAGGAGCCGATGATGTGGCGGTAGTCGACGTGGGCCTCCCGTTCGCCTCTGATACGTTCCATCCGTTCCACCAGGTGGTCCTTGTAGTACACTTCCAGGTGTTCGGCGTACAGCCGGACCTGCACCTCCTTCCCGATGAGACGGGAGGGCACGGTGTAGGTGCGGCCAGCTGCCTGGATGGTGCTCCACTTGCGCACCCTGGCCCGGTAGTTGACGTATTCCGGCACCGGGGCTGGCGGCAGGGGTTGCAGATGAGCTCGTTCCTGCTCCAGCTTCCCCCATACCAGCCGGTTGCGACGGTCAACCACCTTCCTGACGAAGCCCTGGTAGTCATCGGCGGAATCGAAGTCCCGGCTGCCCCGCAGCATGAGGGCCTGGTCCAGGGCGTCCTTCAGCCGGTAGTGGGCCTGCTCGGCGACGCCGTTTTCGTGGGATTCCCCGGCATTGATCAGTGTGGAGCGCAGGCCGTAGTGGTCCAGAAGTTCGGCATAGGCATCATTGAGGGCCCGGCCGCGGCTGCGCTTCATCTCGTGGGTGAGCGCCGATGTGTTGTCGGAACGGATCACCTGCGTCACGCCACCCAGTTCCCAGAGAGCGTTCTGGAGACCCTGCTTCAGGGCCAGGAAGGTCTCGCCGGCAACCACCTCGGCGTAGCGCCACCCCGAGTGGCTCAGCACCAGCTGGAACAGCAGGTGGCGATAGGGGCCGGCCGCCGATGGTGACGCCCAGGGAGTTGCAGTGGGTGAAGTCGATCTGGGCCTCCCGGCCCGGTGGATGCTCCTGGGGGAAGTAGACCTCCTGGTCCGGACCGTTGAGCGCTCTGCAGGGTGCGGAGTTGGGAGGCGCTGAAGCGGCCGGGGAATTTATCTTCCAGCCATTCGATAATTGTCGTTGCCCTGAGCCTGCCGGCGGCCTCGCCCTGGAGCAGGGGCAAGATTTCTTCCTCCCACACTCCGTCGAAGGGATCAGTCCGGGTCCGCCACCAGCGCTCTTGCCCTGTCTCCGACGGCAAGGGTCCACACTGCCACTTGCGCGCTGACCTTACACTCATTCCGGCCATGGCCGCCGATGTCTGCTGAGTCTTTCTTTCCATTCGTCTCTGCCTCAGTAAAACAACTTGCTGGTCTGTAACCACTCCGGCACCTCCCATCCAGTACCGGATGATTACCTTCATTGACCGGCAAAACTAGTTGTCGCTACCGGCAAAGTTAATTGTCGTTGTTCACGCGGGGAAATCGCACTGCTGTGACTGGACTCCACGGACTAAAGTTTCGGCAGCAATTTCCGGTGAGTCAACAGGACCGGCAAGACCTGGCCGAAGTGAACAACGGTCCCTTTACGGTGAGTGGGGCGGATACCTGAGACCCAGGGAGTGACGACTCGGGTTGCCTGGCGATGAGAGCTGGCCAGGGCCTCTTGCCGTGGAGCCTGGGGCCTTGGCCGGCCTCGCTGTCAATTCGGCGGTGCCTTGCCCGTTGTTTGGCGCGATGTCAGGCCCATCTCCCGATGTCTCCGCGCCATTCTCGTGGGTTCCGTTCGATGTACTCTCGTAGTGGTTCAGGTTTCCTGGTATTGCTGGACGAGGATCACTTGGACCTCACCCTTGTTCAGGTCCGGGTCTTCTCCGGCGCCGATCGCAATGGGGGTTACCTGCCCGCCTGTGGCCTTGGCCAGTATGGTAGCCCATTCCGTAGCCCTTCGAACGTCGTCTTGTTGGATGGTGATGGAGATTTCTCCCAGGATGTATTCGTCCTCGTTGTTCACCTTGAGGACTATGTCGACGTCGTTGAGCTTGTCCGTTTCTTGCTTGGTGAGCATTCCCTGCTCTTCAGCTTCGTCGAGTAGTCCTATCAGGGGTTGCCTGTTCTTCTGGGTGGAGAAGACGGTGGCGTTGATTTTGAGTTCCCGCCGCAGGGACCTGTGGATGTACGTGGCGACGTGGGACTCGTAATCGCTTCCCATGAGGTTGCTGACGTTTCCGCCGATCCTGCTGACGTCCTCCTTGACGGTGGCGACGTCGCCTTTGATGGCGCTGATGTCCTCTTCGACTCTCTCGAGCCTCACGGGTATTTGGAGCAGCTCATCGGTGAGGATATGGCGGCGCAGGGCATCCCTGAGCGCGGGGTTGCGCTCCATGGCGTCGAGGATGTCCTGGAAGTTGTTGACTGGGCTGGTCATCGTTGCTCCCTGGAGTTCATTTTACAGCTTCTCGGTGTCCTTGGGGGACGGTTGTGGTTGCCGCAGTCCTCGCTTTCCGGCCCATGTTCTGCCCCCTTTTTGTGCGAGGAGAATTTCTTCAAGTGTCGATTCTCAATCTCTGTGCGAAGCCAGCTCCGTCGTCGGCTTTTTCGTGTGTCTGTTGAGAAGGGGTGACAGTTGCCGGTGGCCCGACTCTCGGGTGCCGTGCTAGAGTCACTTCATGGACTCACTGAAGGAAGCGTTGCCGGCTCCTGGGGACATGGGATTGGCCCTGTTCATGCCCTTCGTCCGGGTGATCGCCGGGTGTGCCGCGTTCCTGGCGGCGCTCTACCTGCTCATCGGCATGGACCCGTCCGGGCCGGTCGGGGACTTGGTGGTCGACTATATCGACCTCGCCCTTCCCTTGGCCGGTAGAGTCGCCGGGTTCTGGGTGTTCTACTCCATCTTCTACCTGTGTCTCGGGTTCTTCGACCGGGACCTTCGAGTTGCGGCGCTGTTCGTGTCCGGGCTTGCCCGGTTCTGGATGCGCCGGGCCTTCCGTCTGCGGATGTGGTCTGCGGTTGAACCTGGTCCCTGCTATCTCCTCTCTCCCTTCCGCCTTCGTTCATGGAGCCTGCCCGTGTGGCTGGCCGTTGGATGGCGGACAGGGAGTTCGGTGCAGTTGGAATAGGATTCCGGTCCTTTTCCGACGGCTCTGAATTCTCATGATGAGGAGAGAGGAAATGAGAAGAGTTCTTCCCCACGTCAGTGCTGCGGGGTCTTTGATTTTTTTGGGGTTCTTGGTGTTCGGCCTGGTCCGTTCGGATGTCGTCGACATGCACTGGCTGTTCCTGTTCCCGGCGGTTGGCGCCATCGTTCTGGGCATCTTCGTCCTGGTCCTTCACTGGTTGGGCTGGTGGCGTCGCTGACACATCGGCTCCGTTGGCGTGAACCGGAAAGTTGTGGGGCCCGCACCGAGTGGGCCCTTTTTCCGGCGGTCGTCTGGGAATTCTGCTCACCGTTATGTGTCCCTCCACCCAGCCGATGAACACTCCTGCGGCGGCTACCATCAGACTGAACACCATGCTCCAGAGTCCGATTTTGAGCATCATCCCGGGGATGTCGTCCAGAATATCAGTTTCATGGGGATGAGGATGACCACCGGGACCATGAACATGGTTCCAGCCAGTGTCATGAGGACGGCGGTGAGGTCGGTCCCTTGGCTCTGCACTTTGGGCCGTCCTACATCTGGGCCAAGTTCGTAGCCAGGTTGAACGCGAACCGCCCGTCCCCGGTCCGGAAGCTCTGGGGCTTCGCGGTCTGGGCGTCCCGCATGATTCCGAACCCGTCGCTGAAGGGTTCGAAGTCCACGATCCGGTCGTACCTGACCCTGAACTATTTCTTCCCACCTGAGAAGTACAGGTGCTTGGTGGTGAAACCGAGCAGGCCGGTTTCCTGGTGGACGGTCTCATCCCACTCGACGCTCCTGCTCCGGAAGGTGCCGGGCCGGTAGTAGACCCCCCTCGCCACCCGGATGCTGAGCCCGTGAGAAGTTCCCCTTCTTTCCCGGCGGGTGACGGTCTCCAGGTAGTCGACCCCGTCCATGACCCAGACCAGTTGCTCTGACTTCATGAGGTTGAACGGTACCCGGCCGGCGATATTCTGCCTTTGGGGGACGATGCCCTCGGAGATGTCCCGGATCACCGGGCCTGGACCAGGGTGTTCTGGACCCCGTTCTGGTTCAGTTGCTCCGGGGTGAGGCTGAATTGTTCCATGTACCTGGCTAAGGCATTCGCTTCGTCCAGGGTCAGAAGCCCGTCTTCCAGGGTGCCTTCGACGGCGGCCTCCCACGCCGGGACCAGGATGGCGTGTAGCTGGTCTTGGGGGAGTCCTGAGTCCCTGAGGGACTGGGCGAGGTCGGTCAGGTGGGATTCGGGGTCATTGACGGCGACGGCCGCGAGCCGGGCGCCGAGCATGAGCCTGTCGGTTGATGCTTTTTCGAGCTGGGCTGCCGACTTCTGGTCGGCGCCGGTGTCTGCCAAGGCCAGCCGGTCCCGGAATTCTCTCAGTGTCGACTCTTCGGCCTGGGTCAAGATCCCGTCGGCCATGGAGTGGGCCACACCCCGCTTCCACCCTTCCTCAAGGGCCTGGTTGACGGTGGTGCCGTCCCCGTAGGAGCGTCGGGCTATCTCGGCTAGGGTGAGCCTGGCTCCGTGTGGTTAAGGAGTGGCTCTATCTTGAGCAGGAGGCGGATCTTTCAACAAGAATCTGATCTTTGCGGGTTCGAGTCTTAGTTTCATGAAGATGCGGATTTGGTCTTCGTCATAAACCTGCTTGGCTGCCTCGATCAGTGGAGTCTCTGCCCGGGCTAGTAGCAAAGCGAACACTTCTGCAACCAATTTCAGTATCTCTCCGCGCGGATTTGCGTCGCCTATACCTCCATATACTCCCAGTCTCGCAAACTGGGCTACCATGAAATATTCCTCGCTGTCGTCCATCCCGGGATGTGTACTCATCGACGCAAGCTGGTACAGGTTGTAGATGCGTTCGCTTAGTGGCTTATCAAAGGCTTCACTGCACATTTCCTTGACACCGAGTTGATCCCACTGTAGTGCCGGTTTCCCCAAAGTATGTCCCAGTTCATTTTCCATCTCCTCGTCGAAATCCTCGACAGACTCGAGGTCAACGATGTCCAACGACGCTGCCCTGTATGCCCATTTCTTCACTTCGAGCGCGCTGTATTCGTAGAACTCCTCGATCTTATCCTTTCTGATGATGTATCCCAGCCAGATGCACCGCTCTATAAGCACTCGGGCGAGAGTCCAAGCGTTCATGACGTCATTCGCACATATCCGATCAAGGAATCCATCTACTGCCCTGGTGCCTCTGAGCAGGAAGTTGTGCACCAAGTCGACTCGTCTGCAGTACCCGCGTTCAGTGGTCAATTGGCCTGCCAGAAATAACAGCCTGTCGGCTCTTCTCAGATGGTCGTCCAGTGGTTGAGCCTCATCCCACATTCCGAGTGCGAATACGCCCTCAGGAAGTCGACCTAGGTCTCCATAATATGGTTCATGCCCTTTTGTTCCGTCACCCTCTATTTCTGACCATCGTGCCCCGATGGAACTGAAATTTTCGTCGTAACTGAAACTTTCACCAGGTTCTGCCATGGCAGTGTGGCTCCCTTGAATTCTTCGATCTGAACCTCGGAGGACGGTTGCTTGGTCGCGTCTACTTCGAGACCTTTAGCCTTACGTGGGTCTCCCACCTGCTCGGCAGGTCTTGCTCCACGTAGGCGGTTGCCACGCTCTCCACGGTGCCTGACACCACCTTGGTGTCACCGTTCCATACGGACATGGTTTGGCCTATTGCTGGCACCGACCCGGCCTTTCTGTCCGGTGTCCGGATGGCTGAGGAACCCGGTGCCGTGAATTCTTTTTCTTCTCCGTTTTCCGTCCATGAGAAGCACACTACGCTGTCCACCTGTCTCCCCAACAGCTGCACTTGGAGCCACCCTTCTATCGGGCAGGGTTCCGCTCTGGCTGGGACCGGTGTGTTGGTTGGTGGAGGGGGAGTGGTGGGATCTGGGGCTGAGGCGCAAGCTCCGGCTGCGATAACGAGGGTCAACACGAAGGTGAGAATTACAGGTGCCGGAGTTGTCATCAATGGTCATTCCTTTTCAGCCGTGTGGGTCTTGGCGGCCACCGCGGCGATGGTGATCATCTCCTGGAAACCGGCCTGGAAGGTCCGGCGGCACTCAGGGTGTTCGCGGCTCAGGATGCCGGCCTTCTGCCCGCAGTGAGTTCAGATTTCCGGCTCACTGAGCGAGGAGCCTGCCGAGCGTTTCGTGTTCTTCCATCGCGTCCTCGGCGTGTTGCAGGAAGGTTTTCTTGCGGTTCGTGGTCGGGCCGTCCTGGTCCTGCTCGTCGGCGGCCTCGGGAGGGACGGCGCCTCCGGATTCCTCCCGGGACGGTCCTTCCTCGGCTCGGCTGTTTGTCATTTCAGCAACTCTGCCCACGGGGTCGGGATTCCATCTACGACGGGCGCCCAGCCCGGAGTCTGTTCCATGGTCCTCGACACGTCAATTCAGGATACCGGCTTACTGGTTACAGCAACGGCAGGTGTCGGCGGCGGAGTCGAGTAGGTTGGAGTGTGCACGGTTGACGATCTTTCTCCTCTGGAGCATCACTTTAGTTGGGTTTGTCCTTGCTAGAACAATTGCCTTTCTCTTGAGTACATGTTGTCTGGTCCTTCGAATGCAATGTCGTTCGCTGCAGAGAATGAGATCTTGCCCGATTCGTAGTCGCGGGTTATTGCATCCACCTCTGGCGGGGTGAAGATTCCAGATGTGATCACGGACGCTTCGAATCCGAACTTGGCCCCGGCCATCCTCAATACCACGCCTAATGCCTCCTCTGCTTGTTCTCTCATCGAAGACCTGTATTGGAGGAACTGGCACTCCCTCCAATACAGGTAGTAGTCGCTGCCGGCAGCGGGCCACCGCTGCGTCCATGTGGTAGCTCCACAGGTAGACCTCGAAGTCGTTGGTGTCCGGCGGTGGTCATCGTCGTAGCGGGTCCGGACCGCCACCCGGAGGCGGGCGTAGGGGGTGCCGTCGTCCTTGCTATAGCACTGCTCCGGGTCGCGGGTGAGGGTGCCGAAGAATTGGATGTGGGGTCCGTTCATGAGTCGTCTCCTTCGGGTGGTTGGGTATTCAGGTGTCCCGTTGTTCGGGCCGTCAGGTGGAAGCCCGGTACCCAGAGCTCCGAAACCTGGCCGGGAGCGCTCCCGGCCAGGTTCTTCCGCAGCCGGGCCGTGCTCTTCCGGCTCGCGTTGCTTCATGGACATCTCCGTGGGTCTGGCATTGGTGGAGGGCTTGCCGGCAGCCGCTGGGGCCAGATTGGTTCCAGGTCGGTTAATGTGCGCTCCGTCCGTGGAACGCGGAGGCGGGGAAAACGGCTGAGCCGACGGGTTGACGGGCGGGGCGGTGCGCGCCGTCCTTGAGCCACCCACGAAAAACATCCGTAGAGCGGCTCCTCGAGCCGGGCTTGGCCGCTTCCATTCACGCATGCGGGAACTGTGAAGCAGGGGGCCATTGAGCCGAACGTTCACGAGCCGGACGTTAAATGGATCGGGCGCTTTGGACCCATCGCCAGTGTTTGTGGCGGCGACGGTGAGGCTGCTCTTGCCGCCGGTCGGGTTGCGCCGGATAACGGACTCCAAGAGTCTCCGGTGGCCGCAGCACATCCTGGTTGCCGCCGTCCCATTGCCCGAGGCGAAGATCAGGGGGGGTGGATGGCAACCGGGCGACCGCAGCGCCGGCTCGGGACTCGACGAATCCGGCTTCCGTTGATCGGTTGCGACTCGTGATGGATGAGAAACTGGGACCGCCTGCCGCCGGTCTCAGTCCGTTGGCCGGAAGGTCCCTGTGACGGCTGTGAGGCCCCGGCTTCGGGTTTCCGGAGACCCCGGCACTCCCCGGTATTCCTGCCGGTGTGCCGGCATGGCGGGATGAGCGGTCTCCGGCCTTGGGCGCCCTTGACCGCAGAGGTCCGGTATCGGATTGGCGCTTTTGCGGGACATTGTCCCGGCCGGAGAGCGTTGCAGACCGTTTCACCCCACTAAACTGGATACAGGGGCGGGGTGAAAGTGAAAACCCGGGGCCCTCCCAGCGTCGGAGGACCTCCCGTCAAGTGTCGAATGCCGGTCTCCGGGAGGCGGGCGGGGAGTGGATATGCAGAAGGAGTACCCCATCAGCGACCTTGCAAGAATATTTCCCGACATGCCGCCGGAGGACTTCGCCCGGCTGGTGGCCAGCATCCGCGAGGACGGGCTGATGGACCCCATCACCGTCTGGCAGGGCCGGGTGATCGACGGCCGTCACCGTTACGCGGCCTGCGCCGAGGCCGGCGTTGAGCGCAGGTTTGGATACCTGGATGATGACGCCGACCCCCTGCGGTATATCCTCGCTACCTTCGGCCACAGCGGGTGTCAAACAAACAGATACTTTCCGACATACGGGTGCTCCACCTCAACGCTCAGAGCGTTCGCGTTGGCGTGGGGATGGTCAGCACAAAAATCTCCCTCCAACCCTTCGTCGGCCTGGACACAGCCGATGTCCGCTTTGATTAGCAACTCTACCCATTCGGCGGCGGTCCGTCGGGCAAAGATTGCCGAAATCTCGGTAAATCAGGGCTTCGTCATTGGCATGGCGCGCCTCCGGAGTAGAGAAGCGGCCATCAGCCAGGAGGTCTCCCCGCTCCACGGTGCGGCAGAATGTCTCCCACTCTTCCTCGAACAGACAACATGGCGATGGGAGGGCGGTCCGCGTGGTCGTAATACTCAGCGGCGTTGGTCCAGGCATTGGCGTTGAGCTTGGCTAATCTGGTCGCCCCGTGCGGCGCAGCTGGCTGAGCGGGATTATCCTGTTCAACTTCAGATGCTGACCGATACGTTAAGGACCGAGGGCGCCTCTGGAGGTGGATCGCCGCACTGGTCGGCCAGGACCTGGACGGCGCCTGATGAGCAGGCCGTTCGGAACGCCGAGGCGGAAGTTGTGCGAGAGAACATCGGCCTTGGCGATGAGCTCCTGGACGACCTCTTTTCCCTCGGGGGTCTGAAGGTCAACCTGGATGCCTTCCTTGCCAGCGTAGGGATGCGCCTCGGCGTCACAGCACCCCGTCGGCGTCTCTGACACACCACATCGTGGGAAAGTGCCCGGGAACGCGCGCAGATGTGGAAGCGCGCAGGCCCCTACAAGTTCATTGAGGGTTCTTCGTAATCCTTTAGCTTGTTATAGATTTGAAGCCGGTGATGGTAGGACTCCAAAACTATGATCCGGTCGTCGGCGTCAACGTTGACAGCCACCGGTCGCCGGAACCGCCATTCAGGCTCCAGATCTGTCCGCCGCCTGGCTTTGATGATATCCGGATTGGCGTCGATGTAGGTCTGGGCCCATGGCGAAGGCCCTTGGGCGTCACCGACCAGCGCCGTAATATATTGGCCGTCGGCGGCGTAGATCTGGACGCGATGGTTCCCCCAGTCAGTTACGTATACATCCCCATCTGAGTCCACAGCTACACCGGATGGCCCTTTGAGAGAGCCCATCCCGGTGCTGGAGCATTCGAACTTAACGAGCAACTCTCCAGTAGGGGCGAATTTTTGCACCCGGTTATTTCCCCAATCCGCGACGTAGATGTTGTCCTGACGGTCGATGCAGATGCCCCATGGCATCTCCAGATCTCCGTCACCGCCACCTCGCTCCCCGAACTTGGACTGAAACTCACCGATCTGGCTGAAACTTTGCACCCGGTGATTCAAGCTGTCCACCACCCAAATGGTACCGCGGGAATCGAAAGCAATTCCTGACGGTCCGTTTAGCTGCCCGTCTTCGCTGCCGGACCTGCCCCAATGATACCGATAAGCACCCTCTTCATCGTACATGGTTATCCGGTTGACATACTCGTCCGAAACGAACACTCGTCCGTGACGGTCTAAGTCAATTGACCGGGGCCAAACAAAGCGCCCATCTTCCGCGCCGACGGAGCCGAACTGGCCTTGAAACTCGTGGTCGAAGTTGATCTTACTGACACGCTGACCCGATTGTTCCACACCGCGGCTCAACACATAAATTCGACCGTTCGATCCCAGGACAAAATCTTGGGGAGCCCAAAATCCCCGGCCGGACTGACTGTACATGCCTATGCAGTAGCTATAGTCATACACCCGGCCAGCGGCGACGGTGGTCAGCATATCCGCTCTCCCGTGAACGAATTTGGGATCCTAAAGCTACACGAAGGACATTTGCTCGAAGTGTCCGCCCACGATAGGTACCGGGTCGAGTCCCAACCATTTTTCCGCCAAAGTGGAGTAGAAGCCGCGGAAATCGTAGTTGGGCGCCAGGTCTCCCTGAGTGAGATCTCCCGGTTTCAACGACGGATAGGTCCCGTACATTCCACCATTTACCCGGTCGCCGATGGCGAACGCTACCCCAGCCGCTCCGTGGTCGGTACCAGTGCCATTATCGCGGACGCGGCGTCCAAACTCGCTGAACAACATAACAACCACCTCGTCTGAGGCGTCGTGCTCACGCAGGTCGGCGAGGAAGTCGTGCATGGCAGCGGAAACGTCCATCCAAAGTTTGGTATGTGATCCCATCTGGTCATAGTGGGTGTCGAAGGGCCCGTAGGACGTGTAAAAGACCTGGGTACCGAGGCCAGCCAGATGCACCTGGGCCACGTCTCTGAGGCGCCTCGCGATGGGATTATTGGCGTACTCTACGTTTGAAGAATAGGTTTCGGGAGCAACCCGGATGATGTCGGCTCCTCTCAACGCATCTCGTCCTGCCTGTCCCAGATATTCCATGGTCGGTCCGGTGCCGATGGCGGGAGCGTACATGCGGGCGAAGCTCTCCAATATCTGGACCCGCTCCTGCTCGGACGCGATTCCCGGATTTGATGAGAGCACGCCGTAAGAGGGAAGGTGGTTGACAGAAGTAACAGGAACCCCCCGCATGGTTAGCGCCCGGGGCAAACCCTGGCCTAAGCTCACTCCCTTTAGCACGTTCTCGCCGCCAGGATCCAAGTCCCGTATGACCTTGGCCAGCCAGCCGTTAATCCCGATGGAATCCGGCTCGCAGGTATGCCAGATGTCCATGGCACGAAAGTGCGACCGGGGTGAGTTTTCAAATCCGATTCCGTGAATGATTGCCATGTTGCCCTTGTCGTAAATATCTTTCAACGGCTCCGTATCAGACCGGAATGCCAGTTCGTCATCTATGGGCAGTAATTGGTCTTCAGCGATATGAACCTTGGGCCGGTTATCCCAATACAGAGGATTGCTATAAGGAATGATCGTATTGAGGTAATCGTTGGCCCCGGTAAGCTCTAATACGACCAGCACGGGGTCTTTATGGGTTGATGCCATTTTCATATTCCTTCTACATTAGTTGTAAACACTTGAGTTGTAAGCACTTACCTAGGCAAACTGATAGTCTCGTGAGGCGGCGATCAAGGTCAAAATCTTGCTCACATTCCGAAATGTAGCACTGAGTTCCTCTCTGGTGCTCCAGGCCAGATCGCCACATTTTTCGGCATGGACCATCAATTCAGAGTGGGTCACCTCACTGACTTCCAACGGTCCCATCGCATCAAGACAAGCTGCCACTATCGCCTGGGGGGAGGGATCCCCTTGCACATTCACCAACGCCCGTTTGATGATAGCCTGCACCCCGGGTAGCGAGGTGTCTCCAAATATCCTCGCGGCAAAATTCACCCGGCGCATCAAAACGCCAGGGTCGATCCATTCGGAGCCTGTGTGCCAACCCTCCACGCTGGGAGGATTGAGAAGCTCCTGTCCCTGCCAACTGCACTCCAACGCCAGATTGTTGAATCCTGGCTTGAAGTCGTTATAGTTGCCCGCCATACGCACAGTGCCAACGATCAATTCAGCCGGGCTTTTCACCCGGGCGAAGCGGGCATTCTTGAAGAACTCTGAGTTGAACAATGCTCGTAAAATAGACCGGATGTCACCACGGGATTCATTGTAGGCATCCACCAGCAACTCGATCGCATCAGGATCAATGGGTGGTGTAATGTTCCAACTGGCGACATGGGGCTCGTCGGCGACGAAGAATCTGTAGAGGTGGCGGGCCAGGAACCGTGCCGTAGCCGGCTGATCCGCAATAATGTCCACGATGTCTTCGCCATTGAAGTTCCCGGTATACCCTAGGAAGGTCTTCTCCCGATCGTCGTGGTCCTCAGGTTTGTACTCGAATCGCCAGTAGGAACGGCCTAAAGGATTACGGGGAATCTTGGGGGCAATCGTCCATCCGGTAAAGGCCCTGGCTGCTTCCTTGATATCATCCTCTGAGTAGTTTCCGACTCCGAGGGAGAAAAGCTCCAACAGCTCCCGCCCCCAGTTTTCATGATTTCCGTGGTTGTCCAACCAGAAGATCATGGCTGGTGACTTTGCAACCTCTACCAGCAGGTCACGGTAAGTACCCAATCCGTATTCACGGAACATGGCAATCTGGCGAGTCAACTCCGGTGGATTGTCCACCTTGGAGTTGCTGGTGGCGAACAACTGATGCCAGAAGAGGGCCATCTTCTCTTCCAGAGGCCGTTTGGTGTTGATCATCCGGAAAACCCAATCGGCCTGATTGATTGGCGGCGCCCCGGCCCCCTCATAACCCGGGAAGAACCGGTACAGCAGTTCGTCGTCTATGGCCGGCTGCCGCTCTGGATACAGAAGCTCCTCGACCACGGCTTCGTAGCCTTTGGAGGCACGCTCCTCTAGTTCCTCACGGGGATCACCGAAGCCCGCGCGTCTCATCAAGTGGGCCATCAATCGAATGTCTTCTTGGTGGGGCATTACCACCTCTCCGTTTATCGAGCCCAAAGCACTAAGCCAAGCGCCCATTCACGACATCTTAGGATTGGCCAAATCGAGTGTCAACAAAACCCTGGCAGCTCTTGTTGGAGGTCAGCACGGTCGACGCCTTCTCGTAGCGGGCGTTCACCAGTTGAAAAAGAGGTTGGCCCCGTTGGCGCTGACGGGCAGGTAGCCGATCTCGTCCACGGTGAGCAAGGACGGCTGCCTGAGGGTGGCCAGCCGATCCCTGAGCCTCCCCTGCCGTTCCGCCTCCACCAGGGGAGAGGGTGCCGTAGTATACCCGTCTCCCCCGCTCCGCAGCCGTGATCGCCAAGGATATGGCCAAGTGGGTGTTGCCCACGTCGGCCGGCCCCGGGAAGATGACGTTCTCCTTGCGGGTGATGAAGCCCAGCTGGTGCAGGTTCATAATCTGGGGCCCGGTCAATGGAGGGCTGGAAGGAGAAGTCGAAGGAGTCCAGGGTCTTGGCTCCGCGAAGGCGTGAGGAGCGCATGGCCGAGATGATGCGGCGCTCCCGTCGGAGGGACACCTGGGCTGAGAGGATCTGCACCAAGGCCTCGGCGGCGCTGATGATCCCTCCTTCCAGCTGCTTGATCAGGGCATCCACCACCTCCAGGCTGCCCGGCATCTGAATGTCGCTGACCGTACGCTCATCCCGGCCATGGCCGCCGATGTCTGCTGTGTCCTTCCTTCCATTCGTCTTTGCCTCAGTAAAACAACTTGCTGGTCTGTAACCACTCCGGCACCTCCCCTCCAGTACCGGATGATCACCCTCATTGACCGGCAAAACTAGTAGTCAGTCATGTTTGGAATCGAAGGGATAGAGGCGGTGAAGTTTGCCCCTGGCGTCCTGGGTGTTGAACCGCCAGTTGATGGTGGCTCGGGCGGCATTTCGCTCCGTGACCAGGGCCTGGACCTCCCGCCGGAGGGCGGGTTCGTTGGGGACGCGCTGCTTGAGACAGGAGCGGGACAGCACGCTGAACTCGATTTCCGCCATATTCAACCAACTCCCGTGCTTGGGGGTGTAGTGGAACTCCAGCCGTTTGGCGACCCGGCGGGCCTCGGCCGCTGGGCAGGTCTCGTACAGGGAAGCTGTCCTGTGGGTGTTCAGATTGTCCAGGACCACTCGCACCACCGGGACCTCCGGATAGGCCTCATCCACCAGCCAGCGCATCTGGCGGGCGAAGTCCTGCATGGTGCGCCGCTCCGTAACCGGCACGTGGCGCCAACCGGCCATCGGTTCGCAGGCCAGGAACAGGTTTCGAGTGCCCTCCCGGCGGTACTCGTAGTCCTGGCGCGCCGGTCTCCCCGGCTGGGCTGGCAGTGGTGGCCGCGTCTCTGCCAGCAACTGGGTGGAGGTCTCGTCAAAGCAGACCACCGGGCGTCGGGGGTCATAGGGCTCGGCGTACAGGCCCAGCACGTCCTCCATGTGGGCCACGAACTCGGCGCTCACCTTGGGGATGCACCACTCCTGCTTCTGCCACGGCTTGAGGGAGTTTTTTTCAGGTGCAGCCGCACCGTCTCGTGGGATAGGGAGGGCGCCAACCCCAACTCCACCACCTGGCCCGCCAAAAGGCGCAGGGTCCAGTGTTCATGCCCTTCCGGCGGTTCGGAGCAGGCCAGAGCGATGAGGTGGGCTTCGCCCCGGTCGTCCAGCTTCCGGTACCGATGGGCTTGGGGCCGGTCTTGCAACACCCCTTCCAGCCCCTCTTCGGCGAAGCGCCGCTTGATCCGAAACACCGTGCCCTCGGCCACATCCAGGGCTTGGGCCACCTGGGGAGCGCTCCACCCCTCATCCGTCTTGAGCAGAATCCGGGCCCGGACCGTCACCCGGGCTGTGCCTTTCCCCGCACGAACCAGATGCTGGAGCTGGTTCGGCTGTTCCGCCGTCAGCCGGACTCCATGCTTTTCCCTGACCATATCACCGCCTCCCATCAACACTATCCAGAGTCAGGGTAGTTCTTTTGCTCAATCTTTCACGTTACCATTAATATCAAGTTTGACTGACTACTAGGGGAGAGAGAGGGGACATGCCTGTCGTTCGAGGAAGGACTGGCGTGGGCGGAGCTGCTTGCCAGCCGTTACGACGCGGTGGCCGACGGCCACCTGCACGTCCCCGAGTAAAAGAAATGGGCTTGGAATGATGGACATTCACAAGCGTATTCGGATTCTTTGCATTCATGACCATCACCGGGATCATCTGCGAGACCCGCACTTGGAACAGAGGAATTTGCAAACAGACACTAAGACAAAAGAAAAGAGTTGGCAACGAGGCTTTGCACAAAAACGGAAACCTAGTACTCAGTCAACTTGGTTTCAGCAATTGTTTAAGAAATCGACCAATTAGGCTATCCTGCTTGGTGGGAAGTGTTGACGGCGGGGGTGGCAATGATGGTCAGGGACAAGTACGCAGTGGGGCTGGAGCCGGAACAGAGGGAAGAACTCCAGCATTTGATTCGGGTCGGCAAATGCTCCGCCCGAGTGACCGCCAGGGCGCGGATTCTCCTCAAGAGCGACGACGGTTGGGCGGCTCCCCAAGTGGCGGAAGCCCTGGATGTGGCGCTGGGAACCGTGTACCGGATCAAGCAGCGTTTTACCAATGAGGGGTTGGCCGGGGCCCTGTGGGACCGGCGCCAGGCCAACCGGCATCGGAAGTTGGATGACCGGGGCGAAGCCCACCTGGTCGCCTTGGCCTGCAGCCCAGCGCCGGAGGGGCATGACCACTGGACCCTGCGCCTGCTGGCTGGGAAGGTGGTGGAGTTGGGGTTGGCGTCCTCCATGTCCCATGAAGGAGTGCGTAAGCGGCTCAAAAAAACGCTCTCAAGCCGTGGCAGAAGAAGGAATGGTGTATTCCCAAGGTGAGCGCCGAGTTCGTGGCCAACATGGAGGACGTGCTGGACCTGTACGCCGAACCGTATGACCCCCAAAGGCCGGTGGTCTGCTTTGACGAGACCTCCACCCAGCTGTTGGCGGAGACCCGGCCATCTCTGCCGCCCCGGCCGGGACTTCCGCTGCGGCAGGACACGAGTACCGCAGGGAGGGTACGCGCAACCTGTTCCTGGCCTGTGAGCCGTTGGCGGGCTGGCGGCAGGTGGCGGTGACCCAGCGGCGTACCATGCAGGATTTCGCCCAGCAGATGCGTTGGCTGGTGGACGAAGCTTACCCGGAGGCCGAGGTCCTGCGGGTGGCCATGGACAATCTGAACACTCATCGTCCGGCGTCCCTGTACGAGACGTTCCCGGCGGCGGAGGCCCGGCGGATTGCCAAGCGGCTGGAGTTCCACTATACCCCCAAGCACGGCAGTTGGTTGAACATGGCGGAAATCGAGTTCAGCGTACTGTCCCGTTCCTGCCTCAGGCAGCGACTCCCCGGAGAGGAGGCCCTCCGAAGAGAAGTCCAAGCCCTGGTCAAGGAGCGAAACGCCGCCCAGGCCACCATCAACTGGCGGTTCAACACCCAGGACGCTCGAACCAAACTGCACCGCCTTTACCCTTCCGATTTCACGGTTGACTGAGTACTAGGCAATCCTAGAAACGGGGCCGGAAAGCCCTGTTCGGGGAGATGAATTTCGGCAATGAGGCCGAGGTAAGCAAGGCTAGTGCCCAAATCTGGCAGAGCCGTGCAGGGATGAAATCAATGGTGGAATGGATGGTCCCGGCACGGAGGGCACTGCCGACTTTGGAAGCGCCGCCGGTATCTTCTGGCAGACCGGCTTTGGAGGCCACCAGGGTCAGGTTGGCCACGGTGGCAGCCAAGTACAGCTGGAACCTGGTTTTGACGCGGCCGAAGTAGCGTGCTTGGCGGATTCCCAGCTGGACCAGCCGCGCCAACCGGTGTTCCACCACTACCCGCCGCTGCCGGTACTCGCTGAAGGCTTCACTCTGCTGCAGGGCACGGGCCTGTTGCAATAGGGCTTCCTGAGGGTGCAACTGCACCGTTCGTCCCAACCCCGATGACCCGGCGACGCACTGGGACCGCAGCGGGCATACCCCGCAAACTGCCGCGTCGAAGCGGAAGCCTTTCAGTTGGTGAGTTCGCCCGGTGGGCCCGGTCCGAGTCCCGAATGATACGATCCTCCGGGCAACATTCCCCGCCGGACAGGTGCAGGCGCCCGCCTCCAGGTCAATCCGGAAGTCCTCCTTCGGAAAGTGAGACCGGTTGGGGCGTCCCGGCACTCGGGCAATCAGGGTGCGTCCCGCGTCGGCGAAGGCCTGCCTGGTATCGCCGTCGCCGTAGGCGGCATCGCCCATGGCCTCCTCCACCGGCACACCGGTGTTGGCCTCGCTCTGCTCCACCAGTTCCAGCGCCCCCAGATTGTCGGGAGCGTTGCCGGGCAATACGTCCACGGCGGTGATCAACTGAGAGTCGGTATCCACGACGATGGCCGCCTTGTGTCCGTCAAACCGCCGCCGACTGCTCTTGTGGCCATGGCGCATCTCCGGGTCATGCACCGACATCATGCGGTCCCGGCTCACTCCGTCCTTGAGATTCACTCCGTCATCGGTGCGCTCCACGTCCTGGAGCAGCAACTGCCCCAGCAGTTCCGCCGCCGCCACAATCCGCTGCCGCTCAACGCTGTCCTCCCCCAACTCCCCCTGCGCCTGCCGAGACAACTCCAGCAGCCGGTCGGCGTCAGATACTATCAAGGACAGCAGCGCCGTCCGGGCTCGTTTGTCGGACCAGTCGATGGCCGCTTCTCCCTTGATGCTGGAGGCAAGGTACTGCCCGTATCCCCGGGCCTTGGCCCATTCTCTATCGGTGGACTTCTCCACTGCAGCCAGCGCCCGCAACAGCTTGACCATCCCGTCCGCCAACAGATTGTAGGTATCCTTGACTGCGCCACGACCCAGGATGTTGGTCGTGTCCAACGCCACCCGCATACCGCGCCCTTTCAGATACCCCGACTCCCGGGCCAAACGCAGGCTGGACTCGAATACCTCCCGCACCTTGCCGTGGAGTATCAGCTGGGCGCGGAACACCTGCAGCGTGCTCTTGGCGAAGGGACGGCCTTCCACCTCAATCCCCAAGGCTACTTTCCACCGGATATCGAAGTCGGCTCTGGCCTTGGCCTCGGCGTCGCTCACCTTGTCGTGGGACTGGAGCAGGAGCGCCGTGGCCAGCAGGCTGGGCGGCACGCTGTCCCGGCCATTGTCGGGGCAGTAGAACTCGGCGAACTCGGCGTCCCGGAACAACCGGCCCCGCAGCGAGGCCAGCAGACCGTAGAAGGTGTCCCTGCCCACGTGATCCAGATACAGCCGGTCCGCTTCCCAGAGGCCCCTCTGGTCTGAACGCTCTCCCAGCATCCTCAGCCCTCGCTATTTCTTGATCCCTCAAGTATAGCCGACCACCCGGCGAAGCCAGTTTCCGGCCAGACTTCTAGTATTACAACGTCAGTTAGTTTGATAGGATGACTGTGTAGCTGGAGAGGGAACAGGCAGGTGAGGTGGGGATGTGGATGCGGCAGCTTTCGAACAGGTGTACGGGGCCTTTGGGGATTTTCACGCTTACTTCGCTTCGCTGTTTGGCCGCCGGGAGACGCGGGAGCACAGCGGTCATTATCTCCAGGCCCTGCTGGTACAGTCAGGGGAGCGGCGCAACGCTGAGAACCTGTCGGAGACGGTTCCGGGGTCTGCCCGAGGGATGCAGCGGTTTCTCACTGATTCTCCCTGGGACGATGAGGCGATTATAGGACGGCTGCAGGAGTACCTGGGAACCCGGCTGGAGCATCCGGAAGGGGTGTGGGTGCTGGACGGCAGCGACTTTCCCAAGCAGGGACGGAAGTCGGCGGGAGTGGCCCGGCAGTACTGCGGGAGGCTGGGGAAGGTGGCTAACTGCCAGGCCGGAATGTTCTTGGCCTATGTCAGCCCGTTGGGACGGGCCCTGGTGGACAAACGGCTGTATCTGCCGGAGAGTTGGACCTCGGACAAAGACCGGTGTGAGGCGGCGGGTGTGCCGGAGGATAGGCGGGGCTACCGGTCGAAGACGGAGTTGGCCTTGGAGATGGTGGGGCGGGCACAGGAGCGGGGCCACCTGAAGGCTGGATGGGTCGCTGCGGACGATGCCTTCGGTATGTCGCCGTCATTCCGCGACGGCCTGGCGGCCTTGGGGATGTGGTACGTGCTGGACGTTCCGTCCGGCTTTACGATGTGGCCGCCGGAGCCTGCCTGGACCAGTGTGGAGTATCAGGGATTCGGCGTCCCCGTAAGCCGAGGCTCCGCAGCGGCAGCGTCGGACGATGGCGGGAGCGGGCCGATGCCATCACGGAGGAGGCCTGGCGTGAGATTACGGTGGCCGAGGGAAGCCAGGGACCACGCAGCTACCTGTTCAGTGCCAGAGGGTGCGTCCAACCAGCAGCGTAAGCCCGGCGAAATCCACTGGGCCATTTTCCGCCGGAATCTGGACGGCAGCGAACCCCGCTACTATCTGTCCAATGCACCGGAGGATACCCCGTGGAGACCCTGGCATACGTGGGAGGATCCCGTTGGCGTATAGAAACGGAGTTCGAGACGGAGAAAAGCGACGTGGGGCTGGACGAGTACGAGACCCGCACCTGGGCTGGCTGGCATCTCCATGTGGCCCTGTGCCTGCTGGGCGGAGCTTTTCTGCTGAGCCTGCAACAGGCTTGGGGGGAAAAGATGCCCCGGATCACGAGGCCGCAGGTCTACCGGGTGGTGGCGGGAAATGCTGCCCCGGAACCGGTTCGGACCTGAAGAGTTGCTGCGTGGCTGGCAGGATACGCAGGACAGTAACGAACGGGCCCGACGCTCCCATGCCAAGCGCCGCGCCGCCATGCGGGCATCACCCCACATCCCTCCTGAACTGACGTTGTAATACTAGGGTGCCGTATATCATCACCCTGCAGTATTTGTTTGGTGTCGTGAGCAATCTCTCCTCTCCTTTCGAAAATTCTTGGTGGTGTGTTACTGATCTCGTTCGAGTTACACACGTTCGACCTTCGATGATCGTTCGGCGTGGTCGAGAAATTTGAAGTATTTCTTGAGTCGGCGGGAGGAGTTATTGACCGAATACCATTAGGAATCCTCTGAACAAGACCCGGACAGGCCGGTCTTGTGTTGAATGGTACGGGTTCGCGGGTCTGGCCCGCCTTCCGGCAGTGTTGGCGAGTGTCGATGGCCTCTGATTTCGTCCGCCAGGCCCCCTGGGGGCCTATATCGCCCTTGATGTCTGGCTTGGGCTGCCGATATCGCTGCTATCCCGCCAGATGACCTTCGGCTGCCATCAGGTTCCCCAGTCCCAGCACCAACGCCAGTCGCTGCGTATTCTTAGCCAATCCACGGTAACGCACCTTGGCATAGCTGAACAGCCGCTTCACCTTCAGAAATGGGATGCTCCACCTTGGCTCTGACCGACGCCTTCAGCTTCTCCGCCAGGGCTTCCTCGCTCCCGGGCTCCAGGCCCCGGCGTTTTCCGGGCCTCATCGCCACCTGCCAGTCCAACTCACGCCCCAGGTTCTCCTCCCGCTTGTGGACCCCCTGGTACCCGGCGTCCGCACCACACCACCTTTTCTCCGCCGTGGCCGCAGATGGTGCGCCTCGGTGATGGTCGTGCACGTTGGCCGCCGTCGTGCTCATGCTGTGCACCAAGCCCGTGTCCGCGTCCACCCCAATATGCACCTTCATCCCGAAATGCCACTCATTCCCCTTCTTGGTCTGGTGCATCTCCGGGTCCCGCTCCCTGGCGCGGTTCTTGGTGGACGATGGTGCCTCGATGATGCTGGCGTCCACTATGGTTCCCTCCCGCAGCCGCAGTCCCTGCGATTCCAGATGCCTGTTGATCTCCTGAAACAGACCCTGTCCCAGATTCTGCCTTTCCAGAAGATGACGGAAATTGAGAATCGTGGTCTCGTCGGGCAGGGCCTCCGACAGTTACAGGCCCACGAACCGCCTAACCGATTCGGCCTCGTAGAGCAGGTCCTCTATGCCGGGGTCGCTGAGATTGTAGAAGAGCTGCACACAGTGGATCCGCAGCATCACTGCCAG
>CBDCUJ010000018.1:0-136912 GCA_965222595.1 Dehalococcoidia bacterium | reverse complement strand
TTGCGCCTTGGTGGCCGAGCTCGGCGCAAGGGTAATCCGCGTCGAGGCCCCTGGCGGCGACTGGGGCAGGCAGGGCCACAGCGTGTCAGTGCACCGGACCATGGCCGGCTCCGAGGGCATCTGCCTGGACCTCAAGACCCCGGAAGGCCAAGAGATCATGCACAAGCTGGCGGCCAAGGCCGATCTCCTGCTTCACAGCATGCGCCCCGGCGCACCCGAACGAACGGGTATCGGCTACGAGCAGCTATCCACGGTCAACCCAAACCTGGTCTACCTCTACGCCGGCGGCTACGGCTCCACGGGCCCTTACTCCCACCGGCCCTCGATGGCCCCGATCGCCGGCGCCGTCTCCGGTGGCGGCGTGGCGCAGATGGGAAGAGAAGCCTTTCCTCCGCCGGAGCAGCCCATGTCCATCGACGACATTGCCGCAGTAGCCAAGCAGCTGAAACGGGCCAACGACGGCACCGCCGACCATAGCACCGCCATGGTCAACGCCGTCGGCCTGGTGCTTGGCCTCTACGCCCGCGAGCGCACCGGCAGGGCGCAATACGTCGAGTCCACCATGATAGCCGCCAACGCCTACGCCAATGCCGACGACTTCTACTGGCACGAGGGCAAGCAGCCTCGCCCCCTGCCGGACCGCGACGGATACGGCCTGCACGCCCTCTACCGCCTTTATCGCGCCAAGACCGGGTGGGTGTTCCTGGGTTGTCCCTTCGAAGAGGAGTGGGCGGCCCTGTGCCAGGCCATTGACCGGCCTGACCTCAGGGACGACCCACGGTTCGCCACTCCCAGGGAGCGGGAGAAGCACGACGACGCCCTCGTGGACGAGTTGGCCCGGGTTTTCGCTACCGGGGAGCCCCTGTATTGGGAGGGACTGCTCACGGCGGCGGATGTGGCCTGTGTCAAGGCTGAGGACCGGGGAATGTACTTCTTCTTCAACGAAGACCCGCACGTGCGCGAAAACGGACTGCTGACCCAGGTGGAGGCGCCTCGCTATGGCGAGTTCTGGCGCTACTCGCCCGTGGTCGGCTTCTCGGAGTCCTCGGGCCGCGCGGGCCCCGGCCCGCTCAAGGGCGAACACACCCGGCCTATCCTCAGGGAGCTGGGTTATACTGACGACCAGATCCACGACTTGAAACAACGGAAAGCGGTTGATTGGGAGGAGGAATAGAAGGCCGTGGCACAGACGATCATTCCCGCCGCCACCAACGGCATAAGGGACAAGGCGGCAATCGTCGGCATAGGCGAAACGGAGTTCTCTTGGAACTCGGGCCGCAGCGAGATACAGCTGGCCGCAGAGGCAATCAAGGCGGCCTGCGACGACGCCGGTATTGCTCCGCAGGATATCGACGGCCTGGTGCGTTATGAAATGGACTCGAACCATGAGACCCTGCTGGTCCAGACGTTGGGCATCAAGAACCTGCGCCACTGGGAGTCGGTAGCCTACGGCGGGGGCGCCGGCAACGCCGTGGTAGGCCATGCCGCCGCCGCTATCTCCGCCGGGTTCTGTAACTACGTCGTGTGCTTTCGCGCCGCCAACCTCCGTTCGGGGTTACGCTTGGGCCAGGCCAGGGGCCCCGAGCGGATTGCCGGGGGTGAGACGAGCTTTGCCGCGCCTTGGGGCAGCATGGCCCCGGCGCATAGTTTCGGTATGTTCGTCCGCCGCTACATGCACCAATACGGGGCCACCAGCCGCCACTTCGGTTGGGTCGCGGTGATCCTGAGAGAGCACGCCTCTCGGAATCCCCGCGCCCTTCGGAAAGACCCTATTACCATCGACGATCACCAGAATTCCCGCATGGTGGTGGACCCGCTGCACGTCTTGGACTTCTGCCAAGAAAACGATGGCGCGGCGGCGATTATCATGACCACCCCGGAGCGCGCCAAGGAATTGCGGCACTCCGACACCCTCACCCTCGTTGAGGCGGCCGCCCAAGGTTCCGGCCCCCGGAACTCTGGCATCATGTACCGTCCCGACCTGACCGTGGCCGAGTCGACGAACACCGCCCGCGACCTCTGGAGCCGGGCCGGTCTGGAAGCCAGGGATATTGACGCCTGGATGTTCTACGACCATTTCACCCCTTTCTGCCTGTTCAGCCTGGAAGCCTACGGCTTTGTGCCCCGCGGCGAGGCCAAGGACTTTGTGGAAGGGGGCCAAAACCTCCGTTCGATGGTCAGCTGCCAACGAATACCCACGGCGGCAATCACTCCGAGGCTTATATACATGGTCTCACCCATCCCCAAGAGGCCGTCCGGCTTATCCGGGGCGTCTCCACTGCCCAGCCTCCCCACAAGACCATCAACCGGGTCCTCTCCTGTAGCAGTACCGCCCAGTTGAGCGCCGCCGTGATAATCCGCCGGGGATAACCCGGGGATAACGAGGAAAGACGATGACCCAGGAACAAGACCAAGCCGCCAGGTCGAGGCCGATGGCCGCGCCCTTGGAAGGCATACCCCTTCCCGACTTGGAAAACCTGCCGGACTACGAGCGGGGATTCTGGGAGGGCCCCCGAAACGGCGAGCTTCGCATCCAGCGATGTTCCGAGTGCCAGTTGTTTCGGCACCTGCCCGCGCCCATGTGTCCCCAATGCTCGTCTCTGGACTACGACTGGACCACGGTCAGCGGCCGCGGCGTGGTCTACTCCTACGTCATAGTCCGTCACCCGGTGCACCCGGCGATATATGAAAAGGACCAGACGCCCTACAACCTCTGCATGATCGAACTGGAAGAGCAGGAAGGGCTGCGGATTTGCAGCAACGTCCTGAACGTCGCGCCCGAAGACATCCGCATTGACATGCCGGTCCGTGTAACCTTCATTCCCACAGTCGACGACCCGGACGTGGTGCTGCCGGTATTCCTGCCGGCCTCGGAGCAATAAGCCGCCGCCTCAAAGTTCTTGGTGGTCTACCCGCCTTCCAGGTCCATCGCCTTCAGGCCCACCAGCGCCATGTCGTGGTCGCCGGGACCGTAGGGCAGTCCGGACACTCCGATGCCTCCCAAGATGGCATCATTGGCAGGGTCGCGTACGCATATTCCCCCGGAGATGACCATCAGCATCGGGTCGCCCCACTCCGATAGCTGCCAGTCGTGTTCCTCCAGACTCGCGGCGAAGTCCGTCTCGTCGGGACGCAGTTCCCCGAACACCTTGGTGCTGGAGCCGGTCATCGCCGAGGTGTAGGCCTTTTTGACGCAGTTCCGGCCCAGCATGGGACCGGCGCCGTCGGAGCGGGTGAAGGCCATGAGGTCACCCGCGTCGTCTACGATCGCCATCGTCCACGCCGGGCTGCCGGGCAGCTTCTTGAACTCGACAGTCACGGCGGCGATGGCCGCCTGGCACTGGTTCTGGCTCAGGGCTCGCTTGGTATACATGTTCGACACCTCACCATCAATACCGCCGTCGGACGCCCCAACTTCCGGCTGGTCTGCGGACCGACTCAAAAACTATCTCAAAATCGTCGTCCCGCCCTGCCCGTCATTCCGCCCGTCGCCGGAAACCAATTCCACACTCCGCACTCCCAATTCCAAATTCCCCCCTCCGTCTACCGGGTTGTGAGATAGTTCCTTAGTCTTGGGGTTCGACGAAGGTCAGGATACGCTTTGGGTTTCCCACCATCATCATTTGAATGTGCTCTTCGGAGACCCCGCGCAAACGCATTTCGGGCAGGAACTTCTCCACTATGAACGAGTAGCCCGTTCCACCGTACCGCTTTAGCTGCATCTTAGTGCACACGTCTTGGGACAACAGTATCCGGTCGGCATAGCCGGCTTCTATGAGCTTCGGTATCGCCTCGGCGACCGCCGCCGTGCCGGCGCTGGTGAGGAACATCCCTAGGTCGTCGACAGCCGGCACGAATCTCAACGGCACCCCCACCCGC
The DNA here is from genome assembly GCA_965222595.1 of Dehalococcoidia bacterium. Lineage (GTDB taxonomy): Bacteria > Chloroflexota > Dehalococcoidia > Lucifugimonadales > UBA3495 > VXOI01. The sequence continues at coordinate 133,033 of CBDCUJ010000018.1, read as the reverse complement.
CCCAGCAGGTCGAACTGGATGTAGGCGCCGTGGCTCAGCAATTCCAGCATCAGGTCCAGGTCGCCGGAGATGAAGTCGCTGTGACCGAAGATCACGCGGGACATGTCGGTCCTTTCTTCGCCCAGTATGCCGATCACCTCCAGCCTCTCCCGGCCCAATCCCGCCCCGGTGGAAGGAAACGGGGGCGCCGGTGGCGCGGCCCGAGGCCCGTATGCTCTTGACCTCGTTTTCCGTAATCGGGTTGCCTTCGATTCCCACTTCTCCGATGATCCCCGACCGGATGGCGGTCCCGCCAACGCCCACCGTAACGTCCCGGACAATCTCCGTGGTCAGGTCCTCGACGGTCCGCCGGTCCATGTCGGCCGGATGGTATAGCTTCTGGTACCACCCCGCGCCCATCACCACGTTGAGGCCAGTGGCCTGGGATACCCGCGATATAGCCAGCGGGTCTCGGCGGAGGCCGATGCTGGTAACTTCGACAATCGTGCCGCCGCCGTGATGCCGGAACTCCATGGCCTCGTCGATGGCGGTCTTCTCGTCCACCAGTATCCCAGTTGTCCCGAATGGGTTTCAAGTCCCGGGCCAGGGGGCGATTGCTAACTTTGTATGACACCCTTGGGAACCAGCAAAAGTACAGGGGGCGGGCCCAGTGAATTCATTTGATGTTTAATTCGACCGTTTTCTTTCCCATAGTAGGAGGCATCATTGCCGGTCTCATAGTAATCCTAATTGCATTGAGCTTCAGGGGTTTTTACGAGTGGAATCAACGGAAAAGAGGAACCAAGGTCATAAGTACGTTCTTCGGAAAATGGGAAGTTGCTATCAATACAAGTCCTAGTTTACAAGAAAAACCCATCGGGCCCAATTCCATTTGCTACACATAGGTATTATAGAAAAGCATTTATTTTACTCTATCCAGATGGTCAAAATATCTCTCCGACCAACAAATCGAAGAAATAAACCTGTTCAACTTTATCCTTCCATCAGACATGATTTTTAACCAAGAATTCTATGATACGTTCTTCCGGCAGGCAAGAGAAATCAAATGGCTTAAGTTCTGAAGGGTTATCTAGTGTCAGGCACTCGCTCTAAAGCCACTTTGCCGCACAGACTCCCAATCGTCGGCGGTCACAACTCCAACCCGGCAACCGCCGCCGCTTCCTCTTTGTCCACCCCAGCCGCCACCATAGTCCCATAAGCCCGCGCCCTTGCCGCAATGTCCGCCGCCGCCAACTTTCTAAAGTTGAACGTCACCGGATAGCCTATCTTCTCCCGGAACTCGGCTTAGATGATTTCTGCCCAGGGCTCCAGCGTCGCCCAGATCGCCGAATGGCGAGAAACCGGAGCGATGGTAACGTGTATGTCGTGGGGCCAGCTATCGTCCGCCGGCAATCGGATGACCCTGGGACGGCGTGGCAGCCGTAGAGGATAGTAGAGATTCGGGTTATGATGAGGCGATTGACAGCCGGGAATATGAAGCAGGAGCGAACCATGACCGAGTACATGCCGTCAACCACCGATTGGGTGCGTGAGCAAGTAGAACTTTACGAGGGCAGCGGGGCGCGGACGGAACGACCCTGCGCGATACCGGGCTGCCCGTCATCATCGTGACGAACCGGGGAAACCAGACCGGGGCAACCCGAAAGACGCCGCTGATGCGGGTGAAGGACGGCGACAACTACGTCCTGGTGGGGTCCAAGGGCGGCGCGCCGAAGAACCCGGTGTGGGTGTATAACCTTCGAGCGGACAGCAGCGTCGAGGTCCGGGACGAGACCCACGTGTACCCAATGCGGGTCCGCGAGATCGAGGAAGGGGAGGAACGGGCCCGGTTGTGGGATTTGGCGGTGGCGGCGTTCCCGCCCTACGAGGAGTATCAGGACCGGACGACGCGGAGGATTCCGGTGTTTGTCGCGGAGCCGGCGTAACGGCCGTAACGGCTTCGCAAGCAGGTGATGAGTAAGGTCCTGCGGCCCTCACAGCAGGATTCGGCCGCAGGACCAGAGTTGCTGACAGGCAAAGGTTCCGAAAGCAGCCAAGACCGTAGACTGATGGGCCGGAAGAACGAAGGCCCATCTTCTGGCCGCGTTGGTTTTCGGCTTCGTGCTGCTGGCCAACGCCGCGTCGTGTAACATCAACGGCATGGCCCGGACTCCGCATACCGTCCCTGCATGGGCGTTTCCGTTCCAGTACAGTGACTTCCGGCTGCTTTCGGTATCCATCCTGCTCTACTCCGTTGGCAACGGCATGGAGCAGGTTGCCGTAGGCTGGCTGGTTTTCGAGTTGACCGGCTCGTCCTTCATGATCGGTGTGGCCTCAGCGGCCCGGATGGCGCCGTTCTTCTTCTTGGGGATTCTGTCGGGCACTTTGAGCGACCGGCTGGAGCGCAAGGCCTTTCTGCGATTGGTAACCCTTCTGGCCGGGGGCGTTGCCGCCGGGATGGCCCTGCTGATTCTGGCTGCCGACCCTAACGTGTGGGCAGTCATAGCCTTGGTGGCTGCCCAAGGTTCCGCATTTGCCTTTGCTTTGACCATCCGCCAGGCCTACACCGTTGACATCGTTGGAACGCGGCAGGCGTTGAACGGTCTGGCGTTGACCTCCATCGTTATGCAAGCTGGCGGCATCGCTGGCGCCTTGGCGTCGGGCGCGCTGATCGAGGCGTTGGGACCGGGATGGCAGTACGTGGGGGTCACCGCCTGCTACGCGGCGTCGGGCTTCGTCCTGTTCGCGGTGCGCACGTCCCAACCGGCCATGCAGGAGATGCGAGAGTCGGTGTTGAGGAACCTGGCTGGTTCCATTCAATTGTTGCGGCGGAACCGCAGCCTTCTGGTTCTGATGGGTCTTGCGTCGGTCACCGAGGTGTTCGGATTCACCCACATGACTCTGCTGCCGGTCTTCGCGAAGGACGTTATCGGCGTGGGGCCGGCCGGACTGGGCGTCATGACGGCGGTGCGGCAGGGCGGCGGGCTGATAGGCTTGGGGCTGCTGGCAAGCTTGAGGGATTACCGCAGGAAGGGTCTGCTGATGTTCCTGACCGCCGGGCTGTTCGGGTTGGGACAGATGGCATTTTCCCTGTCAGCGAATCTGTACGTCTTCTTGGTGGTGCTGGCCGTGGTCAATGCTTCGGCTCACGCCGTTGACACTCTTTACAAGACCCTTATGCAGACGGTGGTTTCCGAAGAGCAACGGGGCCGGGCGATGGGGTCCTGGGTGTTGAGTATCGGGACGGCTCCCGTAGGCCATTTGGGAATAGGCGGTCTCGCGGGCGCGTTGGGGGCGCAGGGAGCGTTACTGGTAAACGGCGCGGTACTGGCTTTTGTCAGCTTGTCCGCTGGCGCCGGTTTGAGGGAGACGCGACGGCTGGAGTGATTAGCGTTCAATCGTTCTTGGCCGAAACGCTACCCGCTGACCGGGTTCGCAGGAGACACCAAGAGCTCCTCCCCGGGACCGCGGCGCGGTAACCCGTTCACGGGGTGTAAGTGCGATAGTAGGGGCAGCCGGAATAGGTCGCGCGTAACGCCTTCCCCGATGCTATTGCATCGAAACGGAGGGTCTCCGGCGAGAGCGGGTCTTCGCCGAGGCGGAACAGGCCGTCTCCCAAGGGGGCTAACGGCTCGTTTCCGCCCGTCGGGTAAAGCAACAACAGTGTTCCTTTCCGGAGCACGATGCGGAAATTCGTCAGGCCGAAATTGTATGTCCGGTAATGCCCAAGGAAGCCCTCCCACTCCTCCGGGTAGTCGAAGCTCTTCGGGCCGGAATAACCCTCACCGGCATACCAATCAGGACCGTGAAACACCTCCACGACGCGGTCTCCGTCGCGCCCGAACTCCAGCAGGAAATGCTCCAGGTCGGGGTGGGGCACGTAGAAGCTGTCCTCGCCGCGCCGCTGCAGGACGACAGCCTGGCCACGCCACTGAAGCGCCAGCCGGCCGGCCTGAGCCGTGAGGACGAGGCGGTCGCCGCCCGCGCTATAGGAACCGGCGTAATCGGCCGGATTGCTCACCAAGGCCGGGTCGACAACGGGCGGCAGCGGGTCCATTTCCTGCTGGCTCAACCCGGCCCGCAACAGTCTGAGCAAGTGCATTGCCATCTCGATGGAGCCGTAGGACTCGACGTACCCGTTGACCAAGACCACCACCCCGATGCCGTCGTCCAGGTCCGCGATCATCGCCGCCACGAAACCGGGAGTGCTGCCGCCATGGCCCAAGTATTCATGGCCGTCAACATCGGCCAAAGTGAGCCCGTACCCGTAATAGGCGCCTCCCCACTGTTGGGTTGCGATTGCGCGCTGGGTCATCAGGCGAAAGCTCTCCTCGGATATCACCCGGCCCGACGGCCCGGAACCCCGGTTCATCAGCATCCTCAAATAGATGGCCATATCCTCAGCGGTGGATGCCGGGCTGCCGTCTCCCACACCGTATTCGGTCCATAGCGCCGCCGCCAGCCCATGGTCCCTATGCTCCGGCCGGTCGTCATAAAAACTCCGATAGCCTACCGCCGCCCGCTTCCGCGTCTCGAATCCGATCACCGGGTGGGAATCGCGCATGCCCAGGGGATCGAGCACTCGCGCCTGGACGGCTTCCTGGTACGGCCTTCCGTCCACTTCTTCCAGCAGAAACCCCAAAGTCTTGTAGCCTATGTTTGAATAACGAAAGTACTCTCCCGGAGGCGTCCCGGTCCGGCTCTCCCGCAAGGCCCAGGATTCGTAGAGGCCGTGGGGGCCTATGTCGGTGCCGTTGACGAGGCCGGAGGTATGAGTCATCAGGTGATGAGCGGTGATGGGTGCGTAGTCGGACTGCACCTCGAACCACGGCAGGTAGCGCGAAACCGGAGCCTGCGGGTCCAAGAGCCCTTCATCGCGAAGCTGCATCAAGGCAACGTTTGTGAAGGACTTGCCGATGGAGCCGATCTCGAACATAGAGCCGGGCTGGACCGGCGTGCCCGCAGCCAGGTCGGCATAGCCGAAGGTGGCTACCCGGAGCAACCTCTCCCGATCGGTAACCGCTAGGGCCATACCCGGCATGTTGACCTCGCTGATACGACGCTCCAAGTACCGGTCGATTTCCTCAAAGGCTCTTTCAAGGCTCGTCATTGGTCACTCCTCCAAGGAATACCGGACTTGATAACACGGAGCCGACGTACGCCAGCCGGACCGCCTTTTGGCGCTGCCCCCTGACAGCAGACCGGGAACTCAATGGCGGTGAGTTCCCGGTACGAATCAGGTCGAGTGTCTTGCCCAGTAGCCGCTTTGTTGCTGGCTGAAATTCTCGGCGAGCCCTAATTGGGGACCCAGGCCATGGCCCCTACTTCGCTAAACTCTCTCTTCAGCTTCTGCCAGGAGTCGCCGGCATCGCTGCTGGAATAAACCTCGCCCAAGAGGCTGGCGGCAAGGACGAAGTCAGGGTCGGCGGGGTGTGTGGCGATCGACCAGATGTTGGAATTGGGCTCCACCGGCAGGGGCCGCGTCTCCCAGGTCTGGCCAGCGTCTTTGGACCGCTGGATAGCCCCGGTGCTGCCGATGGCCGTGTCGCCGACAGCGGCGAAGATTACGTTGGGGTCGTCGGGCTTGATCGCGATGCCCCGGCTGTAGGGCAAGACAAACCGGTCGGTCGTCACTACAGACTGCCAGCTTTCGCCCATGTCGGTGGTCGCGAAGATTTCACGAGGAGTGCTGGCCAGAACCGTGTTCGGCTCCCCAGGGCTGATGGCCATGCCGTGGATGTCAGGGTTCACGCCGCCTTCGATATGGGTCCACGTGTCCCCGCCATCCAGGCTGCGGTACACGCCATCCACCTCGACTCCGGCCCAAACGGTGCGGTGGTCCTTCGGGTCGACCATCAACATGGTCACCATAGGAGGACCAATATGGCACTCCTGGGCCATCTGTACGGACAGTTTGGTCCAGCTATCGCCGCCATCCCTGGACCGGAAAAGGGCTGCGGGTTTGATTCCAACGAAGATAGTCTGAGTGTCCTCTGGATCGATGGCGATCGACCAGATTGGCGTTCCATCCATCGGCGACCACAGCTTTTCCCATGTGGCCCCCCTATCCTCACTGCGATACATGCCGTAGTCGGACCCGGCCAGGATCCGGTTGGAGTCGTCGGGGTAGACCGCCATGGCCCTCACTTGGCTACCCAGTGGAAAGGGGTCCCTGATCCGGTTCCAACTCTCTCCCGCGTCCGGGCTGTGCCAAATTCCGCCCCCAAAGCCCACGGCTCCTACGCAGATGCTATAGTCCTTCCCTATAGCAATTACCCCCTCCGCATAGATTTCCCTTTCGGCCGACAGCATTAAATCCGCTATCGAAAAGTATACCGGTTTTTCACGTTCGAAACCCATCGTTCCATTAGAGTCTACCCCATCAGAGGGATGCCGTTCTGCGGGGCCGCCGGTCCGGCGACTCTGTTGCAGAGGTCAACGATCACGCCGGACGGCGCCAAGCGCGGAAGCGGTATACTTCACTTCGATACACCAACGGTTCACGGCTGATACTGGAGGACGATATTGGAAACTGGAGAAACGACACGGAGACTCTTGGCCGCCAAGAAGGCCGCCGGACTGACCTTCGCCGATTTGGGACAAGATATCGGCAGGGACGAAGTCTGGGTGGCGGCTCTTCTCTATCGCCAAGCAAGCGCGCTGCAAGATGAAGCCCTCAAGCTGGCCGAGGCGCTGGGACTCGGTTCGGATGTTGCCGAGGAGCTTACGGAACCGCCGCTGAAGGGGCTGGGCCCCGTGGTCCCCACGGACCCCCTAATCTACAGGTTTTACGAGATCATGCAGGTCTACGGCATGCCGTTAAAGGAAGTCATCCACGAGAAGTTCGGGGACGGCATCATGAGCGCAATCGACTTCTCGATGAACGTAGACAGAGAGGAAGACCCTTACGGCGACCGGGTAAAGGTCACAATGTCAGGCAAATTCCTGCCGTACAAGAGGTGGTAGCGGCTATTCCGGCGAAGGGTTGGCCGGCTACTGCTGATTGGAACTGCCGACAGCAACTGCAAATGCCGTTGGCGGCGCCTGGATTTCCCGTGGTCAGGCCTACTTGAGAGACGGCAACGGCTCCTCCAAGCCATCATCCTTGGGAAGCAATAACCCAGAAAGCAGCAGCCACCAGGCGAGGACCGCGAATATCAGGAAGCCCGGCAGGAAAGAGCCCGTCAGGTCCCTCAGGCCGCCGACTACTATCGGGGAGATCGCCATCCCTATTCCGGAAAATGTGACCAAGGCCCCCCAAACCACCGCCAACCGGTGTGGCGTCATCCCAGGCAGCTCCATAGGTAGTGTCACCAGAGTCGGCGTAAAGGCCCAGGAGCCGATTCCAAGCATGATTATTGCGACGTAAATAGCGGCGTGGCTTTCCATAAGGACGACACCCAATCCTCCCAGCCCAACCAGCAGGCCGGGTACGATCAGAAAGAAGCGCCGAGACCGAATCTTTAAGGTCAGAATGCCGCCCGCCATCACCGCCGCTACCCCCACAAGGGGGAGCAATCCAGTGACGAAGCCCGCCTGGTTCAAGGACATCCCGCGAACCTCGTTGTAGAAGGTGGGCAGCCAACTGGTAATAGCCTGGTATTGGCTGAAAACCGCCACGTCGGCCACAATCACGAGCACCAACGTTTTGTGGCGCAACGTGTCCCAAATGTCACGGGCGGATATTCCAGAGGAGCGCGGCGCTTCGCCGGGGGCGCTCCTGGCAAGCACGCCCCAGACTATCGCCCCCACGAAGGCGAATCCGCCGAATATTCCTAGGGCGTTCCGCCAGCCTACCAGGTCCGCCAAGGGCGCCGCAGTCGTTACCGAAAGGGCCACTCCAAGACCGAAGACCGCGATATTGAGGCCGCTAAGCACCCGGATTTCATTAGGTTGGAACCAAGCCATCAATAAGGGTCCGGTTGCCGGAAACTGGAGTCCGAAGCCCACGCCGTAGGCCAGCCTCAACACCAATAACACCCAGAAGTTGGGAGCAAGGGGCGAAAGCGCCAAGATTCCAACCAAGAGCCAACTGAACAGCAACACCCGCCGGGCTTCCCAACGCCCACCGATAATACCTCCCGGCAGGCCGACCGAAGCGTTGATCAGTGACACCAGCGACACCAGCAGGCTGACAACGGCCCGAGTCGTCCCGTACTCGGCGATTATCAGCGGGAACAGCGGTGAAACGACTGCGAAGTTGAGTCCCCCGGAGAAGTAGCACAACAACAACAGACCCGCGATGACATACCTGTACGGGGTTTGAGTCGCTCTATTCAACAATACAGCGCCCGTTTCGGAGGGTGAACAACGTATTCGCCTCTTCCTGACATCGTTCCGGAGACTGGTCGACCTTCGTGAGCCCAGACATCAGCGGTCTCCGGCCGCCGATTGGAAATGACGCGATGGAATGTTCCACAAGCGGATAAAGGGAGTTAGAACAGGCCGAGCGGCCGGTAATTGAGAAATCCCGGAGGCCGTCCTGCCAGTGGGGTGGGGTTGAGAGCTTCAATTACAGCGACGTTTGCCGTTTCGGGGCCGCCCCAATTGAGCTTGGGGCGGCCTCTCCGTCTTCGGCACACCCCTTGCCAAGGGCGTCAAACGCCCGGACGGTGGAAGGGGTACGGGAAAGGCGCCGCGTGAGAATGGCCATTGTCTACAGTGTCTCCCAGTCCACGTGCTGCTCGAAAGCGTGGGAGGCCTGGAACAGTGTGGCGTCTTCGAAATGTCGGCCGACCAGCATCAGGCCTACCGGCAGGCCCTCAGACTTGGCACAAGGGATGGTAATGGCCGGGTGGCCGGTCATGTCAAATGGGGCTGTGTTGTTCAGCATGTTCCATCCGTGGCTGACGGTGCCGTGGGGCCCCAAATTGGGAACGTACCGGTGGGCTTTCATCGGGGTCGTCGGCATCACCAGGACGTCGATCTGTGACAGCGCCCGGTCATAGCTGGCCCGCAACGTACGACGAATGTTCTGGGCCTTGGCATACATCTTCCCGTAGTATCTCTCGCTCATATAGCTGCCAACCAGCAACATCAACTTAGCTGTGGGGGGCAGGTCGTTGCTCTGAGCCTGCCGCGCTTTACCCAGCGCCTCCGCCAAACCGGGGTTGTAGAGTCCCTGCCAATGGTGCCCGGCGCCGTTACTTTGGAGGTAGGCGGTCCCGCCCTCGGCCAAGAGGCCCCATACTACCGCCCCTGCGGTCAGGTGGTCCGGAATCGAAACCTCACTGATTTCAGCGCCAAGCTCGCCAAAAACCTCCACGGACCTGCGGACCGCGAGGTCCACGTCGGCTTGAGAATTGCTGTGGCCAAAGCCCTCGGTCAGTACCCCAATGCGCAAACCCCGCACGCCTCTGCCAAGCGCCTCCGTGTAGGCTTCGACCGGGACTTCCCTTTGCCGGGGGTCCAATGGGTCCTTGCCGGCGATGACTTCCATGGTCAGGGCAGCGTCTTCCACGGTCCTGGTCATCGGGCCGACGTGGTCGAACGTGGCGTCGATTCCGCCTATCCCAGTATAGGGGACAAGACTATGGGTGGGCTTGAGGCCCACAACTCCGCACCATGAAGCGGGAATGCGTATCGACCCCCCTTGGTCGCCGCCGATGGTGATATCGATATCGTCGTAATACAGGGCCGCGCCGGAGCCGCCCGAAGAACCGCCGGCGAGATGGTCGGGATTGTGGGGGTTGCGGACCGGCCCCCGAGCGCTGGTGTCGCCTGCGCCGGACAAGGCGAAATTCTCCAAATTGAGCAATGCCGTGATCTCGGCCCCTTCGTCCAACATCCGGGTTACGATTGTTGCGTCGGTATCGGGAACATAGCCTTCGAGCAACAACGAACCCAGTTCCATCGGCATACCGGCTACGTTGACGTTGTTCTTCAATCCAATTCGTTTGCCAGCCAGCTTTCCTGAAGATGCGCCCTTCAACATGCACCGGCGCACTATGGCGTTGAGCGGGTCGTCTTCGGGCCGCGGCCGCACCCCGGGATCGCGGTCCGGATACTTCAGAGGTTCGACCGGTTGGGGCATCTGGTCGAGGGCCTCGTAGGACGCAAACATGGCGGGGATCAACCCGTGGAAAGCCTCCAGTTCTTCCTCATTGAGCTCAAAATGATTGGCCTCGGCCATACGTTCCAGGTCTCTCTTGGACGGGATTCTCAGCGGCATTTTGGTTCTCCTTCTCCCTCGGGCAATATTGGGACGATTTGGTGGCTAACGGCGGTCCCTCGTCCCAGAAAAGGGTCCGGTTTCGGAGGGGAGGCCCACGTTTTCTTCATCAACCCCACTCCGAATGTTACAGGGCGCTCTGCAGTTTGCCTTCCATAATACTCTCTTCGCCGCTGGCGGCGTACAAATGACACGCCACCGAACGGCCCCCGCCTGCGGGCAATAGTTCAGGCACGTCAACAGAACAACGGTCCATAACGAAGGGGCACCGGGTACGGAAATGACAACCTGAAGGGGGATTGATGGGGCTCGGCGGATCACCGGTCAACGGTGGCGTCGTCAGCCGGCGGTCCGGGTCTCCGGACGGACTGGAAGCCAAAAGCGCTTTGGTATAAGGGTGCAATGGTTCGCCATATAGTTGCTTGGCAGGCCCCGACTCCACAATCTGACCCAAGTACATCACCGCAACGCGGTCGGAGACGTACTCTACAACCCGGAGGTCGTGGGAGATGAAGATGTAGGTTAGTCCCAAGTCCTCTTTCAAGTCGATCAACAAGTTCAGGACCTGGGCTTGTACGGACTTGTCCAGAGACGAAACAGGTTCATCCAATATCACCAGTTTAGGATTGAAAACCAGGGCACGGGCGACGTTAATCCGTTGCCGCTGCCCGCCGGACAGCTCGTGGGGATAACGACGAGCGTACATCCCGGGCGCAAGGCCTACTTGGCCCATTACCTCCTTGGCTCGTTCCCGCGCGTCCTTCCAAGTGTAGCCATGGACCACCATGTTGAACGCGACAATATCGTCGATCGTCATGCGCGGGTTCAACGAAGTGTATGGGTCTTGAAAGACTATCTGCATGTCCCTGCGCAGTTCTTTCATTTCCTTTGGTCTCGCGTTCATGACGTCGCGGCCCAAGAAGTTCAACTCACCCAAATCGGGCTCGATCAGGCGTAGGATGCACCGTGCCGTTGTCGATTTACCGCATCCTGACTCCCCGACGATACCGAGAGTCTCGCCGCGGTAGACATCAAACGAGACACCGTCTACCGCTTTCACGGACCCGTTTGGCCTGTTCAACATCCCTTCCCGCAAAGTGAACCACTTGCGGAGGTCCCGCACTCGCAGGATCACCTCTTCCCCGGACACAGCGTCAGGCCCCAACTCTCGTTCCACATTATTCCGGATTGTACTCATTTCATTTTAGCCGGATTGACCCGAACTGTATTCACCAGAAAAATACATCGCCCTTTCCGGTTGCATCGGCTATAGACGCACATCCAGCGCGTCCCTGAGTCCATCGCTGAGGAGGTTGAATGACATCGAGGTAATGAAAATCATCAAGCCAGGGAGAGCAGGCACCCAGGGATCTATGTAAATTGACTGGCGCAGCGAGTTCAGCATGATCCCCCATTCAGCATTGGGAGGAGAGACCCCCAAGCCCAGAAAGCTGAGGCCTGCTGCCGCAATGATGCTGACGCCTACCAAGGTAGTAGCGTAGATCACAACGGGCCCGGCTACGTTTGCCACTACGTGATATCGGATGATTGCGAAATCCCCAGCCCCACTGGCACGGGCGGCCTCCACGAAGTCCATAGAGCGCACCGAGGTTGCCACGCTCTCTGCCACTCGGGTGATTGGCGGGGTGAAGACGATGGATAATGAGATGAGAGTATTATTGAGCCCAGGGCCTAGAGCACCGGAAATAGCTATAGCCAGCAGAATAAATGGGAATGCGTAAAACATATCGTTCACGCGCATTATCAGCATGTTGGTGCGCCCACCCACAAAACCGGCCGTTATACCCAAGGCGGACCCTGCCAGCAAGGCGACGAGAACCGGGAAGACTCCGGCCAACAAGGTCATGCGTCCGCCGTGGAAAATTCGGCTCAACATGTCGCGACCCTGCTCGTCGGTTCCCAAAATATGTCCGGGTGAGCCGATGGGCGCCACACGGTTGACGATATTTCCGTCCAGCGAGGCTACATTAGGGTCATACGGGCTAATTACCGGAGCAAGCAGTGATCCTATGATGATCAGGACCAGTACGCCGGTGGCAACCAACGTCACCTTGTCCCGGCGCAGGCGCCACCAAGCTAATCTCCAGTGCGAGATAGGTTCGGAGGCCAGCCCCTCCGCTGCCAGGCCACGCCCGGCGGACTGGGGTTGCATCATGGCGTGCCTTTGTTCATGTGCGCCGTATTCTGGGGTCGATAAATGTATTAAGAATGTCCACGATCAAGTTGAGCACAACGAAGATTGTAGCCAACGTCAGGACCGTTCCCTGCACGACCAGGATGTCACGCCGCTGTATGGCCAAAGTCAACAGGCCTCCAGCGCCAGGCCAGTTCACAACCGATTCCACCAGTATCGACCCACCCACCAAGTAGCCAAAATCAAGGCCTACTACGGTAATGACCGCAGGCGCCGCATTCTTGAGGACGTGAATGACTACGTTGGGGGGCTCCAAGCCCTTGGCGCGCAACGCAGTGACCCATTCGCGGTCCAAGACCTCCAAGACGCTTGTCCGGACCATTCGGGTGATTATCCCCACGGAGATCATCATCAGTGCGATGACGGGGATGACCATGTGTTTCATGATATCCACCGCCCCGGAGCCGCTGCCGCCGATAGTCTGCATACCCTGGGCAGGCAACACGGACCAGGTGACGGAGAACAGAACGATGAGCAGGATCGCCACCCAGTAGTTGGGAAGACTAAGCCCGGTAATCGCGATCGCGCTGGCTATCTTGTCCACCAAACGCCCTTGATTGAAGGCGGCTATGGTGCCCAAGACTACCCCGGCAGTGAGGGACAAGACTGCGGCCGCGAAAGCCAGGATGAACGTATTCTTAAGGGCGTTGGTAACTTCTTCGAAGACCGGCACATTGTTGTGAAATGAGCGGCCCAAATCCCCTTGGACAGCGTTGCTCAGCCAGATGCCGTACTGTACATAGACCGGCTTATCCAGACCCATCGCCTCGGCGAGTTTAGCTTTGTCTTCCGCCGTGGCGTTAGGCGGGAGAAGGGTCGCAAGCGGGTCTCCGGGCGCCACGAAGAGAAGGAAGAACATGATGATTGACACCCCGAGTATGGTCGGGATGACGAACAAAAGGCGCCGGCCAGTGTAGCTCCACATATTTTTAGTCTAAGTCTTGCAACATGAATTGAATAATACCAAGAACCCCCGATTCCGTCTTTGAGAGAGGGTCGGGGGGCTCATTATCTTCCCGTCCTTGTGATTTAGCTACTTCCCGACTTCAGTCACGGGCCATTCGCCTACGGTTCGATCCACAAATCTTGAAGGTTGGTGAACCAGGACCGGTCTTGTACGTAGCCTTTGACTCTCGGATTCAAGGCCCGCGGATTCAAGTCGTGGACGATAAACACGTATGGGGCATCTTCTATCACAAGCTCGTGCACTTCGCCCAAGATCCGGTCCTGTTCCGCGAAGTCGATTGACTCCTGGGCTTCCTTCAGAAGCCGGTCTACTTCGGCGTTGGAATAAGCCTGTGTATTGAGTCCGCCATTGGTTTGGAAGAATCCGGGCCATTGGTAAGGGGCTATATAGGCCCAGGATATGTTATACGCATCGATGTCGGCGTTTTCTTCGGTAAAGGAGTAATTCCCCCGGCCCGAAAAAATAGTCCGGCTCAACATTGCGTTCCAGTCGACAGGTACTAACTCCATCTCCACGCCCACTTCATTAAAGTTGCGTTGAACGAATTCATTCATCTGGATGGGCAACATTTGGCCAGAGCCGGAAGTGGAGATCAGCAACTTCATCTTCAGTGGTAATTCAACTCCGGCTTCCGCCAAGAGTTCTTTAGCCTTTTCGGGGTCATAGCTGTAGGTGTCGGCTGGATTTCCAAACGATGCGTGACCTTCGTATGCAAAACCCGTTGACGGGGTGCAAGTGCCGCTCAGCAGGTCACGGCAGATTCCCTCCCGGTCGACCGCGTAGTTCAGTGCCTGTCGAACGAGCTTGTTATCAAACGGGGGCCTGAGCAAATTGAATTGGTATGGCCAGACATGCGGGTAGACTTTGGTGCGCACATCGTAGCCCTCTTCCTTCAGAGTGGCGATGGCGTCAGGAGGTGGTACTTCAATCCAGTCCACTTCGTCAGCTCGGAAGGCTGCCAGTCGCGTGGTTGGTTCAGGCAAGGGACGCAGGATTACGCGGTCCACATTGGGCTGGTTGCCCCAATAGTCTTCGAACCTTTCCATGGTCATAGAGACGCGCGGCGTCTGGCTCACCAATTTAAATGGACCCGCGCCCACGTGGTTACTCGCAAAACCTTCGCTGCCCCATTGTTCCAAAGCGGTTGGGCTGGCAATATGCACGGACACGACACCATACGGCACGTAACCGTTGACTTCGGTCGTGGTGAGTTCTACGGTCTTGGGATCCAGCGCCTTGAAGGCTTCGGCCTCGCAGCAACTGCCGCTCCAAATCCAGTTGCCCAAGCCGGCGACCTGGGCGTCGTAGTAGGGATGATCTTCATTGAAAAGCCGGTAAGAACTGAGTACGACGGCCTCGGCATCAATGTCGGTTCCGTCATGGAATTTCAGCCCGTCACGCAGGTGGAAAACCCAACGTTTAGGATTGTCAGGGTCTACTTCCCACGATTCAGCCAGACCTGGAACGGGGCCGGGAATAGTCTCGCCATTCCAGTCCCATGTCGTGAGACCATTGTTGAGCTGGAAGCCCACAAACCGCCAGCCTTCAAACCCTTGGTCGGCCTGTACATCGGTCAAGGGGATATCGGCGGCAGTCATGCCAATGCGAAGCTCCCCTCCTTGCTTATCGTCCGCCATTGCCGGAGCAGTCGTCGGAGTCGATTCCACCACGGGAACAGCGGTAGCCGTGGGAACTTCCGCCTCCTGTGGCGGGGCTGTTGCCGCAGGATCATCCCCGCCGCATGCCGCCAGTATCACAAGCAAAACAATAGACAGGGCCATAGATATAGAGACGAACCAATGAATGTTCCTGAACCGGGTACGCAACATCAAGCCACCACCATCCGTTAAGTAGTTTCTCCGCAGCCGCATTCCTCGTACGCCGTGATTAAGCAGAGTTTACGACTGTTCAACCGGAGTCGGGGGGACGAATCCAACGCCCTCTTTCACCAATACGCACCGGGCCGTGTGCGTCTCATCAACGAAATGCTCCGCAGGCACAGCCTGTATACATTCGTCGCGAGTGTAGGAGCATCTTGGGGCGAAACTGCATCCCAGGGGCAACCGCGACAGATCGGGCGGCGTCCCCGGGATGGGTATTAGCCGGTTAACCTGGTTTTCCCGGACAACAGCCTCCAGAAGGCCCTGGGTATAGGGATGAACCGGATTTTTCAGAACTTCTCTTACCGGCCCACTCTCGACTATGCGGCCCCCATACATTACAGCTACGTCGTCGGCGATCTCAGCCACCACGCCAAGATCGTGTGTCACAAATATGACGGCCATTCCCAGTCTTTGCTGGATCTCACGAATCAAGGCAAGTATTTGGGCTTGTACCGTAACATCCAGAGACGTGGTTGGCTCGTCGGCCAAGAGAATTTCCGGGTCGCACGATAGCGCGCCTGCGATCATCATGCGTTGCCGCATACCCCCGGAAAGCTCATGAGGGTAGGAACGAGAGCGTCTCTGGGCTTCGGGAATCTGCACTATTTGGAGTAGTTCCGTGGTCCTTCGAGATGCTTCCTCCCGAGAGACATCCTGATGGCGACGAATGCCCTCTTCGATCTGCTTTCCACAGGTGTACACAGGGTCGAACGCGGCGATCGGCTCCTGAAAGATCATCGAGACCCTGCTGCCTCTCACTTCGCGCATCGCAGCTTCCGACAGACCGAGGAGGTCGACACCGTCCAGCCATACCTCTCCGGAAACCTCGGTACGCCTCTTCGGCAAGACCCGGATGATGGAGCGCAGGGTCACGCTCTTACCCGACCCAGACTCTCCCAGAAGCGCGAACACACGGCCCTTTTCCAAGCTGAAACTCACGCCGTTTACGGCGCGGATCATCCCGGTCGCGGTATCAAATGTTGTATGCAGGTCCCGTACTTCTAGGAAGGGCATCGAGCAGAACCCAGATCGCCGACAACGCCGAACGCTACTTTGAGCGATTTCAGCCGATAATAGAGAATGCCCAACCGGAAGTCAAATTCTGGTCCAAACCCTGGTCCATTGGAGTGCCGTATGACCAGCATACCGTAACCCCTATAACGATATCTAATGCTTGTTCACAAGTTGTTGGAGCTTTCAGCATCGCTGACGACGTGAATTCGCATTCCGCTGTGGCGGCTTTTCTATCAGATTCTTTACAATGTTTCCCAATCGACGTGCTGTTCAAAGGCGTGGGCCGCCTGAAAGAGCGTGGCGTCTTCAAAGTGGCGCCCTACCAGCATGAGCCCGACAGGCAGGCCGTTCGACTTGGCGCATGGGATGCTGAGCGCCGGGTGGCCCGTCAGGTCGAACGCTCCCGTATTGTCCACCGCGGCGAAACCGTGGGTAATCGTGTCCGCTACGCCGCGTCCCGGGACATGCCGGTGGGCCTTCATGGGTGTCGTGGGCATTGCGATGATGTCCACGTCCTGGAAAACGCTGTCGTAAGCGGCGCGCAATTCCCGGCGCAAGTTCTGGCTCTTGGCGTAGATGCGGCCGTGATAGTTTTCTTTGACGTAAGTCCCGCACAGAAGGATCAGTTTAGCGGTAGGCGGCAAATCGTTGGACTGGACTTGCTGCGCTTTGCCCAATGCGGTGGCAAGGTCCGTGTTGTAGAGGCCTTCCCAGCCGTGACCGGTCCCGTTGCTTCGCAGCAAGGCGGTGGCGCCTTCGGCAATCATGCTCCACATGAGGTCACCAGACCCTAAGTGAGGCGGGACTGAAACCTCGACGGTCTCGGCTCCCAATTCGTTAAGTATCCTTAGCGCCTGCCGGACCGATTGATCGACATCGTCTTCAGAGCGCGGCAGTCCAAACCCTTCCTTTAACACTCCGATACGCAGCCCCCGCGCGCCTAGTCCCAACGCCTCGGTATACGGTTGCACGCGCACATCCTGCTGGCGCGGGTCCATCGGGTCTGGGCCGGCGATCACCCCCAACGTCAGGGCGGCATCAGCCACGGTCCGGGCCATTGGTCCGACGTGGTCTAACGAGTGGTCGGCTCCAACGATTCCAGTGTAAGGTACCAAGCTGAAGGTCGGTTTGTGCCCGACTACGCCGCACCAAGAGGCGGGCATTCGAATAGAGCCGCCTTGGTCTGCGCCGATGGTAATATCTATATCGTCGTAGTACAAGGAGGCCGCCGAGCCGCCGGAAGAGCCGCTCGCCAAGTATTCCGGGTTATGTGGATTCAGTACCGGACCGAAAGCGCTGGTATCTCCGCCGGCGGACATTGACAAGTCCTCGAGGTTGAGCAACGCTACGATCTCGGCTCCTTCATCCAATAACCGGCTGACGATAGTGGCGTCGATATCGGCCACGTAGTCTTGCAACAGAGCGGAGCCGCTGGTCATTGGCATCCCAGCGACGCAAATGTTGTTCTTGAGCCCGAACCGCTTGCCGGCCAATTTACCCGTGGAGGCGCCCTTGACCCGGCAACGCCGCAGGATAGCGTTGAAAGGGTCATCCTCTCGTGAAGGCCGGGCTCCCAGCTCGCGGTCCCGGTATTTCAGGGGTTCCCTGGGTTCGGTCATCTGCTCCAGCAGCTCGTAGTTCGCGAACAGCCCTGGGATCAAGTCCTGGAATGCGGCCAACTCTTCCTCGTTGAGTTCGAAATAATTGGCCCGGGCCAGACGTTGAAGGTCATCTCCGGTAGGAAGTCGCAGAGCCATGGCATTCCCCCTTATTCTTGGTCCCAGGATTGAGTTTGACTGGCGCCGGTTCCGTCACTGCCCCCTGGGGGGCAACCACGGCGAGTTTAGATTGGGCCTTATGCCCTGTCAACGCTAGCCCGAAGATGTCTTAAGACAGTACCGGCGCTTTGTTTTTTTGGTAGACCTGGATACGGTTTTTTGCCGAATCTACAATTGCCACCCGGCCCTTGGAATCCGTCTCAACCGCGGTCGGGTGCCAGAACGACTGCTCCGGAGAAAAGTCGGTGACCATGTTTCGCTGGCGGACCATGTCGGGATTGGAGACCAGCTTGGCCTTGCCCCACTTGGATAGGTCCGCGTTTCCCTTGAAGTCAGTGATGTAGCGGCCGTCCGGCGCCAATACCTGTACCCTGTTATTCAGCCAATCGGCGACGTAGAGGTCCCCGTCTTCATCGACAGCGACATCGGTCGGGCGATTGAACTCGCCAGCGCCGCTGCCCGAACGGCCAAACATGCTCTGGACTCTTCCATCAAGGGAGAAACCCTGGACTCGGTCGTTACGCCAATCGGCAACGTACACCGTTCCCTCCCGGTCCACCGCCAGGCCCCACGGCATATTCAGTTGTCCCATACCGCTGCCGAAGCCGCCGAATTGGCCGAGGTACCGGCCATCCGCGGTGAATTTCTGTATCCGATGGTTCCCGGTATCGGAGACAATTATTATTCCATCTTCGGTCGCCACCAAGCCCGAAGGCCGGTTTAATTCCCCGTCCCCCGAGCCGAGAATTCCCCACTTGCGGACGAACTCGCCGTCTTTATCGAACACAGTAACGCGGCCCAACCATTCGTCACTGACGTAGACGTTCCGGTCCCGGTCCAATGCAATGGAAGTCGGCCAGATAAAATCGCCGTTGCCGTCACCGTAAGCCCCGAACTGGCTTATGAAGTCTTCGGCCAACGTACACACGGTGATCCGGACCCCCTCCGTGCGGGCCGCAGACGTCCTGTTGACAACGTACACGGCGTCGTCGCCCAGCGCCAAGTCGACAGGAATCCTAAATCCCGTGCCAGCGAGTTCGGTCCGGCCTATGGTGTGGCTGTAAGCAAAAAACCGGTCGTTTATGCCAAAGAAATGGGAGCTCATCTGTTACCTCTAACGGGTTGCCATCAAACCCGCAGGCCGCCGGAAATACGGAAGCGGCTGCAGGTCTTCGCGGCCGTTTCTAAGCGAGTTGGAATTCCGCCACCGAGGCGATGAGTTGCAACATTTCGCCCGCCTGGCGCTCGAATTTGCCATTTTCTTCCGGCGTACCGTGCCGCAACTGGCCGAGGCCGTTTGCATACAACA
The DNA here is from genome assembly GCA_965222595.1 of Dehalococcoidia bacterium. GTDB lineage: Bacteria > Chloroflexota > Dehalococcoidia > Lucifugimonadales > UBA3495 > VXOI01. The sequence continues at coordinate 113,717 of CBDCUJ010000018.1, read as the reverse complement.
CGAGCTCATCTCTCGTCGCATCCGTGACCCTGACGGGACCGGCGAGATCAAGGCACGCGTCCACAAATGCCTCGGTGCTGGACGTCTGCCCGCTGCTTACGAGGCGGCCGACGATCGATTTGATCCCCGGCAATTCGGTGTTGCCCAACAGGTCGGTGGCAAAGTTTATCCGTTCCACCAGCGTTCCACTGTCGATCCATTCCCGCCCCGTGTGCCAGCCTTCGACAGAAGGCGGATTCATCAGGTCCATTCCCATGTACCTGATTTCAAGCGCCGGCTCCAACAACCCGGGAGTCGGTTCAGTATGGGCGCCTGCCAAACGGAGGGTGCCCGCCACCAGTTCGGCGGGGCTTTTCACCTTGGCGAAACGAACAGCGTCGGCTTGGAAGAAATCGGAATAGAAAAGTGCGCGCAACATGGCCGATATTTCGTAACAGGAGTCAAAGTATGCCTCCTCAAGAACCCGTATAGCTTGCGGGTCCCTGGGAGGGATCTGCCTCCAGGTCGGTACCGGTGGTTCGTCGGCAACGAAGAAATCGTACATTTTTCGGGAAACGAACCTAGCCGTGGCCGGCTGTTTGCAAACGATGTTTATGATGTCTTGGCCGTTCCACCGGCCCGTCTCACCCAAGAAGGTCTTTTCGCCATCATCATGGTCTGCGAAGTCGTAAACGAACTGCCAGGGCGTCCTCCCGTATGGGAACACCGGCAGCGTGGCGGCTACGTTCCAGCCAGTGAACGCCCGGGCGCAAGCCTTGACGTCGTCTTCCGTGTAGTTGAACTCTTCATCCGCCCCAACGCCCATTGAGAAAAGTTCCAGTAATTCCCTTCCATAATTCTCATTGACTGCTTGACGGTGATTTTCCGTGTTGTCGAGGTAGTAGAGCATCGCCGGGTCCCTGGACAGGCTCAACAACAATTCACGAAAGTTCCCCATCCCGTGTTGACGGAACATTTCGATCTGCAGTCCCACCAGCCGGCCGAAGTCGACCTTTCCGTTTCCGGTGCAAAAGATGCTGTGCCAAAAAAGGGTCATCTTTTCGCGGAGTTGGCGGGAATCGTTGACCATCCGATAGACCCATTCCATCTGGTTGTCTTCGAGGGTCTCCCGGCTCATGATGGACGGCCAATATCGTCCCAATACGTCTTCCTCGATGCCGGGCTGACTATCCGGGTTGAGAAGGTCCTCAACCGTTTTTTGGTACCCGTTGGCGAGGGCGGTCTCGATTTGAGCGCGGCTGGCCCCGAAGCCGGCGCGCCGCATCAAGTGGGCCATCAAAGAGACGTCTTGGGCCATGTTTTGCTCGGTCATTATTTTCCCTCAAGACACAATGAGGCAATATGGGCGATATTGGCGATATGGGCGATATTGGTGGGTATTCAAGGCGCTATCGGGGCCTGGCCAACGGGAACCCGGGACAAGGTGGAGCGGGAGATATGCCAAAAACCTTGGGCATTATAGCACGTGCCGTAATACTACGACGCTGGTTGCCACTAAATCAAAGGCCGCCACACAAGACCCCACGTCCACCGTATTTTGACAACAGCCATGGTGGACGGTATATTTGCGCCTGTTGCCGCTGGCCCTTAGCGGAATAACGGGACCAGAGGATTCAGGTGCATCCTTATAACTGCGTACAGAGGTGCGATAGTGGGACTGATCCAATACGTACGATGGGGAGCGGTCAAATTTTCGCCGCTTCTTATCCTTCTTGCGCTTATAGCCGCCTGCGGCACCAGCGCCACACCAGGGGTAACTGAAAGAGAAGTAGAAGTCACCAGAGAGGTGCCGGTAACCCAGGAGGTTATGGTCACCCAAGAGGTTATGGTCACCCAAGAGGTCATGGTCACCCAAGAGGTGCCGGTAACCCAGGAGGTCACGGTAACCCAAGAGGTCCCTGTCACCAGAGAAGTACCCGTGACCGTTGTGGTCCCGGTGGCCGTCCCATTGCCAACTACCGCGCCGTCCGTGGGTGCGCCTTCCGGCACGTTGAACATAGGGTTCAGGGAGGTTGGCACCTTCGGGACGCATCCCAGATTAACGTCAGGGTCCCAAGGCGTTTTCGTTGGGTCGTCTCTTGGTGAAACCCTCTTGATCCAAGACCCAAACCAAAATTTCCAGTCCCGGCTCGCCGAGGAGTGGACCCTATCCGACAACAGCCTGGTGTGGACATTCAAGTTGAGGGAGGGGATCGAATTCCACAAGGGTTGGGGTGAGATGACGGCCGAGGACGTCGTTTGGTCAATGCAGGAATATGGCGGAGAGGGTTCCCGGGCATCCAACTCCGGTAAGCTCCGACGACTCTGGTCCAACGAGGAAGGCGGCGCCAGAGCCTTGGACGACTACACCATTGAGGTCAATACAGGCACACCGCAGTTCGACATGCTAATCGTAGCCTCGCAACCATCGGCCGCGAACGTGATGAGCAAACAACAGGTAATGGAACTCGGAGAAGACGAAGCCAGCAGGCAAGGCGCCGCCACCGGTCCTTGGGAAATTGACGAGGCCAAGAGTGGTCAATACTGGCGATTCAAGGCGGTGGAAGGACACTGGCGAAAGACACCGGAATTCGCGGAATTGGTGTTCTGGGACATTCCCGAAGAGAACACAAGAGTAGCCAATTTCCAAGTGGGGCTACTGGACACATTCTTGATGGCCTTGGATTCCAAAGCCGTGATCGAGGACGTCCCCGACGTCAAGTTCATGCGGGTGCAAGGCGGAGGCACGGTGCACCTGGGCTTGAACGGCAACTGGTACACCGGTCTGGGCACCCAGGAGCACCTCGACAGGCACCCCAGTTACGACCCGTCGCTGCCATGGATCTCCGGCAATCCCGACGTGAACTCGGACGAATGGCAACAGGCCGCAAAAGTCCGCCGCGCGCTCCATATAGCAATCGACCGCCAGAGCATCGTGGACACAATCCTGCACGGTGAGGGGAAGGCCGAGGTCCTGTGGGGATGGGAAAACAACATGCACCGGCTTCCTGACCGCATGCAAGAATGGGGATTTGATCCCGAATTAGCGAAACAGCTGCTCACGGAGGCAGGTTATCCTGACGGGTTCGACATCACCATCACCCCGGATATCAGAAACGTCCCCGGCGAAGTAGAAGCCTGTGACGCAGTCGGCACTATGTGGGAAAATATTGGAATTAACGTCAAAATCAACCACGTGCCATACGCCACCATCTCTCCCATATTGCAAGCCCGCGAGTACAACCAAGCGAACTGTCACGGTACCGGAGGAAGGGCGGACCCAAGGGAACTCATCCACACATTCAGCAGCACCGGCGGGTTCAGCGCCGGCTTCCACCATCCCACTATGGATGCTCTGCTGACTCGAGCGCTGGAGACGGTGGATACAGAGTCGGCTTACACGATAATGGTGGAAGCAGCCGAATTCCTCTTCGATAACGCTGCCGAGTCGTCCCTTTATTCCGTCAATATTATTTGGCCCCTCAGCGCCAACATCGACGAATGGTTGCCACACTTGCAGTATGGAGACCGGAGGGCGCTGACCAGCTTCGAGTGGACTCCGCACCGCCAATAGGCTCACGGCAGACTACAAAATCGTTCGGCTTTTCCGCTCTTTGCAGATGGGACGACGCCAGGCGGCTCGTCCCATCTTAAAATATCGGCTCCAGTTCCATCCCGGTGCGTCCAGGCTTGACTTGTTGGTTCTGAGTAATGCAACGGTATCTGGCACGACGGGTCCTGATCTCCATCGTCACTTTGTTGGCCGTATCGGTCATCATCTTCATCATGGCCCGGATGGGTGGGGACCCGCGCAGCGTGATGCTGGACGAGTTCGCTGGTGAGGAGATTTGGGAAGAACTGGGCCGGGAACTGGGAATCGACAAGCCCATTTACCAACAATACGGAATATTCCTAAAGGATATCCTTACCGGCGATTACGGTCAGTCCATCAAAGAACGCCGGCCCGTAATCGAAGTGATTTGGGAACGGCTCCCCGCCACCATGGAACTCGCCGCCGCCTCTTTTGTGTTTTCCACGGTCGTTGGGGTTCCCTTGGGTATCCTGTCTTCCGTGAGGCGAGGGGGAATCCTGGACATGATAGGGAAGCTGGTCGCTTTAGTAGGGCAATCGGCTCCCTCTTTCTGGCTGGGCATCATGCTCATGTTCTTCTTCGCCGTCCAGTTGGAATGGGTCAAACCTTCAGGACGCCAAGAAGTCACCAGTATTGTGCTGCCTGCAATAACACTGGGCTGGTTTTTCGTGGCCGCCAATCTGCGTTTGGTGAGGTCCGCGATGCTCGACGTCCTTGATTCCGAATACATCAAATTGGCCAAAGCAAAGGGAGTGCCGTACCGGTCCGTAATCCTCAAGCACGCGTTTCGCAACGCGATTATTCCACCACTGACTTTTGCCGGCGTCACCCTGGGCAGCGTGGTGACTGGCTCGCTTGTCGCCGAAACCGTATTCGCTTGGCCGGGGTTGGGGCAATTGGCAGTGCATGCATTGTGGGCTTTCGATTACCCGCTGCTCCAGGGAATCGTGATCGTATTCACCCTGATGTACGTGATCGCGGCCCTGTTGGTAGACATCCTTTACGCCTACGTAGACCCCCGTATCCGCTATGCGTAAATATTCAGAGTCGAAACGATGGCCCTAGACACAGCCGTTCTTACCCCGCGTTCCAATCCTCTGCGTTGGTTGGGAATCCTTCGAAGGGTCAGGCGTTGGCCGCTGATACCGATGACCATCATCCTTCTGGTGATAGTGGCGGGAATCTTCGCGGACTTGATAGCGCCTCACAACCCGAGAGTTGGAATACTCTCAGAGAGAAATACGCCTCCGGCCTGGTCGTCCGAGGGTACTGCCAACCATCTGCTGGGAACCGACCAACAAGGCCGGGACATGCTGTCCCGGATTCTGCACGGGGCGCGCATTTCTCTGATAGTCGCTGCCGTAACGTTGGCGACCGGCGGCACGATCGGCGTTGTGCTGGGCCTGCTGGCTGGCTGGTACGGCGGTTGGGTCGACGAACTCATCATGCGATTAGTCGACGTCCTCCTGGCCCTGCCACTTATCCTGGTAGCGTTGGTGATGGTCGTATCTCTCGGCCAATCCCTGGAAGTGATCCTCGCGGTATTGGCCATCTGGATCTGGCCTCGCTTCGCAAGAATGGTCCGCGGCGAGGTGCTTAGACTCAGGACGATGGACTACGTGGCCTTGGCGCAAGTCTCCGGCGCCTCCACCTTGCGCATACTGGCAACCCACCTCTTTCCAGGAGTCATCAATACTCTGATCATCGTAGCCACGCTTCAAGTGGGTATCGTGATACTCGTCGAATCGACGCTAAGCTTCCTGGGCGCCGGCGTGCCCCCTCCAACGCCGGCCTGGGGTTCCATGGTTTCCGACGGCAGGGACAAACTCGCGGTGGCGTGGTGGATTTCGACCCTTCCTGGGGTGGCCATCATGTTGACTGTGATGGCCCTAAACCTGTTTGGCGACTGGCTTCGGGACACCCTCGATCCTCGGCTCCGGCAACTCGAGTAGCCTCCCCAAGCCGCCTAGCGCCCCTTGCCCGGCTGGCGCCAGCGATGGCCAGCCAGACGGCGGCGCGTTTCCCGGTGCGCCGCCGAAAAGCATATCAAGAATGGCAATGCCCGTTGGCATGGGCTGAGGGAGGAACGTCCAAAGCCGGGTTCTGATCGAAGAACCCGACGGGCATCAGCTTGAACCCAGTATACATTACTGGCATTACGGGCCAGTCCTCTGGCCTGGGAACGTGATGAGTACCGAAGTTATACCAAACGACGATATCGGTGTTCTCGACGTTCCTATTTGCTTTGGTCCATTCCGGCAGGCCAGCTCCGCCCGGGTGTTGGTTCGGGTAAGGTCCGGTGGGAGCCATCTCATCGGGACTGTACGGGGTCACCCAGAGGTGCTTGTTAATGAATGCCGCCCGCTTCGATACGCTGGCCTCAGCATGGGCGAAAGGTAGGACGTTCTCACCCGGAACCAGCTTGTAGCTCACCGGCTGCCCAAGATAGTTGTTCACTGATGGGTTTGTAATCAGCCAGTACCGGCCGGCCAAGGGGTCGACAGTACGCTGGGCTTCGGACTCGGTCGCCAGCAGAGTCTTTTCGGCGAAAAACGCATTGCCCTGCGGGTTGCCGGGGCCCATCGGTTCGGCTTTGGTATTCACCTCGTAGACCGAGTTATTCGTGCCGTCCACCCCCATGTCCAAGCGGACACTGAAGAAATGCTGGTGGATATGGCCCCCCAGTTGCGGTGCGATCAATGAGCCGTATTTGGGGGATTCGCCCGGCGCCATGGCCATATTGTTTACGATGCCGGTAAGCTTCACCTGAAACTCAATCGTGCCGTCTTGGTACAGGTGCCAGAAAAAGCCGTACTCGTAGTTACCGACGGTAGCGATGAATGAGATGACCAAGCGCCGTGAACGACGTACTTCGGCCTGTCCCGTGCGCCAGTCGGTATGCTTCCAAAGGATGCCGAAGTCTTCCTCGTGAAGGCAGACGGCATTGGGGATTTGCACCGGCTCGCCCCGGCTATTATTCAAGACAGCGTCGAAATAGTAGATCTGGCCGAGGCAGTCGCATCCCAAAGTCAACGAGTTGGCCAGACTGCCGATGCCGGCCTCACCAACATCGAAGGCGTTTTTGCGGAAATTTTGTTCCGCCGGGTCCCCATACGGGACCACCAGCTCGCCCAAGGACGCCCGGTAGATGATGGGACGGCTTCTTCCTTTGTCCTGGTAGCTGATGGCGTGCAGGACCAGTCCCTCGCGCCGGGTAAAGCCGACTCGAAAGTTCCACTTTTGCCAAGAGACTTCGTTCCCATTGACCTTGAAGCTGGGCCCCTCGGGTTGGACGATATCCAGCGGCTTAAGGTCGGTCCGGAACTCTTGAACGAACTCGGCCGCATAGTTGCCGTCATTGGGCGGCATGGGGACCACACCGTGGTCCTCCACATTGATAACCCGCATCTTGTTGAGGTCGACCACCGCGATGACGCCCTCAATCGGGCGGGCGTACCCGTTGTCGGTCGGGCTAGTTCGGAGCCAACTGCGAGCGAAGGAAAGACGCAGACCCTTTTCTTCTTCCACGCCGTAGTTACCGGCCGGCCATGGATCGACCATTACGAGGTCGGTGTCGGTAATCCCCCGTTTTCGTAACGCAGCCTGAAACTCGGGACAGTCCTTCACGGCTTGCTCACACTCGAAGAACTCATCCATCATCAATCTCGGTTGCACGTCTGGGATGTGGGTCCACGACGTTACCTTCCCCTCGGTCAAGGAAACTACGGCCTCGTGGGTAGCTCCCGTATCGTTATCCAGCAGGATGATGAACGCCTCCCGCCCAACTGCCGCACTGCCATTCGGACTCAGGACACTCTCTTTCACTGGCTCGTTTAGTACGACCGACTCGAATCTGACCTTCTCTCCCAGTTTTCGCTGGGCGCGGAGAATGGCCACCGCACTGTCGATCTCGCTCGAACTCAGCGGATCAAGAGGGTGCGCGGTCTCGGCGGGCGAAGTTTGGACCTGGCTGGACTGGCCTGCGGTTACCTCTGTCGGTGTTGCCATACAAGAAACCTCCTGATTCCCGGCCTGGTTGACCGGCCCGAATGGAATAGTCGCCGGCGGGCCTGCAAAAACCGCCTGGCTCAGTATAGATTGGGCTCGCTGAGCGGGAAAGCCACGAAAACGCGGTTTTACCTATTCGACGAAAGGAGGTAGGTTGAGCCTAACTGACCTCCCCGGATTTTTCCCGACGCACCAGGTCCCAGTCGATCTCGTAGCCCAGACCAGGGGCCTCAGGGGCGTAAATAAGGCCCTGGCTGTCTACCTCCACATCCTCGACGAGGCCGAACTTGTTAGCGCCGTTGGAAGGAAATACTTCGTAGTAGTCGCAATTATTGACGGCCAGGATCACATGGAGGTTGGCGACGTTGTTAAGCGAGTTGCCGCCATGGTGGACTTCGCATTTCATGCGGAAGGCCTCGGCAAGATGGGCGATTTTAATCAGCGGGGTGATGCCGCCGGAAACCGCCACGTCCCCGCGAAGCATGTCGGTGGCCCCCTGCTGAATCCACTGGGCCATCCCATAGAGCCGTCCGGGTGCGTACTCAGTGGACATTATGGGAATGTCCAGCTTGCTTTTCAGCTTTACGTAGTTGTAGATGTCTTCTTCAGCCAGCGGGTCCTCGTACCAGAGGTAGTCCAATTCCTCGATGGACCGGCCCACTCTAAGGGCGTCTTCGTAGCCGTAGGCCCACATCGAATCCAGCATCAGGTCCATCCGGCCGCCCACCGCGTTACGCGTCGCCCGGCAAATCTCGATGTCTTCTCGGGGAATGGCATGGGGATGAATCTTGTAAGCGGGCCAGCCCAAGTCCAGGAAGTACCGGGCTTCTTCGGCGTATTCCTCTGCGGTGGCGAGGTAGCCGGAACTGGCGTAGGCGGGCACCCTGTCGCGGCACGAACCGAGGAGACGGTGAATAGGCAGCCCGGCGACCTTGCCGGCAATGTCCCAAAGAGCGACGTCGACAGCTCCGATGGCGTTGGTGGACACGTTCCGGTTATTCTTCCACATCCAGGCCCAAATCGCTCCGATGTCCAAGGGGTCACGGCCCAGCAGGGCCGGCTTGATGAACTCCATCAGCGGGCCCACGTAGGCGTCGGCTCCTTGTCTGGATGAGCCCAGGAACGCATATCCGTCCACCCCTTCGTCGGTGCAGACGGTCACGACGCCAAGCTGACGGCTGCCGCCGAAGGATGCGGTAGCCGTAGCCCACGGCCCGGAATTCCAGTTCACCATCGTCACCTTCAGATCGGTAACCTTCACGTTGACGACACCTCAGCAGTTGGCGTGGCCCGCGGCCCGCACGTAATATACCATCCCCCACACCATCCCCACTCGATTGGAAGCACGTAAAGGGATGATGTCCCAACTGCCACGCCTTTGGCTGCCGCCCATGACAGGGCGAATTTGCGATTAGGAAGCTCCTTTGGCAGAATAGGGTTGTGATAATTTGAACGATGGCGGAGGAGGAGTTTGGCATGGCCGACGAGCAATTGATCCTCGACCCCTCTCCAGGCGTCAAGTACCTGCTTTGCGGCTGGCGCAGGCAATGGTCCGACGGCGGCGAGATCTCCAGCGGATTGCCCCGCTATTTAATTGAAAAACGCCAGGCCCGGCGCATCGGCGAGATGGGCCCGGAGATCTCCAGACTTTGTTACCCCTTCCAGGTGCCCGGCACTCACGATACCTACAGGCCCAGAGTAGCCTACCGGGACGGGTTGCCCAGCCGGCAAATGCAACGGGAGAACTATTTCTTCGACGCAGGAAACGGTCTTGTCATCTTCTTGGGCGAGGAGCCCTGGTTCCGTCTCGACGTCTACGCGGCCGCCTTCTTCCGGGCGGTGCGAGAGTTGGGGGTGCTCCAAACGGTGGCGGTGGAGGGCTACAACGGCGCGGCCCCGCCCGAAATGGAACGTAGTGTGAGTTGCATTTACAGCCAGTCCCGCATGAGGCAAGCATTGCAGAGGTTCGGCCTGCGGTTCTCCAACTACGGTACCCAGGGGCGCAACGGCCCCACCATTGGCATGGCGTTGATTACAGTGGCCCACTTCGAACACCCAGACCTAGAGATGTTTCGCATGGGGGCTATGGCTCCCATGTTTCCGTTCCTTACCCAGAACAACGACCCGGTGGGCATCAGCTGCGACCACCGGGCTTTCTACGATATTCTGCGGCGATTGAATTCCATGCTGAAGCTGGACCTGGACCTCTCGGAGCTGCTGTCGTTGGGCGAGGCCGAGTCCCAAGAATTGAGGGACAACCTGGAGAAGATCGGCTCCACTAATCCCGCCGCCAAGGAGCTGATCGAACGGGCCCGCAACGATTTCAACTACGTCCCCTTCGAGGAAACGGTGGAACTCGACCCGGCGTTGGACCGGACGTTGGAAGATATACTACGCAACATCCCCGGCCCTGACGACGACAACTAGCCGCGCTGTCGAAACGACGCCCTCGACACGGGCCGGCTGGAAGGCGTTGGGACTAGACCAGCCCCTCCGACTCCGCCGCCGCCTCGATCATCTCCCAGCCGTGGTCGATTCCCGGGACGAAGCCGCCGCAGGCCTCTCCCTCGAGGACCGCTTGCTCCACCTCGTCGGAGCCGGTGACCGACAGGAAGGCAGACTCGATCTCTCCGGCCAGTTGTGGTTCCATGTCCTTTTGGGCGGTGAAGCAACAGTGGCTGTAGCCGGGACTGGACCAGAAGATGCGAATCCGGTCCGCCGCCAAAGTACCGTCTTCCGCCATGGTTTCCATGGTCCCCTGGCTGACGGCTCCGGCATCGAACTCCCCGGAACTGACCCTCTCGATTACGTCCCTCTCGTCGAACCGGGTCTGGGAGCGGCGTTCTTCGAAGAAACTACTGGCCGCCAGGTCCTTCTGAGGGTTCAACCCCGCTTGTTTCAACAGGTAGTAGGGGACCAAGCCGGCCTGCTCCGAGCTTCGGCGGCCGAAGGCAAACCGCTTGCCGTACAGGTCCTCGACGGTCTCGATCCGGGAGCCGGCGCGGGCGATGAAGTGGGTGGTGAAGTTGATGTCCACGTCCCGCATGGCGATCACCCGACACGGCTCCCCCAGCAGACGTTTTAGCTTCACGTAACCCAGTGGGCCGTTCCAGGCGATATCGATATCGCCCTTGACGAAGGCGTCGGCCATCATGTCGTAATCGGAGTAGAGGACCCAGTCCAAGTCGATGCCCCGCCGCTGGAACAACACCTCCAGGCCCTGGAATACCTCGAGGTGAGAGATTGTAGCCGTGCCGCCAAGCCTGACCATGGCTTTCCTCCACAGGATGGAGTTTGAAACGTAGGCGAGACTGAGTTTTAGGCTATTAGTCCTCGAACGGGGATAAGACGCTGGGCTACAGGATCGATTCCCAGAAACAAGCCTTCAAGAGCGAGCGCGCCCAATAGGGGAAGAGCTCCCTCAACGTTAAACAAGACGTGGGTGATGATCTCGCGCCCGCCCATTCTCAGCCAAGTCTGGCCCACGTCCATAGTACGGACTTCCCCCTGGCCGAATTCGAACGCCTGCTGCATTATCGGCACGACGCCGTACCCGCGGAGCAGGGAGCCGGGCACCGACGTTATGGATGCCCCGGAATCCACCAGTGCATCCAAAGCTGTCCAGCGTTCCCGCTGCGGGTCCCCAATGGCAATCGGCACATTAAATGTTCCCATGGCCGCATTCTACCATCCCGGCCGCCGGGACCGCGCCGTCGGGCAGTCTGCCACCGTCAGGCAATCACCCTGCCTAGGAAAGCAGGGTAAACGAAGACGCCCCCAAAGCATCGGGGGCGTCATAGGCCTTGGTGCCATTTATGGGACGCAACAGCGAAGAGTTTTACTCCAACGCGAACCCTTGGTAGCCGTTGGCGGCAACCTCGGCCCGCCGGGCCCGCATGGCCGGGGCGCTGTCGGGAGCGGTCAGCAGGGCGCGCGCCTTGCCTGGGATGTTGGCGCCCACGAACCAAGAGTCAGCCTGGGTCCGGAGAATTTTGGCCCCCTCCTCGTTGACGTGCCTCACCCACTCGTCCTCGGCTTCCAGGGTAGGGGAGATGCGGGCGTACTCGTTGTCGCGCACGTAACGGATGGTCTCACACACCCAGTCGACCAGCGGCTCGGCAGCCCGCACGAAGTTACCCACCGAAGCGGAGTTGACGGTGAACAGGTTGGGGAAGCCGTGGCTGGAAATGCCCATGTAGGTACGGGGACCGCCGGCATACTTGTCTTTCAACGACTCCCCGCCAACGCCGCGAATGTCGATCCGGTTCAACGACCCGGTGACCGCATCGTAGCCAGTGGCGAATATGATGACGTCGAAATCGAACTGAGAACCGTCCTCCAGTCGCAGTCCCGTCGAGGTGAAACGCTCGACGGGCGCCTTGCGTACGTCGACCAGCAGGACGTTGTCCTGATTGTAGACCTCGTAGTACCCGCTCTCGCAGGGCAGGCGCTTGGAACCGAACATGTGGTCCTTGGGCGTCAGCATCTCGGCTACCGCCGGATCGTGGACTCGCTCCCGTATCTTGTTGCGGACGAATTCCGCGTAGTCCTCATTAGCCTCGCCAGGAAGCAAGACGTCGTAGAAGTTGGACAACCATTTCTTGAAACCCGGTTCCGCCCACAGGTCCTCGTACCGCTCCATACGTTCTTCTGGCGACACTTCCAAGGCAGAGCGGGTGTCGAACTCGTGCACGAACGAGCCCGGCGTCTCCATGCACTTCTTGAATATCTCCGGGTAGGCGGCTTTTATCTCGGCCTGCATCTCGTCGTCGATCTCGCGGTTGCGCAGGGGCGCGCAATAGTTCGCGGTCCGCTGGAAGACGGTCAAATGGCCGACTTCCTTGGCGATTTCGGTGATCAGTTGCACGGCGGTTGCCCCGGTGCCGATGACGCCCACACGCTTGCCCGCCAAGTCCATGCCTTCCTTGGGCCAACGGCCGGTGTGGCACCAGGCGCCCTGATAGCTGTCGAGCCCCTCGAATTCAGGCACATAATGGGCCGATAGCAGGCCCACCGCAGTGATAAGGAACTGCCCCTTGGCCTGGCGGCCGTCCGTAGTCTTGATGTGCCAGAGGTTTTCGTCCTCCAGGAAATGGGCCGATTCGATGCGGGCGTTGAACTCGATGTCCCGGCGCAGGTCGAACTTGTCGGCCACGTAGTTGAGGTACCGTTCGTTCTCCGGCTGGCCTGAGTAGAGCTCTTTCCAGTCCCACTCCTGCAGAAGCTCCTCCGAGAAGGAGTAGCCGTAGGTGTAGCTCTCGGAGTCGAAGCGGGCCCCAGGGTAGCGGTTCCAGTACCAGGTGCCGCCCACCCCGCTTGCGTCCTCAAAGGCCCGGACCGAGAACCCTAACTCTCGGAACCGGTACAATGAGTAGAGCCCTGTAACCCCGGCGCCGATAACGATTACATCGAACCGTTCGATTTCCTCGGGCGTGACGCCATTCCCGGACGTTTGCTGCAGAGCGCTGGTCATATAGCTCTCCTTAATAAGGTCGTTTCAAGGGTTCCGATGACGGAAACGCGGATTCCTTCGGGATACCCTATTCTACCCGCATTTTTTGTTTAATTCACGTTCAGGCCGCGATGTTCGCTGGCCGGCGCGGCAAATCGTGTTCCGCTTCGATCAATTCGGCAACGCAGTCCGTGACGTTGTTGACTTCGGGTCGCGAAGGACCGGGATTCACCCGCTCGGTGCGGGTATTTTCGACCTTTAGACTCGGCGTCGGCCGCAACAAAGCTTCATTCTTGTCTCGCCGCTTGGTATGATGGCCTTGGCCGTAAACCGCTTTTGCGCAACAGGGAGGAGATTATGGGTTACAAGCCGAAACAGCTAGGACACATCAATATCTTCGTCCGCAACGCGGAACGCGCCCGCGACTGGTATGAAGACCTCCTTGGTCTGCACACCTACGGGTTCATGCCGGGAGGCGCCGCCTTCTTGACGGCGGACTTGGAGAACTCCCATGAGATTGCTTTGATCGAAGTGGGGGAAGACGCGCCCGGACAGATGAAAGGCCAAGTGGGCCTGAACCACATGGCCTGGTACATGGACAGCCTCGATGACCTGAAGGAGCTTTACTACCGGATCAAAGAAAGGGACATCGAGATCGAGTTGGTGTCAGACCACGGCCACGCGGTGGGCATCTACATACGCGACCCGGACGGCAATGGAATCGAGGTATCCTACGAGATGCCCCGCGACGAATGGGGCCACGACGAAAGCCAGTACATGATCGGCGGCACGGCGAAGGGCCGATTGCCCGGCCCGTGGGACGAAGAACCGGCCAGGGCCCGTTAAGTGGATTCAGGCCGTGTCCCCTTCCTTGCCTGAACAGGAAGGGGACACATTACCAATGGCGGGAACAACAGCATCTTCCCAGATGGGAGACGGGCGATGACGACCAAGCCGGCCCTGCTCACCGCCGATGATTTGTTGCGCTTGGACAGCCAAGGGATGAAAGGCGAACTGATACGCGGGGTGCTTCACGAAACCGTGTCCGCAGGCGGAGAACATGGCGAAATTGTGGGCGCTCTGATCACCGCGGTTCGGCCATATGTACGCTCCCGACGTTTGGGGCGAGTGGGCGGCAGCGATAGCGGCATGCTGCTGGAACGCAACCCGGATACGGTGCGCGAGCCGGATGTGTTCTATATTTCTGCAGAGAAACTGCCGCTGGATATTAGGATTGCAGGATACTACGAAGTTGTACCGGACTTGGTGGCCGAAGTCTTCTCGCCAAGCGACACCTTGAGGGAATTCCACAACAAGGTTGAAATGTGGCTGGGCTTCGGTGTGCAACTGGTCCTGGCGATTTATCCAGAAACCCAGACGGTAGAGGCTCATCAGCCCGGCCGCGCCGTGATTACCCTGACCCACGACGACACGATAGACGGCGGCGACGTTCTTCCGGGATTCAGTTGCCCCGTGCGCGACATTTTCGAACTTTAAGCGACCTGCCCTAACGCGTGGTCCAAGATGTCAGCGGCTTGGTCCATCTGGGACTCGGTGGTGGTGAACGGCGGTACAAAGCGAAAGACGGAGCCGCTGCGGCGCACGCTCAAGATCAGGCCGTTCTCCAAGCAATCGCGCCCGATTTGACGGCCTTCTTCCAACGCCGGTTCTCTGGTGGTGCGGTCCCGCACCAGCTCGATGCCTTGCAGCAGGCCCCGGCCCCGGATGTCGCCGATGATCTCGTGTCGTTGAACGAGGCGCTCCAGGTGTTCGCGCCAATAGGCCCCAATGCGCTGGGCAACGTCCACCAGGACTTCTTCCAGGATGATGTCGATGCTGGCAATGGCGGCGTTGCAGGGCAGCGGGTCGTTGGAGTGGGAGTGGCCCACCACCAGCCCCGTCTCCGACGCCTTTTCCTCAATTTCGTCGGTGGTGATGGCCGCGCTGATGGCCACGCCGCCGCCGAAGTGCTTGGAAATGGTGAAGATGTCGGGGACCACCCCTTCCTGTTCGAAGGCCCACATGGTACCCAGCTTCGCCAGACCGGTCTGGGCCTCGTCCACGATCAGTAGGGCGCCCCGTGCTTCGCAGCGTTTCTTCAGCTCCTTGAGCCACCCTTCGGGCAGGTCTATCACGCCCCCGGCGCTGAAGAGGGGCTCGGTGATCACCCCCGCCAGCGGCCCGTCGGCTTGAGCGTCCAGAAGCTCGAAGCTGGTATCCAGGCAGGAGTAGTCGCAGGCCGGCTGGTCCTTGCAGAACGTGCAGCGGTACCGATAGGGGGCGATGATCGGGTAGTGCCCGGGAGCGTAGGGGCCATAGCCCTCGTGCCAGCCGGAAAAAGTCACGGCGCGAGTGGAGTCGTTCATGCCGTGGAAGCTGACCGCCGGACTGGCGAACTCGTAGCCGCCGGTGAAGCGCTTGGCGATGGCCATGGCCGCCTCGTTGGAATCGCTGCCCGAGGTCAGGAACATGGAGCGGTTCATACCCTCGGGAGCGATCTCGGCCAGACGGGCGGCCAGGATGATCTCCCGGTCGTTGAACATGCTCATGTGACTGTGGATCAGGGTCTCCGAGCTCTCCTGGAGCGCCTGCACGATGCGCGGGTGGTTATGTCCTAAAGCGGCGCACATCTGGCCGGAGTTGAAATCCAGGTATTCCTTGCCATTAACGTCTCGGACCACCGAGCCCCGGCCCCACACCATGATGGGCCCGGTGACCACGTTCTTGTCGATGCGGCTCCTGAAGCTGTATTTACGGGCTAACTCCAGCAGCTCGGCTTCGCTGAATTGCTGAGGCATCGGACTTAGCCTTGGCCCTTGAATTTGGGCATCACGTCTTTCCCGAAGGCGTCCAGTTGCTCCAGCACCACGCTCTGGGGGGTGCCGATAACCGATCCCACGTTAATCTGCTCAAGACCGGGGCACCGGTCCTGGATCCCCATCAGCTTCTCGGTGACCATTTCGGGCGGGCCGCAGAGCCAGGAGCCTGCCCTGATGCCGTCTTCCAATGTCGGGAGGCCGGCGGAGCGGGCCCGGCGGGGGTCGCCAACAGCGTCGATCTGGTCGTTGCTCAGGCCCCCGACGAAGCCCAAGGGAGCGAACATTTTCATGTTCTCTTCAAAGAAGCTCCGCGCTTCGGATACCGCCTTGTCTTCGGTCTCCGCGATGTGGATGGTGTAGCCGACGGCCAGGTCCGTCCCCATTTCCGTTTCCCGGCCGTTCTTGGCCAGGGTATCGCGCCACTGGCCCATCACGGCTTCGGCCGCTCCCCCGGCCGCCGCTCCCCCGCCGATGATGCCCTTGATGCCGTGCTTGGCCATGAAGTTCATCGCCCGCTGGCTGGCGCTGACCACCGGCTGCCAGGTCTCCACCGGCAGGGTCTTGGGGCGTGGCACCAGGGTGATTTCCTTCAGGGTATAGCCCCGGTAGGGGACCTCCGGCGGGATAGTATAGAATTTCCCTTTGAAGGAGAAGGAGTCCTCGCTGAACGCCTTCATGATGATCTCCACCTGCTCCTCGAACATCTCCCGGTTGGCATCGTTGTCGGAGAGGGTGCTGGGCACACCGAACGTATCCACCTCGCGGGAGTGGTAGCCCCTGCCCACGCCGAAAATCACCCGGCCGTTGGTCAGGATGTCGGCGGTGGCGTAGTCCTCAGCCAATCGCAACGGGTGCCACATCGGGTTGATGTTGAAGCCGCAGCCGAATTTCAAGTTCTTGGTGAGATGGGCCAAGTGGACGTAGAGGAGCAACAGGTTGGGGATGCACTCGTAGCCCTCCCGCTGGAAATGGTGTTCCGCCGACCAGAAGGTGTCGTAGCCCAGTTCCTCCATCTTGAGGACGATGGCCTCGGTCTTGTCGAAGACGGTGGCCAAGTGGCCGTCGGAGAGCCAGCGGTCGTTGACCGGGGTCCCTTCGAATCCAAGATTGTCGAGGTCTACGTGCCCGGCGAACAAACTGCCGAATTTGGTGATCATGGGCGAAACTCCTGCAATGAGCCTGGTGGATTTTGCTAATTTACCACAGAGAGCACAGGGAACGCAGAGAATACCAGTCTCCCCGCTCGTTCTCCGTGGTTTTCCCGCTTTGTTAGAATACAGGATATTGGACCGCGTCTTGGTGACAGGGTGCAGATGGTTAGCGGTGGACGAAGAATACTCATAGTAGACGACGAAGCCGAGTCGGCCATATTGAAGGCGGTCCGCCGGAGGTTGGAAGACGAGGGCTGGCAGCTTACCGTAGTGGAGGCCGAGGACGGCTATTCCGTCGGCGACGAGTTCGAGGCGGCGGCGTTGTGGTCGCTTGAAGAATACCAACCTGATGCCGTTCTGCTGGACGTACGCTTCGGCGATCACCGCGACGACCGTTTCAAGGGTCTTACCATCCTGGGGGAGATCGTCCAGCGTTGGCCCAAGCTACCGGTGTTGATGTTCACCCAGTACGCGCAGGGCCCGGAGCGGGAAACGGCGGTGCGCGGCTCCCTCCAATGGGACGCCCAGATTGACTTCATCGACAAGCTGGCCAGCCCCGAAGAGGTGGTGCTGCGGTTGCGCCGGCTCATCGGCCGGTCGCCCGAGGCCATCACCATAAACAGCCGGTTGGTCCTTGACGTCAATGCCCGTTTGGTCTACTGCGGTCCCGCCGAGCAGCGGGAACCGGTGCCAGACATCCAGGGGATGAAGTTCGAAATCCTGCGGGAATTGGCGTCGGCCTGGTACCGCAGCCCAGGGGAACTGGTGCCCTTCGCGCGTCTGGAGCGGTACTCGGACGGAGATGACCCCCGGGCCTCCCTGCGGGTGCGCATCCGGGAGATTAAGGACTCTGTGGGGCGGGCAATGGGCGTCCGTTACGGCCCCGGCGAGTTGATTCTGAACGTCCGAGACCAAGGGTACCGCCTGGTCCCGCCCCGGACGTAACTCCTATGCTTGGGCTCCTTAGAAGCTATCTCGAACCGGTATCGCCCCAGACGCATCCTCCTTTTGCGAAAGTAGGGGTGTTCTCGTGTTCCGGCGGGCCGCCGGATTTGCTTGGAGATAGATTTTTGGCGTTATGCGCCTTATGCGATTGAACCCGTCGCCGCGGTCCCTGCTGCCGACCCAGGTGGCCGCAGGAGTTATCGCCTTGGCCGGGGTGGTCTGCGTGGCGCTGGCGCCGTTCATCGGGAGCGCCATCTTCGACAATCTCTGGGGAATCGAACCACTAACCTACATCGGAGGCCTGCTGCTAATCGCCGGGCTGGCCGTCGCCGCTCTTGGCTACCTCATAGCGCCGCGGCGCCCGGAGGCCAGCCCCTCACCCGAAGCAGCCGGCGGCGACAGCGAAGGCCGCAGATGGAGCCGCACCACGCAACAGTACTTTGAGCTATTCGACCACGACTTGGGCCGGCCTCTACGAAGGATCGCCGGAAAGGAACGGGAATTACGCGCCGTGCTGGACTCCACGGGAGAGAAGGTCAGCCCAGCGGTAACAGACCTTTTGGACGAAATCGAACGGCAGACGCCCAACTTCCGGTTGATGCTGGCCAACATCCAGGTATTGGTGCAACTGGAGTCTCCCGACGCCCCCCAGGAGCCGGCGCCGGTGGAGCCCTCCGCAGTTGTCCGAAGGATCGTTGGTCGCTACACCCCGGTGGCCTCAGAAACCGGCAAGGAAGTCAGTTGGTGGGCCGAGCCCGCCGAGTTTGGGATCGTCTACACCGACACCAACGCAATGGAACACGTTGTGACCAACCTGGTGGACAACGCGGTGCGTTTCGCCTCCCACCACGTGGAAGTCAGGCTCTCCCGCAACTCAAGCCATTTTTTCGTGCGGGTCTGGGACGACGGCCCCGGCATCGGCTCCCAATATCTGCCTCACCTGTTCGACCGTGGTTGGACCCCCGAGGTGGCCCGCCGTGAGGAAAAGACCAGCTCCGGGCTGGGGCTTTTTATCGGTCGGACTCTGGCTAGAAAGTCCGGCGGCGACCTGACCGTGGATTCGGCCGCTGGGGCCAATGGGGACCACCACATTGCTTTTCTGCTCAGCTTGCCCCTGAACGCCCATCGAGCCCCGGTTGCTTAGCCGTAGACCGGCCGGTTGGAGGACCAACGGGAATACCCTGAAAACTCCCAACGGCGCATCCCATTCCCAGGCTGGTTCTCCTACACTACCGGCCGGTCCGGCAGTGAGCGTAACTCTAGCCTTCGTAACTCTAGCTATATCTATGCTGGTCGCCCTGTCCTGTGTCACCCAGGTGCCGCGCAATGGGGGACCTGCCCCGTCCGTCCCACCACCCACCGCTACCCCGGCACAACCTCCCAACACCGCTCCGCCGCCCACCGCAGCACCTACGGCGACCATGCCCCCAACGGCGACCGAACCCCTGGTGGTGACCATGGCCCCAGTTACGACCGCGCCCCCGGCGGCAACCACACCCGCGCCGACGATCCCGTCTCCGACGACCCCTCCCACGAACCAACCGCCGTCCGAGCCGTCGCCCAATCCGTCTCCGGGACCAACCGAGGCGGCCGAACTGTTTCTCAGCGTGTTGGCGCCCCGGGACGGCTCTACTGTCCCCGGCAGCGCGGTGGTTGCCTACGGCCTGACGCTGCCTGAGGCATCGGTTACGGTGAACGGGGTCCCCGCGACTGTGGACGTTAACGGCGGGTTCAGGGCCGAGACCGACTTGAATCCCGGGATCAACGTTGTCGAAATAGTAGCCACCACCGGGGCCGGGGACAACGTAGTGGTAAGGCGCACCGTCGACTCCCTGTCGCTGCCGCCTCAGCCGTTCCTATTGGTAATTGACGAACCACCGCCCCAGAGCATTGTGACCCAGCCCCGGCAGAGGTTGGCTGGGCATACGAGCCCTCAAGCAGTGGTCAGTGTCAACGGCGTTTCGGTGGCCGTGAATCCCTTCGGCTCATTCGACACGACGGTCACCCTGGAACCGGGTCCGAACATCATCGAAGTTGTGTCAACCAACCAGGACGGACAGGTGTTGAGCGCGATAGTCCCGGTGATCTATCGGCCTCCGGAGAGATGAGTATATGCCCGGGCTGGCGGCTGGCTTAACCGGTAAGGCATCGGCCGTAACACATTGGTAATTGTGGAAACGACAAACTGCAATTCGAGGAATCATGTCAAGCAGGAACGGTTTATTGGCTATCCATCGCATTAGCCTCAAACTCGGCCGTTTGAGTATCGGTGCGGCCGGATTGATGGCGCTAGCCGTGGGTTGGCTGCTGCTGACCGCCGGGCTGGTGTCGGCGCAGCCCGACGTTGCTTGGAGTTTGACCCTAGGCGGCAGCGGCGACGATTTCGCCCACGCCGTCATCGAAACCGCCGACGGCGGTTTCTTGGTGGCCGGGGAGACCGGTTCGTCGGGTGCGGGCGGGCAGGACGTTTGGCTCGTGAAGCTGGGGCCTGAAGGCGACCGTGAATGGGACCGCACTTTCGGCGGACCGGAGGACGATGTCGGCTATGACGTGCAACAGAGTGGTGATGGAGGGTACATCGTCGCCGCCGAAACCCATTCCTTCGGCGCCGGGTCGGCCGCCAAGAGCGATTACTGGCTGATCAAGACCGACTCCATGGGCAACATGGAATGGCAACGCACCTTCGGAAACCTGGAACTTCCCGGCTCCCTGGACTTCGCCACCAATGACGTGCCTCAAACCGTCAAGCAGACCGCCGATCTCGGCTACATCATAGCCGGTTCCACCCGTGACCGCCGCCAAGAGGACGTCTGGCTGGTGAAGACCGATTCCTCCGGCGAACCGGAGTGGTCGAGCCAGCTTGGCGGCCGTGGCGACGACCGGGCTTACGAAATCCTCCAAACCGGCGGCGGCGGTTTCGTCGTCGCCGGCAAGACCGAATCCTTTGGGGCCGGGGGCAGCGATTTCTGGCTGGTCAAGACAGGACCCTCAGGTGAAACGGAGTGGGCCCGGACCTACGGTGGGAAATACAACGACGAGGCCCGAGGACTGGTGGCGACCCTCGACGGAGGGTACGCCCTGGGAGGCTTCAGTTGGTCCTTCGGCGCGGGGCTCTCCGATTATTGGCTGGTGAAGACCGACGGAGCAGGCGATCTGAAGTGGGACAGGACCTTCGGCGGCGTACCCAGGGATGCCGCCCACGGGCTGGAACAGGCCCCTGACGGAGGCCTGGTGCTGGCCGGCTGGTCCGAGTCGTTCGCCGGCGGAGACGGCGTCTGGCTCGTCAAGACCGATCTTTTCGGCAACCGCCGCTGGGACAAGGCCTACGGAGGCTCTTCGGGGGCCCGCTCGGTGGTACGGACAGACGGGGGCGGCTACGTAGTGGCCGGATGGACCGGACCGTTGGAAGGAGTGCGGGACATCTGGGTGATGCGGACCTCCGGGGACGGACCGGAAACTCAGGAACACCGGGGACCGGTTGCCGTACTGGTGAACGAGGGTGCCACCCCGATCACCGCAGCCGCCGTTGGCTTCAACGCACCCGGAAGCACCGGCCCGAATCCGTTCCATTTCAACGGCCTGCCGCTGGGGAACGGCAATCCCCTTCCTCCCGGGTCACTGGCATGTACCAACCCGCTGGAAGGGATAGAGTCCGGGTCGCGCTTGATCACGGACCAAATGCGGTCGCTTGATCGGGTGTTTATCGACGAATTAACCAGCAGCCTCGCGTCTCTTGGGGTGGTCATCAATTCGTCCCGCTTCTCATTCGAGTTCCTCACCGGCGAGTTCCTAACCGATGGAAGCGAGGAGGAGCGGGTCGCCGGAGCCTACAGCATAGTATCCGAATCGCCATGTGACCCGGCGCGGGCCTCCCTCGGTCCACCCGCGCCAGCCGGCCTGAGGGCCACTGGATCGCGCACCGGGTCCGGCACCGTGGAACTGGCATGGACAGACCGTCAGGAGGCCGAAGTTGAAGGTTACAGGGTCTATGTCAGCCCGAACGAGACCGGGCCCTACGTGCGGACCGGACCGGAAACGCTCGCTTCCAGGTACACTGACACCGGGCTCATCAATGGCGTCCCCTACTATTACGCCGTTACCGCGGTCGACTCGGCCGGCCGGGAAACTCCGATGTCGCGGGTGGCCAAAGGAACGCCTTTAGACCTGACGCCTCCGGCTCCCCCGTCCGGGCTGACCGTCCTCAGCCTCGACCGGGAATCAGGTGTCGCCGACCTGGCCTGGTCCACAAGCCCCGAGGAAGACATCAGAGGATACAAAGTCTACCGAAGCCTGAATGAGGGCCCGTGGACCCCAATCACGGTCGTGGGGCAAGCCCAGGTCTACACCGATCAAACTGTGCCGGCGGAAGACCAAGTGACTTACGTGGTCACCGCCTACGACCGTGCGGGCAACGAGTCCCTCCAGTCCAATATTGCGCCCCCTGAATTGGACTTCTTCGGGACCATTGCCGACGTCCAGCCGGATGGCGGCGTCGACGGCTCGCTGGTGATCGACACCATCCGCGGACGGGTCCAAATCAGGGCGGACGCCGCGACCTCCATTCAGCTACCTCAAAACAACGAGGCTTCGCTTTCCGATCTGGCGCCCGGCGACGTCGTGGCGGTGTCACTGCACAGTTCTATGGACCGGGCGTTGGCCGACGTAGTCCGCCTGATTTCAGGGGTGACCGTCAACCGTCATGTTTCGGGGGTAGTGACATACGTCAGTTCGACCGCCTTGGTCGTCCGCGCCTTAGGCCCGAGCCTGGAGACCATCACCTTCCAATTGTTGCCGTCGGTCCAGGTCAATTATCACCACGGAATGACCCATCTCGCCCCTGGGGCTTTTGTTATCATTTCCGTCGTGGCCGACCCCGGAACGGGCGCGATTTCCCCCTTGGCGAAGGAGGTCAACGTTGCGCCGGTACCACGCGAGACCAGCGATGGGCAACAGCCTCCGGCTTCCACAGTTACCTCGGCTATCCGCGGCGTGTTTCTGGGGATAGACTCCAATACCGGCGACATGATTCTCTCCGACACCACTGTAGCCTTGGACTCCGACACCGAAATTGCCGAGGGGCTCGGAGCGGGCGACGAGATCAGAATAGAGGCCATCGTAAAACCCGGTGGCGTGGTGTTGGCCCGCAGAGTGGAAAAGGTCCAGCTGGGCCCGGCGCCATCGGAGCAGATGTTGTTGGAGGGGGCGTTCCTGGGATTCGGCCTTTCGAACAACCAATGGATTGTCGGCGGCATCCCGTTGACCGTCGACCACCGCACTCTCACCGATGGTTTGCCTGAACCGGGACAATCGGTCCGGGTAAAGGCCCTGCTTCAGGCAGACGGGAGGCTGCGGGCTCGGGAGACCAGGATTCAGCCCGGCCGCCGGCCTGGGAATGAAATGGAGGCCCACCGGCTGATGATGGAGGGCACGCTGTCGCCTGTAAGCGGCGACGGAGATTGGAGGGTTTCGGGATTGCCATTGACTGTCGGCCCCACGACCCGGCTGGAGGGCGCCCTATCGGTTGGGGGCCGGGTAGCAGTTGAGGCGACGTCCCGGGGCGGGCGGTTGCTGGCGCAGAGGATCCATTCGGTCGAAGGCGGGCAGACTGGCGGCGTCAAGTGGGTTACCGTCCGCGGGACCGTAGACGCCGTTCAGGACGGCGGCCCCCTCGTGGTAAACGGTGTTTCAGTGACCCTTAGCCTCCTCACTGAAATGCCCTTTGCGCCTGAAGTGGGGGATGCGGTGGAGATCCGGGCGTTGATCAACTCCAGCGGGGCCTTGGTCGCCGACCAGGTTAATCTTCAAGAGGGCGAGACCGGTGAGACACGGGCCTACTTGGTGGACGTCTATGGTGTAATCGGCGGCCCGAAAGAAGATGGGGGTCTGACAATCAACGGCCTGCCTTTGTCATTAAGTCCCCTCTCCCAGGTCGGCGGCGGTCTCGAACCCGGCAGCAATGTTCGGGTCCTTGGAGTCCTGCAAAGCACCGGCGAAATCCTGGTGCGGGAGGTGCTCGACCAGAGACGGCGAATCGGACTCTCCGAGACTTCGGCCCGGCTGCGAGGCCTGGTCCCGATCGTGTCTTACGATTCTCAGGATAACGTTGTCAGCTTCGTGGTCGCCGGCATTAAAGTGACAATGGACGACCTCACTCGGTCCGATGTAGAACTGGCGGCTGGAATCGAAGTGAGTGTGTCAAGCGTGGTAAAGGACGGCGTATTCTTGGCCGTAGCCATCGAATCCCATGCCGCCGGCGTCGACGAGCAATCGCCGGCAGCGTCGTTGGAGGGAACGGTCCAGAACGTCGACCGGAACTCTGAAGGCGTCGCAACAGCAATCACCGTAGGCGGCCTGAAAGTAACGATCGGACCGGAGTCCATCGTTCATGGAAGACTGGTAGCCGGCATAGCCGTCCGGCTGGTGATTTCAGTCTCGGGCGGCCTTGCCACGGCCGCCGAAGTCTGGAGTGAGGACGGCGGGTCCGATCAGGAACAGTTGGCTAAATTCAAGATAAAAGGACACATCGAGCAGGTGCATCGTAACGAGGCAGGAGACGTGGTCGGGATCACCGTAGACGGCGATGAGCTCACAATAGAGCCCCTGACGGTCATCCAAGCCCCGCTGGCGCCCGGGACGCCGGTGGTAGTCGAGGGGGTAGTCCACGAAGGCAGGCTGCTGGCCGCGACTATTACCCATAGCACCGGAGAGCAGCCGGAAGAATAGCAAGGCGGGGAACCGGCAGTGCGCTAAAAGGCCGGCTTTCCCCAAATCCGCCATCAAAAAAGACAGAAGAACCTCGTTGGAGCCAACAGTGAAGCTGGCTATGATGGTAAGTGATCAAACCAAGCCATCACCAACGAGGTGCAACCATTATGAGTCAGGGAGCATTGCCTTTCCAGTACGCGGAAGATAGGAGTTCCAGGGGCATAACCGGTTTGGCCGGTCTGGGGGCGTACCTGGACCTGTGGCAGGTTGCCGGATTAGGCGAATCGGTCAGCCGTCACTTGGGCGTGAATCAAGGGCGGCAGGGTTGGACTGACGCCCAGGTGGTGACGTCTCTGGTACTGCTGAACCTGGCGGGCGGCGAATGTGTGGAGGACTTGCGGCTGTTGGAGAAGGACGAGGGGTTGGGGCGGGTGCTGCGCTTGGCGGAGACTCATGGTCTGCGCCGCCGGGAGCGCCGGGCGATGGAGGGGAGGTGGCGCAAGGGGCGGCGGCGCAAGGGGCGGCGGCGCAGTGTGCCGTCGGCCACGGCGGTGTTCCGGTTCTTGAACAGATTCCACGACGAGGAGGAGGAGAGCAAAAGGCAGCCTCATGCCGCGTTCATACCGGCGCCCACCGCCGGACTTCTGGGTCTGCGCCGGGTCAACGCAGACCTGACCGGCTTCCTCCAGGGTCACGCCCAGCATAAGCAGGCGACGCTGGACATGGACGCGACCCTGATAGAGACCCACAAGGAGCAGGCGCTGTACTGCTACAAGAAATACAAGGCTTACCAGCCCTTCACCACCTATTGGGCGGAAGCCGGGCTCATCGTGCACACCGAGTTCCGGGACGGCAACGTTCCGGCGGGCCACCAGCAACTGAGGTTGCTTGAGGAGTCGTTGGAACAGTTGCCAGCGGGGGTGGAGCAGGTTCTGGTGCGCTCGGACACTGCAGGCTACCAACAGGAGTTCTTGCGCTACTGTGCCGAGGGCCGGAACCAACGCTTCGGGGTGACCGGCTTCGCCGTAGGGGTGGATATGAGCCGGGAGTTCAGGGAAGTGGTAGCCCAAGTGGACGAGGATGAGTGGCGGGACCTGCGCCGCAAGGAAGATGAGAGACTGGTGGGCACCGGGCAGCAATATGCGGAAACGCCCTTCGTGCCCAACTGGATAGGACACTCCAAGAACAGCCCGGAGTACCGGTTCATCGCCATCAGGGAACCGTTCAGGAACCCGCCGCTGCCGGGGATGGAGAGCCAAGCGGGGCTCTCGCCGCACGTCATGGAAACGGCGGATGGAGGCTGGTACAAGGTCTTTGGCATAGTGACCAACCGGGATCTTGGCCCGGAGGAGTTGATCTGGTGGTACCGGCAGCGGTGCGGGAAAGGAGAGGAAGTGCACGCGGTGCTGAAGGAAGACCTGGCCGGAGGGCGGCTGCCGTCGGGACTGTTTGGAGGCAACGCCGCTTGGTGGGCCATCACGGCGTTGGCCTTCAACCTGAACTCGGCGATGAAGCAGTTGGCTCTGGGCAAGGAGTGGGTGAGCCGAAGGCTGAAGGCCGTGCGCTTCGGGGTCATCAATCTTCCGGGTCGGGTGGCGCGCCATGCCAGGACGCTGTTCATCAACCTGAGCCGGGGCCACCCCTCGTACGGGCTGCTGTGTCCCAAGCGCAGCGGAGCATCCTGGCCTTGGCCCACGGGCCGCCGGAGGGCTGACCCGGCCCTTGCGGGCCCAAAAGGCGACCAAAATCGGGCCCGGCCGGGCGCCGGGCGATAGTCCTGTGGCCTGAGCCGGCCGGAAATGGCCGCCCATGCTCCCCTGGCTCCTTCGAATTGCCCTAAACCCCCTGTTACCAACCCCAGGCCTGTCTGCAAACCCCTCCAGTCAGTCAAATCTCACCCTCGCACACCCCGCCCCCAGCTTAGGTGGTGGATTTGGGCTTTCACCCCCTAGTTGACCGGAACGAGTGCGTGTGCTTGACACCAAATTTTCAAAGTCCTACACTCGAATGACCGGGCTGCGATGGCCCGGTCATGGTAAGGCCCGGTGGTGTAGCGGTTTAACATACTGGCCTGTCACGCCAGAGATCGTGGGTTCGAATCCCATCCGGGTCGCCAAATTGCCCTTCCTGTAACGCTTCACCGCATGTGTTGGGCTTCGACTTGAATGCCGCCCCTCAAAGTGTATTCAGTGACGGAGGCCAGGGGTGCGTCCCGCGACCATCCCCGGCCATTCATGTGAACTCTAAAGCCACGCTCTTGTACGACGGCCAGTGCCCTCTATGCTCGGCGTACGGTCGCTACGTGGCCGCCCACCGGACCGGTCCTATTGAATTGCTGGACGCCCGGAATCAGCCGGAAATTGCCCGGGAACTTTGCGACAAAGGGTTCGATATCAACCGTGGGATGGTCCTGTTAACTCCCGACGGGACGTTCCAAGGAAAGCGGGCAATTCAAGCCATTAGTCCTATGATCAGCTATCGGGGGCCACCAGGAGCGACGCTCCAACTCTTGGCCCGGATACCCGGCCTGGCAACAATCATTTATCCGACAATCAAATGGCTGCGGTTAATATCCCTCCGGCTGTTGAGACGGGACCCCGTTATCCATTTTTGAGCAGGCCCTTCGCCGGTCCGGCGCGGGTTGAAGTTGCGACCGTGTCAGCCGGATTCCCCGCCGGGGGCGCGGCGCATTCGGACCAGCATCTCTTTCCCCAGGTCTATGGCCGGCGTCCGGGAAGGATCGATTCCCCGTAGCAACGCCATATAGTAGCTGACCCAGTCGCCCAACGACAGCATGCACAGCACCTGGGCCAGTGGCGGCCCGTCGACGGCTTCCAGTACCCGGTGGGGCAGCCCGCACCGCTTCAGCATTTCGGACACTATCGTCAGGCGCTCCAGCATTTCGGGGTTCCCGGAACGGGGCTGCAGCAGCAGCGTGGCCATGCCCTGTTCGCCGCCGACCCGGTTCCCGAAGGCCTCCACGGTATTGTGGAGCAACTCGGGGACCTCCTCGAAGAATGCCCAGGCCTTGGCGTTTTCGTTCAGTTGGGACTTCCACCTCCGCCCCACTCCGGAGAAGGTCCCGCCACCGCAAACGATGACCGTCTTGCCGGCCAGTTCCGTTGCCAACCGTTTGGCCGGGTTATCAGCCGTGGGGACATCCTCGGCCAACCGGGCATTCTGCCGGTCCAACGCCGCCACGGCTTGGGCGACCTCCCTGCCCCTCGTGGCCGCCAGTCCCAATCCGTTCATTGCGCCCAGAAGAAGCATCAGGTTATAACCCACCGCGCTCCTGGGCTCGCCTGGGGCGTTGATGTTGAGCGCCGGGATGCCGGCGGCTGACGCCTCCTCCAAGAGTTTCCCGCCCGCTGTCACTACCAGAATCCGCGCGGCAGTTTGACGGGCTTCCCGGTACAGCGAAAGAGTCTCCTCGGTGTTGCCGGAATAGCTGCAAAGCACCGCCAGGCTCCGCGCATCCAGCCGGTCCGGAAACTCGAAGCCCCGGACCACGGCCATCGACACGTCCGCCCGCCGTACCGAGCCGCCCGGTTGGGCCGCGAGGTCGACCACCAAGTCGCCGGCTATAGCGGAGCCGCCCATTCCACCGAACACAACGCGTTCGATGGACTCACCGTCCCAAGGAGCGGCGAAGCCCTCGACGCGCCGCCATGCGTCCTCGCAATGACGCGGCAGCAAGCTTATGCGGTGGCGCAGCTCACTGGGGTCCAGCAACTGATAAGTATCCGCAAAGTCTAAATCAACCATCACCGCCCCAGGCGCCGCCCTTGGAAATCATCTCAAACCCGAATACCTGCCAGATTCCTCCCCCCTTTGCGAAAAGGGGACGTGCCCGTTCAACTGGGGCATCGGCAGCGCGGCGCATTGTCTTAAGACCGGTTTTCGTCCTGCCTTGGCCGGACAGGGTTGTGACACCACCGGGGACTGGGAAAAACCCCTCCAGTATTCAACCACGTTTTGGTCAACCACGTTTTGGGCACCCATATTTTAGCCCATGCTAATGGAAGGAGTTTGACTGGGCCAGGCCGGTTCCCCCGGTTTGGTGCGGTTTTTTGTGTGGTAATATCCCGTTGGCTTCATCCTTGCCGTGACGACATGAATTTCACGGAGCTCTATGCTTGAACCGCAGGTAATAAAACGTGGCGACGATTCCGGGAACCGCATGCTGGTCAGGTTTGATTCTCCTTCGGGAGCGAGAGTCCATGGCATGGGAATCCCTCAGGCGTGGGAAACCCCTTTGGGCCCCACTTGGTGCTACGTGGTAGAGGGGGACCACCTTACCCTGATCGATCCGGGATGCTACGGCCCGTTGGAGTACATTGAAGAGGGATTGGCCCATATCGGGTATTCTCTGCAAGCAATCAGCCGCGTGGTCGTCACCCATGGGCACATGGACCACGACGGCAATTGCCTGAGCGTGGTGGAACGGAGCGGGGCGGAGCTCTGGGCCCACGAAGTTTATCCCAGCCTGTTGCGGGCGGACCGGTGGGAGCGGGAGACTGCATGGCGGCAAAACGTCGCCGGTTTCGACGCCTTCCAAGACTCCGACGTTGTCGAACGAGTGAAAGAACACCACCGCCGCTCCGAAGGCCTTACCGTGAGCCGGCCGGTCACCGACGGCGTATCCGATGAGGGTCTCACTTATTTTTACACCCCGGGTCATTCGCCCGATGAGTTGTGCATTCAATTCGACGGGTTTATGTTTACCGGCGACCATGTGTTGCCCCAGATTACACCCCATCCGTCGGTGGCTCGCAGCTACGCCAGCTTCCGGACCGCTCTGCCGGAGGCCTACCGTGCCTCCAACGAGATCTACGGTCTCAAGGCCTTGTTGCGGTCTTTGAAACGGGTGGCCGGCATGGGCGACGATATACAGGTACTCCCGGCCCACCGCGCCTACCACCGTGGGCGGTTCAATTTGGTAGGACTGGAACGGGCCACCGAAATCGTCGACCACCACCGCGAACGGTGCGCCGATCTCATTGATATCCTGAGACGCCAGCCCCGAGACCTCCCGTCCCTGACCCGCGACCACTTCTCACACCGGGAACTGGGAGACGGGAACTTCTTCTTGGCGCTCACTGAAGTCATGAGCCACGTGGAGTTCTTGATGGAAACGGGGGATGTTTCAATCAACGGAGGAGGGGGCGCTGGGGAATTGGGAGGCGAGGTCGAGTGGAACGGCACCGAGGCGTTCCCTGAGTTCATTGACGGATTGGACTGGTCCGGTCCGCCTGGACCAGCCTTGGAAACAACAGGTCCCAAATTGACACCCGGTTGCCCACCGATATAATGGGGCAACTATCGTCCCCGAAGGGCGACCTTCCATCGAACGAATGGTGCGAAGGAATCTTGCGAACGAATGGTGAGTCTTCTCCCTTGCCGTGATTGATAGAGAACGACGCCGACACCACTCCCCGGACAGATCCCATTTTTTGAATGACAGGAGGGCCGGCCGAGATGCCGCAAAAGGAAATCATCGCCACGGACCAGGTGACCACGGGGGCGGCCCCGCTATCCCAAGCGACCCGATTCGGCAACCTGGTATTCGTCCAGGGATGCACCGGACGTCATCCGACGTCGGACCATGTGAGTGAGGGGATCAAAGAGCAGACCAGGCACGCCCTCCAACGCATCTCGGCAATCCTCGAGGCGTCGGGTTCTTCATTGGACCAGGTCCTCACCAACACTTGTTACGTGACGAAGCGAGAAGACCTGCCAGGATTCAACGAAGTCTACGCTGAGTTTTTCCCCGCCGGCCGGCCAGCCCGGACCACCGTGATCGTAAACTTCGGTTCGCCGGACAACTTGGTGGAGATCACCAGCACTGCGGGAATACCGGACTAGGTCCCCCGGGCACGAGTTAGTCCGGGTACGGGCCCTCCGGTACGGGTCTTCGGATACTGAGCCTGCAACCGGACCATCGGGGCGACTGGAGGTGACGACGTGGTAGCCAAAGCCTATATTCTGATCGAGACCCAGGTCGGCCGGTCCCGCGAGGTAGTCGTAGCGCTCCGGGGTTTGGAAGGGGTAACCTCGGCGGAAATCGTTACTGGTACGGTGGACGTCATCGCGCTGGTCGAAGCCGAAGACATGGTCACTGTCGCTGACCTGGTCACCGGGAGGGTGCAGGGGGTAGCCGGCGTAATGCGGACCATTACCTGTGTGGCGGCCGGGTGAGGCCGCCTGCGGACCTCATATCAGCGACAACCGGTTTTATAACCGCGAGTCCTATCTTAACCGGAGGAGAACTCCATGATTTATCAACTTCGTACTTATACCGTGAACCGTGGCATGATGGACCAATGGGTCGACGTCTTCAACGACAAATTGGTGGGAATCCAAGCCCAGTACGGGATCGCCGTGGACGCCGCATGGGTCAACGAAGATGCGAACCTGTTCATCTGGATCCGCTCCTTTGCCGACGCTGAAGAGGTCACGAGCAAAGAAGCCGCTTTCTACGCGTCCCCCGAATGGAACGAGATCGTCGATCACGCGAGGAGTCACTTGGCCAGGATCCAGGTCGAAACCATGACCTCGGTCCTCAAGGTGGCCGCCGGACGGTAGACGAAACCCCTCGGGCCATTCTGGGGCCTGATTGACCCAGGGAAGGCCACGGCTGTAGAATCGTGACCTCAGCGACCGGGCGTGGGCCGCTCCTTCAGCGGCCCCCCTGCTTCGGCAGACCGGTCGCTCCTATTGTGCCGTGCCCTTTCTCCGCAGGCGCCGCCGTTCCAGCCCGTCAGGATATATCGGAAGAGCCGGAATCAGCCCTCGCTGTCCCGGTTTGAAGCAGCCACTGGCTTCTCTAGGGAACCTCTGAACAAGTTATGGTCATTGAGGCGAAAGCCGAAATCTCGGAGGAGAGCTTAACGGTATTAGCTATAAAATGAGCGCCGGCACCCCCATCCTAACCTTCCCCCCATCGGGGGAAGGGACTTGTTCAGATGTTCCCTAGTAAGTCAGGTCGGTGCTGGTCCCTTCGGGCAGGTCTACTTCCAGGGCCTGCAGGCAGTGGGCCAAGGTGTGGTAATAGCCGGTAACCACCAGTAAGTCAACGACACCCGAGTCGCCCAACACCTCTCGCATTGCGGCGAAGGTCTTGTCGGAGACCCGGTGCTGGCGCAAAAGCTCCAAGACGAACTGGACTACGGCGGCGTCTGCGGCGGCGAACCCGGCGGGGGCGCGATATTCCCGGATAGCACTGATTATCTCTTCGGATAGTCCGGCCGCCCGTGCGGCCGGCTGGTTTACCGTCCAGACGTAGTGCCCGTGGGCTTCTCTGGCGGCGGTCAGGACCGCCAGGGCCTTGACCCGGTGGTCCAAGGGCGTTTCGTACCGGGCATATCCGCCGAGATGGGCCATGCTACCGGCCGCTTGGGGGTTGTTCAAGAGAGCGGCGTAGTTCCTGGCCACCCCGCCCCTGCTGGTCTCGATCTCATCCCAAATCGCCTGTCCGGCGGCGTCCATGCTTTCTCGGTTGGCGTAGGGGACCCTCGTCATAGCATTCCTCCTCGAATCTTAAGGGACTGGCTGCCATCGCCGGTCCCGGGTTGTTGGCGCCGGACCGTTGGAAAGAATAAGGCCAGGCCTATGAAGACCTGGCCTGTTTTCCCGGGGTTTCGGGCCCGGTGTCTCGGGTAGATCGTCGGCTATAGCCCGGCCGGCGCACCGTCCCTGGCCCAGAGAGCTTCCAGAATAGCGTCAGGCGACATTGGGAGCTGGTCCATCCTGATGCCAATCGCGTCGTGGATGGCGTTGGCCATTGCGGCCATTGGAGGAACGATGGGCACCTCGCCCACGCCCCTGACGCCGTAGGGGTGGCCCGGGTTCGCCACTTCCACGATAACCGTGCTGATCATTGGGAGGTCGAGGCTGGTGGGCATCCGGTAGTCCAAAAAGCTGGAGTTTTCCATCTGCCCGCTGTTCCCGAACCGGTACTCTTCGTTGAGGGCCCAGCCGATTCCCTGTACGACCCCGCCCTGGATCTGTCCTTCAACGTAGCTGGGATGGATGGCCTTCCCGACGTCCTGGACAGCGGTATAGTTCAAGACGGTTACCTTCCCCGTATCGGGATCGACCTCGACGTCCACGATGTGGGTGGCGAAGGCTGGGCCGGCCCCCCGCGGGTCTACGCTGACCTGGCTGGAGATCGGGCCGCCGGTCCCGTTGAGTTGCCGGGCCAAGTCTTTGAACGGAAGCTGGAGGTCCGTGTCCGACTTGTGCCTGAAGACGCCGTCGGTCAACTCCACGTCGTCGGCCGGAACGTCCCAGATCTCGGCAGCCCGGTCGATCATCTGCCGTTTGACGTCTTGGGCACAGTCGTAGGCGGCCCAGCCAGTGGCGAAGGTGGTCCGGCTACCGCCGGTCAGGAATGTGTAACCCACGGACTCGGTATCAGCGACGGTCGGCCGCACATCCTCCGCCGGAATTCCCAGCACTTCCGCCGCCTGCATGGCGATGGACGCCCTGGTGCCACCGATGTCGGTCGAGCCCTCCACCAGATTGATGGTGCCGTCGGCGTTGACGCTGATGGCGACGCTGGACTGGAGGCCGATGTTGAACCAGAACCCGGAAGCGATGCCACGGCCCTGGTTAGGTCCGGTGAGTTCAGACTGCATGTGCTCCGAGTCACGGGCCGCTTCCAGGGTTTCCACGTTGCCCATCTTGGGGAACACCGGACCGTCAACCCGGCGGTTCCCCTCTTTGGAGGCGTTGCGCATGCGGAATTCCAGAGGATCGATACCCAACTTCTCCGCCAATTCGTCGACGATGGACTCACAGGCGAAGGCCGCAATCGGCGCGCCGGGGGCGCGGTAGGCCGCCACCGCCGGTTTGTTGACCACCACGTCGTAGCCGTCTATCCGGGCGTTTTCTATATCGTAGCAGGAGAACATGCACTGGGCGCCTGCGGTCACCGGCGAGCCTGGAAAAGCGCCGGCATCGAAGGCCAGGTAGGCGTCGGCGGCGACGAGTTTGCCGGAGTTGTCGGCCCCCATCTTCACCTTCATGTAAGAACCTGAGGTGGGTCCGGTGCCCTCGAATACCTCCGTCCGGCTCATGGCGCCCTTGACGGTCATCCCGGTCTTCTTGGATAGAAGGGCGGTCAGCGGCTCCAGGTAAATAGGAATCTTGCCTCCGAACCCGCCGCCGATTTCCATGGGGATGACCCTGATCATCGAGACTGGGAGGTCGAGGACGCCGGCCATCGAGTCCCTGACGGCGAAGGCGCCCTGGGTGCTGGTCCAAACGGTCACCTGGCCGTCGGTGCCCCAGAAAGCCGCGCCATTCTGCGGCTCGATGTAGCCTTGGTGTACGGTCGCCGTCGTGTATTCTCGTTCCACGATGACGTCGGCAGCGGCAAATCCTTTCTCCAAGTCGCCCTGCTCGTACCGGAAGTGGGTGGCGACGTTGCTGTGCTTGCCGGTCTGTTCCCCCAACTCCTCGGTTGTCTGGTCTTCCTGTACCAGTGGAGCGTTTTCGCGCATGGCGGCGCGCACTTCGGTCAGCGCCTCCAGCACCTCGTATTCCACCTCGATCAGCGCCAGGGCGTTTTCGGCGATGTGAGCGCTAATAGCGGCGACGGCGGCCACGGGGTGACCCTTGTACAGCACTTTGTCCTTGGCCAATACCTTGCGGCTGGCAGCGTTGTCCACCGGCATGTCATCAGCGGTGACCACAGCCCTCACACCGGTCAGGGCCTCCGCCTTGCTAGTGTCAATGGACTTGATGCGGGCGTGGGCGTGGGGACTCCGCAGCACTTTGGCCTGCAGCATGGCCGATGCCTGGAAGTCCGCCCCGTACTTGGCTCGGCCGGTAACCTTGTCGGTACCGTCGTGCCGGATGGGCCTTGTTCCGACAACCTTAAAGTCGGTGTTGGACAATACAACATTAGAAGCCATTCAGTTTCCACCTCACATAGGTTTTTCTGGCCGGTAGGCAACTGGTGGGATTGTACCATAGCGCGTTGATTCTGTGAGAGAATGACCGTCGGAACGGACTTGTTCCAGTCCAAGCTCCAAAAAGCCACGGGAAATGACTGGAAACTGGCCGATTCCCGCCGCGCTACGGAGGCCCGTCATGGAGCCATTGAAAGGGGTCCGTGTATTGACAGTCACCGTATACCTTGCCGGGCCCTTCGCCGCCATGAACCTGGCCCGGTTGGGCGCCGAGGTCATCAAGGTGGAGATTCCCGGAAGAGGGGACCCCGTGCGGGGCAACGGCCCTTTCGCCGGCCCGGAGGGGACCCACGCTCAACCAACGTCCGGGGACGACATTTCCACCAGGTTCCTCAAGCGCACCCAAGGGGTCAAGAGCATTACCCTCGACCTGAAGAAACCCACCGGCAGGGAGCTGTTCCTGAGGTTGGCCGAGGAAAGCGACGTCGTTTTGGAAAACCTGGCTCCGGGCTCTTTGCGGCGTTTGGGACTGGGCTACGAAGAGGTGGCCAGGGTCAACCCGGGAATCGTTTACGCCTCCATTTCCGGTTACGGCCAGACCGGGCCTTACGCCGCCAAACCGGCCCACGACCCGCAGATTCAAGGCATGAGCGGCCTGATGGACATCAACGGCGACGCCGACGGCCCGCCCATCAAGGTGGGGTTCTACATCGGCGATTTAGTGACTCCGATGTTCGCCTGCTACTCGATCCTGGCGGCGCTGCGGGAGAAGGACCGCACCGGCCAAGGCCAGTACCTGGACGTTTCGATGATGGACACCCTGGTCTCCCTGATATTCATGGAGAACCTGGAAGAGACCATCGAAGACGGCCTGCCCCTGCGCACCGGCAACATCAGCCGGAGCGGCCCCACCGGGCTCTATTCGGCCGCCGACGGCGACGTGTCCATCACCATGACCAGCGACGATCAGTGGCGCCGGTTCGCCCAGGCGATGGATGCCCCGGCCCTCTTGGACGACCCGCGTTTCGCCACTTACGTTTCACGCACGGTGAACGTGGAGAGCGCCCGGCAGGAAGTGCAGGGCCTGATCAGCCAGATCAGCCTGGCGGAAGCCCTGGAACGCTTGGAGGAGCACGATGTCCCCTGCGCCCCGGTGCGGACGGCCGAACAGGTGATGAACGACCAGCACTTTTGGGAACGGGGCAGCCTTATGCCAATGCGCCACGCCGGGCTGACCGAGCCGGTAAAAGGCGTGGTCTCAGGGTTCCCGGTACGGTTCTCCGGCGGCGAGTTGCCCCAATTGCCCGGCGCGCCGACTCTGGGGATGCACAATGAGGAGATTTTCGGGCAGGTCCTGGGGCTGGGGAAAGCCGACCTGGCCGACCTGGCCGACCAAGGCGTTATCTAGGAGGTCCCGGAGTGCCATTCCAAGCCAAGCCGGTCCGAACCGAGATGTTCGTGCCCGGCAACAAAGAAGACTGGATGCGGAAGGCTCCCCGGTACGGGGCCGACGCCCTGATCCTGGACTTGGAAGACTCGGTCCCGCCGGAACACAAGCCGGAGGCCCGCGGATTGGTCAGCAAGATGTTGACCGAGTTGGGAGAGGCGGGCCAGACTCTGGTGGTCAGGGTAAACCGGCTGGAGACGGGCTTGACCGGCGAAGACCTGGAGGCGATCACCGGCCCCCACCTCTATTGCGTCATGCTGCCCAAGGTCCAGAGTCCCGAAGACGTGGTCGAAGTGGACACCCTGCTCCGCCATTTCGAGCGCCGGGCGGGGGTTGAACCCGGCCGGATATTCATAGACCCGGCCCTGGAAACGGCCCAAGGCATACGGCAGGCCTACGAAATCGCCATCTCGTCTCCGCGGGTCGCCCACATGGGGGCCAGCGGCGGCAAGGGCGGGGACACCGCCCGCTCCATTGGCTTCCAATGGACCCCTGAGGGGATGGAAACCCTGTTCCTCCGGTCCAAGGTGTTGGTGGACGTGCGGGCCGCCGGGATTCAATACCCCATGAGCGGGGGATGGATGGACATCCACGATTTGGAGGGCTTGCGCCAAGCGGCGCGGCAAGCGAAGCAATTGGGCTATACCGGCATGCACCTCATCCATCCCTCCCACGTTCCGGTGGTCAACGAAGTATTTACCCCCACGCCCCAAGAAGTCGAACAATGGCGGGGGTTGATACAGGCCATGGAGGAACGCCGGGACCAAGGGGGAGCGGCGGTAACCTACGACGGCGACATGGTGGACATAGCCCACGAAGAGACCGCCCGGGCAATGCTGGCCATGGCCCGGGAGATGGGCGTGGCCGGGGCCTGAGATCCCACAACTGCGGCAATCGGACCAAACGAACGGAGGATGGACTCCTTCCAGCATGACCGAGCAAGCATCGCGTTTAGCACCCGGCCGTTTCGTGCCCTTCCAGGGTTGCGTGAACTTCAGGGACCTGGGAGGTTACCCCACCGGAGACGGCCGCACCGTCAGTTGGAACAAGCTCTACCGGAGCGACGCCCTCAACGAACTGACGGAGGAGGACGTGGCCCGCGCCGTGGGCGAGTTGGGGATCCAGACCATGGTCGACCTGCGCAACCACGACGAAGTGCGCCGTGACGGGGCCGGAGTTCTGGCGAACAGCGGCCCCGACTATCACCACTTCCCGCTTCTGGAGAAAAGGGGTGAAATCCCGCCCATCGGAGGGGCCGATGTGGCCGAGCGGCTGGCGGTCACGTACCAGTGGATTATCGAGAACTCCGGAGGGCTGATTGCCGAAGCCGTCACGACCATCGCCCGCAACAAGGGGAGGGCGGCGGTCTTTCATTGCAGCGCCGGAAAAGACCGCACCGGCATCATCGCGGCCATGGTGCTGGGCGTCCTGGGCGTGGACCGGGAGATTGTGATGGCCGACTACCTGCTGACCAACGAGGTCGTGGTTGACATCGCGGGGCGGGTAACCCGCATGCAACCCCAGTCCAATTTCAACGCCGAAACCCTGCGCGCCCAGCCCATGGCCATGGAGCGGGTCTTGACCACCGTGCATTGCACCTACGGCGGCCCGGAAGAGTACCTTCGCCGCCACGGCGTGCCCGGCGCGGTGTTTCAGTCCCTCAGGGCGGGCCTCTTGGACCCCTAAGGCCTCCGGAGCCTCCGGTGACGTATTCGATGTTGGACGGCCTGCGAGTCGTGGAATTGGGGGAGTGGGTCTCCGCTCCCTACTGTGGCAAGTTGCTGGCCGACCTCGGGGCCGAGGTGGTGAAGGTCGAACGAGCGGGCGTCGGGGACCCCGCCCGGGAGTACGGCCCCTACCCCGCGGACGACCCCCATCCCGAACGCAGCGGGTTGTTCCTCTACCTGAACTCCAACAAGAAGGGTACAACCCTCAATCTGGACACCCCCACCGGGAAGGACATGCTGGCAGGATTGGTAAGCCAGTCCGATGTCCTGGTCCACAACCTGCATCCCGTGGAAATGGACCGCCTGGGCGTGAATCACGCCAACTTCCAGGCCCACAACCCCGGATTGGTGATGGCGTCCATAACTCCGTTCGGCCACACGGGTCCTTACCGCAACTACAAGGCATACGATATCAACCTGGCCGCCGGCGGCGGGATTTGTGAAGGGCTGGGCAGCCCCGGCCGCGAACCGTTGACCTTCGGCACGCCCCAGGTGGGCTACTTCGCTGGGGCCGCTGCGGCGTCGTCCATCGTCATGGCGTTATTGGCCCGCACTACCTCTGATTCGCCGCCTGAGAGAGGTGCATCGGGGGGGCCAGGACAGCATATCGACATCGCCGAAATTGAGTCTATGGCGGGTATCTATAACGGGCCGGAAGCACTGATGGCGGTCTACCAGTGGCGGGTGACCCGCCGGACGGGCCACCACGCTATGGACTTTCCTTACCCCAACTGCATTCTGCGTTGCAAAGACGGCTACATCTTCGTCGGCGCTCCCGAAGGCCGTCAGTGGCGCACCCTCCTGGGGTTGATGGGAAATCCCGAATGGTCTCAGGAGCAGAGGTTCCGCAACCGCACTGTGATGAACAACGAGTACGCCGACGAAGTGGACGGTTACGTCGAGGAGTGGCTGTTGCATTACACCAAGGCCGAGCTCTTGGACATGGCGCTGGAACACCGGGTGCCGCTGGCGCCGGTGCGAGGGTTCGACGAAGTGCGCCACGACCCGAGCCTGGCCAGCCAGTTCATGGAGTTGGAACGCGACGACACCGGCCGTTACTCGGTCCCCGGACCGCCCTACCTTATGCCGGGGCTCGATTGGGCCCCGGTGGCGACGGCTCCGGCGTTCGGAGAGCACAATCATGAAATTTATTGCGGAATTCTGGGCTACACTGGAGAGCAATTGGTTAAACTGTACCAGACGGGCATTATCTGACCCAGCCCCGGCACAGTCTCCCAAGCGAAAGGAAAACCATGGTCACTTCATACGACTACCCTGTCGCGGTTGAAGGGGAATATCAGGAACGGATAAACCGTTTTCTTTGGTTAATAAAATGGATTTTGGTCATCCCGAACTGGTTCGTCCTGTGGATATTTTCGATACCAAGTATCGTCACCTACCCGGCGGCCTGGCTAATCATCATCATTACGGGCCGCTATCCCCGGTGGCTGTGGGACTATCACTTCGGCCTGTTGAGGTGGGGTTGGCGCCTCAATTTCTACGCCTACCAGATGGGGGCCACCGACCAGTACCCCCCATTCTCCTTGGGCGACCAAGACTATCCGGCGTCAATAACAATCGAATACCCCCTCAGCTCGTCCCGCCTGAAGGCGTTGTTCCGGTGGATTCTTGTTATCCCCCATTGGATCATCGTTGGCATATTGACCGAAGTTGTATCTATCCTGGTCTTCATAGCCCTGATCATAGTGCTGATTACCGGCGCCTATCCCCGGACGCTATTCGATTTCAACCTGGGATTGAACCGGTGGCGCTACCGGGTGAGCGCCTACGGTGGGTTGCTGCGAGACGAATACCCGCCGTTTGGAATCGACCCGTAATTTCAACCCGGCCTCGCAACCGAATTTTCGGCCAGGAACATTGACGTTGGAACATTCCGAACATGGGCCCTCCCCCGGCCCGCTTCGCGGCTACCGGGTTTTGGACTTCGGCTGGGTGTTGGCGGGGGCCATTCCCGGGATGGTGCTGGCCGACATGGGCGCCGAGGTGATCAAGGTGGAAACCCGTCAGCGCCTGGACTATATGCGGATGGGCCGCCCGATCATCGGAGACGTCCCCGACCCCGA
The DNA here is from genome assembly GCA_965222595.1 of Dehalococcoidia bacterium. Taxonomy (GTDB): domain Bacteria; phylum Chloroflexota; class Dehalococcoidia; order Lucifugimonadales; family UBA3495; genus VXOI01. The sequence continues at coordinate 73,891 of CBDCUJ010000018.1, read as the reverse complement.
ACAAAACCCCATGTTTCACAACGTGAACCGGGGAAAGCTGAGCGTAACCCTGAACACTACCAAGCCGGAGGCCGTCGACCTGGCCAAACGGCTGGCCGCCCGGTGCGACGTCGTCATCGAGAATTTCTCTCCCGGTGTCATGGAACGCCTGGGTTTGGACTACGCCGCGCTGAGCACTGACAATCCGGGACTGGTCATGGCGTCTATATCATCCAACGGGCAGACCGGCCCGTTACGCAACCTCCGAGCCTACGCTCCATCGGTGGGCGCCCTTGCCGGACTGGACAGCGCCTTGGGGTACGAGGGCGACCGGCCATTGGGGCTGAAGCACGCCTACGCCGACATTTGCGGTGCGCTTCACGCCGTGACGGCCATTGCGGCGGCGCTCTACCGGCGGCAGCGCACCGGCGCCGGTCAATTCATCGACGTGTCGATGCTCCGGGCCACCGTCGCGACAATGGGCGCGGGGTTGATGGAATACGAATTGACCGGCAGAACGATGGCGCCCCGGGGCAACTACGACCCCACGATGGCGCCCTACGGCAATTTCCCCTGCCAGGGCGACGACCGCTGGGTCTCCATAGCGGTGCGGACCGACGAGGAGTGGGCGGGCCTGAAGGCCGCCATGGGCGACCCGCCGTGGTGCGGGGACCCGGTATTCGCCAGCCGTTACGCCCGGTTGCAAAACCGCCGTGAATTGGAACGGAACATCGCCGACTGGACCCGAACAAGGACAGCGGAAGAGGTCACGGAATCGTTGCAAAGGCACGGTGTGGCCGCCTTCCCGGTGATGGGAGCCGAGGAACGCCTCTTCGATACCCATTTCCGGGAACGGGGTTTATACTCGGACATCGACCATCCGTCCCTCGGGTCGGAACCCATCTTCAACCTGATGTGGAAGCTCAGCGGCGACCCACCGGCCATACGCCGGCACGCCCCCCTGTTGGGAGAGCACAACTCTCAGGTCCTGGGCTCATTGCTGGGGATAACCGAGGTGGAAGTCCGGAGGCTGGAGGAAGAAGAGGTCGTCTGGTAACCCCCGGCAGGGCAGGCCCCAAGTGAGCCTTCCCCCGGCGGGGGAAGGCTAGGCAGGGGGCCACCCCAGGCAACGCGGCGGTGACCGAAGGGCGCCACCGCAAAGAGGTAAACATGACGCGCCAAGACGAGCAGCAGCGGGTAACGGAGACTCTGCCCGAGGTGGAAGGCATCTCCGCCGAGGCCATCGCCCGGGCCAAGGCGATGATCGGGAGCCGGTTGCGAACCGAGAACTTCGTGCGGGACGCTTCCTTGGGCGCGCTGCTCAACTTCGTCAACGGCATCGGCGACACCAACCCCATTTTTCGGGACCAAGAATACTCCGCCTACTCCAAGTACGGCTCCATCATCGGCCATCCCTGCGCCCCCTACATGCGCCACTGGTCGGGGCGTACCCGCTGGGGACTGCCAGGGGTCCACGGTTTCTTCGCCGGCAACGACTGGGAATTCTTCCGGCACCTGCGCCCCGGCGACGCCGTCAATTGCGTGGAACGGGTGCTGGACGTCCAGGAAAAGCAGAGCCAATACTCGGCCACCCTCGTAATTCAATACGTGGAGACCATCTACACCAACCAGCGGGACGAACTGGTGGCCCGGGTCGTCGGCTGGTGTACCAGGCATCAGCGGCGGGCATCCCGGGAGCGTGGCAAGTACGCCGACGTGCCCAAACGCCACGAGTACACCCCCGACGAACTGGAAGCCATCGACCAGCAGGTGCTCAACGAGAGAGCCAGGGGCGGCGCCGCGAGGTATTACGAGGACACCAACGTCGGCGACGAGCTGGAACCCATCGTCAGGGGACCCCTTTCCCTCCAAGACGTCAGCGCGTTCTTGGTGGGCACCGGCCGCTCCAGCGCCCACGGGGTGTTGTTGCGGGAGGCGCTGCGCCATCCCGACCATTTCTTTCGCAACCCCGAGTCCGGGGGCGGGCTGGAATACACCGGCATCGGCCATCTGCGGGACTCGGTGGCCGAGGCGGTGGGTGTGCCCGGGGCGTACGATTACGGCCCCCAACGGGTGTCCTGGATGGGCACGCTGCTCACCAACTGGATGGGCGACGACGCCTTCCTCAAGCGGCTGCGCGTTGAATGCCGCCGTTTCAACGTATACGGGGACACCCAGTGGTGCAAGGGCCGTGTGGTGGGCAAGCGGGTCCACGAAGGCGCTCCGCTGGTCGACGTCGAGATCTGGGCCGAGAACCAGCGCGGCGAGGTGACAGCCCCCGGCCAGGCAACCGTCATGCTCCCCTCCCGGGACCCCCGGTTGCCCTGGTTCACCGACGGCCGGGACGTGAGCCTGCGGCGCGCGCCTCAAGTCGAAGGGATTCCTCCCATCCTGCCGGAGTAGGGGAGGGGCTGCTCCCGGATGCCCGAATATTTCCCGTGCCTTTATTTTGGCGTCGAAGTGGAAGTTACCGGCGAACGTTTCACCCACGTCTTACAGCGCCACCCTGAGGTAGCTTCCGCCCATTGGGCGAGGGTAGCCGAAACCTTAAACGAGCCAGACGAGGTCCGGTTAAGCCGCAGACCCGGTGATGATGTCCTATTTTTTCGCTGGTATGATGACGTAGGAAACTATATGCAGGTTGTTGTTAACAGCCACCCTAGCGGCCGTATGTGGCTGGTTACGGCACATTTCGCTCGTAGAATCCGGGGAGGTGAGCTCTTGTGGCGACCGAGCTAGTTATCAGCTATGACCCCATCGGCGATATATTGATGGTGGACAAATGCCAACCGTACTCCGGACAGAACGAAGATACCATCGACGATGGCGTCGTTTGCAGGTTCAACGCCGAAACCGGAGAGATAGAAAACCTGGAGATCTTGTTCTTTAAAGCCCGCTTGGAAAAAGAAGGCGAAGTCCGTCTTCCAATAGAAGCGTTACTGCGGACCGTCACCGAACCAGTTCCCGCCGACTAGGTTGCGAGGCAAAAACCGTGACGACTTCTCCCGGCCCACCTACCGCTCTCGCTGGCCTGCGGGTGTTGGAGGTCGCCAGCATGGTAGCCGTCCCGTTTTGCGGCAAGCTGCTGGCGGCCTTGGGGGCGGACGTGCTGAAAATAGAACCGCCGCGCACCGGAGACCCTTCCCGCCGCCGTGGGCCCTTTCCCCAAGACGTTCCCCATCCGGAACGCAGCGGCCTCTACCTGTACGTGAACACCGGCAAACGCGGCGTAACGCTGGACCTGGAAGACCCGCAGGGGCGGCAGGTCTTTTCAGAGCTGTCCCAAGAGGCGGACGTCGTGCTCCACGACCTGCCTCCCGGGCCAGCCCATCGATTGGGCCTCTCCACGGAGTCGATCTCCTCGCCAAACTCCGAACTGATCGTCGCAGCCATCACTCCCTTCGGCAGCTCTGGGCCCCACTCCGGTTTCAACGCCTACGACATCAACGTGTTCCACGCCGGCGGGGAGGGCAACCTGCTGCCCAACGGGCTGGCGTTGGACCATTTTCCCGACCGGGCGCCAATTACCGCCGGGAGCTTCATGGCCTCGTACCAGGGTGGGGTTACCGCAGCCGTCGCGGTGACGGCCGCGGTGTTCGCCCGGTTGGGTGGAGCGGGGGGCAGTTCGTCGATTGTTCCTTGCAGGAAGCCCAACTGGCAATCGGCTATCTTCCGGTGCAACGGTTGGAGGCCGAGGGGTTCGTCGAGACCCGTTTCTCCCGGTACTTCCGCATCGGCGGCGTGATGCCGGCGCTGGACGGTTATGTCGAGCTGCTGACCTTGGAACCGAAGCAGTGGGAAAGCTTGGACCGGTTCACAGGGTCGCCGGAGTGGACTTCCGCCGAGATGTTCCAAGACCCGGCAACCCACGGCGCAATGGTCAACCGGAACTTGCGTGCTTGGACCAGCGGCCATGACAAAGAATGGCTGTACCAAGAGGGCCAGCGTGAAGGAGTGCCTTTCGCCCCCTACTACACCCCGAAAGAGGTGTTCGAAAGCCCACAGCAACGAGACCGTGAGTACTTCGTCCCGTTGGAGCACCCAAAAGCGGGCCTCTACCACTACCCCGGCCTGCCGTGGCGAATGACAGAGACGCCGCCGCGATTGGGGCGGGCCCCTCTTCTGGGAGAACACAACTCGCCGGTGCTGCGTTCCTTGGGTTACTCACAGGAAGACATCGTGGCCTTGGCCCGTGCCGGAGTGATCTAGTGGGGTGGCAGCGATGGTGAGCCAAACAGGGCAGGGAACGAGCGGGCCGCTGGCCGGGGTCCGTGTCGCCGACTTCTCGGTCCACGCCGCAGGACCGTTTGCCGGCCTCATGTTGGCCGAACTTGGGGCACAGGTTATCAAGATCGAAAGCTCGGCGCGCCTCGACATCACCCGACGGCCCCATACCATGTATGGCAAGCCTCCCTCCAGCTTCGAGCAGATCAACGCCAACAAGCTGTCGGTCTGCCTGAACCTCAAGGAAACCAGGGCCGTGGAACTGGCCCTGGAATTGGTGGGGGTGTCCGACTTGGCCCTAGAGAACTTCCGTCCCGGCGTGCTGACCCGGCTGGGCTTGGGATACGAAGCCATGCGGGAGGTCCGGCCCGATATCATACTCATCTCGCTATCCTCCAACGGGCAGACTGGCCCCGAACGGGACTTTGCCGGCTACGCCCCGATGTTTGCGGCGCTGGGCGGCCTGGGGCACCTCACCGGCTACGCCGACGGCCCGCCGGTGGAGTTGCGTCACGCCATGGACCACACCGGCGGCATGCTGGCCGCCTTCGCCGCGGCCGCCGCCCTGTGCGCCAAGCGGAACACCAATTTGGGCCAGCACGTCGACGTCTCGGTCCGGGATATGGGGTCCTCTTTCATCGGCCCGGCCCTGTTGGAATACGCAATGAACGGCCGGGAGGCCCACCGCCAAGGCAACCGTGACGACGCCGCTGCGCCTCAAGGGGTGTACCGTTGCCTCGGCGACGACGCCTGGGTCAGCCTGTCGGTGGCCACCGACGAGGAGTGGGAGGGCCTGGTGGAGGCGCTGGACCGCCCCGATTGGGCGGCGGGAGACCGTTTCGGGGACGGCTACCGGCGTTGGCTCCACCACGACGAACTGGACCGGTCGTTGGAGGAATGGACCGCGCTCCAGACTCCCCGGGAGGTCGCCGAACGCCTGCAGGCCCACGGCGTTGCCGCCTTTCCGTCCCTGGCTCCCGACGACCTGATGTTGGACGAACACCTGTTGGAGCGGGACGTCTTTCCAACTGTCTTTCACGAGGAAAAGGGGAGCCAACGCGCGGTCGCACCGCCTTGGCGGTTTTCGTCCACCCCGGCGGCCATCGACCGTTGGACCCCCGATTTGGGAGAGAACAATCTCGAAGTGTTCCACGGTATCCTGGGCCGGTCCCAGGCCGAGGTCCAAGCCTTGGAGGCCGCCCGCGTAATCTGGTAGCCAATAGCCAATGTTGGGCCTCTTTGGTTATCATATTGCCACGAAAATTACCAAGACAACCAGGTTACAGGAGGAAGACCAATGGCGAACAAAAAAGGTGCCGGCCTGATGATCGTATGGGCCGACATACCGGCCGACAAAGAGGACGACTTCAATCGTTGGTATAACGAGGAGCATCTGGCCGAACTGCTGTCCGTCCCCGGCGTGTTAAGCGCGGCGCGGTACGAGGCGACGAAGAGTGGTCCCAAGCACATGGCGGTCTATGAACTGGAGAGCCCTGCGGTTGTCGAGACCGAGGCCTTCACGAGCCGCCCCAGGACCGAATGGGGCAGCCGGGTCAGCCCCAGCCTCATTGGGACCAACGTCATCAACAACGTCTACGAGATGATTCACCCGCACGGGCTCACCGACGAGATCGCTGGCAGCGGAATGGCCCCGGCGCTACAGATCGGCCGGATGAACGTCCCCGCCGAGCAGGATGGCGAGTGGAACGAGTGGTACAACGGCGTCTACGTCCCAAACTACGAGAAAGTGCCGGGCTGCGTCCGCGGGCGGCGCTGGAGGGCGGTGCGCGGCGAGCCGGTGTACGCTACCGTCTACGAACTGGAGGACGAGCTTGTCTCGGAAACCGCCGAGTGGCTGCGGCAGCGGGACATCAACCCCGACAACGAGCGAATGCGGGGTATCATGACCCACGCCGCCGGTTCCCCCGGCGTCTGGAAGAAGACATTCCAGCCGTAAGGCGCGACGCCGCGGCCACGACACGGATGATGGGCTGCCCTCGCGATGCCAGAGCATAGGCCGCGTATCTGCCGCCGCTCTTAGGGTACAATTGGTGTATGCGCTACCGTTGTCCCTCGTTTTCCGCCGCTAGCCGGGTCATCGCGGTTACCGTCGCCGCCGCCTTTCTGCTATGGATGACCCTGGGGGTCACCCGTCTCGCTTCGGGCCAGGAAGGCCCAGACGAGGTCCGAATCAACTCGGGCCCGTATGATATCCGTGCGCTTCTGGTCAACTCCAATCTGCCGGCCGGGTTCCTCCAGCTTTCGGTATTGGTACGCAACGCCGCCACCGGGGAGCCCGTACCCGACGCGCGGGTGGTATTGATTACCCGGCACTCGAAAGACGGTTACGAGGGGTGGGCCACCGCATTGAACTCGCCGGTGTTGCCGGAGCAATATGACGTTCGCCTCAACCTGGATTCGACAGGCGAATGGGTCATAAGCGTAGACGTTGAGAGTCCCTTGGGCCAAGCCGGGGGCGAGATAACGACCGTGGAAGTGCCCGCTCTCCAGCGTTACACCAGCGGCAGCCTGGTCTTCTTTGGAGTGTTTGCCGTTCTGGTGGGCGGCGTCGCCTATGTGTGGTGGAGCGTCCGCCGTGACCGGCGGCGGCAGGCGGCCCGGGAATGAGCCGGAGATTAGCCGGTCGTCCGGTTCTCGCTCCGGAGGCCGGCCGGGGACTGGCCTGCCGGCGGGTGATTCCGGCCATTGTGCTGGGCGCGGTCCTCTTCCTGCTGGCGGCGCCTGCGGCGATGGCCCACGGCGGCATAGAATCGGGCCAGAGCCTGTGGACGGCCTGGAACACTAACCCGTTGCCCACCATCCTGCTCTTGGTGGCCGCCTATTTCTACATGAACGGGCTGGCCAATTGGGACCGGCCGAGCCATCCGGTGAACAACTGGCAGAAGCTGTCCTTCTTCTCCGGCCTCTTCCTGATATTCATCGCCCTCCAATCGCCGCTGGACCCCCTTGCCGACCACATGCTGTCGGTCCACCAGGTCCAGCACTTTCTGCTGCGAATGATGGCCCCGCTGCTGATATTGTTGGGAGCCCCGCTGACCCCGATGTTGCGGGGACTGCCGCCTTGGGCCCTCAAACGAATCGTGAAGCCGTTGGTCCGCCATCCCAGGGTGCGGCGGGCGTACTTCTGGTTGACGAACCCCATAGTCACCACCGGCCTTTTCATGGGGAGTCTGTATTTATGGCAGTTCCCCGGCGCATTCAACCTCGCCCTTCAGAATGACGTCGTCCACGCCCTGATGCACCTGACCATGAGCGGGTCCGGCTTCCTGTTCTGGTGGATAGTGATCGACCCGAAGCCGCACCACTCCCGCCTTCATTACGGGCTGCGGGTACTTTACCTGGGACTCATAGTCCTGCCCAACACCATCCTGGGGGCGGCAATCACCTTCTCCGATGGCCTGCTTTACTCAGCCTATGCGGACGTCAGGCAGCCCTTCGGCGTTTCCCTGCTAACAGACCAGCAAATGGGCGGACTCATGTTGTGGGTCCCGGGCGACATGATGAGCGTGGTCGCGGCCGGAGTGGTGATGGTGATGTGGTACAACAAAGAAGAAGGGCAAAACAACGCAGAATCTCCAGTGCGTTAGGGTGTGATGAAGCCCTGGGAGGCCCCTTGGACGCTCCGGTAGACTCGGAACAACTCAAATTCAGTTGGTTCATACCCATCGATGGCGACGGCTCAAGGGCGGGAACCCTGCGGGCCGAGCGCCCACCCGATTTCGACTACCTGAGGAAGGTGGTGGAAACCGCCGAGGACTGCGGCTTCTATTCCCTGCTGATCCCCACCCGGTTCGCCAACGGGCTGTTCGCCGAGGACGCCCCGCTTGCCGAGACCTGGACCACCGCCACCGCGTTGGCCGCCGTGACCAAACGCATACGGTTCCTCATCGCGGTGCGACCCGGGTTCATATCCTTGGGGCTGTTCGCCCAGATGGCAGCCGCCCTCCACCATATTTCCGGCGGCCGCATCGACATCAACGTCGTACCGGGTGGCATCCAGAACGATTTCGAACGGGTGGGAGAGACCAGCGACCACGCCACCCGGTACGAAAGGGCAGAGGAGTTCATCGCCGCTTGCCGGCTCTTGTGGACTCGGCCCGGCCCGGTGGAGTTCTCCGGGGAGCATTACAAGCTCCGGGACGCCTACTGCACGCCGCTGCCCGGCGAAAACTCGCCTCGCTTCTACCTCGGAGGGGTATCATCCAGGGCCATGGGTTTGTCCGGGCGCCAGGCGGACGTCCACCTGAGTTGGATCGAACCCTTGGACGAAACAAGGGCCCGCATGGACTCACTCCTAGAGGCGTGCCGGAAGGCCGGGCGTAACCCAAGCCTTGGGTTGCGGACCCACTTGGTGGTGCGGGATACCGAGTCCGAGGCGAGGGCGGCCGCCGACGAGCTCATCGCCCACGCGGATCCGGCGGTCAAGGCCCAGCGCCGCTCCGCCATCGAAGGCACACCGATGGTGGGCCAGCAGGCGCAAGCCCGCCAGGCCGACGGTCACTGGGTCGCGCCCCACCTGTGGAATGGGCTTTCGGAGGTCCGGGTCAACTGCGGAACGGCCGTGGTCGGCACTCCCGAGCAGGCGGCCGACGTACTGCTGGGCTACTGGAAGCTGGGCTTCGGTGAATTCATCCTCTCCGGCTTCCCTCATGTCGAGGAATGCCGGAGAGTTTCTACTCAGGTGCTCCCCCTGCTGCGGGAGAAGATCACGGCGGCATCCGGTCACCCACCGGCCTAGCCCGCCTGCCGCGTTCCCTAGCTTACTACAGGCCTCCGGTCCGCCCACGGCCTGATCTGCTCGAAAGCCGCCGATGCCTGGAGCACCCTGGCTTCAGACCCCCGGGGACCGATGATGTGCAGTCCGATGGGCATGCCGTCCTGGGAGAAGCCGCAAGGGACGCTGGACGCCGTTTGACCGGTCATGTTGATGGGATAGGTGAAGGGCAGGTACCCCCAGAAGGGCTCCACCTGCTTCCCGTCGATCACGGTGGGGTGCTGATCGATGGGGAACGCCGCCACGGCCATCGTCGGCGAGACCAGCAGGTCGTAATGATCGAAGAAGTCCTCCAATTGGCGTCCCAGCCGGTCGACCCACAGCAAGGCTCGAGACAGATCGGCGCCGGTGACCTCGGCCCCGTGGTCGATGGAGCGAAGGCCATAGGAAGTGAAATCGTCGCGGTGTTCCTCCAACAGGTGCCCGTAGGAGGTGTAGGCGGCCGTGCCGAAGACGTCCCAGAACGCGGGCCACGGGTCTTCCAACCCCAGGGAGGGCTCCTCGACGGTGGCCCCCAACTCTTCGAAGAGCCGGGCCGCGCCCGCCGTGACGCTGGCCACCTCTGGGTCCACCGGGGCATAGCCGAAGTCGGGGCTCCAAGCGATCCGCATGCCGCGGACGCCCTCGTTGAGTCCGGCGCTGAAGTCGGGAGGAGCCTGGCGTATCGAGTTCGCGTCCCGGGAGTCGGGCCCGGCCATCACCTGGAGCAACAAGGCGCTATCGGCCACCGTACGAGTCATTGGCCCCGCTTGGGAGAAGTGGTTGGCCGCCGGGTGGCCGTACCCGCCGTAACGGGGCACCCGGCCTTGGGACGGTTTGATGCCGAAAATGCCGTTGAAGCTGGCGGGAATGCGCACTGAACCCCCGCCGTCGCTTCCGGTGGCTATGGTGCAGAGGCCCGCCGCCACCGCCGCCCCGGCCCCGCCGGAGGAGCCGCCGGAGGTCCGTTCCGTGTTCCACGGGTTGCGGCAAGGCTCCCCCAGCTTGTTCTCGGTTGTCCCTGACTGACCGAACTCGGGGGTATTGGTCTTTCCCAACATCACCGCGCCCGCCGCCTTCACCCGTTCCACCACGATCGAGTCGACATCGGGCACCCGTCCCTGGAAGAGCGCCGATCCCAGGGTGGTGGGAACTCCCTTCGTCATTTCCAGGTCTTTGATGGATATGGGGATGCCGTGGAGCTGGCCGGTGGCGTCGCCCCGGCGCACTGCCTCGTCGGCGGCTCTGGCGTCGGCCAGGGCTTGGTCCTGACACAGGGCCAGGTAGGAGTTGAGCTGCGGGTCCAACCGTTCGATCCGTTGGAAGAAGTTTTCGGTAGCCTCCACCGAGGAAACTTCCCCGCTCCGGATGGCGGCTCGAAGTTCAATAGCGTTCATGAAAGCCAGGTCTGCGCTCATCTTGTTCTCCTTCTTGGCTTTTGGCTTGGCGTTTGGCTTGGCGTTTGGCTTGGCGTTTGGCTTGGCGTTTGCAGACGACGGTCCGTCCGTAGCCCCGGTGTTCAACGGACGCCTGGTGCTATAATCGGGCCTGGCGTCTCCGGGAGCATCATCACGTATCTCGAAATCCCTTGAACTGGGGCATTATACCGGGATTTGCCTCTGAAGGAGTGTTTCTGTGGCCCTTGTGGGAATTATCGCCAATCCGGCGGCCAGCAAAGACATTCGCCGGCTCGTAGCCCAAGGCAGGGTGGTGCCGGACTGGGAAAAGGTCAACACCATCCGCCGGATGATGCTGGGAATGCAATCAGCGGGTGTGACAAACATCATCGCCATGCCGGACAGCTCCCATCTGGTGCAACGCGCTGCCGACGACCCTCATTTGGCGCTGGACCTGCGGCTGCTGCAGATGTCGGCGCTCTACAACGAGGGCGATACCGTCCGGGCCGCAGCGGCCATGGGCGACATGGGTGTCGATTGCGTGATCACCCTGGGCGGCGACGGCACCAACCGCGCGGTCGTAAAAGGGTGCCGCACCATGCCGATGATCGCCATTTCCACCGGCACCAACAACGTCTTTCCGGTCCTCGTCGAAGGCACCATGGCCGGACTCGCTGCGGCGCTGGTCGCCCGCGGCGACGTTTCTATCGAGGATGCGGCTATACGCAGCAAGCTGCTGGAGATTTACATCGACGGACAGGCCGAGGACATCGCCCTCGTCGACGTCGCCCTCTCTAAAGAGCGGTTCGTGGCCACCCGGGCCATATGGGACATTAACACCCTCTACGAAGTGTTCCTGACCCGGGCCGAACCGGCGTCCTTGGGACTGTCGTCCATCGGCGCCCGGTTGCAGCCTGTTTCGTTGGCCGACGAGGGCGGCCTGCAGTACAGCCTCAAAGACGGTGCCGGTCCCGGCGATGGCGGCGAACGGGAGGATACCGACACCTACATTCGGGCCCCCATAGCGCCGGGAATGGTTCCCACGGTCGCCATATCATCTTGGCGGCGGCTGGCCGAAGGGGAAAAGGTGGCGGTGGAGCGCCGCAATTGCACGGTGGCGCTGGACGGCGAGCGGGCCTTCACGGTGAACCCCAACCAGCAATTGGAGATTCAGGTGCGCCGCGACGGCCCACCCGTGATCGACGTGGGGACGGTCCTGCGGCATGCCGCGACCCGCCACCTGTTCGACGTTTAATCCGCCGACTCCCGACTTGCTTGTCTCCCCCCAACTCCCTCTGGCTGCCGGACGGCCATGCTAACCGGCCCCGAACTTGTATTCGCCCTGCTGATCGTCGCTGCCGGCGCGGTAGCGATGGGGGCCGTCGGCTTCGGCCTGGGTATGGTGGCGACACCCGTATTGCTGCTGTTCCTGGACGTGAAGTCGGCGGTGGTCGTGGTCAACTTCTTGATCGCCCTGTTGCTGGCGATGGTGTTGACTCGGACCTGGCGTCACCTGGACCTCAAGCTGAGCGGTGGACTGGTATTGGGCGGGGTCGCAGCGACCCCGGTCGGGGTGTTCGCGCTGAACGTCGCCGATGCCGGCATTCTGAAGCTGGTCATTGTGGGAGCGGTGATTACTCTGGGCCTGTTCAGTCTAACCGGCCTTCAGCTCCCGCTGGCCAATCACCGTTTGTCCGGGCCGGTATTTGGATTCGTCACCTGCCTGGCGATATCCTCCATCAGCATTGGCGGCCCATTGGCCGGCCTGTACGCCATCACTCAACGGTGGCCCACCCAGACGGTCCGAGCGTCTTTGGCCCTGCTGTTCATCGCGTCGTCGACGGCTGCCGTTGCCCAATACGCCGCCGCCGGACTGCTGGACCGGACTGACCTGGCCAACGTGGGCCTGCTGGTCCCGGGGCTGATCGCAGGTTTCGCGATAGCCAGTATGGTGGTCAACCGGCTGGACGAGCGGGCGTTTCGTTATGTGGCCGTGGGTATAACGTTGACGGGCGGGGCGGTCTTGCTGACCCGGGAACTGTCGGCGTCGTAGCCCTTCGCTTGCTCCTTCCGACGGTTACCGAGACTGACGATTGCCGAGGCTGCCGATGGCGCTCCCCCCTCCTGACCCCTTCCCCAAGGAGAAGGTACACGGATTTCGGACGGGAAGGACTATGAAGGGAGCGCGGATGGCGACTAGGCGTTCAGGTCGTGGTAGGCGGCCAGCGCCGCAGTGATGCCGTCGCCAACCGCCGCGCCCAACTGACGGGTGGAATCGGCCCGGGCGTCGCCGCAGGCGTATACGCCGGAGATGCCCGTCCGCATGTGGATGTCGGTATACACGTGGCCCAAAGCGTCCATCTCCAACAATCCCTTCAGGTATTCCGTGTTGGGATGGAAGCCGACGTAAATAAACGCGGCGGCGGCTGGGTAGTCGTAGATCTCTTCCGTCTTCAGGTTCTTAACCCTGGCGTGCTCCAACACCTCGTTGCCGGTGAACTCCTCCACAACGTGGCTCCACAGGAATTTCACCTTTTCGTTGTTGAAGGCCCGTTCCTGAAGGACCCGGGTGGCCCTGAGCTCGTCACGGCGGTGTACGTAAGTAACGGAGTTGACTATTCCAGTCAGGTAGTGCCCTTCGTCCATGGCGGCGTCGCCCCCGCCCACGACCACCACATCCTGCCCACGGAAGAAATTGCCGTCGCAAACGGCGCAGTAGGATACGCCCCGTCCGGCATACGCGTCCTCCCCGGCCACTCCCAGCTTGTTGTGAGAGCCGCCGGTAGCGATTATCAGGGACTTGGCGGTGTAGTCGCGGTCGTCGGTGTGGACCGTCTTTACGGGTTTATCGACGTCGTCCAACCCCTGGACTTCCGTGTATTCGATGTCGGCGCCGAACCGGGTGGTCTGTTGCTCCATCATCATGGCCAGTTCCTGGCCCTTCACCCCTTCGGGGAACCCCGGGTAATTGTCGATTTCGTCGGTAATAAGCAGTTGACCCCCGGGGCCCAACTGCTCGATGAGCAGGGTCTTCATCATCGCCCGGGTGGTGTATAGTCCGGCCGCGAGCCCCGCCGCTCCGGCCCCGAGGATGATGGCATCATAGTCTGTATCCACTGTATCCAAACCCCCTAACGGACCGGGTTTCCGGTCCCGGCCGATTGTATTTGGTCCCGGAAGAATTCCACAGTCTCGGCCAGACCCGCTTCCAGGCCGGTCCTGGGCTTCCAGCCCAGTACCGCTGAGGCGCGGGAACAGTCGAGACTGATGCGATAAACATCGCCGAGCCGGGCCGGCCCATGGAGAGCGTTCCACCGGTACCCGGTCACACTCTTCAGTATCTCGAACACCCGGTTGACGCTGGTGGCCTCGCCCGAGGCAATGTTCATTTCGGCGCCGTCGCCCCGGTCTATGGCGGCAATATTAGCGTCTACGACGTCGAACACGGAAACGAAGTCCCGCATCTGGGTTCCGTCGCCGAAGATCTGGGGCTGTTTACCCTCGAGCATCGCGGCGGCAAAGATGGCGATTACCCCGGCCTCTCCGTTGGGGTCCTGGCGAGGCCCGTATACGTTGCCGTAGCGGAGGCAGGTGTAGTTCAGCCGGTGCTGGCGGTAGTAGTAACGCAGGTACTGCTCCGCCAGGTACTTGGACATACCGTAAGGGGAGATCGGCTCCACCGGAGCATCGTCCCGGCAGGGAATGGTCTCGGGATCGCCGTAGAGAGCGCCTCCGGTTGAAGAAAATATAATTTTCTCCACACTGCTCCGGCGGGCGGCTTCCAGCAAACGCAGGGTGCCCAGCACGTTTACATTGGAGTCAAAGAACGGCTCCTTGGTGGACCGGGAAACGCTGGTCTGGGCCGCCAAGTGAAATATCAGGTCGGGTTGTTCCTTCCCCAGTATTTCTACTATGGAAGCCTGCGTGATGTCGGCGTGATAGAAGGTGGCCCGAGGGTTGAGGTTCTTGATTTTGCCGCTGCTGAGGTCGTCGATAATGGCTACCCGGTATTCCAGGTCCAGCAGCCGGTCCACCAAGTGGGAGCCGATGAACCCGGCTCCTCCCGTCACCAGTGCGGTTGTTTCATCCGGCATTACAAACCCCAACGCAGGAGGGACTCGGCACGCCGCCGGTCTCAAAAAATTCCCCGGCCGACACCGGGGAAGACTCCAATATGATAAACCCAACAGCACGCCAGCACAACGACGACCCGCACGCTGGCCCAGTTTGGAGGCACAGTCAATCTATGGTACATTCTGTTGACTCGTTGGGCTATCAACGGGGAAGATCTGGCACGTTCACCGGCACGTTTCACCATTATTGAGGAGGCCGAAGGATGGCCGAAAAGATAGGGTTCATCGGGCTGGGGATCATGGGCAAACCCATGGCCCGCAACTTGCTCAAGGCAGGATACGAGCTCACCGTCTACGACATCGTGGGAGACGCCGTGGAAGAGGTCGTGGGCGACGGCGCGACCGGGGCTTCGTCGTGCGCCGAAGTCGCAGCCGCCGCAGACAAAATAATCACCATGCTCCCCGATTCCGCCGACTCGGAAAGGGCGATCCTCGGTGCGGGAGGGGTCCTGGAGGGGGCCAAAACCGGCTCTCTGGTCATCGACATGAGCTCCATCGCCCCGTCGGTTTCCCAGCGGATAGCCGCCGAATGCGCCGAGAAGGGTGTCGACATGCTGGACGCGCCGGTTAGCGGCGGGGAACCCGGCGCCGTGGCGGGCACACTGGCGATCATGGTAGGCGGAAAGCAGGAACAGTTCGACCAGAGCGTGGACCTCCTGAAGGTCATGGGCGCCAACGTGGTCCGGACCGGCGACATCGGGGCCGGTGGCGTTACCAAGCTGGCCAATCAGATCATCGTGGCGGCCAACATCGAAGCCTTGGCCGAGGCCCTGGTATTGGCCCAAAAGGCAGGGGTGGACCCGGAGAATGTTCTGAACGCCATCCGGGGCGGTCTGGCCGGGAGCGCGGTGTTGGAGGCCAAGGGCCCCATGATGCTCAACCGCAACTTCAGGGCCGGCTTCCGCGTCCGTCTCCATCAGAAAGACCTTCGGAACGTGCTGCAGACAGCCCAAGAACTGAATATACCGTTGCCGGTCACTTCGTTGCTGCAACAGATGCTTGGGGCTTTGATGAACGAGGGAGAGGCGGAATCAGACCATTCGGCGATACTGAAATTCGTCGAGAACCTGTCGAAAGTGGAGGTCAAGGCCGGCGGTTAGCCCGTCAGGGTCTGCCGGTACGGCCAGCCCCGGTCAGTCCAATTCTCGAAAGCGGGCGTCCCGCCAATTCAGGGCCGCCCGCAGACCTTTTTCGGCGCTGATTGCGTTGAACTCTTCCTGCTCCGGGCTCGTGCTGGTGTCGAAGATCGTCATCAGCTCCACGTTGGTCTTCACCGCGTCCAAGAAGCCCATGCTCTCCAACGCCCGGTTGGCGGCCTGTTTGGTCAGCTTGACGCCCAATTGGGGCAACAGGCACATCTTGCGGGCGACCCGTTCGCATTCAGCCATAAGGTCGTCGTGAGGAACCACGCGGTTCACCAACCCTATCCGGGCGGCCTCGTGGGCGTCCACGGTGTCGCCGGTCAGCAGCAACTCCTTGGCGTTGGCCAAGTTCACGCTATACGGCGTTATGAGCAAGGGCGGCCCGAATCCCGCCCGTATCTCCGGCTCTCCCAACACCGCACGGTCCGAGGCTATTTTCACGTCGCACACCTGCACCAGTTCGCAGGCGCCGCCCAATGCGTAACCGTTGACGGCGGCGATCACCGGCTTGCCCAGGTTCCACACCATCATGAAGATGTCGACGAGCCCCAGCAGATGGGTCCGCCAAGCGTCGGGAGGTCCGCTCAGGGGATCCGGGGAACCGGGAACTCGCTGTATGTCAAAGCCCGCCGAAAAGGCGCGTCCTGCCCCGGTGACGATTGCCACCCTGACTTCTGGATCGGCTTCGACCACCTCCAACGCCTCCCGGAACTCGGCCATCAGGTCCGCGTTGAGGGCGTTCAGCTTATCCGGCCGGTTCAGGGTGACGAACGCTATTGAGTCGCGCCGTTCGTAGATTATGTTCTGAAATACCACGGCTGCCCCCGAAGGTTATCTATCGAGGTCTATCACCGTGGCGCCGACCGGATGTCGATCCCCTCAATGATCACCGGCTGCTGGGGCCGGTCCGCGGCGTTGGCGCTCACCCTGGAGATGGAGTCGACCACGTCTTGGCCCGAGGTGACTTGCCCGAATATCGTATGATTTCCGTCGAGGTGGGGAGTCGGCACCGTGGTGATGAAAAACTGGCTTCCGTTGGTGCCGGTCCCGGCCCCGGCGTTAGCCATTGCCAGCTTCCCGGGCACATCGAAGACGAGGCCGAGGGATATTTCGTCCTGGAACCGGTAGCCAGGTCCGCCGGAGCCGTTGCCTGAGGGATCGCCGCCCTGGACCATGAAATCCTCGATGACCCGGTGGAAGATGAGGCCGTCATAGAACCTGGCCTCTGCGAGGAAGACGAAGTTGTTGACGGTGACAGGCGCCTGACCGGGGAACAGTTCCACGATTATGCTCCCCATGTTGGTGCGAATGGTGGCCGCGTACTCTGCGGAGACATCTATCGTTTGAGGAGGAAGACCGGAGTACTGGCGGCTGACCGTCCGGGTGGCGGCCCGGAGAGGGGTCGGCGACACGGCAGAAACCCCGGCCGACGAAGTTGCCGCCGGCAGTGTCGCCTGAGCCTCGCGGGTCGGCGAGGTTGCCGCCGGCACTGTCGCCTGAGCTTGAGCCGGAGTACCGCTTCCGGCCGCAGCCGGCGAGGTTGGTCCAGCCGGTGTCGGGGTGCCAAGGATACAACCGGTCAAGGCCAACGATACAGCGGCCAAAATGAACAAGGACCCGAAAAATGCCCCGGTTTTATTGGATGGCCCTATTTTTGTCATAGTGTCCTTCGCAGGTAGAGGGTTGAGTCTCTCGACCCGGGACTGGTCTAAATCTCCCAGAACGCCGGGCGGAAGTAGAGGATGTCGGTCAGGGCTCCGGTCCTTTCCTCCGACCATTCGGGCTCGACCGCCATCCCGATTTCAGCGTCATCCGGGGCGATGCCGGACAGTCGGTGAATGATTCCTCCCCGGGCTTCCGGCCAAGTCACGAGGACCACGATCTGGGGGCGATCCAAAGGCTGCTCCTCCAAGTCGTAATGCAACACGGTGAAGCTCTGCACGAACCCGGGCCCTTCCACCGGAGTCCAGTCGTCGCCGGTCTCTTCGAAGCACCGCTCGCAATACATCCTCGCCGGGAGGAGGCGGTCCTGGCACTTGGGACAAGGAGAGGTCAGAATCAACCGCTCATCTCGCAGGGCCTTGAAAAAACGCTCTCCCGCCACCCCCAGGGTGTAGCGATGGCTTATTGGGATGGTCCCCGCCACCTGCTTCATGTCGCGGGAATGGCCTACTTTGTTGAGCATCCGGTGGTCTCCTGAGCTGCGATGGTCTGACAACCGGCCTAATCGACGGGCCGGAAATATTCGATGTCGGTAATGGAGCCTTGGCGTTGCCCGGCGGGTTTCCATACCGCCTGCACCGGTGCGCCCAGCCGGAGGCGGCCCCGGACTTCCTCCAGCGTTTCCCCCACTTCACCCATCTTGTGCAGGATGCACATGCCGGGGCTGGCGCCGTCGATCTCCACCACAACGGGTATTTCGGGAGTCTGCCGGCGAGAGGCGTCCCAGTTGACAAAGGAAACCGAAAAGGTGTTGATTCTGCCGGTGTCAGGCAAGTCGACCCATTCGTCTATGGGCCGGAAACACAACTCGCAAAACGCGCGAGGCGGGACCATGGTGCGGCGGCACTGGCGGCAACGAACGCCTTTGATCGTTCCCGCCTTCAGCCCTTTCAGATAGCGGCTCATGGCCAGGCCGGCGTCCCAGTGGTAAGCGGATTTCACTTGCCAGGCGGTAACCAGCACCTCGCCGGCGGTGAGGGCATGATCGGTTAGGGAAGTACCCCGGAAATTTTTCATGGGAACCTCTTTCAAGGTTATTTCCCCATCACCACTACGGTGCCGACCTGCATCAGGTCACCCCAGGCCTGGGCTACGCCGCGGCGGACTTCACGCTTCACCTGGCGGGGGCCAGCCTCTCCCTGTAGCTGCCAGTAGACCTCGGCGCATTTCATCATGCCGGCGGCGGCGATGGGGTTTCCCACGCCCAGCAGGCCTCCCGAGGGACTGGCTGGGATGCCGGTCAGGGTGTCTCGGTCCCAGAAGCCCTCCTCCAGCAGGCGGGGGGCCTGGCCCTTGTCAGCCAGCATCAACCCTTCCAGGTGGTGCAGCTCTTTGTAGGCGAAGGGGTCGTAGGGTTCCGCCACGTGGATGTCGCGGCGGGGGTCGCTGATGCCCGCCATTTCGTAGGCCATCCGGGCGGCCTTCTCCACGTACCGCGGATAGTAGAGGTCCCGGTTGGTCCAGTATGAGGTGTCCAGGTTCCAGCCGACCCCTTCGATCCAGACCGGCGGCTTGCTCATGCGCCGGGCGAACCGCTCCGAAGCCAGCACCATGGCCCCGCCTCCGTCGCTTATGGGGGAAACCATGAGGCGCTGCACCGGCCAAGCCATGACCTCGGAGGCCATGATGTCTTCGATTTCGAAGTCACCCGCCACCCCGGCCTGGGCCGACGGATGGTCGAGACCGTTGCGTTTGTTCTTCTGGGCGACCCTGGCGAATGTCTCCATAGGCACGCCGTAGGTCTGCATGTAGCGGTTCATTTCGAGGGAGAAGATCCAGAGTAGGTTCACGCCCAAGGGCCGCTCGGTGAACTGGTCGTATATGGCATTGAAGGCCCCCTGCGGGTGGGGCAATGCGGGAGACATCTTCTCTTCGGCGACAACCAGGCAGGTGTCGAAGTGACCGCTGGCGATGTGGTACCAGCCGGTAACCAGACCGAACACTCCGGAGCCGCCGCCGACGTAGGTACGCATGTAGGGTTTGCCCCAAGCGCCCGAACCGTCGGCCAAATACTCTCCTTTCATGTGAACGCCGTCGAAGGCTTCGGGAGCCGTAACGGATACGACGCAGTCTATGTCATCGATAGTGAGGCCGGCGTCGTCCAAGGCGGCCTTGGCGCCCTCAAACGCCAACTCCGGTGAGGTTTCCAGCGCCCGGCGCATGAACTTGGTGAGTCCGGCGCCCAGCACCGCAACCCTGTTTTTATAGGGCATCTGCCGGGACCTCGACCGAAACTGGGGAAACAATGGTTTCTGGGACATCTTCGTCTTCAGGCACGGATTCCCCGTCATCAATCAGGACGGAAACGTAAAGCTCGATTGCCTCTTTGGCGTTGCTCAAAGCCTCTTCCACGGTTTCACCCTGAGTGACACAACCGGGTAGAGCGGGCACTTTGACCCAGTAACCGCCTTCATCCGGCTCACCGGGGATGATCATTATCTTGTACGTCCTTTTCATAGTAAGCACCCTCACAGCAGGTCAACGAACTCTTGAACGCTCAATTCCGCCTTCTGTAGAATTTCCGCGAGGGCTCCCTTTTTCATCGGAACTGAATGAACCGTTACGCTAATTCTACGTCCTGGGTGCATAGGGTGGAATAATATTCAGGACCTCCGCCAACCTAGTCGACCCCCAGAATCGCCACGCCGCCGGTGGCCGTGGGGATGCCGCGCCACGATTGGGCCAGCCCCCGTTTAACGCCGGAGAGTTGCCGCTCACCGGCATGGCCCCGCAATTGCAGCACAACTTCGAGAACGCTGCGGAGCCCCGAGAGGTCGTAGGAGGCGCCACAGCCCAGGTTTCCGCCGGAAACGTTGACCGGCAGGCTGCCGCCGGCGTGGAAGACGCCACGTTCAAGCATACGTCCGGACTCCCCCATGGGGGCCAACCGGACGGACTCCAGATGTTGAAGCTCTTTGTAGGAGAAGGTGTCGTCCACTTCGGCGAAATCGATCTCCGATCCGGGATCGCGGATGCCGGCCATGCGGTAGGCCCGTTCGGCCGCTAGGCTGGCGTAGGCTGCGGTGTGAAAGTCCCGTTCAGCGATATTGGGGCTGTCCTGGCTCCAGCCGATTCCGTTGATGAAGACCGGCGTTCCCTTGACCCGCGACAGCATGGATTCCCGGGCCAGCACCAAGACAATGGCGCCGTCGGCCAGACCGGCGGCGTCCTCCCGCTTCAGGGGCTCGGCGGCCGGAGGAGAGGCCATGACGTCGGCGATCGTGAGGTTGGCCGGATAGGCGGCGATGGGATTGGATAATGCGGCCCGGCGATTTTTGACCACCACCGCCGCCGCCTGCTCTACCGTGTTGCCGGTGTCCTTCAAGAACGCCCGCATCTCGAGACCCGCCACATACCTCGGATGAAACCCCAAGGGCCGTGCGTAGATGGGATCCAGGGCGAAGGCCTCGATATGGGCGGGGAAGTCGATGTTGGACGCCTTGCTGTGTCCTTCGATTACCGCCAGGTCCAGTTGCTCGGTCTCGAGTTGCATGACGATGGACGCCAACCCGGTGATTCCATCGGCCGTTACCGTGTGGACCGGCTTCAATACGGCGCCCAACTGGTCGGGCACGTACTCGTCGGCGATGGCCGTGCCCTCAATGTAGTCCTCGGTTACGGAAACGAAAGTGCTCACGTCGTCGGGGCGGATTCCGGCGTCGTCGTAAGCTTTGACGGCGGCTTCGAAGACCATCTCCCGGAACGATAGATCGGGAGTGACGGACCGGAACGGGGTATACCCGACGCCGACTATGGCTACCCGTTCAAACATATGCCCTTTTGCTTACCTCAATGCCCCATCGTCGGGCACGGGCAAGAGCATAACAGAAAGTGGTTTCCCGGTGAAGATTGGCGCTCCCTCGGGGTGACGAAACAGCTGGGGACTGGTCAGGGATAATTGTCCCAAGGATTAGTTTCCAGGTCCGCCTGCGGGACCGGCCGGAGCCAGCGATAGATGGTCCTTACCGACACCACCACTATGACCGCCAAGGCTGCTCCGATAATGATCCAGCTATCAGCGAAGGCGAACGGCGAGGGGCCGCCGGCCGGGCCCGGTCCCGGCGGCTCGGGCACCGTTTCCGGCGACTGAGGCCGGGCAGGGCGTTCCTGAGACGGCGTGGCTGCCAGTCCCGCCCAGTGGAGGTCCAAGCCGTCGACATCGAAACCGTAGACCGTCTCCAACGATTCGTCGATGGTCTTGTTAGCCCTCAGTTCGGCCATAAACGACCGGAATTTCGTCTCTCCGTGCTCATCAATGAGATAGGTGACCACACTACGGGCTTTCTGGTAGAAGGTACGGATGGCGGCGGGGCGGCCGGTGACGGTGTTCATCGAAGACAAGGGCAACGATCGTTCGTAGAGGACCCTCCCGTCGGCCACGCTGCGCCCCGGTTCGAAATAGCTGGCGAGGCCTTCGCTCAACCACGCCGGGAGGTCCTGAATCCGGCTCTCCAACGCTTGGTCCACCAGCAGGTGGGCCGACTCGTGAACGATAATGCGCCGGTCCAGTCCTTGGCCCACGAATACCCCCTGCTCCGCCAGTGCGAACCCGGCGAAAACCGCCTGGTCCGACGTCACCTGGCTCTGCCGGGGAAAGGCGTCCTGGGCATCGGACTCGCGTAGATAGACCACACCCTTGATGGCCTGGGGCGTCTCCAAGTCGAGCAAGCCGGTGATCCGGGCCAGGTCGGCTTCGAGTTCCGGAGCGAGGGCATCGACCCGGGACTCGGGCAGACCATGATAAAGCAGGGTCAAAGGACCGATGCGGGAACGTTGCCAATCGAACCGGCGGTCCAGGTACTCTATCCGCGAGGGTTCCGTCTTCAGAACATTGCCGTCAGAGTCCCGGATCTCGTAGTAATATTCGACGTCGGCCCCCGGGGCCAGGTATGAGTCGCTGCCGGCGGGCAGCGCCTGGCGGGTGCTTATGGTAGTGTCGGGCTCGAAAGCAGGGTAAGCGTAGCCCCACGCCCGGGCGTTCAGCGGCCGGTAATAGACCCGGACCTGCACGATGTCCGAATCCGATTCGGCGGTTAGACTCAGGTTGACCGCACCCGGCGCACTCACCTCGGCGCTGCTGTCCACCACCACGATGGGACCGCCGCCAGCCCACAGCGGTCCAGCCAAGAACGCCAGCCCGGCGCAGACCAAGAAAAGGAGAGTGGCTGAGGCCAGCAGGACGGTCCTCAGCCGGTATGTTGCCAGGGCGTCAGTCATTCGGTTCGTACCGCAAATCTTCTTCTCTATTCATATACGACCGGACCTATACGCCCGGATCGTGTCCTCCCGATTCCTCTTGGGAACCTCTGAATAAGTCAGCGACATGGCGGCGAAAGCCGGGATCCCGGAGGGTAGATTAGGGAGGTCAGCTATGCAATGAACGCCGGCACCCCCATCCTAACCTTCCCCCGTTGAGGGGGAAGGGACTTGTTCAGAGGTTTCCTTGGTTTCCGGCCAGCGCCGTCCGGCGTTCAAGGGCCAGCAACGCCTCTTTCCGGGGAAGCCCCCAACGATAGCCCGCCAGTCCGCCGTCCTTCCGGTGAGCACGGTGGCAGGGGACGATCAACGATACCGGATTGGAGGCGCAGGCCCGCCCGACGGCGCGGGCGGCTTTGGCGCCCAAGCCCAGCTCGAGGGACATATCCTGATAGGTCCTGGTCTCCCCGTAAGGAATGGACTGCAGCAACTGCCAGACCCGCCACTGGAAGGCGGTGGCTCGAACGTCCAATGGCAAATCGAGGCCCCTTTGAGACCCGTCCAGGTAACTCAATATTTCATCGACCCAGGCCTTCAAACGCCCATCATCCTGCTGGTGCAGGGCGGCAGGAAACTCCCGGCGCAACTCAGCCGACAGTTCCGAGGGGTCGTCTCCCAGCTTGGTGGAGCAAACTCCACGTTCGGTTGCCCCCACCAGCAACCACCCCAAGCGGCACTTGGACACAGTGTGGAAGATGACGGCCCCTGCTCCACCCCTGCGGTACCGGCCCGGGCTCATGCCCAAGTGGGCCCCCGAGTTTTCGTACAGCCGGCTGGCCGAACCGTACCCGGCGTCGTACATTGCGGCGGCCACGTCATTTGAGTTTCTGACGAGGCCCTTAAACCGCTCCAACCTCCTGGCGTGGGCGTATTGCCGGGGGGTGAGGCCGGCTTCCTCCTTGAAAGCCCGCCGCAAACGAGACGGAGTGACGCCTACCGCCAAGCAGATGTCGGAGACGGTGGGCAACCCGCCGGAGCGGATTTCCATTGATTCCCTTCCAGTAACTTGGGACTCCCCTCCGGCGACTTGGGACTCCTCTCCGACAGCCTGGTCTCTGATGGCTTGGTCAATGTAATTGCAGGCCCGTTGCACCAAGGCGCTCCGGTCCGATTCCCTTGCCGGACGGTCCGGCAGGCAGCGGCGGCAGGCGCGAAACCCCGCCGATTGGGCCTCGTCGGTCCCGGTGAAGAACCTTACCTGTTCGGGCTGGGGACGCCGGCTGGGACAGGAGGGGTTGCAGTAGACCCCGGTGGACTTCACTGCGTAGACAAAGCGGCCGTCGAAACGGCGGTCACGGGTCTGGACCGCTTGCCACGACTGTTGAATGTCCATGTCATGTTCCTGAACTGTCGTCATCGTATTTTGCTCCCCGGGTTGTGCCCAAGTTGGATTTCCACAGTTGGATTTAATCAGGGCCGGATTGGACCACCGGCTGGTCTGTTTTGATGACGCCAGGTTAAACCAAAGGCTCAAAGCCATTCTATCCGTTTCCTGTCGTCAAAGTGGTCCTGTGAAACGATGACGAGCGCCCCTTGATGAGCAGTACATACGTTCTATACAATCCCAGCCCACGCTTGGACACCTCCTGAAATTACCCGAGAATAATCTGGTCTGCAGGCCCAAAAAGGACGGCAAGGGACAGGGATGACAAAGAACGCCACCGGGAAGAACGACACCGGGAACATCGCCTGCGTGCTGATAACCCACCTTCCGGTCAAGGCCGAACTGAAGCGGTACCCTGATCTGCGGGGAAGGCCAGTGGTCATCACCCAAAGCCACGGCTCCAAAGAGTTGGTGCTGGACAACTCCCCTCAAGCCCGGGGCGTTGGGCCGGGCATGCCCCTTCAGGAGGCCATGTCCCTGTGCAAGGAAGCAGTCCTGTTGCAGGCCGACGGGCCTTACTACAACGACGCCTTCGATAGCTTGACGAGCTCGCTGGAGATGCGGAGCCCATTGGTGGAAAGGGCGGGCATGGGCTGTGCCTACGTGGGACTGGAGGGGCTGGAGCTGATGTACGGGGATGAGGCCAGGGTCATCACCTCCCTCATCCAGGCAGCGCCCCAAGAATTTAACCCCAGAGTGGGGGTGGCTACGGGCAAGTTCCCAGCCTACGTGGCCGCCGTTGTCACCGAGGGGGGCCGGGCCACCAGGGTGCCCCGGGACGCCGCCGGATTCCTGAGGGACCGGTCCATCAACCTGCTCCCCCTGTCTTGGGAGAAGAAGAGCCGGTTGCAGCGTTTCGGCATCTACACCCTGGGACAGTTGGCGGACCTGCCCATGGGGGCGGTGCAGGCCCAATTGGGCGTCGAGGGCGGAAAGGCTTGGGAGTTGGCTGGAGGAAGGGACAACAGCCCGCTGGTGGCCCACCATCCCGAACCCACGGTGGAGGAATCCCTTTCCTTCCCCTCGCCCTACTCCACCTGGCGCCCGATCCTAACCGCCTTGGGCATTCTGCTGGGCCGGGCCTTCTCCCGTCCGGAGGTGAACGGCCGGTACGTCCGCACCGCCACCCTGGAGAGCCACGTGTTCCGCCGGCCGCCCTGGGTGAGGCGGTTCACCTTCAAAGAAGCCCTGGGAGGCAAGGAGAAGGCCCTTTCGACTCTGAAAAGCCGCATGACAGCCAAAGAGCTGCCGGGACCCTTGGAAGACCTCAAATTGACCCTGGCCGGATTTACCGGAGAGTCGGGGATACAGACCGGTCTTTTCTCCGACATCCGCAAGCAGGAGCAGCTCAGGGAGATGATGCGGCAGTTAGAGGTGCATCTGGGAGGCAAGCCACCCATCTACCGAATTAAGGAGATAGAACCGTGGTCGCGAATTCCCGAACGCCGTCAGGCCCTGGTCCCCTTCGACCCCTAAAAAGGGGCCCATGAAAAAGCGGCAACCCGCAAGCCGTCAGCCGATAAGCTACCGGTCACTGAATTATCCGGCGCCGGTGACGGTGGCCGAGGACGGCGAAGCCCGTCCTCTGTCCATCAGCCTGCCCCCCGCTTCTCCCCGGACCCAGGCTCGAAAAGACCGGTCTCAAGCTCAAACCCTCAGGATAAATTCCATAGAAGACGTATGGCAGGTTGACGACGAATGGTGGAGAGAGAAACCCATTTCCAGGAAATATTACCGGGTCGTCACCGAAAACGATCGCCATTTCACCATCTTTCGTGACCAGACCAATGGCGCCTGGTACCGCCAACAGGGATAGGGCTGACGGGTCGTCCCCGGGCTGGCCCCGGTGACTCTGCAGTGACTTTGCAGTAACTCTGTGGCGACTCCACCGACTCCAAGGCTGAGTGCTAGAATAAGCGTATATTGCCGGACCGGAGGAGGCGCTATGGACAGCCACTTGGTGATTTCCTCGGATTCCCATGTTTTCGAACCGCCGGACCTATGGACGCGGCGGATCGACGCCCCATTCCGCGACCGCGCCCCTCGCATGGTCCGGGCCGGAGAAGTCGACCAACTGGTCGTCGAGCAGGACCAGGTGATCGCCGGCATCGGCCTGATTTCCAACGCCGGCGCACGGTTCGAAAACCCGGAGCAAATCTCCGCCCAAGGCCGCTTCGACGATGTCCACGTGGGCGGGTACGACCCCGACCAGCACATCAAGGACATGAAGATCGACGGCGTAGCGGGAGAAGTGCTTTATCCTTCGCAGGGCCTCTTCTACTTCAAAGTCGCCGATACCAAGTTGATGTCAGCCATCTTTCGGGCATATAACGACTGGCTGGCCGACTTCTGCGCCACCAATCCTCACCGCCTCAAGGGCATTGCGATGGTCAACCTGGACGACGTTGCGGAGGGCGTGGCCGAGCTGGAACGCACCGCCCGCATGGGGATGGCCGGGGCCATGATCACCGAGTACCCCCCGGACGACAGGCGTTACGACAGCCCGGAATACGAGCCTTTGTGGGCGGCGGCCCAAGACCTGAACATGCCCCTCAGCCTGCACACCGCGACGAGACGAGAGGGCGCCAACATCGGTACCGGCATCGGCAGCGTCCGGGACGCCAGCAACCGGGCCACCAAAGTGTTCTACCCGGCCACTTCCATGTGCGACATGATTTTCTCCGGGGTCTTCGAGCGTTACCCCGGCCTGAAGCTGGTCATCGTGGAGTTCGAGCTCTCTTGGGTCCCCTACTTGCTGGACTCCATGGAATACACCTACTCCGAACGCCACGAAGAAGCCCTCTACCGCTTCAAAGGCGGCGCCCGGCCCAGCGATTTCTTTCACAACAACGTCTACCTCAGCTTCCAGGAAGACGGGGTTGGGGTACGTCTCCGGGACATCATCGGAGTGGACAACCTGATGTGGGGGTCCGACTACCCGCACTCCGAGTCCACGTTCCCAAGGTCCAGGGAGATTCTGGCGGAGATACTCAGCGGCGTTCCGGCGGACGAACAGGCCAAGATCGTCGGGGCAACGGCTGCCTCTCTCTACTCCTTCAACCTCGAGGAAGTGTCCCAAGAGATCCCGTAACGGAAATCCGGAGACCCTCGACCCGAGAACTGGCCCACTAGAAATCAACCGGCAAGGAGTCAAGCGATGCTGGACATGGTGATCAAAGGCGGCCAGGTTGTGACCCCATCCGGAGTCGGCATCCGTGACATCGGCGTGGAGGGGGAACGGATTGTCGCCGTGGCCCTGCCTGGGGTGCTCCCCGATGACGTGGGCCGGACCATCGACGCAACAGGAAAGATCGTAGTGCCCGGCGGGGTCGAGGCCCACGCCCACGCCGCCGCCAACGTGCAGCCCGGGGCCGGAGAGTCGGTGCCGGGCACCCCCAACGCCGGGCCGGCGGTCCACTCCTTGGGCGCCATTTGGGGCGGCACCACGACAGTGGTTGACTTTGCTCCGGTCCCCAACGAGGGTGACCTCGCCGCAGGGGTCCACGATTTCCTAAGCGTCTGGCAGGGCAACGCCTACACTGACTACGCTACCCACTGTATTTACCGGAACGCGAACACCCCGGACTCCATCGCCCGGTACCACGAGTTGGTGGAAGCCGGGTTTCCCAGCGTCAAAATCTTCACCACCAACATCCGCCCGCCGGGGGCCGCAGGCGCGAGCCTCACGCCCATCGGCAAGATCGACACCGGCCGGCTGGCCGACCTGATGGAGCAGATTGGCCGCCACGGCGGCGTATTGGCGGTCCACGGCGAGGACGATGAGTTGGTCATGTACAACTATCTGCTGGCCCAGCAGCGCGGGTTGTGGGACTGGTACAACGTTCATCTCATCCACTCCAAGACCGTAGAAGACCTGGCCTTCCGCCATGTGGTCCGCTTGGCCCAACGCACCGGGGTCGGCATGTATTTCGTACACGTCACCGCCCAAGACGGCCTTGACGTGATATCCGAGGCCCGGGCCGCCGGTATGCCGGTCTACGGCGAGGTGCTCACCCTGGCGCTGTCGTTCCAAGCGGAGCAGTACAAAGAGAGCGACGGCATGAAATACCACACCTACCCGTCTCTCAAATTCGAAGAAGACCGCCAAGGCCTGTGGGACGGCATCATGAAGGGTGACCTCTCATTCACCGCCACCGACAGCAGCTTCACCACCTACCTCGACAAAATCGCCGGCACCAACGTACAGGACATCCGCGGCGGCAACGTGGGAATCGAGATACGCATGGGAGTCAACTACACCGAGGCGGTTGTGAAACGCGGCATGTCGTTGGAGCGGTACGTCGACATCACCTCGGCCAACGCCGCCAAACTCCTGGGCCTTTATCCCCGCAAGGGGGCAATCGCCATCGGGAGCGACGCCGACATCGCAATCATCGATCCATCGGTGAAGAAGCCCCTGTCCATGGCCGACCTGCACGTTCGCGACTACAGTCCCTGGGAGGGTTGGGATGTCGAGGGTTGGCCCACCACCGTGGTCCTGAGGGGCAAGGTGATGGTGGACGGCGGTCAACTCCTGGGCGGCCCGGACGACGGAAGGTTGCTCCTTCGCAAAGTAGACCAGTCCGTGCTCCAACGGCCAGCGTTCTAGAGTCAAGCGGTCTTCAAACTTCCTTAATGGCCACCAGCTAGACTGGTCCTGAACCATCCCGATGCGGGTACGACATGAGTCATCCCGGAGTTTCCTGCAGGGATGATAAACGAGGAAGAACGAATTGCCCACCTCTCCGGGAGGTGGGCAACGTCATACTCGCCCTTTAGAAATGACGTCATCCCTTCCGTCTTTCGCCGGTATGACGGCATCTCTGCAAGCAACAGTAGCCCTGCCCCCAGACTCCGGGATGACTCATGTTGGCTTGTTATTTGTTGATTTTGCCGGCGGATATTCCGTTGATTCATCTGATTCATCGCAGACCGAAATCCATGTTCCGTGAAGGAAATCTTGGGGGCCGCCTCGACAATATTGGTCGTCGTCGACGACCGCAACGTCGTCGAACTCTGCCGCCTCTACCCGGTGTTGGTAGACGACCGGCAGGTGGGGACGTTGTCCATAAATCCTGGAGGCCATCAAAGACGACCTTTTGGAGCCTGACCAAGAGACAATCGACGTGATATACGGCCAGGTCCTGCACCTCTCCCGGCTGGTCGAGGACTTGCGGTTGCTGGCCCAGATGGAAGCCGGGGCTCTTCACCTAAACCGAACGTCCGAGGATGTGCGCGACCTGCTACAACGCTGTATCGACGGTGTGCGGCCCCGGGCGGAAACGAATGAGGTGACCATTGACTTGGAGACAGACCACAACACCCCGCTGGTGGAAATGGACGCCACGAGAATCTCGCAGGTGGTGAACAACCTCCTTGAGAACGCGATCGTCCACACCCCCCGGGGCGGGCGGGTAAACATCGCCGCCGGCCCTGCGGATGACACGCAAGTACGGATTTTCGTAACCGATACCGGGCGCGGCGTTTCGGAGGAGGACCTGCCACGTTTGTTCGATCGCTTCTACCGGGCCGATCCCTCACGGTCCCGCAGCACCGGCGGGGTGGGGCTGGGCCTGACTATCGCCAAGCAGTTGGTCGAGGCCCACGGCGGGGCCATAGAGGTGCGGAGCGCCCCCGGCGCCGGCAGCCGATTCTCCTTCGTGTTGCCAGTCCAGGTCCCGGAGCAACCGTAACGGCCGCATAGGGGCGTTTCGACGCCCCGGCGCTTGGCCGCGCCCGGAGTTGGAGCGGAACGCGTCGCCAAGCGACGAACCTTGATCAGGGACGGCTGGACCAGCGCAGGCTTTGCCAAGACCTGTTTATACGCCCCCGCGGTCAAGGTTCGCCAGTTAGGCGCGGTTCTATGCTCGTGGGTTTTCGCGTTTTCGGGTTGTATAATCAGGCATCCCTATTTTTAAGTCGATAGCCGGGAGAGACCGCAATGCCTGAACCAGGCGAAGTTACTATGGAAGAGTTCAAGCTGATGGCCGACCGGGCCGGGCTGGGGATGGGCCAGCAGGAGCTGGAAGACCTCAAGCCCGTCTATGACCTGTATGCCGCCTACGCCCAGCAGCTCCACACCATCAGTTTCGGGGCCGAAGAAATGGTGGTGGAGTTCCACCCCGACTGGCCGGAAGGTTAGCCCACCTCTCGCTGGAGAAGGTTGGGTCCCGAGAGAAAGGAGATTCACATGGCCGTTTCCAACACCGCGCTGCATTTCCTGACCATTCATCAAGCCGGCGAGCTGATGCGCGCGGGCGAGCTTTCGCCCGTGGAATTGACCCGGGCCTGCCTGGACCGCATCGCCGCGACCGATGACCGCCTCCATTCGTTCATCTTGCTGATGGCAGACGAGGCATTGGAGCAGGCGCGGACCGCCGAATCGGAGATCCTCCGGGGCCGGTATAAGGGGCCGATGCACGGCATCCCCTTCGCCTTGAAGGACCTGTACGACACCGCCGGCATCCGCACCACTTCCGGGTCCTACATCGACATTGACCGGGTCCCCACCGAGGACGCCACCACCACGGCCCGGCTCAAGGCCGCCGGAGGTATCTTGCTGGGTAAGCTGGCCATGCACGAATTCGCCTTGGGCGGGCCGGATTGGACGACCCCCTTCGAGCCAGCCCGCAACCCTTGGAACCTGGACCATATCACCGGCGGCTCCAGCAGCGGCTCCGGTTCAGCCGTGGCTTCCGGACAGGCCTTGGGCGCGCTCGGCTCATGCACCGGCGGCTCCATCCGGGGTCCGGCCTCCCTTTGCGGCATCGTCGGCCTCAAGGCCACCTACGGCCGCGTGAGCCGCTACGGCGTCGTGACCCTCAGCTGGTCCCAAGACCATGCCGGGCCCATGACCTGGACGGTGGAAGACACCGCCCACATGTTGCAGGCCATCGCCGGCCACGACCCCAAAGACCCCACCTCCAGCCGTGCGCCGGTGCCCGACTACTCCCTTTCGTTGAAGGAAGATATCCGCGGAGTGAAAATCGGCTTGCCCCGTCACTACTTCTTCGACGAAGACCCCAGCGTCAACCCCGAGGTGGTCGCGACCGTGGAAAAGGCGGTCACGGTGTTGCAGGAGTTGGGTGCCCACGTCGAAGAGGTGTCATTGCCCAGCCTGGAGTACGTGAGGGCGGCCAACTCGGTGATCATGGTCACCGAAGCCTATGCCTACCACGAACCAAACCTCAAGTCGAGACCCCAGGAATTTGGTGAAATCGTCCGGGGCCGGTTCCGTATCGGCGGCATGATGAGCGCCGCAGACTACCTGCAGGCGCAGCGGGTGCGTACCTGGGCCCGCCGGGAGTTCGCCGAGGTGCTGAAGAAGGTCGACTTCATGGTTACGCCCACCATGACCCAGCCAGCCCCGGCATTCGAGGGTTACGACCCCGTCAGCGCCGCCCGCGGTCGAAGCTTCACCGCCCCCTTCAACGTCACCGGCCTGCCGGCCATCTCGGTGCCCTGCGGCTTCACCGAAGGCGGGCTGCCTATCGGGATGCAGATAGCTGGCAAGCCCTTCGACGAACCGGGAGTAATCCAGGCCGCCTACGCCTACCAGCAACAGGCCCGCTGGTACGAGACCCGCCCTGCCGTATGACTACCGCCGCACGGTTATATGCAGATCAGTATGACGCGGTATGGGAGCAGTGGCAGCGGCTGTTCGGGCCGCAACCGGACGACATGTGGGCTGGCCCCGCTGCCGCACAGTTCCGGTTTGACCCGCGCCGGGAACTCGACGGCAACCTGGCGGCCCTGGCTTCCTACGTCAAGCCCGGCGACGTGCTGGTGGACGTTGGCGGCGGGGCCGGCCGGGTGTCGCTGCCCTTGGCCCTGCGTTGCCGGGAAGTGGTGACCGTAGAGCCCTCACCGGCCATGGCCGCGGAGTACGCGGGGTCGGTCCGAGAAGCGGAAATCACCAACGCGCGGCTGTTGCCCGTCGACTGGACAGAGGCCGAAGCAGTGGCGGGGGACGTCGCCATCACCTGCGACGTTACCTACTTCGTCCGGGATTTCGTCCCGTTCGTCCAGCGGATGGAAGCCGCCGCCCGCCGGAGGGTGATGATCACGGTGTGGAGCGAACCGCCGCCCAACCGGGGAGCGGACCTGTTCCGCCGGGTCTACGGCGAGCCTCAAGCCCCGATGTGCGGCCACCGGCAATTGCTGCCGGTGCTGTGGGAGATGGGCGTCCTGCCCGAAGTCCGTGTGCTCCCCGACCCGTCATGGTGGGAGACGTGGCATTTCCCAACGAGAGATGAAGCCGTTGAGTCAGTCCTGTTCGGCCGCTGGTCTCGTGAGCCAGACCGGGAGCGGGCACGAAAGATCTTCGAAGAGCAGTTCGACGAAATCTTCAGCCCCGACGGCGAAGGCTACCGGGCCATATGGCGCGCGCCCATGCGTGAACTGCTGATAACGTGGGAAACGAAGCAGAGGTAGGGGCGTGTCCGGAATGGCGGACGAAGCAGCTCGCGCCATCATTGATACAAGTGATCAATTATTCTTCAATCCCACACAGCCCCCACATAGTCCACATTGCTCTCACAGCAGGTCGGATCAGGATTCGTCCTCAGACCCACCCAGCTCTGCTACGGTGACCCTGTAACCGGGATCGTCTACGTGGATTTGGTTCACAACCACATTGGCTTTTTCGAGCATTCCACGGCAGTTCTGGCTCAGGTGCAAGAGATACAAGCGTTTCCCCGCACGGTCGTAACGCCTGGAGAGGTCCACGATCGCTTCTATGGCCGAATGGTCCCACACACGTGCGTTTTGAAAGTCGATTATTATCTCTTCAGGGTCGAGCGCCGGTCTAAACAAATCTCTAAAGGAGTTGACGGAAGCGAAACAAAGTTGCCCTTGGAGCGAATAGACCCGCCGGTCGGCGGTGGTCTCCTCGCTTACCACAACGGTGAGGTGCAGCGCAGTTTTCCAAGCGAACACCAAGGCTGACACGATCACTCCGACGACGACCGCGATCGCCAGGTTAGTAACCACTGTAACCGCCGATACGAGGATCATCACCACGGCGTCTGAAACAGGCACTTTCTGGATAATTCGCAGGCTGGACCACGAGAAGGTGCCGATCACCACTACGAACATCACCCCAACGAGAGCAGCCATCGGAATCTGTTCAATCAATGATGACGCAAATACGATAAACAGCAGTAAAAGTAGCGCTGACAAGACGCCCGCCAGCCGCCACCTTGAACCGGCTTTTATATTGATCATGCTCTGGCCGATCATGGCGCAACCGCCCATGCCGCCAAAGAACCCCGTCACCACGTTCGCTACCCCTTGCGACACGCACTCACGATTTTTCTGGCCTCTTGTCTCCGTCAATCCGTCAATCAACGAAAGGGTGAGCAGCGATTCGATAAGCCCTATTCCGGCCAGGATGAAGGCGAACGGCAGGATGATCCGTAGGGTTTCGAAGTTGAACGGCACATCCGGCACTCCAAACGTCGGGAACCCACCCGCGATACTCGAGAGGTCGCCGACCGTCCGAGTATCGATGTTCGCGAAGATCACTAATACCGAGACTACAAGTATCCCTGCCAGCGCGGCAGGAAACCGTTTGGTGAACCGCGGCACTATGTAAATCACCGCCATCGTCAAGGCCACCAAGCCCAGCATAATCGCCAGATCAGGTACAGGCAGCCACGAGTGGGTCCCGTCGGGGCCTTCAGTTTTGAAACTCTCTAACTGCGACAGGAAAATGACGATGGCCAGCCCATTTACGAAGCCGAGCATCACCGGAAACGGCACCATGCGGATCAGGTTTCCTAATTTCAGCACCCCCACGACGATCTGGATCAACCCCATCAGAACCACAGTGATGAACAGATATTCGACCCCATGGTTGGCTACCAGCGTGACCATCACCACGGCGAGGGCTCCCGTGGCGCCGGAGATCATCCCTGGCCGTCCGCCGGTCAGGGATGTGATGAACCCGACGATGAACGCGGCATACATGCCGACTAGGGGATCAACTCCGGCTACGAAAGCGAATGCCACCGCCTCCGGGACGAGCGCCAGCGACACGGTGAGTCCTGCCAAGGATTCCACACGAATCCTGTCCAGACTGGAAGAGAGGTCTCGCATTGACAGACGAGAAGAGAGGTCTCGCATTAACAGTCCCGCAGAAAGTGAATTTACAGGCGGAAGATCACAGCCGCGCGTTCATGGGGCGTCATGAATCGCAACAGGCCTGTGGAATTAACCTTGGAGATTGCGAGTAACCAATCGGTCTGAAGAGATAGCCGAGTTGTTCTTTGCTAAAGCCTGCTGTTGGGCAATCCTTCGAATGGAGTAGGCATTCAGCGCCCCAGCTACTTACGAAACTGGGGCAGCAGCTCCTCGCCCAAGATGTCCAGTTGCTCCATTGTCTCGTCGGCGGGGCATAGGGGACGGACTACGAACTTGGATGCTCCTGATTCGACGTAGCTGTGGATGTACTCGGCAATCCGGTCCACAGGACCTACCGCAGTGAATTCGGTGAAGTGGGCGTCGGGGCGCTGGCGGGTTACGAACTGGTTGGCCTTGATGGTGGCCTCTTCCACATCGGAACTGACATAGTAGCCCAGCAGCACGCCTATGTGGTCCTCTTCGATCTCACGGTTGAACTCGGCTGCCGTATCGAAGACGATGTCCCGCCCCTCCTTGATCTCGGTTGGGGTGGCGCTGGAGACGAGCCAGCCGTCGCCAACCCGGCCCACGCGGCGGGCGGCAGCCGGGGTTCGGCCGCCGATCCAGACCGGGGTCGACGGTTGGAGAAACGGTTTGGGCGTGACCGAAACATTATGGCAACTGTAGAACTCGCCCTCATGAGTAACGTTGTCTTCTTCCCACAGGCGGCGCATCAGCTGGATGGCTTCGTCGGTGCGGGGCCCCCGGCGCTCCTTGGTGACGCCGCAGGCCTCGTACTCCTCGGGCTCTTCCTGCCCCAAGCCCACCGCCGGGAAAAACCGTCCTTGGGAGAGGTAGTCCAACGTGGCAATCTGTTTGGCCAGCACCACCGGATTGCGCAGGGGCATGGCCAGCACACTGGTGCCGAACTTCATTCGTTCCGAATAAGCGGCCACCATTGCCAGCGCCATCATCGGCTCCAGGCTGAATTTATCGCTGACGATGCGATCGCTCAGCCAGATGGAGTCGTAACCGTGCTTGTCACCCGCCTCCACCAATTCGCGGAGGTAGTTGGGGTTCTCCCCGCCCTCGCCGAATGCGCCCGGCATGTAACCGATGGCAATACTCATTTGAGCCCTCGAAAGAGTGAATTACTGAAATTATAACCTACCCTGTGATTGAGTCCATTCCGGCCTCGGCCCGGGCGTCGTTTATGTGGTCGAGCACCCGCCGCCTCAAAGGGGCGATTTCGTAGCCGATGTCCGCCAGCATCCTGCTGTTGTCCACGAGGTAAACGTGGGGCACCTTCTGGTCTCCGGTGGTGATTTGAGCGTCGGGTATGATGCTCCGAACCGTGTCTGCCATGTCCTTGATCGTCGCCAGATTGCCGCCGCTGATGTAGACCCGGTGGTTCAGCTGCCCGGCCAGCGCGGCCCGCACGAAAATCTCGGCGGCGTCCTCGGCATGGATCATCGGGGAAAGCTCCGCCTCATCGAACGGCATCGCCACCGGCTGGCCGATGGCTGGCAGCGAGACCATCAGGCCGCCGATCATGCCGGTCATCCCGGTAACCCGCCCATGGCCGAAGACGGTGCAGATTCGAATCCCACGCAGGTCGAGGCCGTACCGGTCGGCGTACCGCTTGGCTGAGAAGTCGTTGACCGACTTGGTCATGCCGTAGACGTTGATGGGGTCGTTAAGGTCGTCCTCATTGATCGGGCGTTCGCCGAAGGTGTCCTGCACCCCGTAGACAGCGATGGAGCTGGCGTAGACAACCCGTTCGATTCCGGTCCAGCGGGCGGCTTCGAATACGTTGTTGGCGCCGCCGATGTTGACCTGCATGGCGTAATGGGGGCGGTCTTCCGTGTCCGGCGGCAGGAGGGCCGCCATGTGGATGATCTTGTGCACCTGGTGGGTGTTGATCGCTTCCAGCAGATGGGGCAACTGGGTCACGTCGCCCCGGTACATCCGGATGCGGTCCAAATAGGGGGCGAGGTTGGACCGGGGCGGCGCCAAGTCGAAGCACACCACTTCCTCGCCTCGCTCTATCAGCTTGCGAACGATTCTGTTGCCAATGAACCCGGTCCCACCGGTAACCATTACCGACATGGATCGCCTCTCCGCCCGAAAAATTGACCAAGAACGAGATCGGGAGTGTGGGTGCCTGCCAAGCTACGGGAGCCCCGTAATCATAATGGCGGCTGTGGGGCCAAGCAATACGCGCCGCCAGTGGTCAGAGGGGCCGTTTGGCCGGGATTCCGGTGCGCCGTGGATACCGGTCAGGCGTGGCAGCCACCTTCCTGATAGCCGCCACCACACGGTGGTCCTGCAGTCCTTTCAGTTCCACGGGGAAAACTCCCGTCACCTCGCCGCCCAGTTCGCCCAAGGCCCGGGCCGCTCCCTGTAACTCCGCGTCCAGGCCGCCGTGCTTCAACGCCACCACCGACCCTCCCACCCGGCAGAACGGCAGCGCGTACTCCAACAGCAAGGGCAACCGGGCCACTCCTCGTATCAACGCCAGGTCGAAACCGTCCCTCAAGGCTGGCTCGCGGCCCAGCGCCTCGGCCCTGCCCGTGTGAACAACGACGTCCTCGAGGCCCAAGACCCCTACGACGTGTTCGAGAAACGCCGTCTTTTTGCCCACCGAGTCCACGAGCTCCATCGCCAGTTGTGGGAAGGCAATCTTCAGGGGCAGGCCGGGAAACCCCGCCCCACTGCCTACGTCGATGGTCCGGGCCGGGACCGCCAGACCCTCCCGTACGGCCAGGCAAACCGTGAGGGAGTCCAAGAAGTGTTTTGTTTGGACCTCTTCGCGCCCGGTGATGGAGGTCAGATTGGCCCGAAGGTTCCAGTCCGCCAATTCTCGGTAGAACGTCCGGAATTGCTCCAGTTGTTCCCAAGAAAGCTCGATACCGAGTTCCCCGGCCCCCTCGGCCAGCAAGTCCATAGGTCTGCTCATGCGGCTATTATAGCCAGCCCGCAGAAGGGGCGGTCTCAATTGACACTGCCGGAAGCCGGGCCGTAGAATGGGCCCCAATCGCACGGGATGAAGTGTTCGCTGGGCACTCGGTAACCGCAAAAACAGCAAAGGCGAAAGGCGGATTATGGCAACGAAAGCATACTTGTTGATCGAAACCGCAGTCGGAAAGACTCGGGAGGTGGCCAGCACCCTGACCGGGCTGACCGGGATCGCAACGGTGGACGTGGTGACGGGCCCTTACGATATCATCGCCCTGATTAACGGTGACGATATTTCGGTGGTCGGCGACCTTGTGACCGGCCGGATCCACACGGTGCCGGGGGTCGTGCGAACCGTGACCTGCGTGGCCGTTACCGGTTAGCGGCCGCCAACCCGTTTTCTAAACTTCCAGGGCCGGTCTTTGCCAACCGATCGTTCCAACCCAGGCTTGCCAACCCAGGCTTGCCAACCCAATCTTTCGGGGAGTAGCGCATTTTGGAGTTCAAGTTCACTGCTGAAGACGAGTCCTTTCGCAACGAGCTTCGGTCGTTCATTGACGCCGAGTTGCCGTCGGACTGGGAGGGCGGCGGGCGCTATCCCGAGGAAGACGACTGGAACCTGACCCGGTTGGTCCGCCAGCGCATGGCGGAGAAGGGTTGGCTTACGATGCACTGGCCCGAGGAGTACGGGGGCCAGAACGCCTCTCCAGTGAAGTCAGCGATTTTCAACGAAGAGATCGCCTACCAGCGGGCGCCGGGCCGCGACATCTTCGGGGTGCGTATGCTCGGCCCCACGCTGATGATCCACGGCTCCGACGAGCAGAAAATGGCCCACCTGCCTCCCGTAGCCAGGGGCGAAGTACAGTGGTGCCAAGGTTACAGCGAGCCGGAGTCCGGCTCCGACCTGGCTTCCCTCAGCACCCGGGCCGTGCGGGACGGCGACGACCTTGTGATCAACGGGGCCAAGATATGGACCACGCTGGCCCACAGGGCCGACTGGATCATGCTGCTCACCCGCACCGACCCCGACGCCCCCAAGCACCGGGGTATCAGCTTCGTGTTAGTGGACATGAAAACGCCGGGAGTGTCCGTGCGCCCCATTGTCAACATGGCCGGGGGCCACGAGTTCAACCAGGTGATTTTCGACAACGTCCGCGTCCCCAGGGCCAACGTGGTGGGCGAAGAAGACCGTGGCTGGTACGTGGCGGTGACCCTGCTGGACTTTGAGCGCTCGGGCATCGATTACTCGGCCAACGCCCGCAGGCTGTTGGACGACGTTCGGGAGTACGCGACCGAAACCAAACGGAACGGCCAACCGATTGTGGACATACCTTGGGTGCGCAATCTCATGGCCGACCGGTACATTGACTGCGAGGTCGCCCGGTTGATCGCCTACAACGTGGCCTACCTGCAGTCCCAGGGTCTGGTGCCGACCAAAGAGGCCTCCATGAGCAAGGTCTTCGGCAGCGAAACGGTGCGGCGGACCACCGAGGCCGCCATGGACGTGCTGGGCCTGTACGGCACGCTGGGCCGTGAAGAGAAGTGGGCCCCGCTGCGGGGCCGGGTGCAGGAGCATTGGATGCTCAGCTTCTCCGGCACCATCGCCGCCGGCACCTCCGAAGTGCAGCGCAACATCATCGCCGGCCGCGGCCTGGGTCTGCCCAGGGGTTGAACGACACGGTTTAATAAACGCAGAGAGCGCAGAAGACTAAAAAACCTCTGCGCTCTCCGTGCCCTCTGCCGTGAATAATCAGGCTGCGAATAGCAGTAGTTCCTCGTGCTCCAGTTCCATTGACGCCTCACGGCACCGGTGTATGATCCGGAAGATGGTCCGTGCGGTGACCGAGAAACGCTCCGCCGCCGCCTCCACTGTCAGGTTCTCCCGCTGGATGTCCGTCCACACCTTGAAGTCCCGGGCCAAACGCCGGTTCCGTTGGTACCATACCGGATCGTCGTACTTGCACCGGGGCAATGGGCAGTCCAGGCAAGAGGACGACACTTCGCAACCCGTATCCTCGTAATGATAGAATTCCGGTACCGTATCCACAACCGACGCGGCTGCCGCCGTGCTGGCGGACGGTCCAAGAGCCTGCGGACTGGTGGCTAGTTGACAAACCATTGCTCCCCCTCCTGAAACAAGTGTTCTAATTCCGCAGCCGCAGTATAGAACTACCGTTCGGAATAAGTCAATGGTTTTTCCATCAATATAGAAATATATGTTCTATTTATTATCGGCCGTAAGGAGTGTCTGATGCCTGAAGCTGCCCAGCCCGAAGTTGCCAGGACCGAATACGAGACCATGGTCTACGAACGAAAGGAGAGGACCGGTTATATCATGTTCAACCGGCCCCAAGTGCTGAACGCGGTCAACGACCAGTTCGAACAGGACCTCCACGACGCGCTGCTCGAGTTCGATACCGACGATGAGGCCTGGGTGGCCATCATCCACGGCGCGGGCCGGAGCTTCTGCGCCGGGGCCGACATCAAACAGCGCTTTGTCGAAATGACTCCCCAGCAGAGCGCCCGGAGAGAGCGAGGGCCTAACCCGGAAGGTTACTTGGGAAGGGCCATCAACTGGAAGCCGGTCATAGCGGCCGTACACGGCTACGCCCTGGGTGCGGGCATCGTGATCGCGGCCGAGTCCGACATGATAGTGGCATCGCAGGAAGCCAGGTTCGGCATCACCGAGACCCGACGCGGCCTGGCCGGCGGCCGCATCTGGGCCAAGGTCAACGCCTTCATGCCCTCCAAGATTGCCAGCGAGATGGTGATTACCGGGGAGCCGGTGGAGGCGGCTGAGCTTTACCGCCTGGGGCTGATCAACCGCTTGGTGCCCACCGGCGAGCACCTGAGCGCCGCCGAAGAACTGGCCGAGAAGGTCCTGAAAACCCCGCCCTTGGCAGCCAGGGCCGGGGTGAAGGTGAGCCGCCGACAGTGGGTGCAGACCGGCGCCGAGGCCGACATGCAATTGCTGCCCCTGAAGCTGCACATGAGCGAGGACTTTAAAGAGGCCAGCCGGTCCTTCGTGGAAAAAAGGGCGCCAGTCTACCAGGCGCGCTAGAGTTCCCGGCGGCCCAGCACCAAGCCGTTCTCCAGCTCGATTTCCGCCCTGAGGTTCCTGAAGAACAGAAATTTCCTGAGGTCGACGTTCACGCTGGTCGCGTGCTCGATCAGGGGCGGCAGAAGAAGCAATTCGACTCCGTCGTGGCCTACAGCCTGGTAGTCGCTCAGGTCCCTAAGGAAGACTCGGGTATCGACCGATACCTCAGTGGCATTCCCCCCTCAAGTCGAGAAGCAAAGCAGGTCGATGGCGGCCCGGCCACCCCGGCTCCTGATGTGTTCCGCCGCCCGCGATGTCAGTGTTATTTCCATTCAACCAACTCTATACGGCAAGCAACAATTGACATTCCTACCTTCCGGCAAGAGTATTATATATGCTTCGATGAAACCGCACACGAAGCAATTAAAGGGCTCTCAGGATAAAGCAATGGGAACATTCTACGTCACTATTGGAGTCGGCCATCCTGAAGGTGGCGACTTGACCGAGGTATCAGCGATGGTCGATACCGGGGCCACCCACACGATGCTCCCCGAATCCTTGCTGGAGCAGCTGCACATACAGCCCCTCGTGCAACGAAGATTCGGCATTGCCGACAGCAGCGACAGGCTATGGAGTGTAGGCCAGGCACGTATAGCTTATCAAGACGAAGAATGGACTTGCCCGATTATTTTCGGCCCCGAAGGGCTGTATCTACTAGGGGCGACCACGCTGGAGGCCTTCGATCTGGTAGTAGACCCCAGCGACAAGGAACTGGTCCCGGCCGAACACGTGGCAAGACCGTTCTAGCCGGGAATCAAGGTGGCCGCGCTGGTGCTGGACTGTTAATTTTTCTCGACGATTTAATTGAGAAACGTAGGGGGAGGTCACCGCTATTATCACATATGGTATTCACGCCCCCATGGGGCAATTGGAAAGTGAACTATTCCATAGACCTGTGGCCACAGGAAGAATCAGGGAAATGGCGGGCAACTGTATTTGTTTGAAAACCGCCGAAAGCTACAGCTGCCAGCCCTTGATGGCATCAGTCTTAACGCCGAGCAGGAGATAGCCCCGCATGGTATCTATACCTTAGTAAGAACTGGCCCCGATACCCTGAACGATAACTTTGCCAACCAGATTGCGGAAATCTTACGGGAATTCATAGTGCAGATTACGCCGATAGTGGACGACTTCGGAAACGAAAGTAGCGAAGAGGACGAAGCTTAGCCGCCATCCACCAGCAGCGCGTTGATCGTCTCGACACTTAGGGGATGCACCGGCTCACGGCGCCGGAGGCGCCCCTCCGACTCGCGGCAGAGGAACTCCAACAGCGCGATGTCCAGGTCCTCCTCCGCCATCCGGCGGAGTTCCGTTTGATACGGATAGGACCCTGATTTCCGGGGGTCCAGCTTATCGGCGATGAAGATTACCTTGCCCAACGGTCCCAACCCCGGATGGCCGGTGGAATGCCACCGCACTGCTTCCAGCAACTCTTCGTCGTCTATATCGTCTTCCCGTCGGAGGCTCTCTGCGCCAACCGGGCCGTGGAGCAGGACCGGGGCGCGGCGTTCCAGCTTCCCCGCCGCGATACCGGCGGCGACCGCCCGTCGCAGCAACTCCTCCCCTTTCAGGGCCCGGGCAACATCGTGGCCCAACACGGCCAGTTCAGTCCGCTGGATGTCAACGTGATGGCGGGACGACAACTCGAAGGCGATGTCCCGGACCCGGTAGATGTGGGCCTGCAGACCCTTGGGCAGTAGACCCACCCGGTCCTGCAGACGCTGGAG
Organism: Dehalococcoidia bacterium; assembly: GCA_965222595.1. Lineage (GTDB taxonomy): Bacteria > Chloroflexota > Dehalococcoidia > Lucifugimonadales > UBA3495 > VXOI01. Next base: position 31,973 of record CBDCUJ010000018.1, on the reverse strand, counting down.
GCAGACCCCCAGGGTGGTCAACTCGACCCCTAGCCCATGTCGCCGAGCTTACGGCCGCCCAGCAGGTGGATGTGGGGATGCACGATCTCTTGGCCGGAGTCGGCGCCCTGGTTGAGCACCAACCGGTAGCCGCTGAGGGTCACTCCCTCGCGGCGGGCCATCTCCTCCGCCACGACGAAGAGGTGGCCCATGATGGGCACTTGGCCAGGGCCGACGTAGGCTAGGGAAGCGATGTGCATGTTGGGAATCACCAGCAGGTGCACCGGCGCTTTGGGATTGATGTCCCGCACCACGAAGGAGCGTTCGTCCCGGTAGATGGGCGCTTCGTGGGCCGGGTCCCGGGCCATGTCGCAAAAGATGCAGTTGCTGGTTGTCATCGGCGGTCGTCTCCCCGACCTCGCTCCCCGGCCGAGACCAGGAAGTTAGTGAGGCGGCAGTTGATGGATCAGGGGTTATCGATATTGGCGAGGGCCAACTCTTTGTGGTGGTTGGCGTCCCCGTAGCTAAGCTCATGCACCTTGGCGCGGCGTGTGTAAAGCTGCAAGTTATGTTCCTTCGTGAAACCGATGGCCCCGTGGCACTGGTGGGCGGTGGAGCAAACCCTGCGGTAGGCCTGGCTGACCCAGGCTTTGGCCATGGAGACCTCCCTCTGGGCCGGCAGGTCCTGGGCCAGCCGCCACGCCGCCTGGTAGGCGATGCCCCGGCAGCCCTCGACGTCGGTGGCCATCTCGGCGCAGTGGTGCTGCACCGCCTGGAAGCTGCCCACAGCGCGTCCGAATTGGGTCCGTTGCTTGACGTACTCCACCGTCATGTCCAACACCGCAGTTGCCCCGCCCAGCATCTCGATGCACCGTCCGGCCGTCGCCCGTTGCACCGCCCGTTCGGCCACCGGCCAACCCTCGCCGGCCCTGCCGAGTATCGAGCTCGCCGGTACGGCGGCGTTCTCCAACCTGACCTCGAATTGCCGTTCGGAGCCGATGGTATTCACCGCTTCCACCGTTACGCCCGGCGTTCCGGCCGGGACCAAGAACAGGGTAATGCCCTGGGCCGGGTCGGCAGACGGCGACGTCCGGGCCGCCACGATAATAATGTCAGCCACGTGGGCGTCGGGAACGAAAAGCTTGACCCCGTTCAACACATAGCCGTCGCCCTGCTGTTCCGCAGTGGCCTCCACTCCCCAAGGTTCGTAGGTGGCGCTGGCTTCGGTGAGGGCCAGTGTCATGAGCAGTGATCCATCGCAGATGCGGGTGACCAAGTCGGCCTTTTGTCCGTCGGAACCGCCGTCCATCACGGTCATGCCGCCAAGCACGACGGTCGAGAAGTATGGAGCTGGCGCCAGCGCCCGGCCCATCTCTTCCAGCAGCACCGCCAGGTCAAGGAAATCGCCGCCCGTGCCGCCGTATTGTTCCGGGAACGGGACTCCGGTCCAGCCGAGATTAATCATCTGTCGCCAGAGGCCGTTCGGATACCCTCGCTCGTCCTCCTCCATCTCCCGGACCAAGGTGGCCGGGCATTCACGGGACAGGAACCCTAGGGCGCTGGTTTTCAGCATCTGCTGGATTTCGCTGAGACCGAGGTCCATGGCGTTAGCCTCTTCGACAATTGAGTGGTAATGAGTCAAAGTCCGGCGGGTCGGGGAGCGCCGCTAGTATAGCCCATCGTTCCTACCGGCTCAATAATCATGGCTGGAACTCAAACCCGGCGCAACCAATGCTGGATTCTCACGCAGGGCAATCTCGCTTTGTATAATATATGGGTCGAGCCCACGATTTCGCGGATCGAACAGCCCGGACAGAAACAGCATTGAATTGCGCTAACTGCGGCAGCGAGACCTCTCAAGACGACAGATTTTGTAGCGAATGCGGCACGCCGCTAAACCAACAGCCCAGTGCGCCGCCGCTTGGCCCCGGCGAAGGGACGGCGAACGAGGACGCCGACCGCCAGCCTGAAACCTCCGGAACAGCCGCTGCGCAGGCCGGGCCGCCCAGCCTGCAAGAGCAGGTACAGACGCTCCAGACAACCCTCGACGGACTGCGGGGCGAGGTCCGGCGCAATGCCGAGCGTCTCAGAGTCATGGAGCGGATGTTCGGGATACCCGACGGCCTTCCGGCGCCGCGGCAACCAGCCCAACCCCAGCCAACGGCATCCCAACCTGCTGCCACTCAAGCAGCGAGCCAGCCGGTAACCACCTCGGAGGCCCTACCGGCGGTCGAGCACGTCGTAGCCGCCGCGACCCCGCCACTTGCACCGGCCTCTCAGCAGGCCGCGTCCGGCTGGGCCTGGCCGATTGGCCCGTGGCAGCGGGTCCAGAGTCTGGACTGGGAGTGGCTGTTCGGCGGGAACTGGCTGGCTAGAATCGGGGTTGTGGCCCTGATAGTCGGCGTGGGTTTCTTCCTCAAGCTGGCCTTCGACAATCAATGGATCGGCGAAATCGGCCGTGTGGTCCTGGGTATCATCGGTGGTCTGGCGCTCTTGGGACTCGGGGAGTTCTGGCGGCGGCGATACCCCATATTGGCCCAACCCCTCACCGGAGGCGGCCTGGCGATACTCTACCTCGCCGTCTACGCGGCCTTCTCCCTATATGAACTGATTGCGCCCCTGCCGGCCCTTGGGTTCTTCTTCCTGGTTACGCTTGCCGCAGCGGGACTTGCCCTGCGCTACGAGGCCGTGGCCATAGCCGTCATCGGCATTCTCTCCGGATTCGCGACACCGTTACTGATGGCCGACCAACAACTCTCGGACCAGCGGGTGCTGCTGCCCTACGTCCTGGTCTTGGACCTGGGGGTGCTGGCCCTGGCCACCTTCCGCAACTGGCGCTGGTTCACCCTGCTGGGCCTCATCGGGTCGCTGGTGCTGTTCCAGTTCTGGCGGGAGGAGTTGGACCCCGGCCTTCTGTTGGCGGAGGTGGGTCTCACCGTTATCTTCCTGATTTTCGTCGGGGCAACAACGCTGTTCCATCTGCTCTGGCGGCGGACGCCCGGCAGGTTCGACCAATCGCTGGTGATGCTCAACGGGATGGCCTATTTCCTGTGGAGCCTCGATGTGATGTCCGACGATTTGGGAGAGTGGATGGGCGGATTCGCCGTCATCCTTGCCCTGTTCTACGGCCTTCTGGGATACGGCATCTTGCTTCGGCACCGGGAGCAGGTACTCCACTCGCTGTTTGCCATCGGCTTGGCTCTCGTGTTCCTTACAGTCGCTGTGCCCCTCCAACTCGACGGCCCGTGGGTGGGTGTCGCCTGGGCAGTAGAGGGGACTGTACTGATTTGGGTCTCCAACCTTGTTGGAATTTCACAATTTCGCCTGTTCGCCGCAGGGGCCTTTGCCGTACTGATCGTCCGGGTGCTGATTATCGACTCCATGCAGGTTTTTGACGAAGCCGGTCTTCGGCCCTTCCTGAACTATTACACCATCACCTACGCGGCAGCCATCGCGTCCTGCTACCTTGGCGCCTACTTATTGTACCGGGAGGGCATGCACCGGCGCGGGCTGGAAGAGGAGCGGCCGACACTGGAATCCTTGCAGTGGGTCCTGTTCCCGGTCCTTTTGGTGGCGGGGACTATCATCCTGACCGTCGGCATACCGGGGCAGTCCAACGGGGTTTGGACATCGATAACCTGGGCTGTGGAGGGTGTGGCCCTGATAGGACTGTCGCTGAGGCTGGGCCTGGTCGAACTGAGGTTATTCGGCCTCGGAGTTTTGTCCGTTATGGTGGTCCGGTTGCTGGCGTTCGATACCTTCGATGTCGATTACAGGCTTTTCCGGCCTATCATCAATGAACGGTTCTTGGCCTTTGCGGTGGGTATTGCCGCGTTTTACCTGTCCGCGTACGCCCTGTGGCGATTGCCGCAAAGGCACGTCGACCCGCGGGAGCGGTTCTTGGCCCCGGTCATGCTGACCGCCGCTAGTTTCCTCACCTTGTGGGTCCTGAGCGCAGAGGTAATCGCCTCGGTCGACAGCGACTATTTCGACGTTCCAGCCCGAATAGCGGACAACGTCATCAGCTTGTCCCTAAGCATTCTCTGGGCCGTCTATGCCGGCATTCTTCTGGTGGCCGGCATCACATTGCGAAACCGCTGGGTGAGGCTGGCCGGACTGGGCCTGCTGGCCATTCCCATTATCAAGCTTTTCGTATTCGACACCTTCGATCTGGAGAGGGAATATCGAGTGGCGGCTTACCTGGGGTTGGGAGCCATACTGGTGGTTGGCGGTTTTCTCTACCAGCGCTACAGCCGGGTCATCCGGGGTTTCCTTCTTGAGTAAACTCCGGTGGTTGCTCCTATGGGCCTTCATACCGGCGGCGCTGGGGACGCTTCTGCTTTCTGTTGCCCGTGCGGACTTTGCCCTTGAGGATTGGCGTTATTTCAAGGCCATTCAGGCCCCTGCGGCACTGGACGGAGAGGAATTGGCGGAGCTGGCTTTGGACCGGGAGGTTTTCCAACAATCGGCTTCCGGACAGCGGGACTTGAGAGTTGTCGCCGGAGACGAGACCGGAGAGGTGGCCTATCAACTTGTGACCGCGACCGGCCGCCGGGAGCGGACGATGGTGGGAGGAAGGGTGCGGGATTTGTCCCATGCCCCCAACCGGCATTCCAGCTTCGTAGTAGACTTGGCGCAAGCGGGTATACTGCACAACCAGGTAGAGGTTTTGACCAGCTCCCAGAACTTCCAAAGAAACGTGGCAGTCGAAGCCAGCCCCGACGGGCAGTCTTGGTCGCTGGTGCAGGAAAGCAGCCAAATCTTCGACTTCACCGTCGAGGAGCGGGGCTTCACCGCCAAAGACACGCGTATTTCCTACCCGGAGAGCAGCCACCGCTACCTCCGCGTTAGCGTGATCAACAACGATGAGGCTCCTTTGGCAATTACCGGCGCGGCGGTCTCTTCGGTGCGTGAGTCGCCCGCATCCGAAACCCGATATCCCGGGCCCATCATTGGGCGTTCGGAGGACCGTGAGGCGCTTACCAGCATTATGGAAATGGATCTGGGCGGCGAAGGGCTCCCTATCAACCGGTTGATTCTTCACACCTCCGCAGTCAATTTCCATCGGGATGTCTCGGTTATGGGGAGTAACGACCTGGAGACATGGAGCACTCTGGCGAGCGGCGTTGCGATCTACTCCTTTCGGACCGCTAAGTTCGTTGGAGACAGTCTGGAAGTGGCATTTCCCGAGAGCACCCACCGCTACTTCCGCCTGGTCATTCAAAACCGGGACGACCCACCTTTAACCGTGGACGAGATCGCTTTCAGCGGAATCGACCGGAAAGTGCTGTTCTTGGCCCAGCCGGGGACATCCTACGCCCTATACTACGGCAACGAGGCCGCCCGGGCGCCCTCTTACGATTTGGCGCGCCTCCTGCCCTATCTGGACACCGAGAGCCCTGCGGCCGCAACCTTTGGCCCGCAACAGGCGAACCCCGAGTACGCCGGGCCGCAGCCCCCGGCCAGCGAGCAATATCCGTGGCTTATCACGGTGGCGGTAGCGGCGGCCGCCGTGGTTGTTGCCGCTATCCTGTTCGGCGTCTTCCGGCAGGTCCGCAAGGCGTTGCCACCGCCGGACTCGGCGGAGCGGTAGGTATCGTGCGGTTCGGCAAGCCGGTCGAGGTCGCCAATGGCCTATTCCAAGTCCGGGCCTTGGGCGCGAGGGTCACTGTCGTCGCCGAGGGCCAGGAAGTCCTCTTGGTGGATGCCGGTGCGAGGGGCAGCCTGGCCGCGATTCAGGACGGCCTGAAGGCGTTGCGCCTGTCTGTCGGTCAAGTAGCCCGGGTGGCGGTTACTCACCACCACCCGGACCACGCGGGCGGTCTCGGCGAGTTAGTCGACGGCAGGGATATTGCGGTGGCCGCCCACTCCAGCGAGGCCGCGATCATCGAAGGGCGGGAACGTGCGCCCAACCCGCTCCGACACAAACTTCTGGCCGCAGTCGCCCAGCCCCTGATCTCCCGCATGACGGGCCAACCCGTTCCGGTGGATGAGACCGTGAGCGATTACGACACCGTTCCCTTTGGGACGGAGGTGCGAGTCGTCCATTTACCGGGGCACACCCCCGGCAGTATCGCCCTTTACCTGCCCGCCAAGAAGGCCGTCATCATTGGCGACGCCCTCCAGTATAAATTCGGGCGGAAGCTCGGCCCACCGGCGCCGGGAGTGACCTGGCAGCCCGACCAAGCGTTGAAATCTCTGGAAAGGCTCCTTGATCTGGACTTCGATATAATCTGCTTTAGTCATTTCCCTCCGGTGAAAGGCGGCGGACGCGAGGCCTTGCGGAGGTTTCTCAACCGGTAGTATGGCGATTCAACGTACGCCGAATTCCAGGGAACGGGGATGATGCCGATGCAATCTACGAAGAATGGCGGGCCGATGGGGACGACCCTGGCCGATTTTCTGCGCGAGGCGAAGGACAAGAACCGGTTCCGCGACGCGTTGCTGTTCAAGCCCGGTCTCCGATATCAACGCTGGACATACCAACGGCTGTGGGACGAGTCCGGCCAGGTCGCCGCGTTGCTCCAAGGCAAAGGCCTGGTCAAGGGCGACCAGGTGGTCCTCTGGGGGCCTAACTGCCCGCAATGGGTGCTGGCCTTCTTCGGTTGTGTCAGAGCCGGAATTATAGTGGTGCCCCTGGACCTACGGAGCGCCCCCGACTACGTCGAACGGGTGCTGTCCCGAATTACACCCAAGCTGGCGTTCACCTCCCGCCTCACCCCCAAGGGCGATTTGGACCTTGGGGTGCCGGAAATTACCTTCGAGGAATTGGAGTCCGCCATCGTCGGCCTGCCCGAGCCGGAGCTCGTGGTGATCGAACCCCAGGACCTGGCCGAGATAATGTTCACCTCGGGCACCACCGGCGACCCCAAGGGAGTGATGCTCACCCACCGCAATCTGACGGCCAACATCGAGGGGGTATCCGAATACATCGTCTGCGAAAACTCCAGCCGGTTGATGTCGATTCTGCCATTGAGCCACATGTACGAGCAGATGGGCGGGCTGTTCCTAGTGCTGCGCTGCGGGGCCAGCGTAACCTACCCCACCAGCAGGCAGCCAACCGTCCTGGCCCGCACTATGCGTGAGCGCAGGATCACAACCCTGCTGCTGGTGCCCCAGGGCCTCGACCTGCTGATGAGCGGGATAGAGCGAGAGATAACGAGGCAGGGGAAGGCGGCCCTGTGGTCGAAGCTCCTCAAGATAGCCGAGAAGACCCCCTTCCGGCTGCGGCGTTTGCTGTTCCGGCGGGTCCACAAACAGTTCGGCGGCAAGCTTGACTTCGTGGTTTCCGGCGGCGCGGCCCTCGACCCCGACCTGGGCAGGAAGTGGGAGCTGCTGGGAGTCAAGATCATTCAGGGTTACGGCGCAACCGAGGCCTCCCCGGTTATCAGCAACCACACGCTGGAAGAGCGCCGCCCGGATTCCACTGGCCGACCGTTGCCCAACGTCGAAGTAAGAATCGCCGGCGACGGAGAAATCCAGGTGATGGGAGAAAGTATTACCCCAGGCTACTGGAACGCTCCCGAGGAAACGGCAGCCGCCTTCGACGGCGATTGGTACAAGACCGGTGACCTTGGGTTCTTCGATGACGATGGATTCCTGCACATTCAAGGCCGCAAGAAGGACATGATCGTTCTGCCCAGCGGCCAGAACGTGTTCCCCGATGACGTCCAGGCCGTGTTGAACCGCCACCCGGCCGTCACAGACTCGGCGGTGGTGGGCCTGGCCAGCGGCGGCGGCGTCGAAGTGCACGCCGTCCTGGTAACGGAAGACGACAACGCGGCGCAGGAGGCCGTTGCTTGGGCCAACGGTCAATTGGCCGAATTCCAGAGGGTCAGAGGATTCACGATCTGGCCCGAGGAAGACTTTCCCAGGACCCACACTCTCAAGATCAAGAAGCAGGTCGTGATCGACGCCATTCGGAGCGACGGCCCGGCGGAGCGTCCCGCCGCGGCGCCGTTGGTCGGAGCCGCGGCGTCCGGCCAACGAGGACTGCTGCAAATTATCGGAGAGGTGGCCCGGACCAACGCGTCGGGAATCGAGGGCGGGATGGCCCTTGGCGACGACCTGGCCTTGGACTCCTTGGGAAGGATTGAGTTGCTTTCGGCCATCGAGAGCGACCTGGGGGTGTATCTCGACGAAAGCCTGGTGGGGCCTGGGACCACTGTCGAACAACTAAACGCGCTGGTCGAGGAGGGAGCCAGAAATCCGGCGGTAATGGCGTTCCCCAACTGGGGCCGGCAGTGGTGGTGCCGGATGGTGCGCGGGTTCCTTCAACGCTCCTTATTGTTCCCGGCCGTCAGTTGGCCGTACGGCCTGAAAGTGACTGGCCGCGAGAACCTGGCAGGTATCGATGCCCCGGTGTTGTTCGTCTCCAATCACCACCTGGGATTGGACAACCCGTTGATCATCAAGGCAGTCCCCCCTGGACATCGCCGGCGCATGGCCATTGCCGGGGCCGCCAATCTCTGGAAGAACCCCATCTGGTGGGTGATCAATCCGCTGCTGGCCAACGCCTTCCCGGTGGCCAAGGAGGGCGCGGTCCGGCCCAGCCTGGAAAACATGGGCAAGATTATCGACGATGGCTGGTCGGTGCTGATTTATCCCGAAGGCGAGCTGACCGTGGGAGGGCCGGTGCAGCCCTTTATGAACGGCATCGGCCTGGTAGCGGTGGAAACGCGAGTCCCGGTGGTGCCGATGCGCCTCTACATAGACGACGCCGGTTATCCCGCCAAGTTCCCGGCGCTCAGACGCGGCCGGATCGAGATTCGCATCGGCAAGCCCTTGGAATTCTCATCGTCTGCCGATTACCAAGAAGCAACGCTGGACATCGAGAACGCCGTCAGGTCGTTGTGACCGGGCGCCCATCAGAATCTGCCCTCATGCCGACTGCGCCGAACGACTCCGCGAATTTAACGAAGTCCGGATTGTGCAGGTCGGTCCCGTAAGTTCCTTCGAACAGGTCGTTCAGGTCGCGGGCAACGTTCCCGTAGGAGTCGTTTCTGAAGACGACTGTCACCACATTGATCCCGTATTTGACGGCGGTCGAAAGCTCAGATGCGTTGAACATGAACCCGCCGTCTCCCGACATACAAATCACGGGACGGCCGGGCTCTGCGACCTTCCCGCCCAAGGCAGTCGGGAACGCGTAGCCGAGGTTCAACGAGTAGCCGAATACCCGTTTGTAGGGCAACGTCATCTTACTTATCTCGTAAAGTGGCCGAGGTGCAACCTCAGCAGGACCGCTCGTTCGTCTGCGAAGGCAAAGGCGCATTTCGCTGGGGTTGGAGTCCAGGCTATCCGCATGTACAAATCGGCGACCGTGCGGGTCTGGCTTCGCCACACCGCCCGTCTCTCTAAACTTCGACGACGATCTCCGTGGGAGTGTTTCGGGCGACAATGATTTCCAGGGCTTCATCGCCGTCGTTTACCGGCTGGTGCACCGCCTCGGCGGGCACGTAAATAAAATCCCCGGGTCCGATGGAGAGAGGCTGGTCCAGGTTGTTTCCGACGATGAACCGGCCATGGCCCTTCACCACGTAGATGGCCGATTCGCAATTGACGTGGTAGTGGGGGCTGGAAGCGCAGTGAGGAGGGATCGTGGCGATCGCCAAGTGAATCCCGGTGGAACCCACCAGGTTCTCCGACACGCCCGCCAAACGGGTCATCGCTCCAGACTGTATCTCCACCTCCAGGCCGTCGGGGTGGACCACCCGGCACTCCGCCATGTTGGACCTCCTAGATGCTGCGTACGAAACGGTCCAACTGGTCGATGGCCCGCTTGATGTTTTCTTGGGAGTTGGCGTAGGAGAGGCGTACGTACCCGTCGCCGTACTCGCCGAAGGCGCTCCCGGACAGCAGAGCGACTCCAGCTTCGGCCATGGCCCGCTCCTCGAATTCCCGGCTGGTGAGCCCGGTGCCGTGAATGCTTGGGAAGGCGTAGAAAGCGCCCTCGGGTTCGGGGCAGTTGATACCGGGGATGCTGCGCAGGCCGTCGGTGATCAACCGCCGCCGCGCCTCGAACTCGGCTACCATCGCCACCACTTGGTCTCGCGGCCCTTCCAGGGCGGCGATGCCGGCTTTCTGGGTGAACGTGGCGGCGCAGGAAACACTGTTGACCGCCAGCTTCACCACATGGGGCACAAGGTCTTCCGGCATTATCCCGTAGCCCAACCGCCAGCCGGTCATGGCGTAGCTTTTGGAAAAGCCGTCCAAGATAATCGTCCGCTCTTCCATGTCGGGAAGAGAAGCGATGCTGTAGTGCTCGCCGGTATACAGGATATCCTTGTAAATCTCGTCGGCTAACACGTAGAGACCCGGGTGCTCTTTAACTATCCCGGCGATACGCACCATCTCTTCACGGGAGAGAGCCGAACCGCAGGGGTTTTCCGGGGAGTTGAGGATGATGAGGCGGGTCTTGTCAGTAATTTGGCTGGCGAGGGTGTCCAGGTCAGGGTGGTAGTTTCTCTCCTCGATCAGCCGCATGGGCACCGGCGTGCAGCCAGTGAAACGGATCATCGACTCGTAAATCGGGAAGCCCGGGTTTGGGTAGATTACCTCGACGCCGGGCTCGCCCAAAGCCAGCAGCACGTAGAACATGATTGGCTTGGCGCCCGGAGTCACCACCACGTTGGCCGGGTCAGTGTTGATGCCCCGCACCTCGCGGCTGTTGCGGGCGATGGCCTCCCGCAATTCTGGGAGCCCTGCGGTGGGGCCGTAGTGGGTGAACCCGTCGCTGATGGCCTGCATCCCCGCCTCGATGACGTGGCGGGGAGTGTCGAAGTCGGGCTCGCCGATCTCCATGTGAATAATCTCTTTACCTTGGGCTTCGAGGGCCCGAGCCCGGGCCAGCACCTCGAAGGCGCTCTCGGTGCCCAGGTCGTGCATACGGGCGGCGACGTTCATAGGTCCTCCGCTATCGCGTGGGGTATACCGTTGGATTACTTGGGTTGGAAGGGGTTGCCTATTCCGTAGCAACCGCAGAAGAATCCAGAGGCGGAATTCTAGACCGCACCAACGAGACAATCTTCACGGCGTGATCAAGCATCCCCCGCGCTTCTTCCGGCTGATAGTCCTTGAATACGTGAGTTTCCGGGTCGGGGTATCGGGTGTCGATGTATAGGGAATTCAGTGCCTGTGCGGCATCGGCGCAGGTCAGGAATTCTTCGTCTTCCCTAGCGCAGGCAGCCGCGAGGTCCTTCACCGAGTGGACTCGTTCCAACGGTAGGCCCTGAAAGATCAGAAACCCCTTAAACGCCTTTTCGGCCGCTTGTTGAGAATGGAAGCACGAAGCTGGGGTTTCGAGATCGTTCAGCAAAGTTTGGGCCACATGCAAATCGCGTTCAGCCCGCGTCAGCCATTCTTGCCCGTGGGCCAAGCGTGATTCCATGGTGGGCTCCTTAACGCGAAAGCGCAGACTCCGCGTACCAGCGGACGGATGCCGGTCGTAGACCACTACCCCGTCGGTAAACGCGGCGGCGATAAATGGGTTTCGCGCTTCTAGGCTCCGCTCGATTTCAGCGGGAGTGTAGACAAAAATGTCTATGTCGACTCCTAGCATTGACGGCACATGCGCCCGGCATTCGATCATGCGGTCTCGACGAGGGAGGTCAGTTTCCTTTACGACGATCAGGTCAATATCGCTGAATTCGCCTGCGTCACCCCGGGCCAAGGACCCGTACAGGATAATCTGCTCCGGCTCGTAGGCTTTGAGGGCATCGACAACCTGGTCCAAGACAGCGGTTAGATGTGGGGTCTCCGGAAAGCGAAGCATCATTCGCCCTGCACTTGATTCTGTGTGCGCACCGGCAGGCCGTAGATCCTGATGAAACCCTCGGCGGCGGTGTGGTCGAACTGGTCCTGTCGGTCGTAGGTGGCCAGACCATACTGGTAGAGGGCCCGAGGCGCCTGCCTGCCTACGACAGTGCAGGTCCCTTTGTGCAACCGCACGCGGATGTCGCCGGTAACGAAGCGCTGCGTGCTCTGCACGTAGGCGTCGAGATCAGCGCGGTGGGCAGTATACCAGAGGCCGTTGTAAATCACGTCCGAATATTCCTGCGCGATGCGGGCCTTGGTCCGGGCCTGCTCTTTGGAGAGAGTCATCGTCTCCAAAGCCTTGTGGGCGGCGTGGAGCACCACCGCCGCCGGGGCCTCGTATATCTCCCGGGACTTGATCCCCACCAGCCGGTTCTCCACGTGGTCTATGCGGCCCACGCCGTGGCCGCCGGCCAGAGCGTTCAGGTGGCGGATCAGGTCCACCCCTGACATCGACTCGCCATCGACGGCCGTGGGGACTCCCGACTCGAAATGCAGCTCGACGTAGGCCGGTTCATCCGGCGCGGCGGACACGGTATTGGTCCACGCGTAAGCGTCTTCCGGGGGCTCGAGCCAAGGGTCTTCCAGCTCCCCGGCCTCCACGCTGCGTCCCCACAGGTTGTCATCGGTGGAAAACCGGCTGTTGCGCACACTGATGGGCAGGTTGCGGGCCTGGGCGTATTCGATCTCGTCTTCACGGCTCATGGCCCAGTCGCGGATGGGGGCAATCACCTGCAATTCCGGGGCCAGAGCCGCCACACCTACTTCTAGACGGACTTGGTCGTTGCCTTTGCCCGTGCAACCGTGGGCCACGGCGTAGGCGTCGTATTGCCTCGCGACCTCCACCAAATATCGAGCGATAAGGGGCCGGCCCAAAGCGGTAGCCAGCGGGTATTGTTCCTCATAAACGGTCCCGGCTTGCAGGCTGGGGATGAGGAATTCATCAACCAGCGCCTCTTTGCCGTCGACTGCCACCGCGTCGGTCGCGCCGATGGAAAGGGCCCGCTGGCGGATGGATTCCAGGTCGACCATCCCCAGGTCCGCAGTCAGCGTGATTATCTCAGCGTCGTACTTTTCCTTGAGCCAAGGAACGGCAACGGTAGTGTCCAGACCCCCGCTATAAGCGAGGACGATTCTGTTCTGTGTCATTGTGTTTGCGGACTCCGGCTAAGCGTCCATTAGGGCATCCATAAACTGCTGTCGAGTAAGCCGGGCGTCGCGGATGATCGCCCGGACAATGCCTCGTCCTAAATCTCTCGACCCGTGGAAAGGTACACGAGTTGCGCGCCCGTCGCCATGCTTCAAAGTTCTATGACTTCCTTCTTGCCCGGTAATCTCGAAGCCTAAATGACGCAACGCCCGGATGACGTCACCCGCTCCAAGCGTCGGCATGCGGCCCATTGATTGTTACGCCAAAAGCCTCTGGACACCGACGAACTCCGGCAATGAATTCATGTCGCAATCTTCATCGTCCAGGCACAGGCGGATGACCTCTCTCATGTTCTGCATGAGCTCTTCCAAGGTCTCGCCTTGGCTGAAGCACGCGTGAATTTGCGTGACCTCGCCAACGAAAAAACCATCCTCGTCCTTCTCGACTACCACGAAGAATTCCCGGTCCTTGCCCTCTACCGGCACTTCCACCTTGTGTACGCCGACAAACCCACCGTGGTTGTCCAGATCGTCATCTATCAGACAAACCTCAATAGACTTCCGCATGTTTATCATCAATTCGTCCAAGGTCTTGCCTTGGTCAATACACGCCCTAAGTTGCGGCGCCTCGCCGATGAGGTAACCGTCCTCGCCTTTCTCTATTACGACGTAGAACTCTCGCTTTGACATCTTGCCCTCACCCCAACTCTCTCCCAGAGGGAGAGGGCCTCCTTTGGGCCTTAAATCTTGCCCAGCGCGGTGCTCAGGCGCTCCGCCGCCTCGTCGATTTCTTCCTTGGTGACCGTAAGGGGGGGCATGAACCGCACGGTGTGGGGCCGAGGGCCGTTGAGCAGGAGCCCGGCCTCGTTGGCGTTGGTCAGCACCTGCCCGGATATGTTGTCGTCGAAGTCCATCGCCGCCAGCAGCCCTTTCCCACGCACCTCGGAGACGAAAGAGAACCGGCCCTTGATGTCGTTGAGGGCCCCCAACAGGCGACCCTCCATCTCCTTGGCTCGGCCGGGGATGTCGTTTTCGATCAGGTACTGCGTACCGGCGAAAGCGGCGGCCGTGGTCAGCGCGTTGCCCCCGAAGGTGGACCCGTGGTCCCCCGGCACCAACGCCTGGCAATGGGCCTTGGACAAGAACGCGCCGATGGGCACGCCGTAGCCCAACCCCTTGGCCAGGGTCATGACGTCCGGTTCGACTCCGTACTCCTGGTAGCCGAACAGGCTGCCCAACCGGCCCATGCCGGTCTGGACCTCGTCCAGGATGAGCAGGATTCCCTGGCTGTCGCACCACTGGCGGAGCCGTTGGAGGTAGTCGTCGTCGGGGATGATCACCCCAGCCTCGCCCTGCACCGGCTCGACCATCACTGCCGCCGTCCGGTCGGTGGTGGCGTTCATCACGGCTTCGACGTCGTTGTAGTCAACGTGGACAAAGCCGGGAAGCAGGGGAGCGAAGTTCTCTTGGTAGTGGGGCTGCCCGGTGGCCGCCACCGTAGCCTGCGTCCGCCCGTGGAACGAGTTCAGGGCGGTAATGATCTCGTAGGCCCCGTCGCGGTTCAGCTTGCCGTAGCGGCGGGCCAGCTTCATCGCGCCCTCCACGGCTTCGGCCCCGCTGTTGCCGAAGAACACCAGGTCAAGGCAGCTATTCTCTATCAGTGTTTCGGCCAACCGGAGTTGGGGGACGGTGTAGAACTGGTTGGACGTCTGGATCAGGGTCCCGGCCTGTTCGGTAATCGCCTGGGTAATCACCGGGTGGCTGTGGCCCAGTTGGTTTACCGCCCAGCCGGCGACGAAGTCGAGGTACTGCTTGCCGTCGGCGTCCCAGACCTCGGTGCCGTCGCCCCGGACAATGACCACAGGTTGGCGGCGTACCGTCTGCGCGTAATACTTCTTCTCGACATCAATCCAGTCGCTGCTGTTACTCATGGTGAGACTCCTTCCAAATCTTCAGGCCGAATATTGGCGTAGACGGTTTAAAGCCCCCAACTGGAGCATTCCATAGATTAGCGCATCGGCCAAAGTATGACCAGTGGGGAGACGCGCCGAGCGCACCGGGACCGTGTGGCGGAGGGGCTAGCGGTTTGGGGGGCCGGCGCCCTGGTTGCCAACTATCGTCGTGCCGGTGGAGCGGCCTTGGATGCATTCGAGGAGGGAGCCGGGTTGGCGGCCGTCTATGATGTCGGCCAGAGGTGACCGCTCCAAAGCCCGTAGGCAAGCGGAAAGCTTTGGTATCATCCCACCTTGGATGACGCCCGATCCGAAGAGGATATTGGCGCGGCGGCGGTCTAGGCGAGAGATCACGCGGCCTCCGCCGTCCATGACCCCGGTGACGTCGGTCAGGAATATCAGCCGTTCTGCCGCCAAGGCCCGGGCCAACTCTCCGGCGACGGTGTCGCCGTTGATGTTCAGCGCACAGCCGGCATTCTCCGACCCGTCCTCGAGGTGCCGGCCCAGCGGCGCGATCATGGGGATGTAGCCGGCGTCCAAGAGAGTGCGAATGGGCCCGCAGTTCACCGAGGCGACCTCGCCGACGAATCCCAACTGCGGATCGGCGATCTTGCATTCCAGCATACAGCCATCGATGCCGCTGAGGCCGATGGCATTGCCGCCAAGCAGCTGTATTTGGGACACCAGCTCTTTGTTGATGAGTCCCGTCAAGACGGCGACGACGATGTCGAGGCTGGCTGCGTCGGTCACCCGAAGACCGCCGACGAACCGGGGCGGTATCCCATGGCGTTGCATCCATTGGGAAATCACGTTGCCGCCGCCGTGGACTACCACCACCTCCGCGCCTTCCCGTTGCAGCGTTACCAGGTCTCTCAGACTGGTGTCGTGGCTTCCCAGGGTACTGCCACCGATTTTCACTACGATTGGCATCTATCTAAGAGGGAGAAGACAGAAGCTTTCTAGGTGGTGTAGGCGCTGTTGATGACCACGTATTCCTCGGTGAGGTCGCAGCCCCAAGCGGTGGCCTGCGCCTCTCCAAGGTTCAAGTCGATTCGGAACGTCACTTCGTCGCCGCGCATCAAAGCAACCACGGCGTCGCGGTGGAAGGGGACCGGCCGTCCCGCCTCCATGATACAAACGCCGTTGATGTATAGGTCGATCTTGCTTTCCACCGCTTGGGCCTGGCTGCGGCCCAATGCGGCCAGCAGACGGCCCCAATTGGGATCGGCGCCGTAGACCGCCGACTTCACCAGCAACGAAGAGCAGATGGTGCGGGCGGCTGTACGGGCATCCTCGGCGTTCGCGGCATTTACCACTTCCACAACAAGCAGGTGGGTGGCGCCCTCACCGTCTCGTGCCAAAAGGCGGGTCAATTGGACGCATACCTGCAGCAGACCTGCCTTGAACGCCTCGGCCTCGGGCGTGCCAGCGATTATCGGGGCGTTCCCGGCCGCTCCGTTAGCCAGCACCACCAGCGAATCGTTAGTGCTGCTGTCGCCGTCGACGGTGAGCATGTTCAGGGAAAAATCGGCGACTTCCGGCAATGCCGAACGCAGGAAATCTTGGTCGACGGCAGCATCGGTGGCAACGAACGACAGCATGGTGGCCATGTTGGGATGGATCATCCCGGAACCCTTGGCCACTCCGCCGATACGTACCTCCGTCCCGCCCAAGTCCACGGTCACGCCGACTTCCTTGGGGTGAGTGTCGGTGGTCATCATCGCCCGGGCCAAGTCATTGCCGCCCTGGCCGGATAACGCGATTTGCTCCACCCCGGTCTTGATGAGCGTCATAGGCAGCTCCACGCCGATGATGCCGGTGCTGAACACCAGCATCTCTTCGGGCTTCACCCCTACCGCCTCAGCTCCCAGGGCCGCCATCCCCTTCGCGTCTATATAACCCTGCTCGCCAACGCCGGCGTTGGCAATGCCGGAGTTGACGACCAGCCCGCGCAACAGGTGGCCGGCTGCCAAGGTTTCCCGGTTGGCTGTGACGGTGGGGGACACGATGCTGCTCGTGGTAAACACGCCGGCCGCGGTGCACGGCCGGTCCGAAACCAGCATGCCTATATCCATTTTGTCTTCGGAGTAGGTCTTGATCCCGGCGTATGTGCCTCCGGCGGTGAAGCCGTGGGCGATGGTGATTGTGCCTTCGTCAACACGGTCTATGGACGCGGCCATGAGCGATTTTCCTCTTCAAAAATTGATCTGGCGCGGCGCGGCTGGACAGAGCCGCAGTATACCATACGACAGCTATGGTCCTTGGCGCCGGTAGCCTGCTTTTCCGACGACATACCAAGCCGTATACTGGATCGGCCAGGTCTGCACCGGCGAGCAAATTCGTTACGAGTGGCTGTAACGGCATCAGTTTCCCAGTTGCAGCGACGTACTGAATTTACTGGAAATCGTGGCTGCGATGTCGGACGTATAACTCGTCGGCGGCGGCACGCACTGGATTCAGCCAGACATTGACAGAGTGAGTTTATGGCAGCAGTTCGTCCGTTTAGGGGATGGCGCTACAACCCGGATTTGGTGGGCGACATCGCTTCGGTGTTGTGCCCGCCCTATGACCTCATCACCCCTGAAATACAGGAGTCCCTGAAGCGGCGGAACCCGTACAACATTATCCATCTGGAGGCTGGCCAAGGGCTCGACTGGTCCGCGTTGGTGGAGGGCCAGTACGACGGCGCCGCGGGCCTTTTCGACGCCTGGAGGCGAGACGGCATCCTTCGCCAGGACACGGAGCCCTGCTACTATCTCCTCCGCCACTCCTTCACCATGGGGGGTGAGATTAGAACCCGTTTGGGGCTCGTCGCGTGCGTGGGTCTCGACGACTACAGGAACCTGCAGGTGCTGCCGCACGAATACACCGAGGCGCCCGCTATCCGGGACCGGGTCGCCTTGATGAAGTCGGTCAGCGCCAATATCAGCCCCATTATGTCCGTCTACCGGGACGCCGAGAGGGAGTTGGACCTTCTTTTCCAGGCGGTGATGGCCAGACACCCGGATGTCGACGCCAGCGACGATTACGGCGGCGCTACAACCCTGTGGAGGATCGGCTCTCCCGGCGAACAAGAGAGCATCCAACGGTTCTTTCATGACCGGCCGGTGTATTTGGCCGACGGCCACCACCGCTACGAGGCGTCCCGCCAGTACCAACTGGACCGGCAGGCCGAGAACCCGGCCGCCGACGCCAGTGAGCTGGCCTACAACTACACGCTAATGACCCTCATTGCCTTCGATGATCCGGGGCTGGTGGTGCTGCCATACCACAGAAACCTACGGGGGCTGGCCGACGAGGCTCTGTCCAGGGTGGTCGCCCGGTTGAACGATGTCTTCCGGCCGGAACCGATGACCGCTACGGCTCCCGGCGCAATTGTGGCGGAAGTCGAACGGCTGGGCCAAGACCGGCAGGTCATGGCTACTATCGGGCCCGGCGGCACGGGGGCCAGGCTCTGGACTCTGGAAAACTCGGCTGTGGGACCGGACTGGGGTCCTCTTTCCGTGTCGGAAGGCTGGGTGCTCGAAGAGAAAGTCCTGCGGCCAGAGCTGGGAGACGCCACCTTAGAGCACTTGGGGTTTCTTCACGACCACGACGAGGCTGCCCAAGGCGTGGCCAGCGGCGAACTCCAAATGGCCTTCCTGATGAAGCCGTTTCCCATGGGCGCCTTCGAAGGCATCGTGGGCGGCGGCCAACGCCTGCCCCGCAAGTCCACCTTCTTCTACCCCAAGCTGCCTACCGGGTTGGTAATCAACCGACTGGACGGGAAGCTGTAGCCCACTCCGGTGGGCTCTAGCGCATTTGGTGAAGTGGTGGGGTCAAAGCCGACTTTTGCACAAATGGGCTGAAGCGACAGCGCCCGTATATATCGACTTTGGGTGGAATGGGTTTTGGCGCTTCCTCAAGTTCTGGCCCGAGGATAATGTCGGAGCTTTCTCTCCTCTTGACAGGGATTGGGTAGTGAAAGCCTGCGAAGACGGCGAACTGGTCCCTTTTGCCCATATACCCGAAGGGGAAGAGGATGAAATATCTATCCCGGCCGCGAATGGTCGAGGTTGTTTCCAAAAATCGTCACCTCGACCAGCAAGTATTGCCTAACAATGTGCTCTTGAGTCGAAGATTGGATTGAACGAAACTCCTCTATGGACTTAGAGGTTTTATCCGAAGTTCAAAACTGGTACTGCCTACCGTCAACTTAGGCCCACCAAACTGGACAAAATCAAGAACCTTCACTCTGAGGTTCAGGTTGGCGGTTTAGGGCCAACCGGCGAGACGGGCTGGATTCTTAGCATACCGTTTTGTGATGCTGGACTTGCTCCTGTTGCATC
Source organism: Dehalococcoidia bacterium (assembly GCA_965222595.1). Classification (GTDB taxonomy): domain Bacteria; phylum Chloroflexota; class Dehalococcoidia; order Lucifugimonadales; family UBA3495; genus VXOI01. The sequence goes on along the minus strand of CBDCUJ010000018.1, from coordinate 12,751 downwards.
CAGTCTCGCCAACACGCCGACGTGTTGCTTTGTGTTTAAGCCACTGGCAATGTTTTAATGTAACTATGCAGCCTATTGCCAATCTGGCGGACATACACCAGGGCTTAGCCCGGGCTGGCCACGGCGCTGGGGTCCGGCTAGGCAAATGGACGTTGCGGATTGTCGAAAGCGGCGACGTGCGAGAGGACGGCTGGCTCGGACTGGAGGGTCTTCAAGAGATAGAGATAGCACAGAATATCCGAACCGAGCGCCACCTGCTCCGGCCCTTTGATGTCCTGGTGACCGCCCGCGCCGGGTCCGCCCAGATCGCGCTCGTGCCCCCGGAGGTGTCGAGGACGGCAGCGGGCGTCACGCTGCTGGTGGTGCGGCCCAAGCATCCGGAATCGGGGATGGGCCACTGGCTATGGTACTTCCTCACCTCGGCTCAGGGCCGGATTCAACTTGCCAAACGCATGACGGTGAGCGCCACCTTAACGTCGCTCTCCGCCAGGGGCCTCGGCGAAGTTCAGGTCCCGGTGCCGCCGCCCCGGGACCTAGACACGGTGGCCCGGCTCGTGGAAGCATCCGAGGCGGGATACGCGGCAGCGGTCAACGCGGCTCAGTTGCGGCGGGAGACGCTCCGCGAATCCATAATTGATGACATCGGCCGCAAGGCCGCAGAAGCAATCTGAGGAGAACAGAATGCCGCTAACCAAGCAAGAACTGGAGTCCAAGCTGTGGCAGGCCGCCGACATTCTGCGCGGGCAGATTGATTCGGCGGACTACAAGAACTACATTTTTTCCATACTATTCCTGAAACGCCTTTCCGACCGGTTTGAAGAGGAGATACAGGCGGCGATGGCCGCGGGAGTGCCCAGGGAAACGGCGTTGTCGGACCGGGACGAGCACGAGTTCTTCGTCCCGGAAACGGCCCGCTGGGAGGCCATTTCCGCTGCTTCCATGAATCTAGGGGAGACATTGAACATCGCCAGCCATGCCATTGAGGATACCAACACGCCCCGGCTGGACGGGGTGTTGGTGGGCACCAACTGGAACGACGAGACCAAGCTGGGCAGCCCGGCCAACCGGGAGCGCATCATCCGTAGCCTGGTCAATCACTTCAGCGATCTGGACCTGCGCGACGCCAACCTGCGCGACGAGGGAGGTACGGGAAACGTCCTGGGAGACGCCTACGAATACCTCATCTACCAGTTCGCCGACGACGCTGGCAAGAAAGGCGGTGAGTTCTACACCCCGCGGGAGGTTGTCCGGCTAATCGTGGAGCTGCTGGAACCACAGGAAGGAATGCGCATCTGCGACCCCGCCGCCGGTTCTGCCGGAATGTTGATTTACACGGCCCAGTACGTGGGAGAGCAGGGCGGCGACACCCGCAACTTGGTGTTGCACGGCCAGGAGCGTAACCTGGGCACCCTCGCCATCGGCAAGTTGAACCTATTGCTCCATGACCTGCGCTCCGCCCGCATGGAGGCCGGCGACGTCATCGCCGAGCCGGGCCTGATGGACCCTTCAGGACGGCTGCTGGCCTACGACCGAGTAATCGCCAATCCCCCCTTCAGCTTGAAGAACTGGGGGCACGACTTCGCGCCCAACGACCCCCACCACCGCTTCGACCGCTACGGAGCAGTCCCGCCCAAGACCCGGGGCGACTTCGCTTTCCTGCTGCATATGCTGGGCGTGACCAACGCCCAGGGCATGGTGGGCGTGGTCATGCCCCACGGCATCCTGTTCCGGGGCGGCGCCGAAGGGAAAATACGCCGGGGCATCGTGGAGGCCGACCTGTTCGAGGCCGTCATCGGCCTAGCGCCCAACCTCTTCTTCGGCGCCAGCATACCCGTGGCCGTCTGCGTCCTGAACCGGGACAAGTCCAAGGAACGGCGTGGCAAGGTGCTGTTCGTGGACGCCGCCCAGGAGGGCTATTTCCGGCCCGGCAAGGCCCAGAACTACATTGACCCGGAGCACATCGCAAAGATAGCGCAGACGTACCGGGCCTTCGAGGACGTGGACCGCTTCGCCCACGTGGCCGACCGGTCAGAGATAGAGGGCAACGACTTCAACCTGAACATAAGCCGCTACGTGGACACTACCGAGCCGGTAGAGGTGATGCCGGTGGAGGAGGCCCTGGCCCAACTGCGGGAGGCGGAGCGGCGGCGGGACGAGGCGGTGGCCCGCATGGATGAGTTGCTGTCGGAGATGGGGTATGCTCGGTAGGATGGTAGTTGAGCGATGCCGGTATTTCTGAGAGATGGCCCTTACCGATTCTTCGTAGTTTCGGCTGACCGGGTTGAGCCGCCGCATATTCATGTGCGGCGGGATGCAGGCGTCGCCAAGTTCTGGCTTGACCCGGTAGAATTACAGGAAAGAGGCAACTTCAGCGGCACGGAAATCCGTCAAATTCAGAGAATCGTTGAGGATAATCAAACAAGGCTCTTGGAGGATTGGAATGAGCGCTTTAACCGTTGAGGTAGAAGTTCCTGGGGCAACAAACCTGGTTGTGACCGAAGATACTCTCACCGCCCAGCTTACCGATGGCCGAACCATATCAGTACCACTGTCCTGGTATCCCCGCTTGGTCCACGCAACCCAGGAAGAGCGTGACAACTGGGAACTGTTTGGTGAAGGCGTATTCATGCACTGGCCCGACCTGGACGAAGACCTGAGCACAGAGGCGCTGCTGGCCGGCTGGCCTTCCCGCGAGAATCAACGCTCCTTCAAGCAATGGCTGGCGGCGAAACGGGAAGGGCGCGGCCTGACGATTTACGAGCTCAACGCCTATGAAAAGGAGCGGCAGCAACAGGGCGATGATGTCCAGTAAGACGCGAATACCCAAAGGCTGGCGGCTGGTGCGCTTGGGGGAGGTGGCTGAGGTCAACCGGTCCAATCGGAATCCGGCGGACGATTCCTCATTCTTGTATCTTGACTTGACCGCCGTTACTGCTCCAGGCTGTCTCGATTCACCCAAGAAATTGTCAGCCGCAGATGCCCCAAGCCGGGCAAGGCGTCAAGTACAATCCGGCGATGTCCTGATTAGCACTGTCCGTCCGAATCTCAGGGGATTTGCGCGAGTCCTTGAAGCCCCTGGAAACCTGGTCGCTTCGACCGGGTTCGCTGTACTCAGTCCGAGGGCTATTGTCAGCGGATCCTTCGTGTACCACAACATAATGACGGACGAGTTTGCCCAGTACCTTGAAAACGCAACTACCGGTCAAGCATACCCGGCAGTGCGCCCCTCTGACGTTGCCAATTATGCGTTTCCACTCCCACCCCTCCCCGAACAGCGGGCCATCGCCGCCGTGCTGGACTCCATTGATGACGCCATCGAGCGAACCGAAGCAGTCATCGCCGCCACCGAGCAACTGCGCGACTCCCTGCTCCACCAACTACTCACCCGCGGCGTCCCCGGCTGGCACAAGGAATGGAAGGAAGCGCCGGGCTTGGGAACGATACCGGCGGGGTGGGAGGTGGTGCGGCTGGAGGACAAGATTGAGGATGGACCCACGAACGGCATTTATAAGCCAGACTCAGAGTATGGAAGCGGAGTCAGTTTGATCCGAATTGACGACTTCAAGTTCGGTGAATTCGTGAGGTTCGGGGATTTCAAGCGCATAAGGGCCACTGAGGAAGAAATATGCCGTTCCGAGGTCAAGCAAGGAGACGTAGTCATTAACAGGGTTAACAGCCTTAGCCACATCGGGAAGTCGGTTCTGATTCCTGAGGTCAATGAGTCTACACTGTTCGAGTCCAACATGATGAGAATCAGGTTCGACAGAGGAATAGATCCCAGATTTGGAGCAGCCGTGCTGTTATCAGGTAACACAAAACGGTATTTCAAGACGAGGGCCAAAAAGGCCGTTCAACAGGCAAGTATCAACCAACAGGATGTCAGTGAACTGCCTGTACCCCTCCCACCAATCGCGGAACAGCGGGCCATCGCCGCCGTGCTGGACGGGGCGGATAATGCGATAGAGCAAGGCAGAAGCGAAACAAATGTGCTAAAATATCTGAAAGAATCAACCGCCGACGCGCTGCTGACCGGGCGGGTGCGGGTGGGGAGTTGATTATGGGCCAGAATACGGAGGTTAAGTGAATGTTCGCTTGTGTGGTCAATGGAAGAGTGATACCTGAACGCACTTGGGTAACACTGGAGCCCGCTCCTTATCGCTTCGAGATAGAGTGGGATAAGCAAAGTTTTTATGCTCTAGTCGTAATCTCTAATGCTCAAGTTGTGGTGAGCCTGCTCAGCGAGAAGCCCATCACCATCAACAATACGCTCCATAACAGGGTGACAACTTTCGTAAGGATGCTGATTGATACATACGGGTACGTAGAGGGTCGCGGACTGGATTTTGAGATAACCTCAATCATCGACCCTGAAAGTGGAAAATACATGGTCCCTAGTGTTCAGATAGACTCACTCCATAGCTCTAAATCAGAACGGGAGTGCAATTTTGACACCTTGTTCAAATTGCTGTTTTCGGACGGACTGACTCAGAGCAACCAAACCCAATGTCGTCGTGCCTTAGCCGATTTACGAGAGGCGATCCTTTCATCTGATGACACTGGCCTATATTGTTACCGAGCTGTTGAGTCTATTAGGCAATGTTATATTGACCCGAAGGATGGGGGTAACGATTCCCTTTCTTGGGAGCGGATGCGCGACTTCCTTCGTATCGCCCGGCCTTGGTTAGACGAAATGAGAAAGAATTATAGAAACCCGCTAGCCCATGGTAAAGAAGTAGAGATGTCTGGCGAAGAGCGAGAACAGGCTATGCAACGTGTATGGAAGGTGATAGATAGATTCTTTGTATCTGCCATGAATAACTTCCAACCACTAGACAAACCTAAGTATGAGCTTATTGACTAAGTGTGAGCCAGTGTTGCACCACATTGTAATAACCTGAGTTCGGGATAGGTTATCAGGATTGAGATATAAGCTGAAGCTGCTGGTCTGAGAGGTGGAGCGAAGGCTTTTCCCGTTGGTGTCAGTAACCAATCAAGCCAAAGACCACGTTGACCAGGAAGAATAACCGTTCTTTCTTTGGGAGGCATCCCTTATCCCGAACTCATATCCCGAACTCAGGTTAATAACATTACCATGACCACCCCCGCCAAACTCAACGAGTTCAACCATGCCGAGGACCCGGCCCGGCAACCGCAAGCGGCGGGGCCTAAGGAGGCGAACCAATGGCCAATGACGTGGACAACGACAGCTTAAGCTTCGAACCCTTGGCAGTCGATGACATCAAGCGTTGGGCTGATGTCAAACCGCTTGTAGAAGAGGCAGTCGCCTCATTGCGAGCGGCCCAATCAGACGAAGAAACTGCGGCCGCAACGCAAGTCCTTCACATAGCGACTGCCCGCGCCCGCGATTACGAGTCAGCAGCCATAAACACTATGAAGACTTACGGGTATTCGGACGGCGTTAAGGTGCCGGGGGTTGGAATTTTCCGCGTCCGTTGGCTGGATGACGGCATGAGGGTGTTGGAGGAGATTTCGGAACTTCCCCGTTACGTTTACGAGGCGAGACCTGTCCGGAAGCAGGATCAGGATACGGTTCCCGGACCGTCGAAGGGCAAATTGGAAACGGAAGCCGATTCATCGGACCTGCCGGACGACGGTCCGGTGTCGGCGTCGGTGTCCGGGCGGTTGATGGAAGTCAATTGGGCCAACGGCACTGCGGAGTTGCATCCCTACTTGGACAAAGCTATACCCCTACGCTTTGGTCCGAAGCTGAAGGATGAAATGCGCCGGTACGCGACGTATTACATCCAAGTGAAGGGCCAGGGATGGTTTGACGAATATGACACGTGGCAGGTCATACAGGTGGAGGAGATAATCTGGACCGATCCCTTTGCCGGACCGCCCGGCCTTGAGGAGTTATTGAACAACCCCAATCCCAAGGTTTTTCGCAGTGAAGAGATTATCCGGGCAAGTGAACCATTCGACGTGGATGAGTTCGCCCGCATGGTCCGCGAGGAACGGGACCTCGATCTCGGGCGGCGTGAGTTGTCGGAATGATTGCCCTGGATTCCGTTGTCATTTCGTACATCTACAATATGGACACCAGGGCTGCATACTACTTGGACCGGATTGAAGGGCTACGCGCGTTCATCTCGTTTCAGACGCTAGAGGAAAGCTGGAGAGGCGCGTATTTCAGAGGCTGGGGTGACCGGCAGAAGGGGGATCTTCAACGTTATCTCGACCAGTACGAGGTCATTTGGCCCAGCCTTGGACTGGTGGACCAGTGCGCTCGTTTGCGCTCCGAACGGGAGAGAGCCGGGCGTAGTTTGTCCCCTGCTGACGCTTGGATTGCTGCCGCCGCCCTCTATTTGGGCTGCCCGCTGGCATCCCACGATCGAGGTTTTCGCGGAATTCCGAACTTGGAGCTAATCCAGGCCCCATGACCACCCCCGCCAAACTCAACGAGTTCAACCACGCCGAGGACCCGGCCCGGCGGTTGCTGGAGCGTTTGGGATGGGCCTACGTTCCACGGGAAGCGCTGGCGGCGGAGCGGAATAGTGAGCGAGAGGTCCTGCTGAAGGGGCGGCTGCGGGCCGCCCTGTTGCGTCTCAATGAGTGGCTGACCGAGGCGCAGGCGGACCGGGTTATCTTCGAGATGGAGAACGTCAATGCCACCGGCATGGCCCGCAACCAAGCGGTCCACGAGTACTTGACCTACGGGATGCCCCTGACCGTGGACGGGCCGCAAGGCCGGGACTCCCGCACCGTCCGCTTCTTCGACTTCGACCATCCAGAAAGCGGCCTCAACGAGTTCGTGGTCACAACCCAGTTCCGGCTGCACTGGGGCAACGAGCGGGACGGCCCGGAGGACGACGAGCGGCTGGTCATCCCCGACATGGTCCTGTTCGTCAACGGCATCCCCTTGGTGGTGATGGAAGCCAAGTCGCCGTCCCTGCTGGACGTGTGGAAGTCGCAAGCGGTGCGCCAGTTGCGCCGCTACCAGGAGGCCGGGCCGGAGTGGCAGGGCCGGGGCGCGCCCGAGCTTTTCCACTACAACCTGCTGTGCGTGGCCCACTGCGGGGCTGCGGCGGCCTACGCCACCCTGGGCGCGCCGGAAAACACCTATTTTGAATGGAAGTGGCTGGGGCAGCATTCCGAAGACGACGTGCGCCAGAAGTTGGGGGTGGAGCCCCAGGGACAGGCGCAGCTCATCGTCGGTCTGCTCTCCCCGGCCACCCTGCTGGACATCCTGCGGGATTACGTGGTCTATGAGCCGGAGCGGGGACGGTTGGTCAAGAAGCTGCCCCGCTACCAGCAGTACCGGGCGGTGCGGGCGGCCATGTCCCGCATCCTCGCCGGCAGCAAGCCCACCGAGCGGGGCGGCGTGGTCTGGCACACCCAGGGTTCGGGCAAGTCCCTGACCATGTTGTGGCTGGCCACCAAGATACGCCGGGAGCCGCGCCTGGCCAACACGACCATCGCGGTGGTCACCGACCGCACCCAGCTTGACCGGCAGATCGCCGGCACCTTCGAACGCTGCGGTTTTCCGGGGCCGGAACGGATGGACCGCTCCCGTCCCGAGCCGGAGGAACGCCGGGCCCGCCGCCGCAGTGAGAGGCCGGGCCAATGGGACCCCTTGGACCTCCAGACCGTCCTCAGACAGGGCGGCAGCCGCACGGTGATGACTACCATCCAGAAGTTCGAGGAGGCGCTGACCACGCCAGATGGAACTTTGGACGTGCTGAATCCCTCGGACAACGTCATCATCATGGTGGACGAGGCCCACCGGTCCCAATACGGGGACCTGGGCGCGCTGATGTCCAAGGCACTGCCCAACGCCACACTGATCGGCTTTACCGGCACACCCATAGACAAGGGGTTTGGGCGCAGCACAATGCGCCGCTTCGGGCCTCTGATTGACGCCTACACCATCCCCCAATCGGTGGCAGACGGCGCCACGGTGCCCATTCTCTACGAAGCCCGATTGCCCGAACTGGCCGTTGAAGGGCTGGAGTCCCTTGACCGGCTGTTCGACGCCATGTTTGAGGACCAGCCGGAGAAGGTGCGGGAGCAGATACGCCGGAAGTACGCCAATAAGGAAACGGTGGCCGGGGCCGAGCGGCGCATAGAGATGATCGCTTTGGACATCGCGGAGCACTTCAAGGAAAGGGTGAGCCCCAACGGGTTCAAGGCCCAGGTGGTGGCCCCCAGCCGCGCCGCCGCCATGCGCTACGCCGATGACCTGAACAATTTTGGCCTCAAAGCCTATCCAATCATCACCACCACGCCCAACGATGGAGCAGATTTCCAGCAGGCGCGGGACCTGGACCAGGAAACGGTGACCAACGCCTTCGTTGACCCGGAAGGCGAACCGGAGGTCCTGGTGGTGGTGGACATGCTCCTCACCGGCTTCGACGCCCCGGTGGAGCAGGTGCTTTACCTGGACAAGTCGTTGCGGGAACACGGCCTTCTCCAGGCCATCGCCCGGGTCAACCGCCGGTTCTCCCATCAGCAGGACGGCGTGGAAACCGAGAAGACCTACGGGTTGGTGGTGGACTACCACGGCGTTTCCCGCGACCTGGAGGAGGCCCTCTCCACTTTCGACTGGCCCGATGTCCAGGACAGTATGCAGGAACTTGAGGAGGACCCTGGGCCGCTGATGGAAGCGGCCGCCGTACAAGCGGAGTCCCACTTCAAGGGCCGCGAACTGATCCAGGTGTGGGATTGCGTCGCTGTATTCGCGCCGGACGCGACGACGGAGGGTAACTTCAAGGCGGACCTGTTCGAGCGGTTTAACGCCGACTACCGCTGGTTCTCCCGGCTCATGGACCGCTTCCTGCCCGAACCTCGCGCCCTGGCATACGCGGATCGGCTGGCTCGCCTCACCGAGATACGGGCTTACGTCCGGGCCCAGTTCCTCCGGGAAGATGCCGACGTTGACTGGACCGAAATCGGAGCGAAGGTGAAGAAGCTGGTGGACGAACGCATCAGCGCCCAGGTGCGACAGATGATGAAGCCGATCTCCATCCTTGACCAGGACTTCGAGCAGAAGATAGCCGCCCTTCCCCACGATGAAGCCCGAGCATCGGTAATGGAGCACGCCATCCGCGCCCAAATCCACGAAAAGCTGGCCGAAAACCCGGTATTCTACGAAAGGCTATCCGAAAGGTTGGCCCGCATCATCCAGGACCTGCGCAACCGGCTCATTGAGACTGCCGATGCCTGTCGCCGCATGGCTGCCCTGCGGCATGAAGTGCGGAGCATGGCGGACATCGCCGCCCAACAGGGCCTGTCGCCGGTGTCCTTTGCCATCTACCAATTGCTGGACGAGTTCCCGTCTGAGCGACCGTTGAAGTCTGGGGTAGGGGAAGAACAAAGAATTTACAGGACTGCAATCGACGAAGAGACCAGGAGAGTTTCCCAAGAAGTTGAGAAGGTCATCGCTCAGCACAACGATGTGATTGATTGGCGCTCGAACCTGGACGTGCAACGGGAGATGCGCCGGGATATAAAACGGGGTAACTGTTCAGAGTTGAGGGGACGAATGCCCGCAGAGGACGGGGATACAGCCTTGCTCAAAGCTAAATTGCCCTGTCGGCGGTGCCGCTGGTCAAGCAGATCCCCCGAAGTCTGAACAGTTACAAAACGGGAGTTAAGGCCGACGGGGGATTACACCGAGGAACAGTTGGATGAACTGGCCAACCGCATTGTGGAACTGACCCGGCGCGGTGGGGTCAGTGGTTAGCCGGGGACTGGTCCGCTTCGGCGGAGCCACTATTGAGTACGAAGTGCGCCGGAGCGAGCGCCGCAAAAAGACGGTCCAGATTACTGTGTACGGAAGCGGCGTGCAGGTGACGGCGCCCACAACAACGCCGGACAGCGAGTTGCAGGCCATCGTTCGCAAGCGAGCGCCTTGGATTCTCAACCACGCCCAGGACGGGATGTTGAGACCTGCTCCGAAGCGGTTCGTCAGTGGAGAGACGCTGCCCTACCTGGGACGCAACGTCCGTTTGGTCGTTGGGGTTGAGGATGTGAGTGCCCCGGTAGTTCGCTTTGACCATTGGCGTTTCCGGGTTTCGATACCAGCGGGATTGGAAGGGGAAGAGCGTCACCGGGGAATCCAGCGGGTTGTTGTGGACTGGTACCGGTCACGGGCTGCCCAACGCCTACGGTCCGGTGTTCAACGTTGGTGGCCCCGTCTGGGCAACGGGGACGAACTCCGGATACTCATCCGGGACCAGCGCCAACGCTGGGGCAGCTGTGCCCCGGACGGCACCCTGCGCTTTAACTGGCGGGTAATGATGTTGGAACCTTCCCTGGTCGAGTACGTCATTGTGCACGAACTGGTTCACCTGAGCGTCAAGAACCACTCCGACGATTTCTGGCGAACATTGGCCGGTGTGCTGCCAGATGTGGAACAACGCCGGAGGCGGCTGCGGGAAGCAGGGAAGACTTTGCCTTGGTAGAAAGTCTTGGAATCTTGTGGTGGTATCGGCTTGTCCGGCCAAAACCCCATTCAATCCGCGATTGCTACGTCGACAAGCCCTGACTGCCGACTGACTCGCCAACTTCACCTTGGCCGCCTAATTCCACCACAGGCCCAGTGTGAGCGCACGCCTCACCCGATGCACCCGCTCCGCCCTAACCAACTCCCGTCTAGCCTACGACAGTGCCTCTTGCCGCCAGCCGCCGCTGTCTCGCTGGGCTGTTGTTCTCCCCCTTCCAGCGCGGCCATCCGTCTCCCCAATTCCTCCAGTTGCCGCGCCTGGTTGTCCACGAGTCCCCCCCTGGCAGGGGTATGTAAGAACGAGATTATAGCTACGAACCCGCCCGCCGCCTCTGGGATTCCGGCCTATACCGGAATCATGGAATGGGCCTGATAGTGGGGTTTTGAGGGCGATTTTGTATCTGAGCAAGTCTGCGATCCTATGCGATCGCACATTTAACTCCGGAGTTCCCAAATGAAATACATACCCCTGTCAGCCCCCCCCCCCGCAAACCTTGATTTTGATCCTCCAACGCCGCCACCCGCTTCTCCAGCGGCACAGCCTCATCTTAGGTGCCGACATCACCATCGCCATTTTCGTCGCTCCCGTTGTAACACCACCCGACTCCCGGAATTCCGCCAGTGCCCGCCGCATCCGCCGGGAATCGCAACAGGCATCATGGTACGGTAGTTCACCCCCAAGGTCTCGGTCAAGGTAACCCGGCCCCGTTCATTCACCGGGGCGTCCAGCAGGTCCGATAGGGGTGAGTCCGACCTACTGCCGGGGCCACCGTCGCCCTCCTCAGATACTTGGTTCCGTTCCTTATCTGGGCCTTCCTACCTGTCGCAAAGTGCGATTCTACCATCAGAGCAATCGCGTTTTAATTCGTAATGATGTTCCTGCCCCACTATCAGAAGCTATGGCAGGTCGAATGCACCCGAAATTGGGCCCACCACCAGAAAAACACGCGCTTTCGAGGGCAAGGCACCAGAATAAATTGCCCGGCTAATGCCCAACGGGCACTTCAATCGTGAGTGTTATCAAAGATATTGATGCTCACTATGTTTCAATCCTTATCACGCGATTGCCCTGCCGTCACAAGAATTTCAGCCCAATTCGCGCCTCCAGGCCTCGCATCCTCCCTGATTTCCGTAGAAAACTGCCCCGCTTGCATAATGCAATGCCAACCAAATCTCCTTATCTCCTTACAGGGTTGCCACTGTAAGACCGGCCCCGGAGCGGTTGTAGTCTCGGGATTCCGGGTGCGATGTAACCATGTCCCTGGCCCGGCCAGGCACACGGAAACTCTCGCCATGCCACCCCGGCAAAGACCCGGATGGCGGGAACTGCCCCCTGGCCCAAGGGAATGGCCTGGCCCGCCATCCCGGAGAAGGAGCCGTCCAGCCATGACGGAGAGAACGTGTTGACCTTCGAACTGCGGTTCAGCGAAGAGTAAAACTTGAGCTGCGTGCCCCCGCGGGTCCATGCCTTCACGGTGGCCGGGGGCATCGTGGAGACGGCAGGAAGCTGTCCAAGCGGCTGGTATTGACCGTTCACGGGCCGGGCCAGTGAGGCCCCGCCGCGGGGAAGTTTCAAGGCAACAAAAAGAGAACGCACATACAGGCGGGTAGGCGGAAGCCCGGCGCGGAAACGCGAAAAGGCTCGCAAATACACGGGTACCAGGGAGGCAATCGCCGTGAGTAGCGATTGCCCCCCTCGCATTCCGGCCTGGCGTACCGCGCCCACAAGTTCTCCTCCCACTTCTGCTCTCGTTCCAGCGCCCAATCGAAGAGGGCCGTGGTGGCAACCTGGGGTTTGTAACTGCGGCTCTTCGGCTTCACCGGCCCCTCGGCCATGAACTCCTCTGGAGAGAACAGCGTCCGCTGCGGCCCAGGAGTTCGTCATGGTAGCCGTTGCTCACGTATCCAGTAAGGGACAGGCTGTTGGACTGTTGCCCCCGTATCCGCACCCAGACCCCAGCCCGGGTCACCACAGACCAAGCTCGAAGCCACACCTGGCCTCCATCACAGCACCCCCACAACGTCAACAACGCGCAGCCCCAACTGCGGAACCCCATCCACCGAGACGGGCGCCCAGCCGACCAGGGCGCACTGCTTCACTCCGACGCGGAGCAGAGACGGGCTGAACTCCACGGGAAGGTCTACTTGGAAGTCCACCGCCCCGCGACCGGACCATGCCATAGCACCTGGCAAAGACCTCTCCGCCCTCTCCGAAATGAGCCTGCTCGCTGGGCGTGGCGATCAGGACGAGCTCGGCCTCCCGGATTTCGGCAGCCCGAGACCGGT
>CBDCUJ010000017.1:0-98526 GCA_965222595.1 Dehalococcoidia bacterium | reverse complement strand
AGTTGTGTCAACGCTATCAGAAAATCACTTTTCATCGCTGAGCCCCTCCCAAAACCTGTTGGCAACGGATGTCTCCGTCAACAAGAAAGCGGGTTGCACCCGCTCTCAAAAGAAAAGGACCGTTCGACGAAAGTATAGCACCGCCCGATGGCGCTTTCAACCTGAAAAGCCGGGCGGCCGGCAAACTGCGGCCCTTGGTGAGAGGGGGCTCCGGGAGAGGGTACCGGACCCGGTTGGAGCTAGGCCGTCACCACCAGATCTTGCCTTGGGACTTCTCCCGGAGCTGGTCGTAGTCTTTGGTCCAAAGGCTGGTGCTCAGGTATTTCCACCCGCCGTCGGCCAGCAGGCATACGATGGTGCCCGACTCCATCCGCTCGGCCTGCCGTATGGCGCCATAGACCACCGAGCCCGACGATACGCCGGCGAAAATGCCCTCTTCGTTCAGCAGCCGCTTGGCCGTGTGGAAGGCCTCGAAGCTGCCCACCAACATCCGGGAGTCCAGCAGGTTGATGTCCAAGATGGTGGTATGAAGCCCTCTTCCAGGCTGCGCAGGCCCGAGATGAAGTCTTCCGGCTCCGGAGCGACTGCCACGATCTTGACCTCGGGGTTGTGTTCCTTCAGCCGCCGGGCAACCCCCATGAGTGTGCCGCCGGTGCCCAGCCCAGCCCACGAACATGTCGACCTCCGGAAGGGCGCCGATTATTTCCGGCCCGGTGGTCTCGTAGTGGGCCCCCGGGTTGCCGCTGTTGCCGTACTGGTACATCATGACGTAGTCGTGGGGGTTCTTCTCCACGAGGTCTTGGGCCACCTCGATGGAGCCGTTGGTGCCCCGGGAACCGTCGGAGGAGATAATTTCAGCACCGTAGGCCTCCAGCAGTTGTACCCGCTCGACGCTGACGTTTTCCGGCATCACCACCGCTACTTTGTACCCTTTGAGCCGGCCGATCATGGCCAGGGAGATGCCGGTGTTGCCGCTGGTGGGTTCCAGGATGGTGCGGGCCGCGCCAAGTTCGCGTCGGCTTCGGCCTGCTCGATCATCTTGAGGCCGATACGGTCCTTAACGCTGCCGGTGGGGTTCTGGCCCTCCAGCTTGGCGAAGATGCGGACGCCCTCCTTCGGGCTCATGTTCTGCAACTCCACAACCGGCGTGTTGCCGATGGTGGCCAGGATTCCTTTGTAAGTCAGCTTCGTGGCCATACGTCCTGAAAGTCCGCTGCCCGCCTGCCTGAATGTGGGCAGCGGAGCCGGTTATCGGTAATGCTGGCCGCCGGTTAGTCCAGGGCGGCGGCGGCAGGTTCGTGTTGTGGCTCGGCTACCCCGCAGAACACCTCGTAGTCGATCAACTCGGTGACGGTGGGACTGTCTCCGCACAGCGGGCATTTCGGGTTCCGCTTTAGCCGCACTTCCCGGAAGTTCATGCTGAGGGCGTCGATCAGCAGCAACCGCGAACTGAGTGAGTCGCCGATGCCCAAGAAATACTTGAGGGCTTCGGTGGCCTGGATGCTGCCGACGAGTCCGGTCAGAGCGCCCAAGACTCCGGCCTCGGCGCAGTTGGGGACCATCCCCGGAGGCGGAGGTGAAGGGAACAGGCAACGGTAGCAGCCTTCGCCGGGCAGGAATACGGTGGCCTGTCCGTCGAAGATCAGGATACTGCCGTCCACCAACGGCTTGTTCAACAGATAGCAGGCGTCGTTCACCAGGTAACGAGTGGCGAAATTGTCGGCGCCGTTGATGACCAGATCGTATTGGCCGATGATATCCATGGCGTTGTCGGACTCGAGCCGGGTCTCGTGGAGCACCACGTTTACGTCGGGATTGTAGGACTTGATGTTGTCCAACGCCGACTGTACCTTGGGCCGGCTACGTCCGAGGTGTGGTGCAACACCTGCCGTTGCAGGTTGGACAGTTCCACGACATCGAAATCGACTATCCCGACGGTGCCAACCCCGGCCAAGGACAGGTAGATCGCCGAAGGAGAGCCCAAGCCGCCAGCGCCGATGATCAACGCCTTGGATTGCATCAGTGCCCGTTGGCCCTTGCTGCCAACGTCGTTCATTATTATGTGGCGGCTGTACCGCTTCACTTGGTCCGGCGTGAGTGCTATGGGTTGCGTGGCCATCTTTTCGGTCCCTCCGCACTTAATCAAATAAAAAGCCCGCGTTTACCCCCAGGGTAACCCCATTCGGGTGGACGCAGGCTTGGAAACCGTGTTCCGGCCTACCCCATATGTTGGGGGACAGGTACAGGAGTAAATTGGCGTTTTAATAGATGGAATCTTCAACTTTCGGAGTCTATATCCGGCCCAATCCGTTGTCAACCGCACTAACACCCAAGCGACGTGGGGACCGTTCAGACCAATCTACTGCAGTCGCCAATCTACGGCAATCGGTTGAGGAGGGCGTCCTGCCGTTGTCGCTACGCGGTCTGTGCCGCCAGGCTCAACTGGCGTTCGGCCAGGTCGGCTACGCTGATGTTGCTGAGGAGGTCTCGGATGGAGTCTTCCACCAACTGCCACACTTCCTGCTGGGCGCAGGAGTCGGAAAAGACACAATCTCGGGGTTCGCCAAGCAGTCCAAGGGCGAGTTACCGGAATCCAGCCTTGCCCATGACCATGCTCAGATTGATCTCTTTCGGGTCGATAGCCAAGGCATGGCCGCCTTGGGGGCCCCGCCGGCTGCTGATGAACCCGAGCCTGTTGAGGGACGCCAACAGTTGGTCCAAATAGGCTTCGGGTATCCCCTGCCTCGCGGCGATTTGGCCGGTCTGAACGTAACCATCCCCGTAGTTCAGGGCCAACTCAACCAGAGCTCGTACCCCGTAATCTACTTTCATGGGGATTTTCATCAGACGCACCTCCGGTGCCTAAGGACACGAGGATTATACATCAGCGCAGTTTCGTTTCCAAGATTGTGTTCTTGGGCGGGCAACAATCCCCACGGCCGCCAGTCTATAATAGCCGGTGGCGGTCGAAGCCGGGGTTAATGCCGCTCCGGCTTCGACCAATGAGGCCCGCAGGAATCGAGTCGAGGTTGCCAAATGTTGTCAGACGTGAGGGTCCGATACGATGGCTAAGGGGTAGCAGTGGGCTTCGGAGTGATTATATTGCTCGCCCTGATACCCGTCATACACTTTGTAGGAATCCCCTTCGGCCCCTTCGTCGCTGGCTATTATGGTGTCTCCTCGCTGGACTATTACGGGGGCTCGGCGGGCCGGAAAGCGGCGGTGTTCGGCGCATGGTTCGGGACTTGGATGCTGATGGTGTTCGCCATCGCTGCGGCCATTGTCACAGCGGCCACCAACTTCGACCCGTCTCGTCATCCTGTGGGTGGGAGTGGCGGTCTGCACGCTCTACTACGGCAGCATGTCCGCCCTCGGGGCCTGGTATGCAGAGCTCGTGCGGCCTCCTGAACCGTCGCGGCAGGGCAGGCCAGCCGTGTTGTTTGCGAATGGGCATGGATAAAACCGGGGCCACCGTTAGTCCCGCCGCCGTGGCCATCTGGATAAGGGAGCTGTTCAAGACCCTCCGGCCCCTGCAGTGGACCAAGAACGGCCTCGTGTTCCTGCCCTTCGTCTTCGCCGTCAATGTCGCTTGGTCGGTGGACTCCCTCAGCCTCGTCCCCGACCTTTTGGTGCGGTTGGTGATACTGTTTGTGGCGTTTTGCGCCATGTCCAGCGGCGTCTATCTGCTGAACGATCTGATGGACCGGGAGGCCGACCGGAAACACCCGGCGAAACGCGCCGTCCCATCGCCTCCCGGTCAGGTGAGCGTACCGACTGCGGTAGCCTTGATGATCGTCCTGGAAGCTGCCGGCTTGGCGGTAGTCACGCTGCTGGACCCGCTGCTGGGGCTGGTCGGCCTGGTATATCTGGCAATCAACGTGGCTATTCCTTGGGGCCAAGCGGGTGGTTCTGCTGGACGTCTTTGCCGTCGCCAGCGGCTATGTCATCCGGGCCGCAGCGGGGGCGCTGGCCATCGACGTGGCGCCATCGCCGTGGCTCTACGTAACCACCGGCGCCGGCGCCCTGCTGATCGTCTTGGGGCGGCGGTACGCCGAGGTCCGGCTGGCTGGCGAGAACGCCGCGGAACAGCGGCCGGTTCTGCAGGCCTACTCCGGGGTCTTCATCAATCAGCTACTGACTGTCTCGGCAACGGCGGCCTGGCTCAGCTATACTTTATACACGATAGAGGCGGAAAATCTTCCCGATAACGGCGCCATGCTCTTTACCTTGCCCTTCGTGGTGTTCGGGCTGTTTCGGTACCTCTTTCTCATGAACCACAGTCAAAGGGCCGAGGCGCCGGAGCAGTTGATCATCCGGGACCTGCCGCTAACGCTGTCTATCATCGGTTGGATTGCGGTCTCTGCCGCCGTTTTGCTGATCAACAGCTGAGACGTACCGGTCCGGCGGAGAGGAGTATTAATATATGCGGAGCCCCGAAGAAAACCCTGCCATGACCGTCCCGGCGGGGACGGCCCCCGCCGTTTCCCGCACCGGACCGCCGGTGGTGGCGGTGGTTGCTACCCGGCCGGAGACGGTGTTGGAGGACATGGGCCGGGCCATGGAGTTGGCGGGGATTACCGAACACCTCTCCCCGGAGGCGACTACGCTCCTCAAGGTCAACATTTCTTGGCAACACTGGTACCCCGGCTGCTCGACTACCCCTTGGCAGATCGAAGGGGTAGCCGGCGGGTTACGGTCCCGGGGTTTCAAAGACTTGGTGGCCGCCCACAACGGCACCGTGGTGGTCGACTCCTACGAAGGAGAGGCCAAAAACAAGCACAAGGCCGCCCAAGACCGCATGGACCTTCCCTCGGTACACCTGGACAGCCTTCCCAACCGTTGGGTGGACTACAAGCCCAAAGCCGAAATGATGGTCTTGGACGAAATCTTCCCCGAGGGAATCCAGGTCCCCGAGTCGTTCGCCGGCACGAACATCGTGCACCTGCCGACGATGAAGACCCACGTTTTCACCACTATGACCGGCGCGATGAAGAATGCCTTCGGCGGTCTCCTCCACCGCAAGCGTCATTGGACTCATTCGGTGATTCACGAAACCCTGGTAGACCTGCTGGCCATCCAGCAAGAAATTCACGCTGGAATATTCGCCGTGATGGACGGCACGTTCGCCGGCGATGGTCCGGGTCCGCGGGCGATGCGCTGGCACATCAAAGACCGGATTCTGGCCAGTGCCGACCAGGTCGCTATTGACGCTGTGGCGGCGAAGATGATGGGATTCGACCCCATGGACCTGAAGTTCATCCGGCTGGCCCACGAGCGGGGACTGGGCTGCGGCGACGTTAGTAAGATCGAGGTGGCCGGGGAGGATATCAGCGAAGTAGACTGGAAATTCTCCGGCGTCGAGAACACCTTCGCCAGCCGCGGGCAGAAGCTGATCTACTGGGGGCCGTTGAAGCCCATGGAAAAAATACTGCTCCGGAGCCCTTTTGTCGGGTGGGCTTTCCTCGCCTCCAACCTTTACCACAACGGCTACTGGCTCAAGACCAAAGGCAAGCGCCGCATTGACGCCGCCCTGAAAACCGAATGGGGACGGCTTTTCCAGTCGTACTGATTCACCGGGAGAGAACCCCGGTCAAGTATCAGTCGCGTATAATTGCCGGGCGGTCCGGCGGTCGGCGCGCCGTGAATATACCTGGAATGCATCTATGAAGCAGGATCAACCTTAATGGACATTGCGATCATCGGGCTGCCGCAGAGCGGCAAGACTACCTTGTTCAACGCGCTGACTGCGGGGCACTCGGCTACCACCGGCGGCGGGGCCGGGCCTTTGAACGTCGGCGTCGTGAAAGTGGTAGACCCCAGGCTGGCCACTCTCGGGCAGATGTACATGCCCAGGAAGATAGTTCATGCTGAAATCAAGTTTTGGGACTTGCCACTGGTCGGCCGGGACTCCATTAACCAGTTGCTGAGTGGCCGGCAGCGAAATCTGCTTCAAGCGGCCGACGCGATATTGCTCGTCGTCCGCGCCTTCGACGATCCGGCCTCGCCCCATCCGATGGGCAGCGTGGACCCGGGCCGCGACCTCACCGCGATGCTGGGGGAGTTGACGCTGGCCGACCTGGAATCCTTGGAGAGGGCCGAAGAGCGGTTGGCCAGCAACTTTAACAAATCGAAACCCGACGACCGCCCCGCTCTCGTGGCCCAGCTTGAGGCCGTGCGCAAGGTGAAGGCAGCCATGGAGGCAGGCGCTCCCTTCCGTCGGCAGGCGCCGACCCCTTCGGAATCGGCGGCGCTCTCGGATTTCCAGCTTCTGACCGGCAAACCGGTGATTGTGGCATTCAACACCGGGGAGTCGGACGCCGCTCCGACCCTAGACTGCCTGGGCCTTGAGACGGAATCGATCGCCGGGCTCGGCCAAGTAGACCTGTCCGCTAAACTTGAGGAAGACTTGGCGCTCATGCCGGAGGACGAGGCCGACGAGTTCCGGACGGCCTTGGGACTGGGTGAACCGGCCATCGAGAGCGTGAAGCGGGTCTGTTACGGCACGGTCGGACTGGTATCTTTCCTCACCGTCGGCGAGGACGAGGTCAGGGCTTGGCCGGTCCCGGACGGGATACCGGCCCAAGACGCGGCCGGAACTATTCATACGGACTTTTCCCGGGGGTTCATCCGTGCCGAGGTCATCCGCTACGACGACCTGGTGCGCTGCGGCAGTATCGCCCAAGGCCGCAAAGAGGGCGTGCTGCGCTCTGAAGGTAAGACCTACGCGGTGAAGGACGGCGACGTCATCAACTTTCTGATTAACGTTTGACCATGTAAATTGCGGGAAATTGCCCCCGGAGCTAGCCTTGGCTGATGACTCTCGCGAAGCTTAGCTCGTGGCCGTCGGGGTCGATGACGTGAAAGTAGCGCTCTCCCCAAGGGGCGTCAGCGGGCTGAGTAGTAGGAGTGAGGCCTAGCGCCGTAAGGCGACGGTAGTGACCGTCGACGTCATCTACGTGAAATACCAGGCGGCCCCACCAAGACTGGCCGGCCGGGACTCCCAGAATCAGGTTGAGGAAACCTTTCCCAACCCGAAAACTGGTAAAAGACGCTTCCCGCCCGCCGTAAAGGAACTCCAGCCCGACTTGGTCCTGGTAGAATTCCACGGAACGGGCCATGTCCCTCACCGCCAGGGTAACCGCGCTAATCGTTTCGACGGGCATTATCATGCTCCATGCCGTTGGATCCTAGTCCGGCGTTGTCGGCCATCGGACGGACTCGCGCAGCGAGCGTTACCGCCTCCGCCGGCGTCCGGGTATTCCCGGGTAGGTCCGTTCGGTAAGCACCCACTCCAGGCGCTCCTTGAGGGCGCTCACCTCTCCAGGCTCCAGTAACTCTACCAACTCCCGTAGGCTGCCGGTGACCTCGCCCGGCGGCCCCAGAAGCTGCCCATGTGTTTCCGTTAATCTGTCCAGCAAGTCGCCGGGTATGGCCTCTCCGCCGAAGTCCCAAATGACCGTGCGAATTTTGATGTCCGAGTGAAACGTCAGGCCGTGGTCTATGCTCCATAGCTTGCCGCTGTCGTCGATAATCAGGTGGTTGGCTTTGCGGTCGGTGCTGTTGGCCACCAGGTCGAAGCAGCAAACCATCTTCAGTTGAGGAGCGAAATCCGGGCTCAGATTGTAGTAGTTCTGCTTGGGGTCGTGCTCGATGAACTGCTGTACCGACCCGACGCCGTGGGGCCCGTCGCGGATGATGGTAAATGGGACGAGGTCCCAACCCAGATGGTCGCTCAGGAGATACGTTGCGTATTCCCGCTTGTAGAGCGAGCCCCGGGGAAAGTCCCACAACGGCGCTTCGCCGTCCCGCGGTTTGTAGATGGCCAGTTCCGACTGCCCGTCCAACTCCACCATACACAGAAAGGTGTAGTTCGAGCCCATGCGGGTAAGTTGGTAGGAGGTAATCTCGCCGCGGCGGATTACGTCTTGAATCTTGGTGTCGGCTGCCAATGGTCCAAGAGCCTCACCCGCTTACCTTAACCGGCTTCCAGCACAGTGTGCCCGTTGGCCCTGGGGCAGGCGTGGCCGTCCGGATTGATGGGCTGCCCACACAGGAAACAGGTGGGCCGGCCGGCGGCACAGATCTTCAGTGATTCTTCGAATAGGGCTTGGGCTTGGGGTAGAGTGATCCAAAAACTGACCGAATCGGGTTCTTCCGTGCCTTCCTCAGTCTCCCTTTCGTGGGCCTCCAGATAGAAGGAGTTGGACTCGGCGTCGTGGCTGAGCATCATCTGCCCTGCCTTGAAGTCCAGGCTGGTTTCGCCGCCGGACCAGGGCGCCTCTTTGGGGAAGCTTTCCTTACCCTTGTCGTCGTCGGAAAGCCGCTCGACTAATTCTTTAAGGTAGACGCCCAGTTGTAGCAGTTGCTCTTTCTCCAGCCAGACGGAGCAGAACGCCGATCCGGCGTTCAAGTCCAACCTGAAGGTGCGCTGGCCGGGTTGACCAAAGGCGACCGGTTGAATGCTGGACAGGCCGCCCAAAGGGTACCGAACTTGTTTGGATTCCATGGCCAATATGATAGTCACACCCAGGCCCGTGTGGCAAGGCTTTAATCGTGTGCCTCGCGGCGCCCGCCGAACGGCGCCGCAGACAGTCCCCCCACGCTACGGACCACCCTAGCGGTAATCAGCCGACAATGCTGCGGGAGCGGTACTGGAGGGCTTCCGCCAAGTGCGCTACGGTGATGTCATCTGAAGAGTCCAGGTCTGCGATGGTGCGTGATACTTTAATGACCCGGTGGAACGCCCGCGCCGAAAGGTTGAGCCGGTGGGTGGCCGTTTGCAGAAGCGCCCTGGCCGAGTCGTCAAGCTGGCAGTGCTTCCACACCTCGGCGGGGCCCATCTCCGAGTTGCACAGAAATCCGGATTCCTTAAAGCGCTCGCGCTGCAACTCCCTGGCCTGCCCAACCCGCTGCCGGGGACGGCTGGAGTCCTCTGAGGGAGTATCGTCTATCAATTTGTCGTATTCCACCGGGGGCACCTCTACGAATACATCCACCCGGTCCAAGAGCGGGCCGCTTATCCGTTTCTGGTAACGGTCGACGGCCGAAAGACTGCAGGTGCACTGCTTCCCCGGGTGGGAGTAGTACCCGCAAGGACAGGGATTCATCGCGGCGACCAGCATGAAGCTGGCCGGGTAGGTGACGGTCCCGCTTACCCTGCTGATGGTCACCACCTTGTCTTCCAACGGTTGCCGGAGCGATTCCAGGGCGCTGTGGCTGAACTCGGGGAGCTCGTCCAAGAACAACACCCCTCTATGGCTCAGAGTGATCTCGCCGGGCCGCAAGGTGCGCCCCCCGCCGACCAGCCCGGCGTTGGAAATGGTGTAGTGAGGAGACCGGAAGGGTCTCTGGAACACCAGAGGGTTCTCGGCCTGCAGCGCGCCTTTAACACTGTAAATCTTGGTGACCTCCAAGGCTTCCTGGGGTGCCATACGGGGCAGTATAGACGGCAGGCAACGGGCCAACAGGGTCTTGCCGCTGCCCGGCGGGCCGTTGAAAAGCAGGTTGTGGAAGCCCGCTGCCGCAACCTCCAAGGCGCGTTTGGCGTGCTCTTGCCCCCGCACATGGGCCAAGTTCATCTGGTCTCGAACGTCGATGTCGCCGCACGCGGCCCAGCCGTCGCCGTTCATGGGTTGAATCTGTTCCTCCAACCTGAGGTGGCCGATCAGCCGGGCCAGGGAAGCCACCGGGTACACTTGGAGGTCCTCCACCAAAGAAGCCTCTTCGGCGTCCACCGCCGGAACGTACACCGAGTCGTATCCTTGATCCCGGGCCACCGACGCCATAGCCAGTATCCCGGTGGTGTGCCGCAGACTGCCGTCCAGCGACAATTCGCCCAAGAAAATCGCGCCGGGAGGCGCCGAATCAATCTGTCCGGAGCTCAGGAGAATCCCCACCGCGATTGGCAGGTCGTAGGCTGGTCCCTCTTTCTTCAGATCGGCAGGCGCCAGGTTAACAGTGATGCGCTTCAAGGGAAATTCGCAGCCGCTGTTGCGCAGGGCGGCCCTGACCCGCTCCTTGGCTTCTTGGACCGCAGTATCGGGCAGCCCCACGATGTTGAAGGCCGGCAGGCCTGGGGAAATGTCGACTTCGACCTGTACCACGAAGCCGTCCAGTCCTATGACGGCACAGGTATGCGAGTTGGCAAGCACGTTCGTCGCTCCTTGGCCTCGCGTTGGTTCCGGGGTTGGGTGACCGGGGACGCGGCCAATATAGGACAATGGGAAAGCTCTCGCTACCGGCAACTGTCACCCCGATGTGTGACGGTGTGCCGCGCGTAGACCGGCCTTCTACGTTATCGAGCGGCAACCGTGGGGGAAGCACGTCGCTCGTCCGGCCTTAGGGTCGACGACGAAGGGCTGAGCGCTGATTGGGAGGAATTCCTAGTGGGGCGCCCTTCGGTCGGGGCCTGTTTTGCACCCAGGCACGAAGCCAAGGCGACGCTGTGGGCGGGCCGGACCTGGAATCCTAGCGACTGGCGATCGTCATCTGCAGGAGGTCGTGGGCGAGGTCGATGCCCCCGGTATAAGACCGTGCCGCTTCCTCTCCAAGAGGTTGGGGGACGGCGTGGTACGCGTCGGGGAAGTGGGTCAGCACCAGCCGCGACGCCCCTGCCTCTGCGGCGGCTTGGCCCGCCTCGCCGGCGGTGGAGTGGCCCCGGCTGTGAGCGAGTTCTGCGCCACCAACGCTGAAGGCCTCGTGTATCAGCAGGTCCGCGCCCTCCGCTGCTTTCACCAGTGCCGTGGAATACATGGTGTCGCCGGAAAACACTACGGAAATGCGGCCGGACTCGATGCGCCAACCCAGCGCCCCCGCGATGTGGTCGACCGGGAATCGAAAAGCTGTCGTGCTTGGTCCCAGCTCGATTACGCGGCCTGGGCCGATGGGACGCCAGTGCAAGACTTCGCGTCCTTGAGAGTTCCTGCCGAAATCGCCGGAAACGTCCGTTACGTTCAACTGCGACTTCAAACAATACAACTTCACGCTTTCGAGCGTGTCGTCGCTGGCGTGAACTTTCAGCGGCGGTTTGAAGTCGCCGGATAACGCCCGCTCGAACTGGAGAAAGGCCAGTCCCGACATGTGGTCGCCGTGCGAGTGAGAAAGCAGCACGTTGTCGAATCCCAGCAGGTCTATATCGAGGAGCGCGGCGTTCCTCAACGCGGAGTTCCCGGAAGCGGCGTCAAGCAGCACTCGCGTTCCATCGGGGCACTCCAAGGCAATCGCCGTATGGCTGCGAAGCCTGGAGCTGCCGGAACCGGTGCCTAGAAAGCTGATTTGCATCGATCGCGTCGCTCTACCAGACGGTCTCGACCTGCGCCGATGCGGCGAGGGCGCCATCCTTGGTCACCAAGGGGGCATCCAAGGCGACCGCCTCTGCCGCGATGAGGCGGTCGTGCATTTCAGGGATCTCCGGGAACAGGTCAAGTATTTCAAGCTGTGCTCGGCCCAAGTCGGACAGTTCTACGCCGCTCACTCCGGTTAGTATGTCCAGCAGCGTGGCCGGCGCCACCGGGTGGCCGAGTTTTACCGAAAGGTAATAGAATTCCGCAACCGCGATCGCGGGGACTACTATCGTGGCATTTCCCGTCTCGGCCAATCGGAAGACGGCGGACGCCGCCGCGGTGAGACGGTCGGGTGATCGGAGGTACCACCACAGCGCATGGGTGTCTACTACGAAACGGAGCGGCCTATTCAGCACCGCTGCTCTGCGCCTCGGCAGGCCAGGGGAGGCGCGGCTCCCAGAGAGATTTGACTTCCACGAAGTCTTGGTAGCTGGCGTCAGGCAGGGAAGCCATGGAACCCCGGAGAGTCCGCAGTGAAGGCTTTTCTTCCTCGAATGGCTGTACTGGCGTCAGCTTGCCGCAAGGTTTGCCATGCCGGGTGATGGTTACTTCTTGTCCATATTCGAGGCTTCGAAGTATTTCGCTAACCTTGGACTTAAATTCTCGAATACTGTATGTGAACATATTACCCACCCAATGTGACCATAATATTCAGGATGGTGTGGTTAGATTGTAACAGAGGCGTTGACGCCCATGCTATTGCTTCCGCTTCCCGCTCGGCATCTGCCGCCATTTGCCGGTAGCCTTCGTGGATGTCGCAATACATGACATGGGGCCGGACAAGTGACTCTATGAAACTGCTAATCTTACGTTTGCCAACCACCCGGTAAAGACCGTCGTAAACGTCCTGGTCAATGGTAATCGTTAGTTTTTTTTGCATGCCCGCTCCTTGCACGTGTCCAATGCGAATTACAAATTAGGAATTGGGCAAGACTTTAATTCATAGTTTCAAATTTTTGATTCGCAATTCGAGAGAGTATTGACGCAGGGCGATGGTCAGGTCGCCGCGGGTGCGCTCCAGGATGCCGCGCATGGCGTCGGTGGTGTGGCGAAGCCCACCGGTCACGGCTTCCGGGAAGTCCACGGTCACCAGTAAGCCGTAGATCTCGTCCATCAATTCCATCATTTCCTGGCAGCGTTCCACTTGGTCGCTGCGGAGCCGGTCGAGGATATAGCGGCGCAACTCGCCGATGACCTCGGCCATGCCATTCAGGTAGGATGACGGGTCGACGCCCAATTCTTCCATCCCGGGGAGCGGCCCGCCGGAAATGACGGCGAGGGTTACGTTGGCCTCGGTGAACTCCTTGCGAGCGTCGTTCATGAACCCGGCGTTATAGATGAGGGGATTGTCCTCCCGGATGTGCTCGGCTTCCTTGAGCCGGGCGGCTCCTTTCTGGACCAGGCCCCGGGCTTCTTCGAAGTCCGCCCGGTGCACCGCCCGGATGGCGTCGGCCGACATCCGCACCACTTCCCGGGACACGGCCAGGGCCTGCTCACGGTCGCGGTTCCGGTCGTTGAGTTGGTCGATCGCCTGTTGGCCGATCTCTGAAAGGTCCGCGCTGTATTTGGTCGGCATTAAACTCTTCCTCCGGAGTTCTCGATAGCCCGTACCAGCCTGGCCGCCGCAGCTTCCGGCTCTCCGGCCAGCCCGACGGCTGCGGCGACACAGATGGCGTCGGCGCCCGCCTCCACTACCGGTGGAACGTTATCGGCTGTGATGCCCCCGATGGCAACCAAGGGAACGTGGGTCACTTCCCGGGCCGCGCGCAGCCGGTCCGGACCTTGAGGGGCGCGGCCACCGGGCTTGGTGCCGGTCTGGTAAATGGCCCCGAAGGCCACGTGGTCGGCGCCCATTTCCTGGGACTCGACCAGCAAGTCCAACTCCCGGTTGGACCGCCCCAGCACCTGGTGGGCCTGAAGCACCCGCCGTGCCTGGGCCACCGGAAGGTCGGTCTGGCCCACGTGCAATCCGGCGGAGCCCACGGCGGCCGCCAGATCGGCATGGTCGTTGATTATCAACTGGACGCCGTTGTTTTCACACAGGTCCTGGAGCGCTAGCGCCAACGGCAGCGTCTCGCCCTTGTCGCGGAGCTTGTCTCGCAGTTGGAGCATCCGGGCCCCACCGTTGACCGCGGCCTTGGCAATATCCAGCGGCGCCCGGCCGGCGGTTACTTCAGGGTCGATGATGACGTATAACCCCCGGACCAAGGCCGCCTTTTCTCGGCGGACGGCTGCGCCGAGTTGGGCCGACAGGTCGCCCAGACAGCGGCGCAAGCGGGCTATGGTCTCCCATCCAACCGGGGTGGACGACTCGTTGGCTTCCAGATGAAGCAACAGGGCCAGCGTGGTTGCGACGACGGCTACCGCCTGCTCGTTGTTTCGAGGCGGGGGGTCGGCGAGGTCGGCCAGTGCGGCAGGCGATGGCAGCGATGGCACAATATCACGGAGGTCTTGTAGCGCGGGCGCGGGTTCCTGCGCGGCCATCCCGGCGACTGCGGCCACGTAGTGAACGATGACGGAGTAATGGCTGTGCCCCGAGGGGGTCGGTGTGGTCACAGGTCCAGGCCCTTGGGGGTTTCGCCCTGCCGGGCCGCGTCGATGTTATCGCGCACCGACTGAGGCATATCCATGCCGTGCTTGACGAAGGCATCCTCCACTCCCCGGCCAATGTTGCGCGGGTCCTGGTAGTACTCTGGAGAGCGGTGCTCGCTTCCGGAAGGGAAGGCTTCATGCACCGATGAGGTGGTCTTGCCCATGGTGAACGACGACATTCGCCGCTCCATGTAGGCACTCTGGCAATAGCCGCATACCGCGTTGACCTCGCCGCCGATGGACTTCACGAAGAAGGACGAGACCTTGCGGCAAGACTGGCAACGATATTCATATATTGGCATGTTCGCCCCCGAGGACCGCCCTATGAGTCGGACGAGATTTCCCTGCGCATACGGTCGAAGTCGGCCGTGGTCTGTCCGCCCATCTCCTGTTGGATGCGTCCCATGTACTGGTCGATACTGGCCGCGCTATCCTCGTTCACGTCGCTCATCGTCTCCCGGTTGGGCGCCCAGTTGAGGCTGTCGCCCCACGACGTCCGGAACGAAAACCCGGACATCAGCCGTTGCATGTCGCCGCTGCCGCACTGGCGACATTCCGGCTGCTTGTCTGCCGACCAGCTATACACCAGGAAATTGCTCACCGATTGGCAGGCGGAGCAACGATATTCGTATATGGGCATTCGCACCCTTCGCTGTCCGGATTTGAGCCGCGCACCATTTTAGCATGGCCGGCACAATCCGTTTGCGGACGCAAATGACCGAAATCACCTTGCGCTGCAGGCCAGGCATCGAGCAAGCCGCCGCCCGGCGTGATGTATAATGTTGGGCCAGTAGGAGTGTTTATGGCGACGCTGAAACCGCGCACCGGAACACGGCTGTCCATCGAAGAGTTCCTGGAATTGCCGGATACGTTCGACAAGCGGAAGATGGAACTGGACGAGGGAGAGCTATACATAATGCCCAGACCGCGGACCGGCCACCAGTTTTTGCAACTCAAGATAGGTGGTTACTTCGACAGATACCTTGATGAATTCGACGATCCGCCAGCTGATTTGTTTCACGACGTTATCGTTGCCCTGTCTGTGGAACGGCGCATCCTCTTGTCTCCCGACCTTGCCATAGTTTTGCGAGGCAGCCCGGCTACAGTCAACGATCGCATGGTCGAGGGCGCACCCGACATCGTGGTCGAAATACTCTCCACTGACCGTAGCCGTGACCTGGTCCGCAAGCGTCAACTCTACGCCGAAGCGGGTGTAAAGGAATATTGGATTTTTGACCCACGCTCTGACACCACTACGCTGCTGGACCTGCGAGGCAGTGAGTATGTCGAACGTGCCGTGCTCGACGCCAACGCCACACTGACCACTCCGTTGCTTCCCGGCCTTGTCATACCTCTGGCAGACGTATTCCACCATCGCCGCCGCCCGGCGCGGGATTAGGGCTAACCGTCGACCGGCCTCGAGTTGGCGATTAGAGCCTGTTTCCGCCAAGTCTGCGCCAACGGTTACCGCCATTGTATAATACCGCTACCCAAGCCGACTGCCGAGGTGCCGCCATGGCGGAAGCCCAAGGCCATACCCTGCCTCTATTCGCCCCCAAACGCGAGCCGTTGCTCATGATCATGGACGGCCACGCCATGGTCCACCGGTCATTCCGGGCGATCTCTACCCAGCGCAGTTTGACTGTTGGCTCGACCGGCGAGGACATCACCGGCGTGTTCGGTTTCACCAATGTCTTCCTGCGGGCGCTGAACGACTGGAACCCCGCCTACTGCGCTATCGCATTCGACACATCGGCGCCCACATTTCGCCACCAACGGTTCGAAGCCTACAAGGCCCAGAGAGAGGCGTCGCCCCCAGAACTTAGAACGCAGTTCGGCCGGGTGAAGCAGCTCATGGAGCTGTTCGGAGTGCCCGTTTTCGAGCTTGATGGGTGGGAAGCCGACGACATCATCGGTACCCTGACCCGCCAATCCGAGGAGGCTGGAGTAGACTCGGTGGTGCTTACCGGCGACCGGGACACCTTCCAGCTAATCTCCCCGCGGGTGAGAGTCGACCTCGCCTCCAATATCCAGGAACGCAAGGTGTACGACGAGGCCGAGTTGGCCGAACGGTATTCCGGGCTCACGGCCGCGCAGCAACCCGATTTCAAGGCCCTGCTCGGCGATTCCTCGGACAACATTCCGGGGGTGCCTAAAGTCGGAGAGAAAACGGCCGCCAGGCTGCTCAACGATTATCAAAGCCTTGAAGGCATCTACGAGCACCTGGACGAAATCAAGCAGAAAGCGGTGAAGTCGGCGCTGGAAGAAAACCGAGACAGGGCTTTCGAGAACCGGACGCTGATGACCATCGACCGGCACTCGCCGTTGGACTTGGACCTGGAGCGCTGCCGCTTCTGGCAATACGACCGCCGGGCGGTGGTCAATTGGATGACCGAACTGGAATTCTTCAGCATCATTCCCAGGGTGCCCGGTCCCGATGTCGCCGGGGAGGCGGCGGACGTGCCCGACCGGGAAATGGACCTGGATGTCGACTACACGATAGTCCAGACCCAGGCCGGATTGGACTCCATGATTGCGGCCATCGAGGAGACCGGCAGCGTTTCCTTCGATACCGAGACCACCAGCTTGGACGCCGTGAGAGCAGACCTGGTTGGGCTGAGCTTCGCCACCGCCCCCGGTCGGGCTTGGTACGTTCCGGTCGGACACCGGAACGGGGTCCAGTTGCCCTTGGAGATGGTGCTGGCGGCGGTACGCCCCCTGTTTGAGTCGGCGGACATCGCCAAATCCGCCCATAACGCAAACTACGACCTAACCGTACTGGCGGGCCATGGCGTCAAGCCAAGGAACCTGGACTTCGACACCATGATCGCCGCCCACCTGACCGGCCGTAACGCGCTGGGTCTGAAGAACCTGGCGCTGGACGTTCTTGGCCAAGAGATGACGCCCATCAGCGACCTCATCGGTAAAGGCCGCCAGCAAGTGACCTTCGAGCAGGTGGACATCGAGCCGGCGGGAAATTACGCGGCCGCCGATGCCGACATGACAGTCCGGCTCCGTGATAGGTTCGAGCCGGCGTTGGCCCGGGAGGGGCTGGAACCGTTGTTGGCCGACTTGGAGATGCCGCTGGTGCCGGTGCTGGTTACCATGCAACGCCACGGGATCATGATGGACGCTGGCGTGCTGCACGAAATGTCCCAGGACCTGACTCAACAGATGTACCAGGTCGAAGAAGGTCTGTACCAGTCCATCGGCCACACGGTGCAAATCAACTCGCCGCAGCAACTGAGCGACCTGCTATTCAAAGAGTTGGGTCTGCCCAAAACCAAGCGCACCAAGACCGGCCACTACTCGACCGACGCCAACTCCCTGGAGGCGCTGAAAGACCTTCACCCAGTGATCAACCAGATACTGGAGTACCGGCAGGTCTCCAAGCTCAAGTCCACCTATGTCGACGCCCTGCCAGACATGATCAACCCGTACACTGGCCGGGTGCATACCAGCTACAACCAGACCGGCTCGGCCACGGGCCGCATCTCCAGCAACGACCCCAATTTGCAGAACATACCCATCCGAACCGAGTTGGGACGCCAGGTGCGCCGCGCCTTCGTGGCGGAGAACGCCCCGGACTGGCAGTTGCTATCGGCCGACTACTCCCAGATTGAACTCCGGGTGCTGGCCCACATGTCCCAGGACGAAGGACTGCTGGAAGCCTTCCGCCGTGGTGAGGACATCCACTCCTCCACTGCTTCGCTGATGTTCGAGGTGCCTCTCAACGACGTCGATTCTGAGATGCGCCGCATCGCCAAAGTGCTGAACTTCGGCGTTATCTACGGCCTGTCGCCCCACGGCATTTCTCAGCAGACCGGCTTCAGCCGGGAGCAGGGCGCTCAGTTCATCAACGCCTATTTCAGCAAATATCCTGGTATCAGCGGCTTTCTGGAGGACGTGAAGACCAAGGCACGGGCGAAGCAGTACGTGGAGACACTGATGGGCCGCCGCCGATACCTCGCCGACATCAATAGCACCAACTTCAATGTGCGGGGCGGGGCCGAGCGGATGGCCATCAACATGCCGATTCAAGGCACCGCCGCCGACATCATGAAGATTGCGATGATCCGGGTGCAGGACCGGCTGGACAGGGAAGAAATGCGGACAAAGATGCTCCTCCAAGTGCACGACGAGTTGGTGTTCGAGGTTCCCAACAACGAATTGGAAGCACTCAAGGACTTGGTCTTCGACGAGATGCCCGCCGCCATGGACCTGGACGTCACCCTGAAGGTAGACGCCAAGTGGGGCTACAACTGGGGAGACATGGAGTAGGCGGGAAGTGTGGGTCGGAGCAATGAGGAGGAATACCGTGGGTGCAACAGAAGTGCAAGCCAAAGTTTTCGGAGAGAACGAGACCCGGGAATATAGGTTCATGGTCGACACCGGCTCCACCTATTTGGCTCTTCCCTTGGAAGAGATAGAGGCGCTAGGAATCCGTCGCCGCCGGATGCGGGTAAAGCTTATGAGCGCAACTGGACTCGTCGACGTAGATACATACGTCGTCGACGGCGAGTTGATGGGAGAGAATTTCAGTGCGATACTCGTGCCTGCGGCGGCCCCTCTTCTGGGCTATGAACTCCTTCAAAACCTCAGGTTCAAGGTCAATCCGGTTACCCATGAGTTAGAGAAAGTGTCGGATGACGTCATCAACCATCCGCCATACCAGTTGTAAAAACGCGAGGAGCAGCAGCGGAGGTGGGCATCACTGAAGTGCAGGCCAGCATCATTGGAGGAACTGAAACCCGGGAGTACACTTTCGTGGTCGATACCGGGGCGACCTATTTGGGGTTGCCATTGGAAGAGATCGAGGCGCTTGGACTCCAACCGAGCACAGGAATCATCCAGGTAATGACCGTGACTGGTGTTGTCCAAATGGATTCTTATTTCGCGACGGGCGAGTTGAGAGGCCAAAGGTTTGGAGCAATTCTGATTCCCACCGCTGAACCATTATTGGGCTATGAGCTCCTGCAAAACCTCCGATACAAAGTGAACCCGGTCACTCACGAAATCGAAAAGGTCCCGGATGACGTAAGGTACCCTCCTTACGTTTAGGTGAAGTTGACGCAATGGAACTAATCCGCAGTTTGATTTTCGTGCCGGGGAACCGGCCTAACATGCTGGAGCGGGCCCGCTCCGTCGACGCCGACATTATCATGGTCGACTTGGAGGACTCAGTGCCGCCCGGGGAAAAGGCCGACGCCCGCGAATTGGCCGTTAAGTGGGTGCCCATCCTGCGTCGGGAGGGCCAGCGGGTGATGGTCCGGATCAATTCCCTGGACACCGGCCTGACCAGAGAGGAGTTGGAGGCCATAGTTTCCTCCGACATTTACGGCGTTAGTCTGGGGAAGGTCGAATCGGTCTGGCACGTTCAAGAAACCGCCCGTATGCTGTCGGGCCTTGAGGCCGCTGCCGGGATTCCCGCGGAGAGCGTCAAGATCATCCCTTGGATCGAGAACGCGAAGGCGGTCTGGGGAGCCAGGGAAATCGGCCAAGCGTCAGCCCGCGTGGTCGGCATCGCCTTCGGCGCTGAGGATTTCACCAACGACATGGGTATCGAGCGCACCGATACCGGTGAAGAGGTCTACGTGCCCCGGGCGATGGTCCCGGTAGCGGCCCGCGCCGCCGACGTCGCCTCCTTGGACTCCCCCTTCGTCCGGTTCCAAGACCCCGACGAATTGGGGACCGACGCCGCCCGGGCCCGCCGGATGGGCTACACCGGCAAGTTCGCCATCCACCCAGCTCAACTTGGCGTAATCAACAAAACGTTCAGCCCGTCAGAAGAAGAGGTCGCCTACGCCCGGCGGGTGATGGAAGCCTGGGACCAGGCCGAAGCCGGAGGGAGAGGTTCTCTGGCCTTGGACGGACGCATGGTCGACGTCCCGGTGGTAAAGCGGGCTCAAAACCTGCTGGCCCTGGCGGGCGCCATTGAAGCTCGGGGCCGGTAGCAAAGCGGACCCGAGCCCTTGAGATGGTATGGACAAACGGACCTTACCACCTGATCGCATCGTCCTGGAGGGGATGCAGTTCTACGGCTTCCACGGGGTGAACCCTGAAGAGCAAGCCTTGGGACAGTCCTACTTGGTCGATCTGGCAGTCGAGTTGGACCTGAGCCAGGCGGGCCAGTCAGACCGGCTGGATGATACCGTCAGCTACACGCACCTGTACCGGGTCGTCCAGTCGGTGATGGAGGGCGAATCGCGGAACCTGCTCGAGACCGCGGCCCAGGCCATAGCCGACCGGGTCTTGGCCCAGTTCCCCGTGGACGCAGTGTCGGTGTCGGTGAAGAAACCGAGGCCTCCGGTCCGCGGCTCCGTAATCGAACACGCAATGGTGGAAATCTATCGTCGGCAGGAAGGCTGACCGGCAGGAACGACTATGAGAGTCCACGAATACCACGAAGGCAACCGCGAGTTACAGGACCGGTTTCAGACCCGCAAGCTGGCCGACCGCTTGAGCGAGCGGGTAACCGAGACCATAGGCGCTGAGGCCCGGGAGGTAATCGAAGCCGCCCGCATGTTCTTCCTGGCCACGTGCGACGACCGTGGACTGCCCACTTGCTCCTACAAGGGCGGCGACCCTGGATTCGTCCGGGTTGTCGACGACCGCACCCTGGCCTTCCCCAACTACGACGGAAACGGTAAGTACCAGTCTATGGGCAACTTGCTGCGGAACCCCAATGTGGGCCTGCTGTTCGTGGATTTCGAGGGCCAGCAGCGGCTGCGTATTCAAGGGGTGGCTCGGCTCCAGGAAAACGACGCCCTTGTGACCGAATACACCGAGGCTCAGTTCGTGGTGTTGGTGGAAGTCACCGAGGTATACAAAAACTGCCCCCGCTACGTCCACCGCTACCAGTTCGTCGAGCCCTCCGAATACGTCCCGCACGAGGGAGTCAAAACCCCCCAACCCGCGTGGAAGGCATCCGAAGAGCTAAAGGACGTGCTGCCTGGACAACCCGGCCGCCGCTGACCGTTCGGAGTCCTTGTTTGGGCGTGAGGCCCTGTGTTAACCTGACCGGGCGATTCCGAAGAGATAAGAGAAGCTAATATGCGTTGTGAAATTTGCTTAAAGTCCGGGATGAGCGGCAACAACGTCAGCCATTCTAACCGCCACACCAAGACCCGTTTCAAGGCCAACGTCCACAAGCAGACCCTGGAACGAAACGGAGAGCAGGTCCGGGTCAAAATCTGCAGCCGCTGCCTCCGCTCCCTGCACAAGTCCCCCAAAGTCCGCAAAGCCTTCGCCGCGTTGAAGTAAGCTCGTAGAGGATCGTTCGTCGCACATTTGGGGGAGGCGCCGGCAAATATTGACAAGAC
Source organism: Dehalococcoidia bacterium (assembly GCA_965222595.1). Classification (GTDB taxonomy): domain Bacteria; phylum Chloroflexota; class Dehalococcoidia; order Lucifugimonadales; family UBA3495; genus VXOI01. Next base: position 77,270 of record CBDCUJ010000017.1, on the reverse strand, counting down.
GACAGATGTTTCTCGTAATCCTGGATTGTGAGCCAGACGGCAAGTACTCTGTCTACTGCCCCGCGTTGCCGGGTTGTTGCAGCCAAGGGGATGACCGGTTGGACGCGCTGAGAATGATTAAGGACCCGATTATCGGAGTTCTTGAGTTGGTTGAAGAACGAAGACCGATCAGTCCGGAGGTCGCAAATCTTCCGTTGCAGGAGACGCCGGAACTCCTTGCGGCAGAGTTGCGGGACGCGATGGCGTTTCGTATGGAGGAAGGTGATCCGGTCGCTATGGAGATCGTTGGAGTTGAAGTAACTGCTCCGGTTCCGGCGTAGTAGCCACGTTTGCCGGTGGTAATCCGGCAGAGAGGCTGTCAGGGCGTTCGAACGGGACGGATGGTCATTAGTGAGGCAAAGGTGCAGCCACCTCATTTTGGAAAAGTCGGGCGCTGAGGCCAATCTGTCCGTCCCCAATCATCGGGAACTGAGCAAAGGAACCCTGAACCACCTGATTAAACTGGCGAGCTTGGATGTTCCCCAATTCCTAGGCTTGCTCCGGCGCTAGCGATTAAACCCCGCGAGGCATCCCCTCATTCCCCGCATCGCTTCTGGCACGGTCTCGCGGCCGTTGAAGATGGCGCTTCCGGCGACCAGGATCGTTGCGCCGGCTTGCACCGATTCCCGCGCTGTCCAATCGGCTTTGACCCCTCCGTCAACCTCCACCCGTGCGCCGTAGCTGCCGGCATCGATCATGTTCCGCAAGCGGCGGATTTTTCCGACCGTCTCCGGTATGAAGGACTGCCCGGCGAAGCCGGGATTGACTGACATCACCATCACTATGTCCAGCAACGGCAGGACCTCTTCCACCGCCGCCACAGGGGTGCCGGGATTGATTGCAACGCCGATTTGGCTGCCCTCGTCCTTGACTCTCGTAACCGTTCGGTGCAGGTGAGGACAGGCCTCGGCGTGCACCAGAATCTGGTCGGACCCCGCCTTCATGAATGTTGGCAGCAGCTCGTCGGGCCGCTCGATCATCAGGTGGATGTTCAACGGCAGGTGGGTGTGCTCGCGGATGGCGTCCACCACCACTTCGCCGAAGGAGATGTTGGGCACGAACCGGCCGTCCATCACGTCCACGTGAATCAAATCGGCCCCGGCATCCGTCGCCTCACGCACCTGCTCTCCGAGCCTGCCGAAGTCGGCCGACAGCACCGACGGGGCCAGCAATACCCGGCGCTCAGGGTCCATTGGCATCCTCCTCCAGCAACTGTTCGGCTTGGGTCAATGCCTCGGCGACCCGGTTGGGTGCGGTCCCTCCCGGGTTGTCCCGGGCCGCGGCGGACGCCTCGGCGGTGATCCGGTAGACATCGGCCCTGAAATGAGGGGAAAAACGCAAGTAGTCCTCGTACGGCAATTGGTCTAACCCCAACCCCTCGGCCTCGCAGTGACGGCATAGCTCCCTGACGATACCGTGAGCTTCCCGGAAGGGTACGCCCTTGGCCACCAGGTGGTCGGCTAAATCGGTTGCCAACATCTGGCTCTCTCCCGAAAGGCCCTTCACCCGTTCTACGTCCAGTTCCAAGCCAGGCAGCATCTGCTGGTAAACATCGAGGGTTGCCAACAGGGTGTCGGCGGCATCGAAGAACCCTTCCTTGTCTTCCTGAAGGTCGCGGTTATAGGTGAGGGGCAGTCCCTTGAGGGTTGTCAGCAGTCCCATGAGCCCGCCGTAGACCCGGCCGGTCTTGCCCCTTGCCAGCTCGGCGTAGTCGGGGTTGCGCTTCTGAGGCATGATGCTGCTGCCGGTCGTGAACTCCTCCGCCAGCCTGATGAAGCCGAACTCACGGCTGGACCACAACACCATCTCTTCGGAAAGCCGGGAGAAGTGCATCATGCAGATGGACGCCGCCGCCAAGAACTCGACCAGAAAGTCCCGGTCGGACACCGCGTCCATGCTGTTGGAGCTAATCCGGCTGAACCCCAGCTCCCGGGCCAGAAACTCCCGGTCGGTGGGGTAGGGCACCCCGGCCAGTGCGCCGCTGCCCAAGGGAAGTACGTCGGTTCGGCGGTAGGAGTCGCGGAACCGGCCGGTGTCCCTCTGGAACATTTCAAAGTACGCCAGCATATGGTGGGCGAAGAGTACCGGTTGGGCCCTCTGCAGGTGAGTGTATCCGGGTATGAGGACTGTCTGATAGCGCCGGGCCAACTCGACCAACGCACGCTGTACGCCCCGGAGCCTTTGGAGCGTGGCCGCGATCACCTCCTTGACGTAAAGCCGCATGTCGAGGGCGATCTGGTCGTTGCGGGAGCGCCCGGTGTGGAGACGCCCCGCAGCCGGGCCGATCAACTGGCGCAGCCGCGCCTCGATGTTCATGTGCAGGTCTTCCAGAACCGGGTCCCAAGGAAAAGAACCTTCCTCTATTTCTTCCTGGACGCGCCCCAATCCCCGGACGACTTCTTCGGCGTCACTGGACGGAATAATTCCTTGTTTCGCCAGCATCCGAGCGTGGACAATAGACCCGGCGATGTCGTGGCGGAACAGCCGCCGGTCATAGTGGATGGAGACGGTGTAGTTAGAGAAGTCGTCCATTTGCGTAACAACTATAACCCCAGGCAGCTGGCAGCTCAAGGAAACCCGACTGTGCCATCTGGTAGAATCAGAGTGTTTGACCCAAGGCCATTCTAGGAGGCCGAACATGGTCAGCCCTAAGCCCAAGACAAAGTTGACCTACGAGGACTACGCCAAGACTCCCGAAGACGAGCGCTGGGAGTTAATAGGTGGGGAGTTGGTCATGGCGGCAGCACCCGGGGAGCCCCACCAGTCAGCGCAGGCGGCATTGGGGTCGCGGGTCTTTCTCTTTGTAGAACAGAGAGGTCTGGGCAGAGTTTATTTCTCACCGTTCGACGTAGTGCTCTCGGACACGGACACAGTCCAGCCGGATTTGTTGTTCGTCTCTAACGAACGCTTGGACATCATTACTCCGGCCAACATCCAGGGCGCGCCGGACTTGGTCGTCGAAATTCGTTCCCCATCGACGGCCCGGCAAGACTGGACGGTTAAGCGCGATCTCTACGCCCGCCATGGCGTAAGGGAATACTGGCTAGTAGATCCCGACGCCGAAATTTTGACGGTCCTGTTGCTGGGCGAACTGGGTTTTGAGGAAGCAGGCACCTATTGGAAAGGCCAGACCCTGAAGTCACCTACCCTGGAAGGGCTCCTTGTCAACCTGGATGACATTTTCCGGTCCTAACTTCATTCTCGACAACAAGCGGGCGTTCAATGACCGGCCTGAACAAAGAAAAATGTACCGCATGCCGCCGCGACTCCCCCAGCGTTACCCCAGCGGATATTGCACAGCTTCAACCGCAGGTCCCGGAATGGGACCTGCTCACGGAGGACGGCGTGCCCCGGCTTGACCGAACGTTCAAGTTCCGGAACTTCCGGCAGGCATTGGAATTCACCAACCGTGTCGGCGCATTGGCCGAGGACGAGGCCCACCACCCGCTGCTGGTCACCGAGTGGGGGCGGGTGCGGGTCGCTTGGTGGACTCACAAGATTCGCAACCTGCACCGCAACGACTTCGTCATGGCCGCCAAGTCGGACAGGCTTTACGATAAGATGACGGGAGGGCTCCCATCACCATGAAGGTCACCTACCGGCTGGCGTCAAAGGACCTGGCGTCGATTCCCGCCGAGGCGGCTTGGGCCGAGGCCATGGGCTACGATGGCATCTCCAAGAACGAGACCAGCCATGACTCGTTCCTGGCGTTGACCCTGGCTGCCACTTCTACGAGCAGGGCGACGTTACAGACGTCGGTGGCCATCGCCTTTCCCCGCTCGCCGATGATCACTGCCTATACCGCCCGCGATCTGCAGGACCTGTCCGGGGGACGGTTCCGGCTGGGGCTCGGCACCCAGGTGAAAGGGCACATCGAACGGCGGTTCTCCACCAGTTGGGAATCGCCGGGGCCGCGGCTCCGGGAGTACGTACAGGCCGTGCGCCACATCTGGCGGGCCTGGGAGACCGGCGAACGGCTGGACTATCAGGGCAAACACTACCGTCATACCCTGATGACCCCCTTCTTCAGTCCTGGTCCCAGCGATTACCCGGCACCCGAGGTGTTCACCGCCGCGGTTAACGCCTACAATTGCCAGGTGGCCGGCGAGGTGGCCGACGGCCTGATGCTGCATACTCTCATCTCTCCGCAATACGTGCGGGAGGTCGTCCGGCCCGGCTTGGTTAAGGGAGCGGAGCGGGCCGGCAGGGACGCCAACGATTTGAAAGTCAACGGCGGCGGGTTCATCATCACCGGGCCAAACCGGTCCAGCATCCGGGCGGCCCAAGCCGACGTGAGGCAACGCATCGCCTTCTATTCATCCACCCGGACCTACTTCCCGGTGCTGGCGGCCCACGGGTTCGAGGAGATCGGTCAGCACCTGCATGAAATGTCGCTGCAGGGCCGGTGGGCCGAGATGGGAGAGCAGGTAAGCGACGAGATGCTCGACGCTTTTTCCGTGTCCGGCGAGTATGATGAGATAGCCGACGAGTTCGCCGCCCGCTACGGCGGGCTGCTGGACGAGGTGAGCTTCATCTTGTATACGGATTCGGTGCCGGAAGAAGCCCAACTGCGCAAAATCGTCCGGCGCTTCCAAGAGCTCGGGTAAACGGTAGCGGCCATGGCCTCGCTAACCGGGAGCACATCGGGGCAGCGTTCCCCTGCCGGGCGCTGAGAACGTGTTCCGCGTGGTCAGCGGAGCGGTCGGTCCTCACCTGTAGCGCATCGCCGACGGCGAGACCTGGGGAGCGCCAGCGTTGGATCTAGTCCAAGCGGGAGATGCTGCTGAATCACGCCGGCATGGAGTTGGCCGAAGACCATTCAGGTGTGAAGGAACTGCCAGTCCTTGCTGCCCATGTTGAACTTGAGTCGCCGGAAGGCTTCGGCGTAATCCAGTCCGGTCTCTTCCTTGTGGCGGCCGTGCATCTGAGCGATTCTCGACAGCCGTTCGGCGGTGGTTACCGGCGACATCTGGCTGGCGTGGGCCTCCAATGACCTCGTCTTGACGTCCAGGTAGCCTCCAACTTCCACGAACACGTCGGGGGACTCGCTGCCCCACATATAAGCCTGCTCCACCATATGCGGCTCAAGCCCCTCTTCCGTGATTTGCTCGGGGAAGTGCAGGTAGCTCCAAGCGTAGGTGAACGCGGCGTCCAGCGCCACCTGCCCGCTCATCCGGTGGTCCCGGTGAGTGTGGCTGCGGCTGCGGTAAGGGTCGATGCAAAGAATGAGGTCGGGTTTGTGGCGGCGTATCTCTCGCACCACTTGGCTGCGGAATAACCGGCTGTCCTCAAGCCCCCCGTCGGGGTGCCGCAGGAACACCACCTCCTTGGCGCCAACCACGTGCGACGCCGCCATCTGCTCGACCTCGCGGGTGGCCGCCAAACGCACCGGCGTCATTTCCCTGTCGCCGGTGCCTTTATTGCCGTTGGTGCACATCACCACAATGACTTCCGTGCCCGCCTCCTCTACCCACTTGGCCAGGGTTGCGCCGCAACCGCCCTCGCAGTCGTCGGGATGGGGGGTGACTGCCATGGCCACCCGAGGAGTGGTGGTAATGATCTCGTACGAAGAGTTGGTGACGTTTCCGGTTTGGAGGTCTCGGAGCATGTTAATTCCTGGGGCCGAAGTCGGTCAGATTCTTCCTGTATTGCGCGCTGCCTACCCGTTCACGGCCACCGACCGGCCCAGGTCGGTTACGGCGTAGCGGCCGGAGCGGCCGGGAATGCGCTCCAGCCAGCCGAATTTGGACCGGGCGGCATTGCGCAGCGTCTGGGTGAAATTGTTGGGTTTACGCCATCCCGCCAAGTCGAACAGCCCGCCAAGGTCTTCGGCGCTCACTCCTTCAGTCCCGAAGTAGCGTATCGCCCCTTCTGCCGCAACTACCACCCGGCGCATGTCGCCCATGGGACTTGCGTCCCGGCAGAATTCGAAGAATTCCAGTCGGGACTCATCCGAAATGCTTTCGGGTTGCAGACCAGGCGCTGTGCTGCCCATGTTGCCGCTTTCAGGAGCAACTCGTGAGTCCGCCGGTCCAGCGGCTTGAGGCGCGGCCGCCTCGTGGGCCGCCGCAGCCTGTGGAGCTTCATCCACCGCCACGACCGCGCCGCCGTCGGGAATGGCGGCCGGCGGACTGGTGGTCACACTCGTATCCTTTTCCGCCGTCCCGTTGGGCGAGGGAGCACTGCCGTATGATGACTGCATCAGGTCTCGGGGCAGGTCCCGCAAGGCGATTCCCACTACTTCGTGCAGGACCTCTGCGTCCTCCGACTCCACGGTAATCTTCGTGTTGTTGGGGAGCGTTATGGAGACCCTTACCATGCCGAACGTCCTAGACCGGGAGTTTCGGAAACCGGTATTCCAATCAACGATGTGCGCTACTGCACATATCAACGTATATATGCCAAGACCCGGCTTTAGTCAAGCGTGGGCGACGCTTGGGACGTACAAGTGCAGCGACCCCGGCGTCGGTAAGAACGAAATCGCCAGAACGGTCAGACGGTCTGTTTGACGCGTATTGCGAGGGAGCGGGTCATTCCCGGGACCGCGGCGATCTCATCCACCGGGGCTTCCTTGATACCCTTGAGGGAACCGAAACGGCGCATGAGCATCCGTTTCCGCTTCGGTCCGATGCCGGTGACCATGTCGATTGGCGAGGTCAGGCTACTCTTGCTCCGGAGATTCCGGTGGTAGGTGATGGCGAAACGGTGTGCTTCGTCCCTGATCCGTTGCACCAGGTAGAGGGCCTGGGAGTCGCGGGGCAAGACGATGGGCTCCGGAGTGTGCGGAACAAACAGCCATTCGTTCTCTTTGGCCAGTGACGACAACGGGATATCGTCCAACCCCAGCTCGAGGAACACCTCAAGGGCTGCCGAGAGCTGTCCCTTTCCTCCGTCGATAAGGACGAGGTCGGGAATGACCCCCCAGCTATCGTGCTTGACATCCTCTTGGCCACTGGCTTCGTGGCCGGCCGCCGCCCGGGCCGCAGCCAACCGCTTGAATCGCCGGCGCAGCACCTCCCGTATGCTCTCGTAATCGTCCACACCATCGACGGTCTTCACTTTGAAGCGGCGGTAGTGGGCCGGTTTCGGCTTTCCGTCCTCGAAGACCACCATGCTGCCCACCGAGTTGCTGCCTTGGATGTGGGAGATGTCGTAGCATTCTATACGGCGCAGCGGCAGTGGAAGACTCAGTTCCTCCTCCAGTTCCGTCATCGCTTTCTGGATGATGTCGGGGTTGTCCAGCCACTTGATCCGGTGCTGGGCCAAGCCTTGCCGGGCGTTGTCGGCCACCGTCTCGATCAGTTGCTTGTGGATCCCCCGCTGGGGACACACTACCCGGACGGCTCCACCCCGCAAATCGCGCAGCCACCGGGTCACCAACTCCTCGTCTTCCAAGGGGTGTTGGGTTACGATTCGGGGCGGTATGACCGATGCCGATTGGTAAAACTGCTTGACGAATTGACCGACGATCAACTCCGGTGCGTCGCCTTGGGTGCCTTCCATGAAGAAGTGGTCTCGGCCTATGAGCTTGCCTCGCCGGATGAAGAACACCTCGACCCAGGTCTCGTTAGTCCCTTGGGCCAGAGCGATCATGTCCATGTCGCTGACCGGGTTGGAATCTACCTTGATCCGCTGCTCTTCCGCCACCTTTTCAACCGCTTTGATGCGGTCCCGCAGCACCGCCGCCCGCTCGAACTCCAAACGCTCGGCGGCAGCCTCCATGTTGTCGTTCAGGTCCTGAGTGACGGCGTCGGTGTCCCCTTCCATGAACATGACCACTTGGTCGATGACCCGCCCGTATTCTTCCTTGGAGGTGTACCCGGTGCATGGGGCGACACACCGGTTGATGTAATATTCCAGGCATGGGCGGGGATCGGTCCCGGTGATTGTCTTGGTGCAAGACCTGTAGGGAAACAGCCGTTTGACCAGGTCCATGGACTTTCGGACGGTGTTAGCGGTGGCAAAGGGTCCAAAGTAGCGTGCCCCGTCCTTGGCTACCCGGCGGGTGATGTAGACCCTGGGGAACTCTTCGGTGAGGTCGACTTTGAGGTAGGGGTAGGTCTTGTCGTCTTTGAGCCGGGCGTTGTAACGGGGACGGTAGCGCTTGATCAGGGTGTTTTCCAGGATCAACGCCTCCGCTTCCGAGTCGGTCACGATGTACTCGAAGTCATGCAGGTGCCCCATCATGCGGCGTATTTTGGAGGGTTGATGAGACGGCGACCCGAAGTAGGTGCGCAAACGGTTTCTGAGGCTGCTGGCCTTGCCCACGTAGAGAACCGTTCCCCGGGCATCCTTCATCAGGTAGACACCGGGGCGTTCCGGGGTGGCCTGCAATCGTTGCTCTACCAGTGGTAGTGGCATTGTTCTGTTAGAGGAGTATGCCCAGTACTACCAAGACCGCTATCACGGACACGGACAGTACGCCGATGCGCCTCAGTTCGGCCCCGACGTAGTTGTAGGCCGCCGGGCGCTCACCGCGGATGCGGCCCGCGCCTTGGGGCGACGCGTTGGAGCGTACCACCCGAGGGGCGGTCGTTGTTCTGGGGGCGGCCGCAGGTTCACGGACCGGTCCTGATGGCGGCGCGACGGCACCGTCGCCGTTGGCGGCAACAGTAGCCGCTCCGGTGCCGACATCGGATTGGGCCTCGGCGTCGGCCAGGGCAGTGGGTATGCCGCTGGGGCCGCGCTGGGTCTTCTTTCTTCTGCGGTTTAGCTGGGCTTGCCGGGCGGCGGCCCGGTGGGCTTTACCCGCCATGGGGGTGTACCTCCTGAGAGGGCTGCCGGTCCCAAGGACGAACCAATTGGTACACGGCCGGGCAATGCGCGTTCACCAACTGTAGATTACGTAACGTGTTTTCACTATATCAGTAATCGAACGAAAAGGGCAGTCCGCCACGGCACGGCCGCTGGGCGATCACCGGAGCCGCGCCATTGTGGCGGCGCCCTTCTCGACGAATATTGACGGGTAGCAAGCACCAGAGGATTACGAGAATGATCAGGCCCTTGGATGACTTTTATCGTATTCCTGCTGCATGTAACCGTCGGTCAGATGGGTATAGACCTGTGTAGTGGAGATGCTGGAGTGCCCCAGCAATTCCTGAACGTGCCGGAGGGAAGCCCCGTTCTGCAGCAGGTGGGTGGCGAAGCTGTGGCGCAGAGTGTGGGGCGTGATGCTCTGCTTGATGTTGGCCTTTTGGGCGTAGGTCTTGAGGATGGTCCAGACCCATTGCCGGGTCAGCCGCTCGCCCCTGTGGTTCACGAACAGGGCCGGCTCCGACTTCCGGTGCCCCAACATTGTCATCCGGGGGCCTTTGGAGTACCGCTTCAGCTCTGCCAGCGCCTTGGGGTACAGGTGGACGATTCGTTCCTTGGAGCCTTTGCCCAAACAACGGATATATGACTCTTCGGTGTTTACGTCTTGCATGTTGAGGGATACCAACTCCCCTACCCGCAACCCGGTGGCGTACAGTAGTTCCATAATCACCGCGTCCCGTTGTCCTTCGGTGCTTCCCGATTGGTACGCGACATCCAGCAGGCCGGTTACCTCGGTCTCGCTCAGGAACTTGGGGAGGGTCCGCCCCACTCGGGGAGAGCCCAGGGACTCGGTGGGGTCTTCGGTGATTGCGCCGGTTTCCGACAGAAATCCGAAGAAGGACTTTATGGAAGCGACCTTCCGGGCAGTCGTGGCGTCGCGGTAACTCTTGCGTACCCGAAGGTCCTCGATGTACCGGTTCAGGGTCTCGATGTCCACTTGGGACCAAGTGAACTTGAAGTTGGAGTGACCGTTCCGGTTGTCCTGTAAAAAGTCCCAGAATTGCTGGAGGTCGTTGCGGTAGGCATCGGAGGTGTTTCGGGAGAAGCCTTTTTCCACGATGAGGTGTTGGAGAAAAGACGATATAGTTGGATCCATATTCCCGTATCCTTTCGCCGAAGCGTGAAAAAGATGAGTAAGCATTCAGGGCGCCTACCCAGTAATTGACCTGATTCTAGCACGCTGCGGCGGAAGGCAAACGCGGGAACGTTGACAAGAATACACAAGTTATTTGCGGTGTGGACTAAACGCCTGCTCCATGGCGGGGCAGACCGCTGACGAGGCGATGTACGGGGAAGAGGGAGTGTGGTAGGTCTTAGCCGGAAGCCAGCAACACGGTGCCGGTGGAGGAAAGAGAACCGCCGGTGCCGTTGACTATGGCCGTCGCGGCGTGCCGGCTCCTGTCGGCCTTGCTGGGCGCCTGGCGGTCTCCGCACTCCCCACGCAATTGCCGGACCGCCTCCACAAGGAGGAAGATTCCATACATCCCGGGATGGGTGTAGGAAAGCCCGCCTCCGCTGGTGTTCAGCGGGAAATCGCCGCCTGGGGCCGTGCGCTGACCGGCTACGAAGTCGGCCGCTTCACCCGGGCCGCAGAACCCCAGGGACTCCAGGGTCACCATCACCGTGTAGGTGAAGGAATCGTAGATCATGGCCAGGTCGAGATCGCCGTGCCCGATCCCGGCGCGGGCCATCGCCTTGGGACCGGACTCCCTGGCGACTGTGGAGGTGAAGTCCGGCATCTGACTGACGATGTTGTGGTCGTGGGCCTCGCCGCCTCCCAGCACCCATACCGGTTGCTTGCGGCAAGCCGCCCGGGCGCGCTCGGCGGTTGTCACCACGACAGCGGCCCCTGAGTCGGTCACGAGGCAGCAGTCCAACAGATGGAAGGGCCATGAGACCCACCGTGAATCATGGTAGTCGTCGAAACTCATCGGGGTGTCGTACATCATGGCCGTGGGGTTGAGATTGGCCCACTTGCGGGTGGCCACGGCGACTTCGGCCATTCCCTGGCGGGTGCGGTCCTCCCCATATTGGTGCATATAGCGGGTGCAGGCCATGGCATAGTTGACTGGCGCGCCGATGATGCCGAAGGGGGCCTCGTATTGGGCCGCGGGCAGGTTGCCGTCGGTGGGCACTCTCACCCTCGTCGATCGTCCTGCCTGCCCGTGGGTGATTAGCGCCACTTCGCAGTAGCCGGCGCGAATGGCGGCCACTGCGTGGGCCACGTGAATGACGAACGAGGACCCGCCGACGGAGGTACCGTCGGTAAACCCAGGCTGTATCCCCAGGTATTCGGCGGTGGCAAGCGTGGAAAATCCGGCCGTGAAGATGCCGTCGACGTCACCCTTGGACAGGCCGGCGTCCTCCAAGGCATTGTGCGCCGCTTCGGCGTGGTGCTGCAGGGACGACTTGCCGGGTACGTTCCCCATTACGTCGGACTCGGCCACGCCGACGATCGCGATGTCCCGTGAGGCGGAGCCGTTCGAAGTCATTGATACCCTCCTGTTTCCAACGTCCCTGGTCCCAGCGTCGTCAGGCCGTTGCTCGGCGTTGCCCGGACCCCGGCTGATGTTACAACACCCACCGCACAGGCACAACCGGCTCGAGCGATGGTCAAAGTCTCCAACGGTGTCGTCTCCAACCGTGTTATTGAAGCAGTCTATCACCGCGTAATTCTGGACCGGGTCGAGAACCTCTCCCGAAGGGTGGTCACTCCGACGGGCGCGAAACCCTTCACCGAGTTCAGTGTGACAGCAGGGAGTTCGGGGTGACAACTCGAAGGCCTTGGCGCTGGTCAAAAAGGATTGACGGCAACGATTCCGTGATAGGACTGACCAGTGTTCATATCTTCAGAAATAATCCGGGAGCATCGCGCCCTCTCCGCGGCGGCCACTATCAGTGAGTCCCAATAAGAGATTCCGTACTGCCGATGTGTACTGATTGCCCGGCAGACTAACGAGAAATCGAGTTCGACCACTGGCAGGGTGCCGACCAGGTTAATTATTTCTTCCGCTTGGTCTATGGAGAGCGGAGCCGGAATTCGTCTGGTGGCGACTGTGAAGAATTCACTGAGCACTTGCGCGGATACAACCGAAGTTTCGTTCTCAATGCCACTGGTTAGCAATGTTTGGGAGAGGGCCTGCTTCTGTGGCTGGTCCCGGTCGTACGCATAGACCAGAATATTGGAATCCAGGAAATCTCTATCGGTCATACAGGTCTTCCCGCTTCCACGTGCGAGGTCCCATGTTGCGGCTGTAAGCATGGAACGTGGACTTCAATTTCTGAATTTGTTCCTCACGGCTGGCAACGTCGCCGTTGGCTACGGAGGTCAGATACCCTCTCACCATAGCAGTTAGAGTTGTGTTTTTGTCGATGGCGATTGTGCGGACCTTTTTCACGACCTCGTCGTTTACACTAAGGAACCTCTGAACAAGTCCCTTCCCCCCGATGGGGGAAGGTTAGGATGGGGGTGCCGGCGCTCATTTGATAGCTAATACCGTTAAGCTCTCCCCCGAGATTTCGGCTTTCGCCTCAATGACCATAACTTGTTTAGAGGTTCCCTAAGTGTAATGTTCATCTCTTCACCCCGCTGCAAGTATTAAGGTTGAACCACAATAAGGTTCAATGCCGAGGCGGTCAACCATGCCAATACTTCCGGGGCCTACGTTGCGCCATGATAGAATGGAGCAACGCTCAGTGCGTGGGCCTGCCGCCGGGTGCCCGGGTATCGAGGACATATGCCTAGCAACTTCTGGATGATCATCAATAACGAGGAGAATTTCAGGATCACTCAAGACCTGGGGTTCACCGTAATGGGCCTAAAGTCCCAACAACGCCGCAAAGTGCAACGGATCGGCGATGGCGACCGCGTGCTGATGTACGTTTCCCACCTGCGCCGCTTCGTGGCTACGGCAACGGCCACATCCTCCTACGTCGAGTCTGAAGACGGTCCATGGGTCAAGGAAGGCAACACGGGGTTCTCTTTCCGTGTCAACATCAAACCGGAAATCGTGTTGGATGACGCGCAATTCATGGATGCCAACCTCCTGGCGCCGCGGTTGGAGTACGTGAAACGCTGGCCGCCCGAGAACTGGTACATGGCCTTCCAGGGCAATCTGCACCTGTTGCCGAAAAACGATTTCCTCCTTATCGAGGAGGAAATGAAGAAACTGAGGTTCGGGAAAGACTACAAACCCACAGCCCTCACTCCTTCCCGCACCCCGGCGCGCCGCCGCCGCCCGGCCAACCGCAGGGGCCGTGCTGGGCCTCCGGACGAGAATAGGACCGCTCCCAGTGGTTAGACTGGCGTGACGACCGGCGAGACCGGTGTACGACCGGGCGAAGGGCCTCCTAAGGCTGCCCGAATAGGCCGCCGGATTCGTCCAAAGCCCCTTTGATCTCCTCCATCACCTGCTGGTCGTCCTCGCAATCCCGGGCGCGGGTGAGCGCCTCCACAGCCTCGGCTGTCGCGATTCGCCCCAACGCCCAAGCGGCGTGCCCGCGAACCAGGGGATGCCCGTAGCGCAGCGCACGACGCAGGGGCGGGACCCCTTCCCACGCCCTCAGGTTCCCCAGGGCGACGCAGGCGTTCCGTTGCATCCCGACATGCTTGGCCCGCATGATCGAGGTCCCTCGGAAGGAGTCCCGGAACTCCTCTTCGTTCATTTCCAGCAAGCCCACCAGGTCCAGAACACCCGCAGACGCAGGGAGACTCGGCGTCACTGCGGGGGCTTCCGGTATGGGGTCGGCCGCCGGGCGGGCTTTACGGTTGACGGGGCAAACGTCTTGGCAGATGTCGCAACCGAACACCCAGTCTTGCATCAACGGGCGCAGGTCGCGGGGAATTGGGCCCCGGTTCTCGATGGTCAAGTAGGATATGCAACGGGTGTTGTCGATCACGTAAGGAGCGACGATTGCCCCCGTGGGGCAGGCGTCGATGCACAGGATGCAGGCGCCGCACGTTTTTTGCAACGGCGGGTCGGCGGTCAAGTCCAAGTCTGTGATCACCTGGCCCAGGAACACCCACGACCCGTGGCTCGGGGTCAGCACGTTGGTGTTCTTGCCGAACCAGCCCAGTCCCGAACGGACCGCGGCCGCCCGGTCCAACATAGGCCCGTCATCCACGTACCAGCGCGCCGCCACGTCGCTGCCCAGTTGGCCGGCCACCTTCCGGACGAAGTCCCGCATTCGCCGCTTCATGGACCGGTGATAGTCTTTGACCCGGGCGTAGCGGGCGACTCTGCCGCTGGCCGCCAAGGGGGCGGCGGCCGCTGGGCCTAAGTCGTCTCCGGGCGGCAAATAGCTCTGGCCCAAACAGATGATCGAACGGGCTCCAGGCAGCAGCTCTTCGGGTCTGGAGCCGCGGTTGACCCTATCGGCTGTGTACCAAGGGAGGCCGTCCATGTGGCCGTCTTGGATACGCCGCAACGCGGCCTCCCGGTCGGTGGCGAACTCGGCCGCCGACGTAACTCGCACCAAGTCGAACCCGCAGGCTCCGGCTAGTTCCACTACGATTGCTTTACGGTCGGTCATTTTTCACCGGTCAATTGCTGGACGGCGCGGCAACACGCATAATGTTCATCGGGACCATACAAACTCAATATTATCCAGGGAACGTTCGTCGATGACAACGAATCGGTATACAGCAGTGGAAGATCACGTCAGTACGGCTCTTCGATTCTTGGAGCATTCCGACCGCGAGTTTGCCGCCGGAGACTCCTTGCAGGGCTCCCAGAAGATATGGGGTGCGGTCTCCCACGCGGTGATGGCGGTCGCCATGCAACGGGGCTGGGACTTCGGTAAGTATTCCGCCCGCAAAGCGGCCGTGAACCGCTTGGCGGCCGAATATGGTGAACCCAACCTAGGTGAAGAGTTCTTCGCCGCTCAGCAATTCCACGCCAACTTCTATCACGATTTCATGGAGGATGATGATTTTGACTGGGGCCGACCGGTGGTTCACCGTTTCGTTCACTGCTTGGTGAGTTTGGTGGAGCCGACGAATCAAGCATAGGACATGCCGTGGGTAATCTACAAGAATAACGGCCCGGAGCGGCACTAGCGCCGCTCCGGGCCGTTTTGGCGTTCGGGGTGCGGCCTGCCTAGTCGTGCATGAAGTCTTGCATGTCGGCGGGCAACGGCTTTTCCTCGGGGATTTCGGTGATCAGGGCTTGGGTGGTCAGCATCATTCCGGCAATGCTGCCCGCGTTTTCCAACGCGGAGCGAGTCACCTTCACCGGGTCGATGATTCCGGCCTGAATGAGGTGGGTGAATTCGCCGCGATCGGCGTCGAACCCCCAGTCCCCCTCGCTGGAACGGACCGTCTCGGCGATAACCGGGCCATCGAAGCCGGAGTTCTCCACTATCAGGTACAGAGGTGAGGACAAGGCGTGTTGCACCAACCGCGCTCCGACGGCTTCTTCGCCTTCCAATGAATCGATCAGGGCGTCCAAGGAGCGGCCGGCCCGTATCAGGGCCACCCCGCCGCCGGGTACGATGCCCTCTTCTATGGCGGCCCTGGTGGCTGACAGGGCGTCCTCGGTGCGGGACTTGCGCTCGTTGACCTCGGGCTCGGTGGCCCCGCCCACCTTCACTACCGCGACACCGCCCACCAGCGCGGCCATGCGTTCCTGGAGCTTCTCCCGGTCGTAATCGGACTTCGTTTCCTCTATCTGCACCCGCAATTGTTCCAAACGGTCCTTGACCCCAGCCTCGGGGCCGTGGCCTTCGATGATGGTAGACTCGTCCTTGTTGGCCACCAAGCGGCGGGCGGTGCCCATGTGGGAAATCTCGGCCGCGTCTAACTTGAGGCCGCGATCGGCGCTGACGACGGTGCCGCCGGTAACGATGGCCATGTCTTCCAGCAGGGCCTTACGGCGTTCGCCGAACCCAGGGGCCTTGATGGCCACGCAATCGATAGTGCCCCGCAGCTTGTTGACCACCAAGGTTGAGAGGGCCTCCCCGTCAACGTCTTCGGCAATGATCACCAACGACCGCTTGCCGGCCTGGAGCATTTTCTCCATGATGCCCACGATGTCGTTCGGTGCAGTTACTTTCTGGTCGGTGATTAGGAAGGAAGGGCTGTCGATGGCCACTTCCATTCGTTGGGTGTCGGTCACGAAGTGGGGTGAGAGATACCCTCTGTCGATGCGCACACCTTCGACGAACTCCAGTTCGTCGGTCAGGGCTTTGGACTCTTCGATGGTGACCACGCCGTCGCGGCCCACCTTGTCCAAGGCATCGGCCAACTGCTGGGCGATGGCCTCCTCGTGGGCGGAAAGGGCGGCTACCCGGGCGATCTGCTCCCGGTTTTCCACCGGAATCGCCATGGCCTTCAACTCTTTCACCACGGTTTCCACTGCGGCATCGATGCCGGTGCGCAGGCTCATTCCGTTGGCTCCGGCGGCCACGTTCCTGAAACCGTCGCGGACGATTGCATCGGTCAGGACCACTGAGGTGGTAGTGCCGTCGCCAACGGCGTCGTTGGTCTTCGAGGCGGCTTCCTTCACCAACTGGGCGCCCAGGTTCTCGTAGGGGTCCGCCAGCTCCACCTCTTTTGCGATCGTTACGCCGTCGCTGCAGACCACCGGGTTCCCAAACATGCGGCTTAACATCACGTTGCGGCCGCTGGGTCCCAGGGTGAGGCCAACCACACGGCGAAGTTGGCCTACGCCGCGCAACAGACTTACCCGAGCTGATTCGTCGAAACTTAGCTGCTTGTCCGCCATTGTTGGCTCCTTACAATGTGTCCGTCTATGCCATCGTGAAACCCGATCCTGTCCCGAGGGTTTTCACACTTACGGCAGCCTAAAATATGCGGCAGTCTCGCTGGATTGTCAACCGGAGGGTGGTGACTGCTAATCCGAGGGCCGTTTAACTTCGGGACAAGTATGGCCGGGTATCTCCAGGCGTCTGACGCCCTCCTTTCCTTCGGTCCTCTCCGCAAGTCCGCCTACGGTGTCCGCCAGCAACGGGTGTTTGAACGCCGGGGCTAGCTCCGCCAACGGGACCAGGACGAATGCCCTGAGGTGGAGCCTGGGGTGGGGTATCTGCAGGTCCGGCTCCTCCACGGTCAGGTCGCCGTAAAGAAGAATGTCCACGTCCGCCACCCTCGGACCGTAGCGCGGTCCCGGTTTCCGGCCAATGGCTGCTTCGACCTCCTTGGCCTTTTGCAGCAAGCCGAGAGGGGGCAACGCAGTGGTTACCTCTACGGCGCAGTTCAGGAACTTGGGCTGCCGGGCCAGTCCCCAGGGTTCGGTCTCGTAGATGCCGGATGCCCTGCTGACGCTGACGCCTTCTTGGGGTCGGTCCAGCAGTTCCAGGGCGTCCGCCAGGTTTCTGAGGCGGTCTCCCAGATTCGAGCCCAGACCCAGGTAGGCGGTTACGCTGTTCATCCCGGGCCTATCCAGTTTGCGGGGCGCCAGCCGCGGATAACGGCGTCGCTCACCCGGCAGACCCGCGCCATTTCTTTCACGTCGTGGACCCGTACGATGTCGGCCCCGCCAGCGATGGCCAAGGCCACGGTGGCGGCTGTGGCTTCCATCCGCTGCTCCGGCGGCAGGTCCAGCAGCAGCCCCAGCGTCGACTTTCGGGAGGTGCCAACCAGCAGGGGATATCCCAGTGCTTTCAATCGGTCCAGCTTTTTCAGGATCTGGAGGTTCTGATCGGCAGTCTTCCCGAAACCGATGCCGGGGTCAACGACCAGATTCGACTCCGCGACGCCGGACTCGAGGGCATGGTTGACGCTGTCCCGCAAGGCTTGCACCACTTCCGGCACCAGATCGGCATAGCGGGTCCCATTCTGGTTGTGCATCAACACCAGTCCGGCCTCGGCCTCGGCAGCGACTCTTGCCAGGTCCGGGTCGGCCCGCAACCCCCAGACGTCGTTGACGATTCGAGCCCCGGATCCAAGGGCGGCGCGGGCCACTGGGGCCTTGTAAGTATCCACGCTGATGGGAATGTGGACTGCGGCGGCCACCGCCTCCAACGCGGGCATCAGCCGGTCCAATTCCTCGTCGGCCGACGCTGGCTGGTGTCCGGGACGGGTCGACTCCGCCCCCAGGTCCAGAATATCTGCGCCGTCCTCCTCGAACCGGAGGGCCAGATCGACTATAGCCGGAACGTCGCCCGCCAAGCCGTCACCGGAGAAGGAGTCCGGCGTTACGTTTATGATCCCCATCACGTAGGTCCGCCGGCCCCAGGTCAGCTTCTCACCGTTGGCCACGTACAGGGCGTCAAAGACGTTCATAGCGCTTATATTCTAACAGGCACGGTATTCATTGAACGGCAAAAAGAGGTCTGCTAGGATGGGCTCACGAAACGCACGAGTTGAAACGCGTCTCCGAGTTCCAGGCCGGAGATGCGTCCTACGACGAGTTCTTAGGACCAGGGCGAGGAATACGGACCCGTTCCGGTTTCCTTGGGGGTGTTGGTGACTGCCGAAAAGAAAAAGATCGACGAACAAATCGAAGTCCTTGAGTCCCTGCGCCAGTCGGCCCATCAGGGCGGCGGGCAGGACCGGATAGACCAACAACACAGCCGGGGCAAGCTCACTGCCCGGGAGCGGCTGGCCCTTTTGATGGACGAAGGCACTTTCCAAGAGTTGGACCCTTTCGTCACCCACCGGATTACCGATTTCGGGCTGGCCGACCGGAAGGTCTTGGGCGACGCGGTAGTCACCGGTTACGGCAAGGTGGAGGGACGGCAGGTATTTGCCTTCGCTCAAGACTTCACCGTGATGGGCGGCTCCCTGTCTGAGGCGGTCAGCCAGAAGATTTGCAAGGTGATGGACCTGGCGGCCAAGGCAGGCTGCCCTGTGATAGGGCTAAACGACTCCGGCGGCGCACGCATTCAGGAAGGCGCCCTCAGCCTGGCCGCCTACGGCGACATTTTCCTGCGGAACACCCTGTATTCGGGAGTCGTCCCCCAGATATCCGTTATCGTGGGGCCCTCGGCCGGCGGTGCGGTATACTCACCAGCGATCACCGACTTCATTTTCATGGTCAAGGGCACTGGCCAGATGTACATCACCGGTCCCGACGTAATTAAAGCGGTGACCGGTGAGGAGGTGACTCACGAGGAGTTGGGCGGTGCGGAGCCTCACGCCACCCGCAGCGGCGTCGCCCACTTTGTTTGCGAGACTGAAGAGGAGTGCATCACCGACGTTCGCCACCTCCTCAGCTTTCTACCCGGCAACAACGTGGACGACCCGCCTCTGGAATCAAGCGGTGACGTTCCCGACCGGCGGGTCCCCGACCTGCGGTATATCGTGCCGGGAGACTCAAACCTGCCATATGACATACGGGACGTTATCTACCAAGTGGTGGACCAAGAGGAATTCATGGAGGTGCATCAGACTTTCGCCCCCAACGTGGTCGTGGGCTTCGCCAGGCTTGATGGCAAGCCGGTGGGAGTGATCGGCAACCAGCCGGCATACTTGGCCGGCGTGCTGGATATCGACGCCTCGGCCAAGGCCGCCCGGTTCGTCCGCTTCTGCGACTGTTTCAACATTCCGTTGGTTACCTTCGTAGACGTACCCGGGTTCATGCCGGGTGTGGACCAAGAGTACGGCGGCATCATCCGCCACGGTTCCAAGCTAATCTTTGCCTTCGCCGAAGCCACCGTGCCCAAGATTGCAGTGATCACGCGGAAGGCCTACGGCGGGGCCTATATCGTGATGAGCTCCAAACACCTGCGCTCCGATATCAACCTGGCCTGGCCCTCGGCCGAGATCGCGGTGATGGGCGCCGATGGCGCGGTCAACATCATCTACCGCGATGAGATCCGGAGGTCGGAAAATCCGGAACAGACCAGACGGGAACTCGTTAACGACTACAAAGAGAAGTTCACCACGCCCTACATCGCAGCCAGCCGCGGCTACTTAGACGACGTGATCGACCCCGCCGATACAAGGGTGGAGCTGATAAAAGCCCTGGAGATGCTGCAAAACAAACGTGACACCCTGCCGGTTAAGAAACACGGCAACATTCCCCTGTAATGGTGGGCCTACGATGATCAGAGGAGTAATTGAATGAACTTCGGCGTGTTCTACCAGATGCCGTGCGCCCCTCATCAGAAAACGGCCGACCGCTATCGGGAGACCATAGACCAGGTTCGGCTGGCCGACCGATTGGGCTTCGACTCCGCTTGGTTGGCCGAGCTGCACTTCAACCCCCGGTTCTCGGTAATGTCCGCGCCGTTGATGGTCGCATCCGCCATCGCCGAGACCACCGCCAACATCAAAATCGGCACCGCCGTACACCTCATGCCCCTTCATAACCCGGTCCGCTTGGCCGAAGAGGCTGCGACGTTGGATGTCCTCTCCGGCGGCAGGTCAATTTTCGGAATCGGACGCGGCGCCATACCCGCCCATTTCCAGGGATACGGCGTCGACCAAGAGGAGGCCCGGGACCGTTTCTTGGAAGGACTGGACATGGTGCTGGGAATGTGGGCCAGCGATGAGTATTCCTACCGAGGAAAGTACTATCAGGCTGACGGAATCACCATCGCCCCCCGGCCGCTGCAGGAACCCCACCCGCCGGTGTACATTGCTTCGAACAGCCCGGATACTTTCGGAATCGTCGGCCAGTTGGGACACAATATTCTGGTGGCGCCCACTATCGTTACGGCCCAGGGGGCCATCGACGGGCTGGCTTCGTATCGAAATGAGCTCGCCACGAACGGCCACGACGCCTCCAACCTCAACGTCAACGTGACCGCTCACGTGAATGTCGCCAGGTCCGAACAGGAGGCCCGGCAGGGCTTCGAGCGGACCATCAACAACTACCTGGGCTCCCTGCGCAGTGGTTCGGGACGCGGCTCGTCCCGGGCCCAAAGCCTGGACTACGAAACAGTTGCGGACGAATTCGCCGCTGTCGGCACGCCAGAGCAGGTGGCGGAAAAGCTGCATAAGTTCCGGTCTATGTACGACCCTGACGGGTTCATATGCTGGTTCAACACCGGCGGCATGCTGACCCAAGAAGAAGTAGTCGAGTCTATGGAGTTGTTTGCCAGCGAGGTAATGCCCGAATTTTAGGGGGTGGCCGTGGCCTCATTAGATGGCGCTCAGGCCGCGAGGCCGGGGGAGTCGCTCTTCGAACACCAACGGCGGGTGCAGGCCGAGCGGGACGCCCCTTTGGCGGAACGAATGCGGCCCCGCACGTTCGAAGAGTTCGTGGGCCAAGAGCAGACGGTCGGGCGCGACCGGGTGCTGCTCCGGTCGATCGCCGCCGGAAGGCTGCCGTCGTTCATCCTCTGGGGGCCGCCCGGCACCGGAAAGACAACCTTGGCCCGGCTCGCCGCGACGGCCACCGAGGCCGCTTTCGAGCCGGTGAGCGCCGTCACCTCCGGCGTGGCCGACCTGCGGCGCATCGTGGCCGAAGCCCGGGAACGCCAGGGAATGCACCAGCAGTCGACCATCCTGTTCGTCGACGAGATCCACCGGTTCAACAAGGCCCAGCAGGACGTCATCCTGCCCCACGTCGAGAACGGGACCATCACCTTCATCGGCGCCACTACCGAGAACCCCTCCTTTGAGGTTATAGCGCCCCTGCTCTCCCGCAGCCGGGTATTTGCACTGCAGAGCCTCACCCCCGTGGAGGTGGAGACGATCGTCCACCGTGCGGTCAGTGACCGTGGGCGCGGGCTGGGCGAGATGAATGTCATCATCGATCAGGATGCGCTGGAGCACTTGGTCAACATCTCCAACGGCGACGCCAGGGTCGCCTTGAACGCCCTGGAGACCGCCGCCTACGCCACTGCGCCGGAAGCGGACGGCGGCCGCCGCATCGATCTCGACACCATTGCCGACGCTCTCCAGCGCCGCTCTCCCATTTACGACAAAGCTGGCGAAGGGCATTACGACACCATCTCCGCCTTCATCAAGTCGGTTCGCGGCTCGTCGCCCGACGGCGCCCTGTACTGGTTGGCCCGGATGATCGAGTCTGGGGAGGACCCGCTGTTCATTGCCCGTCGGCTGGTAGTGCTGGCCGCCGAGGACATCGGGCTGGCCGAACCCCAGGCCCTGCCGGTCGCTATGGCCGCCCAACAGGCTGTGCATTTCCTGGGAATGCCGGAAGGCCGCATTCCGTTGGCCGAGGCCACGGTCTATCTGGCTGCCTGCCCCAAGAGCAACTCCGCCTACATGGCCTTGGAGAAGGCCCTGGACGACGTGAGGCGGATGCCCAACGACCCGGTGCCGCTCCACCTGCGTAACGCCGTCACCGGGCTGATGCGGCAGATGGGGTACGGCAAAGACTACAGGTACTCCCACGACTACGAAGGCCACTTCGTAGACCAAGACTTCCTGCCCACAACCCTCAAAAACCGCCGCTACTACCACCCCGGCCAAGAAGGCGCTGAAAAGCAGATCGCCGACCGGTTGGAGGGCTGGTGGGGGTTCGGTGGCGCCGGCGCCGTCGAATAGTATCGCGTTTCGGCTCAGGTATAATGGGTTGCATGGCTAAGACAACTACGACAAAAACTCCGATTGTGTGGAAAACCAGGCAGTCCGTGGCCAACCGGCTCCTCGGGGACGAAGGACGGCCGTTGCTCGACGACCTGCTAGCCCACACGCAGGCGATTGCCGCCAAACGCCGGTGGCCGCTCCAAACGATCAAAGTCGACCACTACGAAGACCCGGAAGTTAACTGGGAGTACATGCTGATCACCCTGGACTTCGACTGTCCCAGGCCTCGGGCAGATAAGTTGTGGGTCAATTACCTGAAAACCGTCACCGAAATAGAAAACGCCCTAGGAGACACAGCGAAGGAGATTCTCGTTAAGAAAGTCCACTATGACTTCGAGAGCGACCAGTAGCTTCGGAGCTATAGAACCGTCCTCCTACTTGACGTTGGCCATAGAGTTGGCGACGTTCCAAGGCAGCGCCGCCGATCGGACAGCGGTGGACAGGGCCTATTATGCGGCGTTCCTGACGGCTAGGGACCAATTGACCGATAAAGGTTACGGTCAATGCACCAGGGGACCAAGTGCTCACACTCAAGTCGCCAGCGTGTTGAATGGGGTTTCAAAGAATGCTGCGGAAAGATTGATACGACTCAGACGCGCACGTAACCGGCTCACCTATCAGCCTGGCCTTCAAGTCCTTCCCCCTGGCCAGTCGCTGTCTACTTTGATGGAATCCGCCCTTGTGGTAATTGAAGCGGTAAGGGCGCTACCGACGAGGCTCTAAAGCGTCAACCCCGGCTCCCAGACCCGCTGAGGTCCGCCACCGTCGCCCCCGTAGCCGCGACCAAGTCCCCGGGCGTGATCATTATTTCTTCGCCCCAGACCCCGGCGCCCACGCCGAGGACTTCTTCGTCCATTAGACAGGCGTCTACGATGGACCGGAAGCCGGGCGGCTGCCAGTGGAAGGGCGGGATTGAGCCTACCTCGTAGCCGGTGATTTCCTTGACCCGTGCGGGGTCGGCCAGCTTGATGTTCCGGGAGCCCAGCGCCCTCTTCAGCCGTCCCGAAATGGCCGACCTGTCGCCTCCCAGCATAATCAGGACGTGTTCACCAGCGCCGGTGGTGAATATCAGGGTCTTCACCATCTGGGTCTCGGCGTAACCCAGCACCCGGGCCACGTTGGCCGCCCCCTTCTCCGTATCGGCCGGGAAGGACAAACGCCGGTAGGGGACGCCCCGGTCGTCAAGGAATTTGTGAGCGGGCAGGTCCATCAAGCTACCGAACATCCAAATCGTCGATGCGACGCCGCCGAATACCCAGTTGCTGTCCTCCTGGATGGCGACGTTGACTTGGATATTGGCCGGGGTTACGCACGGCCGGGCCTAGAAAATGCTCCCATCAAACACGTGGTCTCGAATAATAGCGTAGACCACATGGCCGATGGCGATGGCCAAGGCCAGAACCGCAATATACAGCGTCCGTTTCTCGCGGCGTTCGGATTCGGCCAAACGGCGATTAAGTGACTCAACGGTGTCCCTGTCCAGATAATCGGCATCATCGCGCAGACCCTTAGCTACTGTTCTGCGCCCAGTCTTGGAGCTGGCTACTTTGGTTGCCACAAAGCGCCCAACCTGCATCAAGAACACTGCTGGTAACCCCATCAAACCGCCGATCAGCCGCCGAGGGCCTGAATCACGTCTGCCGACTGGACCACTTCGGCTTGGCGGGGGAATATCCTGCCGGTGAGGAAGTCATGGACCTCCGGGTCCGAGTCGGAGCAACAGTCCTCCACAACGAACAGGTTGAAGTCGAGGTCCGACGCGTAGCGAACGGTCGAAAGCACCACCCCGCTGGTGGCGTAGCCCAGGATAACCAGGTTGCGGATGTCGTTGGCCCTGAGCACCACGTCCAACCCGGTGCCGTAGAGGGCGTTCACCCGGTGCTTGCCGACCACCACTTCGCCCTCGATGGGCCGCACTGCGGGATGGATGACCGCCAGGGGATCGAACACCGCCGGCTGTCCGGAGGCTTTCCGCTGGCTGAAGGTCTTGTTGCGTTCGCCGATTTCCACGTATCCCGGCCGGAACACGGTGGCGCAGTAGCAGACCAGGATACCGGCGTCGCGGGCCGCCTGCTGTAGCGCAACGGTCTTTTCCACCACTCCGCGCTCGACGGCGTGGGGCACCGTGTTCATCATCCCGGCGTAGAAATCGGCAATCAGCAGGGAGGTGGACGCGGGCTCGAGTGCAGGAACTACCATAATGCGACTCCGGGGACATTATATCGCGAATGAAAGGGGGCAACCGTATCGCTTGGCGGCGAACCGTTTTTGATGGCGGAGAGGGGGCTTCAACCGCATGGTGTTGGCTTGGCCCAAGGCAGGAGGGCGCGAACGATGTCGATGGATTCGGGCGGACGGGTTTCGGAGCGGCGACTGTTCAGGTAGCGGGCGGCGGCCGCAAAGGTGGACAGGCGAAAGCCGGCCTTGGCGACGCGGCGGACGAAGGCATTGGTATCCGGCAGCGGCTTGTGCTCGGCCGCAGCGCAGACCCATTCCAGGCAGACTTCGTCGGCCAGGCGCTGGATGAGGAGCTGAGCCCGGGGACGTACGAGTTTGCGCCTGAGGGCGCGGACGCGGGACTGCAATTGGCTAATATTCATTATGTCCTCGCTATAGGTGGAGAGAGTCTTCCAAGGCCCGGAGTTCTTGGCGCAGGATTTCGATGTCGTTGAATTTGACGGAGTAATCCAGGGCGGTGCGGATGGCGCGCAAGCGGATTTCCGGGTTGGGGTCCTGAAGGGAATCGGCCAGGGCAAGCACCGCCTGGAGCATGACGCCCTGGAGTTGGCTACGGGCCAAGTCTGCGGCTTCTTTATGGAGTCCAGCCAGTTCGTCTCGGAAATTTGGGTCGTCCAGCCAGCGGTGGAGGGTCCTGCGGCCTACGTCGGAGAGGCGGGCGGCTTCGGCGATGGAGGGTGCGGATGCGAGTATGGGCAGCGCCCTTTTCTGCCGGGCGGTAAAGCTGGGTTTTCCGGTTTCAGTGCCATTCTGTGCCATTGTGCGCCATGGGGCCTCAGTGGCCGGCGGAGGATTGGGGTCTGTGTTGACTAGGCTAGGCTAACGTATTCGGAGACGGCAAGGCGCAGGTGTCAGCGGGGTGGTTCCGCTTTGGGGCCTGAGGCTTAATAGTTTGGGTGAAGGGAACGGTCTGGCTACTCGTCTCGGATCGCCTCTTCGAACCCACGGGCGACAAAGCTTATTGTGCACAACAGACGATGTGATAGGGAAATTAGGGAGTCAGCCTCCTCATCGGCGAGCGTCCTACCTATATTCTGTTCGCCCATGTATGTCGGGTGGACATAGAGAGAACAGAATTCGTACCACTCTTGTATGTTGGGAGGCATCTCACCCAAGTTGGGCTTATACGTGGAGTGCCTCCGCATTGACACTGGTTTTCCATCTTCCTCAGGCTGGCGGTTCCAATGTCTGATGCTCTCTAGGCGTTGCTTTACCCACTTAAGGTCTTCGGGCGAACCGCGTCCCATCTTCCGATCTAAAGTCTCCTGCTGTCTTGCCATGCTCTGGTATTCCCACTTTGCGTCTTCTGTGCAAACAAAGAACAACACGTAGCGCATCCTCTCTAATAGACAACGGAGGTTGGCATAAGCAGGGGCAACTCGCTTCCTGACAACGCAATCAAGCACAACAGATGCGAAATCGCATCCTTCTGACAACATCTGCTTGATGTTGCTGGCCGAAGGGAAAGTCACCAGCCACGGACGGTTGAGTTATGAGCCAACTGCGCGAATCGTCGATTGAGGCATAGAGGGACTCCTTTAGAGCCACATCTCTTGAGCATACAAGGCATGCGGGCAATTCGCTCGGAAGATTCTGATTCACTAAACAATCCTCCAACCATTTTCTGGCCTGAGCCTTGACGAAGCCAAGCCGCCCGTCTTAGACCGAACATACAAAGAAGCACCGCCGATCGCTGAGCGGTCTGGTGCCGAACGCTCCCTCATTGAGTGGTTTCGGTACGCCGCGCTCGCCTCTTGGATCGCTACAGTAATGTCCGCAACCCAGCTCTTGTGAGGGATTCGGCGAAACGCATGGCAACCACCATGACGGCGGTGAATTCACCATACGTTAAGACTATCATTGCGGTGTCCCGCCTACCTACGACAATAAACCCCTTGCACCCGCCTTAGGAAGCACATTGGCTGTCATCAGGGTTCAGGCCCCAGATGGGAACGATACCGCGTCAGCGGGGCGGTTGTTGGGTGCGGCCGGGGGGAACCCGCTAGATGGGCAGTTCCATGTCCATCAACGGTCCGTGTTGCTGGGCGCCGTAGACGTCGGAGTCCTCGTTAGAGAAGAATTGGCGTTCAACTCCCCTCCGGCTCCGGTGGTGAAATCTAACAGAATGGATGAAGATCACTTGGGAATAATCTTAAAACCGGCGGCGAAGATCATGGTTGTGGGCAAGGGTGACATCCGGTTACTTGTCACCCCCATCCTAACCTTCCCCCGTCAAGGGGGAAGGGACTTTTGAGATAGTTTCTTGGTGCTTTGATAACAGGTCCTTCCCAACCTTCCCTATCTGAAACTGGACTGGACTGGGTCTAACGCGTTATCGCAAGACCGGTCAAGACGGAAGTCCAGAGGAACGGGCGTGTTCGGTTTTGGGGTTAACGCTCCGAGGGTTGGACAGCATCGAGAAGGGCCAACGCTACCGGGACGGCTGGACGCTCACTTACAACCTGTTCCGGGGCCATCACAGCCTGTGGGATAAGACGCCGGGGCAAGTCGCGAAAGTTGGGACGCCGTTCACCGAATGGGCCGACGTGATAAAAGACGGGGCCGTGCCTCTGGTCGAGTTGAAACCGGAGGCACGGCCAGGATCACGACATCCACGGAAGTTGCCACCGCGTATAGCTGCGTCCCTCGCGTTTCCAACGGCGCGGGCAAGACCTAAGCCGGCGACAGCCAAACGCAAGCCGTTCCGGAAATCCCATCCGTATGCCAAGCTACGCCGTGACCTTCAGAACGGCCAACGGCGGCGAGCTGCTTAACTGATTCAAAAAGCGATAAAAGAGTGGCAGGAACGCAAAAATACTTCTCTCACGCAGGCGTAATCACTCACAGCGGCTGACACATCCTCAACGGCGTCACGCTTTCAAAGTCAAAGGTGCCAAAATCCTCGACCGGAACGTAGCACACCACGGAGATCACATCATCCTTTTCCCATGACTCTACCTCAGGGCGATGCCCTTCAGCAAACTGCGCCACCAGACTCTGAAAACTCCATTCTTCTTGCCCCACGTCAAATTCCACGACCGGCTCAAAGTCGTCGTCCTCCCGGATCTCAAACACTGTTCCGGTCACACGTACCCTCCGCCCCGAGTACTGCTCCTTCGCCGTCTCATCGTCGCGTGAAAACTCCTTGTACAACTGCTCAGCCGTCACCTCAATGGCTGGCTGGGTGAACTTTACTGCCCAGCGTTCCATCTTCGTGTCAGAGGCATCGCATGCCGCACTCAATACCAACACTAAGATCAGCGCCAACCCCGCGATAATTCGTCGAGTCATCGCTCTCTCCTTTGAACCTTTATTGAAGTTCTTCACGCAGGCACCGTATCAAATCTTCATCTGTAAGGAGGGCTCTTAATGAATGCTCCCTAGTCAAGACATTCTCACATTCCTCCATGTCATCCACGGCTGGAGTCGGCTTGGGCTCCGGCGTGGCTGTGGGCGCCGGCGTGACTGTAGGCTCCGGCGTGGCTGTGGGCTCCGGCGTGGCTGTGGGCTCCGGCGTGGCTGTGGGCTCCGGCGTGGCTGTGGGCTCCGGCGTGGCTGTGGGCTCCGGCGTGACTGTGGGCTCCGGCGTGACTGTGGGCTCCGGCGTGGCTGTGGGCTCCGGCGTGGCTGTGGGCTCCGGCGTGGCTGTGGGCTCCGGCGTGGGCTTCGTGGTCGGAGTTGGTGTGTCTGGAGGCTCCGGCGTCGGTTCCGTGGTCGGAGTAGCTGTTGGTGTGTCCGTCGGTACTGTCGTGGTAACTGCGACGATGGGACTCGGAACGGTTTCTACCGACGGCGAGGGACTCGGTTCATCGGAACATCCGGCCAGGAGTATGACGAACAGTATAGCTCCGGCCAGTCGACTGATGATGGACATGACGTCCCCCCGTGTGCGAGATGCAGTAGTAGGCCATCCCTATCAAGCGGCCTTGAAAATCCAACGTGCCCATCTTATACACTCCTATCCTCTAAAAGATAGAGGAACCACCGGCATGACTACGCCAAATAGCGACTCCGAACAGAATCCATAGCTTATACCGAAGCCCCTCCAGGTCCAGTACGATCCGGGGACGGATTCCCTAATCATGGGAAACGGAACACCTGCAAGCAACGGTCATACCGTCGCCGAGGGCCGTATGGTCTTTTACGACGAGGACGCTGATGTTCAGCTTGTTACTCTTGAAAACGCATCCAAGCTGCTACTCGCCTTGGCGTCCACTGGCATCAACACCGGGGCCGCGTCGCCGGTCTACGCGGCGGAGGGGCGAAAGGACGGTGCGCCAGGGCTGCGCATCCGGGCCAGGACCATCGCCCGCGCCCATCTGGGGCGTCATGGGGAACGGGACAGCGTCGCTGCGCCTGGCCCGCCGCCTATGGGCAGGCGCAGTGAGCGAACAATTCCCGAAACGGGCGGCTCTGAATGGCAGCTGTGAACCAGGTTTGGGACCGGGAGGCGGTTGACAGGACAACCCGAAGGGAGCAGCATCCTAGTAAGACTGGATAATAAGGAAAGAAAATGCCGAGAACGACCAGGACCATAACCTTCTCATTGCCACCGGAAATGGCGGAGCGGTTGGACGAGGTTATGCAGCGGCAGGGCCGGCCGCGGAGCGAGTTCCTGCGGGAGGCGGTACTCCGTTACATCGAAGAGTGCGAGTGGCGGCAACTGCTCCAGTACGGCGAGGAGCGGGCCAGGGAGCGAGGCATCGGACCCGAGGATGTGGCCGGTCTGGTGGAGGAGTACCGTGCCGAGGCGGGCCAGCCCCGAACATGAGAGTGGTCTTGGACACCAACGTGATCATCTCCGCCCTGAACTTCCCCGGCAACGAGCGATCGGTGCTTGAGCTGGCCCTGCGGGGAAGGTTCGAATTCTACCTGTCCCGGTTCATCCTGGACGAGGCGGGCGGGGTACTGGTGCGCAAGTTTGGTTGGGACGAGGAACGCAGGGCCCAGGCGATCCGGGTCACAGAGAACGCCGCCATCGTCATCGAACCTCTTCGGCTGCCGGAGGTGATCGAGGGGGGCCACGCCGATAACCGGGTGCTAGAGTGCGCGGTAGCCGCCAGAGCCGATTACCTCGTAACGGGCGACCGGCGGCATCTCTTGCCCATTGGGGAACATCAAGGCACGAGAATTGTCAACGCTCCCCGTTTCCTGTCGGCGCTGGAGCAGGTCCGGTAGAGGGCGGCAGGCCGCCCATCCCGGCCTCTGACATTTGCTTGTTGGTAATGTTCAGTTGGATGTTCGGGGCATACCAAGGTTCAATGATCAGCGGCATCGTCCTCCCCGACGAGCCGGAGAAACTTCCACGCATTGAGTGGTGTTCCTAGATTGGCAGTTCCACGTCCATCAATGGTCCGTGTTGTTGGGCGCCGTAGACGTCGGAGTCCTCGTTAGAGAAGAATTGGCGTCCAACTCCCCTCCGGCTCAGGTGGTAGAATCTAACACAATGGACGATGACCACTTGGAAATTATCTTAAAACCGGCGGCGAAGATCATGGTTGTGGGCAAGGGTGACATCCGGTTATTTGTCACCCCCATCCTAACCTTCCCCCTTCAAGGGGGAAGGGACTTTTGGGCCTAACCTTCCTCCTTCAAGGGGGAAGGGACTTTTGGGCCTAACCTTCCCTCGTCAAGGGGGAAGGGACTTTTGAGATAGTTTCTTGGTATATTGATAACTGGGTCCTTCCCAACCGTTCCTATCTGAAATTGGACTGGATCGAACGCGTTATCGCAAGACCGGTCCAGACGGAAGTCCAGAGGAATGGGCGTGTGCGGTTTTGGGGTTTCGTCCCTGAATCTGGAATGGACTTCCGAGTCGTGACGCTTTCTGATCGGTCGAACGTGCATAATGCCTTTCCCGATCGAGCTTTCAGGCCGCGCCTCCAGGGCAGGTAAATGTGAAGATACGATACTTCGAAGACAGCGACATGCTCTATATTCGTCTTTTTGACCGCCCAGCCGCGAATTCTCACGAGGTGGCGCCCGGTACAGTGTTTGACTATGACTCCGACAATATGGTCGTCGGGATCGAAGTCGAAGACGGCGCCCAGCTCGCAGACCTGTCCCAACTCGACGTATCGGGCTTCCCTTTGTCCGACTTGGTGATTACGGGTCAGGCAAGGTCAGAAAGCCCCGCCTAGCAGCCTGCGGGCCACACCTGGTAGGAGCCGTCGCGGCGATCTGGCTATCATAGGGAAAGGTTGTATTTAGATCGGCAGTTCCACGTCCATTAGCGGTCCGTGTTGCTGGGCGCCGTAGACGTCGGAGTCGTGGGGGGAGCCGGAGCCGTGCAGCCTGGGGATGGTGGCCTTGAAGGCGTTGGCCGGGGGGAACTCCACGAGCAGCACGTCGCTCTCCGTCACTTTGTATAGCTTGGCGATGAGGGACCGGCTGATGACTCCCGACGCCCGCACCTTGTCGAAGGTCTCCCGGTCGGGAAAGACGACGTCCAGAGTCAGCAGGAAGGGATTGGCGTTCTTGCTGCGGCAGATCACCGCGATGTCTTGGATTCTAGGCATGTGGTACCTCGCTTTCCGAATAAAAGGCCATCGATATGTGCACCAATTGGTACTAGACGCGATGACTTCGAGGTGATTCCAACCCGAACAAGCCAAAGAGTTGGTCGCTGGATAAAGCTGTTGCCAAGTCAAGGCTCGCGTCGTCCACCAACTCGTCGAATAGCTCCTGTTTTTGCTCCAATATTGCATCGATACGCTCTTCTATCGTATCGATGCAGGAATACTTGAAGACATGGACCGGGACCGTCTGCCCGTATCGGTGAGTGCGGTCTTCGGCCTGACGTTCTATAGCCGGGTTCCACCACCGGTCGACATGGAACACGTAGGAGGCCTCTTGTAGATTCAAACCCACTCCCCCGGCCCGCAACGACAACACCAGAGCTTTATGGCTGTCGTCGGCTCTGAACCGGTCTAGCACAGAGCGACGCTCGTCAAGCGAAAGTTCGCCCGTGAAGGAAAGGGGACTGAATTCCTGCAACGCTTCCATGACGGCCGCTACCCCGAATGCCACGCTGATGTATTGGGAGAAGACGAGGGCGCGGCTGCCCTGCTGGCTCAGGGTTTCGACTCGCTGGCGTATATCGTCGATCTTGGCCGACTGTCCGGTCTTCGGATCGGCGTTGCAGATCTGCTTCAGCCGGGCGATCAGCTCGAGCACGTGCTCAATCCTTGCGTCGGTCCCCAACTCCCGGATATGGATGATTCCTTCCCGCTCAGCCCGGTCGTAGCTGTCGCGTTGCTGTTTCGGGAGATCGATGTTCAGGATGGTGATTACCTTGGGAGGAAGATCATCGAGGACATCGCCTTTCTTGCGTCTAAGCTGTAGCTCCCGGTGCCGCTGACGGAGCTGTCTACCGGGCGAATAGCGCTTCTCCGAAACCAAGTCATCTTGGTCGACGAACTCGACGATGGAGGCAAGTTCCTCCTCGCTGTTCTCCAACGGTGTCCCGGTGACGGCCCAGGAACGGCGCCGTTTCAGCCCCTTTACGGCATTGCTTGTGGCGTTCCGGTTCTTGATGCGCTGGGCCTCGTCAGCGACGACCACGTCCCACGTCTTGCGCAGAGGGGGCGAATGAGCACCGCCGCCGGCATCCGAGCGCAGCGTGTCGTAGCTAACGATGGTCACGTGGACCGGTGCGGTCCATTGCCAAGATCGGTCGGTTGCAGGGCCGCGTATGATTATCGCCCTAAGTTCCGGGGCCCACTTGTGTAGTTCCCGGCGCCATTGGTCGAGGATGCTGGTCGGGGCGATTATGATCGCCGAATCTATGGCGCCCCGCGCGAACATCACCCTCAGGGCGACGATGACCTGAAGGGTCTTACCCAAGCCCATGTCGTCGGCTAAGAGCAGTCTGTCGCTCCCCATGAGTGCCCGCACCCCGTCCATTTGGAAAGGCATCAACTCCCCCGGCCATTCCAGAGCACTCTGAGTTCCGGGAAGCAGCGAGTCCAGCGGCGCGGCTAGTATGAGGCGCAGCCCGTCGGCCAGAGTCGGACTGCCCGACGGCCGAGTCACACCGGTTTTGCCAAGCGAACGGAGGGTGCTCGACGAGGGCTCTGAGTGCGCCGGGCCGCTGCTGACCGGCGGCACCAAGACTACGTTGGTGACCGGTGCCGGGCTTGTTAAGGGGGACGTATCCGAGAATTGCACGGGCGCGACCTCCGGCTCCGACAAGCTCGAGACCAGAAGCCGGGACGCTGGGTTCGCAGCAGGAGGCCGCCCCCGGAGCCAGCGCAGCCGTGACCCCCAACCTGGGATTTGCATCACCTTCCACCACGCCTCGGTGGTCATTGTGCGCCTAGTCCTTCTTCCAGCCCCTTCAGTGCCCGGTCGAACGGTTCGATCAGCAGGTAGCGGCTGCGCAGAAGGTCGATCGTGTATCTTGTTGCGCTTTCAGCGGCAGGGACGCCGTTGACCCAAGCCAAGGACAGGGAGTCCGAGACGGTTTCCAGATTCTCTGATGGGCCGGGTACCCCCGTGTCACCGCCAACGACTCGACAGAGTGGCACCTGTGTCTCCAGATCCTCGGCGAACACTGCCGATGGTGCTTCGGCACCAAGGGCCAGCAGCACGTCAGGAACTTGGACCGCCGCTTCAAACAGCGCTTTGGCCAACGAGAATACCGCATGCCTCCTGACGTCCTCAGCCCTCCAGAGCGGACCGAAACGGAGACCGATCTTGGTGAAGCCGAACTCCAGCGGCTCCCCGCGGGTGGACATAACAAACAAAGCCGCGCGGATGCCCCTCCCGTCGGGATCATCCACGAACCGGAGATAACCGGCCGTTCCGGCTTCTTCTTCGCTCAAGTCGCGCAAGGGTATCGGCAAAGGTAAGGCCCTAACCCTTGGCTGAAGTATCAGGTAGATTGTCTTCTGCTATAGAACTCTCCAGCTCCAGATCTTTGTCTTCTCCGTAATTAAGCGTGAACTCAGTTTCCTCTATGTCCGGTTCCAATTCGGGGTATAGACGGCGCAAATCCCATTCGTTGATCCACCGGCGAACGAAGGACCTGATCACCCTGCGTCCTCCTATCCCATGGCTTATTTCGGGTGCGTCCCAAGAGTAAGCGTCGGAGTGTATGCCTTTCAGCCGAATATACAGATTGGCTAGCATATCATCGTCCGGTGGGGCTAGTGGAAGGACCCCCCGCTCAATGAGCCTCATGCCGGTCTCGGCCCGAGCGGCGGCGATGTTGTCTTCTTCCCGCTGTCTTGCCCTCAGACGGGGCGCAGCCTTATCCCTGTCCTCCTTCTCGTTAAGAACCACATTAGCGAAGGAGCCGATCACCGCTCCGATCAAGACTAACCCCGGATATTTTTCGTCGGTTGCTTGACCCATCCAGCGCGCCAACTCCGCATACGATCTTGCTCTTTGCAACACGCTATAGTTGGTGACGAGTTCGATCTCGTCCATTAGGACTACCCAACCTCTGTATCCGGCGGCCTTGATCAGTTCAAGTACGAATCTCAATTTCTGCGGCGGCAGGTTCCTCGCTGCAGGCGCCCGGAATGCGTAGGATTGGGACTGACCGATGTCCCTCAATCCGTCGCGGACATCCTTCAACTGAATCTTCTCCCCGGACCAGAACCAAGTAATCTTGTTCAACAGGTCCAGGTCATCCCTCTCATTTTCGTGGATCATCAATGTAGCTGGAAGAATCCTGTGCAGGCCATTGTCTTCACCGTCAGCCCACATGAAGAATCGTGCATATCGGTCGGAGTTGTGATCTAGCTTCTGAGCGACCTCTTCGACCATATGCCCGGTAACGCCGGGCGCCTTGGCGTTCTCGATGGCAGCCTTAAAGACCTTCTCCATGTTGAACAAGGGTGTTTCCTTGCTGATTACTACCCGGCTGCACACAAAGTTTTGCTCTAATACCTGACTCTCCAGGAAACCTAGGAGATGGGACTTCCCGGAGCCGAAATCTCCAGCAACGAGCATCCCGAGCCCTGAATCAGGAGCACCACCATCGTCCGGAACCTGGGATAGTAAAGTGTTAAAAGCCCTCTCCACGGCCGGTTGATTACAACCCAACGCGGCCACGGCATCGCCGTTGGGCACACCGTTTCGCAATGCCTCGAGCGCGCGTCGATTCTGCAACGATGACAGGTGTCCGTCTTGGCTCATGTCTTCTACTCCGCGTAGTCGCAGTCCGCCAATCGGACCAAAGCCGACATCGGGTTGGCCTGGCTACGGTCGCGGACCTCGTCGGCGATCCTTCCCCGCAAGGCTTGATAGATTCCATATCCCCTGCTAGGGCTATCTTGGCCTTCGTCTAGGAAATCCCCTTCGGCCAATACGATCATCAATAGGCCCTCTAGCCGGTCTGTTCCATCTATGAACTCCCGCAGAAGTTCGTAATGGTCCATTACCATTGCGCGGCTGTAGAAACGTGAACCGTCTCGCGGGTTTCTGCGCAGCACAATTCTTGAATCGTCTATGAGGATTACGAGGCCTGCCCGGCCGGCAAATCTGGTCCAGCGCAGTAGAGATTCGAGTAAGTGCCTGGCATTAGTCCGGTTAATGGTGTTGTAGATGGAGTAATTCCGAACACCGGAAACCCTACGATTGGCCCCTGTAAGCCAATCTATGATTGGCGACCCTTCCTGGCTTTCTGTGGTGTCATGGGCTTCCGCCAGGCACAAATGGGTCATAGCCACCCGGAGGTCTCGGGCTAGGCCGCGGTTCGACATAACGGTGTTCTGCAACTTGGGTCGCAGTTCTTGAAGAATGAACTCGTCGCTCAATGGCTCGCCTGCTAAAGAGTTGGCGGAACTAATTGATCGGAGAAGCGACCCACCGGATTCACCGCTGATCCCGTCGGTACGGTATCCGCTTTCCCGAGCCAATCTCAAGACCACGTTCTTGGCCAACAGTCTCCAAGGGATTTGAGAGGCAATTTTGAAAAATACATCGTCTGCCATATGGACTCTGGTGTCTGAAGCATCCACCTTGGCCACGATGTAATTCATTCCAGCGGCCATATCAGCCAAGTCAAACATAACATTGCGGTCCTTGGCCTTCCCAAGGGGCACGGCGAATTTGATCGAGGACCCACCGCCTTTAACCAAGCCCAAGAGATATTCGTTCCTTATGACCTTCAGCCATTCTTGGACGCCAAGGGTGTTAGTCATCGGCTACGTCCTGTGAATTGGATGCCGTAATAGATTACGGGTTCTCCTGTTGGTCCGACGAATGTAATTGTCCGGATGCTTCTAGTGGAGGCCAGGAAAGAAACTTTCGCCCCCGATTGGACCTCCTTCAACCCGCTTTCCTCCAGGTTGTATAGATCCCTTGCAAAGTCTAGTTGAGTGTATTCGAGGCTGGCTCCAGACAGTCTAGTGAAGAGTGTGATGCGATCGTAAATATTCCTTAATTCAACGAGTTGGCCGACCTCATCTAGCTTCATAGCGTCCGATTGCCCGACGCCGGTGAGTTCGATGTATACCCGATACAGCGACTCAAGGAAAGTCTGTGGGTTGCGGGGAGTGCGTTGCTGAAGTCCTTCCAAGACTCCCACAACCTTAGTTGGGCGGATTGCCGAACTCCGCTTACGGTTAATCAGAACCACTCGCTCTCCCGGCATCACCCTAACCACCGACGGGTGCGCGATCAATCTACCGTCCCTGTTAAATATCTGGAGGTTCTTCTTCTTGGCCTCTTCCTGTAGCTCGCTGGGGTAGCGTTCTTGCAAGTATCCCTCTTCTTCTTCGGGCGTGAATGGCCAAGCATTGGCTGCATTGGCAACTTCTTGCCGTATCAGGTTAAGTCCATCCTGTATCCGCCCACTTGCACGTCTCACAGCGGCGATGTTGCCGTCTTGCGCGGCCTTTCTTAGCTGCCTTGCTAGGACCGAAACGCTGTTGAGGGCGTTCAGTACAGAATCGGCGGCTTTCTCGGTGTCGGCGAATCCCTGCTCGAACGTGGGCATCACTCTCTCCCAATCTCTGCTTTGACCGCTTGTGTACTGCGGGCAACTCACACCGTTACGTATTCTATCGGGAACATTTCCAGGGGGTTGTCTGGTTCTACGGCGTGGAGGATGTTGTACTGGTAGACCGGGCCGGCGGGGATGTCGGAGGGCGAGTAGGGGAAGGTCAGGCAGCCCTCGTCACACAGCTTGCCGTCGTAGTGCAGGTTCTTGCCGGCTTGGCGGGTCTTGTATGCGTGGCATCATGGGCTTTCCTTTTCAGTCCTGCTACTCACGGCGTCATTCCCCATCAGATGTTCCTATCGTTGCTGGATTTGCTCGTGGTGTAGTGCTGTGCTTAACCGCTCCGTGGGACATGGCCAGACTGTCGTACGTTTGGGCCTCGTCCGCATAGACTTCGAACTCGTGCTTCATTCAGGGTGAAGAAATCTGGCTCAAGGTTGAGGCCGGCTGGATGCCGATGATGAGCTTGTGTTTGTCACGGGCCAACCGGCGAAAGTCACACTCAACCTGAATACCGTGCCAGAATTCGTCCGACTGCCCGAAGAAAGCGCCGAAGCGAATTGACATGACGGGCGTGATGGACCGTTTGCCATGAACGATTTCATTGATTGCCCGCGGGGAAACTCCAATTGAGCGGGACATGGCATTTTGCGAGATTCCCATGGGCTCAAGGTAGTCTCTCAAGAGGATCTCTCCGGGCGTAATGGGTTTATCCATTGCTATAACGTATGGCGCAATACCAGCTTTGTCAATGGTAATCGACGATGGCAACCTGATCCGGTCCAGAGTCCGTCCAGCGGAAGACAATGCGCCATTGGTCGTTGATACGGATGGAATGGAAACCCGACAAGTCGCCTTGAAGAGGTTCCAGACGGTTACCGGGGGGAACAGAGAGGTCATGGAGGGCGCGAGCCTGGTTCAATTGGACGAGCTTCCGCAGGGCGACTCGGACTATTGCGTCAAAGCGACGACTTTGCTCCGCTCGAAATAGACTCTCAGTATCCTTGTCGGCGAAGGACCGAATCATGAAGAAGCGGTGGCGCTGATATGAAACCTCGCCTAGTGGTATATAGTGTCACACCGTCAGGTATTCTATGGGGAACATTTCCAGGGGGTTGTCTGGTTCTACGGCGTGGAGGATGTTGTACTGGTAGACCGGGCCGACGGGGATGTCGGAGGGCGAGTAGGGGAAGGTCAGGCAGCCCTCGTCACACAGCTTGCCGTCGTAGTGCAGGTTCTTGCCGGCTTGGCGGGCCAGCCCCAGGATCTCGTTGGCCAGCTCCTGGGTCGGGGCCACCGCTTCCATGATCACGCCCAACTCGTGGGCCAGCACCTCGCGCACCGGCTCACGTTCTCCCATTACCGAGTCTTTGCCGACGACCCGGAAAATCAGCGAGTATTCGTCGGGACCCACCCCCATGCCGTCGACCCGGGTGGCGACCAAAGCCCGCACCCGGTCGAGGTAATCGTCGATGCATTGCACCAGCACCGGGTCCCGGGTCAGGGACACGCAGATGCAACGGTACCCCACGAGCTCGACGCCTTCCAAGCGGATTGTGTATTTTTCCCGGGGCAGGAACTTGGCCCCGGTGATTTTGACCGTCCGGTCGTCCACGGCCTCACATTCCAGGGCGCTCAAGTCCAACACGCCGGAAGGCTCGGTGTGGTGAATGGGCGTTTCGTTCTCGTGCAGGAAGAAGGTGGACACGCTGAGGGGAGTGCAGGCCAGACCCGGGTGGTTGGGCTCCACCACGATGTGGTCCTCGCGCACTGTGACGCTGATACCCTCGCTGCCGAACTTCTGACGGGGCACGGCGCAGGCCGCCCCGCATTCCAGCAGCTTACCGGCGACCCACCCGAGGGCCGGGTCGAACTCTTCTTTGATGGGCAGAGCCGCGAAGATGGCCGCGTCGTCGGACCGGCCGCAGAGCACCACTTGGGCCCCGCCGTTCAAGGCCTCGATGTAGGGCTCGGTCCCGGCCATTCCCACGATATTGGCGCTGTTGCGCACCGTGTCCCGTTGCAATGCCTGTAATGGCCACAGGGGCTCAATACGCCCTTGGTCCAGCTTGTCCATGACGTAGTCTTTGGTCTGTTCCGAGTGGATCAGCGCCATTGGGAAATGGAGGTTGTTCTCTTGAGCGATCTCCTCCACGATCTCACGGGTCCATTGCAGGTGGGCGTCGCCGCCGGCCCCGCCGCTGGTGCCGATGAGCATTGGGATGTTGCGGTCCACCGCCGCCTGCAGCATGAGAGCGAGGTCGCGTTTGGCAGCGTCCCGGCCCACGAAAGCCTTGCCCATCCCCAGGTAATTCGGCCCTGGGTCGGTACTGCCGGCGTCGCAGGCGATCAGGTGCGGGTCCTTCTCCAGAGCGCGCTCCAAGGAACTCTCTTGGAACCCGTAACCAACAATGGCGGTAGGGGCGATTATCCTCAGTTCCGCGTCGGACATGAGTTGAACTCCTCTTTTCGAGTTACAGGGACCAGGGATTTTCTAATTTCGTAAGAGACTATCTCAACACTGATGGAGCCTTTTATAATCATCTGTTTTGGCGTCAATTACCCGGCGGGGTCCACCCCCATCCTAACCTTCCCCCTGAGGGGGAAGGGACTTTTGAGATAGTTTCTAAGCGCTGGTCTCATAACAGGGAGAACTTGTTATCCCTGCAATTCACGGACTGCCGTAGACGTGCGAGAGAGCGCCTCTTCGATGTCCTCGGGGGTGATGTGGCGGTGGGTTACCATGCGGATTGACTGCTTGCCGGGATAGGAGACTTTGACGTCCTGCCGCTCCAACGCCGCGATCATGTCAGCGGCGGTCCCCAATTTTGTGTCGACCTCGAAGAAAACGATGTTGGTCTGGATCTGCTCCGGGTCTACGTTCAACCCGTCGATGTTGGCCAACCCGTGGGCCAGACGCCTGGCGTTTTGATGGTCTTCGGCCAAGCGGTCCACCATCGTGTCCAAGGCCACCAAGCCGGCGGCGGCCAGCACCCCCGCCTGCCGCATTCCGCCGCCCAGCATCTTGCGCCAGCGGCGGGCGTTGTCGATGAACTCCCGGGAGCCGACCAGCACCGAACCCACCGGGCAACTGAGGGACTTGGAGAGGCAGAAGCTGAGGTCGTCCACCTCGCGCACCAATTCGGCGGCCGGCACTTCCAGGGCGATGGAGGCGTTGAATATGCGCGCGCCGTCCAAGTGCACCGGCACGCCGGCCTCGTGGGCCACGTCGCAGACCGACTTCGTGTCCTCGGGCGTAAGCACACCGCCGCTGCACCGGTTGTGGGTGTTCTCCAGGCAGAGCATGCTCGTTCTGGGGAAGTGGAGGTTTCCCGAAGGGCGGATCGCCGCGGCGACATCTTCGGGGTCCATCCGGCCTTGGGAATCGTTGGGCACCAGCCGGGTCTGGACCCCGGCGAGGGCGGCCTGTCCCGCCGATTCGTTCCAGAACATGTGAGCTTGGTCGCCCATGACAATCTCGTCGCCGTGGCTGCTGTACGCCAGGGTCGAGATGAGGTTGCTCATCGTCCCGCTGGAGGTGAGCAGCCCCGCTTCTTTGCCCAGGACGCCAGCGGCCCGTTCCTGGAGTTCATTGATGGAGGGGTCCTCGCCGAAGACGTCGTCCCCCACCTCCGCGGCGGCCATGGCGCGACGCATCTCGTCGGTAGGCTGGGTTACTGTATCGCTGCGCAAATCAATCAGTTTCATTTGGGCCTCACAAATCTCAGCGTTATCTACGGAACAGATGAACTCTTATGCGGTTGTCTTGTATGGTTGCCATGAATCCGGGTACTTGACGCAGTTCCGCTGTGGGGAGGTTGCGCGCTAACACCCGATTTAAATGGGCAGGAGTCATGCTGGAAAGCCTGAGCAGCACCAATGACGGCTCTCCCAATCCGGACAAATAGATTAACCTCGAAAAATCCCGGTCAGCCGTTAGTAGATTAGGGAGGTCAGCTATGCAATGAACGCCGGCACCCCCATCCTAACCTTCCCCCGTCGAGGGGGAAGGGACTTGTTCAGAGGTTTCTTAGCACTATCCGCTGTGTTTCGATTGCTACAGACAGAATCTCCTCATCGGATGCGGTAGTCGGCAGGAACGATGTTACCCGCTGGGCGTCGTGGCCGATGTCATTGAGGAAGTCTACGGTAGTTGGTGGAATATTCAGGTCCGCAATAAACCTCATTCCTCAAGGTTTTCGACAATGTAGTGGGTTTCTCCGCTTGCCAACCACGCCGCATATGTGGAGCACTGGTAGATGTCTTCGAGTTCGAGTTCCGGGTACTCTCGGACGATGTCCTCGGCACTCATTCCGCTGCCCATCAGCGTGAGGACGAACTCGACTGTGATTCGCATTCCGCGGATGATGGGCTTGCCGGCGCAGACACCGGGCTTGATCGTGATCCGATTGATCTTCATTGGGCCAGTATAGGCCACCGTTGGCGCGCTCTCAAGGCGCGAGGCAGGGCCGCGCTTGCCAATGGCGCGGGGCGTCTCCTAAGATGGAGCTAACCCGTGACCAAGACACCCCCGCAGGAGTTGGCCGTGCGACAGAGCGCCGTTTCGTTCAAGACCGAGGGACTGACCTTCGAGGGCGTAGTCGCCCAGCCAGACGCTCAGGGCGGACCCTGGCCCGGTGTCGTTATTTGCCATCCCCACCCGCAGCACGGCGGGTCCATGGACAACAACGTGGTCCTGGCCTTGGCGTTCGGACTGGTCGAGGAGGGTTTTGTTACCCTGAGGTTCAACTTCCGCGGCGTCGGGGGTAGCGAGGGAGAGCACGCCGAGGGAGCGCTGGAGTACCAGGAGGCGTTGGGAGCCCTTGATTTGATGAAGGCCTGGCCCGATTTCAAGGGCAAGGTCGGCTTGGTCGGCTACTCCTTCGGGTCCGGCGTCGTTCTGCGTCACGAAGAATTGCAAAAGGAGGCCAACGCCCTGGCGCTGGTCTCCCCGTCTCTGCGTTACATAACCGACAGTACGCTGAAGACGAGCAAGAAGCCGGCCTTGGTTGTTGCCGGTGATCGTGACCGGTTGGTGGAATCGGACCAACTGGAAGAAGAGCTGAAGTCCTTCGGACGGCCCCCGGAGAGCCAGATATTCACGGGCGTAGACCATTTCTGGTACGGTCAAGAGGCCAGATTGGTGCCCGAAGTGGCCCGGTTTTTCATCGAGCAACTGAAGTAACCTGGGATGTTTCGGCTACGACTACCCTCCGGCGCGACGGCGGGCGACGCGAGCGCGCGCCCGCCCATCTACAAAGACCTGCTCCTGATCCAGTTGGCCATCCTGGTCTTCCTGATCGACCAGTTCAGCAAGTTCCTGGTCCGGGAGCTGTTGGTGCTGCGGGAATCGTTTCCGGCCACCGGCTTTCTTCGCATAACCCATACCTTCAACACCGGCAGCGCCTTTGGACTATTCCAGGACCAGAACACACCGCTGATCCTGGTGTCCTTGGTGGGGATCACGGTGCTGGTGATTATCTACCGCAGCCAGCGGCTGCCTTCGGGTCTCTTGCGATTGAGCCTGGGCCTGCAGATGGGCGGCGCAGTGGGCAATTTGCTCGACCGGGTGCGGTTGGGACACGTGACCGACTGGGTCGACGTTGGCCCTTGGCCGGTGTTCAACGTGGCCGACGCCTCGATAGTCACCGGCCTGGTCTTGCTGGCTTGGCTGTTCATCGGGGCCGAGCGCGCCCCCCCCCCGGCAGGAAACCGGTTCCGCCTTGGACTGGTGCCCAATTTGCGAGGGAGAAATGCGTTCGGTAACCGGCGGATGGCGTTGCACGGTCTGCGGGGTCAGAGAGCGTGTCTTGGCGCCAACCCCACCGGTTGACGCCCGGGCCGGACCAGGGAAGGAGTGCGGGGATTGAGCGGAGCGGGCACCCATACGTTTCGCGTGGAGGGTCCACAGGCCCGCGACTCGCGATTGGACCAGTATTTGACCGGCCGTAACCTGGGCCTGACCCGAAACCGCCTGCGGCTGCTCATTCGAGACGGCCAGGCAACGGTCAATGGTTCGGTGGCCAAGCCGGCCCAACGGGTGCGTAACGGCGACCGGGTCACCTTGGTAGTGCCGCCGCCCCGGCCGGCGGGGATCGTTCCCCAAGCAATGCCGGTCACTGTCGTTTACCAAGACCGTCACTTGGTCGTCGTGGACAAGCCGCCTGGCCTGGCCGTCCATCCGGGGCCGGGCCACCCCGACCGCACCTTGGTCAACGCCCTGCTGGCCCTATGCCCAGACATCGAAGGCGTGGGCGGGGAGGTCAGGCCCGGCATCGTTCATCGTTTGGACAAAGACACCTCGGGCCTGATAATGGCCGCCAAGACCCAGGCAGCCCATAACAGCCTTTCGGCCCAGATCAAAGACCGGACCGTCAGCAAAGGGTACCTGGCCTTGGTGGAAGGCGTTCCACGCCAGGAACATGGCCGAATTGATGCCCCGGTGGGCCGGCATCCCAGGGTGCGGACCCGAATGGCGGTCGTCGTCGGAGGTCGGGAAGCCCGGACCGGCTACCGGGTCGTGGAGCGTTTGACAGACGCGACCTTATTGGAACTCTCCTTGGAGACAGGCCGCACCCATCAGATCAGGGTCCACCTCGCCTACCTTGGCCATCCCATCGTCGGTGACGGCGTCTACGGCAAGCGCAGCCCGTTGGTGGACCGGCACTTCCTCCACGCCCATCAACTGGGTTTCAGCCACCCTGAAACCGGCGCAGCGGTCGAACTGCGCTCCCCCCTGCCCCCGGACCTTGACCAAGCGTTGGAGCTGCTGCGGAAAGGTTAGGCGGGGTATATGGCCTACGGCCAACGGGGTCTTTTAATTCTCCCTCCCCCTTGGGGGAGAGGGCTGGGGTGAGGGTGAAATTCTGGCAATAACGGTGGTCGCTCACGCTAGGGAACGCCCCCACCCTAACCCTCCCCCAGAGGGGGGAGGGACGACAAAAGACCCTGCTCCGGCCGATGTGGCACTCAAACCGGTGATTCTGACGCATGGTACAATACCGGTCAGCCTGATCAGTCTATCTCATTTCGTTTGGAGTCCTGTTTTGACCGCCGAGGTCCGCGTCCGTTTTGCTCCCAGCCCCACGGGGCAGCCGCATATTGGCAATATCCGTACGGCGCTCTTCAACTGGCTGTTTGCCCGTCACCACGGGGGCCGGTTCATAGTGCGGATCGAAGACACCGACCAAGCCCGCCTCGTCCCCGGCGCGGTCGAGTCCATTCTGGATGGACTACGCTGGCTGAGCATCGATTGGGACGAAGGTCCGGAGGTGGACGGCCCCTACGGCCCTTACCTCCAGTCTCAAAGACTGGAGGTCTACCACGGTCTGGCTGGGCGGCTGGTGGAACAGGGTAACGCCTACCATTGCTACTGCAGCCGCGAGAAGCTGGAACAGGCACGCCGGGAAAGGCCCAACGCCGGTGGAAACCTCTGCGATTGCCGC
This sequence comes from Dehalococcoidia bacterium, assembly GCA_965222595.1. GTDB lineage: Bacteria > Chloroflexota > Dehalococcoidia > Lucifugimonadales > UBA3495 > VXOI01. Next base: position 33,319 of record CBDCUJ010000017.1, on the reverse strand, counting down.
TATCTAAGCCCCGACGACCGGGCGGCGCGCGGGGCCTCGTCTTCCGAACCTGGGGTTATTCGCTTCGCCATGCCCACCGAAGGCGTCACCACCGTCCATGACTTGGTGCGGGGCGTCGTGGAGTGGCGGAACGAGTTGCTGGAGGACTTCATCATCCTGAAGTCCGACGGATTCCCCACCTACCACTTGGCGGTGGTGGCTGACGACCACCTGATGCGCATCAGCCACGTGATGCGCGCCGAGGAGTGGCTGCCCAGCACCCCCCGGCACCTGCAGCTCTATGATGCCTTGGGATTCGAGCCGCCGGAATTCGCCCACCTGCCGATGATAATGGGCCCGGACCGCGCCAAGTTGTCGAAGCGCCACGGCGCCACGGCCATCGGCGAGTACGAGGACCAGGGGTTCCTCCCCGAGGCGCTGATCAACTTCATGGTACTGTTGGGCTGGTCGCTGGACGGCAGCACCGACGTCATTCCCTTGCAGACCATCATCGATAACTTTACTCTGGACCGCATCACCAAGTCTGCGGCCATCTTCGACCAAGACAAGCTGATGTGGATGAACGGGGTATACATCAGAGAGATGGCCTCCCGGGAATTGGCCGAAAGAATGGCGCCGTTCCTGGAGCGAGACTTGCCGGAGGATTCCACACCGGTGGACCGGGAATACCTGCAGCGGATCGCCCCATTGGTCCAGGAAAGGCTCAAACGTCTGGACGATTCAGCCGGGCTTACGGCCATATTCTTTGGGGAGTATGAAGACTACGAACCGGATAGGCTCATCCAGAAGGGTATGGACCGCCAAGGGACGCTGACCGCCCTGCAGCGGGCCTTGGACTGCATCTCCTCTCTGGACGAATTCGACCGCGAACGGCTGGAAGAGTTACTGGGCGACGCCGGGGAGGAGTTATCTCTCTCCCGCCGCCAGTTCTTTGGCGCGTTGCGGGTCGCCGCCACCGGCCGCACCGTGTCGCCTCCCCTGTTCGAGACCATGGAAGTTTTGGGTAAAGATAAGATTGTCCACCGTCTCCGGTCAGCCGTCGAACGCCTCAATAGCGCCGCCTGACCGGCCTTCATTCGCTTGTTGATTTCTTGCATTTACGTCCGGTGAATCGATAATGGCCCAGCCCGAGTCGCCCGCTTCCACCGATTTCATCCGCACCATCGTCGCCGCCGACCGGCGGTCCAACAAGTACGGCGGCCTGGTGGTTACCCGTTTTCCTCCCGAGCCCAACGGCTACCTTCACATCGGCCACGCCAAATCGGCGTGCCTCAATTTCGGGCTGGCTGCGGAAAACGGCGGCCAGTGCAACATGCGCTTCGACGACACCAACCCCGCCAAGGAAGATGTGGAGTACGTCGAGTCTATCCTGGAGGACGTCCGCTGGCTGGGTTGGGACTGGGGGAAGAACCTGTTTTTCGCGTCCGACTATTTCGAGGAGCTCTACCAATTCGCTGTCGACCTGGTCTGCAGGGGCAAGGCATACGTCGACGACCTGAGCGGCGATGAGATACGCGAATACCGGGGCACCTTGACCCAACCCGGCAGGGAGAGTCCGTACCGGGGACGTTCAGTGGGAGAGAATCTCGACCTGTTCACCCGCATGCGGGCCGGGGAATTCCCGGAGGGCAGCCGGGTGTTGCGGGCCAAGATCGACATGGCCTCTCCCAATCTGAATATGCGGGACCCCGTCATCTACCGGGTCCTCAACGCCGCCCACCACCGCACCGGGGACGAATGGCCGATTTATCCTATGTACGACTTCACCCACGGCCAATCGGACTCCATAGAGGGGGTCACCCATTCCATTTGCACCCTCGAGTTCGAAGCCCATCGCCCCCTCTACGACTGGTTCTTGGACGCGTTGGAAATTTACCATCCGCAGCAGATCGAATTCGCGAGGCTGAACCTGACCTACACGGTGTTGAGCAAACGAAGATTGGTCCAATTGGTGGAGGGAAAGCACGTCAACGGTTGGGACGACCCTCGCATGCCCACGCTCTCGGGTCTGCGGCGCCGGGGCTACACCCCAGAGGCCATTCGCGATTTCTGCGAGCGCATCGGGGTGGCCAAGCGGGACAACACGGTGGACATCGCTCTGCTGGAACACACCCTCAGGGAAGACCTGAACCGGCGGACCCCCCGGGTGATGGCAGTCCTGGACCCGCTGCGGGTTGTAATCGAGAATTACCCCGAGGGCCGTGTCGAAGAGATGGAGTCGGAAAACAACCCCGAAGACCCCCGGATGGGAAGCCGGCTGCTTCCGTTCTCCAGGACGCTGTACATCGAACGGGACGATTTCAGGGAGGACCCGCCGCCCCGGTTTTACCGGCTCTCTCCAGGACGGGAGGTCCGCCTCAAGGACGCCTACTACGTGACCTGTATCGGCGTGATCAAGGACGAGGCCACCGGCGAAGTGGTGGAGCTCCGATGCACCTACGACCCCGACACCAAGGGGGGCACCTCCAGCGACGGGCGCAGGGTGCGCGGCACCTCCCATTGGGTGTCGGCGGAACATGCTCTGGACGCGGAGGTCCGCATCTTCGATCACCTGTTCTCGAAGGAGGACCCCGACGATGTCCCGCCGGGCCGAGACTTCACCGACAACATCAACGCTGACTCGCTGACGGTGCTGCGGTCTTGCAAGGTCGAGCCGGGCTTGGGTTCGTGTAGACCTGGCGAGAGCTTCCAATTCCTAAGGCAGGGCTACTTCTGCGTGGACCCGGATTCCGCGGAGGGGTCCCTGGTCTTCAACCGCACCGTGGCCCTGCGGGACACCTGGGCCCGCAGGGACCGGTCTCGCCAGTAAGAACAAGAGGCTCTCACAAAACTGATGGCGCCTTTCATAATCATCTGTTTTGGCGTCATTGCCCGGCGGGATTCACCCCCATCCTAACCTTCCCCCTGAGGGGGAAGGGACAAGAAGACGAGCGCAGAGGACTTTGGCCCTTTGCGCTCTTTGTATTGGGTGCGTTTCGGGGGCTTTTTCGGTTGAAGGTCAATCGCCGGCGGCCGGTGCGGCAGCTGACTGGTAGCGGATGGAATATTTCTTTTCGTTGATGGTGAACGCCGAAATCGACGCTGGCAACAGCAGTGCACCGGCGACCATGAATGGGATGAGGTAGGACTCGGTCTTGTCATAGAACACCCCCGCCAGGGTGATGCTTGCGAAGGCCCCTACCTGATGACACAGGAAAGAGATGCCGGATATCGCCCCCAAGGCTCGCAGACCGTAGACATCGGCAGTCAACGACGTGGTGACGGGCACGCTGGCGATCCAGGAGAAGCCGGCCAAGGTAGCGAAGACCCACAGGCTAATCAGGCCGGCAGGGCCCGGGAGTAGCGGAATGGAGATGTCCCGCTGGACCACTATCAAGCCGCCGACCAACGCGGCGTAGGCGATAAATCGCACAAAATACACGGCCGCGAGAACGTTCTTTCGCCCGAAACGGTCCGCCAGAATACCGCCGCCGATGCCCCCCAACACATTCAACCCCATCATGTACCCGAAGATGATTCCGGCCGTAGTTGGGGAAACGCCTATGTGTTCTTGCGCATAGGGAACAAAATGGATGGAGATGAGGCCGACGGTCACCCCGCACACGGTATAAGATGCCGACAGGTGCCATATGGGGCGGGAGCTGAAGGACCGCCACCACTGGTCCACTTCGAACAGCCCACGCCGCCGCTCCGAGGCCGTGTTCTGCGCCGGGTCCGGGTCGCCGTCGGGCTGCAAGCCCAAGTCGGATGGGCGGCTCCTCAGGAAAAATAAGGCCAGCGGCAACGCCACCGCGATGATGATGAATCCCAGGACGGCCCATGATGTCCGCCAGTTGGTCACTTCCACCAGGTAGGCGCTGAAAGGCACCAGCAAGAGCCCGCCCATAGACGATCCGGCCACCACCAGCCCCAGCACCGTCGTCCGCTTGCGCTGGAACCACCGGGCCAAGAGCGGCCCCAGCGTGCCGATAGACGCGCCGCTCATGGCGGCGGACAAGACGAAGGAGAACATGAAAACAAGGAAGAGGATGTGGAAGGTGAAGGCCAGCGCCGCAGTGGCCAAGCCAGCCACCACAAGGGAGACCAGTATCACCCGGCGGGAGTTGTACCGGTCGAACACGTGGCCGACCAATGGTTGGGTGACCCCGTTGACCAGCCAGCCCATGGCGGCCGCTATGGAGATGGTGGTGCGGCTCCAGTCGAAGGCATCGCTCATCGGGAGGATGAAAACCCCGAAGCCGTTCCGGGCCCCAGTCGTGACTGCGGCGATAAACATAGCCGTGATGACTACGTACCAGCCATAGTACATCCCGGGTTGTTTGGCTTGGCTCTGAGTAATCAATCGGCTCTAGGGAACCTCTGAACAAGTTATGGTCATTGAGGCGAAAGCCGAAATCTCGGAGGAGAGCTTAACGGTATTAGCTATCAAATGAGCGCCGGCACCCCCATCCTAACCTTCCCCCATCGGGGGGAAGGGACTTGTTCAGATGTTCCCTGGTTATTTGGCTCTGGCGGGGCGTCTGGTTATCCCTTGAGGAAGGAGGCCGGTCAGGCTTTACGGTACACCTGCACCCGGTGACGGCAACTGTCGACGACGAAGATATTACCGTTGTCGTCCAGCTTGACGGCCGTAGGCCCCCAGAACAGCTTCTCGATGTTGGCTGACTCCTCCCGGTCCCGGAATTCCGGCGGGTCCACTGCCGGCTCCAAGTCCGCCTCCAAGTCCGCCTCCAAGCGGAGAGCGCCTTCTTCGGGATTGGCCAAGAAATAGTCCTCGGCCCACGGCGGGGTCTCCGAATCGCCCCGAAGAGTGGCCAGGTGGTTGCCTTCGCGGTCCCAGACTCTCACCCGTTCGTTCCCCCAATCGGCAACGTAGATATTACCCTGCCTGTCAACCGCGAGGCCCGCCGGCCTGCTGATTCGCTGGTCCTGCGGCGCTTGCGACGTTTCTCCGGGGAATTGGTCCAAAAACCCGCCGTCGGGGTCGAACTTCTGGATTCGGTCGTTCCCCCAATCGGATACGTAAACGTTGCCGAGATGGTCCAGCGCCAGGCCCCATGGAAAATCGAACTCTCCGGGGCCGCTCCCGCGGCTTCCCCAAGAGGCTGCGAATCGCCCGTCCGTAGTAAGCTTCTGCACCCGGTGGTTGGCGCTGTCGGCCAAGAAAAGATGGTCCTGATCGTCGAAGGCGAGGCTGGAGGGTTTGTTGAGTTGGCCGGGGCCACTGCCCGCTTCTCCAAAGGTGTGAAGCAACACTCCTTCGCTTGAAAATACGGTGATCCGGTTCAGGGCCTCATCGGCGACATAGAGCCGGTCCCTGCTGTCGAAGGCTACAGAGCTGGGCCACCAGAACTCCCCCGGGCCCGTGCCTCCGGTACCGAACTCCCCCAGGAATTCCTGTTCCACAGTACACATGGTGACCCGTTTGTAGGAAAGCCGAAGGGCCAGTTCGGGCCCAGCCCGGTTGATAACGTACATCACACCCCGGGAGTCCAGGGCCATGTCTACCGGGTTCTGCATCCCCCGCCCGTTGTTGGACAGGGAGCCTACGGTGTGGCTGTAGGAGAAGGCGTCGGTCTCGGTGGTCATTCCAACTCAGCTGATCATCCTCTCGTATTCGTCATGAGGGCCAACCCAGTACCAGACTATTTCGGCGCCGTTTCTAGTGCCAAGCACACGATAATCACGACCGATTCTGGCAGAGTAGAGGTTATCTTGGGAGCGAATCAGGCTAAGCTTCAGGCCCGGGTGCAATGGGTTGTTTTTGAACAAGGCGTGAGCCCTTCGGACCCTTTCGCGAACACGCCTTGGAAGTTTGTTGTACTCCTCAAGGAATTCTTTGTTTATTCGCGAAATCACCGTCTATAGGCGTGGCGCTGCTTTTTGGCGACGGCGTTCCGCCTTCTTCGCGTCCCTTTCTCGTACTTCCTGCACCGCTTTTTCTGCCAGGACCGCCAGTTTATCCGCGGTCCGCTCAAGGGTTTCGTCCCATTGCTTGTCTTGCTTGATGTCCTCAAGCATCCAGTAAACAATCGCGTCCTGGCTGATTTCGTCAAGCGTTGCGAGTTCGGCGAAGGCCTCCGCCCAAAGCTCGTTGGTCGCAAGTTTCTTTTTTATGAACATCAGGATTTCTTGTTGCGTTGCTTGCGTCAATTATTTCTCCTCTTCTCGGCCAGCGGTTGCAGGATGTCCAACATGATTTCGATCTCGTCGAGCCCTTCGAGGATAACATCGGGGCGCAGGCGCATCTTCCGGGTGTAAAAGAACCCGTGAAGTTCGTTGGCGACACGTCGCAGGTTACGCAACCGGGCGTCGCCCGACAGGTCTGCGGCCTGGTACATTACCGTTAAGAAGTCATCGTGCCTCGAGTAACTCCAGCCTTGGGCTTCCGCGACGGCCTTGGCCATCCAAGACGCGGCGCCCCAACCCTTCTCTGATGCCTGATGCAAGTCGCCATCGGCCAGATACTCCCGGCTCTTGGCCAAGAAAATCGTGGACTGCTGGCGATAGTCAGCCACGGAGTCGGCGTCCTGCTCGTACGGTTCCATCGGAGACGTGTGTGCCATTGATGTGTCCTTCGACCCCATGTCCTGTCCGGAGGTATGAGGTCGCAGCCTACGCCATCTGGTATTCGCGGGTGGATAGCATCAGTTGAAGCAACTCCACCACCCGTTCCTTGGCGCACGCCGCTTCGGGCTCGGGTTCGAAGCGAAGGTCTCCCCGGGAGGCGACGAATATGGTCAACTCTTGGCGGGTGGCCTCCGAGACTTCCAACGCACCGGCCCACAGCAGGCAGGCGTCCACCAGTTCGCCGGGGGAGTATATGCTCTGTTGGCCGCGCAGCGTGTGCACAGCCATTTCCACACCGGGTTGGAGGGCGTCGCCTACCATCAGAGCACTGGAGTTCACCCGTTCCACCAAGGTCCCGGTGTCGACCCATTCCGTCCCCGTGTGCCAGCCCTCCACAGTCGGAGGATTGAGTATCTCTTGGCCCATGAAACCAGCGTCCAAGGCCAGGTTGACGATGCTCCAGTCCGGGGAGGTGAAGCTGCCGGCAAGCCGGGCCGTGCCCGCCACCAGTTCGGCGGGGCTCTTTACTTTGGCGTACCGGGCCTCGGCGGAGCGGAAGGAGTCCGAGAGGAACAGGGTCCGCAGGGCCGACCGGATGTCGCCGCCGGTCTCCCGCAGGTCTTCGGCGATGAGCTGGATAGCGCCCTCGTCCGGTACATCGGACACAAAGAAGGCATAGAGCTTGCCGGCGACGAACCAACTGCTGGCCGGGTGCTGGCAGATGATGTCCAGTATGTCTTCTCCGTTGAACCGGCCGGTTTGGCCCAAGAATGTCTTGGGGCCGTCGTCGTGGTCCTCGGGCCGGTATCGGAATTGCCAGTCCAAGCGGCCGTGGGGCCAGATGGAGTCCCTGGAGGCGCGAACGCTCATGTAGTCCTGGTTGGCTATGGTCCAACCGGTGAACGCACGGGCGCAGGCCTTGACGTCGTCCTCGTTATAGGTCCCGATGCCCATGGAGAATAGCTCCAGCAACTCCCTGCCGTAGTTCTCGTTGGGCGCGTCTTTATGGTTGTCCTTGTTGTCCAGCCAGAAGATCATTGCCGGGTCCCGGGACAGCTCCGACAACAGGTTGCGAAACGTGCCCAGCCCGTGACGGCGGAACGTGTCGACCTGATTGGACACGGCCTTGGCGTGGTTCAGCTTGCCGTAGGCCGTGGCGAAGAGACCATGCCAGAACAGGGCGATTTTCTCCTCCAAGGGCCTCCGGGTGTTTATCATCCGGTACATCCAGTAAGACTGTGAGCTCTCGATGAGCATCAGGCTGTTCTGGTCGACGTGGTAACGGCGGACAAGGTCGTCGTTCCACGCGGGAGCGTTTTCAGGGTGGAGGAGTCTATGGACCACGGCCTCGTAGCCTTGGGCAACGTAGGCCTCGAGCTCTTGCTGGGTGGCCCCGAAACCGGCCCGGCGCAGCAAGTGGGCCATCAGGGGCGTTTCGTCGTGAGTGGCGGCGTTTTCCGACAATGCGGTTTCGACCATGTTGCAGCGCCTCTATCAGAGTTTGTACCGAAGAGTATGTGCCGCTGGCGCGGGAACGTCCCCGGGAGCGTTCCATTGCCGGGAGCGTCTATGGATAGAATTGGGACATGGAAGGTAATCGCCTGAGCCGCGGCGATTGTTGCTGTGCCGGTAAGTATAACACCTGGCCTCAACGACGATTCCCGCTTGGGCTCGACAATGAACTTGACATAACATATATGAACCAATATTAGATTATTTTTATAAATAGTGGTAAATAATATTGACAAATCCGAGTATGTCTTGGATTATTCCTTGGTGGATCAGTCTTGGTGGATCAGTCTTGGTGGGTCAGTGGGAGAGAGCGAGGCGCGGTGGTGTGGAGACCCTAACGAAAATTAGAATAATATAATTCCGTAAGCCTGACTTTTAACCGACTTGCAACGATCCAGTTATCCGGTATAGGGACTTGAACTAGAGGAGGCGCCCAGAAAGAACACAGACGGCCGGCCCGCCGCCGGCAGCCGCTAACCACAGAAAATTGTACCCCTTTGGACGCTCGGCGCTGGTTCCTGTAACACTATTCTCTCTTTTCGCAATCTCCTGTTAGCGTCTGGCGAGACCCTAACAGGACTTCGCTTTCTTCACCCGAAGACGTCCTCCGTGGGGTATCTGAGTCAATCTTGTATAAGGGTTTGGGGTGTTTAAGATGATGTCTACGGATGTGAAGATCATCAGTGATGGGGTCATCAAGATCGACGGGGGTTCGATGTTCGGCCCGGTGCCGAAGCGCTACTGGGAGAACAGCGTGGCTACCGACCGCAAGAACCGTATGACCCTGGGGCTGAATTGCCTCTTGCTACAGGTCTGCGGGCACAACGTGCTGGTAGACACTGGTATCGGTTCCAAGGAGATGGACACGGAGAAGGAAGACCTGGGACTGGGTCCCAGCCGCCTGCTAAAGGGTTTGAAGTCGGTTGGCCTTACTCCCAAGGACATCCACGCGGTGGTCCTTTCTCATCTTCATTTCGACCACTCCGGTGGTTGTACCCGGCTCGACCGGGCCGGCAACCTTGTACCCACCTTTTCGAAGGCCCGCTACTACGTCCAGGGTTCGTGCTGGAACGAAGCGTGCCATCCCAACGAGCGGGCGGGCGGCTCCCACCGGCCAGAGAATTTCCTGCCCATTGACGCCCGAGGCCAACTCGAGCTATTGGACGGCGATTCCGAGATTCTGCCCGGCCTCAACGTGATTGTGACCGACGGGCATTCCAAAGGGCACCAGATGGTCATGTTCAATCACGGAGGCGAGCGGGTGGTCTACCTTGGGGATATCGTTCCCACGGCGCACCACCTCAACCTTGTGGCGATTTCCGCGTTCGACGGCTCGCCGGAGGTTACCCTCGCCCAGAAGAAGGACCTGCTGAGCCAAGCGGAACGCCAGGGTTGGCTGTTGGTATTTTCCCACGGCTACGACATTCGGGCCGGCTACCTGGAACGGCGGGGCGAGATGGGGTTCCTCCGACCGGTGGATATCTAGGAGGAGTCACCGTCTAGACCACCGAGCCTCACTCTGTAGTCTAGACGGCTACCGTGCACAGTAGCACATCGCCGTCCGGCTCGGTTAGTTGCGCCATAGTGATGCGGTTGCCCAGATTCCGTTCGCACTTGGTCCGGACCCGCACGTAGTTGTCGGTCAATCCGCTCCATTGAGCTCCGGTTCCTCCGGGCCTCTGTGGCTCCCACAGCACTGTGCGCACCGTACCGGCCAGCCCGGTCCGGAAGCAGCGGCGGCCTTGGGACGCCAGTTCCAGCATTTGCGCCATGCGCGCCCCTTTGTCGGCATCATCCACCGTATCCTTGAGATGAGCGGCGGTGGTGCCGGGGCGGGATGAGTAGGGGAAAACGTGGATGTCGCTGAACGCCATGCGTCCGGCGAAGTCGTAGCCATCACGGAAATTATCATCGCCCTCTCCGGGGAAGCCGACGATGATGTCGGTCGTGACTCCAACCCCGGGGATGGTATCCCGAACCAAGTCCAGCGTCCGTGCGAACCCGTCGGTGTCGTACCGCCGGCGCATCGCCCGCAAAACCGGGTCGCTGCCGCTCTGGAGGGGGATGTGGAAGTGGGGGCAGAGCCGTGGGTCCGACCACAAGTCCAAGAGCTCCGGGGTGATCTCCTGTGCCTGCAGTGAGGAGACCCGAAGCCTATCGATGGATGTGTCGTCCAGTATGCTCCGTACTAGTCCTGCCAGATCGGCCCCTGGGATGTCGAAACCGTAAGTGCCCAATTGCGTCCCCGTCAGCACGGCTTCCCGGCATCCCTCCTCCGCCCGGCGCCCGATCTCGGAGACTATGAGTTCCGGAGGTATGCTCCGTTCGCGGCCCCGTACCCGAGGAACGATGCAATAGGCACAGACCTGGTCGCAGCCTTCCTGGATTTTGACCATTGCCCGGTGTCGACCCGGTTTTTGGCCGGCCGGACCGCTAGCCGGTTCTATGAAGGCGGCGGGGAAGGCGGCGGGGAAGGCGGCGGGGAAGGCGGCGCGCGGCGGCGCGCCCGGCGCGATTGTTGCGATTGGTGCTCCGGGTGGCCGCGTTGCCAAAGCGGCCGAAACCGTGGCCACCAGGTCGGTCTTCCCAGTGTTGCCCACCACGATGGAAACGCCGGCAACGGCCTCCAACGCTTGGGGCGAACGCTGAGCATAGCAGCCGGTGGCGACGACCAGGGATTGAGGGTTCTTCCGGTGGACCCCCCGCAGGAACTGGCGGGCCTTGGCGTCGGCTGTGGCCGTAACGGTGCAGGTATTCAACACCACCACGTCGGCATCGCCGGGGGATTCGACCACCCGGTACCCTGCCGCCTCGAACTGCCGGGTCAGTTCCTGGCTGTCCGACTGGTTGAGCTTGCAGCCGTGGGTGTGAACGGCCACTGTGAGCGGACCCTGGGCGCCGGAGCCGGTGTTAGCGTCCAAGGCCGCTACCCCCACCAATACCCTGAGGCCCGTCGTCCTCGTCGACGAATTCTGCGGTTTCCTCGACGCCCGGCAGCAATTCCCAGAGCCGCTCTACCGCTCCGGTCACATCCTCCAAGACCGTCACCAACTGACTGACCCTGGAGCGGGACTCGCTGACTCGCTCGACGGCGTCGGGGAAGGACGCCAGCTTGGAGAAGGCGTCCCTGATGCGCCGGTCACGGTGCTCGTTGCCCAGCATCACCGCGTACCGCTCCACCGCCTGCCGGCCGTCCGGTTCGTCTCCCCGGCTCAGGGCCACGCCTTTCACGGCCAGGGTGAGGCTGCCCCATAGAAGGTCTTCGCAACGCCGCCAGCGGCCCTCCCGGATCAGGTCCATGGAGTCCTGAAGCAAGCGCAGGCTTTGGCCGTGATAGCGGATGAGGCGCTTCGTTTCTCGGTCGCCCAGTCGTTCCATAGTTCGATCTGTATTCGATCTTTCGTTGACGGCGGATATCGCGGATGAGTCTCGGGAGGCTAGGACCGCCGGGGGACGAGGCCGGGCGGCTGTACCTGGAAGGGGGGCGCCAAGTTGGGCAGTGGCACTTCGATGACCACGGGCGCGTCGGCCTTGAGGGCGTCCCGGAGGGCCGGCCCCAATTCCCTGTGTCCGGCCAGTTTGGTCCCCTGCGCGCCGTAGGCTTCGGCCAGCTTCACGAAGTCAGGGTTGTGGAGACGGGTGCCGATGACCCGTCCGCCGAACCGGTTCTGCTGGTCGGCGAACGACGCTCCCAACGACTCGTTATTGAATACCAGGGTCACCGTGTTGATTCCCTCCTGGACCGCGGTGGCCAGCTCGCTGGAGCCGTAGGCGAAGCCGCCGTCGCCGATAATCGCCACCACCTGCCGGTGTGGGTTGCCCATCTTAGCGCCCAAGGCGGTGGGGAAAGCGAACCCGAGGGTGGCGAAATACCCCGAGGTGATATACGACCTGGGGGAGAGGACGGGAAAGGCGAGGTGACTCCAATAGCCGATCTCGGTGGTGCCGCTTACCACTATGGCGTCGTCGTCCAGCTCCGCCCGGATGGCCTCGATGATCTCCACCTGAAGGGGCGCGGCCTCTTTAATCTCTTGGTACGCTTGTTCACTGATGCCGGCAAGCTCCCGCCCGGTCCATTGACTTGCCGGGGTCCGGCCACCCAGTTCCGCCAACAAGTCCTCCAAGGCCAGCTTCCCGTCCGCCGCCATTCCCACTGCGGGTTCGGCGTTGCGGCCCACTTCCTCAGGGTCGGCGTCTATCTGGATGAGCTTTTGGTGGGGTTGAAGGCCCCATTCGAAGGTTGCGCCCAGGTTGAACCTGGACCCCACCACCAGGACCACGTCGGCCTGGGGCATTGCCAGATGCGCGGGGCCGTGGCCATAGTAAAAGGAGCCGATGCTCAGAGGATGGTCCTCCGGTATGGCCCCCTTGCCTTGAGCGGTGGCGATCACCGGGGCGTTCAGCGCCTCGGCGAGAGCCAGCAGCTCGCTCGTAGACTCCGCCTCTCGCACGCCGCCGCCGGCCCAGATGAGGGGACGGCGGGCGTGGGCCAGCAATTCCGCGGCCTGTCTTACCGATTCGGGACTTGGGCGGGCTTTGGGGAACACCTCGGCCTCGGTCAACTCCACGTCGACGGGCGCGGGCAGAACGTCCCAAGGGATTTCGATCTCCACCGGCCGGGGCCGCCCGGTAGTCAACTCTTCCATGGCGTGGTGGACCATACCCGGAATTTCCGTGCCGTCGGTGGTCCGCTGACACCACTTGGTCAGGTGTTTGAAAACGTCCAACTGCTCTCCCACTTCATGGAGAGAGCCCCGATTCTGCCCCAAGTTGTAGCTTTCGATTTGCCCCGAGACCAGCAGCACCGGTGAAGACGTGGCGTAGGCGGTCCCCAGCGCGGCGGTGGTGTTGAGAGCTCCCGGACCCGGCACCACCAGCGCCACCCCCGGCTTGCCGGTGGTCCGAGCGTAGCCGTCGGCCATGTAGGCCGCCGACTGCTCGTGGCGCACCAAGACCACACGTATCGACGGCTCTTGGTAGAGGGCGTCGAAAGCGTCCATGATCTGGACGCCGGGCAGTGCGAACACCACTTCCACACCCTCGCGGGCCAAGGAGCGGGTCAATGCTTGCGCGCCGGTCATTACTGTCATTGTTGTTCCTCTGGACGCACGGTGTCCCGGAGCTACGCTTGGAAGACCGGTCCCAAGTCGAGAGCGAATCCTTCCAGGGTAGGGGAGGTCAACGTATCGCCCGCTCCGTAAACCCCGAAAATAGTGAAGCTGCCGTCGACCAGCAGAAGCACCCACACGATTCCGTCATCGGGGTCGACCAGCCAGTATTCCTTGACGCCGTGTTGGGCGTACAATTCGCGCTTGTCGGTCCAGTCGCGGTTGGCGGTCGACGGCGAGCGTATTTCCACCACCAAGTCCGGCGCGCCCTGGACCACGGTGTCGGTGTTGATGTCGGCCCGCTCGCTGGAGATGAACAACAGGTCCGGCACGAAGACAGAAGTGTCAGTAAACACCACGTCCCTCGGCCCGAAGATAACTTCACCCAGCCCCCCATCATCCACAAAAGCGCTGAGGGGAAAGCCGATTCGTTTCAAGACCCTCTGGTGTTTCTTCCCTGGCGAGGCCACTGGTATCAAGTCCCCGTCTATAAGCTCGTAACGCTCATCTTCGGAGGTCTGCATGTAGTCCTCAACGGTGAGCTTCTTTTTGGGTTTCTGGCTGACCATACTGCCTCCCGGACCGCCCCCATCCTAACGCTTTCCTTCCAGGGAGAGAAGGGGCGGGACCGGTTTAGACAACCGGTATCTGAAGTATATAATATGGCACGGTGTCGCCAAACGCCCCGGCTACGGTTGATTTAATGGCAAGTAATTAACGGCGAGCGGGTCAGCGGATGAAGCAAAAGGGGCCAGTAGCGATTGCATTAAGTTCGTTGGAGGCTTGATGGCCGGGGAGAGAGTGAACAAAGCAGATACCAAAGATCTCAAAACTGATGGCACCTTTCATAATGATCTGTTTTGGCGTCAATTACCCGGCGGGGTTCACCCCCATCCTAACCTTCCCCCTGAGGGGGAAGGGACTTTTGAGATAATTTCTTAGGGCAGAACCGTTGAAATATCCGGTTTGACCGCGGAGCAGTTCAGCCGGTTGACGGGCAGCGGGCATCATCGGCATGCACGCCGGATACGCCAGGCCGTGTAAGGGATCGAGGGTTAATGGGATGGCGGACGCCGTACTAGACTAGCTTTAGGGAAGGTACCGTTATGGTTTCCAATTCCAACGTGCGAATCGAACGCGACTCAATGGGAGAGATGGAGGTGCCCGCCGACGCGCTTTATGGCGCTTCCACCATGCGGGCCGTACTCAACTTCCCCATCAGTGGACTGCGGTTCCCGCGTTCGTTCATCCGCGCCCTCGGCCTGATCAAACAGTCGGCGGCCAAGACCAATATGTCCCTCGGGCTGCTGGACGAACGGGCCGGCAACGCCATCGCCGCGGCGGCTCAGGAGGTCATGGACGGCGGGCTGGACCAGCATTTCGTGCTGGATATCTTCCAGACCGGCTCCGGCACCTCCACCAACACCAATGCCAACGAGGTCATCGCCAACCGGGCCAGCCAGCTTCTTGGCGGCGATCTGGGTTCCCGGCTGGTGCATCCCAACGACCACGTCAACATGGGCCAGTCGTCCAACGACGTCATTCCCACTTCGATCCACCTGGCGGCCCTTCTCTCCATCAAGGAGGACCTGATTCCGGGGCTGGAATTCTTGGCCCAAGAGTTGGAGCGGAAGTCCGAAGAATTCTGGCCCATCATCAAGACCGGACGCACCCACCTGCAGGACGCCACCCCGGTGCGGCTGGGGCAGGAGTTCTTGGGGTACGCCGGACAGGCCCGCTACGGGATCAAGCGATTGGAGCGCGCCCAAGACGCCTTGGCCGAGGTCGCCTTGGGCGGCACCGCCGTCGGCACCGGGGTCAACACTCACCCAGAGTTTTCGAGCCGCACCTGCGCCACCGTTTCAGAAGTCGCCGGCGTCGCCATCCGGGAGAGCGGCAACCACTTCCAGGCCCAGTCGTCCCTGGACGCCTTGGTGGAGGCCAGCGGCGAATTGAAGACCATCGCCGTCAGTCTGCACAAGATCGCCAACGACATCCGGTTCATTGCCTCCGGCCCTCGCGCCGGGTTGGGGGAGATCAGCCTCCCGGAGGTCCAGCCGGGCAGTTCCATCATGCCCGGTAAAATCAACCCGGTGATCGCCGAGTCGGTGATTCAGGTGGTGGCGCAAGTGGTGGGCAACGACGCCGCGGTCACTCTGGCCGGGCAGGGCGGTTACTTCGAACTGAACACCATGATGCCGGTGGCGGCTCACAATATCCTGGAGTCTATTTCGCTTCTGGCGGCGTCGGCCAATAACTTCGCCGATCAGTGCGTCAAGGGCATCGAGGCCACCCGCGTCGGCCCCGAAATGGTGGAACGGGGGCTGATGCTGGGCACGGCCCTGGCCCCGGCCATCGGCTACGACGCCGCGGCATCCATCGCCAAAGAGGCAGCCGCCACCGGCAGCACCATCAGGGAGATGGCCAAAGAGAAGACGGAGCTTTCCGACGCCGAGCTTGACGAGCTTCTCGAACCCGAAGCGATGACGGAACCGGGGGTCAGCACAGGCGGCGGCGGGGGCTAATTATTCACCGCAGAGGTGGCGGAGAGCACGGAGTTTTAATTTCTATCCTCTGTACCCTCTGTGGTTTAACCCTCCAGAGTGTAGCCCTGCTCGGTGGCCATGCGGACGCAGTTGGGGCAGCGGTCGTTGGGGTCGTGGTCCAAGGCGGGGTAGAGGTTTTCGCCACGGAGCCCGCAGAGGAAGTCGGGCATGATCTCTTCGATACCCACGTTGTGCAGGTAGTGGATTTTCCCGCGCTTGGTCTCGAAGGCCCACCACCAGACCGGTTGGGCGTCCGACAGTTCGTTCAGGTACGACTTGAACCGGTCTTCCCACCCCTCTTCAGGAAGTTCCACCAGCCAACGCCCGGTGGCCGAGCCGGGGTCTCGCTCGGCTTTCAGTTCCCCTTGGCGAATGTACTCCCGGATGTCCCGCTGAGACACGTTCAACCGGCGTGATGCCTCTTGAATGGTCACCTTCTCCATGTCTTGACCGTCTCCAAAAACATCGGGCTCGCCTCAAGTCTAGGCGCCGTTGACCACCCCAGGGTCCTCGATGGTGTCGGCCAGCGAGCCGCCGGGCGGCACCATCGGGTAAACGTTGGCGGCTTGGTCTACGACGAATTCTATCAGGAACGGTCCATCGTGGGCCTTGGCCTGGCGGAAGGCCGGCAGCACGTCTTCCTGCTCCCTGACTCGCACCGCTCCGACGCCGTAGGCTTCCGCCAACTTCAGGTAGTCGGGACCCGGCACCGGCACCGCCTTCAGGTGGTTGTCGAAATACATCTCCTGCCACTGGCGCACCATTCCCAGGTGCCCGTTGTTGATCAAAGCAATCTTCACCGGCAGCTTTTCCTCTGCCGCAGTCACCAATTCCTGCAGCGTCATCTGGAAACCGCCGTCGCCGGCGATGCTCCAGACTGTGGACTCCGGGCGCCCGGCCTGCATTCCAAGGGCGGCGGGCAACTCGAAACCCATGGCCCCCAAGCCGCCGGAGGAGACGAAGGTGTTGTGACGGTTGAAAGAGAGGTACTGGGCGGCCCACATCTGGTGCTGGCCGACTCCGGTCACCACCAGCGAGGCGTCGTCCTCCTGCAGTACTTCGTTCATGGCGGCCAGTACGTGCTGGGTCTGCAACTGGTCCGACGGCGGAATCGTCAGGGACGGGTGCTCCCGGCGCAACTGGTTGATGTAGTCCGTCCATTCCGGCCGGGGCGTGTAGGACACTTGCGGCAGCAGGGCCTGAAGCACCGCCTTGGCGTCACCGGGCAGGGGGACCTCCACCGGCACGTTGCGTCCAATTTGTTCCGGGTCGATGTCGATGTGGACGATCCGGGCGTGGGGAGCAAAGGTCGAGGCGCGGCCGGTGACCCGGTCGTCGAATCGCATCCCCACGCCGACAATGAGGTCGGCTTGGTCCACCGCTATGTTGGCCCAATACATCCCGTGCATACCCAGCATGCCGAGGCTGAGGGGATGCCCGGAGGGAAAACCGCTGAGTCCGAGCAGAGTCGTGATGACCGGAATCCCAGTTGATTCCGCCAAGGCTTTCAACTCGACGTAAGCCCCGGAGGAATGGATGCCGTGGCCGCTGATGATCACTGGCCGCTGGGCCTCGTTAATTAACCGGGCTGCGTCTTGCACCCGTTCCAGGGTCTCGGGCTGGGCCTGCGGACGGGGTACTCCCAGCACTTCCGGGAATTCCGGCTCCGCCATTTCCAGTTGGACGTCCCGCGGCACATCCACCAGCACGGGTCCGGGGCGGCCTTCTTGGGCGATGTAGAATGCGTCCCTGATGGTGGAAGCAAGGTCTGCGGCGGACATCACCATGAAGCTCTTCTTGGTGCAGGACGAGGTGATGGAGCAGATGTCGCATTCCTGGAAGGCCTCGGTGCCGAGGGCGGTCCGGGCCACTTGGCCGGTAATGGCCACCATTGGCACGGAATCGGCCTTGGCTCCCATGATGCCGGTAACCAGGTTGGTTGCGCCTGGTCCGGATGTGGCCACGCAAACTCCGACTTTACCGGTGACCCGGGAGTAGCCGTCGGCGGCGTGGGCCGCCGCCTGTTCGTGACGGACCAGGATGTGCCGCAACTGTGGGTGTGCCCAGAGTGCGTCGTAAAAGGGCAGTATCGCACCCCCGGGATGGCCGAAGATGACGTCGACCCCCTCCCGGATGAGACTCTGGCAGATAATTTCCGATCCTTTCAGTTTCAAAGCAGCCTCCCGGTCTCCGGATAATCAGACCTTCTCCTGCCGAGGAGGGCCGCAATTGGACGAAAAAAATCCCGTCCCCTATAGGGACGGGACGATTCAACGCCCGCGGTACCACCCTATTTGTCCCGATTCATCGGGACCTCTCTAGCAGGACACCAACATGCCCCGTCTGTGCTAACGGGTGACGAACCCCGGCCCGGCCTACTTGCCTTGACCATCGGACCCCGATCGTCAAGGGATTCGGCTGGCGGCTCCGGAGGGATTTTCGGTCAGGATCAATGCGCCTGCTTCCACCGTACCAAGCTCGCTAGGCATCTACCCCTAACTACTCGTCTCCATCAACGCCTTTGAAATGACGCTAGCACACCGGCCTGCCGGTGTCAACCCGCGGTGGCGTATTGAGGCAGGTGCAAAACCCCTGAACCAAGCCGCACCCTGCCCCGCCGCCGCCTCGGTGAAAGACCCGAGTTACGGCTATTATCTCCGCATTTCACCCGTTGCTGGCTAATCGTTCGGCGTTGTCGATGTAGTTGATGGTCTCTCGGATCATGCGTGCGATTGGTTCCACCGGTTCGCAAATGCCATCGTAGAAGCAGTCGACATGTAAGACGGCGGAGCGGGCCGAGTAGCGGTCCAGTAGGGTCGAGAACGGGTCATCGCTCTCGGCCCGCAGACCCAGAAGAGCTCTACGGGCTTGGCCCGCCGATTGTGGCTCGGAGCCGGTGACCCCCAGCACTACAGCGTCGGTGGCCCGCTTGGTGGCACACCATGCCTTCTCCGCAGCGTCGCGTATGTCGCCGGCCTCCAATCGCGCCAGTGCCTCGGAGTGCATGAATTTGGCGTCGGCGAATATCCCCTTGACCGTGTCGGTAATCACCATATCCGTCTGCTCCTAAGAACGTCGGGTTGTCTGCTAGGCAGTCCCTGAAGACTGGTTAGTCACCCCCTCCAGATGGCGGCTTGCCACAGCGGTATTTTAATTCATGCGGGGGGGACTGCCTAGCAGACAACCCACGGTCAGCCCGGCGTTGGCAGGTCTATGATTCGGGCGGCGGTAACCAGTAGCCGCCAGGCTTCGGCGGGTTTGCCTTTCGCCATCCAGCGCCCTTGAGAGAGTTTGCCAAGGCCGTGCCCTTGCTGTGGGACAGCTTGAGGCCGACACCTAAGTCCTTCGCAATCCCAAGCTTCATCAGCATCTCCGGCATTTTTCCCTTACCCCTCGCGGTTCCCCGGACGCACGTAACCGGCTTGTCCAGGTCCCAGCCGTCGGGCAGCTTCGGATCGCCAGGAACCCCGCTGTCACAACCGAACGCCGCCACAGTCTCTAGAACCGCCTGGAATTGCACGTCCCTCGCGTATTTTGAACCGACCGGCGGGCGAGGGTTTGGCAAATATCAGATGCTATCCATGCCGGAAGGATTGGCCCCACGGGCCGGGCCGGGGCCGTATGTTAGTATGAATCTAGATGGCGGAATAATTGGACAGTAACGAACATCCGAAAGAGCGTCGGGGGCCGGTCGACGGCCTGAGGGAATCTCCGTCCTGGGTCCCGGTATTCAGCGCGCCTTACGAGCCGGAAACATCCGGGAGCGAAACTGACGAGCCAGTGGGCGGGCTGCCGGAGAATGGCGAATCCCTCGTGTCCGGCGACCAACTCGAAGAGGTCGTGTATGGACCTCCCGCGCCTCCCTGGTTACCACTTGACGGGTTGTTACTCGAGGAAGAATCTAACGGGGCCGACGCCGGCGCAGTCGCCAGCGAGGCAGCGAGTATTCGCGGGGTTAGCTTTCGTCCGGAAGAAGAGATCACCCACGTCTTCAGCCCCACGGACGGATTGACTGAAATGGTGCCGGCGTCGGGTCCGGTGCTGCTGCTGACCCCAGAGCGGCTCGTCGCATTCTGTCACGCCGACGCCCGGCGGGAGACCTACCTGGTGCCGGTGGCGGAAGTCAAGCACGTCGTGGTGAAATCGGGGTCCCGTAGCGCAACGAACGTCGCCCAAGGGGTCCTGATGGTGATTGCGGGGATTTTCATCTATCTGGCTTTGGGGTACTGGTTGACGGGCCAGTTGGGCGGACCCACCATCCCCGTATTGCACATGGACATTGCGTCTCTCATCGCCTTGGTGCTGGTGGTTTCAGGTATGGGAATGTTGGCCCAAGTCTACTTTGCCAGGCTGGACGGGGCGATCACTTTCCAAGGAGAAGGACTCCAGTTTAGCTTTCCCTTTCGTGGTTCTTCCGCCCAGCGCCATGCCTTCGACCTGGTTAACGCGACGTTCGAGGCCCGGCGGTTGAAGCTCTCGGACCCGGCCGAACCCGACGCTGCCGTTGCCGAAGGACGGGCCGAACCCGACGTGGACTCCGATGACGTCGAACCCGCCGCTATGGCCCGAGAAGACGGGGCCGGAGAGAGCGCCGCCGGGGAAGCGCAACCCTTGGGGTTGCGTGCCTCAGCCCAAGAGTAGTCCTGGGTCAATGTCCAATTCCATCGGCCATTCTTCGCCTCGCCGGAGCTGGTAGTAGCCGCAGGCGGCGATCATCGCTCCGTTGTCGGTGCACAAGACAGGCGGCGGGATAATCACGGGAAATGGGGAACGCTTGGTGATCTCCTCCCGAAGGCGGGCGTTGGCCGTCACGCCGCCGCCCAACACCAACCCCTTCACCCGGTACTCACGGGCCATGTCCACCAGCTTGGCTGACACAACGTCGACCACCGATTCCTGGAAGCCCGCGGCAAGTTCCCTCACCAATTTCTCCAGTTGGACCTCGTCCATTTCAGCGGGTGGTTCGGGGTAAATGCCTTGCGCCTGGGCTTGGTGGAGCAGGGCGGTTTTCAGGCCGCTGAAGCTGAAGTCCCGAGAGCCTCTCATCCAGGCCCGGGGCAAATTGACCTCGCCGGTTGAACCTTGGGACACGCGCTGTATCTCAGGCCCGCCCGGGAATCCCAGGCCCAGAATCCGGGCGGCCTTGTCGAAGGCCTCTCCGGCCGCGTCGTCCCGCGTGCGGCCCACCAGCTTGTAGTCGCCGTGACCTTCCATCAGCAACAGGTCGGTGTGCCCCCCGGAAGCCACCAAGCAGGCCAACGGGAAGCCGGGCTCATCCTCCGGATCGGCGGAAGTGAGCCATGAGGCGTAGATGTGACCCTCCAAGTGGTTCACTCCGATCAGGGGCACGTCCAACGAGTAGGCGATGGCCTTGGCGGCGTTCAAACCTGTGATCAGCGAACCGGCCAAGCCCGGCCCATAGGTTACGGCAACGGCGTCTACTTCGTCCAAGGCGGTTCCGGCGCTGGCCATGGCCCGCTCCAACACCGGTAACAGGTCTTGGACGTGCTGCCGGGAGGCGACCTCCGGGACTACGCCGCCGTAGGTGGAATGAAGGTCGGCCTGGGAGGAAATTACGTTGGAAAGCATGCGCCGCCCGCCTTCCACCACGCCGGCGGCGGTCTCGTCACAGGAGGTCTCTATGCCCAGGACCTTTATCGCCATCGAATACACCATATATGTCATTCGGAACCATTCTGGAACCGTTTGACGTATTCCTCATAGAATCGGTCATGCTTGTGCCAACTTTACACTCAATGGGGCCGATGCTATCATCGTCCACAGGGTGGGATTGGCCAAATGGCGGATAATGGGGCCCGTTGGAGGTGACTCCGGTTTATGGACGCCGGCGACTCATGGAGATTGGGTCTATTCGCCATATGCCTGATACTCTCGGCCTTCTTTTCGGCCTCTGAGACCGCCTTCATTGCTCTGCCCCGTGCCCGGTTGCTGCATCTGATCAGAGTTGGTCGGCCCGGAGCAAACCGCGTTTCCAACCTCCTGCAGCACCCCGAAAAGTTCTTGGCTACTGTACTCCTTGGCAACAACCTCGTAAACACGGCCGCCGCCGCCCTGGCCACGGTCTTGGCGGTAAACTTCCTTGGCAACAAGGGTGTGGCGGTGGTAATTTCGACGTTTGGCGTCTGGCTAATTCTGCTCCTCTTCTGCGAAACGCTGCCCAAGAATATCGCTTGGCACCGCTCCGAAACAGTCGCCTTTGCGATGTCCCGGCCCTTGAGCTTGGTGGGGTTGATGCTAACGCCGGCGGTCCGGCTGCTCCAAGTCTTTACGTCCTTGGTCAACCGCGCGCTTGGCATCACTGCCATGCCTCAAGATGTGGGGGGCGAAGAGATCCGCACCCTCATCGCCGCCGGAGCACAGACTGGCACGGTTGAGGCCGACGAGGCCGCCCTGCTGGAAAAAGTGTTCCGTTTCGGAGACCGGCAGATGCGGGAGGTGATGACCCCCCGGCCTGAAATCATCTGGCTGGAGCGGGGGATCACCCTGGCCTCTTTCCTGGCGGTCTACAATAAACACAGCCATACCCGCTTTCCGGTGTACGAAGGGTCCATGGAAAACGTGGTGGGAGTGCTGTCCGTTAAGGACGTGCTCTCCGGGCTCAGTTCCGAACCGGGGGCGCTCCAAAACGACGTAACCGGACTGCTCCGCCCGGCGTTTCTGGTGCCGGAAACCAAGAGTGTGAGCGATACCTTCGAGGAGATGCGCCGTGAGGGCCATACCGTGGTTCTCACCTTCGACGAATTCGGCGGTATCGCCGGGTTGGCCACCCTGAAACAGTTGTTGGAAATTATCGTAGGTCAGGTGGGCGAGGATGGAGCGGTACCGAGAGAGGCGGTGACTCACTTGGGCCGAAACAACTTCCGGTTGGACGCCGGGGTCGCCATTTCCGAGATCAACGAAGAGATGAACCTGGACTTGCCGGAAGGGGATTACCAGACTTTGGCCGGTTTCATGTTGGACCGTTTGGGCCGCATTCCCCAAGAGGGCGACGTGGTGAAGTACCGCAACCTGAGTCTCACCGTAACGGCTATGGACGGCGTTCGCATCGAAGACGTGGACCTGGAGATGTCGCCACCTGTTTCGACAGGGGCCGCCCGTTGAAGTTCTACTTGGTGCGCCACGGTGAGACCGAGTGGAACAAGCTCGGGAAGTTTCAGGGCGTAACGGACGTCAAACTCAACGAACGCGGAATCTCCCAAGCCATGGAGTCGGCGCAGGCAGCGGCGGATTGGGGGTATTCGGCTATCTATTCCAGTCCCCTCAGCCGCACCATGCGGGTCGCCCAGGAAATCGGGCGCTTGACCTCGACGCCGGTGGTCTCCAAGGCCGGACTGATGGAGCTGTCGCTGGGAGACCTCGAGGGCGTCACCGGTGAGGAGATGCGCAGGGGATGGCCCGAAGTCTACGCGGCTTGGCGGGACAGTCCCGAGCAGACCGCGATGCCGAACGGCGAGTCGTTGGCCCAACTTCAAGAGCGGGCCTGGGAGGCGATCGTTGAGATCGAAGAAGCCCACGGCGACGATGAGTCCATCGTAGTCGTGTCCCACAATTTCGCCATTCGGACCGTCATCTGCGCCTTGGTGGGAGTGCCGCTGGCCAACTTCCACCGCATGTCATTGAGTCTCGGTTCCCTGTGCACCTTCGAGAAGGATGGTAGAGGCCGCCGGTTGACGGCGTACAACTCGACCAGCCACCTCTCCCTGGAAAACCGGTAGCCCTGGCCGATGCCCTCCGGCCCTGTAGGTGTTGTTATCGAAAGGCGGGTGGCCGCTGCCTTGGGGCGCGCCGGCTGTTCCGGCAAACGCGCCGCGTTGGTCGTGGCCGTTTCCGGCGGCCCCGATTCCACCGCATTGCTCCGTTGCCTGCACGGTCTCAGTGAGTCCCATGCCCTGACCCTGCACGCCGCCCATCTCAACCACGATTTTCGCGGCGCGGAGGCCGATGCCGACGCCGATTTCGCCAGGGACCTGGCCGTTGGCCTCGGGCTGGATTTTACGGTGGCCAAGGAAGACCCTGTTGAATACCAGGCCCGGCGGGGAGTTTCATCCTTCGAACAGGCCGCTCGGGAGATGCGCTACTCTTTTTTGGCTCGCACGGCCGCGACGGTGGGCGCAAGGGCGGTCGCAACGGGCCACACCACTGATGACTTGGCGGAAACAGTACTTCTGCATGTGCTGCGGGGCTCCGGCCTCCACGGGCTCCGCGGGATGACCGAATCGGCCCCTTGGCCTTGGCCGCCGAACGCGGCGGGAGTCTCCCTATTCAGACCGTTGTTGGAGATCACCAACGACGAGACCAGGGCCTACTGCCTGGAGCTGGGCCAACCCTACCGCGACGATTCCGGTAATTACCTGTGGCGGTTCGCCCGGAACCGGGTTCGCCATCGGTTGATGCCTCAGCTTGCTGCGGAATTCAACCCCAGGGTCCGGGAAGCGCTGGTCCGGCTGGCCCGTAGCGCGGCCGACGATGTCGATTACTTGGAGGCTCAGGTGGACCGCATTTGGCCGGAAGTGGCGCAGGAGACCCCCGGCCGGGTGACATTCGCCGTTAGCGGCCTGGCGGCCCTGCATCCCGCGCTACAGCGGCTGGCCCTCCGCCGGGGATACGCCTTGGTCCGCGGCGACGTCCGTCGGCTGGGCGCCGGCCACTTGGACGCCGTGTTAGGGTTATTGGAGGGACGCCGTGGCGGGCGGAGCGTCGACCTTCCCCGGGGCGTCACGGCCAGCCGGACCGGGGGCGAACTTCAAATCGGCCGCGAAACCGTCCCGGAGACGCGCTGGCAGGAATTGCACGGCCTCCATTCACTGCCGCTGCCGGCCCTGCCCGACGGGCAGTCCACGGTAACCGTGGGCGACTGGACCGTGGCGACGGAATCCGGCGTTGCCGGAGACTCTTGTCCGTGGGACGAGGCCGGAGGCGGCGAGTTCATCGCCTGCCTAGACCGGGCGGCCTTGGGGGAAGGGCCTCTGGTGGTCAGAACGCGCCGTCCGGGGGACCGGTTTCAGCCCTTGGGGATGACGGGCCATAAGAAGCTGCAAGACTTTTTCGTCGATTCCAAGACGCCTCGGGACTGGCGCGGCCGGGTACCGTTGCTGATTGCAGGCGAACGGGTAGCTTGGGTGGTGGGGTACCGCACCGCCGGCTGGGTCACACCCGGCGACGGTGACCGACCGGTCTTGTGGATTAAATTCAGTCCTGGAGTGTGAAAAGGCCGGAATCCACACCACCCGGCCTCGCATCAGGGCTGAGGATCACCCGACATAGCCGGTGATGTCGACGTTCCCCGTGACCGGGTCGACGTAGCCGTTGGCCCATATCTGAAGCTCGTTCACCCAGGAATACTTGGGTGAGGAGGTCAAGAGCGTAACGTTCTCATTGTGGTAGAAGCTCGTACCTTCCCGATGAGTGGAGATACCATCCGCGAATAGAGAGATTTTTTCCCCGTCGTCGGTGGTGATTTCACCGTGTATGTGGAGTTGGATGCGGCCATCGCCCCGCACGTGAATGTAGTCCGTACAACTTACCGTGCCCTTCAACCGGGGACCCTCGATGTCTCCCTCGAAGTGGGCATCATACCGGCCGCCCTCAGGAGGCAGGGTCGAGTGATCGGCCAGCAGGGTCTCAAAGTTGACTCCGTACTCGACCATCTTGGTGAGATTGAACGACTTCCAAGTATAGATGACCTCGGCGGCGATTGTAACTGACGGCATTGAAAATTACCTCCCGG
The DNA here is from genome assembly GCA_965222595.1 of Dehalococcoidia bacterium. Classification (GTDB taxonomy): domain Bacteria; phylum Chloroflexota; class Dehalococcoidia; order Lucifugimonadales; family UBA3495; genus VXOI01. The sequence continues at coordinate 7,835 of CBDCUJ010000017.1, read as the reverse complement.
CGTTTGGAAAATGGAATGTGCCGCCTGTCGGCATCTCCGTGAGTAACCCTTCCCCTCGGTCATTCCAAGGGTGGAGCCGACGGGCTCAGATCGTTAACCGACTTCCAACCCACGCAACCGCGGGTCAAGGGTGTCCCGCAGGGCATCCCCGAACAGGTTGAGTCCGAATACGACAAGGCTGATGGCCAGGCTCGGGAAAATGAGGAGCCACGGTGAAACCTCAATGTATTTCTGACCGGCCACAGACAGCATGGCGCCCCAGGAAGGAATGTCCGGTGGTGTGCCCACACCCAAGAAGCTGAGCGCGGCTTCTATCACGATGGCGAAACCGAGGTTGGCGCTGGCGAAGACGATGTATGGGGCCATACAGTTCGGCAGCAAATGCCGGAAAACGATACGCGTGCCCGAGCTGCCGATGGCTCTAGCTGACTCGATATAGCCTACTTCTTTGATGCTCAGCGCTTCAGAGCGCACTATCCGGCAGGCCCCAGGCAAAAATAAGACCACCAGGGTAAGGATTACGTTGTTCAGGGACGCCCCCAGGAACGCCATAATCCCCAATGCCAGAATCAACGCCGGGAAGGCCATGAATGAGTCGACAACACGTTGGACCAAGAGGTCCAACGGTCCTCCGACGTAGGCAGTAACAATTCCGAGTATCGCACCCAGCGTTACTCCTATGCCCACGCTGGCAAATGCCACCGTGAGGGAAATCCGGGCGCCATAAAGCAACCTGCTCAGGACGTCCCGCCCCACTTGGTCGGTGCCTAGAAGATGCCGTTCTCCCCGGTAGGTGTCGCCCGGAGGCGCATACCGGTTGGTAAGCGTGATGCTATAGGGATCGTGAGGAGCAACGTATGGAGCGATGATGGCGATTATCGCTGTGATCAGCAGCACCACGCCGCCTATGGCGCCAATCGGCTGCCGCTTTGCGAATCGGACGATGGGTCGTCGCACGGGCGCAGCCGTCAATAGTCCCGAATCCATAAGACGGCCGCCGAAGGTTTTTGGAGTTATTGTAGAGGCCAATCCCTTCCTCTCAAAGCGCGAGCTGTTAAGCGAGACGCACCCGTGGGTCTACGTAACCATAAAGGAGGTCTATTATCAGATTCAGTATCAGGACCATGGTGGCGATGAGAAAGACCAATGCCTGGACCACGGGATAGTCCCGGTCAAGTATGGAGACTATCAGCAGCCGCCCCATCCCTGGCAACACAAAGATCTGCTCTACTATCACTTCGCCGGCCAGAAGAATCCCGAAAGACCACCCGGTTACGGTTAGAATCGGCAGGAAACAATTTTTGAGGGCGTGGACCAAGACTACGTTTCTTTCCTTGAGCCCCTTCGATCGAGCCGTCCGGACGTAGTCTTGCCGTAAGGTTTCCAGCAAAGAGGACCGGGTGACCCGCGCTATGAACGCCATTGTGAATAACGCGATACAGATGGCTGGGAAGATCAGTTGCTCTAAATTCCGGCCCAAGTTTTCGTAAGGGTGAGAGTAGTCCAGCGGTGGGAGCCAGTTGAAAATACGCACCAGCAAAAATATGGTGACCAGCGCCACGACGAAGGTCGGAATCGACAGACCCAAGAAGGTGAAGATTCGAGCGGCGTAGTCAATAGCAGAGTTTCTGTTGAGGGCGGAGACGATTCCCAAGGGCACCGCCAGGAAGAAGCTGATCGCTATTCCCAAACCGGTCAACTCGAGAGTCGTGTACACCCGGGTTTTTACCATTTCCCTGATATCGGTCCCGTAGTAGAAGGACCGGCCCATGTCTCCATGGAGCATGTCCCATACCCAATTCCCGTATTGCTCGTAGATGGGCCCGCTAATGCCCATCTTGTCCCGCATCGCCTCCAGGTCTTCCTGGGTATAAGTGCCCGAACCCTGTCCACCGCCGGAGAGGATATTCAGCGCCGGATCGCCCGGTATGATACGCAAAAACAGGAAAACCACCAGCGTAACCAACCAGATGGTGGGAACAAAGAGGATGAGCCTTCTAATTACGTACTGTTGCAACGTGACTCACATACGGGAAGCTGCCCGGTCTTTATGGGCTTAGTCGGGATCTAGGGAACCTCTGAACAAGTTATCGTCATTGAGGCGAAAGCCGAAATCTCGGAGGAGAGCTTAACGGTATTAGCTATCAAATGAGCGCCGGTACCCCCATCCTAACCTTCCCCCATCGGGGGGAAGGGACTTGTTCAGAGGTTCCCTAGCTTCGAGGGCTGGTCGCCCTGCTTCTACATATTTCCCGGTACGCCACTGCGGGCAGCTTCCAAGTTTGGAATCGGCTTCCTTACGCCGGATGTCGCCATCGACGGTTGGTGAGACTACTCGCACCGCCTTTTAATAGTCATCGTCCAAGAACTCGTGCCAGTGCTTCAACGACGTATAGAGGCTGAAGTGGGGCACGAACGGCCCCACGGTCCCGCTGTCGCCGTCGTACGTCTTGATCCGTTTGTTGACCATCTGGGTAAAGGCGTTCCACATATACTCTACGTACCCGGAATTGGCCTCCGAGTAAATGATCCGTTGGATCTCGTAGTTAAGTTCCCGCCGTTTGTCCTCGTCTGCCTCTCGGCTCTGCTGGTTCCATAGGTCGGTTATCCGGGGATCGGTCCAGCGTGCCCAGTTCTTCGAACCCGGGAGGTAGGCGCTCGGGAAGGAATCGTCGGGGTCAGGGATCATATTGGCCCGGCCCAGCGTGGCCGCTTCGAAAGTTCCGGCTTCCGCTTCGTGAACCCCAGCGGCGTAGTCCACCAGCCTGATGTCAATGTCAATCCCGTAAGGCTTCAATTGTTCCTTGAGCACCTGGACGCCGTCCGCCCAGAAGAAGATGTTCAAGGCCACAAAGTCTACAGTAAGGCGGTTATCGGGCCCGTAGCCAGCCTCGGCCAGAAGCCTCACCCCTTCGGCTATGTCGTCTGGGTCCTTGCTGCCGTCCGGCAGCCTCTTGAACCCAGGGTATCCTTCGATTTCGGACTCCGGAATGGCAAACGGGTTGTTCGGCGCGTATATCGCCCCCACCCTGAACTTACCCAGCCCGAAACCATCCACCATCTCCCATCGGTCAACGAGCAGGTGCACAGCCTTCCGGAGGTTCGGGTCATCAAAGGGAGGCTTCTCGGTGTTCAACACCCAGTGGAAGGCCGCAGCCCCATCCATCCAGAAGATATCGTGTTTGCTCATGAATTCGGCATCGGCTTCCAGCCTTATGGAGTCCTCAACGTCCAAGTGGTTGATGGAATCCATGCTCGTGAACACCTGCTCGGTTTGGTAGGCCGCAATCTCGGTGCCTTTGTCTGTAATGTAAAACGATTGGTATCCGTCGAAGAACGGGCGGCCTTCCCTCCAGTAGGCGTCGTTCTTCTCGAATTTGCTGCTAACGCCGAATTCATCGTCCACCGCCAGGAAGGGGCCGGCGCCCACGGTGTGGCTGGCGAAATCAGTCTTATCTATCTCGGTATCGAAGATGTGCTTGGGGAGGACCTTCATGTATTCCACTGCCATAAAGGAGATGAAGGCTGCGGAAGGGTATAGCAGCCGCATCCTTACAGTCGAGTCGTCCACCTTCTCCACGCTCTCGATATACTGCCGGAGTTTCCCGGTGGCGGGCCGGGGCGCGCCGGGAAGAATTATATTGTTAAAGCTCCACACCACGTCGTCAACAGTGATATCCATTCCATCAGACCATTTGACGCCGGGGCGCATATAGAAGGTGTAGGTCAGTCCGCCATCGCTGGCTTCCCACCGTTCGGCCAGATCGCCAAGGATCGCGCCTTCGGTATAGGCGTCCTGGACCAGCGGGTTGTACTCCAATAATTGCAGGTACATTGGCCCGATGATTTGAATGTCTTCCAGGTACACGGCTGCGTGGACCTCCCAGGTGCTGGGATATCCGGCAGCGGCGCTGGCCATAAGCGTCCCGCCATACACCGGTTCTCCGTCGGATGACGGGGTATCCGGCATCGCAGTCGGCGCGGCAGTGGCCGCGGGTACGCTGGTGGCTGCGGGCGCCGCCGCAGGGGCGGTCGTCGCGGCAGGAGCAGTCGTCGCGTCTGGCTGGGCGGCCTCGCCACACGCGGTTAAAGCCAACAAGGCTATGGTCAAGGCGGCCAAAACAACAAAATGCAGCCGCAGGATTTTAAGAATCGCCATGGCACTCCTCTGGTATTTGAAAATTTGTTCGCGCCGGTAGGGCCGGCAATCCGGCGGCACCGATCCGGCTAGTTAAAATTGTAGATACGGGCGGCGTTGCCACCCGCTATCTTCGCTTTTTCTTCTTCGGTGCAGTCAGACAGGATCTCCTCTAGTATCTGGTGACTTCTCGGGAAGGTAGATTCCTGGTGGGGATAGTCGGAACCCCAGAGGAGGTTGTCAACACCGATGATATTTCGCATTTGTACTCCCAGCATATCCTCCTGGAACCCCAGGAACACGTTGCGGTGGAAGTAGTCACTGGGGACCATATCGTTTTTGAATTGGCCCCAATTGTCCCGGGGAGACCGGTCTCGCGGCGGTCTCTGAGTGTAGTTGTAGTCCAACCGGTCAAGGAAGTGAGGGGCCCAGGACAACTCCATTTCCACGGACCCGACCTGCAGCTTGGGGAACCGTTCGAACACGCCACTGAAGATCATGTAGCCTAGCGACATCCGGATCCAGTGGTCGACATTGGTGAAAAATGTCCTGCTGGCGGCCTCGAAGTCTACGAATTCCTGTCCGCCGTGCGGCCTGTTGGTGCCGATATGCAGGTTCAAGGGCATCCGCAGGTCTTGGGCTGCGGCCCAGAGCGGGTCGTACTCCGGGTAATCGTAGGACATGGTTTCAGGGGGGTACACGGTGATCATGGCTCCCGCCATCCCCATTTTGGCGCAACGTTCCAGCTCTTTTACCCCATCCGTCACGTCGTCAACGTTGATCATCGCGATGCCCTTGAGAATATCGGGCGATTGGCTGCAAAAGTCAGCGACCCAATCGTTGTACGTCCTGAAGAGGGAGGTGAGAAGGGCGCTGTCGGGAACGCCGTAAAGCAGGAGACCGACGGTCGGAAACACGATGCTGACATCGACCCCGTCAAGTTCCATGTCTTTCACGTGTTCTTCCGGGATGTAGCCACCGGGCCTGATGTTTTCCACTGTATCGAGCACAGATAGCTTTTCGGGTTCTTCGAACCGGAGACCGGTCTGGGACCCGGCAAACGCGCCAACCAGAAGATTGCCATCGCACACCCACCAATCGCTGCCGTCATCGCGTCGAATGATGTGTGGCTCACGGCCTTTGAATTTTGGTTCGACCCTGCCTGTCCACAGGTGGCCGGGCTCCATGATGTGGTTGTCCGAAGATATTACTCGGTACACGGGCATAACCCCCTTCCTACCGGTTCAGTATTCGATTCCCCGTATGCCTGGAAGATCGTACTTCCAGCATCATAGAGTTTGAAACGATCCCACATCATATAATAGGCCCTTTAACTTAGTGGGGAAGGGTAAGCCATCTTATATAGCCTGTCAAGCAGCTTTACCATACACGCAAGGGTAGTTTATTTGAAAATAGGTTGCGTGAAATCGGCAAGAAATCGCCTCCTTTAGAGTGAATCCGTTGCGGCTGAGGGCCGACCTCAGCGCCCGAAAGGAAGGTGCGGACTGAAGGCCCGGCCGCCAAACGATAATCTCCCCATCCGCTCCCACCCCCTCCGGATCTTCCGGAGGGTATATTAATTTTCCCTCTCCCTCGAGGGAGAGGGTTGGGGTGAGGGTGAAATGCTGGCAATAACGATGATCGCTCACGTTAGGGAACTCCCCCACCCTAACCCTCCCCCTGATGGGGGAGGGGACAATTTAAGGGAACTCCCCCACCCTAACCCTCCCCCAAAGAGGGGGAGGGGACAATTACATGACCCTGGGGTTTTCTGCGGTTAATCCCGCCGTGTGGTAGCATACCGGCACTTTCCAGCAGGGAGGAAGCCATGGACCTGGGACTGACGGACCGCGTTGCAATCGTTGGCGGCGGAAGCAAGGGATTGGGCCGGGCTTGCGCCGACTCGTTGGCGCGGGAGGGCGCCAATCTGGCCATCTGCAGCCGGAGCGCTGAAGAACTGGATGGCGCCGCCCAAGAGATACGGGACGCTTTCGAAGTCGACGTGCTGGCGGTCCCGGGGGACCTCTCCCGCTTGGAAGATATTCAGAATTTAGTGCGGCGGACCGTCGACCACTTCGGCCGTCTGGACGTGGTGGTCGCCAACTCCGGCGGCCCCCCGGAAGGGCGGGCCGTGACCACCGACGAAGAGACTTGGGACCGGGCGGTGCAGATGGCCCTGAACTTCTTTATAAGGATGGGCCGGGAGACAGTGCCCCACATGCGGCAGCAGTCGTGGGGGAGGATCGTCAACATCCTGGCCAGCACGGTTTACCAACCGATCGACAATCTGGTCACCTCCGGGGTTACACGCATGGGCGCCGTTGCTTTCGCCAAGAGCCTGGCCGACGAGGTGGGGCGGGACGGGATACTGGTGAACAACGTCGCCCCCGGGTTCTTGATGACCGACCGCATGCGGCACATCTTCGAGACCCGCTCCCAAGAAACGGGCCTGGACCTGGAAACCGTGCTCCAGGCCCGTGCTTCCAGCATCCCGGTGGGCCGCTTTGGACGGCCCGAGGAACTGGGAGATTTCGTTGCCTACCTGGCATCGGAGAAGAACAGCTACGTCACCGGCACGACAATATTGGTGGACGGCGGCGTTGTGCGGTCGGTAATGTAAACGCCCAGGGTATCATTTAATTGTCGGAAAAAATGCCTCCGTCTTTCCGGCCGTAGCCGGAAACCAGACCCCAACCTTGGGTTAGAGGCGTCTTTGGGAACCAAAATCGGCGCCGGGTCCTGGGTCCCGGTCGCAACCGGGACGACGGGAGGGGGCGGATTCAACAATGAAATGACCCTGTGTAAACGCCGGTAACTGTTCAGAATTGCTGGTGTCCCTTCCCCCCGCAGGGGGAAGGCTAGGAAGGGGGTACCGCGCCGCAGCGTAATTGGAGGAAGGAAAACGCGAGGAGGGACGCCCCCCTCCCTAACCCTCCCCCTGCCAGGGGAGGGGACACTGAACAGTTACTAACGCCGGGTTTTCCGGCGCATATTACGCCGGGTGTGCTAAACTTTGGGCCGGATTGGTGAGAAATCCGGCCCTACTGGATGGGTGAAAATAACTTTTAGTAAGAATGAGAGGTAGATATGCCTGAATTTGATGTTGTGATCCGTGGCGGGACCGTGGTGGACGGCACCGGGATTCCCCGGTTCCGGGCTGACGTTGGCATCAAAGACGGCCGGGTCGCCATGATCAGCGGCCGCATCAGCGCCGGCGGGGCAAAGGAACTCGACGCCAGCGGTTGTATTGTGGCCCCCGGCGCAGTGGACCTGCACACCCACTACGACGCCCAGCTCAACTGGGACCCGTACGCATCCCTGTCCGGATGGTTCGGCGTAACGTCGCTGACCGTCGGCCAATGCGGCTTCGGTTTCGCGCCCACCCACCCGGAGGACCGCGACCTCAACATGCGGATGATGAACCGTATCGAGGCCATTCCCTTGGAGTCCATGCGCCAGGGCATGCGCTGGGACTGGGAGACCTTCCCGGAATACATGGACAGCCTGGACCGCCAGGGTCTCGGCGTGAACGTGGGTTGTCTGGTCCCCTTCTCGCCTCTTCGCGGCTACGTGCTGGGGATGATTCCGGCGCGGGAGCGGACGTCGGTGACGGAGGCCGAGCTCAACCAGATGAAGCAGATCCTCTACGACTCGATGCGGGCCGGCGCTTTCGGCATCTCAGCCGACAAGAACCTCG
>CBDCUJ010000016.1:0-398496 GCA_965222595.1 Dehalococcoidia bacterium | reverse complement strand
CGCTTTGCTGGCGTGAGGCCCGGCGGTCCCACCCTCCGCACGTTGGCCGGGTCCCGCCAATTTGGCGAGAAGGGCAGACGCCAGCCGCGTCAACCGTTCATCCTCCGGCGCGGTCTCCTCCCGCCGGTAGAGGCCGGTGTAGAAATATGTGCCGCATTGCAGGCAGATCCAGTCCCCGTCGTCGTAGGCCAAGTCTCCCCTGCACTTGGAGCATGCTCCTAAACGAAACCAGGTCAAAGCATATCCTGTTGCGGTCGGTCCACATTGAGTTTTACCGAGGTGATCGGAGCGAGTGTCGGCTTACATAATATATAGAACTAATGTGCTATTCAGCAACAGCGGATGGTCACCTGGTGTTTGGGCCACGTTGGAACTCTTGGATTGGGTCGATTAGCATACGTGACGGCTCGTACGGCGTAAGAAGGAAGCAGGCCAATGGACCGCACTCACCCGCCTGATTGCGATTGCGCCGTATACGAAGCCGCGCGGGGCGGGGTCGACGCGGAAGGGCAACGGATGCTCCGCGAGTTGGACCAGCTGCGGACCACCGTTCCGGGACAGCGGATCGAAGAGCCCGACCCGGAGCCGGCAGGTGGGGGGGCTGCGGCTGCGGCTGCTGGTTTGCCATCCTTCTCCTCGCGGTCCTGGGCTATTGGCAAGGTTTCTTACCGGAAGTCATAGAGGACCGAATACCCTTCACCGGCGGCTCCGACAACGGCGAGCGCGACGACCCGGATAGCACCCGGGCTGGCCGGGACCCCAATGCCACCGTAGAGGCCGGCACGGCGGCGTCCACCGGACAACCCTCCGGGTCTACGGGGGCTCTCCGCCGCCGGCCGGACCATTCTGGTCGCCTTTTACAATGCCACCAACGGCGACGATTGGACGGACAACACGAACTGGTTGAGCGATGCCCCCAGCTCATCTGCCGGTGGTGGTCTGGTTGGGAACAATTCCGGCAGCATTACCGGAAGCTGCGCGACGGGCGTGGTCACCGGCGAGCAAGGTCCGGACGGCTACCGAATTGCTGGCGGGCTCGTCGCCTGGAACACAGGGGTCATCTACCACAGCTACGCCACCGGTAGCGTTTCGGGCAATGACCGAGCGGGAGGATTTGCTGCGGACAACAACACCGGCGAGATCTGCAACAGCTATGCCACCGGCAGCGTGTCCGGCGGTTACGGTATGGCAGGCGGGTTGGCCGGATTCAACGCGGGCCCCGTAACTGCCAGCTGCGCTACCGGCAGCGTGTCGGCTTCGGGGGACGCCGTCGGCGGGCGGATTGGGGTACAGTTTGGACCAATCACCGCCAGCTGCGCCACCGGCGACGTCTCCGGCAAGAAGTGGGTGGGCAGGCTGGTTGGTTCTCCTTACAGCTGGAACGTGAGGGTCGCCGCAGCTACGCTACCGGCGACGTCTCGGGAGACGAATCGGTCGGCGGTCTCTTGGGCCGCAATGTCCCTCGCGGCAGTAGAATCGTCGCCAGCTACAGCACCGGCCGGGTTTCGGGAGCTGACGTCGTCGGCGGCCTCGTGGGGACGAACAACGGCGATCTCATCATGAGTTACAGCTCAGGCCGGGTTTCGGGCATCGACGGGGCAGGGGGGCTGATCGGCCTGTATGCCGGGATCGTACTCGACGCTTACTGGGACCCGGTCGCCTCCAGCCAGGACGGCCCGGCCGGCACGGGGCACCTCGAGGAAGTGCGGACCGGGAGTATCAGCGAGTTCCGGTCGGCAACCGGATATACCGGTGTGTACCGCGGCTGGGACATCGACCTGGACAACGCTGATGGAGACGGCAACTCTATGACCGGGATTGATGACTTCTGGGAGTCGGCACATCCCGCGGCTACCCGGTGCTGAAAGTCGATTTCGATGGCGACGGGATCGCAACCTGGCAGGAGTTCGGCAACCAACTTGACTGACCCAAGATCGTGACCAGCTCCCGCGCCAAGCGTGACGGCGCCTGCTTACCGCTGGGAACTGCCGCCGAAAGACTATTAGGGAACCTCTCAATAAGTCAGCGACATGGCGGCGAAAGCCGGAATCCCGGAGGGTAGATTAGGGAGGTCAGCTATGCAATGAACGCCGGCACCCCCATCCTAACCTTCCCCCGTCGAGGGGGAAGGGACTTGTTCAGAGGTTTCTTAGACCATCGGACCGGCCTGTAGGGTCTTTTAATTCTCCCTCTCCCTTGAGGGAGAGGGCTGGGGTGAGGGTGAAATGCTGGCGATAACGACGGTCGCTCACGATAGGGACCTCCCCCACCCTAACCCTCCCCCTCTCGGGGAGGGGACAATTAAAAGACCCTGGACCGGCCCCCCTTGTTCTTGACCGTGGAATAGGCGGTTCCTATAATTGACTACCGTAACGTTCCCGATTGCCGCGCCGGAATTCGACGCATTGTTCTGGACGAGTCCGGCGAACCGGCCCTTGCAAGCCCCGTCCAACAGGCAAACGTCCCGGGCAAGCATCATAGGAAGAACTCAGGTTGAGCACTCCCACCCCCCAGAGTATTGAAGAACTCACGGCTGGCGCCGTGGCGGAGCTCGCCGCCTTGGAAACGGCCGAATCGCTGGAGGAATGGCGGGTCGCCTACCTGGGCCGCCGCGGCCGCCTCACCTCCGTTCTCCGAAATCTGGCCGGTCTCGACCTGGAGGACCGGCGGCGGGTCGGGGCGCTGGCCAACCAGGCCAAGAGCGTCCTGGAGCAACGGTTGGAAGAACGGGCCACCCAGTTGAGGGACGTTGCCCTCCGGGAAGCGGCGGAACAGGGCCGGTTGGACGTCACCCTGCCGGGCCGTCCCCCGGCCGGCGGCCGTTTGCACCCCACCACTCAGATCGTGCGGCAAATCTGCGCCGCGTTCGGCGCGATGGGGTTCGGCATCGTTGAGGGCCCCGAGGTGGAGTGGGACCACTACAACTTCGAAATGCTGAACATCCCCAAGGGACACCCCGCCCGGGACATGTGGAACACCCTTTGGGTGGATTATCAGAACGAGGTGGGCGAATACCCCATGCTTCTGCGGACCCACACCTCGCCCATGCAGGCCAGGGTGATGGAGGGCCGAGAGCCGCCCATCCGGGTCATAGTCCCTGGCAAATGCTACCGGTACGAGGCTACCGACGCCACCCACGAATGGCACTTCTACCAAGTCGAAGGACTGGCGGTTGACGAGGGAATCACCTTCGCCAACTTGAAGGGCACCCTGTATGAGTTCGCCCGGCGGTTGTTCGGGGAGGAGCGGCGGGTGCGCTTCCGCTGCGACTATTTCCCTTTTGTCGAACCCGGCGTCGACATGTCCATCGACTGTTTCGCCTGCGACGGCCAAGGCCAAGGCTGCCGCATATGCCGAGACAGCGGTTGGATCGAGATTATGGGGGCCGGCATGGTTCACCCCAACGTGCTGGCCGGCGTGGGCTACGACCCGCGGAAGTACACGGGATTCGCTTTCGGACTCGGCCCAGAACGCATCGCAATGCTGAAGTACGGCATCGACGACATACGCCACTTCTATTCCAACGACCTCCGGTTCTTGCAACAGTTTTGACCGCCCGCCTGGGCCGTTCTCAGGCCGGCCGGATTGCCGCCATGACGAGTCGTAATTCATGAAAGTACCTTTCAGTTGGCTTCGGCAGTACGTCGAAGTCGACATCGATCCCCATGAATTGGCCCACCGGTTGACCATGGCCGGCGTCGAGGTGGGTGAAGTTGAGGAGATCGGCGGATGGAGCGAGGTCTATGTGGGCTTGGTCACCCGCGTCGGCCCCCACCCCAATGCCGACCGCCTTCGTCTTTGTACCGTCAGCACCGGCGGGGACGAGACCCAGGTCGTCTGCGGCGCGCCGAACGTGGCCGAAGGCCAGAAGATTTGCTTCGGCCGGGTCGGCGCCAATCTCTATAACACCCATTCCGGCAGGCGGGAAGCGCTGGCGGCCGCCACCATCCGGGGCGTCGAGTCCCAAGGGATGATATGCTCCGAGTTGGAACTGGGGTTGGGCGACGACCACAGCGGCATCGTGGTGCTGCCGGACGAGGCCCCCTTGGGCACGCCACTGAACGAATACCTGGGGGACACCATCCTCGACCTGGAGCTTACCCCCAATCGCCTCGATTGCCTCTCCATGCTGGGAGTGGCCCACGAGGTGGCGGCCCTGACCGGTGGCCGCGTGACCGAGCCGGCCGTGCATTACGAGACCGCGGGAGCGCCCATCGACCAGCGGGTGAGCATTTCCATAGCCGACCCCCACCTCTGCCGTCGGTATACGGCCAGCCTCATCGAAGGGGTGCGGATCGGTCCGTCGCCAGGCTGGCTTCAGGACCGGTTGGCGCGGGCCGGGCTTCGCCCCATCAACAACGTGGTGGACGTTACCAATTTCGTAATGCTAGAGTACAACCAACCGTTGCACGCCTTCGACATGGACCGCGTCAAAGACGCTACGGTTATCGTCCGCCGGGCCAAGCCTGGGGAGACCCTGACAACCCTGGACGGCGTGGAGCGGCGGCTCGCCGCGTCGAATCTTGTCATTGCCGACTCCCGCAACCCAATCGGGTTGGGCGGAGTGATCGGCGGGGCCAACAGCGAGATTGAAGAGGGCACCACTGCGGTCCTTCTGGAATCGGCCACTTTCGACGGCCCAAACAACCGGGCCACAGCCGGGTCGTTGGAGCTGCGCACCGAGGCCACCCTGCGTTTCGAGAAGGGACTGCGGACGGAACTTGCCCCGATAGCGCTGCGGCGGGCCACCGCCCTGATTCAGCAGGTGGCCGGCGGCACGATTGCTCCCGGCATCATAGATGTTTTCCCCGAAGCGGACGCGCCCGCCCTCACCGTGCCCTTGACGGCGGCCCGCCTGCGGCAGGTATTGGGCATGGACTTCGACTTTGACACGGTCAAGGGGATTCTCGACTCCTTGGGCTTCATTTGGGAGTCCAACGGCTCCGACGCCCTCACCGTCACCGTTCCCTATTGGAGGAACGACGTTTCCATTGAGGACGACTTGGTGGAAGAGGTCATCAGGATTGCCGGTTACGAGACCGTGCCCACCGCCATGCTGTCGACCCCGATACCATTCCAGACGCCGTCGCCGGGCCCGGCGCTGCGGGAGCAAGTCAAGGACCTGCTCTCCGCCGTCGGCATGCAGGAAGTCATCAACTATCCGCTGGTGGCCCTCCAGGAACTGGAACGGGTCGGGGAATTGGACCCCCAACAGCCTCCCCTGGCCGTGGCCAACCCGATGAGCGCTTCCCACCAGTACCTGCGCCCCACCCTTCACGCCAGCATCTTGGGGACGCTGGCCGCCAACCAAGGGCACGGGGCGGGGCCTTTCCGGTTTTTCGAAGCGGGCCGGGTGTTCCTGCCCCGCTCCGGCGACTTGCCGGAAGAGGTGGAGATGGTAACCGGAGTTCTGGCGGGACGGCGCGAAGAGACCTCGTGGCTCACCGGCGGCGACTCGTTCGATTTCTTCGACGCCAAGGGCGTTGCGGACTCGGTGTTGCAACGGCTGGGTGTCCTTCCGGTCTATGAGCCGGCGACTAACGCACTGTTCCACCCCGGCCGCTGCGCCGTGATCAAAGCGGGGGAAATCAAGGTGGGCGACGTCAAGCTGGGGTTCGTGGGCGAGGTGCACGGGGACATTCGCGGGCGTTTCGGCCTGGAAGGCACGGTGGCGGCCTTTGAGTTGGACTTGGCGCGGCTCTTGACGGTTATCCCGGAGTCCGATCGGCAATTCACGGCCCTTTCCCGTTATCCGGCCGCAACACGGGACTTGGCCTTGGTTGTACCCAATGACGTTCCGGGAGGCCGGGTGAACGACATTATCCGTCGGCACCGGCTGGTGGAGCGGGCCGAGCTGTTTGACGTTTACGCTGGAGACAACCTGCCGGAGGGCTTCAAGTCCCTGGCGTTCCACGTGTACTTTCGGGCTGCGGACCGCACCCTGACCAATGAAGAGGTCAACCGTTCGTTGGACGGCCTCCTACGGACGTTGGAACGGGAAGTGAACGCTTCCCTGCGCGGTTAGTCAGGGAGCGGTGCCAACCGGAATTGCCATGGCCTTGTGAAGGCCACATAAGAGGTTGAAAATGCGGATGCCCTCCGCTCGTCTCCCTGGTCGCAACCGGGGCCCAGACCCCGGCGGCCGGGTACGGTTCCCGGGCCGCGCCTGAATCCGAATGGGGGGTCTAGATTCCGGCTGCGGCCGGAATGACGGAATAGGCTCTGGCGTCTATTTTCAAAATAGAGACTAACGAGGACTACCCGGGTTCCCGGTGTGAAACAACGGGTTGGAGAAGTAGATAATGCAACGGCAACATCGGAGCCACGACGGCAATGGCGAGTCTGCCCACAGCCACGGCCATAGCCACGCGGGCGAGGATATGCTGAGCGTGGAAGAGGCGTTGGAGCGGGTCATGGCCTGCTTCCAGCCGCTGGAGGCGGTGACTGTGCCGTTGATGGACTCGCTGGGGCAGGTGCTGGCGGAAGATATCACCTCCCCCTTGGCGCTGCCGCCCTTGGCCAACTCGGCCATGGACGGCTACGCGGTGCAGGCCGGCGATATCTCCGGGGCATCCGCCGACGCGCCGCGAAGGCTTTACGTCATCGGGGTCGTGCAGGCTGGCCAAATGCCGGACCGGGCCGTCACCCCCGGCGTCGCCGTACGGATCATGACCGGCGCGCCGGTGCCAGACGGCGCCGACACCGTGGTCCCCTTCGAGGAGACCGACGAAGTACAGCGCAAGCGCGAGGGCCGTCCCATGGACGAGGTGGCCGTTTTCTCCGAACTCCCCAAGGGGGCCAACGTCCGGCCCGCCGGCGAGGACATCAGCCAAGGAGAGCTCGTCTTGGAGGCCGGTACGCCAATCCGCCCGGCCGAGGTGGGTGTCATCGCCTCCTTGGGGCTGGACTCGGTGAGGGTAGTACGGCGGCCCATCGTGTCGGTTCTGGCCACCGGCGACGAATTGGAGACTGCGGGCTCAGCCCTGTCCGGCGGCCGAATCTACGACAGCAACAGCTTCAGCGTCGCGGCGTCGGTGCTGGCCAGCGGCGGGGCGCCACGGCTGCTTGGAATCGCCCGGGACAATCTGGAGCACCTGCACCGGAAGCTGGCGGAAACCGCCGGGTCCGACCTCGTTATCACCTCGGCCGGGGTCTCCAAGGGCGATTACGATATCGTGAAAGACGTGTTGAACCAGCGGGGGTCCATGAATTTCTGGTCGGTCCGGATGCGCCCTGCCAAACCCCTGGCCTTCGGACACCTTTCGGGCAACGGCGGGAAGGACATTCCATTGCTGGGCCTGCCCGGTAATCCGGTGAGCGCTATGGTGGCGTTCGAAATGTTCGCCCGCCCGGCCATACGTATGATGCTGGGCTTGGCCGGCCGGGCCCGGCCGGCTGTGGAGGGAGTCCTGACCGGCCCCATCTTCAACTACGATGGGCGGCGGGTCTACGCCCGGGTCGAAGTCGAGCGGCGGGATGGGGTCTACTACGCCAGCCCCACCGGCCCCCAGGGCTCAAATATACTGACGTCTATGTCTCGGGCCAATGGGCTGGCCATCTGCCCGGAGGACCTGCCCCGCAAGGACGCGGGGGAAACGGTGCGCATTCTGATGCTGGACTGGAACGAGGAGGTTGCAGTATGACCATTCCCGAATCCGATTCCCGGGAAATGGCTGAAGACATGCCTGAGGACGAATTCGAAGACTCATTCCCGGAAGAGGACCTGGCCGTTCGACTCGCGCCCGGACCCCAACCCGAGGACGAGGCCGACGAGCCGGAACCCGAAGAGGCGATGCCATTCTTCAGTGTGGGATTAGAGCGGTTGGAGCAGTTGGACCGCTCGGCGATACACCTGATCGCCGGCCGTCTGGCCCCCGACAGCCCGTTCAGGTCCCAATTGGAGTCGGGGTTGACTGACCCACAGGCCCTGGTCGACGAAATCGCGGAGCATCACGCGGACGAACCGGGTTTCATTCGCTCGGAGATGCCGATTCAGGAAATCGTGTTTCGCACGCTGCTGGCCACGGGCAACAAGCCCATGTCATTGCGGGACATCCATTACGAGCTCACCGAGAGGTGGGCCACCCCCGTCCGTCCCATAGTAATCACCCAACGTCGCCTGTTGCGGGTGATGGACGCGGATACCTATTACGGCTTCGTCAGGTCGGCAGACCCTGAGTCGTGAACGGAAGGGGCCCTTGGGGTGACAAAAGGGGGCGTGGCTTCTCCGCGTCCCTGACGTTTGCGGCCCATTCAGGCTAAGACCGCCCGGCTGCCAGCAGGAAAGCGCTGCGGCGACTTGTGGTTCCCGCCGTCGGAGCCGTCCAATTGGCGTCGGAGGGCCGCCGGGCAGGTGATGGTCGTTCAACTTGCCGGGCGACTGGTTGGGTTGCCGTCATCGCTCCGGACGCAGGCACTACGCACCCATCGGTGGAAGGCACAGCCCTGAGGCCGGCCCGTGGAGGCGGAAGCTATATCCCTTTGGGTATTCGCGTGATTGCGTGATTGACGGAGGGCGGCTGTCGGACTCTACCGGGCGACGGCCAGTTGCTCTTTGGCCACGTCCACCAGTTCGCCGAACGCGTCCTGGTCCGATACCGCCAGATCGGCAAGTATCTTGCGATCCAACTCGACTTCCGCCAGCTTCAGGCCGTGCATGAACTGGCTGTAGGAGATCCCGGCCTCGCGGGAGGCCGCGCCGATACGAACGATCCAGAGACGGCGAAAATCGCCCTTCCTCTCCCGTCGGTGCCGGTAGGAGTAGGACCAAGCGTGAAGCAAGGCTTCCTTGGCCCACTTGTAATTGCGGTGAGACGACGCGTGAAAACCTCGGGCGGCTTTCAACACTTTTTTGTGGCGCCGACTCTTTGTGACGCCACGCTTTATTCTAGCCAAAGGTGAATCTCCGGGGTGTGGGGTTAGCGGCTAACCGTACGGCAGGAGCCTGTGCAGGCGCTCGTGATCATTTGGCGAGACGGCAATCTTGTCGGAATACTTACGGGTCACCTTGTTGGGCTTCTTCCGGCGGAGGTGGCTGCTCATCCTCTTCCGGCGCAGCAACTTGCCAGAGCCGGTAATGTGAATCCGGGACTTGGCCCCTTTGTGTGTCTTAAGTTTTGGCATTGGCCAGTTCTTCTACCTGTTCCTTGATTTCCGGTGCTTCTTTTTCAGGGGCTTCCTTACGGGTCGCCTTCTGCTCGTTCTTTTGTTCCGCCTTCGGGAGCGCCGGTATCAGCACCATTGACAGCGCCCTGCCTTCCATGGAGGGAGGCCGCTCCAGGCGGACCTCGTCTTTCAACTCGTCGGCCACCCGTTTCAGCACCGAGAGTCCCAATTGCTGGTGGGCTGCTTCACGCCCACGGAATCGGACCGTCAGCTTGACCTTCGACCCGTCTTCGATGAATTCCCGCACCTTGCGCGTCTTGGAGTCCAGGTCGTGGGTCCCGATATTGGGGCGGAAGCGGACCTCTTTCTGGTCCGTGCTCTTCTGACCCTTCTTGGACTCCCGTTCCTTCTTGGAGGAAAGATACAGCAGCTTTCCGTAGTCCAGCAACCGGCATACCGGCGGGTCAGAGTTGGGAGCGACCTCCACCAGGTCGACCTCGGCGTCGCGGGCCATTTGTAACGCCCGACCTATGTCGATTACACCAAGTTGGTCGCCGTTGTCTCCAATGACGCGAACTTTGGGGCTGGTGATCCGCTCGTTGACCCTATATTGCCTAGCGATACTCGGCTGCCTCCCATTTTGTATACGGCCCGGCTCACCTGACGTGTGCGATCCCGGAGCCTGCAAAGCCTGGATATTTAGCCGCCACTCTAGCATAAGCCCCACGGCCAGTCAACGAAAAATCAGGCCCCGCAACTGTTCAGTGTCCCCTCCCCTCGCAGGGGGAGGGTTAGGGAGGGGGTTGTCCCCTCCCCCGCGTTTTCCTTCCTCCAACTACGCTGCGGCGCGGCGGGGTACCCCCTTCCTAGCCTTCCCCCTGCGGGGGGAAGGGACACCAGCAATTCTGAACAGTTACCAGGCCCCCTCGTCTGCCGTAGGCCCAATCGGGGGCCTGCGGATTACCCCGGAGCCGGACAGGATGGCGTCCGGCGGGGCCCGCTCGTCGACTCCATGAACTTCGTCAACGAAATAGGAGCACCGGCAAGCCCGAGCAGAATGTTTCCGCAGGCCTGTATACACGATCCGGCGAGAAGCCTGGCGTCCGTGGATGCGGCTACCGGCATAGGCTCCGGCTCCCCGAGGTATGGGTGGCCCGAAATATGACGAGGACGCTATTCGTCGTTGGGGTCGTCGTCAGCGTCTACTTCAGGGATGGGGTCCGGGTTGGCGACGAAGTCCTGGTCGAGTCCGTGGAGGAACGCCTCGACCTGTGGAGAGAGGGGCGGGGTTTCGTTCGTCGGGGCAGCCGGGCTGCTGTTTTCCCGGTCGTACCGCTCCTCCAGCCGTTGCAACAGGCTGGAAACCTCCGTAGTGCCGGCAACCATGTTCTGCAAGGAGGCGTATTGGTCAATGCCTCGCTCCCGGTCTTCCAGTCTGCTGGGAAGGCCGTAGATCTTGCAGAGAATGCCGGTCAGGCGTCCGGTGCCGGTGAAATCTTCCTCTACCTGAAAGTACTGAGGAAGGTGGACCACGAAGATACGGGTTTCCATCCCCATCTCCTCGGCGGCCTGCGAGATAACCTGGGTGATGGTGGTGGGCCCCTCGTAATCGCTGGGTTTAACCCCGCACAAGCGGTACTCGGCCTCGTTGGTTTCGTCCATCGCTCCGCCCGAGACCAGCAATGGGCGAGTGTGGGGCACCATGTCGTACATTGCTCCGATCATGGAGTAGCGCTTGACCCCAAAATGCTTGAGGACCTCAATCACGGAATCGGTGAAGTCCTCCCCATAAGAGTGGGGTTCCAAGAGATGGATCGTGATAAGGTCCGGGCCATTCTCCCGCACGGCCACGCTGATGGTGGTGGAGGGGATAGAGTACTCCCGCTTTCCCTCACGGAGCACCGACTTGGGCCGGTACCGGGTGAAATCGTAGTACCGGCCGGGGCGGACGAGCCGGGCGACTTCTCTGGCCGAAAGGTGCCGTTCGACCCTGCTCAGGCTTAGAGTCCCGACGTTGCCAACGTCGATCCAGGGCCGGAGCACGGCCAGCACGTGGGGGTCTTTCAGTTCCGGGAGCGGTTCCGGGAATTCAAAATCGCCGATGCGCATATAGCTAGTGTGACATCGCAGTTTGCGATTTACAAGGGTCTTGTGACCGCGGCGACCGTGGTCTGATCAGGAGGCCCGTCGCGAACATCCCGTAATGGACTGGTGTAGAATCCACGTTCGCTGGCTGTGGTTGCTATTATATTCTTGTTACTGGACGCCACGAATTCCCTTACGGATAACCCTTGTGAAAAATGCAACGTGTGGCAATCTTGACCAATACGCCACTTAGCGCTATGACCCTGCGCCGATTGGTCGCGCGGCTCAGATTGGCGGTTGCGGTCATCGCGCTGGCCGGCATCATCGCCGCGGCTTTCTTGGTCTCGCCGGCGGCGACCGCGCCAGCCGAGCGGACGGGCACACCCCTGTTCCGTTACGTCAACAGCGGTTGGGTGTCTCCCGTCGAGAACTTCGGAGCGAACCCCTACGTGGACCAACTCTACGCCTTCGTAATAACCAACCAGGAAGAGTTGGAAGCGTTCGACGATAGCGCAATCGCCAAGCGCACCCTGGGGAACACGACGACCTTGGGGCGGATCGAATTCGAGAATTCGGTGCTGCTGGCAGCCTACTACGTGTGGCGGCCGGTGCGGGGTGACCCGTTGTCGGTAGCCGAGTTGACTATCGAAGGAAACAAGGCTGCGGTGGCGTTGGAATTGTCCGATGACCCCCAAGGCCGGGAATACCCCTACTTGTTCGCTCCGATGACCATGGTGGTCGTGCCGCGGGCCCTGTTCCCGCCGGGGCAAGAGGTGGAGTTCGTTTTCAGCCTGAACGGTGAACTCATACACTCCGTTTCGGCAATGCCGAACTGAGGACTCTCTATATCAGCACGCTTTCCAGCGGAACGAGTCGTTGGGCTACCGGGTCCACGCCAAGAAATGCTTCCTCCAACGCGAGGGATCCCAGCAACGGGTATGTGCCTTCTTCGTTGAACAAAACGTAGGTGACGATTTCCAGCCCTTGCAGCCGCACCCAAGTCCGGCCAATCTCCATATTCCTCACTTCGCCGTACGCGAACCGGAAGTTTTGCCGCATAACGGGCTCAACGCCCAACCCGTGCAGAAGGGACGCGGGGACCGATGTGACGAATGCACCCGTGTCGACGGTGGCATACTGGGCTATCCAACGCTCCCGTTGCCCGTCGCCGATGCTGATTTCCACGCTGAACGTCCCCATAGAACGACTCCTAACATGGCCCCTTGCTTCCGGGAATTGCGCCGTTAACATTCCCCCATTTGGGTGAGGCGGCCTTCACGCCAGGCTACACGGCCGGCGCGCACCGAAAGGAAGGTATCCAGGCGGACGCCCCCCTCCTGCCGTTGGCCCAGGGAGTCCATCCAGACGAACCGGCCTTCCCTCATGTCGAACACGGCGGCATCGCCGGACATTCCCGGGGCCAGGGAGCCGATGGTCTCCTCCAGGCCCAGGACCTTGGCCGGGGTGCTGGTGCTGGCGGCGATGGCGGCGTCCAAGGGCATCCCCATGCCGTGGAACTTGCTGACCAGGTCGTTCATCTTGTAGACGGTGCGGTCCGGCGGCGGGTTGTGTATATCGGTGCTGATGGTGTGTGGGACAAATCCCTGCTGGAGGGCCGTGCGGCTGACCTCGGTATCGCAATGAATCCCGGCGTGGGCGACGTCCATGATCACGCCGCGGTCCGCCGCTGCCTGCACCTCGGGACGTATCTTGAAGTTGCGGTCCAATATGTTTTCTGGGTTGCCGTTGAAGGCGTGGGTGGCGATGTCGCCAGGGCCAAGGAACTCCAGAATTTCGGGCAAGGGGATAGGGGTACCGCTCACGTGCACCATCAGCCGGCTCCCGGATTGGTCGGCCACGGCGCGGGCGAGACGCATCGCCTCGTGGGCGTTCCAATAGGCGACGGCGTTGACGTGCATGCGGACTTTGACCCCGAAGCAGAAACCTGGGTTGTTCTTGATGTGGTCGGAGGTCTGGTCCACGTCCACCACCCGCAGATCGTGCAGGCCTCCTCCCAACACGTTGTTCGCGGCCAGCCCCACCGCGCTCACGTGAAGGAAGGCCAGCAGACGGGTGCGGTGGGCCGGAAACACGTAGTCCCGCATTGCCGGATAGGTCAGAAAGCCCGCGCTGCCGGCGTCGACGCCGGTGGTCGTTCCGGAGGAGAGGCAGATCTCGTCCGGATGCACCGAAGTCGGGCTGCCGCCGTGGTAGAAATGGCCGTGGAGGTCAATCAGGCCCGGCGTTATGAGCTTGCCCGATATGTCCACCGCCGCGGCTGAGTTGGACGCATCGATGTGCTCGGCGATTGCGGCTACCGTCCCTCCGCTAAACGCCACGTCTCTCCGGTCGTGTATGTCTTGGGCCGGGTCCAGCAGGGTGCCGCCGGCGAGCACCAGGTCGTATTCGGGAGCTGCGGTCGTCATCAGCGGCACCTCACAAATGAGTCGTAGGGGCGATTCACGAATCGCCCTACTCGTCTATGGACGGATTGTCGTCCGGGACGTCGTCCCGGCGCTGGACTTGCAGGACTTGGGGCGCCTGGAAACGCACCCGTCGGATTCTCGGGTATACCTGCAGCTTGGGTGTTTCCAGGTCTTCATCCGTAATTTCCGGGGACTCGTCGACCGGCAGGAAGCCGAACTTCGCGATGGCCTGCTCAACCAGCGCGTTCACCACTTGAGGCGACCGGCCCTCCAATCGTCCTAGCTGGTAGGCGAGGGTTACGGCCAACTGGTTGCGGGAAATCTGGTCGAAGGCGTCCGGGTCCTTGAGGTCTTCAGGCATGCCCCCGGACTGGTCCAGAAAATCGTCAAGGACCTGGCCCATGATGTCCGAGAGTCCGCCCAATTCGATTTCCGTCATGTACCCGGTCAACTTGTCGGTCAAGTCGACCACGCCGTCGTCGGGCAGCATACCGTAGTGATCGTGTTCGTGCTGGTGCTCCTGGCCTGCTGCCTGATCGCCGGTCATGGATTCCCTCCGGGTGCTAGTCGTCCTCGTCCGGTTCCTCTGGCTCACGGCCCGGCCCGGACGGGGGAGCGTACACGGCCCCGGGCAGGATGGCGTTGGAACGGCCCCGGCGGTCCGATCCTGGTCTGGGCATCTCCAGCAACGCTTCTTGGAGGGATTTTATCGCCTCCTCGCCCACTGAAACGTTCAACACCAAGCCGTTGATTCCCGAGCCCCGGAGCACCTTGAGAGCATCGGAATTGGGGGCCGCAGACACTTCGGCCAGCAGGTACTTGTTGATGCGGCCGCTGACTTTCGCCACCCTCGCCAGGTCCTCCAGCGACCAATCGGCCGGAGCGCCGGTCAAAGGCACCAGTACGATGTCCACCGGCAGGGCGTTAATATCCCGCAAATCCTCGGCTGGAGCATCGGGGTCGACGCACAAGAGCCGGGCCGTATCCTCGGAGTTCACCGCCCCCAGGGCGGTCCCCTGCAACCGGAAGGCCAATAGGTCGCAGCCGTGGTCCCGGTAGGCTTGGGCGTCGTTCGAGCTCAGCGTATCGCCCAGCACGCCCCACGGGACGTCGGCAAGGGGCCCCTTGACGTCTTCGGCCTGCTGCGGCCCGCTGATCCCGGAGACGATGACGCCGTCGGGCGACAATCCTCCCGCAGCGGCGGCGCCAGCCTGATGGTCGGCGGAGACCCGCAGGACCAACGCCATGCCGGGCATCTTCGACGAACGGGCGGGCCCGAACCCCATCCGGGGCGGGGCGCCCTCGTGAATTTCATCCAAACGGTCCAAGAATTTACTACTCATGCCTGATTATCCCGTGAGCAATTAGAGTCTGTGAATTGGACTTGGCGGAAAGAACCATTCGCCCCGGCGCCGGCTCGCCCTCGGGATCTTAGCCGGAGTACTGGCCGGGTTGTTCGGTTTCCGGGTTGATTATAACCCATCGGCTGGACCCATATTCTATGTGCTTTGGTTAGAAGCAATCACGGGGTTAATCCCATGACCAGACGACCCCGCTACATAACAATCGTATATATGGCCTCAGCCAGCCTCTCGGTGAACGTGACCGCTTCATCCGCTCCGGTGAAGTCAATCGGCCACAACCTGCCGCCTAAAGAGGGGTCTATGTCTGCTTCGTGGGCAATTTGATTCCGGCGATTCACGATTAATCTCAGTTGTGCCCGGATGTTTTGAGGTGGTGCACCCATCTGGGTAGCGACCGATTCCCACAATTGCTCATCTGAAACGAGGCGAACGGCGTCTGCGATATTGTCCGGGGTCTGGAAGCTACGGTAGCTATGGCTGGTTCTTATCTGGTCTTCCAACCAACCGTCATTTCCCTGAGTATTTACGGCCTCAAGGGCACCGGACAGAGTGATTGGAAACCGCAGGAATGCGTCAGTCTGAACGCGATTCCTTTGATAGGCTTCCAACATCCCAAGTCTGACCAGTTCATGGATGTAGTGGTCGAGCGCGCTGACCGCCATCACAAGTTCGGACCGCAGCAGGTCGGAAAGGTCCAGTGCCTGTGTCGTCTGGGCGCTCAGGGCTTGATAAATGGCGCCAAGGTTGCGCACACGCTGGATATTCCGGCGAAACTGGTCAATCGCCGCTTGCATGACCGGTTAATCCAATCACCTTGTCTGCAAGCTCCGAAAAAATCTCCTTGAACCGGTCACGCGACTTGATTGTCGTCTCTAAGACTATCCCGCTCTGCTGAATCTGTTCACTACTCAAAGAAAAAACGGGTACTTGGGCCTCATGCGACTTAGCGATAAGCGTATTGAAATCCGGGATAGTCGCTAAGCAATAGTTGGCAACGTGTTGCTTTCCATAGAAATTACAGGGCAACATCATATCTATGTCGCTCAACTTAGGGACCAGTGTTTCCGATACTGTTTCGTTAATTTTGTCGATCCACTTTTGAAAACCACTAGCAGGACCTTCCCCTCGTGGACGATAGTTTTGGACGATTGTTCCCAAGAATTTAGGAGTAGTGTCGGGGAAAGGATAGACTGCATTACGGAAGACGGGCAGAGAATTGGACCTCTCCGACCATGTGTGCCAGTGGGGAATCACGTTGGCGAGAGAGTTTATCGCCATTACAGAGAAATAATCAGGGGTTGTCGGAACGATAAAGAAATGACTCGTCATAAGCAGATTCTGGTTAAATGAGCTCAAACTGGGGTTCATGTCAATCAAAATGTAATCTGCATCACACCCCTCCGCCGTTTTCTCCAATAGGTAGGAAATCGATCCGGGGAGATTCTGGAGAGTCTGTATGGAGGCAGACAAATCCTGGGCGATGCCCAAAGTGACTTCATATTCGGACAGCCCGATATGACCTGGGAGGAGGAACAATCCTTCCTGCTGGCCAACCGGAAAGCATTCGACCGGTACGATGGGACTGGGCCTCGACTCGAACGCAGGCGCTAATCCAGACTTCAGGTTGCGTCCCTTCTCACTTTCGTACAGGCGCTCAACCTCGGCCTCGCCTTTGTAGTCGAGCACAAGTCCCGTCAAGTTGCACTGCGGGTCTGTGTCGACCATCAATACCTTTTTGCCTTTGGCGGCCAGCATCCAGCCCAAGTGAAACGTTGTGGTTGTCTTGCTCACGCCGCCTTTATGGTTGAACAGAGCAATCTTTTTGGCCATCGCTCCCCCTAATCGCGCCTGAACCATGCGCCACAATTACGTTAGCTATTATAGCAAGGGTGGTATATGTAGTAGATTTCCTTCGAGCCCTTGCAGGGTGGCTCGTTCGTAAGAAACCATGCGGGCCGTCTTGGCGCGGACGCTCACTTCATTCGTCCTTCGGTCAGCGCCGCTCGGACCCGCTCCCGGTATCCGGCGCTGTTGTAGGCGCAGAAGGGGATGACCCGGCCGTCGGGCACCAACTCTCCGATGCAGCACTTCATCAAGGCTTTCAGGTCCATGGTGTAGGAGTCGGCGAATCCCTGCACTACGATCATGAACACGTGGTCCTTCAGGTAGGTCCTTTCGTTGGAGAATGACAAGTTGCACGCGGCACAGTCGAAGCGCTGGGCCGCCGCATCCGATCCCGGAACGGAAGACGCCGACCAGAGACCCTCCAGCGCCTGCAGAATGTCGGGCCTTATTTCGGGCAGGGCCCGGTTGGTGATGTAATCGAGGTACTTGTCCACGTCCAGCACCCTGGGCAACGGCGTGACCTCGCCGTTCTCGACGTAAGCGTAGGTGGCTGACCGGCAGGTCGGGTGGCAGCAGGGCACCGGGATGAAATCGCTTTCCACGAACATACCGTCGGTCTGTTCGGCGATGCCGTGGATGACATCGGCGATGGTTTCCCGGTTCATGGCGTCGAACGCGACATATCGGCCCGCATGAGTAACGGGCTGGAAGGCGATGCCGCGTACCGCCGGATGCTCTATGCCGAACCGGACGATATCGCCGATCTCGTCGTGGTTTACTCCTTTCTCGATGGCGGGAACCAAGACCACGTCGAGTTTGGCCTCGGCCAGCCGGTCGAGGGCTTTCAGTTTGAGTTCCAAGAGGTCCTTGCCTCGTATGGACTCGTGGGTCTGGGCCGAGAAGCCGTCGAACTGGAGGTAGATCGTGGGGCCGATGTCGGCCAGGCCGGCCAGGAAGCGGTCGTCCCTGGCGATGCGTATGCCGTTGGTGTTGAGCATTACGACGGGGATGCCCTTGTCGAAGGCCATCCGCAGCATCGGCAGGATTTCCGGGTGGATGGTGGGTTCGCCCCCGCTGAACTGTACTACCTCCGGCTCGCCTTCCAACTGGATGAACCGGTCCAGCATCCGCTCGACTTGTTCCATTGACAGGCTGAACCCCGGTTGGGCGTCGGCGAAGCAGATGGGACAGTCCAAGTTGCAGTGGCTGTTGACCTCGATAAGAGCCAGGCAGGTGTGTTGCTTGTGCTCGGGGCACAACCCGCAGTCCTTGGGACAGCCGTCGACCACCTCGGTGCTGAAGTCCAGGGGGATGGTGCCGGGCTTGTTGTAGCGCAGCGAACCGAGGTACATCTCGGCGTCGGAGCTTATCAAGGACTCGAACCACCCGTGGTCCGCGCACCTCTTCCGCATGATCACCCGGCCATCCTTGATCAGTATCTGGGCGTCGATAGGCTCCAGACACCGGGGGCAGATGCTCCGGGTCAACTCGTAGAAAACGTAGTCCGAGTCCTGCTTCTTGGGCCTGCTCTCGGTAGCCATCGGTTTCCTCTCTCTATCGTTGCTCATGGTCTCACACGAGATTTAACCACAGAGTACGCAGAGAGCACAGGGGCCCGGCTCTGCGTTCTCTTTGCTCTTTGTGGTGAATTAGTTGGGGGTGGCCTATAATCACCGCATCGCGTTTCGGCAGCGCAGGACAGGCGCATTGTTGTTGGCAGTAGACATAGGAAACACCATGGTGACTATGGGGGTGTTCGATGGTTCCCGCTTGGTCACAACTCTCCGCATCGCCACCGATTCGCGGCGGTCGGGGGACGAATACGGCCTGACTTTACTGAACCTGTTGCAATTGAATGGCGTCGGCCGCTCCGATGTTACCGACGTTTGCATGTGCTGCGTGGTCCCGCCCCTGACCGGGGTGTTCGAGTCCGTCTCCGAGACCTATTTCGACGTCAAGCCGTTGACCGTGACCGCCGGGGTGCGGACCGGCTTGAAGATAAGCTACGACAACCCACGGGACGTGGGGGCCGACCGGATCGTAGACGCCGTGGCGGCCCGCGAGCTTTACGGCCAACCGGCCATCATCGTGGACTTCGGCACCGCAACGGTGTTCGACGCCATCTCCAAGGACGGCGTGTACCTCGGCGGGGCAATCGCCCCAGGCATTAGCGTGGCCGCCGAAGCGCTGTTCCTCAATACGTCACAGCTTCGCCGGGTGGAATTGGTCCCGCCCAAGTCGGCCATCGGCCAGAACACCACGGCGGCCCTCCAGGCCGGATTGGTGCTGGGCTACGCCGAGCTGGTGAAGGGCCTGGTGGGCCGCTTCAAAGAAGAGCTGGGCGGCTCGGCGACCGTTGTGGGAACCGGGGGCCTGGCCAGCATCATCTCCCGGGAAGCCAACGTGTTCGACGTGATCGACCCGGACCTGACGCTGGTGGGGTTGCGCCACATATACGAAATGAACCAGGCGCGGGGTTAGGGTCTTTTGGTTGCTGCTCGTGTATATTACTTGGCGAGTGCTACCAAAGGCCTTTGTCATCCTTACAGTCCCCAGGATGACAGGATTCCACACCCCTGAGGCCGGGTGAAGATATGAGCGGCCCGCTGTCGAACAAAAGGGTAGTCTTGGGTGTGACCGGGAGCATCGCCTGCTACAAGGCCTTGGACCTGGCCAGTAAGCTGGTGCAGGCTGGGGCCTTGGTCGACACCATCATGAGCTACGGCGCCACCCGTTTCGTGACGCCCTTGGCCTTTCGCAGCATCACCCACCGGGCCGTCGTCACCGACGCCTTCGATCCCGATTCCGAATACAGCGTCGAGCATATTGCAGTAGCGCAGCAGGCCGACATCGTGGTCATCGCACCGGCCACGGTGCATTGCGTCGCCAAGCTGGCTTTGGGGTTGGCGGACGACGCTCTCACGACGACGGTCGTGGCCTCCAAGGCCCCCTTGGTGGTGGCGCCGGCCATGGACGGCAACATGTACGACCATCCGGCCACTCAAGAGAACCTGGCCAGGTTGAGGGAACGCGGCGCGGTGATCGCGGGCCCCGGCTCCGGCCGGCTGGCTTCAGGGTTGACCGGCGTGGGACGGCTGTTGGAAACCCCGGAACTGCTGGCCTACATCGCCTACGCACTGGGCCGGGACGGCGACCTGTCCGGGCGGAAAGTCGTGGTGAGCGCCGGCGGAACGATGGAGCCAATCGACCCGGTGCGGGTGATCACCAACCATTCCTCTGGGAAGATGGGCTATGCCTTGGCCGAGGCCGCCCGGGATCGCGGCGCTCGTGTGGTGCTGGTTTCGGCGGCCCGGGGCTTGCCCAATCCGCCGCTTGTCGACGTGGCGGCGGTGCGGACTGCCCAGCAGATGTGCGACGCGGTGCTGGAACACGTGGCCGGCGCCGACGCGTTGATTATGGCCGCCGCAGTCGCCGACTACCGGCCGCTGTCGGCCTCCGAGCAGAAAATCAAGAAGACCGGCGGCGAACTGAACATCCCGCTGGCCCCCACCACCGACATCCTGGCCTCCGCGCAGGGCGGCTTCGTGCGCGTGGGCTTCGCCGCCGAGAGCGAAAACCTGGTGGTCAACGCCAAGTTGAAGGTGCGGAGCAAGGGCCTCGATCTGATCGCAGCCAACGACATAACCGCCGAGGACAGCGGATTCGGAGCGGACACCAACCGCGTCACCCTGATCGACGGCGGTCTCAATGTCGAAGAATTACCGCTGCTGACCAAGTACGAAGTGGGCAACCGTATCCTCGACCGGGTGCTGAGGCTGTTCCGGGACTAGTACCGTATCAGAAAGGAGAGGAGGATGGATACAACGACCAAGCAGATCATGGGCATCGACTTCGGGATTGTCGCGGTGGGCAGAAATGCCGTGGGGATTGTTGCGGCTGGCCTCTTCAACTCCTTCGGGATTGCGGCGTTAAGCCTCCTGAACGCGATGGGCTTGGTCGCTTTCGGTCCCATCAACTCGATGGGCCTTGTGGCCATCGGCGGCGTGAACGCCATGGGCCTTGTCGCTATCGGCGGCGTGAACGCGGTAGGCGTCGTCGCCATCGCCGGCCTGAACGCCACGGGTGTAGTGGCTATCGCCGGAGGAAGCTCCAGAAGCCTTCTGCCTGCGTCTTAACGAAACGGATTAAACGCGGAGGACGCAAAGTTCGACGCAGAGAGCGCAGAGGAAATAAAATCTGCGCTCTCTGTGCGTTCTCCGTGTCCTCTGCGTGAAAAATGCTTAGGAAACAGTCTCCTTGAAACGCCGGATGGCGTCTATGTGCTGGTCTGGCCCCTGCAGACCGGCCCGCATGGTGTTCACTGAAAGGTGTGTCGCCCCTACCTCGGCCCATGACTCCGCCAGTTTCTGCCAGTTGGCTTGGTCGTCGGTCGCGATGCCGATGCGGCCCTCGATCCCGATGGCTGAAGAGTCGCGTCCCGCGTCCGTGGCGTAGCCGCGCATCTCCGCGATGCGTTCGGCGCCCTCGCTGTTGGGCTCGAATTGCGGGAACCAGCCGTCGCCCATCCGCCCGATGCGCTTCACCACTTGGGGAGCTCCGCCGCCGAACCACACGGGTATGGGCTGCTGCACCGGCAAGGGATTAATGCCGGCGTGGGTCACGTTGTGGTACCGGCCGTGGAAGTCCACCACCTCGTTGGTCCACAACTGACGCATCAACTCTATCTGCTCCTCGCTGCGCCGGCCCCGGTTGGTGAAGCTTTCGCTCAAGCCCTCGTATTCGACCGCGTTCCAGCCCACGCCGATGCCCAGCCGCAGCCGGCCGCCAGTGAGCACGTCGACTTCGGCCGCCTGTTTGGCCACGAGGCTGGTCTGCCGCTGGCCGAGGATCAGAACGCCGGTCACCATTTCGATTTTCTCGGTAAGACCGGCCAGGTAGCCGAATAGCACGAAGGGTTCGTGGAACATATCCGCCGAGCTGTAGGGCCGGTCCCAACCCTGTCGCACGCTGGTGTCGGCGCCCAGGACGTGGTCGAATACCAGCAGGTGTTCGTAGCCCAGTCCCTCGGCCGCTTGGGCGAAGTCGCGGACTGCCACGGGGTCGGACCCGATCTCGGTCTGAGGGAATATTGCGCCCAGTCGCATGGTTGACCTCCAACAATATCCTGCGGCAGCGCAGGCCGCGGGAATAACTCTACTCCGACGCCATTATAGGCGGCCTCCGAGGGCAGTCAAACGCACGATAGAGCCCGGCGGGAAGTCTGATCGCCAGCAGCCCTACGGCGCTTCCTGCGTCGATGGGCCGGTTTCCGGCGACAGGTCCCCTGCCGGCGGCCGGGCCCAGCGACGCCTACGCCTGGCCATAAAGACTAGGATGCCACCTATGATCAACCAGACCGGGCTGAATATTCCCACCCAGATGAGCACTATCACCAGCGCCCGGCCCACTGCCGACAGGGCCCGTACCGCCGCCTTGCCGGTGGCCCCGAAGTCCCAACCGCCCACGACGATTCCCTTAGACTCTTTGACCTCGACGCCGAAGGAGTCGGAGGCGCTGACCCTGCCGGCGTCGCTCATGGCGGACACGGTGAAGGTGACGTCGTAGGGCCGCGGGCGGTGGTCGGTGTACGAGTGGACGGCCTCCACCCTGGTGGCCCCCTCGTCGGGGTTGCCGGTGACGGTGGGCGTGCCGTCGCCGAAGTCCCACCGGAATTGGAAGTCCCAAAGCCCCTCCGGCCTAGTGAACGAGCCCCGGTATTCGACCTCGTCGCCCTCCTCCGCCACCCGGTTGTCGCCGGCGAAGGCTTCGATGAAGGGGACTACCGTGACCGATGCCACCAATGCGTCGGTGCCTTCGGCCAAGCCGGCGTCACCTTCCCCGTTTATGGTTATCCTGGCGACGTAGTCCCCCTCCTCATGATAGCCGTGATTTACCGACGAGGTTACGCGGCTGCCGGGATCGTCCGCCTTGGGCGCGGAGCCGCTGCCTGCGGCCCCGTTACCGTCTCCGAAGTCCCATTGGAAAGTAAAGTTTTCGACACCGGCCGGGGGCCGGAAAGTGGCGCGGAAGCGCACTATCTCGCCCACCCTGATGGCGTCGTCCGGGCCAACGTCCACCGGCATGGAATGGGTGGACAGCTCCAAACTGACCATGAGCAATGAATACGCCGCCGTCTCCTCCAAGAAATTTATCCGGCCTTGCAGCTCCTCGATCTGTACCTGCAATTCGGTGATTTCTTGTTGTACCTTGAGGGCGTCTTCCACGTCGTCGGCCCGGCCCAGAAGCTCCAACAGGACCCGCTCGGTCTCCCGCAGGCTGACCAGGCGAGACTGGCTGTCCACATACTCGTCGGTCACGTCCTCGCTCGTGAGTGAACGCGCCTTCACGTCTATGGCCGTGCCTTCCAGGCGGTCCATAACGCCGGTCAATGACTCGGCCGGCACCCGAATGGCCACGAATCCACGGTGCCGCGACGAGCGGTCCGAGTTGACGACCCAGCCGCCGAACTCCCGGGCCATGCCGGTAATCCGGTCGACGGAACCCGCCACGTCGTCAACCACCAAGAGCATATTGCCGGTGTGAACGATGACGCGGTTCCGGGTGGCCGGGGACGGCTGTACCTTTGAAACGGCCGACGTGACGGCCGCCCGGGTCTCATCGGCCATTTCAGCGGGCGCAGGTGCGGCGGTACGCGCCGGAGCGAAGGTAGCCGCCGGAGCGGCGGTGGGGGCGGCTGCGGCGGCCGGTGCGGCAGTGGCGGCGGGGTCGTAACTTTCTGTGGTTGCGTCCTGACTTTCTTCCCAGCCGCCACAGCCCAGAATCCCTGCAATCAACAGCCCCAGTAGGAATAGAATCCCAATAACGGGAACGCCTATCCGACCACACCTCGTCATGTCGTTCACTATGCCCCAACATCCCATTATGAGCCTCGTTGATGGTAATAATTCAGGACTCTGCGGTCAAACTCAGACTTCCCCTGAATCTGGATTCTCAAGATTAAAGGATTCAACGGGATGCACGGCGCATCCTGGCAATCCATCCTGATTCAGCCAAGTGCGTCAGCAATCGACTCGCCGCGCGCCGCCTAACGGATATTACGCTCGAAGGACTCCGATCGTTCCAGTTGTTTATAATGGGGGTCTGAATACCAGCAACGTGAGGAGGCGTCGAGTGAAGACCATCGAGTTGGACTACACCAAGCAGTGCGGCGGCGAACCCGGCAAGGGTCACAACCGCTGGCATCCGGACATTCCCCCCGTAGTCTCCGCAGACCCGGGCGAAGAAGTTGTGATGCAGACGCGCCACGCCCTTGACATGCAGGTCAACCCTTCGACCCAGGCCGCCGACCTGCTCAACATCGACTTGGCGCTGGTCCATCCCCTTACCGGCCCGGTCTACGTGAACGGGGCGGAGCCGGGGGACCTCTTGGAGATCAACATCCTGAACATCGAGCCCGCAAGCTGGGGGTTCACAACCATCATTCCCGGCTTCGGTTTCCTCCGCGATTTTTACACCGAGCCGTACATCGTCCAATGGGAGATGCGGGACGGTTTCGCCCAATCGGCGCAGTTGCCCGGCGTGCGCGTACCCGAAGCCTCGTTCATGGGCACCATCGGCGTCGCGCCGTCGCGGGCTCTGCGGCAGGAGATCCTGCTGCGGGAAGAAGAATTGCTGCGCCGGGGCGGGGCGGTGGTCGGCCCCACGCCGGCCGGCGCGGTCCCGGCCCAAGAACCCTTCGCCAGCGAGGGGCTGCGGACGATCCCGCCCCGGGAGCACGGCGGCAACGTGGACATAAAGCAACTCACCGCCGGCACCCGGTTGATGATTCCAGTCTATACGGAGGGCGCGCTGTTCTCCGCAGGCGACGCGCACTACGCTCAAGGCGACTCGGAATGCTGCGGGACCGCGATCGAGATGGACTGCACCCTGCACGTGAGCTTTCAAGTGCGGAAGGGCGAGGCCTCGGGACGGGGCATCAACTTCCCCTATTTCGAGCGGGACGACTATTTCACGAGCCCCGAGATGGCCGCGCCGCGCCGTTTCATTGCCTCGACCGGCATGTGCATCGCCAACGGCAAAAACGAATCGGAGGACGGCACACTGGCTTCCCAGCAAGCGCTGCTTAATATGATCCACTTGCTGGTGGAGCGCGGCTGGACCCGTGAGCAAGCCTACTGCATCTGCAGCGTAGCAGTAGACCTGAAGGTAAGCGAAGTCGTAGACATCCCCAACTTCGTAGTTTCGGCGTTCCTTCCGTTGGACATATTCGAGTGAGGAATGCGGAATGGGGAGTGCGGAAATTCGTTGGGGGTTTTGCTGACAAACGATAAAAGACTTACTTTGGGGTCGAGTCTAAGATGGGGACATGAAAGGAAGTTCTCCGTCTCAGGACCCCAATCCCAACCCCAGCGTGCAATCCGTACTCCCTATTCAAGATCGGTCTTTCGCTTTCGCGGTTCGAGTAGTCAAGCTCTGCCAAGAGTTGCACCGGACTTCCAGGGTAAACCGACCGCTGGTTAGCCAGTTGCTGCGTTCGGGCACTTCTGTCGGCGCTAACGTAGCAGAAGGACAATCAGCGCAGAGTCGCGGCGATTTTGTTCACAAACTTTCCATCGCCTGTAAAGAAGCCAGGGAAACCCATTATTGGCTCAGACTGCTGGCCGCCGCCGAGATCGTGCCCGAAACGCAGTTGGCGTGCCTGCTCGACGAGGCAAACCAATTGGTTGCGATCCTAACCGCCATCTCCGGCAACGCAAAGAGAAACGCCAAGCCCGGCAACCGAAAATAACCAGTCCCACGCCGTACCTCGAATTCGGTAGTATACTTGCGTACGTATTGTCATCGTATCCAACCGGAAAACCCTTTTCCGCACTCCAAATTCCACATTCCTAATTCAAAGCCGGAGGTTTTGCCATGCAATTTGGACTCTTGTACGAGATGCAGCGTCCTTGGGACGAAGAGATCGATTGGCACATGCTGTACGAGGAGACGCTGGAACAGTGCGAGTTGGCGGACAAAGTCGGCTTCGATAACCTCTGGTTCGTCGAGCACCACTTCCTCTACGGCTTCTCCGGCTCCCCCTGCCCCGAGGTAATGTTCGGCGCGCTCTCGCAACGCACCAAGAACATACGCATCGGGTTTGGTGTCTCCATCCTGCCCAACCACCACCCGGTCCGGGTGGCCGAGCGGGCCGCTATGGTCGACCAACTCACCCACGGGCGGGTGGAATTCGGCACCGGCCGTTCCAACGCCTACGAGCAGCTCGGCCAAGGCATCGACCCCAGGGAGACAAGAGAGCGGTGGGACGAGTCCATCACCATGATCCCGCAGATCTGGCAGTCGGAAGGAGAGTTCTCCTACGAGGGGAAATTCTGGAACGTGCCGCCCCGACGGGTGCTGCCCAAGCCCTTCCAAAAGCCCCACCCCCGCATGTACCTTGCCTGCACCCAGACCGAAAGCTTCCGATTGGCCGCCCAGAAGGGCATCGGCGTGCTCTCGTCGGCATCCTACGCCGTCGACGTGCTGGCCGAGCACGTCAAGGTCTACCGCGACGCGATCAAAGACGCCGACCCGGTGGGCGCGGAGGTCAACGACTTCTGGGGCAACAACGTCCATTCCTTCTGCGCCAAGGACGACCAAGCGGCCAAGGAGTTGTGCGCCGACTCGATGAAGACTTTCTTCGGGCCGGACAAGCCCTACATTCAAGGCCGTATCAACGCCTACGAGGAGCTGCTGGAGGCTTGGGGCGGTGTGCCCGAACACCTCAAGGCCGACTTCGGCCGTTGGCTGCGCCAGTCGGACGAGGCTCACCAAACCCAAGCCAGCGAGGCCGGTATCTCTCTGGATTCCGGACCTGGCGCGGCACGGGCGGCGGTGGCCCAGCTGGACGCCAACACGCTCTCCGATCGCGGCGTGATCATCGCCGGAAACCCGGAAAGCTGCATCAACACCATCAAGACCTACGACGACATCGGCGTCGACCAGGTCATGCTCATCATGCAGACTGAGACCATCCCCCACGAGAAGGTGATGGAGTCCATAGAGTTGTTCGGCAAAGAGGTAATCCCCGCCTTCGCCAAAGCCAAGGTCAACTAAAGAAACTATCTCAAAACGAGCGGTGAAATTCGCAGTCGTGCGCACCCCCATCCTAACCTTCCCCCCCATGGGGGGAAGGGACTTTTGAGATAGTTTCTAAGCCGGCATGACAATGACGGCGGGTCGGGAACATCTACCCAACGACGCCGCCCCGCCGCCATCGGTCCCACCACCGTAGACGAGATTCTTCAGACGAGATTCTTCGGTCCGCTCAAAATGACAACGCCTGCCGTACCTTGAGGTTGTGGCCCTCGTGGATATAGACCGTTGGTCATCTACCTAGTCGACGGCACTTACGAGCTCTTCCGGGCCTATTACGCCCTGCCGCCGTTGACGGCTCCCGACGGGAGGCCGGTCGGGGCGGTGTTGGGGCTGGTGCAGAGCCTGCTGTTGTTGTTGCGGGAGAGCGCCGTAACCCATATCGGCTGCGCCTTCGACCACACCATCGAGTCGTTCCGTAACGACATGTTTGCCGGCTACAAGACGGGGCGGGATACGCCGCCGGACCTCTTGGAGCAGTTCGAGCTGGGGGAGCGGGCTGTAGCCGCCTTGGGCATCACGGCGTGGCCGATGGAGGCATTCGAGGCCGACGACGCCATCGCCACTGCGGTCGCCCGGTTGCGCGGGGATCCCGCCGTGGGCCGAATCGTTGTGTGCTCCCCTGACAAAGACCTGACCCAGCTTGTCGAAGGCCAACGGGTGGTCTGCCTCGACCGCCGGCGTAACCAAACGTTCGACGAAGCGGGCGTCGTCGCCAAATTCGGGGTGCTTCCTGTCTCGATACCCGATCTGCTGGCCCTCACCGGCGACGCCGCCGACGGCATTCCGGGATTGGCCCGTTGGGGAGCCAAGTCGTCGGCTCAGGTGCTGGTCCGCTATTCCCACATCGAGAACATCCCGGCCGACCACAGGGAATGGGACGTTCCGGTGCGGGGAGCGGCCGCCCTGAGCGCGACGCTCCGCCAATACGCTGAAGAGGCGCTCTTCTACAGGACCCTGGCCACGCTCCGGACCGACGCGCCCATCGTGGCAACTGCGGACTCCCTGGAATGGCGGGGGGTGATCCGCGACTCATACCTGCTGCTATGCGAAGAACTGGGCTTCGCCCGGTTGATGGACCTTCCCCACCTATGGGCGGGGGAAGGGGGTTAGGCGCGCTGGATATCTGACGCGGCTGGCGGTAGGCGCTATGTTCAGGCTGGGTTGAAGGCGGGCGGGTAACCGGTCCAAGGCACCGCTGCGCCTACGACGGGCGAGGTACATTGGACGGCAGCTGCTCCGGACGGCTTGTTCCGCCGGGGCGGGCGAAAACCAGCCCGGCCGCCGCCAGCACTGGCAGGGCCATCATCACCATCAAGCCAACGGTGTAGGTCCCGGTCTGGTCCTGGAACACCGCCAAGGGCAGGGGGCCAATTGCCGAAGCACAGACGGAGATGGTCATTGACGGTCCCTGCACCCGGCCCAATCCGTGACGGCCGTAGTAATGGGCCCAGATTGTGCCGTGGACGATGATGAAGGACCCCAAGGAGACTCCCATCACCACAACATAGACCACCGCCACGAATAACGAGTCCATTGCCACTGCCAGGGCCAAGGCCGCCAACAGGGTCGCCATGGAAAAAACGAAAAGGGCCTTGGGGCCGACACGGTCCGCCACGAACCCGGACGCCAGCGAGCTGACTGCAGACGAGGCCGAGTAAATCGGAAACACTCCCGCCGCCAGGGTTGCGCTCAGCCCGTTCTCTTGGAAGAGGAATGTCTGGTGGACGATCAGGCCCGTGGTAACCAGGCCCGGCGAGCCCAGCGACAACGCCAGCACCCAGAAGGTGGCGGAGGTGAGAACCCTGGTATCCCTACGGGCTCCCGCCATCGCTTGCCTGGTCTCTGAAACGGGTGGCTGGGAGAAGCCGTCCGGGAACAACCCTACCTCTTCAGGCCGGTTTTTGACGACGAAAAGGGCTGTCGGAACGATCAGCCCAATCGCCACCGCGCCGAGTACAGCGTAAGCCTCGCGCCAGCCGATGGTGTCGATCAGAAACCTGGCAACCGGCGGGTAGATGGCTGTGGAGAGCACCACTCCCAGGGTCATGATGCTGATGGCCCGGCCCCGCCGCGAGACGAACCACTGGTTCACCAGCAGGATGCAGTTGATGATCAACGAGCCTTGGCCCAAGGCGCGCAACGCGGCGAAGGCGAAGAAAAAGAGGATAAGGTTGGTGGCTGTGGCCATGCCGAAGCACGCCGCGCCGAGACCCAGCCCGCCGGCTACCAGCATTATTCGCGGCCCGTACCGGTCGGCCAGGCGGCTCACGACTGTCACCAGAACGGCGCTCGCTACGGTGCTGGCCGTTAACAGTGCAGTAGCTCCGGTGAGGGACAGCCCCGTGTCCTCGATTATGGAACCAAGGAAGACCGAGAAAACGAAGGACTGGCCCGGTCCGCTGCTGAATATGACCACGCCCGCCGCGCCGACGATGAACCATCCATAGAAGATGCGGCGGCCGGGCTTGGGAGAGTTGCCAGTTGGAGCGCCTATCGTGTTTCCTTCGGGGAAGAACTATTCATTTGCTTTTCATTTGATTGTCGGGCGCCGGCCTTTCCGGTCGCCGAAACCCGCCTGTTTCAAATCGGAGGTCAACCCACCAATCTTCGGGCGGGCAAAAGCTGGCTCTCCTCGGCGGATGGAGCCAACAGGCCGCGCGATACGAGCCGGAACGAAAGAACGTAACGAAAAACTCAATATTGGCTGGGGATGGAGGATTTGAACCTCCGCTACCTGATCCAGAGTCAGGCGTCCTACCGCTAGACTAATCCCCAGTGAGGGGGAATGAAGGGCCCTTTGCCATCGCGTCGAAATTCGACTCGACAATGGTATCAGAAAATATGGGTATCAGAAAATGGGCGGTAACTGTGTTTTACGGACTCGCGGGCGGCCATGTCGAAAGCTGCGCTATAATGGGGCCTCTACGGGCTGTTTGCCGGGCTCCTCGCGGCACCCGTACCGTTTCAAGCGCTCGTACAGTCCACCTATATGGTCAGGTCAAATGTTCAAGTCCGTTTCCAGCCGCGTTAGCTTTCCAGAGATAGATGCCAGGGTCCTCCAGCATTGGAAGGACCGCGACGTCTTTCGCCGCTCTCAGTCGGAACGCCCCGACGCCTCGCGCTTTATGCTCTACGACGGGCCGCCCACTGCCAACGGTAGCCCTGGCATCCACCACGTGCTGGCCCGCATCTTTAAGGATGTCATCTGCCGATACCGCACCATGAAGGGCTATCAGGTATGGCGCAAGGGCGGCTGGGACACCCACGGCCTGCCCGTCGAGTTGGGAATAGAACAGGAGTTGGGCTTTTCCAGCAAGCGCGAAATCGAAGAGTACGGCATCGAGGAGTTCAACCGGAAATGCCGCGAAAGCGTCTTCCGCTACGTCAAGGAGTGGGAGACCATGACCGACCGCATCGGCTTCTGGGTCGACATGGACGACCCCTACGTCACGCTGGAAAACGACTACATCGAGTCCGGCTGGTGGATTCTCAAGACGCTGTGGGACCGCGGTCTGCTCTATCAGGGGATGCGCGGCACCCCGCACTGCCCGCGATGCGTGACCAGTCTCAGCTCCCACGAGCTGGCCTTGGGTTACCAGGAAGACACCCCCGACCCCTCGGTGTTCGTCAAGTTCCGCGTTGACCCGGCAGCGGATGGCGGCCCATCTTTGCCGGATGCCCTGAACGCGGACGACTCGCCGGTCTACCTGCTGGCTTGGACCACTACGCCGTGGACTCTGCCCGGCAATACCGCCCTCGCTGTGGATGCCGACGCCGAGTATTCGGTCGTGGAGCTGGAAGGCGACCGGGGTCGGGAGCGGTTGGTCCTGGCTTCTGCGTTGTTGGACGCCAACCTCAAGCAGGAGGATTACAGGTTTATTGCCACCCTGCCTGGCAGGGAACTGGAAGGCGTTAGCTATTCGCCTCTTTATGATCCGGTGGAGTATGGCTCGGAAGTCCGGCGGTTTACTCGCCGAAATCTTTTGGATGGCGGCGAATTTACATCACTGGACCCGAGCTCCGGGGTCTCGACCCAAGTAGTCGCCGCCGATTTCGTCTCGATGGAAGACGGCACCGGCATCGTTCACATCGCCCCGGCCTTCGGCGACGAAGACCTGGGGCTGGGCCGCGAGAAGGGGTTGAACTTCGTGCAGCCCGTGGACCTGCAGGGCGTCATCACCGGCGACTATCCCTTCGCCGGCAAGTTCGTGAAGGACGCCGACCCGGAAATCATGGCCGACCTCGAAGAGCGCGGCCTGCTCCATCGCCGCGACATCTACCGCCACACCTACCCCTTCTGCTGGCGCTGCGACACGCCGCTGCTCTACTACGCCAAGAGTTCGTGGTACATCCGCACCTCGGCGTTGAAGGACGACCTCGTGGCCGGCAACAGCCGCATCAACTGGTATCCCGACCACATCAAGGAGGGGCGCTTCGGCGAGTGGCTGCGCAACAACGTCGACTGGGCCATCTCCCGCGAGCGTTATTGGGGAACGCCGATTCCCATCTGGCAATGCGGCCAGTGCAACAATCAAGTGTGCGTCGGCGGGCGCGAAGAGCTTAAGGAAAGACTGGGGCCGGCCGCCGCCGCCGTAGACGGCTTGGACCTGCACCGTCCCTATGTCGACGATATCACCTTCCCATGCGACGCCACCGGATGCGACGGCGTGATGTCACGTATCCCCGAGGTGATGGACTGCTGGTTTGACTCCGGCGCAATGCCCTTCGCCCAGATGCACTACCCCT
The DNA here is from genome assembly GCA_965222595.1 of Dehalococcoidia bacterium. Taxonomy (GTDB): domain Bacteria; phylum Chloroflexota; class Dehalococcoidia; order Lucifugimonadales; family UBA3495; genus VXOI01. The sequence goes on along the minus strand of CBDCUJ010000016.1, from coordinate 366,827 downwards.
TCGAGAACCCGGAGATGGAGAAGGAGGGGCTGTTCCCCGCCGACTACATTTGCGAGGGCGTGGACCAGACCCGCGGCTGGTTTTACAGCCTGCACGCCCTGTCCACGCTGCTGAAGGGCGAGCCGTCCTACAAGAATGTCATCTGCCTGGGCCTGATTCTGGACGAACACGGCCGCAAGATGAGCAAGCGCACCGGCAACGTGGTCGAGCCGCTGCCGCTGCTGGACGAGCATGGGGCCGATGCCCTGCGTTGGTACCTGTTCACCGCGTCACAGCCCGGCGAAGCCCGTCGCTTCTCATCCCGGCTGGTCAACCAGACCCTGCGGCAGATGCTGCTCACGCTTTGGAACATCTACTCCTTCTTCACCAGCTACGCCGCCATCGACAAGTTCGACCCGTCTCAGAAGCCCGCCGACTGGAAGCCGGAGAACGAGCTGGACCGCTGGGTGCTCTCGGAGCTCAACGAACTGGTGGCGGAAGTCGACCGCTGCATGGAGGGCTACGACCCCACCAACGCGGCGCGGCGCATCCAGGAGTTTGTTGACCGGCTTTCCAACTGGTACGTGCGGCGCAGCCGCCGCCGCTTCTGGCGCAGCGAGGAAGGAGACGCCGACAAGCTGTCGGGCTACGTCACGCTGCACACCTGCCTGGTCACCGTGGCCAAGCTGATGGCCCCGCTGGCCCCCTTCGTGTCCGAGGAAATCTACCAGAACCTGGTCTGCTCCGTTGACCCGGACGCCACCGACAGCGTTCACTTGGCCGATTTCCCGGTCGCCGACCATTCCCTCGTGGACGAGTCGCTGATGGAGGCCACGCGGCTGGCCATGCGGGTGTCCAGCATGGGCCGCAGCGCCCGCTCCAAGGCCGGCCTCAAGGTCCGCCAACCGTTGGCCGGCGTGGCGGTGAAGACCCGCTCGCCAGTCGAACGGGACTATCTGCGGCAGGTGGCCCCCCAGGTGCTGGAGGAACTCAATGTCAAGGATATCCAGGCGTTGGAAGACGAGTCGGACCTGTTCCGGCAGGCCCGCGCCGAGGCCGGCGAACAGGCGGAGGCCATCGTATCCGTCGGCCCCTACACCGTGGCCTTGGAAGGAGGCTACATGGTGGCGGTAGACGGCCAACTCACGCCGGAGTTGGCCGAAGAAGGCCTGGCAAGAGAGTTGGTGCACCGAATTCAGAATATGCGCCGCTCGGCGAATTTCGAGGTCACCGACCGCATCGTCACCTACTACCAGGCGCCTGGGGAATTCGCCCGGGTGATGGAGGGGGCGTTCGCTGGCTACATCCGGGACGAGACCCTCAGCGACCGGTTGGTGAACGGGGCCCCGGATGAGGGTTCGACGTCGGAGACCGCCAAGATCGAAGGCCAAGAGATCACCTTGGGAGTGATGCGGGTCCAAGCGTAGTCTGCTCAGGTGCAGGGTCTTTTTAATTCTCCCTCTCCCTTGAGGGAGAGGGCTGGGGTGAGGGTGAAATGCTGGCAATAACGATGGTCGCTCACATTAGGGATCGCCCCCACCCTAACCCTCCCCCAGAGGGGGAGGGGACAATTAAAAGGCCCTGGGGTTAGATGCCGGAGCTTCCTGAAGTCGAGGGCGTTCGCCGCACCCTGGTCCGGGCGGGCCTGCCGGGCCGGACTATCACGGCCGCCCGGGTTGGGTGGACCAAGACCGTTAAACGGCCTTCGGCCGCCGAGTTCGTTGAGACGCTGCCGGGCCGGACCATTGAAAGTGTCGAGCGCCGGGGCAAATACCTGGTTTTCCCCCTTTCAGGTCAAGACGGCGGCGTCTTCGTCGTCCATCTGGGCATGACTGGCCGCCTCGAACTGCAGGAGCGGTCGCGAAGCCCCGATCCCTTGACCCGCCACGCCTTTCCGCTGGACGACGAGCGCGAACTGCGTTTCGTAGACAGCCGCAAGTTCGGAAAGATGTGGCTGGCCGCCGACCGGTCCGAGGTGCTGCCGGCTCTCAGCCCTGAACCATTGGAGGCCGATTTCACCACCGAACTGCTGGCCGCGTCGTTGGCTGGCCGGAACGCCCCGATAAAGGCGTTGCTGCTGGAGCAATCGGTGGCGGCCGGGGTGGGCAACCTGTACGCCGACGAGTCGTTGTACTTGGCTGGAATACACCCGGAACGCCCGGCCTCCCGGCTTTCGGCCGACGAGGTCGCCCGGCTCCGCGGCGCCATAGTTTCGGCGCTGACCGCCGCCTTCGGAGTCTACGACCGGGCGCGGGACCAGCACTGGCCGGACCCGCCGGTAGCCCTGACAGCCTGGACTCACCCCAGGACCACCAAAGCCGCCTGCCCCATGTGCGGCGCCGCCATGGCGATGACGCGGGTGCGGGGACGCGGCACCTACTTCTGCCCCGCTTGCCAATCGTAGCCCGCGGCGTCTGTCGTCCGACAAATATCCTCTCCCCTGCGCTTAGGGTGGGGGCGCTCTTGTTCATCAACTCTGAGCACTTATGCCAGTCCGGCAAGTTTGTCGCCTATCTGTGCTCATGATAGAATCCCGTGACTGGAAACCGTCCGCAGGGAAAGAGGAGTGATTTCGTGCCAGTTACGGAGGCACAGAAGGGAATAGTCAGCACGATTCGCGACTTTGTGGAGCGGGACGTAATGCCCGTCGCTTCACGCATGGAGCACGCGGACGAGTATCCCGTTGACCTCGTGGAGAAAATGAAGGGACTCGGCCTCTTCGGTGCGCTGATACCCGAGGAGTACGGCGGGGTAGGGCTGGATGTAACGACCTACGCGCTGATCATCGAAGAAATTTGCCGCGGCTGGATGAGCCTGAGCGGCATACTGAACTCCCACCTCATCATGGCCCATATGGTTGCCGCTAACGGGACCGAGGAGCAGAAACAGCGGTTCCTGCCCCTGATGGCCTCTGGAGAGAAGCGCGGCGGCATCTGCATTACCGAGCCCAACGCGGGAAGCGACGTCCAAGCGATCCAGACACGGGCGACGCGGGACGGCGACGAATACGTGGTGAATGGGACCAAGACCCTTATCACTAACGGACGAAACGGAAATACTTTTGCCCTGGTGGTCAAGACAGACCCCGCTGCCGACCCTCCTCGCCGGGGCATGAGCATCTTTATCGCCGAAAAGGGACCGGGCTTCATTGTGTCTCGGGACATAGCCAAGCTGGGCTACAAAGGAGTGGACACCTGCGAGCTGGTCTTCGATAACTATCGCGTTCCCGCAACGAACCTGCTGGGAGGCCGGGAGGGCCAGGGATTCTATCAAATTATGAGCGGCCTCGAAATCGGCCGCATCAACGTCGCGGCACGATGCGTCGGCATCGCCCGCGGCGCCCTCGAGGAGGCCATCAGGTATTCCCAGCAGCGGGAGACCTTCGGTAAGCCCATCGCCGAGCATCAGGCCATTCAGATGATGATCGCCAAGAACGCGACCCAACTGCAGGCCGCCCATCTGATGGTCCGCCACGCTGCGGAGAGGAAGGACCAAGGCGAGAGGGTGGACCTGGAGGCGGGCATGGCCAAGCTCTTCGCCAGTGAAATGTGCATGCAGGTGGCTATCGATTCCATGCGCATCGCCGGCGGGTACGGCTACACCCAGGAAATGACCATAGAGCGGCATTTCAGGGATGCGCCGCTGATGATGATTGGAGAAGGCACCAACGAGATTCAGCAGGTGGTGATCGCGCGCAACCTGCTGAAGAATTTCCCGTCGGGGGACTTCCTTCACGGTGCGGGCTTGTAACCGCGGCGCGTTACGGCCAACAAGACGCGGACGCTGTCAGAACGGAGTGATCAGACGTGACTGATATCAACAACGGTGGCAACGGCGCCATGGCCAAGACCCTGGCCCGGTTCTGCTCCGGGCTAACTTATGAGGACCTCTCTCCGGGGGTGGTGGACTGGGCGAAGTATCTGTGCCTGGATTTCGCCGGAGTGTCTCTGAACGGCTCCACCACGAAGTCGGCCAAGACCGTGGTCCAAGCCATCGAAAGCGTGCAGCGGCCCGGCCCTTCGGTCATCATTGGTACTTCCAAGCGTGCCCTGCCTGAATACGCCGCCATGGCCAACGGCACCGCCTTCCACAGCCTGGAGCTTGACGACATAAACAACGAGTCCTCGATTCACCTCGGCGTGGTGGCGTATCCCACCGCCCTGGCCATGGCCGACGTGGCTTCAGTGGATGGAAAGAGCTTCATAACGTCGGTGGTGGCGGGCTACGAAGTCATGGTCCGCTTGGGGCGGGCCCTGAAGCCGGCGGAACATTACAAGAGGGGGTTTCACCCCACTGGCACCTGCGGCGCATTTGGCGCGGCGACGGTCGCATCACGGCTATTGGGACTGGATGCCGACTCCATGACCGCAGCCTTGGGCGTGGCCGGGAGTCAAGCGGCAGGAAGCCTGGAGTTCCTGGCCGAAGGAACGTGGACCAAGCGGCTGCATCCAGGATGGGTGTCCAATGCGGGCATCTGGGCGGCTTTGCTGGCGCAGGCTGGCTTCTTGGGCCCCTCCACTGTCATCGAGGGCCGATACGGTTTCCTCCATGGCTACTCCGGCGACCCGGATCCCGACCTGGTGCTGAAGGACTTGGGAGATAGATTTCTGATTGCCGACACCGGCATAAAACCCCACGCCTGTTGCCGCTACAGCCAGGGCCCTGTCGACTGTCTCATCGACGTCCGCGAACGCCAAGGCGTAAAGGCCGAAGACGTGGAGAAAGTGACCATTGGCGTCCTTAGCGCCGGCTTCAACACGATAGCCGCTCCCGAAGAGCACAAGCGTAACCCGAACTCGGTGGTGGACATGCAATTCAGCATGCCTTACGCCGCGGCGGTGACTCTCCTATACGGGCGCGCGTCACTCTCGGAATTCTCCATGGAGGTAGGCCAGCGCCCAGAGGTCAGGGAGCTGATGTCCCGGGTGGAATGCGACACCGACCCCGCGTTGGATGCCCTGTACCCTGGACAATGGCCCGCGTGGGCCGAAGTGACTACGACCGGCGGGCTTACCCGGCGCAGCTATACAGAGTATCCGAAAGGCGACCCAGAAAACGCTCTGACTTGGCAGGAAATGAAGGATAAGTTCGCCAACCTTACCGCGCCGGTCATTTCTCAGAAGCGCCAGGAACAGATCATTTCCGCGATAGAGGGACTGGACGATATCGCCGACGTTCGCGACCTGGCGGAGTTGTTGACGGCCGAGTAGCCCTCGTCGCTCCCGGCCGCCGGTCTGCCAGGCCGCCTTATGGCGCTATCCGTTTTTGAGGGACTCGAATTGGCCGGACAACTCCGTTCCCAGGTCGAGGGCTCCGGGACCAACGTTAAGGCCTTGGCATCCAGCACCCTGTCGGCCGAACTCCCTCGCATGCCGCCGATCTTGGCGATTCTCCCATCCTTGATCGCTAAATCGCCGATATAATGGTCGTTGTCAAACGCTGACGCAGCTAGCCAAGTACTCCATTACCTCGGCCTTCGACACCACATCACCGTACTTGCTGTCGATGTCGAAGAGATTGGCTTCATGGGGCGCCGGGTGCCGGTCACCCACGCACTCACGGGGCACTATGACCCGGAATCCGTACTGCATGCCATCCACCGCCGTGGCGCGTACGCAGCCACTGGTCGAACAGCCGGTCACGATCAACGTATCCACACCCTGGCTGGTCAGCATCGGCGCCAGAGACGTGCCGAAGAACGCGCTGGCATACTGTTTATTGATAATCACGTCCTCCGAAGCGGGGGGCAACTCAGGAACGATTTCAGCCAGAGGCTCACCTTCGATCATCTTTCGCAGCGCGGGGACTTTTTTCACAAACACGCCGCCATCCAGCCCGTTGGGTGAGTAGACAACCCGGGTGAAGATTACCGGAATTTCGTTATGGCGAGCGATGTCAAGCAGGTCCGCCGTTTCCCTGACGGCGTCAATCACCGGAGGGGCGTACAGGGCGGACCCGGGAGTAACGTAAGCATTGATGAAGTCAATTACCGCAACCGCGGGCTTTCGGCCGTAGCCGATGCGTCCATCAAAGACACCCTGATAGTTTCTGTCCAAGCTTTCTTGGGCCATGCTCATTGGTCCTTTCGCCGGTCCTTTCGCCGGTCCTTTCGCCGGTCCTTTAGCTGAAACCATCTCATAAGCTGCAGCGGTCCCACCGGCCGCGCCTGCTAGTCGTCGGCAGCCGCAGCGATCGGGGCCTCCAGTCCTTTCCTCTCGTACATGCGGAGGATGTGTTCCGGGAACACCGGCGCGGTCGGCGCCGGAAGCCCGGTTTCCTCGAAGCAGCGGGCCTTGAGCTCCTCGATGCTATCGAAACCGCGGTTGAACATTTGGGGCTCGCCCCGCTCTTCTGACAACTTGGCCCGGAGCTCTTCCGTAGCCTCTACATTCACGGTCATGTCGTCATTGAGCAAGACACCGTAACGTTCGGCGCCTTCCCGCGTTACCAGGCCGCGTCTGACTTCCAGTGCGACTTTGTCGGCCTCCCGTTTGTAAGGGTCGCCCCAGCCGCCCCCACCCCAGGTGCAAAACAGGAAAAGGTCTCCTTCTTTCACCCTCACGTGGTCGCACTTTGACGGCAGCATCTCAGTGGTGCCGTCTTTCCTGATCAGTTTTTTCCAACTGCGCCCGCCTGGCAAGCCGCCGTTCACCCCGTACGGGTAGGTAAGCCAGCGGTCGTCGTGAATGGAAATCTCTCCTGGTTCGAGGAACCGGTAGCCGAGTTTGCAGCCGTTGCCGCCACGAAAGAAGCCGGGGCCGCCGGAGTCCGAGATGGTCTCGTTGATCTCCATCCGCACCGGAACGTAGTTCTCCAGAAACTCGTTGGGAACGTTCGTGAATGCCGGCCACAGTGAATGTCCGTCGGGCCCGTCCCCGAACGGCTTGCCGGGGATACCGCCGAATCCGATCTGGTAAAGCTGGTACCATTCGCCATTCTTGTCGTAACCGGAGTACATCAGGTGAGGGCTGTCGGAAAAACCGGCGGCGATGAGGAAGTCGGGCGCCCGCTGGCCCAGTGTACCTCCCAGCACATCGAAGATCCGGCCCAAAGCGTGGGTACGACAGGACAGAGCCGCCGGCTTGACGGGTTTGAGGAGGGTCCCTTCCGGAATGTGGACCTCAACATGCTCATAGAAGCCGTCGTTGAAGAGGATTTGCGGATCGAACACGTTCACCATGTAGGTCCCGACGAACATCTTGAACATGGCTTCGCTCAGGAAGAAGTTGATGGAACCCTCCGACTGGGGGTCGGTCCCTTCAAAGTCAAATATGGCCTTGTTGCCCTCCCTCCACAGGGTGCAGGCTATCTTGTAGGGGCCCATACCGAGGCCGTCGTCACACACGTAGTCTTCGAAGTAGATCTTCTCCTCCGCCACGCTGGTCACTATGAGCTGCTCCATCGCCCGCCGGTTGCGCTCCAGCAACAGGTCCACTGCTTTAACGTACGTGTCGACTCCAAACCTTTCGCACATGTCGAGAATGCGCCTCTCGGCTGTTCGCACCGACGCGAAAATTCCGTCGAGATCGGCCCGGTTCAAATGCGGCTGGCGCACCTGGTGGAAGATCAAATTGAGCAGGTCATCCTGACGCTCGCCCTTCTTGTAGACCTTGACCGGCGGTATCAGTATCCCTTCTTCGTAAATCTGCCGGGCTTGGGTGGGCAGGCTGCCGGGCACCGAGCCACCCACGTCGGTCATGTGCCCGAACATAGCGATCCAGGCTATGTGACGGCCCTCGTAATAGACGGGGTGCATGGTCAGCCAGTCGTTGGCATGGCTGATGGCGGCGGCGCACGAATAGGGGTCTGAGGTCAGGAACATATCCCCTTCCTCGACGTCCCCCTCATATATTTCAACGAAGGGCGGGATGAAGGACCCGAACTGGCCCACCACCATCAACCCCTTCCGGTTGGCGATCATGGGAAACTCGTCGCCTTGCTCCCGGATACCCGGGGATACGGCGGTACGTAATAGCACCGCGTCCATTTCCCAGCGGGCATTCCTCAGGCCGCTCTCGATGATATCGAGGGTGACGGGATCGACTTCGACGTCCTGAAACTCTTGCGGGTTGGTTTCAATAATTTTTGCTGGCATGTCCGACCTCCCTGCTTACCTTACCGGGTTGATGAGGATGTTGCCCAAGGCATCTACTTCGCCCACATGTTCCGGCAATATCAATGTAGTGGAGTCCATTTCGGTTATCATGGCTGGCCCCGGAATACGGTTACCGGCCAATAGCTTAGGGAACATCTGAACAAGTCCCTTCCCCCCGATGGGGGGAAGGTTAGGATGGGGGTGCCGGCGCTCATTTTATAGCTAATACCGTTAAGCTCTCCTCCGAGATTTCGGCTTTCGCCTCAATGACCATAACTTGTTCAGAGGTTCCCTAGAACGATCGTAGACCGCAGCCTCTCGGTCTGCTCCGTCGACGTACATTGAGGTGACCCCTACTTTCGCTTCAGAGGCATCGGCGCCGCCGCTCTGGACAGCACGGGCCTTGGCTATTGTGGCTTTCCCTTGGGTGATTGCCCGGAGGTTGACCACTTCGGGCTCTACCTCCGGGGCGAAGGTGAACATCTGGGTATGGATGTCGGCGAACCTGCGGCCGACCATATCCAGACCGCCTTCCCTCAATTCTTCCATGCCCACTTCGGTGGTGAGCACAAAGCCCTGACCTCGGTATCGGCAGTCCAACTGGTACTGGGTCGTCTGGTCCGAGCGAGACACATTCTCCGCATCGAGCGCTTGGGCGGCCCGCTCGGCAAGCTCGGTGAGAATCGCCCCGATCTCCTCTTTGGTGGTCTCGGAAAATCTCCGGATCAAGGTCTGGGACGCCTCGTTCCTGAGCCGGGTGGTGGCATCGCCATAGGCACATAGTACTCCAGGGGATGGGGGTATTATCACCGGCCATGAATGGGTGAGTTTGCCGATGGCATTGGCGTGCAGCGGTCCCGCTCCGCCGAAAGCAATAAGGGCGAAATCCCGGGGGTCGTAGCCCTGCTCGACGGAAACGAGCCTCATGGCCCCGTACATGTTTTCGTTGACTATGTCGATGATGCCCTCGGCGCCACGTTTCAAGTTCAGGCCAAGGCCGTCGGCAACTGTCTGGACAGCCTTTTCGGCGAGAGACTTATCGAGCTGGGTTTGGTCGGCGAGAACGGTTGGCAGACGACCGAGCACCACGTTGGCATCGGTGACCGTGGGGTTTTCTCCGCCCCTGCCATACGCAGCGGGTCCGGGGTTTGCCCCGGCGCTCTGCGGCCCGACCCTCAAGGCCCTCGTCAGCTCGGGCACATGAGCTATCGAACCACCCCCGGCGCCGACGCTGCGCACGTCCAGGGATGAAGCCCGGATGGTCACATCTCCTACCCTGGTCTCACGCCTTACGAGCGGCACCCCGTTCTCGATCAGGGAAACGTCGGTCGAGGTCCCACCCATGTCGAAGGTAAGCAGGTTCTTGTAGCCCGCCTGCTCCGCTATCCATACGGCGCCCGCGACGCCGCCGGCCGGGCCGCTCATCAGTACGTTGACCGGAGCGTTTTGGACCATGTCAACCGACGCGAGGCCCCCGTCGGACCGCAGGATGTGCAGGTTAGCGTTGATGCCGCGGTTTCCCAGGTCTTCTTGTATTCTGCCGAGATAACTGGTGATTACGGGGGCCACGTAAGCGTTGGCCGCAGTGGTCAGCGTACGCTCAAACTCATACATTTCCGGCAGAATCTCCGAGGATATGGAGACAGGAACACCCGGCATGACCTCGTTTGCTATCTCTCGAATGCGGCGCTCGTGGCCGCCATTCGCGTAGGAGTTGATCAGAGAAACGGTAAGGGACTCAATGCCCTTATCCTTGAGATAATTCAACTCCTTGCGGACCCCGTTTTCGTCGAGGGGAGAAACTACATCTCCGCGAGCGCCCACTCGTTCGTCGGCCTCCACGGTAAGCTCTAGATCGACAAGAGGATCAGGCATGTTCCAGACTATGAAAGCGGCGAGGCCGCCCGGTACGAAGGCCCGTTCGATCTGCAACACCTGCCTATAGCCTTTGGTGGTAACGAGGCCCATTTTCGCGCCCTGACTTTGCAGGATGGCGTTGGTCGCTACGGTTGTCCCGTGCATGATCTGGTCAATCTCAGAGGGATCCACACCAGCGTTGGCGCAGACCCGCTCGATCCCCATGAATACGCCAACCGAAGAGTCCTCGGGAGTGGAGTGGACCTTGGCTTCGTAAGTGTCGCCTGTGTCTTCGTTCATCAGTAGCAGGTCAGTGAAGGTCCCACCGACATCCACTCCTAATCGATAGGCCATGGTGTTGTCCTCCAGTGCGACAGGTTCTCGGGCGCTATGTGCCGTCAAACTCAATTCACCGTAATTTTCCGAGGCAAAAGCTAACTTCTCTGTCCTATGGTGTCAAGGCTTGAGCAGTGCGCTGCCCTTGCTCACCCACCGAGATTACTATCGGACTCTTTTCTGATTACGTAACAGTTGCCTGAGTCGTGCTTGGCGCTTGGGGTGGTTGTCTTAGCATGTTTACGGTCGGTCTCCGGCGCTGCGATGTGGCGTCTGGGCGACACCTCATTTCAATGCGGGGATTCAAACATTGGTTGCTCAAAACGGTGAACTCAATCTCAGCCATGTTGAGCCAGCTGCCATGCTTGGGAGTGCAGGGAAAACTCCAGCCGCTGGATGGGTCCAGTTGTTCACCACCCCCGTCGCCAGCCGGATGCGGCTGGTTGCTTCGGAAACATGAGTAATCCCGGAGTCTCTTGCAGGGGTGATGAACGAAGAAGAACGAGTTGCCCAGCTCTCCGTGAGGTCGGCAACGTCATCCCGGCCGTGTAGAGATGACGCCATCCCTTCCGTCTTTCCGGCGAAAGCCGGAATCCACGTCACCCCCAGGTGTCTGTATGCGCACAAGTTGTCGTAGAGGCACACCTTACAGCGGGATATGTTTAATTGATTCCTATGGATGGGCTTCAGCTACCCCAGGCGTTGCCCGTAGGCTGGAGTTAACCTGATGTCCCTGAGGGTTGAGGTTGCGTGGATTCCGGCTTTCGCCGGAAAGACGACATCTTTGAGAAAGGAACAGTAGGCCTGCCCCCAAACTCCGGGATGACTCATAGTCCAAGAAAATCAACCCTACTCTATCGATGTCGGCTCCATCGGCCCCGTGGGCCCCATCTTCCCAAAACTCCTTGCATTAACCTGCGACACCCGACAACGTGCTTCGCTTGAGGAAACGGCCCTCTGCCGGTAGGCCGGTGTACTGTCCGTCCTCCACCAACACTCGACCGTTGACGATCACCGCCTCCGGCGCCCCTTTTACCGTCCGGCCCTCGTAGAGATTGTAGTCCACGTTCATATGCTGGGTCTGGGCGCTGATTACGGTCTCGGCGTCGGGGTCGAACACCACCATGTCCGCGTCGCTCCCCACGGCAATGGTGCCCTTGCGCGGGAAAAGCCCGAACAGCTTGGCCGGAGCAGTCGAGAAAATCTCCACCAGCCGGTTCAGGTCCAACAGCCCGGAGGCCACGCCTTCGGTGTAAAGCAGGCTCAAGCGGTTTTCGATTCCGGGCCCACCGTTGGGAATCTTGGAAAAGTCGTTCACTCCCAAGGTCTTTTGGTCGCTGAACCGGAAAGCGCAGTGGTCGGTGGAGACGACTTGCAGGTCATTGCGGCGCAGCCCCTTCCAGAGCTCTTCTTGGTGCCACTTTTCCCGGAGCGGCGGTGTCAACACGTACTTTGCCCCCTCGAATCCTTCTTGATCGTACATGCTATTGTCCAGGGTCAAATAGTGGGGGCAGGTCTCGGCGTAGACATGCTGCTGCTGAGCCCGGGCTGCCTGCAGCTCTTGCAGCGCCTCGGAGCAACTCAGGTGGACGAAGTAAACCGGCGCGCCGGCGACCTGCGCCATGCGGACTGCCCGGTGGGTGGCTTCGGCCTCGGTAACCGGGGGCCGGGTGCTGGCGTGATACTTGGGCGCGGTGTGGCCTTGGGCCAGCTCTCTCTGCACCAGAACGTCGATCATGTACCCGTGCTCGGCGTGCAGGCAGATCATCGCCCCGTTGTCCGCCGCCTGGACCATGGCTTTGAAGATGGTGTCGTCGTCAACCATAACCGCTCCGCGGTAGGCCATGAACATCTTGAAACTGGTGACGCCTTGCCGGACCATCTCGTCCATGTCGGGCAGGCGTTCGTCCGGCAGGTCCTGGATGATCATGTGGAACCCGTAGTCGACCACGGCCTGTCCTCCGGCCTTTTGGTGCCAGATCTCCAGCGCCTCGTTCAACGACTGGCCCCGCTGTTGCACCGCAAAGTCCACGATGCTGGTGGTCCCCCCGACCGCAGCGGCGATCGTGCCGGTGCGGAAGTCGTCGGCAGAGACGGTGCCGCCGAAGGGAAAGTCCAAGTGGGTGTGGGGGTCGATCCCGCCGGGAATCACGAACTTGCCGGTGGCATCGATGGTCTTTGCGGCGTCCGCCGATATATCGACGCCGATGGTGCGGATTTTGCAGTCGTCCACCAGTATGTCGGCCACGTAGTTGTCGACGGCGGTGAAGATGTGCCCGTTCTTGATCAAGACGCTCATCAGGACCTCCCTGCGGCTGACTGGGAAAACCCAATTGTAGTCACTATGGGGTGTTCAAGCCAAGCCTAGCGGACAACCAAACACGGTTGTAATTGTCGAGGGTTTCTCTTATCGGCCCGGTCATCGCCGGCTTCGACGTCCTCGCTCGACTGGGCGCTCAGCCTGGAGCAGGAACGGGAGAAGGAGCCGGTCGGTTGCATACAAATCGACCGGCCAAGAGAATCGTATTTTCTGTCGATTGGAAGACTGACAACTCGTTCGCGGTCCATCTAATGGTTGGTATTCAACGACGAGTCGTCTCCGGTCCTGCCCGTTGCCTCATCAAGGAACGTTACTGGAATTTCAGCACCCGGGATCACCCGAAGGATGCGGTCAATGACGCCGGTGAAGGGCTCCAACTTGGGACGCCGCGCCGGGGTCTGCCGCCGCTAGGTCGGCGACACTCAATCGACCAGCATATTGAGCACAATGTCCCGGTGCAACCCAAACTCCCGTGAGGCTTACCGGCTATTCATCCCTTCCATCAATACCGCATTACCGCACTGCGGACCTGCAGATACACTTCCGTACGGTACATTCGTCGCGCCATCCATAGGCTCGAGTTCAAGCCTATGGATGGCGGCGGACGGGTTCGCTCAACATCAATAAACTGGCGGTTGCAAACCGGCCCTTGGTCACACTACATACACGCGGCAGCATAGTCACGCGCTGGCGAAAATCTCGTTGGCTATGTCCATCGCACCCCGGGCGAACGGTATACCGGCGTAGAGTGTCATGTGGCCGAACACCTCGATGATCTGGTCCTGCGTAAATCCGATGTTCAGCGCACCCCGGATGTGGCTCCGCAGAGGCCCCTCGCGGCCCAACGCCGCCAGGCAGGTCATGGTGGAGATGCAGCGGCTGGGGAGATCAAGCCCCGGTCGCGTCCAGGTCGCTCCCCAGTAGTATTCTCCGGTAGTACGCCCCAGCTCCGTCTCGGCTTGCGTCGGCGGCGCCGACTGTGCCCCGGAGGTGGTTCCCATGTAGTTCCGCCGGAACTCGTCCCCACGCTGGAACAGGCTGTCTGGGTCTTCGCTGGCATCGTGGATGCGGGCCGGCGTGAAGTCTATTCCGCGCTCCTCGAAAACCGCTTTGCATAGTGTCAGCGCCTGAATGCCCGCCGGCGCTCCACTGTACCAGGTGTCGTGAATGATCAACTCCACGACCTGGTCAGGCGTCAATCCCAGGTTCAGCGCGTTGCCCAAGTGCCGCTTCAGCTGTACCTCGCGGTTCATAACTATGAGGCACGACAGCGTGACCATTTCCCGCTGCACCGGGGTCAGTGCCGGCCGCTTCCAAATGGTGCCGAAGAGCGCCTCACCAAGGATTCTTTCCAGGTCCGGTGCAATGTCCCATGCAGGCGACGGCCCGCCGGTGATTTGCCCGCCGCCAAACATCCTCCGCGTTTCCTGTCCGCGTTCGTAGCGATCGTCCAGTTCGCTCATAGCGTGCCTCCAAAGGGTGTGTGTACCGATTCAAAACGCCGCCAGTGTAAGGCGGCATCCTGGCGGGCGCAACGGGTCTTCCCCGAGGTCTTGTATATTGAGGGTTCCGTTTGGGGTGTCGCCTGCGACGAGGCCGGGGTCAGCACCCTGGTATCGCAGTTGCAGTCTCTCCACCCGTCGGCAGTGGTGCTTCCCGGCTTCCAGTTACAACGGCGATGCCGTCGTACTGCCTCATCTTGTCCCACCGGTTGGCGTTGGAGCGGAACACATTTTCCGGGACCCAAACGCAGCCTACCTCGATGTTCTCGTAATCGTTCAGCGTTTCGTAGAGCATCTGGCGTTCGCCGTCGTGCTCTTTGAGACCACATACGGGCTGGAGCTGCCAAGTGAGGTTTGTATAAGCTCCCCGAGTAGGATTCGAACCTACGACCTAGCGGTTAACAGCCGCCCGCCAACGAAGTCAGAATTGGCTTCCTCCTTTTCAAGCGCTGTGTGCTCTTATTTTTTCCTTTCTCAGAAGCCATTCGGAAAATTAGATGTGGGTCAAAAACCAAAATCGCGAGCCACGGGGGGGATGATATGGTGGCCCTATCCTTTCTGGAGTGATTTTGTCATGGTGCTATACCCCACCCCGTCAGAAATCAAAGTGATCATCATTATCCTTGAGGTTGATGGTCCGGAGCCTGACCGGTTTCAGTCGATTGAGCTCGAGCCTCAAGAAGTTTTTGCATTCGCTCCCATGACCCCCAGCTGATGACCACCTCATCAACATAGCCCCGTAATATCCTCAGCCCAGTTCGAGGACTGGCTTTCGCGGGTAAAAGCCGGTTGCATCGCGACGGGACATGTTGAGGTAGGCCTGAACCAGGTGGGTCAAGTACTCTTCCATTCTCCACCCGACGCCGACAACCTGTGGATCGATCGTACAGTCGCAGCAGCTCTAAACCAAGAGGATGCAGAAGCATTACGGAGGTGGTATGTCATAGGAGCCATAAATGCTAGAGGAGTCTGCCGCGTCGACCCTAGCGGCCGTCCTGAGCGTGATTTGGTCAACCAGTACAGACGAAAAGCTGAAGATGTAGAAAATGCGGGGTATTTTCGTTTTGCGACGGAACTCAGGGGGTTATCCGAACGATATGACCTGGAGGCTGAACGCGTAGTCTCAAGATACGATACTTAGCCCGAATCCACCGATGGACAGGGATGGAGGGGTGAGGACAATGGAAGGGGGGTGAGGAAGTTACAGAAGCGATGGTCCGGGCTCGATTCGGGTAGATGGGAGGTTGGCGGCGGTCTGCAGGCGCTTTTGGGGGGCGCCGATGGCGGCTTACAGTGGCTGTGGTGAGGGAGATGGCGGGATAGGACACGGCAAGAGGCGCTCGCGGACCGGACTGGCGCGAGTTGGCGGGGACGTTGGGTCAGTGGCGGACGGGCGCCGTCAGGCTGGGAGTGGAATGGCTCGCAGCCGGGCCAGGGCGCGACTGAACTGGGTTTCCCAAGGCCAGCGAATCAGACGCTGGAGTTCTTCCCGGTGTTCCGCCGCCAGCCGCACTGCGTACTTGTCCCGGACCATCACTGCCACCCCCGCCAACACACTTCCCACCAGGCAGGATAGCCAAATTGTCCGTTTTCTTAAACAATTGCTAAAACGAAGTTGACTGAGTACTAGGGAATCTCTGAACAAGTTCGTATTGATGTGGCATATTAACGCAGGCGGAGCCTGATGCCAGTGGAGGGCGTGGAGTTGATGGACCAGCCAACATTTTCGGACTTGGAATACCAGGGCAAGAAGCGCAAGACCCGCAGGGAGCTGTTTCTGGAGCGGATGGACGGACTGATTCCTTGGCAGAGTCTTGAGGCGCGCATCGGGCCCTTCTACCCCAAGGCCGGAAGGGGCCGCCAGCCCTACCCGCTGGCAGTGATGCTGCGGATCCACTGTGTGCAGCTCTTCTACAATCTCAGCGACCCCGGCATGGAGGACCTGCTCTACGAGGCCGAATCGGTCAGGCGGTTCGTGGGCCTGAAACTGTCGGAGGCCCTGCCCGACGAGACCACGATTCTCAATTTCCGTCATCTTCTGGAAAGGCAGAATCTGGGACAGGGTCTGTTTCAGGAGATCAACAGGCATCTGGAATCGCAGGGACTGCGGCTGCGGGAGGGAACCATAGTGGACGCCAGCATCATCGAGGCGCCATCGTCCACCAAGAACCGCGCCAGGGAGCGGGACCCGGAGATGCACCAGACCAAGAAGGGGAATGAGTGGCATTTCGGGATGAAGGTGCATATTGGGGTGGACGCGGACACGGGCTTGGTGCACAGCATGAGCACGACGGCGGCCAACGTGCACGACATCACCGAGGCGCACCATCTGCGGCACGGCGGAGAAAAGGTGGTGTGGTGCGACGCCGGGTACCAGGGGGTCCACAAGCGGGAGGAGAACCTGGGGCGTGAGTTGGACTGGCAGGTGGCGATGAGGCCCGGAAAACGCCGGGGCCTGGAGCCCGGGAGCGAGGAAGCCCTGGCGGAGAAGCTGAAGGCGTCGGTCAGAGCCAAGGTGGAGCATCCATTTCTGAAGGTGAAGCGGCTGTTCAGCTATGCCAAGGTGCGTTACCGGGGATTGGCTAAGAATACGCAGCGACTGGCGTTGCTGCTGGGACTGGGGAACCTGATGGCAGCCGAAGGTCATCTGGCGGGATAGCAGCGATATCGGCAGGCCCAAGCCAGACATCAAGGGCGATATAGGCCCCCAGGGGGCCTGGCGGGACGAAATCAGAGGCCATCGGCACTCGCCAACACTGCCGGAAGGCGGGCCAGACCCGCAAACCCGTGCCATTAAACACAAGACCGGCCTGTCCGGGTCTTGTTCAGAGGATTCCTAGACGTCTTCGAGGAAACCCTCTAACCGCCGCTCCCCTGCTTCTCCTAAGGGTCGAGGCCCAACCTTATCCCCTCGTAGTCGCGTCCGCAGCCGGGGCCCAGGCTCGGCGTTAAGTTCCGGTTCCCCGTACGCGGCTGATGCGGGTCGGGGTCTGGATTCCGGCTGCGGCCGGAAAGACGAAGCGGAGTAAAGACGGGGCGGGGGTTCTTTCCCTACAATTACGGCGTGAGCCAAAGATTGCCGGACCCACACCGAGTGCCGTTGCTCTTGGCCGAGCTGCAGGCCGCATACCGCGGCTTCATTTGGGAGTCGCAGCTTTGGCGGGAAGTCGGCCATCGGCGCAGTCTCTACCGGACTCTCGTGTTGTTCGGGCTTAGCACTCGCACCAAAGATGCCCTGCTGGTGGAGATGTGCCATAGTTTCTTCCGGCGGTTCCCGGACGCAGCGTCTTTGGCTGCCCGTGGAAGCACCGTAAAGGACGAGGCGGCGTACCTCGTGCGCGCCGGTCAGTTGCCGTTCGTTATCTCAATGGCTGAGGCTTTGGTCGAGGGCGTTCCGAGGCGCCGCGAGGACTTGCTCGACATCAAAGGGGTCGGCGAGAAGGTCGCCGAATGCGTCTTGGCATACGGTTGGGGGGATGACGCCCTGCCGTTGGACGCCAACTGCATACGCGTCTTGGGCCGAGTGTTCGGTATCGCGACGACTGACCGGGGTCCCGGCCCGTTGCGTGAGGGGCTGAAATGCGTCTATCGTATGCGCCGTGAACAGTTCGCGGAACTGTCCATGGGGATGGTGGACATTCACGAAATTCTCCGGTTGCACGGGCAATTATGCTGCGCCAGAACTCCTGATTGCGCCCGGTGCCCCGTGAGCGGGTGCCAGTCCCGCAGGGAGTCCCGCGAAGCGGTCCTCGACGTCCAGGCTCCGCCGGAGATCTGGGACGATTGGAGGGAGTTAATTAATGAGCCATTCCCCTAATGAGCCTTCCCGGCTTGACGTAATCGGCCGGAAGGCGCTCCTGGTTGGCGCCGGACGCGGCACCGGCAAAGGTATCATCTTGACGGCCGCCGAAGCCGGCGTGGCCGTCAAGGGGAGAGGGGACACAAGCTTTTCAAACGAGAGGCGATGCTGCCATGATGGACTATCCTCTGCTGGTGCCCCGGATGCTGGAGCGGGCCAGTACCTTCTTCCCGGACAAGGAGATTGTCACCCGGGAGGGTGAAAGCACCCATCGCTATACCTACCGCGACCTGGCCGGGCGGGCGGCGCGGCTGTCCAACGGCCTTCGCGATTTGGGCGTCGGGCAGGGCGACCGCGTCGGCACCTTCGGCTGGAACACATTCCGTCACCTGGAAGCCTACTTTGCCCCGGCGTTGCTGGGCGCCGTTGTCCACACCATAAACATCCGTCTCGCGGCCGACGACCTGATCTACATAATCAACCACGCCGCCGACAAGGTGATTCTGGTCGACCCGGACTTGGCCCCGATTCTCGAGGCCTTGGCGCCGCAATTGGAGTCCGTGGAGCATTTCGTCGTGATGACGGATGACCGGGACTTCACGACTTCCCTGCCGTCGGCGCACAACTACGAAGAGTTGTTGGAACGGGCGTCCGCCGAATACCTGCCGGTGGACCTGGACGAGAACGCCCCCGCCGGACTGTGCTACACCTCGGCCACTACCGGCCGTCCCAAGGGCGTCACCTATACCCACCGCGCCGTGTACTTGCACACGATGGCCGAGTGCCAGGCGGACATGCTGGGAATTCGGGAGCGTGACGTGGTGATGGCCATGGTACCCATGTTCCACGCCAATTGCTGGGGCTCGCCCTTCGCCGCGACGATAGTCGGGGCCAAGCAGGTGCTGTCGGGAGTCCGGCCCACCCCCCAAGTTATTTGCGAGCTGATTGACCGCGAACGGGTGACGATCAGCCTGGGTGTGCCGACCATCTGGGTGGGCCTGCTGGACTACTTGGAACGCACCGGCGAGGAGTACGATTTTTCCAGCGTGCGGGAAGTGGTCAGCGGCGGCTCGGCGGTGCCGTTGAGCTTGATCCAGGCCTACAAGGAAAAGCTGGGGGTGAACCTGGTGCAAGCCTATGGTATGACCGAGGCCGCCCCCTTGGTAGCCTACAACCGGCGCGTAAGTCGCTTGGACGGGCTCTCCGACGAAGGCAAGCTGGCGTTGGCCGGCAAACAGGGGTCGCTGGCGGCGGGGTTGGAGATGCGGCTGGTGGACGAAAACGGGCACGACTTACCGTGGGACGGCGAAGCCCGGGGCGAATTGCTGTTCCGCGGCCCCTGGATTGCCAGCGAATACTACAACGACCCGCGCAGTGAGGAGACCTTCATCGACGGCTGGTACCATAGCGGGGATATCGCATCCATCGACCGGGATGGGTACATTCAAATAGGCGACCGCGTGAAGGACATGGTGAAGAGCGGCGGCGAGTGGATCTCGTCGGTGGACCTGGAAACGGCCATTGTCGCCCATCCGGGGGTGCTGGAAGCGGCGGTGATCGCGGTTCCCCACCGCAACTGGCAGGAGCGGCCCTTGGCCTGCGTGGTCCCCAACGCCGACCACCGGGACACCCTGCAAAAGGACGAGGTGCTGGATTTCATCCGGGGCCGTTTCGCCTCGTGGTGGGTCCCCGACGACGTGGTATTTCTCGACGAAATCCCCAAGACCAGCGTCGGCAAGTTCGACAAGAAGGCACTGCGAGACCGGTTCCAGGACTTTCAGTCCAGCCGGTCCTGAGGATCAGTTGACGCCGGTCTCCGTGCCCTCAGGAGCAGGGTCTGGCGGCGCTTCCGTTTCTTCCCCGGCCGCACGCCTGAGCCGGGCCAGTTCGGCTCGGGACTCTTTAGCACGGCGAAGGATGTAGAGCCCGTAGGCCAGGAAGAACAGCCAGGCTACGATAAAAGCTGCGAAGAGGTACCCGAGGTTCGCCGCGGGCTCGTCCGCCTGGAGCAAAATCGTGGGGATCACGCGGCTCCTTCCCCCGCCGGGGGTCGGCCCATTCGTCTGAGACCAAATCGAATCCGGGCTAATTCGTCGTCGATGTCCCGCAAGGACATGCGCAACATCACCATGTATCCCAAGAACAACAAGAAAGCGACCGACGACACCAAGAGCACCATCGACACAGTGCGGTCCAGCGAACCGGTTTCGGCCAGCGGCCCTACCACCTGTTCCGGGTGCAATAGCGAGCCCCACCACTCTACGGCGAAGTAGACGATGGGCACGTCGACGAATCCGATGATGCCGACCACCGCCGCGTAGACGCCGGCCCTGCTCCGGTTGGGCGCGAAGGACCGCACCATCAGGTAGGCCACGTAGATGAGCCATAGCACCAACGTGGTGGTCAGCCTCGGCTCCCAAGTCCACCAAGTGTTCCACACGGGCCGCGCCCAAATCATACCGGTCAAGAGCGCCACCGAGATGAAGACCACCCCCACTTCGCCAGCCGAGTGGGCCAGGCTGTCCCATCGGAGGTCGCGTTTGATCAGGTACATTACGCTCCCGACGAACACGAAGAAGAAGGCCAAGAACGACATAATCGCTACCGGAACGTGGAGGTAGATCACCCGCGCCACCTCGCCCTGGGCGGCGTCGGTGGGTGCTACCGCGAAAATCAGGTACAGGTTCGCCATCATCAAAAGCCCGGCGACGGCTCCGAAAATTGTCCGAAAATTGAGAACGTTCATTCTTCTACGACAACAGAAAATAGCCAAGGGCATATTACCAGAAAGAGTGCGTCGAAGACTGCGATCAGCGGCAGCCAACGGCCGGCCCCGAAGAGTGTTTCCCCACCGATCGCCCTGGTGGATACTTCCACCGCCGCGATGATTACCGGCAGGACGATGGGAAAAAACAGTACCGGCAGCATGATTTCCCGCGAGCGCGTCTGAGCCGCCAAGGCGGAGAAAAGCGTCCCAATGAGCGCAAACCCCAGGGTGGCCAGCACTATTGTCAACACCAAAATGAAGGAGAAGGCGGAGAATTGCAACAAAACGGCGTAGACGGGCAGCAACGCAGCCTCGACCACCAACATAAACAGGAAACTGGTGGCCGCCTTCGCCAAAAATATGGCGTCGCGGCTGACCGGCGACAGGAGCAGCCCGTCCAAGCCGCCCTGTTCCTGCTCCCGGATGAAAGAGCGGTTCATTGCCAGTGTGGCCGCAAAAGCAAAGGCCACCCAGAGAATTCCGGGAGCCAACTCCTCGGCCATTTCGGGCGTTGGCTTGATGGCAAAGCTGAAGACCACCACCAACAGCAAGCCGAAAAAGACCACCGACACCAAGAGGTCCCTGGACCGGGCCTCCAACGTCAGGTCCTTCCAGACTATGGCGGCCATCGGCCCCAGCGCCCGGTTCACGGACTGCCTTCCACTAGGCCGGTGCGGCTCCGGCGGCCGGACAGCGCCTCGCGAATTGCGGGAGCGGCCTCAGGGCCCCGTTCGGTGGGCAGGAGGACCCTGCCTTGGGAGAGGACACCGGCCGAATGGGCCCATGACAGACCGAGGTCGATGTCATGGGTTGCAATGATTGCCGAACGCCCGGCGCCGGTCCACTCCAGCAGCAACTCCCCGAACATTTCCCGGGAATCGCGGTCCAGGCCCGACTCCGGCTCATCGAGGAGCAACACTTGGGGTTCGTGGAGAATGGCCCGGGCGATTGACGCCCGCTTTTGCATACCGTTGGACAGGTCCCGTACCCGGTGGCCCGCGCGGTCGGCGAGGCCAACCCGGCTTAGCACTTCGGCGGCCCTCGATTCACAGTTACGGAGGCCGTAGAGCCGGGCGTAATAGACCAGGTTCTCCCGGCAGGTCAGGTCGTGATATAGGAAACTCCGGTGGCCGACCACGCCGATCCGGCGACGGACCGCTCCAGGCTGCCGGCGCAGGTCACGGCCCGCTATGGCAGCCGACCCGGAGTCCGGCCGCACGTGTGTGGAGAGTATGCGAAGCAAGGTCGTCTTGCCCGCGCCGTTGACGCCGAAAAGGGCCAGGGTCTCGCCCCAGGGCACAGCCAAGTCCAGGTCCCAGAGCACTGGCCATTCACCATAGCTCTTCTCCAGCCCCCGCACTTCGACCGCGTTTTCACTCGAAGTGGACGTCAATGGCGCGCCCCGGCCCGTTGGCAACAAGTTCCACGGTTTGCTATCATACGCCTATCGGATTGGAAACAGCACCCGATGCGGCGGCGGTCTATCGCCGGCATCAGCCACGGAGACCCGCTTGGAAGACAAGGCGCCCCTCCTCTCCCAACCGGTGGATGACGAGTCCCCGGGACATTCCAACCGCACCAGGTTCATCGTTGTCATCGCGGTCGTGGGGTTGGCCTTGGCCTACATGATCTATGCCGCGTTTCCTCAGAACACCTTGGCCATTGTCGATCCCAGCGAACTGGACTCCAATATGGAAGAACACCGCGGGACCGTCGTGCGCCTGGCAGGCAAGCTGGTGGAAGGATCGTTCCAGCGGGAAGACAAGTCGCTGGTGGCCCGGTTCCAGCTTGCCGACAAAGATGGCGAATCCCCCCATACGGCGGTAAACGCCACGTACAGCAGTGTGCTGCCAGACCTCTTTTTTAATCCGCATTCAGAGATCATATTACAAGGCAGCGTCGGCGAAGACGGGGTGTTTCAAGCAGACCACGTGCTGGTGAAGTGTCCGTCCAAATACCAGGCGTTGGAAGAGGGACAGCAGGC
The DNA here is from genome assembly GCA_965222595.1 of Dehalococcoidia bacterium. Lineage (GTDB taxonomy): Bacteria > Chloroflexota > Dehalococcoidia > Lucifugimonadales > UBA3495 > VXOI01. Next base: position 344,188 of record CBDCUJ010000016.1, on the reverse strand, counting down.
CAGCAGTTAACCTGTCCTTGCCTAACGTCACTTCGCGGCCATCAATTCGCGGCATGGAACAAAAAAATCTCCCCGGTCCCGGGGAGATTTTTCATCAGGATGCAAAAACCAGCGGTTAGAAGCGGAACGCTTCCATCAATTCCTCCGCAGACTGTGACTTGGCCACATCCCACATGCTCTCGACCCGCTGGTCCAAGGATGGCCGGTCGGCGTCCCGGTAGATGACTCCGACGGGGATTCCGCCTTCCTGCAGAAGGTCATAGGCGGCGCCGCGGTCAGAGGGATCGTAATCGTCCGGTACCGGGTGCAGTGCGGGTTCGATGCCCTTGCGGACATCGCCCTTCAACTCTTCGTAATTGTCGTTATAAGTCGTGCATGGCGATTGGACGTGCACTATGGAAAAACCCTGGTGCTCCATCCCTTGTTTGATCAACTGGGCGAGGGGCCGCGGCTGGGCCGAGAAACCGCTTGCCACAAAGGAAACCCCCAGCGTCAGGTAAAGCTCCAAGGGATCGGTCTTGGCCTCGATCTTGCCGAACGGAGTGGAGCTGGTAATGACGCCCAGCTTGGTTGTGGGCGAACTCTGGCCCTTGGTCAACCCGTAGACGCCGTTGTCCATAATCACGGCGCAAATGTTGAGGTTGCGGGCGGCCTGGGGACCGATGTGTTCGCCGCCGATACTCAGGAAGTCGCCGTCGCCCGCCACCACCACCACGTTCAGTTCTGGCTGGGCCATCTTGATGCCGAGGGCTATGGGCAGAGAGCGGCCGTGAATGCCGTGTATGCCGAAGGGCTGGTCGCCCTCCAGAAGGTGGACCAAGTTACCGGAGCAACCGATGCCCGCCACGACGACGTTATTCTCCATCGGCCGGCCAGTCTCTTCCATCCGGTCGATCATGGCGAACTCCAAGGCGCGCCGCACGCCGAAGTCGCCGCAGCCGGGACACCATTTGAAATCGTATTCCGGGTTCTTTTTGCTCATACTCCGATGGCCTCCTGCGACCACTTCTTGGTCATCTCTGTAACGCGGTCAACCAGCGTCCGGGCCTTGAACGGAAGACCGGTGTATTGCGTGACGGACTCCGCTTTGACACCCAACGACCGGAGAATCCCGGAGAACTGCCCTTGGTAATTGAGTTCCGGGACGATTACCAGTTCCTTTTGCTTCAATTCTTCCAACAGCTTTGGCGGCAGGGGGTTCAGGTACATGGTGTAGCACCAGCCCACCGGCACCCCGTCTCGCTTCAGCGTATTGTAGGCTTCCAAGGCCGGTCCCTTGCTGCCGCCCCAGGGCATCACCACGACCGGGTGCTCCGTACCGTCGCTTTCGTACTCGTCTTCTTCCAGGAGCTTGATCTTTCCGAAACGCCGCTCGGTCATCTGAATGTGGCGTTCGGCCAGATGGGTGGTGTCCCCTATATCATCATGCTCGCTGCCGTTGGCGACGTAGGCGCCCGGACCGCCGGGAATGGGCATGGGGGAAACCTCGGTCCCGGCGTAGCGCTTGTAACCGTTGCTCCCCTGGTACACGATCCGCTTGGCCGGCTTGACTTGGCTCAGGTCGGGCACCGGTATGTTCTGCGCCCGCTCCGCCAAGGACATTTCGCTCATCAAGATTACGGGGCCCTGGTATTTCTCGGCCCACTCGATGGCTTTCACCGCACCGTAGAAACACTCTTCTACGTCTCCGACGGCAATAATGGGGATGCGAACGTCGCCGTGGGCTGGGAACATGCAACTCATCAGGTCCGACTGCTCGGTCTTGGTGGGCAGTCCGGTGGCTGGGCCGCCCCGCTGGACGTCGACCACCACCAAGGGAATCTCGGCGACCCAGCTCAGGCCCAGTCCCTCGCTCATGAGTGAAACGCCGGGGCCGGCCGTGGCCGTCATCGCCCGCTTACCGGCGTATCCCGCGCCCAGGATGGAAGTAATCGACTCGATTTCCGAACTCACCTGGTAGGCGAACCGGTCTCTCCCCACCAGGTTCCGCTCCATATAGAGCAGGATGGGGGTGGCTGGGGAAATAGGATAACCGACGTAATAATCCAGGCCCCCGGCAATGGCCCCCAAGGATAGGGCCTCGTTGCCTTTGATCATCAGTTGCCCGTACTCGGGCTTTTGGGCGGGGGCCAGATCGCCCAACTGAAGACCGCTGTTCGCTATGTGCTCGCGGCCCAGACCCAAGGCCTGGATGTTGGAGCGGATTATTTCGTCGTCGCCCGGACGGCCCCGATTGAAACGCTTTTCCACGAACTCTTCCAAGTATTCGTGCGGCATATTCACCAAGTGGGCCAAGGCGCCCATGATCACCATGTTGGCCGCCCTGTTGTTTCCGGTGGACCGGGCCAACTCCTCGATGGGCAGGCCGAAGGCCCGGGGTTCGTTATCGAGGCTGAATTCGGTGGAGTTGAAGATGATGACGCCATCTTCCCGTACTTCGGTAAAATGGTTGTTGTAGGCTTCCTGGTTAAAGGCCACCAACACGTCCACGTCATCGCCAGGGCTCAGGACCGGGTCGACCGAGATGCGGGCCTGGGTCCAAGTGGGCCCGCCCAGGATTTGGGAGGGGAAAGTAGCGAAAGTCAGGGCGTGGTAGCCCACCTGCGTCGACGACTGCGCCAGACCTTCGGCGGAAGTGACGACGCCTTGCCCGCCTTCGCCGGCGAAGCGTACGACAAAATCACGCATCTGCATGTTCTGCATGTTTAAGGAGACCTCTCAACCCGCGAAGTGGAGCATAGCGCGTTCAGAATTGATGTAGTCGAGGAAGGGGAAAGGGGTCCATAGAACGGGTGCAATGAAGACATCTGAGCGGAGGGGTGTGAGCGCCCGAAGCGGCCCAATATTAAAGGCAATATCATGATTGTCGTTGGGATGAATTAGGCCCGGTCGTTGTGCCGGGCGTGCTTAAGCCGAATATATCATCGCCCTCTTTGCATTGTCAATGAAAACTCGGGCGGGTAACTGTTCAGAGTTAGTGAGGCGAATTGGGCAGAAGTGGTTGGAAAAGCACAGTGCGTCGGTTTTCCGGTTATGTTAAATCTGAAGCATGGATACCGGTCTTGACCTGACTACCGCCAGCCGGGAGGCCTTGCTGGCCTTCATCGCCCAGCAGCAGGCCGTCATCACCCAGCAGCAGGCCGTCATCACCCAGCAGCAGGCCGTCATCACCCAGTTGCAGCGAAGGCTTGAGGTGCTGGAAGGAAAGGCCAAGCCTGGCAGGTCGCCCCGAATGCCGGGCATTAAACCGAAGTCCGGCCAAGGTCCAGCCAAGGACAAAAGGCCCAGGAAGTCCAGGCCCCGCGGCTTTGCCCGCCAGCGCATGGCCCCCACCCACCGGGTGGAGCATGTCCTGGAATCGTAACTGTTCAGAGTAGATGAGTGTCCCCTGACATCAGATTCTGGGCGGCCCTTAATCGCATTCCTCAGTTGGGGACCGTCCGCTTCCGCCGCCTGGAGGCATTCTTCGGCGACTTGGGAATGGCCTGGAACGCGCCGGTTGACCACCTGAGGGCGGCCGGTCTGGAAGAGCGCCCTGCCCTGGAGATCGTCGCCGCTCGAAATTCGTTTTCTCCGGACGACGAGATGGACAGCCTAGCCCGGGCCGGCGTTTCCGTAGCCGACTGGCGTTCGGACATCTACCCGCCCCGCCTGAAGCAAATCGCGGACCCACCGCCCGTCATATATTACAAGGGGACGCTACAGCCCTCCGACGAACGGGCCGTCGGTATCGTCGGTACCCGGAAGCCGACTACCTACGGACTGGAGGCCGCGGCCGTCTTGAGCCGGGACCTGGCGGTCAACGGCATTACCATCGTCAGCGGACTGGCCTTGGGCATTGACGGCGCCGCCCACCGGGCCGCCTTGGAGAGCGGTGGCAGGACGCTGGCGGTATTGGCCGGCGGGCTGGACTCCGTTTATCCCAAGGAGCACACTGACCTGTTCCGGCGCATCCAGACCCAGGGGGCCGTCATCAGTGAGCAGCCTCTGGGGATCAAGCCGGACCCCCGGAGCTTCCCTCGGCGGAACCGGCTCATCAGCGGGATGACCTTGGGGACCGTGGTGGTCGAAGCCGCTGAAGGCAGCGGGGCCCGCTGGACGGTGTACCAGGCGTTGGAGCAAAACCGGGAGGTATTCTGTGTACCAGGCAGCATATTCTCCCCGGTCAGCAGCTTTACCCATCGGATGATACAGGAGGGCGCCAAGCTGGTGACCAACTGTTCCGACATTCTTGAAGAGTTGAATATTTCCAGCATCGGCGCCCCGGCTCAGGCCAGCGCCGAGCAGCAGGTCGAACAACAGACGGAGTTGGCGCTCGCGGCGGCAGGCTGCGATACCGACAGCGAGGAGATGGCTTTGCTTCAACATATCGGGGCGGACCCGGTCCACATCGACGAGGTGGGTCGCCGGTCCGGACTCCCCATCACCGCCGTCAATGGGATGCTGACGATGCTCGAATTGAAAGGCATGATAAGGCAGGTTGGCTGCATGCACTACGTTAAATCCGCGGCTGTTGGGGCCGCTCATGGTCGCTAAACCCACTCCGGCCGGGAAGGCCGCGGCGAAGAAGAAGACCAGTAAGGCGAAAGGGGCCAAAGCCACCAAGACCACCAAGACGGCGGCCGTAAAGAAGCTGAACTCGGCCGGCAAGAGCCTGGTGATAGTCGAGTCTCCCGCCAAGGCCCGGACCGTCGGCCAGATCCTGGGCTCGAAATACGTGGTGGCCGCTTCCCAAGGGCATCTCCGCGACCTCCCCAAGAGCAAGATCGGCGTCGACATCGAGCAGGACTTTCAACCGTCCTACGTGGTGATGCAGGACAAGCGGTCGCTGTTGAACCAACTGAAGAAAGCCGGGGATGACGCCGCGGATATATTCCTCGCCACCGACCCTGACCGGGAGGGCGAGGCCATTTCGTGGCACCTGCAGGAGGCGGCCAAGTGGGACACCCGGCCGGAGCCGCCCAAGCGGGTCGTCTTTCACGAGATAACCAAAGACGCCGTGGAGGATGCCTTCCGCCATCCCCGCGAGATCGATATGCAGTTGGTCAACGCCCAGCAGGCGCGGCGGATCCTAGACCGCTTGGTGGGCTACCAGATCAGCCCGCTGCTCTGGAGAAGGGTGCAACGGGGCCTGTCCGCCGGACGCGTCCAATCGGTGTCCCTGCGCATGGTGGTGGACCGGGAACGGGAGATAACCAGCTTCGTCCCAGTCGAGTCTTGGACCATCGATGCCAAATTGCGCAAGGAGGGCCAGAAGACCGAGTTTGAGGCAGCGCTCCACTCGGTCAAGGACAAGCGCGGGCGCATTAACATTCCCAACGAGGACGACGCCCGACGGTACGAAACAGAGTTGGGAGGCGCGGCTTACCGCGTCGCCGAGGTCCGTAAACGGGACGTGCGGCAACGCCCGGCGCCCCCATTCACGACCAGTACTCTACAGCAGGAAGCCGGCCGCAAGCTGCGGTTCACCGCGCAGCGGACCATGACTGCCGCCCAGCAACTCTACGAGGGACTCGACGTGGGCGCCGGCGGGCCGGTGGGGTTGATCACCTACATGCGGACCGACTCCACCCAAGTGGCGGCCTCGGCGATTACCGAGGTGCGGGAGTATATCTCGGAGCGGTACGGGAAAGACCACATCCCCGACAAGCCCAAGTACTACTCCAAGCGTTCCAAAGGGGCCCAGGAGGCTCACGAGGCGGTCCGGCCCACTTCCATCCGGCGGGACCCTGATTCGTTGAAGCCCCATCTGAGCCGGGACCAATGGAGCCTGTACAGCCTGATCTGGTCGCGGATGCTGGCCAGCCAGATGGCTGATGCAGTGTCGGAGGCGACCACCGCCGATATTGACGCGGCCTGCAAGTCCGCGACCGTATACAACTTCCGGGCCACGGGCTCGGTATTGAAGTTTGCCGGCTTCCGGCAGGTCTATCTGGAGGGAAGGGACGACCAAGAGGGCGGCGATGGCCGCAAGACGCTGCCGGCGCTGGCTGCGGGCGACCCTTTGGATTGCGCCAAACTGGAGGCCAATCAACACTTTACGGAACCGCCGCCGCGGTACACTGAAGCCACCTTGATCAAAGCTATGGAGGAGAAAGGTATCGGCCGGCCCAGTACCTATGCCCCCACCATCGGGACGTTGGTCGGCCGTCATTACGTGGAACGAGAACGGAACCGGCTTACTCCCACTCAATTGGGCATCACGGTGTCTGATCTGCTCACCGAATATTTCACCGACGTGATGGACCTGGATTTCACCGCGAAAATGGAAGACGAGCTGGACGACGTGTCCCGAGGTGAACGAGAATGGGTCCCCATGCTGGACGAGTTCTACAAGCCTTTCCAAAAAGCGTTGGACAACGCCAACGAGCAGATGCCCCGGGTCCGCTTGGAAGAAGAGACCGACGAGGTCTGCGAGTTGTGCGCCAAGCCGATGGTAATCAAGACCGGGCGCTTCGGACGCTTTATGGCCTGCACCGGGTTCCCGGACTGCCGCAACACCAAACCCATCCTGAACAAGACCGGAGTCAACTGCCCCGACTGCGGCGGAGATATTGTGGAACGCCGCGCCAGAGGCCGGGGACGGCCCTTCTGGGGCTGCTCCCGTTACCCCAACTGCGAGTTCATCATCAACCGGCTTCCGCTGCCCACGCCCTGTCCCGAGTGCGGCGGCATGATGGTCCAGCAGGGCCGCAATAATTCGGCCTGTACCGTCTGCGACTGGCAGGAGGCGGTCCGGGAAGAGTCCGACGAGCTGGCCCCAGTTGTCGATTAGCCCAAACGGCGCCGCTATTTCCCCAAGCACCGGCGGCTCCGATGCCGGCGACGGGCCGGGGACTGCCCAGTTCGACGAATACCTGGAGAAATACCCTCGTTATCTGCGGGGTCAACGTGGCCTCTCTGAAAACACCGAGCGGGTCTACTTGGCTGACCTCCATTCCTTTCGCCGTTACCTGGCGCTTGAGGCACTGAGCCTGACCGATATGGACCGCCAGATCCTGCGAGGGTACCTTGCCTGGCTGGCCACCGAGGCCAACGGCGGCCAAGGCTACGCCAGGGTCAGCGTTGCCCGCAAACTTACCGTGGTCCGTTCCTTCTATCGGTTCTTGGTCCAGGAGGGGCTGTTCCGTTCGACCCCGGTCCCCTCGAGCCGGAGCTTCAAGCTGAAAGTGAGCAAGCCGTTGCCGACGTTTCTCGGCCACAAGGAAGCCGAACGGCTGATGGATGCACCGGACGAAACGACTCCCTTGGGCCTTCGGGACAAGGCCATCCTCGAAATGCTCTACGCCTGCGGTACCCGGTTGGCGGAAATCCAGGGTCTGGACGTTCCCGACGTCAACTTCCCGGAACGGGCGGTTCTGGTCCGGGGCAAGGGTTCGAAAGAGCGCTGGGTGCTGTTCGGCCGCCCCACCGAACAGGTACTGCAGCGTTACCTGGCCGAAGCGCGGCCGCAACTGATGGCTACGGCGACCCAGGCCCTGTTTCTCAACCGGTACGGCCAGCGGCTTTCCCGGCGCAGCATCGAAAAGCTGGTAGGCCGTTACGCTGTCGTCTCGGGAGCCAGGGAGGACGTGCATCCCCATACGCTGCGGCATACTTTCGCCACCCACATGCTGGAGGGCGGGGCGGACCTCCGGGTGATCCAGGAGCTGCTGGGACACTCCAGCCCGACTACGACCCAGATTTACACCCACGTAACCAAGCAGGAAGCCCTGCTCGCCTACCTGTCAAATCATCCCAGGGCCGACGAGCCCACTGGCGGGGCTCCGGTGCCGTCCGAGGATCGATGGGCGGGGTCGGCGGCGGAGTTTCAAGACGATCAGGAGGCCGAGCGGCGCTAGGTTATGGCCAGGTTCTTGATTCTGAACGGCCCCAACATCAACATGCTGGGCCGACGGGACCCCACCATTTACGGCTCCAAGACACTGGAGGAGGTCAATCAGGAAATATCCAGGGTGGCCGGCCGTTTGGGCGTCGAGGTGGAATTCTTCCAGTCCAACGTCGAAGGCCTGCTGGTAGATTGCATCCAGGAGAATTGGGACAAGGTCCAAGGAATCGTCATCAACCCCGGCGCCCTGACCCATTACGGGCTGACCCTCAAGGACGCCCTCATCGATTTTAAGCGGCCCTTCATTGAGGTACACCTTGGAAATCCCTACGCCAGGGAGCCTTGGCGCAGGCACTCCGTGCTCTCCGACGTCGCCCGCGGCCAAATTGCGGGGTTCGGATGGAGAAGCTATACTGCGGCGTTGGAGATATTGGCCGCATTGGTTGAGGAGGAGACCCAATGATGAAAGAACGCCTGGACCGTTTCGTCGCCCGGCTGCCGGAGCGGGAGGTGGACGCGGTCTTGGTTTCCGCTCCGGAAAACCGGCGGTATCTCTCCGGTTTCACCGGGTCGGCCGGCCATTTGCTGGTAAGCGACGAACGCGCGGTGCTGGTCACCGATTCCCGGTATAGCGAGCAGGCGACCAACCAGGCAACCGAGTTCCAGGTCCACCAGGTCCGTGGCGGCTGGGACTGGTTGATGGAACAACTCAAGGAGTCGGGCATCAAGCGGCTCGGCTTCGAGAGCCAGAACATGACCGTCTCCTCTTACAACAACCTGCTGGACGCCTTGAAAGAGGAGACTGAACTCTCCGGCGTTTCCCTCATCCCGGTAACCGAAGTGGCCGACGACCAGAGAATGATCAAGGACTCCGCTGAATTGGCCCTGTTGCAACGGGCCATTGACGCGTCGGACAAGGCTATGGAGTTGGTGTGTCCGGCAATCGTCGAAGGCATGACTGAAAGGGAAGTCGCCTGGAGAATGGAAGTCGCCATGAGGGATGCCGGGGCCGACACCATCAGCTTCGACACCATCGTGGCGGCCGGACCCAACGGGGCGATGGCCCATCACCAGCCGACCGACCGGGTGATCAAACGGGGTGAGCCCATAGTGATAGATATGGGGGCCCGGGTCGGCGGCTACTGCTCCGACATCACCAGGACGGTGGTGGTGGGTGAACCGGACGATATGTTCCACAAGATATACAGCATTGTCCTTGGGGCCCAACTGACCGCGATCAACACAGCCAAGATAGGGATGACGGGAGAGGAATGCGACTCCCTGGCCCGTGACGTCATTTCCGACGCCGGGTATGGAGACAACTTCGGACACAGCTTGGGGCATGGGGTCGGGTTGGCGGTCCACGAAGGCCCCCGCGTCAGTCCGAAGTCGACCGACTCCCTGGGTCTGAACACCGTGTTCACGGTGGAACCGGGCATCTACATCTCCGGTTGGGGCGGCATACGCATTGAGGACATCGTGATTCTGGGCGAAGACGGCGCAACTCCCCTGAGTAGGGCATCGAAATGAGCAAGGCGTCGAAATAGCTGGCAAATCAACTTCGAGACCGGCAATTGGTGGGTGGGGCGGTGGCCCGTTCAAAACCTGTCAATCTGACCTGGAGGAGTCCCGATGAGCATTAACTTCGGCGACTTGAGCCGGGGCCTTGTCATTGAATTGGACGGGCAACCCTGGCAGGTGATGGACTACGAACGCCACAAGATGCAACAGCGGGCGCCGGTGACCAGGATCAAGATGAAGAACCTGTTGAGCGGCGCGGTGGTGGAACGCACGTTCCAGCGCTATGACACCGAATTCTCCATAGCGGACATGGACAACCGGCCGACCCAGTACCTGTATACCGACGGCGAGTTTTATTACTTCCTGGACCAAGAGACTTTCGATCAGTACGAGCTTACCAAGCAGTTGCTGGGCGACAACCTGGGTTATCTCAAAGAGAACATGATGATCGAGGTGGTCTTCTACAATGGGACCGCCATCGACGTCAACCTTCCCACACACGTCGAGTTGGAAATCGCCGAGACTCCTCCCTCCTTCCGAGGCGACACCGCCCAAGGCGGCAACAAGCCGGCGACTCTGGAGACGGGCCTTCGCATCAACGTGCCCATGTTCATCACACCGGGCACAATCGTCCGGGTGGATACCCGCACCGGCGCCTATACCGAACGCGTGAGCTAACGCCGTGGCGGTCTACACTGTCAGCCAGGTGACCTCCCACATCAGGCGGTCGTTGGATACCGACCCTTGGCTCGAAGACCTCTGGGTCCAAGGAGAGGTCTCGAACTTTCAGGTGGCGTCGTCGGGCCATACCTACTTCAGCCTCAAAGACCGGCAGGCGGTCCTCCGGGCCGTGATGTTCCGAGGCCAGCCCGGTGCCGAGTTGCTGTCGGAAGGCGCGTCGGTTTCGGCACACGGCAAGGTCTCCTTCTACGAACCCCGCGGCAGCACGGACTTCATAGTAGATATCGCCATGCCTCTCGGCGTGGGCGAACTAGCCTTGGAACTGGAGCGGCTGAAACGAAAGTTGGAGGCCGAAGGCCTGTTCGAGCTCTCCCGAAAACGCCGGCTCCCCCAATTCCCCAAGGTAGTCGGGGTGGTTACGTCCCAGTCCGGTGCGGTCTTGCACGACATATTGAACATCCTGGAGGGCCGTTACCCGTTGGTGGAAGTGGTGTTGGCGGCGACCCGGGTGCAAGGAGAAACCGCACCGGCGGAGATCGCGACGGCCATCGAACGGCTGGACCGGGAAGCGGACTGCGACGTAATCATCGTAGCGCGCGGCGGGGGTTCGCTGGAGGATCTCTGGGCCTTCAACGTGGAGACGGTGGCCCGGGCCATCTACGCCAGCAAAACGCCAGTTATCAGCGCCATAGGCCACGAAACCGACGAGACTATCGCCGACTACGTGGCCGACGCGCGGGCCGCGACGCCGACCGCCGCCGCCGGAATGGCCGTCCCCGACGGTCCGGCCCTACTGCGGTCGGTGGCCGCGCTGCAGACTGGAATGTCCCACAACCTCTCCCGGCGGATGGGCCAACAGAGAGATGAAGTCGGCAGGGCCCAGAGGCGAATGGAATCGGCGCTGCCCGACATTGGCACTTGGCGCCGGAGAATCGACGACGTGGGCCGCGTTGCCCAGTCTGCGGCCAATGGGATACTGGCGCAAGCCCGGTTGGGGGTCGACGGCGCTCACCACCGCTTGCGGGGGCTCGATCCACAGGCGACCCTGGGCCGGGGGTTCTCCATCGTCGAGTTGACGGCCTCCGGCGAAGTCGTTTCCAGTCCCGGCCAGGTTGTCCCAGGAGACCCGTTGAAGATTACCGTCGCCCATGGCGTGGTCCCGGCCACGGTGTCCGGGAACGCCAACGGACGCCGTCCCGGCCGAAAATCGAAGGGCGTCCCCACATCGGGAATGGACCGCCTGCTGTAACCGCTGCCCCCGCCGAGGTCCGTAACCCTGTCCGCCAATAGCCAGTTAGGAGGGAACGGTCATGGTTTCCCCCGAGGACCAGCCAACAGCCGACCTGGAGTCGCTGAGCTTCGAGGACGCTTTCAACCTGCTGAACCAAATGGCGGAGCAGCTGGAGGCCGGCGGCCTTACGTTGGCCGACGCCGCTTCCCGGTTTGAAGAAGGAATGCGGTTGGTCGCCCGCTGTAACAGCCTGCTCAACACCACCGAGCTCAAAATCACCGAGCTCAGGAACAACTACCGTAACGGCTCGGACGCCCCAGGCCCTGCTCAAGACCTCGCGCGAGAGCTCGAGGACGAATTGGACTCGGACGAATTGGACTCGGAGGAATAAGCGGGTGCGCCTGGACCTGCATGTCCACACCCGGTTCTCCCACGATTCCGCCGCTCCGGTGCGCTCTGTATTGGAGCGTTGCCGGGAATCGGGACTGGGGTTGGTGGCCATCACCGACCACAACAATATCGACGGAGCGCTCGAGGCGCGGAGTGCCCGGCTCTTTCCTGTCATAGTCGGCGAGGAGATCAAGTCGGCCTCGGGCGACATCATCGGTCTGTTCCTGGAAGAGGCGGTGCCCGGAGGCCTTCCGCCCCTGGAGACAGTCCGACGGATCAGGGACCAAGGAGGGCTTGTGGGAGTCCCCCATCCCTTGGACCGGTTGCGTCCCAGCGCGCTGGGACGCAACGCCCTGCTGGATATCGTCCACTTGGTGGACTTCCTGGAAGGATACAACGGCCATACGATGCTGGCCGTAGACAACCGCAAGGGTGAGGACTTCGCGGCCGAGCATGGTCTGCCCACCGTTGCCAGCAGCGACTCCCATTCGGCTCTCGAGCTGGGGAGGACCTACACCGACGTGCCGGAGGAACTCTGGGACGGCACCCCCGACGGGCTGCTCAGGGCCATCCGCGCCGGCCGGTGGACGGGGAGGCGGCCGAATCCGCTTCTGCTCATGGCGCCGGGGTACGCCAAGCTTAGAAAGGTGCTGACCTGAGGATGTTGCGCATTGGGTGGTTCTCCACAGGGCGAGGAGAAGGGTCCCGCGGGTTGTTGCGGTTCGTGTACGGACGTCTGGCGGCCGGGGCAGTAGACGCCTCGATCGATTTCGTTTTTAGCAACCGGGAACCGGGGGAGGCCGAAGGGTCGGACCGTTTTTTCGAGTTAGCGCATTCCTACGGGCTGCCCCTGTTCACCCACTCCTCCGCCAAATTTCGCCGCAGAACGGGCGGCCGGTTAGCCGGCCGGCGGGACGAATACGACGCCGAAGTGAGGCAGGCGCTCTCCGGCTGCAACCCCGACATCTGCGTGCTGGCGGGGTACATGCTGATAGTGGGCGGGGAGATGTGCCGGAGCTACCCGCTTCTCAACCTCCATCCGGCGTTGCCCGACGGACCCGCCGGGACTTGGCAGGAAGTGGTGTGGAGCCTGATCCGTCAACGAGCGGAGAAAACGGGCGCAATGGTCCACCTGGCGACTGAAGAAGTGGACCGGGGACCCGTCCTATCTTACGTGACCGTGCCGATAACCGGAGGCCAATTCTCCGGCCATTGGCAGGGCCTGGAAGGACAGGGCCTCGAGGCCATAAGGGCCTCCCAAGGTGAGGCGTTCCCGTTATTTCAACTGATCCGGCAGGAGCAGTACCGCCGGGAGCCGCACCTGCTGTTTGAGACCATCCGGGCGTTGAGTGAGGGAAGGATCGCCGTGCGAGACGGAGCGGTCCTCGATTCCGAAGGGAAGGCGTTGTCGACTTACGCCCCGAAAGGGGTCTGCCTCGACCGTCAGGTAGAAGCGTCGCTGGCCTGGGAAGCGCGAAGAGAGGAGGGCTAGGCTGACTTCTGGAACAGCTCGTCGTCCACTTGCACCACCCGGCCGTCAGCGGCCAGCAGCACCGGAAGCGTTGAGCCTTCGATGTTCTCCCGGTCCACTAGGCATCGGACCACGCCGCTGAGGGACGGCAGGTCGTACATGACGTCCAGCAGCGTGTCCTCGATGACGTAACGCAAACATCGGGCTCCGGTCTGGTGGTTCAACGCCCGTTCCGCAGCCGCTTCCAGCGCCTCTGGGGTGAACTCCAACTCGACCCCGTCCATGCTGAAAAGTTGCTGGTATTGCTTGACGATTGCGTTCTTCGGCTCGGTCAAGACTCTCACCAGAGCGTCTTTGTCCAGTGGTTCCAGTACTACCGTGACGGGCAGGCGGCCCACCATTTCCGGTATGAACCCGAACTCCAAAAGGTCTTCCGGTATGACGTGGGTCATCGCGCTGCCTTCGGAACTCCCGGCCCCACCCCGTCCGGCGGCCAGAAAACCCATCTGATTGCCCGATGCCAACCGTGCCGACACTACCGAGTCCATCCCGTCGAATGCGCCGCCGCAGATGAACAGGATGTTCCGGGTGTCGATCTGGAGGAATTCCTGGTGCGGGTGTTTGCGCCCTCCTTGGGGAGGGACGTTGGCAACGCAACCTTCGATGATCTTGAGGAGTTCCTGCTGGACGCCTTCGCCTGAGACATCCCGGGTTATCGAACGGTTCGCCCCTTCTTTGCGGGCGATCTTGTCCAGCTCGTCAATGTAAATAATCCCGTGTTCGGCGCGGGTCACGTCCCAATCGGCGGCCTGGACCAGCCGGAGGAGGATGTTTTCCACGTCTTCGCCCACGTACCCGGACTCGGTCAGGGAGGTGGCATCGCAAACGGCAAAGGGGACGTCCAGCGTGTGGGCTAAGGTTTCGGCCAACAGCGTCTTGCCGCAGCCCGTGGGTCCGACCAGCAGGATGTTGGTCTTCTGCAACTCGACATCGGAACCGAGATGGCCGTTCCAGATGCGCTTGAAGTGGTTGTAAACAGCGACGCTGAGGATGCGTTTGGCCCGGTCTTGGGCCACCACGTAAGTGTCCAGGTTTGCGTAGATTTCCCTCGGGACCAGGGTCCCGACCGGTTCCGACGGCTTCGCCGGCTCCGGTTCTTCCTCTTCCACGACCTTGCCGAGGACCCGGATGCAACTGTAACAAACTGAGGCGTGGCCCTGCCCGGCTAGCATCAAGCTCGAGCCGGGACGGGGTTGTTCACAGAATGAACACTTTGCAAGGCATGCCCAGCCGCCACGGTCGCTCGTCACCGCTCACCCTCCCCTACACATCATCGCGATACAGGTCATCTGACCTTAATGTCGGGCGTTGGCTCCGGCCCGTCCGTCGGCCTCGATCTTTAAGAAGTCTCGGGCTTGTCACTCTTGGGGCCCAGAATCTCGTCGACCAAGGAGTACTCCACGGCCTGCTCGGCGGTGAGGTAGTAGTCCCGGTCGGTATCCCGCGCTATCTTGTCGTAGGTCTGCCCGGTGTTTTCCGAGAGCATGGTCCGGATTTTGTCCTGCAGCCGGATGATTTCCCGGGCCGCAATTTCGATGTCCGAAGCCTGGCCTTGGGCGCCGCCCATCGGTTGGTGCATGTGGATAGTGGAATTGGGCAGGCAGTACCGCTTCCCCTTGGCCCCGCCTGAAAGCAGGACGGTGGCCATGCTGGCGGCCATGCCCAAACATATGGTGGATACCTCGGGGTTGATCAATTGCATGGTGTCGTAGATCGCGAGGCCGGCGCTGATGACGCCGCCGGGGCTGCTGACATAGAGGTTGATCCCCTTGTCGGGGTCTTCCCTCTCGAGGAACAGCAACTGGGCGATTATCAGGTTGGCTATCTGATCGTTGATCGGTGTGCCGAGGAAAACGATGCGCTCCTTGAGCAACAGGGAGTAGATGTCGAAAGCCCGTTCCCCGCGGGGGCTGGTCTCGATCACCATCGGGATTATGGCCTGGGGCACGAACAACCCGCTGTCGCGCGGCGTGTCTAACATGAGGACATGCTCCTTAATTGGTTGCTTCTTCTTCGGTCGCCGGGGTTTCACTATTGTCGGGGCCGGCCTCATCTGTTCCGGAGGTGGTCGCGTCGGCCGCAGGTCCCTCCGGGGCTTCGGGGGCCGACGAGTCTTCCACTGGTTGTTCGGCCGGTTGTTCCACCGGCCCGGACGCGCCGGCTTCCACCGGTCCGGCTTCCGATAGCCCGGACGCGCCGGCTTCCACCAGTTCCACGAGGCGGGCCATCACTTTGCGGTTCAATAATGAGGCGCGTAGCGAGTCTTTGGCGTTATCCGTACTGAGGGCCATTCGCATGGCTGCCTCGGATTCGGTGGAGGACGTTCCGAGCAATTGCTCTATTTCGGCCTCGATCTCTTCGGCCTCCACGTCCAGGCCTTCCTGTTCCGCCAACTTGCGTATAACCAATGAGGCCTTGAGCCGTTCTTCCGCCTGGGGCCGGTACTGGTCCCGCCACTCCTGTTCCGTTTGTCCGAGCATTCCCAGGTAGGTATCCATGTCAAGGCGCTGATTGCGAAGGGCCCGCTCCCGGTCCTGGTACATCGCTTCCAGCTCTCGTTGGTAGATCAGGTCGGACGCCCGGATGGTCGACTGATTGGTCAATTCTTCCAGGCTGCTCTGCTCCAACTGGCGTTGGGCGACGGTTTCCCCGTTGTCGGTCAGGCGTTGGCGGATGTCCTCGTTCAAGGCATCCAGGCTCTCGTAGCCCTCCCGGACGCCCTTGGCAAATTCATCGTCCAGCTCCGGGAGTTGTTTCTCTTTGATGGAAAGGACCTCCACGTTGAAGCGGCAGTCCTGGCCGGCGTAGTTTTCCTGAAAAAAGTCGTGAGGTACCGTCAGGGTGAATTCTTTCTCCTGTCCCTCGGTCATACCCTCAAGATAGATGGAGAAACCGGGGACCGGCAACTGGTTGTCCTGCTGGGGAATGAAGTCCACGCCGTCGTCGTCGATGACCTGCTCTCCGACTATGGAACCCTTCACGTTGACGGTGAGGAGATCGCCGAAGGCGACGGGGCGGTCGGCTGGTTCCCAGGGCGCCGACTCGTACCGGAGTTCCTCCAGCACCCGGTCCACGTCTTCCTGTGAGATGTCTACAGGAGCGCGTTCGACCACTATTGCGCCAATCTCACCCAGCTCCACCTCGGGCTCCAAAGCGACGACGGCCTTGAAGGCCACCGGTTCCAAGTCCAGGACTTCCAACTCAGGCTCCACAAAGGCGCTGATGTCATGGTCTTTCAGGACCTTGTCCAAGGATTCCGGGATCATGAATTCCAGGGCCTCTTGGACCAAGGCGATCCGGCCCACGTGCCGCTCCACCACAGACCTTGGGGCCTTTCCGGGGCGGAACCCCGGAATTTGCAGGCGGCTGACGACCCGCCGGTAGGAACGGTTGAGGAAGGGCTCCTCATCCGCGGCGTCCATGGAAATAGTGAGTGTTACCTCAGTAGAGTTGTCCGACTCCCGAGTGATTTCCAACGATTACCCTCGCGACTGTGTGGGGTTGTTCGCCTTTAAAAGCCAAGCGGCGGGCGCGCGAAGCTGCCCTGTGGGGCACTTGGACGGCGCCCATTATAGCATAGTCCCGGTGAGCGTTAAACTGCGGCTCTTTGCTCCTGATGCTTCCCAATCCTGATTGTAAATTACACCCGCCTCCGCCGTGCGGAAAACCCCGTTGCTCCTTCGCCAAGAAATTGTTGTACAAGTCTAAATAACCGGACAAATTTGGATAATGCATGGAAAACGCCAAAATTTACACCAAAGATTTATTGACACTTATGTCTATTGGTTGGTACTTTCAAGTAGGTTCCTTGGCGCAGGCAGTACCGGCGCAGCGGATCACACGGTTGAACCGGGGCCATGCGGCCTCGAAGCTTATTGGGGAGTTTGGTAGTGCAGGCGGCCCTACTCAACCCTACAGTTTCCCCGGGAGTGTTCATGGACCTCACCGCTGGTGGGAGCTTCGGCCCGACGGACGACGGGCAGTCAGCCCCTCATCCGGTGGAGTTCGATTATAGTCCCGTGCCCACGCCGGGAAGCGAGGTCAACGCCTATCATCTGCCGGTGCTGCTGCGGGAGATAGTTGAACACTTGGTGATGGTCGCCGGCGGGACCTACGTCGACGGCACCACCGGCGAAGGCGGCCACGCCCGGGCGATCCTCGAAGCGCCTATCTCTCCGTCTCTGGTTATCGGCATAGATTTGGACCCCCGTTCTTTGGCCTCGGCTCGAAACCGGTTGGCCGAAGCCGAGGGGAGATACCGTGCCGTCGCCGGCAGCTACGCCGACATGGCGGACCTGGTAAGGCAAGAAGGTGTGTCGGGCGTGCATGGGATCCTCCTCGACCTCGGATTCTCATCCCGCCAGGTGGATACGGGCGACTACGGTCTGAGCTTCCACGACGGCGGGCCCTTGGACATGAGGTACGACCCGGCCGCTCCTCTCACCGCCGACTTGATCGTCAATGAATACGAAGAAGCCGAGCTAGCCGATATTCTGCGCCGATATGGTGAGGAACGCCGAGCCCGGGCCATTGCCGGAGCCATTATCCGTAACCGTCCCATCGGCTCGGCGGACGCCTTGTCCCGGCTGGTGGCCGGTACCGTGGGAAGGCGGCCGGGCAGTCATATCAACCCGGCCACCCGCACGTTTCAAGCCCTGCGAATCGCCGTAAACGACGAGTTGGGCACTCTGGAGCGGGGCCTGCGAGCCGCAGTGGAGATTCTAAACCCGCAGGGCCGATTGGCGGTAATTAGCTATCACAGCCTCGAAGACCGCATCGTGAAATCGTTTTTCCTGACGGAATCGGCTGCCTGCGTTTGCCCTCCCGGCCTGCCGGTGTGCGTGTGCGGGCATACGCCAAGGCTGGAAAGGCTGAACCGCAGGGTTATCAGACCGTCGGCGCATGAGGTAGAAAGCAACCCCCGCAGCCGGAGCGCTAGGCTGCGAGTGGCCAGTCGTTTGTAAGACCGCGTTATAACAGGAAGGAGGCAAGGTGGCGAAAGACACATTCTATACGGCCGTAGACATCGGGACCGACAAGGTCACCTCTGTGGTGGCCCGAGTGGGCAGCGAGGGCGAACTTAAAGTGATGGGCACGGGAGTCGTGCCATCCGAAGGTGTCCAACGGGGGGGCATCGACAACATCGGAGAGGTCCAAGCCTCCGTCCGGGCATCTTTGGACGAGGCCCAGCGTTATATCGGGAAGGCGGTTGTCACCGGCATTTACGCCAGCGTTGGGGGCACTCACATCTCCTGCCTCAATACGAGGCAAAAGCTCGAGAACCCCGACGAGGTTGGCGACATTAAGGTCCGTCTCTTGGACCGGTTGCTGAAGGGTTCCTTCCCGGAGATTCCCCAAGGACAGGAAGTGCTGCACGTGATCCCCATCGGCTACCACGTGGACGGCATGGCCGGCGTCCGCAACCCGGTGGGGCTGTTCGGCAGCCTCGTGGAAGTGGAAGCCCACGTTGTGCTGGGCGATTCCACAGTCCTCAAGAACACGGTCAAAGCCGTCGAAACAGGCAAGACCACGGTAAAGAGCCTCGTATTGCAATCGCTGGCATCTGCCGAGGCCACGCTGACGGGAGACGAGCGTGAAATGGGGGTAGTGCTGGTGGACATCGGCGCCGGTACCACCGACGTCATCATCTACCGGCAAGGCAACCCCTGGTATTCCACGATCATCCCGGTCGGCGGATTCCAAATGACCAAGGATCTGTCAGTGGCGCTGCACTCTTCCCTCCACCTCGCCGAGGGGATCAAGGTCAAGTGGGGCAGTGTACTGCCGGAGTCGCTACCTTTTGACGAAGAGGTGGTGATCCCCGCTTCCCAAGGGGAACCCAGGAACGTAATCTCCAGAAGAGATTTGGCCGAACCGCTTCACGCCCGGATGGTCGAGATTCTGAAAATGATGCTGCTCAAGGTACGGCAGGCCGGACTCCGCGAGATGCCGAACGGCGGTCTCGTGTTCACGGGAGGAGGCGCCGAAATCGATGGACTGGCAGGTCTGGCCCATAAAATGCTGGGTGTGCCTGTGCGCATCGCCCACCCGGAGGGTATTTACGGCTTGCCGGTGCAGCTACGGAAACCGGCCTTCTCAACGGCTGTCGGACTGTTGCTGTGGGGCATCAAGCACCAGGGGGAGGCCCAGCCGTCCTTCTCGGGTGGTAATCGATCGAGGAGAAGCAACAATTCTAGGCGTGGGGGGTTGGGAAAGAAGTACAACGAACGGCAAGAGGTTCGGGTAGGTTGACGGCCGCGGCCCGGCGGCTCACCGGCCGCCATTCCCAACGGGACCATAGGACTAAGAAATTATCTCAAAAGTCCCTTCCCCCTCAGGGGGAAGGTTAGGATGGGGGTGGACCCCGCCGGTTAATTGACGCCAAAACAGATGATTATGAAAGGGCGCCATCAGTTTTGAGATAGTTTCTAAATGGTGGACCACTGGCTAAACACTGGAATCTATATCGATGTGAGGTAAGGAATGGTACTGGACAACTCGGCAACCTGGGAACCGATTAACGAGACTGACAAGACCTTTGACATGGTGCAACAAGCCAACGCCGGCGCCCCCAACATCAAGGTGGTGGGCATAGGAGGAGGAGGCAGCAATGCGGTCAGCCGCATGTACAAGGACAAGCTGCCGGTAGTGGAATATTTCAGTGTCAACACCGACGCCCAGCACCTGTTCCGCTGTGACGTGGCCCATCGTATAGCCATCGGTCAGAACCTGACCCGCGGACTTGGCTCGGGCGCAAACCCTGACCTCGGCCGTCAGGCCGCTGAGGAGAGCCGGAACGAGATCGCCAAAGCCATGGAGGGCGCCGATATGGTGTTCTTGGCCGTGGGTATGGGCGGCGGCACCGGCACCGGGGCCTCCCCCGTGGTGGCCCAGATCGCCAAAGAGACGGGCGCACTGACCGTGGCAGTGGTCAGCAGGCCTTTTTCCTTCGAAGCCAACACCAGGAAGAAGAACGCCGACGAGGGCATCGCGCGGTTGAAAGACACCGTTGACACCTTGATCGTCATCCCCAATGACCGGCTGCTCCAGTTGAACGACTACGGTGAGCAGTCCTCCTACTCTTGGGAAGACGCCCTGAAGATGGCCGACTCAGTCCTGCAACAAGGCATCCAGGCCATCGCCGAAGTGGTGACGGTACCTGGCGAGATCAACGTCGACTTCGCCGACGTCCGCACCATCCTTAGCAACGCCGGCCCCGCCTGGTTGGCCATCGGCCGGGGCAAGGGCGAGCAACGGGCCATCGACGCCGCCCGCATGGCCACCAAGAGTCCTCTCTTGGACATATCCATGGACGGGGCCAAACGGATCCTGTTTGTCATAACCGGTGGGACCACGCTGACGCTGCAGGAAGTCCAAGACGCCGCCAAGGTCATCCAGGACTTGTCGGACCCCGAGGCCAACATCATCTTCGGCACCTGCCGGGATCCCAAGCTGGAAGAAGAGGTAAAGATCACGATGGTCGCGGCCTCGTTCCCCGTCTTGGCGGAGACCCAGCAGATGCGGGAGCAGGAGCTGGAACGGCTTCTGCAAGAGGTGCCCCCCCAGTCCGAAGAGGAACTGGACGTGCCCAGTTTTCTGAGGCGCCAATCCGGAAACCGGAGCCGTGGTTTTTACCGGTAAACCGGTAGGGAAAGGTAAAGCCTTCGGACCGGCGCGGTTGGTATAATCGAGCCCGTTGCAGTAGGACCGTAAGGAAAGAACAGCGCGGTCCGAAGGCCTGTAATTTCGAGTAATGTTCTCGGGAGCCTAAAGCACTAGTCCACTCTATTCCGCAACAACAATAGGCGCCGGGAATCCTTTTTAAACCGCCCTTCCGCAAGGAAGGGCGGTTTTTTCGTGCTTGTGGCATTATCCGGCTCGGCGCCGGGGCCGTCACGGATCGTAACCGGGCCGACCGGTTACGATATTCGAAGGCCATTGACAAAGAAGTGACCGAGAATTACAATCCTGACTACCATAGATAGTAGGATTAGTTAACAATAACTACTATATATGGTGATTAAGATGTATTTAAGAAAAGTTTAAGAAACGGCGCAATATGCAATGCCCCTATTGTTCCTATTCTGACTCCAAGGTCACCGACTCCCGTACGGTGGAGAACGGCATCCGCCGCCGCCGGGAGTGTCAGAGTTGCGAGACCCGTTTCACCACCTACGAACGCGTCCAGGCCGCGCCGTTGATGGTCTCCAAGCAGGACGGCCGCCGCGAGGAATTCAACTCGGAAAAGCTCTCTGCGGGGATCAGAAAGGCATGCGCCAAACGGCCGGTGGGCTCCAACACCATCGAAAAGATGGTCGAGGAGATCGGCAACAGTTTGCAACACCAAGGGAACATTGAAGTTTCTACCTCAACATTGGGATCGATGGTCATGGAAAGGCTCCGGGAGTTGGACCGGGTGGCTTACATCCGGTATGCCAGCGTTTACCGTGACTTCCAAGACATTGAGAGTTTCGAGAAAGTGGTGCGCGACCTGAGGGAAGATGTACCCCAGCTCCCACTGCTCGACATGCCTCCGGCGCCACCGCGCAGGGCGCGGCGCCGGATTGGGGCGCGGCAGGCCGCCAACGGTTCTGACGGCGCCAATCGATATAAAAACAACGGGCAACGCAACCAACTCCAGAAAGACGCTGCCCCTCCTCAAGGAGACCTTATCTGATGAGTACCAGCCTGCGATACTCCGCCCTGTCACGTATCCTGGACCTGAACACCCGGGTGAGCAACCTGCAGACCCGGATGATGGCCGAACCGGTTTCCGCCACCGGCTCCGGCCGCATCGCCGAGATGCAGGAAGAGATCGAACGGTGGAAGCGCACCAGCCTGGCCGTGTGCTGGCTTGCCGACTCAGAGGACGAAGCAGAAGCCTAGGGTCCCGGCTTCGACATCCAACCCTGGGTCTTCCCGCCAGCCAACTGCCTGTCGGGCTAGACCGTCCCGTCCACCAACCAAGCCGTGCTCCGGCCTCGCTCTGTCAGCGATATAGCGGGAGTACCGGTGTACGGCTTTGAGCCTGTTTCGGCGGCTGCTCGTAAGTGGCCCGCCGCCTGCATCAGCTACAGCTTTCAGCGGTGTTCAAATGGTTCGGGATTGCCCAATCCGCCTATTGACACCTCCGCCAATGCGACGCTAGACTCCCCCCAACCATTGGTAACCCAAAGGGCACCGGCATACTACATATTGTAGCAGTAAACATAACTGGCGATGTTATGCAGTGGTAGTTAAAGAAGCTTTGGCTCCCTAGGAAGGCCCGAATGCGGCCTGTCGCAGGTTCTTGGCGTCCCATCACCACACCCGATACCTACGGTCGCGGGCTCATGTTGAAACTACTTGAGGGAAGGTATCTGGAATCACCGGGCGAACCTTCTCAAAGACTGTCTAAGGGATCCCAATATCTCTCCCTTGCCCGTCAATATATACATGAAACACCATTTACATAGGACACCGCTATGACCTCCACCCGAGACATCTCCGATAGTTCCAGCCTATCAACCGTAGATCGTCGGCAGCGAGTCACTGCGGCGCTACAGTCCGCCGGCATAGCCGGCCGCATCAACGAGCGCTCCAGCCAATTGACCGAAAACGCGGAGGTGGTCCTCCGGCGGCGGTACCTCTCCAAGGACCGGGACGGTAACATCCTGGAAGACGCCGACGGCTTGTTCCGCAGGGTGGCGGTCAATCTGTCCCAAGCGGACCTCAACCACGGTGCATCGGACGCTGAACGCCAATCCACGGAAGACCGTTTTTACGACGTGATGCGGCGATTGGAGCTGCTGCCCAACTCGCCGACTTTGATGAACGCCGGCCGGGAGCTGCAACAACTGTCGGCCTGTTTCGTGCTGCCTGTTGAAGACTCCCTTGACCAGATCTTCACCAAGGTCAAGCAGACGGCGCTGATCCACAAGAGCGGGGGAGGGACGGGCTTCTCTTTCAGTCGGCTCCGGCCCGAGGGTGACGTTGTCGGCTCCACCGGAGGCGTCGCCAGCGGTCCTGTCAGTTTCATCCGCGCCTTCGATACCGCCACCGACGTGGTGAAGCAGGGCGGTACCCGCCGCGGCGCCAACATGGGCATCCTGCGGGTTGACCACCCCGACATCTTGAGGTTCATCCGGTCCAAGGAAGACGGTCAGACCCTGGTCAACTTCAACATATCGGTAGCGGTCGATTCCAATTTTATGGAACGGGTGAAGGAAGGCCAGGAGTACGATCTGATCAACCCCCGCACGGGCGAGGTTTCCGGACGGCTGAACGCCAAGGAGGTTTTTGACCTGCTGGCTGAAATGGCTTGGAAAACCGGGGACCCGGGGTTGGTTTTCCTGGACCTGATAAACAATGACAACCCCAATCCCCAGTTGGGCGAGATCGAGAGCACCAACCCCTGCGGGGAACAACCGTTGCTGCCCCACGAGTCGTGCAACCTGGCCTCCATCAATCTGGCCCGCATGGTCCGTTACGACGGCGGCGATGTCGTCATCAACTGGGAACGGCTGGATGAGACGGTGGACGTGGCGGTCCATCTGCTGGATAACGTCATCGACATGAACAACTACCCCATTCCCGAGATCGAGGAGATGAGCAAGAAGACCAGGCGCATCGGCTTGGGTGTCATGGGGTTTTCAGACCTGTTGATTCAGTTGGGAATGCGCTACGACTCGAACGAGGCTCTCGAGGCGGCGGACCAGGTGATGGCCTGCATTCAAGACCGGGCCCACCAAGCTTCATCGGAACTGGCCCGGAGACGAGGAGTTTTTCCGGCCTGGCACGGTAGCATTTACAGCCGGAGCGGGCGTCACGGCGAGGCCCGTCCCATGCGGAACTCGGCCCCCACAACCATCGCTCCCACCGGCACGATCAGCATCATCGCCGGCGCTTCCAGCGGCATAGAGCCCCTGTTCGCTCTCAGCTACGTCCGGAACGTCATGGACAATACCCGTCTCATTGAAGGAAATCCCTACTTCGAGGCGGTGGCCAGGAACGAGGGTTTCTATTCCGAGGAGCTTATGGAGGAACTCGCCCAGTCCGGCAGCCTGGAACACCTCGACGTTCCAGCCTGGGTGAAAGACGTGTTCCGCACCTCCCACGACATCTCTCCCGAGTGGCACGTCAGGATGCAGGGAGCGGTCCAAGGCCACACCGATAATTCGGTCTCCAAGACCATCAACTTCCCCCACACGGCCACGGTCCGGGACGTCGCCGACGCCTATATGCTGGCGTACGAACTGAAATGCAAGGGGATCACCGTCTACCGGGACGGCAGCAAGACGGGCCAGGTGTTGAGCACCGGGCAGGAAGCTGTAGACGCGTCCCCGGCCGCAGCCCATGCGTCGCCTAGGCAGCGGCCCCCGTCCATCCGCGGCGTCACCGAGCGAGTGCGCACCGGCCACGGCAATATGTACGTGACCGTCAATTTTGACGAGGAAGACAGGCCCTTTGAGGTCTTTGGCAACCTGGGTAAAGCCGGAGGCTGCGACTCAGCTCAACTGGAAGCCATATCCCGGTTGGTTTCCCTCGCGTTGCGGTCGGGGATCGACCCCAACGCGGTGCTGGAGCAGTTGCGGGGAATTACCTGCTGCCCGGCTTGGGACGAGGGTACGCTGGTCCGTTCCGGTCCCGACGCCGTGGCTCTGGCGTTGGAGCGCCACGTTCCCGGTGAGTTCCGGGGACGCGGGCAGGCCGGTCCCGACGCGGTCCAGATGAAATTCACTCCCGAAGTGGTCAAGAGTTTGAACGGCAACGGTAACGGACACGCCAACGACAATCCGTCGGCCCGCAGGTGTCCCGACTGCAACACCCCGGTAATCTTCCAGGAGGGTTGCCTGATGTGCCTCTCCTGCGGTTGGAACAAGTGTGAGTAACCAGGGGGCCGGAGAACCAGCAAGATGAGGAGATCGACAAACTAGCAAACTGGTGGAGGGAATCCGTCAAAGGACAAACAAACGAAGGAACGGGGGGCCGGCTGTTGCGGGCGTGTGGTTGTGGAGGTCCGATGGCTGCTGCGGCTAATCGAGTCTCACGGGTGGTGTTAACGTACCGGCCGGCCCCTCACCCTGGAGCCCCCGGCATGGACCGCCGGGGGCTCTTTCTCGTTCGGGCTGAACCATACCACAGCGGCAGCCGGGGATGGAACCCCGCCCATGCTATAATTCCGGCGGGCTCCCACCCCTTCACGACATAACCTCGAACGGCTGATATTCGACGCCGTCCCCTTCCCGGAATGCGGACCGTCTCCCGCCAGTTTCGTCCATTTTTGATCGTTCGGAGAAGGCGCCATGAACCAAGCAAACAAACCCGGAATCGCCATCACGATGGGTGATCCCTGCGGCATCGGGCCGGAAGTGGTGGCGAAAGCTTTGGCTGATCCCGGGGTCTACACGTCCTGCCGCCCCATCGTCGTCGGCAGCGTCTTTGCCATGGAGCGGGCCGTCGAACTCACCGGGTCCAGCCTCCGCGTCAACCAACCAGCCGATATCGGCGAGGCCGGCCTCGACTCTGGAGTGATCGACGTGGTCGACATCGGCAATCTGAACCCGGAGGACATCACGGTGGGGGAGATAAATCCCACCTGTGGCAAAGCCGCCATGGAATGGGTGACCAAGGCGGGGAACCTGGCGTTGGACGGGATAGTCGACGCACTGGCGACCGCGCCGCTGAACAAAGAGGCGGCCAGTCTGGCCGGCTACACGTCCATCGGCCACATGGAGCTTCTTCAAGAGCTTTCTGGGGCCAAGATCGTGGCTACGATGTTGATGGCCAAGAACCTGCGGGTGGTGCACCTTACTACCCATCGGTCGCTCCGGGTGGCCTGCGATTACGTGAAAAAAGATCGGATTCTGGACTACCTCCGGCTTACCCACCAGTCGTTCGTCCAATGGGGCTTCGCCAGCCCCTCCATTGCCGCGGCGGCCCTCAACCCCCACGGCAGCGACGGGGGTCTCTTGGGAGACGAGGAAGCCCAAGAGATCGCTCCGGCAGTGTTGGCGGCCCGCGACGAAGGGATAAACGCCGTGGGGCCGATTCCGGCAGACGCGGTGTTCCATCAGGCCGTGGAAAACCGTTACGACGTCGTGTTGGCCATGTACCATGACCAAGGCCATATTCCGGTCAAGGTATACGGCTTCGAAGAAAGCATCACCGCAAACCTGGGCCTGCCATTCGTGCGCACCTCCGTGGATCACGGCACCGCCTTCGACATTGCCGGCAAAGGAGTGGCCAGCCATACCAGCATGTTGGAGTCGGTCCGGCTGGCGGTAGCGCTGGCCAAGGGCAACGGGCTGGCCGATTTCTAGAGGCGGTCTACAGGCTCGACCGCAGGGCATGCCCGTGGAAGATTCAATCCCGAATGTTATAATCGCGCCGAATCGAGAGCAGAGTGGCGCGGGATGGTTTCCAAGATGAAGCTTGCGTTCATTGGCGGCGGTAAGATGGCCGAAGCCATCATCAACGGAGTTATTACCGGGGGTCTGGCCGCAGGCTCGGACATCGCCGTAGGGGAGCCGGTGCCGGCGCGACGGGACCATCTTACCGGCGTGTTCGGAGTGACGGCCCTGGAGGATAACTTGGAGTCGGTCGGCGCCGCGGACTTGGTGGTGCTCGCGGTCAAACCCCAAGACCTGGGTCAAGTAATGCGCCAACTCAAGGGCCGCCTGGAACCGCGGCAGGCGGCGTTATCCATCGTGGCGGGGGCCAGGATGGATACCCTCACCGGCGGTCTGGAACACCCGTCGGTGGTCCGGGTCATGCCCAACACCCCGGCCCAGATCGGCTGCGGCATGAGTCTTTGGACCTGCTCCAGCGCGGTGGACGGGTCTCTGAGGGCCTTGACCAAGTCGGTGCTGGGCAGTATCGGCGAAGAGATTTACGTCTCCGACGAAAAATACATGGACATGGCCACCGCCTTGAGCGCCAGCGGCCCCGCCTACGTGTTCACCTTCATCGAGGCGATGATCGACGCCGGGGTGTACGTGGGCCTGCCCCGGGACATGGCCCGCACCCTGGTGTTGCAGACAGTTTATGGGAGCACCAAGCTGGTCATGGAAACCGGGGAACATCCGGCGCAGTTGAGGGACATGGTGGTCTCGCCGGGCGGCACTACTGCGGAGGCCCTGCGGGTGCTGGAACAGCAGGGTGTCCCCGCCGCAGTGATATCCGCCGTAGACGCTGCCTACAAGAAATCCGTCCAACTCGGTCAGGGGTGATATAGCCGGTGGCCGGTCTCATAGAGCTGATCATAACGGTTATCACGGTCCTCATCTTTGCCCGGGTGATCATGTCGTTCATCATCCCTTTTGCCGGGGCCCGGCCTCACCCCGTATTGGTCGCAATCAATAACGTGGTGAACCAGTTGACCGAGCCGATTCTGGGGCCGATCCGCCGTGTTTTGCCTTCCTTTGGAGGCCTCGATTTCAGTCCGATGGTGGTGCTGGTCGTATTGTGGCTCATCCGGTACAAGGTGGTGCCCGCCCTCTCTATAAGCGGCCTCGCTTGACCAGCCAACCGGGGCGGAATAAACTGATACCACACTGGTTGGGTCCGATCAACCGGGACACTGGATCAACACAGGTCTTGTCTGAATGCGGCAACCAGAACTCCTGAAAGGCAACACCGATACCCTGCTCCTGGCCCTGCTGCAGGGCGAGCCGATGTACGGTTACCAGATCGCCAAAGAGGTCAACCGACGGAGTGCCGGTTACCTGGCCTTCAAAGAGGGTACGCTGTACCCGGCGTTGCACCGGCTGGAGCGGGCGAAACTGATCGAAGGCCGTTGGGAAGATACGGCCAACAATGTGCGCCGCCGTTATTACCTGATTACCTCGAAGGGCCAGGAGGCCCTGGCGGACCGGTTGAGCGAATGGCAGAAGTTCAGCCAGGCCATGGACGCCATAATGCTACCGGGACCGCCATAGCGCGCCGTTAGCGGTAACAGATGCCGGTCGACGTAACAAACTACCTCTCCTCTCTGGCCAAACGCCTCCACCTGGATCCCCCGGAGGAGCGGGAAATACTCTTGGAGTTGCAGGGCCACCTGGAAGACAAGGCCGCCGAACTGGAATCTGAGGGTATGGACCCGGACTCGGCGGTCGCCCGGGCCGTGGAAGAGATGGGCAGACCCGACGCCGTGGCCAGCCATATGTACGCGGTGCACAGTCCGCGAGTATGGCGAGACATTTTGCTGGCGACGGTGCCGCACTTCCTGCTGGCCGCGTTGTTTGCCCTGCATCTCTGGAGCCACTATTTCCTGGTCTCCTTGGTGCTCTTGGGAATTGCTTTCGTAACCTGGCGCAACTGGCGCGCCGGAAGCCCTAGCCAGTGGTCCTACAGCTGGATGGGCTACACCCTGGCCGCCCCGGCCTTATCGTGGCTCCTGTCCATAGTCGCGTTGGGGTACGGCGGTTGGACGTTGGTCACAACTGGCCAATTGCCCTTCAACATCGTCTTATTCCTTCTCCTCATTGGGTACGTCCCCTTTTCGATGTGGATCGTGTTGAACGTGGTCTCGAAGGTGGCGCGGCGCGACTGGCTGCTCGTCTCCCTCACCGCCCTCCCCTTCCCGTTCCTCACGTCGTGGGTGTTGTTCCTCAACTGGCAGGGAGGGTTGTGGAGCGACCACGCCGAGCGGTTGAAGCAAACGGATACCGCTCAGGCGTTCATTTTCCTGGCCTTGGCGGTTACCACGGCGGTCTTCCTCAAGGTGGGACCGCGGCTCTTGAGAATCGGACTATTGGCCCTGACCACGTCGATCCTCATCGCTATAACCGCGGCTGCACTGCCCGTCGACTTGGGAATTCTCGCAGTGCTGCTGATGATGGTCGCCTCCGTGGTGTTCCTGTTGAGCCCGGCTATGTGGGAGACGCAAATGGCCCACCGCCGGCAGAGGGCCTTCCAAGCAGCCGGACAGGCGGAGGAACCGAATAATTGGTCCGGGGACGCGACGTAAGTCGGGTCGTGGACCTCAGTTGCCGCCTTCGGCCAGACCTGGTCCGGGAATTGAATATCACCCCGGTCTCCCATGTGTCGATCATCGGAGACCAGGCCCTCGGTGACGGCATTGACGTCGCCCCCTACGATTGCCGTGTCTTCCGATGCCCGGTGCGAGTCCATGACCCGCATCAATTGTGACCCCAGTCTAGCCGACGCGCCTGACCCAACCGCCGCAGCCGACGCCGCTCTGCTGCGGACGGTCTTGGACGCCGACCGGATGCCGGGCGGAGCCGGGATGCCGAGGCTGTTGGTCTTGGCCGGCCTCCCCGGTTCCGGCAAAAGCTATTTCGCTCGCCGGGTTGTGGAAAGGGAGCCGTTTCTGGTCGTGGAAACGGACCGGTTGCGGAAGGCGCTTACGGGCCGGCCTCTCTACACGCGGGGGGAAAACCGCAGGCTGTTTGCCGCCTGTCACCTGTTGGTGGAACAATTTTTGGGCTGCGGTTTTCCCGTACTGTTCGACGCTACCAACCTGACCCACCGGTCCCGCCAGCCGTTGTACCGTATCGCGGAGTCGCTCGGCGTGCCGCTGGCGGTGGCGGAGGTCACCGCGCCCAAGGAAACGGTGCGCCGTCGCCTCAGCGCCCGGAAGGCGGGGCTTGACACGGAGTCCAACTCCGACGCCGGCTGGCTGGTCTATTGCCGCATGGTCCCGGCCTGGGAACCGATCTCTCGTGAACACCATACGGTGGACACTTCTACGGACATAACACCGGTCTTGGACCAGATCGGGCGATGGGCCCTGGGCCAATCTCCTGCCCCTGCCGTACACTCAGAAGACGGCTCAATCTCAAATAGAGGATGCTGAATCATGAAGGTGTCAGTCAAAGCCGCCGACATCACCACCACCCAAACCCCGGCCTTGGTGGTCAACCTCTTCAAAGGCGTCAAGAAGCCCACCGGCGCCACCGGCGCTGTCGATCAAGCCCTTGACGGCGTGATCAGCCAACTCATCGACGACGGCGAGATCAAGGGCAGCGAAGGTGAGACCACTCTGGTACATTCCTTGGGCAGAATCGGCCCCGACCGGGTCGTGGTGGTGGGGCTGGGACCCAAGGACAAGTTCGGTCCCCATGTGGTGCGTCGGGTGTCCGGAGAGGTGCTACGGTTCCTGCGCCGCCGGGGAATCTCCAGCGCGGTGACCATCGCCCACGGCGCGGGAGCAGGCGGGCTCGAGCCGGAGGACTCGGGCCAAGCTATTGCGGAGGGTGCGATTCTGGGCCTTTACCAGTTCGGCCGGTACCAGTCCAAGAACGGCGAAAAGGCCACCGAATTCGACGAGCTGATCATCGCCGAGCAGGACGAAGGCCGGCTGCAACCCATCGAAGCCGGGGTTTCCCGCGGCCGCGCCATGGCCGAGGGCGCCGTGCTGGCCCGGGATATGGTCAACGAACCCGCCAACGTGATGACCCCGACCTCCATGGCCCAAGCGGCCCGGAGGGTGGCCGATGCCTGCGACCTTTTTATCGAAGTCTTGGACAACCCGCAGATGAAGGAGATGGGAATGGGCGCGTTCATGGGCGTCGCCCAAGGCTCCGAGGAACCGGCCAAGTTGATCGTACTCCGGTACCAGGGCGACCCAGACGACCCCGCCAACAACCTGGGCCTGGTGGGCAAGGGCATCACTTTCGATACCGGCGGTATCTCAATCAAGCCGGCCGGCGGGATGGAGGCCATGAAGGGCGACATGGCCGGCGGCGCTTCAGTCATCGCCGCGATGCAGGTCATCGCCGGTCTGAAGCCGAAAATAAATGTTACCGGGATTATCGCGGCTACTGAGAATATGCCCAGCGGTCGCGCCCAACGGCCCGGCGACGTGGTGCGTGCCATGAACGGCAAGACGATCGAGGTAATCAATACCGACGCCGAGGGGCGCTTGGTGCTGGCCGACGCCCTCTGTTACGCCCGGGAGCAGGGCATCACCCGGCTGGTGGACGTGGCGACGCTGACCGGCGCCATGGTCACCACCCTGGGCAAGGCCTGCACCGGGGTAATGGGCAACGACGACGACCTTATTCGCCAGACTATCGACGCCGGCAGCGAGACCGGCGAGAAGTACTGGGAACTTCCGATGTTCGACGAATACAAAGACCTGATCCGCAGTGACGTGGCGGACATGAAAAACAGCGGCGGACGGCAGGCGGGGTCCATCAGCGCGGCCTTCCTGCTGAAAGAATTCGTGGACGGCGCGGCCTGGGTGCACCTGGACATCGCGGGCACTTCGACCTCGGAAAAGGCCAGCGGGCACTTGGTGAAGGGGGCCACGGGCGTCCCCGTCCGCACCCTCGCCCAGTTGGCGGCCAACCTGGCCGTTGCGAACGCCGAGCGGAAGGCGCTGAACAAGACTGCCGTGAGCTGATACTCCAGCCCCGGCCGAGTCAATTGTTGTATAATCGCCAAACACTAACGTAGAGCGAAGGATGACGAAATGGCACAGGTAGAGGCCTTGGGCCACGTTGGAATCTATGCCGAAGACATCATGAAGCAGCGGGACTTCTACACCCGGGTGATCGGGCTGCAGGTGGCCGATGAAGACTTGGACGGTCGGGGTATGACCTTCCTGAGCTCTCACCCCGACCGTGAACACCACGAGTTTGTGTTGATGAAGGGGCGGGTCATCTCCGATGGCGACAAAGTGATCCAACAGATTTCGTTCATCGTTCCGGGACTGGACGATCTGAAGGAATACCATGGACGCCTCAAGGACGAGAACGTAGAAATCGATCGCATAGTGAGTCACGGCAACGCCTTCGGTATGTATTTCTTCGACCCGGAAGGCAACCGGATAGAACTCTACTGCAAGACGGGTTTCCCGGTGCCCCAACCCCACGGCGAGCCCATCGACCTGGAAGCCTCCAACGAGGAGTTGCTGGAGATCGCCAGGGCCGCCATTCCATCCAGCTAGCCAGAGCGCGTCCGCGGGCAGCGGCGCTTTCAGGGCGGGGCGCCTTTCAGGGGCGGGTTGATAGATGAGCAGCGTCAAAGCGGTCCGGTACGCCGATCTGCCCCGCTCCTACCACATTATTAAATGGCGAGTGCTTCTTGCATACGCCATTTTTTATTCGTTCGTTTATCTCGGACGTTTTAATTTCTGGCCCGTCTCCCCACTGGTCAAGGAAGACCTGGCGCTGAGCAACTTGGAAATCGGCGTAATTAACGCGATGCTGCTCTGGGGTTTCGGCTTGGGAGACCTGGTCCATGGCCGCTTGGCGGAGAAGTATGGCCTCCGGTTATGGATACTGTTGGGAGCGGTCCTCACCGCGGTCTTCAACTGGATCACCAGCTTCGCCACTTCGACCCTGACCATGGCCATCCCCTGGGGAATCGCCGGGTTTGTCAATGCCGCTTGCTGGGCCCCCGGAATCAGCATGATCACCCAATGGTGGCCCCGGCGGGACCGTGGCATGGCCATGGGGATATTGGGCACCGCGACGGGCGGCGCAATGCTGCTCATGTGGTGGGTGTCCGGCACCGTGGGAGCCGAGTTCGGCTGGCGGGCCGCTTTCCGCTATCCTCCCCTGATTATCGTAGTGATGGCGATAGGCCTGTATTTTCTAGCCAAAGACCGGCCAGCCGATTCCGGTCTGCCGGAATACGTGGAGGACGACCAGGTATCGGCGGTCCCGGAGGCTCTGGCGCCGGAGCGATTGAAAGGTTTCGGTCCGTACCGTGAGTTGTTGTCGGATTCCAGGTTCTTGATGGCCAGCCACGTTAAGGGGCTGGAAAATGTGGTCCGGTACGGGCTCACCACCTGGGTGCCGATTTACTATTTCGAAGAAGGCGGATTGTCCATCGGGTCGACCCTCTTGTTGACCGTACTGCTGCCGCTGGGCTACTTGATCGCCCCGCCGATATCCGGCTTGATTTCGGACCGGCTCCTCCATAGCGCCCGGACGCCCATGGTCATCGCGTCTTGTCTGATCAGCGCCGCGGCGCTGGTGGGCATCGCTTTGGCTCCGCCGGTCAGCGTAAGCCTCGGAGCCGTCCTGCTTCTCGTTGGCGGGATCGCGATGGGGCTGTCCCCCTTGGCCACCATGGCGGCGGATATGGCGGGCCGGCGCATGTCCGGTACGGCCTCCGGTCTGTTGGACGCCCACGGCTACCTTTACGCGGGCGCCCAGGCTTTAATCTTCAGCGTCGTTCTCGATGTGGCCGGGAGCCCGTGGCCCATCGTGTTCCTGGCAATGGCCGCAACCCGGATAGTCTCAGCGCTTATGATATCCGTCGTCAGGGTTTAGGCACTGAGATGAGCATGGACCGAGGTGACAAATGGATGCTCCCATCCGTCTCGCCGGTCCGTTGAAGCGGTTCGCGCTCGGATGGGCCCGTCGGCTGTTTATCGTTCTGGTCGTCTTTGTTTCGCTCCTGACACTGTTTATCGTCGTCACTCCGCAGGGCAGGACTGGCTTCCACACCGCCCTGTTCGTCATGCAGGTGATGGAGGTCCCGTTCAAACCCCAGTCCTCGTTTACCAACGAACCGCTTCGGGAGAGGATCACTTACGACCGTCCCGTAGGAGAGGGCAGGGCCGATATATACCGAGTGGACGACGGCAGCACGAGGGCTGGCGTATTGCTGTTCTTGGGCGCCAATGCTGCCGGTCCCGACGACGAGGACGTGGTGAACCTGGGGAACGCGTTGGCCAGGGCCGGATTTGTGACCATGTTCCACTGGTCTCCCACGATGGCGTTGCAACATAACATCGACCCGTCGGAGCGGGAGAATCTGGTCTGGGCGTTTCAACGGTTGGTTGAACACGACTCGGTCGATCCCGAACGGGTCGGGATGGGCGGGTTCTGCGTCGGGGCATCCTTCGCCTTGGTCGCGGCGGCAGACGGCAGGGTGCGGGACCAAGTGAAATTCGTCAATGCCTTCGGTCCTTACTTCGACGCGGAGGAATTGCTTCTCCAGGTGGCTGCCCGTTCGAGCCACTATAAGGGTGAGCGCATCCCTTGGGACCCCGACCAACTCACCCTCAAAGTCGTCGCCAACGAGCTGATCGAAACCCTCGAGGACCCCAACGACGTGGAGTCGCTGTCCCGCGTTTATCTGGATGGGCAGCCCGCTGACGCCGCGGCGATGAAAAGCCTTTCGGAAGAGGGGCGAGGAGTGTCCCGGTTGCTGGACGGCGCCACACCGGAGGAGGCCCGCGTTTTGTACGACGCCCTCCCTGCCTGGTTCCGCGAGGATATACGGACCATTTCACCGGCGGACTACGTGGATGACATCTCCGCCCGCCTGCTTGTGATGCACGACCAGGATGACCGCCTGGTGCCTTCGGTCGAATCCCTTCGCCTCTCGGAGGCGTTCCAAGGCAGAGGGCAGGTACGCTATACCGAATTGCTTGCCGTAGACCACGTGCGCCCGACCAGCGGCGACGGCATCTGGGTCTTGGCGAAAGAAGGAGGGAAGCTCTTCATGCACATGTACAGCATCCTGAGGTTCGCGGACTAGAACGCCAGGCTTGGTAAGTGTTCAGACTTGATGAGTGTCCCTTCCCCCCGGCGCACTGGGGGGAAGGTTAGGAAGGGGGGAGGTTGGTGTTGGAACTCCCCCACCCTAACCCTCCCCCGTCCGCAGAGGAGGGGACACTCATCTACTCTGAACAGTTACCAGGCTTGAGTGCGTGTTGCCCTTCAATTGCCGCCGCGCTATCATCAACGGTGTGTGTTGGGGTTGCCGTGACAGTCGTGCGGAAGCGGCGCTAACGAATTTCACCCGGAACTTTACCCGCCGCGGGTTATCCTGACGATACACCCGGCCCGGAGAGACTAGATGTACCTTCATCCGCGACTCTTAGCCTTGGCCCAAGACGT
The DNA here is from genome assembly GCA_965222595.1 of Dehalococcoidia bacterium. GTDB lineage: Bacteria > Chloroflexota > Dehalococcoidia > Lucifugimonadales > UBA3495 > VXOI01. Next base: position 309,200 of record CBDCUJ010000016.1, on the reverse strand, counting down.
CAGATGGCGGATCGTCCTGGCCGCCTTGGTGGGCATGTTGGCGGCCGCTGCCGGGGTTGCCCGGTTGGTGGTTGCGGCCATTATTATCGTCAAGGTAATCCAGGAAGGGGCGGCGTTCTCCACCCTTGCTTGGCCGTTGGCAGTCATGGCGGCCCTCATTGTGGCCCGCGCGGGGTTGCAGTACCTGCAGGAGGTGATCAGCCACCATACCGCCAGCATCGTGAAGGTGCGGCTGCGGGAGCGGCTCTACCAGCATTCCTTGGACCTGGGACCGGGTTACTTCGACCAGACCCGCACGGGGGATGCTTTGATGTCGCTGGCTGAGGGCGTGGAACGGCTGGAGGCATTCTTCGGCCGCTACCTGCCCCAGATGATCATCGCGGCGCTGGCCCCGGTAGTTATTTTCATATTCATGGCTTTGATCGATTTCAGGACCGGCCTGATCTTCTTGGCCTTCGCCCTGGTGACCCTGATCATCCCCAATATTTTCCACCGCTGGAACAGGCGCAGCAGCATGGCGCGTCGTGACGCCTACGGGGCTCTGGGGGCCGATTTCCTGGATGCCGTTCAAGGACTGTCGACGTTGAAGGCCTTCGGTCAAAGCGGGGCCAGAGGCGAGCTATTAGCCCGGCGGGCCAGGGAGTTGTTCCGTGCGACCATGGCAGTGCTGGCTGCCAACAGCGCCACCAACGGCCTGACCATCTTCGGCATTTCCGCCGGCGCAGCCGCGGCTTTGGCATGGGGCGCGGTAAGAGTCAGCGACGGCGATTTGGAGCTTCGGCCCCTCCTCATCGTGTTGATGCTGGGTGTGGAGATATTCCGTCCCCTCAGGGAGTTGGTCCAGCTATACCACGACGGAGTGATGGCTATTTCGTCGGCGGAGGGCATTTTCACCATCCTGGATGCTAAGGTGGAGGTGGAGGACCCGGCCCGCGGGGCTGGCGGCTCCCGTTCCCCAACCCAGGCTGCGGAGTATGATGGAGCAGGAACAGCCGGCACGCGCCCGGCCCCGGAAGTGACATTCGACGGAGTCAGCTACGCCTACAGCGGGGGGCCGCCGGCCGGCTCTTCACGACCTGTCTTTCACTCTCAACGCCGGGGAGACCCTGGGACTGGTGGGCCCCAGCGGGGCTGGCAAATCTACCGTTGTGTGGCTGATTCTCCGGTTCTTCGACCCCCAGCAGGGCAGGGTGCTTCTGGGCGGCCAGGACATCAAGGAAATCCCCTTGAGTTTGTTGCGGGAACAGGTGGCGGTGGTCACCCAGGACACCTACCTGTTTCACGGTACGGTCGCCGATAACCTTCGCATGGGTAAACCCAATGCCGCGATCGAAGAGCTTGAAGCCGCGGCCCGGACCGCCAACGCCCACGAGTTCATTACCCGCCTGCCTCAGGGTTACGATACCGTGGTGGGCGAGCGGGCAGCCCGGCTGTCCGGCGGCCAGAAACAACGGATTGCCATCGCCCGGGCGTTGTTGAAAGATGCGCCGGTCCTGGTGCTGGACGAGGCGCTGTCCAGCGTCGACGCGGAAAACGAGGCGGTGATCCAAGAAGGGTTGGAACGGCTCATGTCCGGCCGCACCACGCTGATAATCGCCCATCGGTTGTCCAGCGTCGTAAACGCCGACCGCATCCTGGTGCTGGACGAAGGCCGGCTGGCCGAATCCGGCGGTCACCAACAGCTCGTGGCCACGGACGGAATATACGCCACGCTGATGGCCCAACAGCACGACCACGGTGCCCATGATCTGCTGGCGCCCGGAGTTGATAACGGGGCCCACGGTGGCCACGAGCCCACTCCGCATCCCGTTCCGGCCGCTGAAACATTCATTCCCCAGCCAGCCCATGGAGGGGACGGCCACGGCCACCACCATCACGAAACTGGGGTCGGCCGCCATCACGAGGGCCACGGCGCCGCCCGGCCATTGGGAATACTCACGGTATGGCTGCGCCTGCTGGGGTTGGTGGCGCCGTGGCGGAACGAGCTGGCGCTCACGTTCCTGCTGGGTCTGCTCCAGCACGGATCAATCGTCGGAATCGGGGTCATCAGCGCCCTGCTGGTGGGAAACGTGATCAGCGGCGGCGGCCTCTCCCTGCTGCTGGTCCTGCTCGGTGTCTTCGTCCCCTTGGCGGCTTTGTTTACCTGGGTGGAGTCGTGGGCCGCCCACGACCTGGCCTACCGGTTATTGGGCGAAATGCGAGTTGATCTCTACAGAAAACTCGATCCTTTGGCTCCAGCCTACATGGTGCGCCGGCGGTCCGGCGACCTGGTAAGCCTGGTCGGAGGGGATGTGGAGACCGTGGAGTTCTTCTTCGCCCACACCGTCACTCCGGCCTTTGTGGCCGTATTGGTCCCCGCAGCGGTGCTGGCGACGCTGGCCATAATTGCTTGGCCGGTAGCCTTGGTGCTGCTGCCGTTCCTGGCGGCGGTGGCCGTGAGCCCGTTCTTCGCCCAGCGCCGGTCGGAGCGTCTTGGCGAGGAGTTGAGGGACCAGTTAGGCGATGTCCATTCCCACATGGTGGATAGCATCCAGGGTATGCGGGAGATTTCGGCGTTCGGTCAAGGGCCGGCCCGTACCGCCGAAATGGTCTCGAACAGTTGGAGATTTGCTCATTGTCAGCTTCGGTTCCTCAAGGAGCGGGCGTTCCAGGTCGGCTTCATCGAATCGATGACGGCCCTCGGTGGTCTGGCCGTGTTGGCGATGGGAGTGTGGATGTTGACGCGGGGCGACATCTCACGTCCTTATTTGATCTTGGCGGTGGTCCTGTCGGTTGCCGCCTTCGCTCCCATTTCCGATATTGCCCGTACCATGAAACAGCTAATGGAAACGCTGGCGGCGTCGCGGCGGTTGTTCTTGGTGCACGACGAGCCGGTGCCGGTGGCGGACGGCCCGGGGGTAAGCCAACACCGGAACGGTTCCGGGCCTGCCCCGTCAATAGATTTCGACGGGGTCGCGTTTGCCTATGGTCCCGGTGAACCACAGGCCCTCGAGGGTGTCAGCTTCTCTGTGGCGGCCGGGAATACCGTCGCGCTGGTAGGCCGCTCCGGCGCGGGCAAGACCACCTGCGCCAATCTTATGATGCGTTTCTGGGACCCCGGCGCGGGATCAGTCAGGCTGGGAGGCCACGACGTTCGGGAGTTCGGTCTGGACGCCCTCCGGAAACAGATCGCGCTGGTCTCTCAGGACACCTACCTTTTCAACTCCACCATTGGGGACAATATACGCTTGGGACGGCCGGAAGCCAGCCAAGAGGAAGTGGAGGAGGCGGCCCGGCAGGCCAACGCTCATGATTTCGTCGCCTCTTTCCCCGACCGGTATGACACAATGGTCGGGGAGCGGGGAATGCAGCTCTCCGGAGGCCAACGCCAACGGTTGTCCATCGCCCGGGCCTTGTTGAAGAATGCTCCCGTATTGGTCTTGGACGAGGCCACCTCCCATTTGGACGCAGTCAACGAACGCCAGGTGCGCCAGGCGTTGGAGCGTCTGATGGAGGGACGCACCACCCTCGTCATCGCCCACCGGTTGTCCACAATCCGGGATGCCGACCGCATCGTGGTGCTGGACGGCGGCCACGCTGTGGAGCAGGGCGACCATCGGCAACTGCTGGACCGGAACGGCCTGTACGCCCAGCTTGTCGCAACTCAACTCGTCGGCGACGGTCGCCACGTCAGACACGACGGCCACGGGGAGGAGCGGCAAGGGCCCGCCGGTCGCCCTGCCCATGAAATGGAGGACCGGCCCCGCATACCCGGCCGCAGCGGTCACGACCATCACCATTAGAGAATAACATGCTGCACCCTTTACCACACGATAGAACACCCGGCGACCCGGTCGTGGAGATCCACGGCATGAGTTGCGGCTATGAGAAACAGCAGGTGCTGACTGACATCGACCTGCGCATAATGCCTGGCGATTTCGTGGGACTCCTGGGCCCGAGCGGGTCCGGTAAGACGACACTGCTGCGGTCGATGCTGGGGGCCGTGGACGTTTACGATGGAGAGGTACTGGTCAACGGGGTGGACGCCACCCGGAAACGGCCCAGGGTGGGTTACGTGCCCCAGATTGAGACCATTGACTGGAACTTCCCGGTGACCGCCCGCGAGGTCGTAATGATGGGGAAGACCATGAGCAACCGGTTGTTCCCCTGGTACCGCAAGGAAGATAAACAGGTGGCGGAGGAGGTGATGGACCGGCTGGGCATCCTGCACCTCGCGGGCCGCCATATCCGGGAATTGTCCGGCGGGCAGCAACAACGGGTCTTTCTGGCGCGGGCCTTGGTCAGCAACCCGCAGTTGCTGTTGTTGGACGAACCCACGTCGGGCGTAGACATCAAGACTCGGGACGACGTGATGCACCTGCTGCACGATCTGAATCACCAAGGGGTCACCATTGTCATCACCACCCACGAGATAAACGCGGTAGCGGTGCACCTGCCCTGGATTGTGTGTTTGGCGGGCCGGGTTTTGGCCGAGGGTCCGCCCTCCCAAGTAATAACCCCTGAGGTTCTGCGGATGACCTACGGGGCGGAAATGCCCGTGATACACCACGAGGGCATGACCATCGTCGCCGAGAGCCCCCACTTCTTCGGACGCAACGGCAGGCCCGGCAGCGGTGGTCCGGTATCCGGCAACGGGGCAAATACCGAGATACACCCCCATGACCACCCTCACGATCACCCGGAAGAAAACCCGGAGGAGTGCCGGGAAGCAAAATCGGAAGCGAGCGGCCAACGTCCCGCTGAGATCCACCACCACAGCTGATCTTTCCGGCGCCCGCGGTATCCGGGCCGGGATCAAAAAGAAGGACCCCGGCGGAAACGCCGGGGTCCTCGCCATTCCGGGTACAAGCCGGGTTGGCTGCTATGCCTCGGTCTGCTCCGTCTGGCTTCCCTTCACGGTGATGGTGATATGGGCCATTGAGGTACCGTCGGGGGCGCCGTGCCAGTGATTTTCGCCAGCCGGTATGACCACGACGTCGCCTCCGTTGACCGTGAGGGTCTCGTCGTCGGTGGCCACCGTGCCGGTCCCCTCGGTTATGACCAGGATCTGGTCTCCCGAGTGCTTGTGAAACTTGTTCCGGGAGCCGGCGTCAAAGGCGACGATGGCGAAGTTGAAATTGTCACTGTCTTCGGGATCAAGGATGGCCTGGCGCCAAACTTGTGTGCCGGTCATCAGGCCGCCGGTCATCTCTGCTTTGGTCCGCGGGACGTCATTCATGGTGACTTTTTTCATCTGACTTCCTCCTCTGCGCCGCCCCGGTAGGGCGGTCTTTGCGGACACAATCATACAAGCGGCCACGCTCTTAGTCTACGGGGGCATCCTCCGTCGACAGAAAACGAGGCCAGGTGGTCAACCCAACCCGCGCAACTCCTCCAGTGCTTCGCCTATGGCGCGGGCCAGGGCGCCCGGGCGTTCGGCGAATTCCGGCGTGGGGTACCATTCGTAATCGAAACTGCGAAGCACGGAACCCTCTATGCTGCACTTCAGGTGGGAGACTACCACCTTGAACCCCAGCTTATCCGTCGCCCGTTCCGCCAGCATCTCCAGCACGGTGTCGGGGCAACCAAACACCACAAGGAAGCCACCCTGTTTCTGCCCGTCAGTCACCCGGCCCCGGAACACCGGTCCCAGGTGGTCGAATTCGACGATCGTGTATTCACGCTCCGGTACGCCGTGTTCCGGCCAGCCGATGTTGATCGGGCCGCCCACTTCCCAATGATGCATACAGGCACACTACCCTGTAACCAGGGCGGGATGGGCGGAGGCCACCGGCTCTCCCTCTTTGAAAACGGCGGTCACGGCCCGCAGGGCCCTGAGGTCCTTCGATGGGTCGCCGTCGACCAACAACAGGTCGGCGGCCTTCCCCGCCACAATTGACCCGGTGGCATCCTGCAGGCGCAGGGCGGCGGCTGTGTTCCGGGTGCCGGCGAGGATGGCATCCATCGAAGGTAGCCCGGCGTCGGCCATGGCCAGAATCTCTCCTTGGAAATCGCCGAACGGGTAGTCCCCCCAGCCGCAATCCGAGCCGCCGGCCAGCTTGACTCCGGCCGCGATCAGCCGGCTGAATTGGGCCATGACGGCTTCCCCCATCCGTTTAGACCGGTCCAGCCGGTCCTGTTCGTCGGCCGTCAGAGCACGGACTCTCATGGTCCTCTCCAACGCTGCCCGGGAGGCCCGGCCGATGTGTAACGTGGGGTTCAACCAGGTGTCCGATGCGGCCAGACGGTCAGCCGTCGCCTCGTCGTACTGGTAGGACCCGTCCGAGTCGTAGAAGGAGCAGTGAAGAATCGCGTCGACCCCGGCGTCGATGGCCAGGTTGATTGCGGCGGTACACCGGCAATGGGCCAGTACCGGCTTGCCCCGGTTATGGGCTTCATCCACAATTGCCGAGAGTTCCTCCAAGGAGTAGGCGGGGCGGTAGGGGTCGCTGGTCAGGGTGCTGCCCCCAGAGGCGGCGATCTTTATGAAATCCGCCCCGGCTTTGATCAAGGAGCGCACCGTCCGGCGTACGCCGTCGATTCCGTCGGCCTCGCCTCCCATGTACCACAGGTGCCCGCCGGTGACGGTGAGGGGCGGTCCGGATACCAGCAGCCGGGGTCCTTCGGCCAAGCCCTGCGCCAAGCCTTCTTTGAGCGCGAACCCGGTGCGACGCCAAGAGCCGCAATCGCACAGCGAGGTAACGCCCGTGGCCAATGCCGCGGCGGTGTTGCGGGCGGAGCGAAGCAGACGGACGTCGTCGTTGTCTTGGTCGTCAACTTGCTCCCCCGTCCTGCCGTCGCCCGGCATATTGGTGTGGCTATGGCAATCGAACAGCCCCGGAAGAAGGGTGGAACCCGTAAACTCCAGGGTTTCATGCCCTTGGGAGCCGCCGGAGTCCAGCTCTCCTCTTTTCCCCACCCAAGTGATTAGGCCATTCTGTACGGCTATGGCCATACCTTCTTGGGAGGTCGATTGAACACCGTCGATCAGCTTGCCGGGAAGAATAAATTTCGGAGGTCCTGCAGATTGGGTCACGATCAGTCCTCCCGTGGATTTTGGTCCGGTCCCGCCAATAGACTGGAGAATCGGGGCCAGCGGAAACCGTAGCCGCGATTATAGCCTAACGGCGTTCTCTGAGCATGAGAATGGCAAGGGGGATGGCCGAAGCCGCGACTAACAGCAGCGCCGGTATGGCGGCCCGGGCGAAGAATGCTTCGGAAGCAGCCGACCAGATGGATGTCGCCAGGGTATTGAAACCGGTTGGACCCAGGATGAGAGTGGCTGGCAATTCCTTCATAGTCAACAGGAACACCAGAGACGCCGCAGCCAACAGCCCTGGCCGGGCGATGGGAAGCGTGACGGAGGCAAGGGCGCTCATCGGGGCCCGGCCCAGCCCCCGCGCGGCCTCCTCCAGGCGCGGGTTGATCTGCAGGAGCGACGTTCGGACCGGCCCGATGGCCGGGGAAAGAAACAGGACGACATAGGCCAAGACCAGCAGCCCGGTCGTTTGATAAATGGGGAGGGCATAGTTGGTGGCGAAGAAGACCAAGGCCAAGGCGATGGCGATACCGGGCAGTGCGAATCCCACGTAACCCAACCGTTCCAGCCCCGCGCTGATCAGGCTGGGGAACCGCACCGAGAGGGCGGCGACCGGTACTGCCGCCCCGGTGGCCGCCACGGCCGCGAGGGCTGAAATGTACACCGAATTGCGCAGCGCCTCCCAGACCAGCGTCAGCGACTCTCCCGCCAGAAATCCCCGCACGACCCAATAGCCGAGAATTGACATGGGCAACGCCAGTCCCAAGGCCAACACCCCGGCGCAAAACAACAATGACGGCCACCGCCACCGGCCCAGACGCACCAGTCCCGGCGGTCGCGACGGCGCCCCCGAGATGGAGTAGTAGCGGCTTCGGCCCCGTGTGGCCAGTTCCAGCCCCACCCAGCCAAGGGCTACGATTACCAACACCAACGACAGCCCCGCCCCCAGGGTGCGGTCGAGGGCCGAGTCGTACTGCACGAAAATGGCCCAGGTGAAGGTCTCGTATTGAAGCAGGGACACGGCCCCAAAGTCGCTCAGAGTGTACAGGCCCACCAGAAGTCCTCCGGCGGAGATGGCCGGCCTCAACAGCGGGCAGATGATCCGGAAGAAGACTCCCCACGGTCCCAACCCCAACCCCCGGGCCGATTCCTCCAAGGCTGGGTCTATGCGTAACAGGCCCGCTCTCAGCGTTATCAGAACATAGGGGTAGCTGAGAAAAGTCAGGGTCAACAGTGCGCCGGCAAAACCGTGGATGTCGGGCAGGCGCTCGATGCCGAAAGGGCCAGCCAGAGCCTGCTGCAGCATTCCCTTCGGCCCCAGCGCCACCACCACTATGAACCCGGCCACGTAGCTGGGGACCACCAGGGGCAACGGGGTCAACACGGCCCACAGCCTGCGGAACGGCAGGTCGGTGCGTACCGTCAACCAGGCCAGCGGCAGGGCGATCACGATGGAGGCGGCCGTAACTGTCACGACCAATAGAAGCGTTCGCCCCAATATCTCTGCGATCCGCTCGCGAAACAACAGCTCCCACAGCTCGCCGCCCCCGCCCAACGCCCGGACTACCAGGTACACCGGCGGCAGGAGTAGCGCGGCCCCAACCACCAATGCGGGCGCCAATATTACCAGAGGAGGAACGCCCCTGCTTCCGGCCAAGGCTCTCAGACGATGAACGGGACCCGAAACTACGCTCATCTCAACGACTCTACCAGCGCGGTTACGAGGGCCCTGCGGGTTATATTTGAGGGCTTGATACTGTGCATCTTAACTATGAAATTACGTTCGTGCGTACCGCCGGAGATTGAATACAAGCCCTGGACAGACGCAAGAGCGGAATAGACCGCTCGGCTCTATGGGCTTCAGGTATGAGGCTGCGGTCATGGTACAAAGCACGCATTCGGTCAACGGCGTTCGGCTCATGGACGTTCGGATTCCCGGCGGCACGATGGCGTGGAATTTACAGCCAATACATTTGGAAATATGTGTTGACATCCTGGCGGCTAATGCCTACACTACCGCTCGTCTACCGAGGTTGCGTCGGCGGTTAATCTACCACGAACCCGGTGAATCGCGTCAAGAGAAGCTCAATCGAAAGATGGACTCTTTATTCGCCGTTCTGGCCGGATGACGACGGCAACAGTCAACACGAATGAACTCCCGGACAGGGCCGGACCAACCGGACCGGACCCGATACGGGCCGGCCCCGAATCCGGCGCCGTCGGTTGCGTCTCCCTGACCAAGCGGTTCGGAGGCGTCGTGGCTGTCTCCGGCTTGGAGTTGTCGGTCGGGCCGGGACAGATACTGGCGTTGTTGGGCCCCAGCGGGTGCGGCAAGACCACGGCGCTGCGCCTGATCGCTGGCTTCGAGCAGCCGGACTCGGGCGAGATAGTCATCGGAGGCCGTGTTGTTAGCGACGCTGGTTCATGGGTGCCGCCGGACAAACGGCGGGTGGGCATGGTCTTCCAGGAAGGCGCTCTTTTCCCCCATCTCACGGTAGGTCAGAACGTAGAATACGGCCTGCCCAAGAGTGTACAGCGCCGGGCTCGAGTAGACGAGGTCCTGGAGTTGGTCGGCCTCTCCGACCTTCGGGACAGGATGCCACACGAGCTATCCGGCGGCCAGCAGCAGCGGGTCGCATTGGGACGGGCCTTGGCGCCGCGACCCGACGTGCTCCTTTTGGACGAGCCTTTCTCCAACCTCGACACGAATCTACGGGAACAGGTCCGCCGGGACGTCCTCGGCATCCTTCGAGCCAGCGGGACGACGGCAATCTTCGTTACACACGATCAAGAAGAGGCGCTGTTCCTCGGTGACGTCATCGCCGTGATGAACGAGGGCCAAGTGGAGCAGGCCGGTTCGCCCCGCGAGATTTTCCACTCGCCGGTAACTAAATTCGTGGCCCAATTCATCGGCGCGGTTGATTTCCTGCCGGCGTCTCAGGACGGCGGCAGGCTCCTCACCGAGATCGGCCCCATCGAACTGCGCCATCCCCTGTTGTTCCCCGTGCCGGTCCCCGGGTCGTCCAATGAACACTCCGACGACATTGCGGCGGACCACCGTCTTGAAGTCATGGTTCGCCCTGACTGCCTGGAATGCCGATTGTCTGAAGCAAGCAACGGCGTCATCGTGGACCGGGAGTTCCGAGGGCCGTTCTTCATCTACCGGGTAGAGCTGCCGTCCGGCGCCGTTGTTGGCTGCCTCGGTTCCCACACCGAAGAATTCCCCGTTGGCGCCAGGGTCGAGGTGAAGCTGCGGAACGGTCACTACGGGCAACCCTTCGCCGCTGGCCGGCTGGTTGGCGCGGGTCCCGGCCACTAAACTTCCTGAGTCCCGCACCGCTCTTACCCTCCCCGTCGCCAGGAGGGAATTTTTTTGCCCACCACATGGTTGCGATTCCTAAGGGCTCCTATTGTCGATTTGTTATACTCGTCTTGAACCAATCGAAAGGCGGAACATTTCGCCGGTCTCGATGTCTACACACGAGGGCTAGTCCATGCCGAGATCCAGAAAACGGGCAACAAGAGACCCTGAAGTCGACGTGGAAATGCGGAATGAACGGCTATCCGCAGGAACCGAAAACTACTTGTTATGCCTGTATAGACTGTGGGAAGACGACGAAATTCCGACGGTCACCCAGTTGACGGACTCGTTGCGCCGGCTCCCGGAAACCGAGGGGCTGGGCACCTCCGTGCCGTCCGTGGCCGGCATGATCCGCCGCATGGAGAAGGCCAGCCTGGTAGACATCGGCACCGATAAACGTATTCGCCTCACCGGCTACGGACAGGAGTCGGGAGAGGATATAGCCCGAAGGCACCGGTTGGCCGAGTGGCTGGTCGTCCGGCTTCTGGGAATGGAGTTGCATAAGGCCCACAACGAGGCCCACCGGCTGGAGCACGGAATGTCCAACGATTTCATGGAACGGTTGGTGGAACGGTTGGGCCACCCCAGGCGGTCTCCATTCGGCCGGCCCATCCCCGGCACCGGGGAGCCGAAGATGCCGGAGAATTCGGTGACCTTGGACCTGGCTAAAGCCGGAGAACCCTATGTGGTCGACCGGGTGCCGGAGGAGGACTCGCGGTTGCTGGAATTCTTGGCCGAATGCCTGCTGATCCCGGAACACACGGTTAAGGTAGCCGAAGCCGCGCCCTACCTGGGGGTGATGGAGGTGGATACGCAGAACGACAGAGTGTCCATCGGCTACACGGTCGCCAGGCAGATCGTGGTTCGGCCCGGCGTCCTCGAGGGCAGTGCGGCTACGGAATCGTAGGCCGGGACTCCGGAACCGCAATTGACCGAATCGGTTGGACAATTCCGCGGCGGCTGCGGATTATGCCTCTGCCAGTTGCTCCCTGACTTGGGCCCAACCTTCGGCCATCGTCCGCTCCGGGAACGCCGGTAGCTCACCCTGCCGGTCGACCCTGACCAGAACGAACACCGGCCCCTCGTCCCGCATCACCTCTTCCAGGCCAATGAGGAAGTCCTCCAGGCGTTCGAACTCGTAGGCCGCGGAATAGCCGGAGCCCTTCGCCATCTGGACCAAGTCCAAGCGGTCGAGCTCCTTGATGGGTACCCCGCCAGTCGACCGGCTGGAAACATCGTCCCAGACGAAATGCACCAGGTTACCGGGTTTCGATTCCCCGATGGTGGCCAGTCCTCCCAAGTTGGTGCGCAGGGTGGAGTCGCAGTCCAAGACCATCACCTTGGATTCAGGCTGGGCCAAGGCGAGCCCCAGTCCGACGGCGGGCGCCCGGTCCATACAGTCCTTGAGGTCGACGTCGAGATCGCGCCGCTCCGATACCGCGCTCCACTCCCGAAGTGCCGCTGAGGTCGAAACCACGAGGGCCCCGCCCCGGTGATAGTTAAGAGCCCTGGTAGCTTCCATCGAAGGAATGGCCGGAGACGGGTCGCCTCTCGAATGGCCTCGATTGGAGGAGACCATCAGCCGCGCCCCTTCCGGTCCTTGGCATCAGACAGACTTGGGCCGGCCGGGCCGTCTGCGGGTGGCACGGAATCCCGGGAGGGCCAAGGAAAGCGAGGTCGTCCGGAGCCGGCGTTAACTCCCGCTTTGGCCATGGAATACATCGCCGCCAGAATCAAGGCCCCGCCCAAGACTCCCAAGGCGGGGCTGGGGCGTTCGAACGCTTGGAAAAGCAACCAGAACCCCAGGATAAAAAGGGCGTAGGCGCCCACCCTGGCAAGCAGACCCTTCCCGAGGCCCCGGAACATCATTGCGCAGCAACCACAAGCAGGACTAGGCGGCCCCGAGGGCTTCGGGCAGTTCGCGGATGGCGGTGTGGATCGTGCGGTTGGCCCTCTGGCGGAACTGCACCGGCGTGTTCTCAATCTCAGGCTTGATGGTGAGGTGTACGAAGACCGGTCCAGTAGCGGCCATAACCTCGTCGATACCGTTGGTCAGGTCCTCCAGATTGTCAAAGGAGAAGGTCGCGGCGTACCCCGCCGCTTGACCCATCATCTCCCAATCCGCGCGGCCCGCGCCCGGCACCGGCTGGCCGCCGGTGACCGCGTAGACGCCGTTGTCGAAGAGGAGGTGGCACAGGTTTTCCGGGGTCTTGTTGGACACTGTGACCATCGTGCCCAAGTTCATCAGCAGGCTGCCGTCTCCATCCAGCACCATCACCTTACGGTCAGGCTGGGCCAAGGCCAGCCCCAAGCCGACCGACGACGCCTTGCCCATGGCGCCGGAAACCGGAAAGTCCAGGGTCTGCTTGGTGGTGAGGCTGGGCAGGCCGAAATTGACGTTGTTGGCGTTCATGGTGGCGATTATGACGGCGTCGCCCCGCTTGCTGTCGATGAGCTTTACCGCAGCGTCGTTGTCTATCATTTCTCGTCCTCTTTTGGACCAGGCCCTTTTGGAGCAGGTCTCTTCAGGTCAATCTTGTGCCGTCGAGGCCGGAATAGCCTCGCCGTATCAGGCGCCGAACTCGGTGCCCACCAATACGGCCACCGGCTTCTGGGTCCGTTCCGCCTCTTCGAAGGCGGTGCTGATCCGGCCGGAGTCTTCGTCCGTCTCGATAAGGTAGTAATTGATTCCCCAAGCGTGGAGGATGTGTTCAATAAACCGGGCGGCGGAGTCGGTGGTGACGCCGTGGCGGCTCCAACCCCGGTAGCCGATCAACATTACGAGCGGCTGGTTGATGTCCAGGCCCAGCCCGCGTATGGAGTCGCCCGATTCGAATATGCCGGTGTTCTGAATCAACACCACTGGGCGTTTGCCGCCGACCCACAGGCCTGCGGCGATAGCCATGGTCTCCCCTTCCCGGCAGACTGGGACGAGATCCAACGATTCCTCATTGGTCAACAACTGGTACATGAAATTGGTCTCGCTGTCGGGCAGCCAGACCACGTGGGAGATGTTGTTCTTCTTGAGTTCCTCGACAACTGAGGCGGGGTGCAACACTACATCGTGAGTGGTCATCAAGACTCCTTCCGGGGGCTACCGGCGGCGTGTGGATTCCGGCGGGGAACGCCCCATTATATTCACGGGGCGAAAACCCAGTCAATCGGCGTATGCGGCCCCGCTTATGCGGCTATGACCTCCACCCCGTCTTTCATCTCCTCCCAGCCGGGGTCGCCCGCCGGCGGCGTTCCCCGGAGCATGAGCCGGACAGAGTTCGAGCCCGGCGCGTCACCGGCCCCGGTTATAGAGCAAGTGAACTCTGTGGGAGCGTTGGCGGCAAAGACGGCGGCCGACCGGCCGGTGGGATTCAAATAGAGTTTCAGCCATTCTTCAAACAAATCAACGTCGACTTCGTGCCCGGTAGCGGGGCTGGCGCCGGGACCGCAACTGGCCACGACCTCGAAGCCGCGCCGGGCAAGGAAAAGTGGGGCCGGGGCATTCTTGATCAGGTGCAAGCGGGCCTGGCCTTCCCCATGAAGGTATCCCCGTACCAGTTGGCGGGCCGTGTCGATCATCACATCTGCGGCGGCGGGGGTCAGCGGCTCCGGAATGGGGGTGCGGGCCTTGGGCGACGTGAGGTAATTGTAATAAGCGTTCAGGACTTCCTGGATGGCGTCTTCCTCAGGTTGGGCCCGAAGCCGCGCCGCCGCGCCCCGCATGTAATTGGGCAACCTGCCGAACAGCCACTCGAGCATCATCGGGTCCCCGGCGACCCGGTCCGGCAGGGGAAGGTCGTAGGCTTGAGGGAACCGGTGCGCCGGTACGCCGCCGGCGTGGTCTTCCGAAACCGGCGTCGCGGTCGCGTCGGCCAGGTAGACCGGCACCAGGATGGGGGGAAGGGGCAGGCGGGCGAGGTCTCCCAAGGCAAGCAGGTAATTCGTTCGGGCAACTGCCGCCTCAAGAGGGTCGGCGGTCATCCCGGCGATGCGCCCGGTAACCAGCAGCAACGTGTCGAACTCGTCACTGCCTTGGCCCATCGTCGCGCGGACGGCGGAATCGACCGCGGCCCCCATCAGAGTCCCCGGCCCGCATGAGGGGTCCAGCACCGATAGTTCCGGGTGTTCGGGAAGCCCCAGGCCGACGTCTACCAGGTATTCGACAACCCATCTGGGCACCGGGCGGCCCAAGGCGTCTCCCTCACCTTCGATCAGATGGTAGAGCGATGACAACAGTCCAAGGGGCCCGTTCGACAGGTCGAAGCCGGCCAGAACGGCGGACATCTCGCCGGCCAGCTCCATGGCATCGGCGTCGTCGGCGAAGCCATGGGACCGCCGGAAGTAAGGCCAAGTAAAGAAGTCCTCTCCGGCGAAGTTCTCCAGTCCCCGCTTCAGGAAATAATCACCGTTCACGACCTGCCAGAGTTCGCCAACCTCGATAGAACGGCGTGGCGGCTCCAGGAAATGACGGGCGGCCAACCGGACCAGAAGGGCGAGGTAGGTGTGACGCAGGAAAACGGAAGGACCGGAGGCAGCCTGGGTGCGCACCGCCTCCCGGTAACGCCGCCAATGGTTGTAGCAGGCCGCCACTGGGGGCGCGGCCGAACTCTGACGGTATATCTCGGAGAGCCGGCCCAGGGCTCTCTCCATGGTGTCGCTTCCCGGCCCGAACGCCGCCAGGAATTCTTCGGATCGGATCAGGGGCCGGACGGCGGGCCGGTTGCCCGGCTGGCTGGCCAGGCTAGAACTCCGCGTTCTTGGGAGTTCTGGGGAAGGGGATTACGTCGCGTATGTTGGGGACGCCGGTGACGAACTGCACCGTGCGCTCAAACCCCAAGCCAAAACCGGCGTGGGGCACGGTGCCGAAACGGCGGAGGTCCAGGTACCAGCTATAGTTGTCCTCGTCCAACCCCGACTCGTTCATGCGCCGCGCCAATACCTCGCGGCGCTCCTCCCGTTGGCTCCCGCCGATGATTTCCCCGATGCGGGGCACCAGCACGTCCAAGGCCCGCACGGTCTGATCGTCGTCGTTCAGACGCATGTAGAACGCCTTGATTCCCTTGGGGTAATCTGTGACTATCACCGGCTTTTGCAGCTTTTTCTCGGTCAGGTACCTTTCGTGTTCCGATTGAAGGTCGATTCCCCACTCCACGGGGAACTCGAAGGTCTCCCCCGATTTTTGCAAAAGGTCCACTGCTTCGGTATAGGTGATACGTTCGAAGTCGGAGTCTATTATCCCCCGCAGAGTGGCGATAGTGGTGTCGTCGTACCAACGGTTGAAAAACTCCATGTCCTCGAGGCATCGCTCCAAGACGGAGTTGAAGATGCTCTTGAGGAAGTCTTCCGCTAACTCGGCCAGCCCGTCCAACTCGCAGAAGGCAACCTCGGGCTCGACCATCCAAAATTCGGCCAAGTGCCGGGAGGTATTGGAATTTTCGGCCCGGAAGGTGGGGCCAAAGGTGTAAACGTTCGAAAGGGCCAAGGCAAAGATCTCGGCTTCCAATTGGCCGCTCACCGTCAGAAAGGTCGGTTTTCCGAAGAAGTCTTCTGTGGAGTCGACCGCGCCGTCCCGGAGCGGAGGGTTTGCCAAGTCCAACGTCGTAACCCTGAACATGGAGCCGGCGCCCTCGGCGTCGCTGGCAGTGATGATGGGGGTCTGGATGTACTGGAAGCCCTGCTCTTGGAAGAAGGAATGGATGGCGAAGGCCACGGCGTTGCGCACCCGGGCCATGGCCCCAAAGGTGTTGGTCCGGGGGCGGAGGTGGGCGATTTCACGGAGAAATTCCGGAGTATGCCGTTTTTTCTGTAGCGGGTAGGTCTCGGGGTCGGCCTCGCCCACCACCCGCAACGACCGGGCCTGAATCTCGTATTTCTGGCCTTTGCCCAGCGACTCCACCACGCTGCCCTCGATGCTAACGCTGCAGCCGGTGGTCAGTCCGTTGGCGGTGGCGTAGTCCGGGTGGGCATCGTCGAAAACCACCTGCAAGTCGCGTAGGGTCGAACCGTCGTTGATCTGGACGAACGAGACGGACTTGGAGGAACGCCGGGTCTTCACCCAGCCCTGGACCAACACATCGCCGGCCGGGTTGTCCAAGGAGAGGATGTCTTTAATGGTAGTGCGCGGCATAATATCCGTCCTTATTCCAATTCTAGCACCAATACAACGGCAAGCCACAAATTGGCAATAATGAAATTCGCCAGTAAACTTCGCGGAAATCCTTTCCAAGGGCTACAACGGCGGCCTGGCTTCGTGCCAGTTTGTCGCCTGCTGGTAGGCGTGGCCGATGCGCAGCAGCGTTTCATCCGCCAAGTGCGGGCCGATGAGCTGCATCCCCACCGGCAGGCCTTGGGAGAAGCCGCAGGGCACCGACAGCCCGGGAAGTCCGGCGATGTTGACCGGCAGGGTGCAAACGTCGGTCTGGTACATTTGCACCGGGTCAGCCGTCTTTTCTCCCAAGCGAAAGGCCACTACTGGCGAGGTGGGGGTTACCAGGGCGTCCACCGTCTCGAAGACGCGGGCAAAGTCTTGGCGGATCAGAGTCCGGACCTGTTGAGCTTTCAGGTAATAGGCGTCGTAGTAACCGGCCGACAACGCATACGTGCCGAGCATGACCCGCCGGGTCACCTCTGGGCCAAAGCCGTACTGGCGGGTGCGTTCCATGGCTTCCCACATGTTACCGGCGTCCTGGTACGACGCCCCGTATTTCACTCCGTCGTACCGTGCCAGGTTGGCCGAACACTCTGCCGGCGCGATGATGTAATAGCAGGCCAGAGCATAACGAGTGGTCGGCAACGACACCTCCTGGACTGACGCCCCAAGGCCTTCCAAAGCCTTGGCCGCGGTCTCGACCGCGTCCCGGACTCCGGGTTCCACTCCATCGGCGAAGTACTCGGTGGGGAGCCCGAGGCGGAGCCCGGCGATCTCGTTTTCGATCCCGGATAAATAGTCTGGCACCGGTCCGGGAAGGGAGGTCGAATCGCGGGGGTCGTGACCGGCAATGGCGTTCAGCACCAAGGCGCAGTCCTCCACGCTGCGGCCGATGGGGCCGATCTGGTCCAAAGACGAGGCGTAAGCCACCAGCCCGTACCGGCTGACCAGCCCGTAGGAGGGTTTCATGCCCACCACGCCGCACATAGCGGCGGGTTGCCGGACGCTGCCGCCGGTGTCGGAACCCAGGGCGTAAACCGCTTCCGCCGAAGCCACGGAGGCCGACCCGCCGCCGCTGCTGCCTCCCGGGACCCGGTCCAAGTCCCAAGGATTGCGGGCCGGGTGAAAGGCCGAGTTCTCGCAGGACGATCCCATAGCGAACTCGTCCATGTTGCCCTTGCCCAGCACCACGGCCCCGCAGTCCAGCAGGCGGGCCACGGCGGTCGAGTCGTACACTGGCACGTAGTCCTCCAGCATCCGGGAGCCGCAGGTCGTTGGAATGCCGCGGGTGCACATCACGTCCTTCACCTGCACCGGGATCCCGGTCAACGGGCCGCCTCCGTTCGAGGACAAGGACCGGTCGGCTTTCTCGGCCTGTTCCATCGCCAGGTCCGGGGTGATGGCCAGAAACGCGCCCACCCGGTCTTCGACAGACTCGATCCGTTCCAGGCAGGCCCTGGTCAGTTCCACTGAGGAGATTTCCCGCTGGGACAAAAGCCGGTGGGCCTCCCGGATGGTGAGCCAGTTGAGGTCAGTCATTCTTCTTGCAGCACCGCCTTCACCCGGAAATAGTCGCCCTCCCGCCGGGGAGCGTTACTCAGCACCTCTTCAGGGTCAAGGGAGTCTCGGGGCGCGTCGTCCCGCATGACTGTTCGCAGATCACCGGCGTTACTGGTGGGTTCGACGTCATGGGTGTCCAACTCGTTGAGGATGTCGAATTGCTCCAGAATGTTGGCCAGTTGCTCGGTGAACATCTCGATTTCGGCGTCGGTCAGGCCGATGCGGGCCAAGGTGGCAATGTGCTCTACTTGAGCGCGGTCCAAGGGCATTATTGTGACCTCGTTTTAAGAGTATTGGGCGGGAACGTTTGAGGGCTCCCGGACCCGGGGCAATTCTTCCGGCAAATGGCCGGTCAGCGGCCGTGCTCGTGACCCTCGCTTTCATCGTGATCGTCCTGGCGATCGTCCTGACGGCCGTGCTCGTGACCCTCGCCTTCATCGGGATCGTCCTGGCGATCGTCCGGATGATCGTCCTGACGGCCGTGGTGAGGATGTCGGTCTTGCCCGGACTCCGTCTCCGGGTACACGTGGACCGTGGCGTTTGACAGGTAGGGGAGGCGGTGCATCAGGTTATGGTCCACGTCCTGCGCAATGTGGTGGCCGTCGTTCACCGAGATGTCGGGATCAACAGCCACGGTCACCTCGGCGACCAAACGGTGTCCTAACCAGCGTACCCGCTCTCCCGAAACGCTCGTGACGCCATCGGTGCCGGCCGACACGTTTAGGACCTCGTCGAGCACCTCCGGCTCGGCCCCATCGAGTAACCGGGTAAACACAGGCTTCGCGGTCTGGACTACGATGAACATGATCACGGCCGTGATCACCAACCCGACAATGGGATCGGCCAAGGGATAGCCCAGCCATAATCCGACGCCTCCGAGGAGCACGGCCAGGCTGGTCAAGCCGTCGGCCCGGGAGTGCTGCCCGTCGGCCTCCAGCGCCGCGCTGCCGATTTCACGCCCGACCCTGATTCGGAACCACGCGACTCCTTCGTTACCGACGAATCCCACGACGGCGGCCGCCATCAGGGCCCAGAGGAACTGGATTTCCGGCGGATCGGACAATCTCCTTATCGACTCGTAACCGGCAACGACTCCAGAGACCAGGATGACGAAGACGATCAATAGTCCCGCGAGGTCTTCGGCTCGCCCCAGGCCGTAGCTGAAACGCCGGGATGGCGGTCGGCGGGCCAAGGTGAACGCCACCCACAGAGGCACGGCTGTGGCCGCATCCCCCAGATTATGGACGGTGTCGGCCAGCAGCGCCGCGCTGCCGGTGATGACCACCACGCCGACTTGGGCCAACGCCGTGGCCGTCAAAATGGCCAGAGATACCTTGGTGGCCCAAATTCCCCTGTCGCTGGCCAACACCTCCCGGTCGGGGACGCCGTGCATGTGGCCGTGGCCGGAATGGCCCGCCGTTTCCTCTGCGGAGGCTAAGGCGTTGCCGTTCCTGCGCCGTCGAAGCATGGAAATGCGGGGGAGTCCCATGGGACTAATTTACCACCTAACGGCTCCGGTTGCCGATTATTCCCGGACGGACCGGCTCACACATCATCCGTAATTCTCAATTCTTGATTCCAGATCAGGCCAGCGTTGGATAGCGGGCGAGGGCCGAGTAAGATGGGCAGTATGCTTGATTCGGTCCTGAGTTGGCGGCTGAAAACGCCATTCTATTACGGCTGGCTGGTGTTGGGCATCACTGCGGTCGCGACGTTTGCCGCCAGCGGTGTGAGCCAAGTGGTGATCGGCGGCATCCAGGTATACATAACCGACGATACCGGGTGGAGCGAGAGGACGATTTCCTACGCGGCCACGGCCGGGACCTGGGGCTCCGGCCTGCTGGCCCCATTCATCGGGCGGCTGGCCGACCGGTACGGGCCCAGGTGGTTGATGCCGTCGGGGCTTTTGGCCGCCGGCGCGGGGTTGTTCGTCCTTTCGGGCGCCGACGCCCTATGGCAGTTCTACGGCGCTTACATCCTGTCCCGCGCGATTGCCAATCCGGTGTTGATCGGGCTGGTGCCCGGCACCGCCGCAGTCAACTTCTTCCGCAGGCGGCGCAATGTGGCTCTGGCTTTGGTTTCGACCTTTCGGCCGATCAGCGGCGCAATCAACATCCAGATCATCTCCCTCATAGCGGTGCACCAAGGCTGGAGGGCCGCCTACCGCTACCTGGGCATCCTTTCCCTAGTCCTGATAATACCCGTGGCGTTGTTTGTTCGGCGCAGGCCTGAGGACATTGGATTGCTCCCCGACGGCGCAACGTCGGAGACCGTTGGCCAAGGAGGAGGCACCGGCCGGCAAAGCGGGGAAGAAAGCTGGACCGCCGGGGAGACCGTCAGGGACCGCACTTTCTGGCTGATAGTGGCGACCGGCAGCGTTGGGGTCCTGGCCTCCAGCAGCGCCGGGTTCAGCCTGGTCCCCTACTTGGTCCACGAAGTGGGCCTAAGCGCCCAGACGGCCGCCGGCGTCCTGAGCCTGGGCACGGTGCTCTCCATCGCCAACCTGGGGTGGGGCTATTTGGCGGACGTATACACTCCCCGACGCTGTCTGATAGTGACGATGCTGGGGACCGGGGCGATGCTCGGCTACCTGACGACCGTCGGGTCCCTGCCCGGCGCGCTGGTCTTCGCCCTCATCTGGGGAGTTTTCTCGGGCGCGGTGGGGACGATGGAGAACATGGTGCTGGCCCAATATTACGGGCGCGCCTCCTACGGCGCTATCCTGGGGGCCTACGCCCCATTTCAGACAGCGGCCTTGGGGCTGGGTCCGACGTTGGCCTCCACCATGCTAGCCGTCACGGGCGATTATCAGGTCCTGTACTTCGCCATGATGGCAGCCCACGCGTTGGCGGCGATCCTGATGTTTCTGGCAAGGCCGCCAAGTCGAATTAGGAATGTGGAATTGGGAGCATAGAATCCTCAGTCCCTGGATTCCTGACCCTCTTATCCATAATTCGTAATTTCTAATTCATTTCCGAGCCGCCGGACACGCTGATGGAAAGGCCGGTCACGTAGTCGGACTCGGACGACGCCAGGAAGGCGGCCATGCGGGCGATGTCGTCCCCTTGGGCGATGCGGCCCATGGGCACCCGAAGGGCCCGTTCCCGGGCCATGTCGGCCCGGAACTCCTCGGAAGACTCACCCTCCGGGGCCAGTGCGGCCGCGATGAAGTCCACCCGCTCGGTATCCACCAGCCCCGGACAGATGGCGTTCACGTTTACGCCGTGCTGGGCCATCTCTTGGGCCATGGCCTGCGTGAACCCGACGATGGCGAACTTGGAGGCGCAATAGGCGGCATAACGGGCGATGCCCCGTTTTCCCGCCCCCGATGAGATGTTGATGATCTTGCCCCCGCCGGGCCGGGAGACCATGTGCCGGGCCACGGCGCGGGAGCACAGGTAGGTCCCCCGGACGTTGACCCGCATTACCTCGTCGAACGCCTCTTCCTCCAGTTCCACCACCAAGACACGGTCCTTCCCCGGTCGGGAGCCCGCGTTGTTGACGAAGATATCGACTCGACCGAAGCGGTCCAGCACTTGCGCCAACATTTGATCGACCTGGCGGCTGTCCGAGACGTCGGAATACAGGTCCATGGCGTTGCGTCCGAGACCCTCGATTTCCTCCACCACGCTCGGCAGTCCCCGCCAACCCTCTTGGCGGTCCTGATGGCGGACGGCTTCGAGGCTGGCCGGTATGTCGGTCACCGCCACGTCGGCGCCCTCTTGGGCCAGCCGCAGCGCGATGGACCGGCCAATGCCGTGCCGGCCGCCGGCTCCCGTTACAACGGCGATTTTTCCGTTAAGGTCGTACATCCGAACCCTCCGCATCAGACCGGGGCGCTTGCGTGTAAACCGGGGCCCCGGCCAGTCAAAGAATAACGCCCGGCGGGTGGGCCGGGCAAATGGGCGAACGGTAGCATTCGCCGGTCATGGTGCTCAAACACCGATAGTAGCCGAGAGTAGCCGAGAAAAAAGAGTCACCACGGAACGGCGCCGCACCCAGAATCAGGAGCGGCTATCCAGCGCCACCACGGCCTTCCCGCCCACGTACCGCTCTCCGTTGACGCCGGTCATGAGAATGTCGCATTCGATGAGGTTTTCACCGTCGTCCCGGCGCAGGTCGGTCACGGTGGCGGTCAAGGTCAGGGGCGAGTTGTGGGGTACCGGTTGTCGGAACACGACGTCCAAGTCCCGGATTGCGTTCGGGCCGGCCCAATCGGTGAGCAACTGGCCCATCATGGCCATGGCCATGATGCCGGGCACGATGAGGCCCGGCATGCCTGAGTCGGCGGCCGCCTGAAGGTCGGTGAACCTGTTGGGCTGGGGGGCGTTCCAGATTTCGCAGAAGCTCGCGACACCCTCGTCGGTCGCCACGGTTTCCACCGGTCCGATTTCGTCTCCCAGCTCTATGTCGTCAAAATAGGGCACGTCGCACTCGAACGCCGTGGTGATTGGAGCCCGGGCGTCACTCGCGCCGGGCGAAAGATTCCTGGACCTCGGCGACCACGTCGCCGTGCTGGTTGCGGAAGGTGGTCTCCCAGACCACGAACACCATGGTCCCCGACCGGCCGGTCTTGGCGTAGACGTCTTTGAGGTGGGAGGACGCGGTCAGTTGGTCTCCGGCGTATACGGGCGCAATGGGCTGCACCCGTTGCCCGGCGTGCATCTGGGTGCGGCCGAACTTGACGCCGACGTCAGGTAGGGCCACTTCCCTCACGAAGATGGAACACAGGGTGGGAGGGGCGACCAATCCGCGAAATCCCTGCTCTTTCGCGGCAGACTCCGAGGTGAAGGCAGGATTGGACTCGCCCAGGCTGCCGTTTACCTGCTGTATCATTTCGGAGGTTACTTCGAAGGGGCCGGACGTGTGTTCCTTGCCGTGTAACGACCGGTCGTATTCCAGTTCCGCCGCCATGGAATTGTGGCTCCTCGCAGTCCGGGTTTTAGCTCCCGGGGCCGTTGATTGTGTCAGCCAACCAGACCGGACTGAATTCCTTGGACAGCAGAGCGTCGACCAGGCTGCCCTCGTCGGTGATCTTCGCCTCGAATTTCGTGAGAGCGGCGGCTATGTGGCTGGTGAGATGGGCGTCGCTGCCGCCGATGCCCGCATAGCCGCGGGCCCGGCATAACTCTTCCGCCCGCTCGTTCTCGCCGGCCCGACTGCCGCCGTTCACCAGTTCGACGATCTCCAGGCCGTCGAATTCTTCACCCTCTGCGATGTAGTCGACAAGGCCGATGCGAAAACGCCCCGGATGGGCTGGTATGGCCATTGCGCCGTGCTGACGGGCTGCGGCCATCAACTCCCGTGCGTCGATTCGAACGTCCGAGAAGTCGATATCCTTGGTCAACTCTTCGGAAACGCCGTAGACCAAAAAGTGGCCGAAGCGGGTGTCCAACTCCGAGCCCTTGAGGACCAGAGTGCCGGTCTGGGCCGCCAACTCCGAATAGTCCTTGTCGAAGTCGAACTTCCGGTGTTCGGTGAGAACGATGCCGTCAACGGTGTGGCCGCGTTTCCGAAGCATCTGTATCCATTTTACGTATTGCTCGACGGTGGCCCGGGAATCGTCGGACGACACCGAGTGGCAATGCAGGTCCAAGTACACTGTTGAGGCGGCTCCTGGGAGTTGGCCGCCAACGGCGGGGATTTAAGGCCCTTTTCGGGGGGCGCGTGTCCGCCGGGTCGGCTAGAGAGGCTGGAACAATAATAATCGGTGGCTGTCGAATCGGCAACCGTTACCGGCGATCGTCGGTATGAAAGCAGGGTTAGACGGCGGAGGACCGCACCGACCTATAAGCCGGGTTCTGTATCCCTTCCACGAAATGCCGACGCGGTCAGGACGGTGACCATCTATCTAGCCTCCCGATTTGCATCGGGACCCGCCGTTGGCGGGACGGCGTTGCCGCCGTGGTCCAGCAGCCAACCCGGGGACGGGCCGGGCGCCCATTGTCCCCCTATTCGGCCTTGCTCCAGGTGGGGTTTGACCGCCTCTGCGTCACCGCAGACGGCCGGACGCTCTTACCGTCCGATTTCACCCTTGCCTCGACTTACATCGAGGCGGTATGTTTCTGTGCCACTTTCCGTCCCCCGGAGCGGCGGTCTGCCGTCCCGGAAGCCTGGGCGTTACCCAGCACCCTGCCCGAAGGAGCCCGGACTTTCCTCCCCGGCGCCCGTGAGCGCCGCGGCGGCCACCCAGTCTGTACGGCCCTCCGGTTGGCACTCTAGCACAGGGCCCAAAAATGGGTCAACAAAAATGCCCAATCGATGGCCGCCGGGCGGTGGCGCCTACCGGTTTACTGTGCTTCTATCCCAAGAACAGCATGCGGCCGCAACTGCTGCAGTTGACCGTTTGGCGTCCGCCGCGGACCTGTTGCTGCAGATGGGTCGGAAGGGCCATCCGGCAGCCCTGGCACAGGCCCCGTTCCACCTTGGCGATCGCCAGGCCCTTCTTGGAGACGCGGAGGGTCTCGTACCGGCGCAGCGATGTCTGGTCGACGACGGCCATAATCTGCTCTCGTTGCTCCTCGAAACCGGTGCGTTGCTCGGACAATTGCGATACCAATTCGTGCAACTCTACTTGCCGCGATTCCCAGCGGGCCCGTCGGCCGGAGAGCTCTTGGCCAAGGTCGGCACAGCGGGTCTGCGACTCTTCCAGCTGGATGGAAAGCTCCAAGTAAGCCGCCTCTTCCTGCTCCAAGAGCTGGCGTACGTTGGCTGCCTCCTGTTGGAGGGCTTCCAGATCGCGGACGTTGGTCAACGAACCGTCGTAGAGCTGTGTCTCCAGAGTTTCTGACCGATCCCGATGGACGGCGGCGTCCAGCCGGTTGTCCTTTTGTCTCTTCTCTACCTCCTGCAGCTTCTCTTCTTCCCCACCCAACGCGGTCTGCAGGTTCTCCAACGACACCTTTGCCTTGAGTTCTTCCTCCGCTCCGTCCAGTTGTTTCCGCAACCGGTCCAGTACTAGGTCCAATTCTTGCAACGCATACAACTGTCGAACGCTTGTCATTCCTGTCGCTTTACTCCAAACCGGGAGAAGCTCGGCTCACGATGTACCGCCGGAACGCCCCGGAGACTTGTATCGATTGTAAAAGAGACTTGTATCGATTCTAGAAATGATGACTATCAATGTCAACATCACGAAAGCCGCTGGGGCGCTTGCGCAGGCCGGAGGGCCTCTGTTTCCTGCCCCGGCGCTCTGCTGTATATTGGACGGACAATGAGCGTAACCCGGCCCAAAAGCGGCTGGGGGTGTGGGGAGACAGGATGAGGATCGTTCATTTTTCCGACTTGCACATCGGCGTCGAGAACTATGGCCGCATTGATCCCGACACCGGCCTTTCCACCAGGTTGGGCGACTTTCTCAGCTCCTTGGACCAAGTCGTCGAGTTCGCCCTGAACGAGAGGACGGACCTGGTGCTGCTGGCGGGTGATGCCTACAAGGGCCGCGATCCTTCCCAGACCCACCAGCGCGAGCTCGCCAAACGGCTGACGCGGCTGTCCCGGGCGGGGATTCCCTGCTTTCTACTGGTGGGAAATCACGACCTGCCTGCCGTGCGGAGCCGCGCCACCGCCGTCGAAATCTTCCCGACCCTGGACGTGCCCAATATCCACGTCGGCGGCAGTCTGCAGAACTACCTGGTGCCCACGCCATCCGGACCGTTGCAGGTGTTGGCCGTTCCTTGGCCTCGCCGCAGTGAGATGCTGGCCCGGGAAGACGCCCGTGGCCTCACCATCGACCAAGTCCGCGAACGCTTGCAGGCTCAAATGACCGCCGGCATCGCCCGTCGGGCGGCGGACCTGGACCCGTCTAAACCGGCTATTCTGGCCGGTCACATGACGGTCGACGGTGCGACCGTGGGCACCGAGCGGTCGATGATGTTGGGCCAAGACCATGTGCTCTTGGCCGGCTCCATTGGGCTTCCTCAGTTGGACTACGTCGCGCTCGGGCACATCCACAAACACCAGGTGTTGCGCCAGGGACCGCCCATGGTGGTCTATTCGGGCAGCCTGCAGAGAGTCGATTTCAGCGAGGAGGACGATGACAAGGGTTTCTGCGTGGTCGACTTGGACCTTGCTGCACCCCAAGGCCAGCGCATGACCTCCTTCGATTTTCATACTCTGAAGGCCCGCCCGTTCGTGACCATCGACGTAACGGTGGAACCACAAGAGGCAGACCCGACGGCAGGGGTGCTTCGGGCCATCCGACGGAAGCGCATCGAAGACGCGGTGGTCCGGGTGAGGATAACGGCATCGGCTGAGTCGAACGTACACATACGGGATGCCGACATACGCAAAGAGTTGGAACCGGCCCACTTCATAGCTTCCATCACCCGGAACGTGCCGTCGGAGCGGCGGACGCGGTTGGCCCCAGGCGCCGGAGAGGGCCTGCAGCCGGTGCAGGCCCTGGGCCTGTTCCTGGAAAGCCGCGGTGTCGAAAAGCAACGGGCCGAAAGACTGCTTGCGGCGGCGGAGGAATTGACCGAGGCGGAATTGGCCGGCCGGGAGTAACATGAGTCGGCCCGGAGTTTGGTGGCCTGGCCACTGTTAGGGAACCTCTGAACAAGTTATCGTCATTGAGGCGAAAGCCGAAATCTCGGGGGAGAGCTTAACGGTATTAGCTATCAAATGAGCGCCGGCACCCCCATCCTAACCTTCCCCCATCGGGGGGAAGGGACTTGTTCAGAGGTTCCTTAGTTTTACGGGGATGTCGTCTTTCCGGCGAAAGCCGGAATGACGGAAGGGGTACAGTCGTCCGGGCCCTGTCGGGATGACGTTGCCCGCCTCCGCGAGAGGCGGGCACGCTCAAAAGTTCAGGCTGCAGTGGGGCGCATGGTGTGCCAGTCGGTGGCCTGCTCGTAGGCGTGAGCCGCCCGGAAAAGAGTTTCTTCCGAGCCGGGGCGTCCCCCGATTTGCAGCCCCACCGGCAGCGCCCGGTCATCGAAGCCGCAGGGCACCGACATCGCCGGGCAACTGGCCAGGTTGAACAACCTGGTCAACAGGAAGGGCAAGCGGGACGCGGTCTCCTTGCTGGTCACGGGTGGGTCGTCTTCCACCGGCTGGGCCGCTCTGCCTGCGGTGGGCAGCACCAGCACGTCGTATTGCTCGAACGCTTCAAGCACCTGCTGGCGAAGCATTGCCCTCAGCTTCTGGGCTTTGTAGTAGTGGTGGGCGGACAGCAAGCTCCCGGTCAGCAGGAGAATACGGTCGTCGTGACCGTACTCGTTCAGCCGTTCCCGCACCCACTCTTTGTGGTTCAGGGCCGGTTCGGCGGCCAGAAGGGCGCCGGACAGCGCCACGGACGCCGAGTACAGGGGGATATTTACCTCTTCGACTCGCGCCCCCAATTCCCCCAAGACCGAGATGGCCCGGACCACCGTGGCACGGACGGCAGGCTCAACAAGGTCCGACTCCATCTGCTCGGAGATTACGCCGACCCGCAGGCCCTCTATGCCGCCGCCAAGGCCTGCCCGGTAATCGGGGACGGGGCGGTCAAAGGTGTATTGGTCCATGGGGTCGTGCCCCGCGATGGCGCCCAGGGTGATGGCGGCGTCTTCCACCGTCCGGGAGATGGGTCCAACGGTGTCCATGGACCAAACGCCCCGCATCACTCCGTAGCGGCTCACCAACCCCCAGGTGGGCCGGAGTCCCACGAGCCCGCACCAGGCGGCCGGGAACCGGATGGACCCGCCGGTGTCCTCTCCCAACGACGTGGCGCAGAGGAACGCGCCGGTGGCCGCTCCCGAGCCGCTGCTGGAGCCGCCGGCGTAGGTGTTCAGGTGCCACGGGTTGCGGGGGGTGCTGTAACGGTGGGAGAAGCCGGTGATGGCGAATTCAGTGAGGTTGGTCTTCCCGAGCAGCACCGCCCCCGCCTGCTTGAGGTTGGCGATCACCGTGGCGTCTTCCTCGGGGACGAAATCGGCCAGAATGCGGGACCCGCCGGTGCTCCTCACCCCCGCCGAGTTGAACTGGTCCTTGACGGCCACCGGTACGCCGTGGAGCGGCCCCCGGTGGTTCCCCGCCGCGATTTCCTGCTCTGCCTGCCGGGCGGCTGCCATGGCCAGTTCTCGCGTGACGGTCAGATAGGCATTGAACTTGAAGTCCAGGTCGTCAATGCGGTCAAGGTAGGCTTCTGTGGCTTCTACGGGAGACACCTCTTTGGACTCAATCAAACGGGAGAGATCGCTGGCGGTGAGGAAGGGCAGGTCGGATTTGTCCATGATTCCTCCGTTAACGCTTAACGAATGAGGGGGTGGCGGCTTAGAAGGAGGATACGCGGGACCATGGCCGCAGGGCGACCGGTCCGTGGTCGCCCGCAATGGAGGCAGGTACGGGTGGGGGGAGAGGGGCTGGTACTAGGCCGGCGGCAGGATGATGGGCAGCGGCTCTACGCTTTCCAGTCCCGGGGGATTGATGCCGTCCAAGGCTTCCAGGAGGGCGTTCAGGCTATACATGACCTCGGTAAGTTCGGGCTCTTCTATCTCGAGGCCCACAGCCTTGCCCATGGACCGAATATCGTCTCTGGTCAGGTCGGCCATGACTACCTCCATGCTTACCACTGGCTTGCCACTGCGGCTGCCCCAATAGTCCTAGATATCGGCCCGTCCGTCAAGCCGGACGCGGGACCCGGGGGACCATGACTTCACCCCCCATCCTGACCTCCCCCCTCAAGGGGGGAAGGGACACGTGTTTTCCGTAACGACGACGGCGCTCCGGAATCGGAGGCCGAATTGGGACTATCCTTGAGGCCCTCGCCGAGGTCGTTTATACTGGCCGCATCAGCCCCGGACCGTTTGCCTACGCCATTTGACTGCCATTTTTAGGAACTGCTTCCAATGCCTGATTACAAAGAGACCAAGGTGGACATCGGCCCAGAGTCGGCTTTCTCCAAATTCCCCGCCCCGGTCGATATCGGCCAGTGGTCGTATTTCCTGTCCAAGGGGAAGAAGGGCTACCGGCTTTTGTCCAACGTGTGCCCCCACCAGATGGGAGAAGTGCTGGATTGGGGCGGCGTGTTTATGTGCCCAGATCATGGCTGGCGTTTCGAGTACACCGAAGGCGTTTGCGTCAACGGGCCCAACTCGAAAATGGTCTCTTTCCCGGTGACGGTGGAAAACGGACGTCTCATCGCCGCCGTTCCCGAAGATTAGGCCGTCTCAACTCGGACTACCGCCGGCGCCGAAGCCGCACCGGCGGCCGCGGACGGTCCGGTCTCATTGCAGCAAACACGGCAGCCGGCACAGCGCCTCGTTCCGCCTTCGTCCACCAGGTCCGCCAGAGTTGCTCAGGAGACGACATGGAAAAGAAGGATATCCCGTTTCTGACCGCGACGGAGCTTTCCGGGCTCATACAGTCCGGCCAGGTGTCCCCGGTGGAGGCCGCCGAGGCGTACTTCGACCGCATTGCCGAGGTGGACGGGAAGCTGAACTCCTACATCACCGTCACACGGGAGCACGCTTTGGAGCAGGCTCGCGACGCGGAGACGGAGATTGCCCGAGGCGGACACCGCGGTCCCCTCCACGGCGTACCGGTGGCGGTCAAAGACCAATTCAACACCGCCGGCATTCTGACCACCGGCGGGTCCAGCGTATTGTCCGACTTCGTGCCCGATGAGGACGCTACGGTGATCGCCAACCTCAAGCAGGCAGGGGCGGTGCTGCTGGGCAAGCTCAACATGAGCGAGTTCGCCATGGCCGAAATCTATCACCACCCCTACGGGACACCGCGGAACCCTTGGGACCTGGAACGCAACCCAGGCACCTCCAGCAGCGGTTCCGGCGCGGCCACGGCGGCCTTCCTGTGCGCTACGTCGTTGGGAGAGGATACCGGGGGGTCGATTCGCGGCCCGGCAAACTTCAGCGGCCTGGTGGGGCTGCGGCCGTCCTTCGGGAGGGTCAGCCGTTACGGTGTAATGGGCGGTTCGTGGTCTATGGACACGGTTGGGCCGATCTCCCGTTCGGTTGAGGACGCCGCCATCACACTGGGCGCCATTGCCGGACACGATCCGAAAGACCCATACACTTGGAACGTTCCGGTCCCCGATTACCGGGCGGCGCTTACGGGGGACATTCGCGAATTGAAAGTCGGCGTGATCGAGGAGCGGATGGATGCCCCGAACTTGCAGCAGGAATTCCGGGACGCCGTGGCCGCGGCGGTCGCGGTGTTGGGCGAATTGGGCGCCAGCGCGGAGCATGTGTCCATCCCGTTGATTCCCCAAGCCGGGGCCGTCAGCATGGCCATAATCGGCGTCGAGTGGTCCAACCTGCACCGCGAGACCTTCGAGACGCATTTCGACGAACTGGACCACAACAACAGGGTGCGATTCCTTACCGGGAGCGCCCTGCCCGCACAGGCCTACTACAAGGCACAGAAATTGAGGACTCTGCTCCGCCAACAGATACTCCAAGCGTTGGAGCAATACGATGTCCTGGTATTGCCGTCGGGCATTTCCACCGCGCCGCCGGTGGAAAGCGTGCCCGGCATCCAGAGCAAAGAACACGCCGCAACCGGACTGGCCGGGCGGATGGGCTTCACGGGCCCCTTCAACCTGGCGGCCGTGCCGGCGCTTTCGGTGCCTTGCGGGTTCAGTGCCGATGGTATGCCCATGGGGTTGCAGATCGTAGGACGGCCCTTCGCGGAGGAGACCGTCCTGAGGGTCGCCCACGCTTACGAACAAAATACCGATTGGCACAACCGGCGGGCACCCATTTAATGCGGAGGATAACGCGGAGAGCGCAGAGAATTTTCGTCATCGGAGTCATATTCGCGTTCTCTGGGCGTCCTCCGCGCCCCGGTGTTGAAATACCGCTATTGGGAGGAAATCATGGCCGACGACATAGGCCTGTTTGACGCGATCTACAGCCAGCGGCAGATTACCCGCTACCGGCCGGACCCGGTGCCCGCTGAAGCCATTGACAGAATCATTGAGGCTGCCACCAAAGCCCCCAGCGGCGGCAACGTCCAGCCGTGGCACTTCATCGTGATCACCGACCCGGAAGTCATCGGCAAGGTTGGCGGACTCTACCGCGACCTGTGGCTGGGCGCCCAAGGGCATACGCCTCCGCCTAACGAGCCGCCTGCCTACACCGCCGCCCGGTACTTGGCCAACCACATGCCGGAGGTGCCGGCAATGATTCTGGTCTGCGTCGACCACTCGTTCGGTTACATGCAGCGCGCCGCCGACGAACCCATCGAGCGGGGCCGCTACGCCTCCTCGGTCTGGCTGGCGATACAGAACCTGTTCCTGGCAGCCCGGGCCTTGGGCCTGGGCACCCGTATCACGACCGTTCACATACGAGATGAAGCCAAAATCAAGGAGTTCCTCGATATCCCCGAGCATGTCGAGACCGTGTGCCTTACACCCCTGGGATATCCAAGAGGCCGGTTCGGCCCCACCGACCGGAAACCCGCCGCCTCGGTGACGTCGTATAACCGGTTCGGCAACCAGCGTTAGCAGGTCAGGAGGCCCGGTCAGCTAATGCCGGGCCCCCAGGTCTCGCCGAATTCGGCCCGGAGGACCAACCGCCCCGTCATGGACCGGGCGTCCTGCAATGCCAGGTAGACAGCGCTGGGGCCGACGACGTCCGGGTCTGCCCTCAGGTGCCAGTCGCGCTGCGTCCAGGGAATTGCCGCCGAGCCTTCGCTTTTCAAGGCTCCCGGAGAGAGGATGTTGACAGCGATGTTGTGCTCCCGCAACTCTTCGGCGAGGCACAGGCTGAACATGTGCACGGCCGCTTTGGTGCTGGAGTACAACACTCCGCCGCCCTGAAGATGGTCGCTGCCCATGCGGGAGCCGATGTTGATTATGCTCCCCTTCCCTTGCCGGACCATCTGGGGGACGACCGCCCGGCAGAGGAGGAAAGGCCCCCTGAGGTTCGAGGCCACGCTGGCGTCCCACTTTTCTGGACCGATCTCCAGCAGGGTTTGTCCCAACACCATGGCGCCCGCGTTGTTGACCAGCACGTCTACGGCACCGTAGGCGTCCGACGCCCGCTCCACCATGGCGTTCACTTGCTGTTCGTCGGCCACATCGCAGGACAACGCCAAGGCTTCCCCGCCGGCCTCACGGATTCGCTGCGCCGTAGCTTCTGCGGTACCAGGCAGCCCGGTTGGGGAGTGTTGTCTGGAACACACCACCACCCGGGCCCCTTCCCTGCCGTATTCCAAGGCGATAGCCCGGCCGAGACCCCGGCTGGCCCCGGTGACCAAGGCCGTCATTCCCGACATCCGTGGCATCAGACTTTCCTGGCATCCAACATCGAAACGCGGTCCATCAGGCGAACTGAGTCTTCACCCAGCCTTGGTCGAAGGGAGTCCAGAAGTGGGACGTGAGGGTCAGGTGCTGGAACTTCCACTGGCCGTCCACCCGCACGTATTCCTCGTTGTAGTGTGCCGAGCCCCAAATTGCCTGGTCGCCGTTGGCGTAGGTACAGGGTTGGAACAGGTACCAGGTTCCGGTGGCGCGGTCGCCGTCCACGTCGATAACCGCGTTCATCACCATGTGTATGGCGAAGGGCAGCCTTTCGGGGGCGACTTGGAAAAACTGCCGTATGGCCTCCCGGCCCTCGTACCGGCCCCGGTCCCGCCCGTCCCACACTGCATCTTCGGTGAAAAGATCGGCGAGGGCGTCGGCGTCGTACCCGTCGTCGCAGTACCCGCAATAACGGTGCTTGAGCCGTTTGATATCCTCGATGGCCTCCAATACGCGGACCCTTGTTTCCAGGTCTTCCAGGCTCATAACAGTCCTCCGGGCGGTGATTTAGCGGCCGTTTCGGTCCAGATTCCCGGTCCGGATTCCCAGGCCGGATTCAGGAAAGCGTCTAAGAAACCTCTGAACAAGTCCCTTCCCCCTCGACGGGGGAAGGTTAGGATGGGGGTGCCGGCGTTCATTGCATAGCTGACCTCCCTAATCTACCCTCCGGGATTCCGGCTTTCGCCGCCATGCCGCTGACTTATTCAGAGGTTCCCTAAGTTGTCGTCCAACCTCCGTCCACCACCAGAAGGTGACCGGTGGTGGCGCCTGCGGAGGGGCTGGCCAGGTATACGGCGGCCCCAACCAATTCGCTGGGGACCATCCGTCGGCCCAAGAGCATATGGTGGTCCAGGTCGGTCTGCACTTCCTCCGGGGTCCTGGGGTCGGCGGCCAGCATTCCCGGCGTCTCCGTGGGGCCAGGACCGATGGCGTTCACTGTGACCCCGTGCTTGGTCCACTCTACGGCTAAGGCACGGGTCAGACCGGCTACTCCGGCCTTGCTGGCGACGTAGGGCGCCCGGTCCGCCATCGCCACCACCGATAGCTGGGAGGCGATGTTGATGATGCGGCCGTAACCCTGGCCAATCATGGGCCGGGCGGCGGCCTGGGCGCAAAAGAACAACCCCTTCAGGTTGGTATCGACGGTGGCGTCCCAATCGGCCTCCGTGAGCTCCAAGGCCGGTTTCCTGATGCGGATTCCGGCGTTATTCACCAGGATGTCCAAGCGGCCGAAATCTTGGACGATCCGTTCGATGGCCTCGGGGATGCGAGGAACGTCCAGGACATCCAGAGCGTAGGTCGCGGAGCGGACCCCTTCGGCTTCCACCCGGGTCTGGGTGTCCCGGGCCAGTTCGAGGCGCTCGGCCATGTCGGATACGGCGACATGGGCGCCGGCTTGGGCCAAGCCCACCGCCAAGGCAGCGCCGATCCCGCGGGCCGAACCGGTAACGAGGGCCACCTGTCCTTCCAGGCCGAGTCCGGCGTATGGCATTGGTCACTCCCCGTTGGCTCGAGTCCAGGACCGGATACCGCCCCGTAGACCGGCCATAGCTGGCTTTCGTCTCCGGTCAACCGTAGCCAAGTCGATTGCCGTAGCATAGCACACGGGGTTGGACCTGCGTTCGCTTGCTTCCCGGCTGCCCACCACCCTAGAATCACTCCGGTCCTTCAGCGGAGCAGTGTCGATGACGGAAGCCGTACAAACGCCGCGAGAACGACGGCAGAACCGGGGATTCATACTCGGCAGCCTGTCCCTTGGTCATGGTATCTCCCACCTGTACGACCAAGGGTTTTCGGTGTTCCTGACCGCCATTGCCCAGTCCCTGGGGCTGACCAACTTCCAGGTGGCCGCCCTGTTGGGGATCAGGCAAGGCGGGTTCGGCCGTGGTCAACCTGGGGGGCGGCGTGTTCGTCGACCGGGCCAGGAGCAACTGGGGGCCGATACTCACGTTTTGCATGCTCTGGTCGGCGCTCGCCTTCGTTGCCATTGGCGCTTCCCCCAATCTGGCGATATTGATCGTAGCGGTGTCCATGGTATCTATCCCCGGGGCGCTGTGGCACCTTCCGGCGACCGCGGCCCTTTCCCGGCGATTCCCCGACCGCCGCGGTTTCGCCATTTCCATACACGGTTTCGGTTCGAACATCGGGAACGTGCTGGGGCCCCTTTTGGCGGGCGTTCTGCTCAGCTATCTTCTCTGGCGCCACGTTCTCTACCTCTACGCCATTCCGGCAGTGCTCATGACCGTATTCGTCTGGTGGTCCCTCCGCGAACTTGGAAATGAGGGCGAGGAGGAGAGGGATCACGGCAGGCGGATGGGGGGCGCAGCTTCGGGACAGCCTCCGGTTGTTCCGGAACCCCGTTGTCATGGCCCTCACCGTGGCGGCCGCCATTCGCGGTGTGGCCACCGGCGCAATGTTCAACTGGGCCCCGTTTTACCTGGAGAGCACGGAGTTCGGCGGGCTGGGCATGTCCATTTTCCTGACCGGCGTACACATGGCGTTGCTTACCGGAATGGGGGTGGTCTCTACTCCAATACTCGGCTACTTATCGGACCGTTACGGCCGAAAGGTGGTTTTGGCGCCCGGCCTGGCCGTCGCCGCGGTCTTGACCTTTTTCGTCGTGGGGGCGGGGGACACCATATTCCTCGCCCTTTTGATGTGCGGTGTGGGTCTCTTCAGCTTTGCCCTGCAACAGATCATATTGGCGGCCGTGCTGGACGTGGTGGAGAAGGGCACCGAGGCCACGGCTTCCGGGTTAATCTTCGGGTTCAATGGAGTACTGGGGTTCGGATCCCCATTCCTGGCTACGCTGATAATCGAAAACCTGGGCGGATACGGCTCCATCTTCTACTACTCGGCTATCATGACGGTGGCTGCCTTGGCCTTGGTGCTGGTTGTGCCCTTCCCGGACCACCGGCAGGAATCCCCGCGTCCGGCATAGTCCGTAAGCTAGGGAACCTCTGAACAAGTTATGGTCATTGAGGCGAAAGCCGAAATCTCGGAGGAGAGCTTAACGGTATTAGCTATCAAATGAGCGCCGGCACCCCCATCCTAACCTTCCCCCAGCGGGGGGAAGGGATTTGTTCAGAGGTTCCCTAGGCTGTTTGACACTCCCCGCCAGCCGACTTAGAATCCCCAATGCCATCCACCCCGCACGAGGGGGGTGAGCCGGTACCCTGGTAGACCATCGACACCGATTCGGGGGACCCTACTTCAGCCGCTGGGATCTATGTGGACCGAGACGGCGTTAAGCGACAAACTCTTTTACTTCCGCCCGACCCCGGCTGTCCGGGGTTTTTCTTTTGCCGGCGTCAGGCACTGACCCGTGACAGGAGGGGCCCGTGAACGACACTATCACCGCCGTACTCGGGATCGAAGCCGGCCACTATACCGACTTGGCCAACGGCACCGGTTGTACCGTGGTGTTGTGCCGGGACGGCGCTGCCGGCGGGGTCGATGTCCGGGGAGGTTCTCCGGGAACCAGGGAAACCAACCTTCTGGAACCGGCGCGGCGCGTGGACCGGGTCTTTGCCGTGGTGCTCAGCGGCGGCAGCGCCTTCGGGCTCGACGCCGCCTCGGGGGTCATGGCGTGCCTGGAAGAGCAGGGTATCGGGTTCAAGACGGCCGGCGGGGTTTGTCGTTCCGATAGTTTCCTCGGCCATTCTCTACGATCTCGGCGTTATAACCTCTAAGGTGCGTCCGGGCCCGCAAGAGGGCCGGGCCGCCTGCGACGCCGCCGGACCGGGCCCCTTGGCGGAAGGCACGGTGGGCGCGGGGACCGGGGCCACGGTTGCCAAGACCGGGGGGATGGACCGCGCCGTGAAGGGCGGAATCGGGTCAGCGGCCCTTGTTCTGCCATCGGGCCATTTAGTGGGGGCGACGGTGGCTGTTAACGCGATCGGCGGCATCTGGGACTACGCCGACGGCAGCGTGGTGGCCGGCCCCAGAAGGACCGGCGGGGGCTTCGACGATCCAGTGGAGGCGTTGTTCCGGTCCTCGGCTCCCCCAGGATCAGGAGAGCACGAAAACACCAGCATAGGGGTCGTTGCCACCGATGCGAGGCTGAACCGGGAAGAGGCCAACTACCTGGCCAGAGTCAGCCACGACGGTCTGGCCCTGACCGTTCGGCCCTGCCACACCATACGCGACGGCGACACGATGTTCGCCATGGCCACGGGCGGCAATTCGGGGTCGGTGGACCATAGCGGTACTGGGGGCGGCGGCTGTGGAGGTCACGGCCCGCGCCGTCCTCCGCGGAGTCCGGTCGGCCGCTGGACTGGGTGGATTTCCCTCTGTCGCTGAGTGGACCGTCGCCGTCGCCTGACATTCCCGATTCCCCATTCTCGGGGTACAGGTGGAGGAAATGGACATAGTTCGCACGCAAGGCGGATATGATGGATGCTTGCCGCCGGGCGGCTCGGCCACTGGGGTTGTTGCCGACCATGGGCGCCCTTCATGCCGGACACCTGAGCCTGGTGGACCGGTCCCTCGCCGACAACGCCGCCACGGCGGTCTCCATCTTCGTGAACCCCGCCCAGTTTGGCGCCGACGAAGACTTGTCTCTATACCCCAGGGACTTGGACGGCGACTTGGAACTCCTGCGCCAACGGGGCGCCGCGCTGGTGTTCGTCCCAGACGTGGCGGAGGTTTATCCGCCGGGGTTCGACACTTGGGTCGACGTGGGACCGGTGGCCGAGAGACTGGAAGGGACAGAACGCCCCGGTCACTTCAAGGGTGTGGCCACCGTCGTGGCCAAATTGTTCAACATCGTCAGGCCCGACCGGGCCTATTTCGGGCAAAAGGACGGCCAGCAGACGGTGGTCGTGCGAAAGCTGGTCCGCGACCTGGACATGGGGCTCGAAATCGTCGTCTGTCCCACCGTTCGTGAGGAGGACGGGCTGGCCATGAGCAGCCGCAACATTCGTCTTACGCCGGAGCAGCGGAGGGCCGCAACGATCATTTACCAGGCGTTGAGTCGTGGTGAAGAGCTATGGGCCAAGGGAGAAACGGACGCTCGCCGGCTCACGGCAGTGGTGGAGGAGGCTCTAGAGTCAGAGCCTTTGTTAGACGCCATCGACTACGTGAGCGTTGCCGATGCCGAGACTCTGGAGGAACTGGCCGAAGTGCCCGGGCGGGCTATGGTGTCCACGGCGGTGCGGATGGGCAGCCTGCGCCTCATCGACAACGTGATGATTGGGGCGCCCGACCGTTAAGAGCGGTGCGCGGGCCAGAGTCCAGGTTTAACCTTCGCTCAGTTCCCGGACCGCTTCCGTCAACGCCGGAATCACCCTTTCCCAATCGCCCACCACTCCGTAACGGGCTTCCTTGAAGATGTTGGCCTCGGCGTCTTTGTTGATCGCCACGATCACTTTCGCCCCGGAACATCCGGCCATGTGCTGGCTGGCGCCGGAGATGGCCACCGTGATGTAGAGGTCCGGTGTAATGGTCTTGCCCGTAAGCCCCACCTGGTAGGCGGCTGGCACCCAGCCCGAGTCAACCGCCGCCGCGACGCCCCGACCGCGCCGCCGAGGAGCCGGGCCAGCCCTTCGAGGCCAGCGAAGGGCTCGGGGCCGCCCAATCCCGGCCGCCCGAGACCACCACCCGCGC
The DNA here is from genome assembly GCA_965222595.1 of Dehalococcoidia bacterium. GTDB lineage: Bacteria > Chloroflexota > Dehalococcoidia > Lucifugimonadales > UBA3495 > VXOI01. The sequence goes on along the minus strand of CBDCUJ010000016.1, from coordinate 271,267 downwards.
GTCTTCCAGCTTCACCCCGGCCGCTTCTTCCTTCACCACTTCGACCACTTGGGTCAAGGCCTGGGAGCTGTCCAGTTCCACCGGGAACGACACCACCTGTCCTTGTCGGGATGTATCGGCGTCCAAGGCTCGTAAGCCTTGGGCCTGATGGCCGCAACCTGGGGAGTGTAGTCGCAACTGACCACAGCGACGGCGTTGCCGCCGTATACCGGCCGGTTGGCGAAAAGCCTTCCCGCCTCCGCGTCGACCGATACTTCGAGACAGTCTTGGGCGAGGCCCACATCGAGGCGAAACGCCAGGCGCGGCGCCAACTCCCGGCCCTCGTTGGTCCGGGCCATCAGTACGATGCGGGGACTGACGTCGCGGCACAGGGCATCCAAAGCGGCTAGGTACAAATCGACTTGGTAGTTGGCCAGCAGCGGATGATTGACGGCATATACTGTATCGGCCCCGTAGCTGATCGCCTGCTGGGACGGCATGTCAGCGTGTCTCCCAACAGCCCGATTGAAAGTTCCTCGCCTAAAGCGTCCGCCAGCCCCCGGCCGGCCGCCAGCAGCTCGCGAGACACGGCCGCCAACTCTCCTCCGGAAGTCTCACCGAGCACCAGGACTCCAGTGCCGTTAGCCATCAGGGCCTCCCAGACAGGCGTGGGTATTGGTTGCGAATCTTGTTACGCGGCGGCGTCGGTCGTGTCGGGCGGGTGATGTGGTGCGTCTGGACTAAGAAACTATCTCAAAACTGATGGCGCCTTTCGTAATCATCTGGTTTGGCGCCAGTTGACCCGGCGGAACCTACCCCCATCCTAACCTTCCCCCTCAGGGGGAAGGGACTTTTGAGATAGTCTCTAAATCAGTTTGGCCTCCCGCAGCTTCAGAGCCAAGAGGCGGCCCGCATCGGCGGCGTCTTCGCCCCCGATGAACTCGCATTCCTGGTCGCTTACCGGAACGAATAGCTGCCGCAGGGTCACTCTGGAATCCGATTGAGACTGGTCCAACGCCAAGTCGCTCGCGTCCCAGATGGTGGGCTTCTTTCGGGTGGCGGCCATTATGCCGCGCAGGGTCGGGTAACGGGGTTGACCGAGTTCGTTGCTCACCGTAACCAGCGTCGGCATACTGGCTTCCACGACCTCGTACCCGTCGGGGATGATGCGCTCCACCCGGACCTTGCCGTCCTGTACCTCCACACTCCTGCCCAGAGTGACGCAGGACAGCCCAAGAATCTCGGCACTCCCAAAGGCACTTGGGCGTTATCCCAGTCCGAGGCCTGCCTGCCGCAGATAATCAGGTCGAACCCGCCGAGTTTCCGCACGGCCGCGGCCAACAGCTGGGCGGTCAGGAAGCTGTCGATGGTGTTGTCGAAGGTGTCATCCTGGAGCAACACCAACTCATCGGCTCCCATGGACAACGGCTTCTTCATGACGTCCAGAGCGAAAGTGGTGCCCGAGGAGATCACGGTGACGATCGCTTCCTGCCCGTCTTTGATGCGCAGGGCGGCCTCGACCGCGTTTTCGTCAAAGCCGTTTACTACGGGCGGAATGCTGGGACGGAGGGACAACTTTCTTGGCGTCGCCGTCAATCCGAAAGGCGGCCATCGGCATTTCGGGGTCCAGGACCTGTTTGGCCAGGACTCCTATTCTTATCGCCATGCAGAAACCCCCGGCGAAATCCGTCGAAACCGCAGGAAAACATAACACTGCCTGAAAAGGGTGTCAATTGAAACCGCCGCCGGGTAACTGTTCAGAGTTGAGGGGACGAATGCCCGCAGAGGACGGGGATACAGCCTTGCTCAAAGCTAAATTGCCCTGTCGGCGGTGCCGCTGGTCAAGCAGATCCCCGAAGTCTGAACAGTTACGCCGCCGGGTAACTGTTCAGAGTTGAGGGGACGAATGCCCGCAGAGGACGGGGATCCAGCCTTGCTCAAAGCTAAATTGCCCTGTCGGCGGTGCCGCTGGTCAAGCAGATCCCCCGAAGTCTGAACAGTTACGCCGCCGGCTCAGGGAAATGCCGACGGAAGCAAAGGGAAGCCCGGGACCAATGATATAATATCCAAAGCGACAAGCGATGCTCAGGGGATGCCCAAGAAATTCGAACTGGGTCGGCCAGGGAGTCTCAATCCGTGAATACAGCCAAGACTTTTTTCCTCATGATGGCGCTGACCGGGATACTCCTCTTGGTGGGAGCCATCTTCGGTGGTATTCCCGGCGTGGTTATTGCCTTGGTTTTTGCTCTTCTGATGAACTTTGGGGCCTATTGGTTCAGCGACCGGATCGCCCTCGGAATGACCCATTCCCATCCCATCACGGAAAACGAAGACCCTGAGCTCTATAGTATCGTGAGGGAACAGGCGTCTCTGGCTGAGCTGCCCATGCCCAAGGTCTATGAGAATAGAGTCAGACTCGCCCAACGCTTTCGCCACCGGCCGGAGTCCGCAACACGCGCAGTGGCCGTGACCACTGGCATCCGCCGCATCCTCACCCGCAGGAACTGGGTGCAGTGCTGGCCCATGAGATGGCCCACGTTGGTAACCGGGACACCCTGATCATGGGCTTCGTGGCAACGCTCGCCGGCGCCATTTCGATGTTGGCAATGCTTGCCCAATTCTCGGCCATCTTCGGTGGCTTCGGGGGCCGGGGTCGTGACGGCGGGAGCATTATCGGCCTGCTCGTCGTTGCCATCGTCATGCCGATTGCCGCCGTTTTGGTGCGGTCGGCCGTCTCCCGGACCCGGGAGTTCCAGGCCGACGCCACCGGCGCCCATACCTCCGGCGATCCGCTGGCCTTGGCCAGCGCTCTACAGAAGCTGGAACGAGGGGCCGAAGCGAGGCCCCTCAAGGTCGCCGAGGGCGCATCCCACCTGTTCATCGTCAACCCCTTGCGGGGCGCGAGCATGGGCAACCTGTTCTCGACCCATCCGCCAATCGCGGAACGAGTGCGGAGATTGACGGAAATGCAAGCGCGGCCGAACTTCTAGGGGATGTTTCTTACACCCTCTCCCTGGCGGCGTGGTGGTCTGTTTATGGAACACTCCTCCACCGGTCCGTCTGCCGACGCTACATCGGCCAACACCACATCAGGCTGTTTGCTGGCAATCGGCCGGGCCGTTGCTTCATTGGTTCTCGGAGTCATCGTGTTTGTCGAATGGTCTATTCGTTGTCCTGACCGGTATTTCCGGCAAGCTGCTGGACACCGACTTCTACACGGCGGTCCTTAACGATTCCGATTCCTACGACCGTTTATACGAGGTGGCGGCTGAGGAAATCCTCAAGCAATCCGAGTCTTCCCTGGTGGGAATATATATGCCTGACGAGGAAGAACTTTCTGACTTGCTCCGCCGGATCGCGCCGCCCAGCTATGTGCGGTCCCAGGCGGAAAGCAACATTGAACTCACCCTTTTGTATCTGAACGGAGACGCCGATGGGGTCGATCCCAGGATCGAGATGCAGGAGCCTCTGGGACGAGTGAGTCCGGTGCTGATCGACTACATCCAAGGGCGCATCGACGGGCTGGAGGAAGTGAATATCGGGCACGCGGAATGTTCCGCTGCAGCGGTCCGAGAGTTTGCCGAGGGTTACCGCCAACGTTACCTGGAACTCGCCAACGGCACCGTACCCACTACCGTTCCTTCCCTTACGTCTCTGGATGGCTTTGCCGTCGGGGGGTTTTGAGGCGGTCTATGCGGTTCTGATCGCCTTTCAACGGTCGGAAGGGAGGGGCTTGGATTCCTTGACCGATACCCGCGATGAGCTCCAGCAATCCTTCGATGACGCGGATGCCCGCGGCGCGCTGAAAGTAATGGTCGGGGCTCTGGCCGGCCCCGTAATCGATGACGAAATAGAAAATGCAAGAATGGAGCTTGACCTCGACCGGCAGGACCGGTTGGACTTGATAGGTTTTCTGGCCAAGGAAGACGACGACTTGACCGAAGGTGAAATCCGGACCCAGTTGGCTGACGCCCCGGGACCTGGTCGGTCGCATCCACGGCATGGGCAGGGTTGTCGCGCTCGTGTTGGTTATCGTCGGGAGCGTCGTCATGGGCTGCTCTATTTCCGAAACACAGCTGGCATGGTGCGCTGGCCCGGCGTGACCCTGCTGTCTGCCGGCCTGGTTTGTCTGATAGTGGGATTGGTGCTGGAGTCCCAGGCGCCGGGAAGCCTCGAAGGCGCCGTGGGACTTGACGCTGGTCTTTCTTCGACCGCCACAGATTGGATAAACGACATCATTGCGGCTTTCGGGGAACGCCTGTTCACTGGTTTCACCGGGTCCGCTGTGATCTTCATCGCGGTTGGCGCGGCGCTTTTCGTAGCGTCCTTCCTGCTGCCGCGCCTCAGGAGGTTGATGCCCGAGTCAGATAGAGCGATGGGGTTGACCGGGGAGCCGTGACGTTCCGGAGGCGTAACGGGCCCAGGGTAAGCATAAACTCGTACCGGCCCCGTTGGGCGCAGGCCGCCGCCAAGTCTTCCAGGTTGGCATTGTCAATCAGCCATAGACCGAGAGTCACCAAACAAACCGTGTGCAATGGATTTTCGATCGTCGTGTACCGTTGCGGGCGTATGTCGTTGGAGGTGTCGGTCCCCATCATGGCAATCTCACGTTCCTTGAACCAGGGGGCGCAGCCGACCTGGCAGGCTGTCATCGCTTCCGCGGGTTCCTTGGCGCCGCTTTCCAGCCTCATGCGGTAGTTGCCGGTCCGTATCAGCAGGATGTCCCCTTCTTCCACCGTCACCCCGTGTTCCCGTTCCGCTTCCCGCAGGTCCACGGGGAGCACCGGGTCTGTGGGGTCCATCCAGTCCACGCCTTTGACTTTTGGCAGGTCCAGCAGGACGCCGCGGGTCACGATCCCTTGAGCGGCGGCCTCGATGGAATGGCTCTGCGCCCCCTCCCGGGGAGGTGATCACGCTGGAAGGCGTCCCGTTGTACATCTTTCCCTTCCTTCGCCGCTGTCCACCATGAACCGTTGGACCTGGTAGGTTACGTCGGGCGTCATATCCGTGGTTATCGGCCTGGCGCAGCTAACCGGTACGCCGTCGGTGATCAGGCCCGCGGCCTGCCGGCGCTTATCGGGTCCTATGAGGTTCAGGCAGCCGAGTTGGTCGTCGGGACCCCAGCGGCCCCAGTTGCTGAGGGACTCCATCCATTCCAGTACCTGTGCCTCCGACGGGACTTCCTTCGCCATGTTGTTCCTCTCCTGTCCGTCTCTGATTGGGACCCCAAGGCCCGTCATTGTCCGTAGCTCTAGCCCAACACTGACCCGGCGAACGCCGGGAAGCCGGTGATGAACTCCTTGGCGGAAACGGCGCGCCGCCCCTCGAGCTGCAATCGTTTCAACCCCAACAGTCCGTTGGTTGTGGCCACGGCCACTGGGACGTCTGTCAGCCCGGTGACTGTTACTTGACCGGAGATATTGTCCTCCACCGGTTGGCTGGCCATAGGATCGGTCTCAAGGAGCTTCAGTCCATTGCCGTCCCATTGAGTGAACAGGCCCGGCCACGGCGTAAACGCCCGGCGGCGGCGGTCCAGCGTTTCGGCCGGCTGGGCCCAATCGGCCAACCCGTCTTCCCGTTCGAGCTTGCGGGTCGCCGTCGCTTGGGCGGCGTTCTGGGGTGTGGCGGTCAGGCGGCCTTCGACCCACGGCCTCAGGTTCTCCGCCAACAACACCGCGCCCAGGCTGAACAGCGCCTCGGTCAACCCTGCCGTCGTCTCCGAGCCGGTAAGCGCGCGTTCGGCTTGGGCGATTAACGGCCCGGTGTCGAGTCCTTCGTCCAAGAGCATCAGCGTCGTCCCGGTCACGTTGTCGCCGTCGAGAATACAGGTGGCCACCGGAGATGGCCCACGGTGGCGCGGAAGGAGAGACGGGTGCAGGTTCAGGCAGCCGTGGGGCGGGAGGCCCAAGACCGCGGGCGGCAACAGCAAACCGTAGGCGGCGACGACGATCACTTCGGGTTCTAACGCCCGCAGCTCGTCTTGGATTTCGGGAAGCCGCAGGCTCCGGGGCTGGAGCACGGGGAATCCCCGCTCCCGTGCATATTGCGCAACCGGGGATGAAACGGTCTGCCTGCCACGGCCGGCGGGCCGGTCGGGCGGACTGACCACTCCGGTGATCGTCACGTCCGGCAGGTCAGCCAGGACTTGCAAGACCGGGACCGCGAATTGGGGAGTACCCATGAAGATCAAGCGCATCGGAGGACCGTTTTGTTCCAAAGTGTTCCTCGAACGTCTCTGGCTGGGGACCGGTGTTGGCTCGGGCGAATGTAACTGTTCAGAGTAGATGAGTGTCCTCTCCTCCGCGCACGGGGGAGGGTTAGGGTGGGGGAGTTCCAACGCCAACCTCCCCCCTTCCTAACCTTCCCCCCAGTGCGCCGGGGGGAAGGGACACTCATCAAGTGTGAACACTTACGGGCGAATCAAACGAGTTGACAATCGGCGAAATTCAGCTTGACATTAAAAATGCGAACTTGCTACAATCAGTCAACCGCTGTGCGGAAATTTGAAGAGGGAGGTGATAGGAATGGACGATAGTTTAACACGCCGGGGCGATGGTAGGCATCAGTCTGGACACGACGAGGTGATCGGTTCGTAGCTGCACAGCACGAAATTCGATAACCCGTACGTCGGGCCCAGGCCAATGTCTACCATCGCCCCGAGGAATCCAGGGAACCATCGGGCGAACAAAAAACCAGATTTGGCCGGGCCCGATTCGTTTTGTCCGGGCCAGGCGTTTTTCGAGTAGTCTCAACGGCCGCGATTCGGCCGCGCCGGTTTGACAACGAAATCCCCCCACCGTAAAATCCCCGATGCCCCAATTGCCGCAACGGTAAACCCGGAGGTGTGATGTTAAGGATTCGGCTGAGCAGAGTCGGAAAGAAAGGCCACCCCTCCTACAGGATAGTGGTCGCAGATGTCGCGGCGCCTCGCGACGGGTCATACCTTGAGTGGATCGGGAACTACGATCCCATGAAAGACCCTCCCGAGGTGACTCTCAAGGAGGACCGGGCGGCCCACTGGTTGAGCGTTGGGGCCCAGCCATCCGACCCCGTGCTCCGGATCCTCGAAAAAAGCGGGGTCATGTCCGGTGCAGTTGCCGTCGCAGTCGAAGCCTCCGCTGTGATTGAAACCCCAATTGAAGAGAACGGCGAGGACTCCTAGTAGTCAGTCAACTTGGTTTTGGGATTTGTTTAAGAAAGGGGCCAATTGAGCTATCCTGCCTTGTGGGAAGTGTTGATGGCGGGGGTGGCAGCGATGGTCAGGGACAAATACGCGGTGCGGCTGGCACCGGAACAACGGGAAGAGCTCCAGCGACTGATCCGGGTGGGCAAAAGCTCAGCTCGAGTGACCGCTAGAGCCCGGATTCTCCTAAAGAGCGACGACGGTTGGGTGGCGCCCCAAGTAGCCGAAGCTTTGGATGCGGCCCTGAGCACGGTATACCGGGTCAAGCAGCGCTTTGCCGAAGAAGGGTTGGAGGGTGTCTTGCAGGACCGTCCCCAGGCCAACCGCCCCCGGAAGTTGGACGACCGGGGCGAGGCCCACCTGATTGCCTTGGCCTGCAGCCCGCCGCCGGAAGGGCATGACCACTGGACCCTGCGTCTGCTGGCCGGGAAGGTGGTCGAGTTGGGGCTGACGCCCTCCATGTCCCACGAGGGGGTGCGCCAGCGTCTCAAAAAAACGCCCTCAAGCCGTGGCAGAAGAAGGAGTGGTGCATTCCCAAGGTGAGCGCGGAATTTGTGGCTAACATGGAGGATGTCCTGGATCTCTACGCCGAACCCTATGATCCCCAACGTCCGGTGGTCTGTTTTGACGAGACATCCACCCAGTTGTTGGCGGAGACCCGGCCCGCTCTGCCGCCCCGGCCGGGACTTCCGCTGCGGCAGGACTACGAATACCGGCGGGAGGGTACCCGCAACCTGTTCTTGGCCTGCGAGCCCTTGGCAGGTTGGCGAGAGGTGGCGGTCACGGAGCGACGCACGATGGAGGACTTCGCCCGCCGGATGCGCTGGCTGGCGGATGAAGCCTACCCGGAAGCCGAAGTGATAAGGGTTGTCCTGGACAATCTGAACACCCATCGCCGGGCATCGCTGTACGAGACTTTCCCGGCTGAGGAAGCCCGGCGGATAGCCAGGCGGCTGGAGTTTCATTACACCCCCAAGCACGGGAGTTGGTTGAATATGGCGGAGATCGAGTTCAGCGTCCTGTCCCGCTCCTGCCTGAAGCAGCGGCTCTCCGGCGAGGAGGCTCTCCGGCGGGAAGTCGATGCTCTGGTCACGGAGCGCAACGCCGCCCGAGCCACCATCAACTGGCGGTTCAACACCCGGGACGCACGAACCAAACTTCACCGCCTTTACCCTTCCGATTTTACGGTTGACTGAGTACTAGCCGATGAAAGAGTTGATCGAATATATAGCCCGGTCTCTCGCCACCAATCCTGACGCCGTCCAAGTGACCGAATCTATGGAGGACGGCCGGGTGGTTTTCCATCTGGAAGTCGCGCCCGAGGACAAAGGGAAAGTGATCGGCCGGCAGGGCCGCGTGGCTCAAGCCATGCGAGTCATGTTGAGAGTTGCCGCAGTCAAAGACGGCAGCCACGCCGTGCTGGACATCGTATAGCACTCCCTCCGGTGCCCCTTCACCCTTCGAACCCATCGGTTCTCCCCTGTTTGTATGACCGCTGACCGCCCCTTGCCCTCTCCCGGCCGCGTATCCGTAGGTCGGGTGTTGAGCGCACACGGACGGGATGGCGCCGTCAACGTACGCCTGTACAGCGATGTCCCCGAACGGTTCGAGGCAGGCCGCATTCTACTTGTCGAAGGCCGGCCGTTGTGCATTGTCAGCTCCCAAGAGCGCGGGCCCGGCGTCCGAACCATATTCTTCCGAGAGATCACTCGCCGGCGGCAGGCCGAGGAACTGATGGGCAGTTGGTTGACCATCAGTGAGGAGGACGCTGCTTCAGCCGTGGAAGGCGAGTATTTTCATTATCAACTGCTTGGGATGTCCGTCTACACCGAGTCGGGAGAAGCCTTGGGGAAAATAGTGGAAATACTCGAAACGGGAAGCAACGACGTCTACGTGGTGGCCGGGAACAGCCAGGAAGTGCTGGTGCCCGCCACGTCTCAAGTGGTGCTTCAGGTCGACGTTCCGGCACGCCGTATGACTGTTCGATTGCTCGAAGGAATGGTCTAAGATTGCTTTGACCATTTCTTCGGCACGATGCTAAAATCCGACCAAACGTCATTCCGGCTCCCATAATTTCCTATTCCAACAGGCCCGAAGAGCGAAACCGGCCCGGATTCCGGTCCTTTCTATGGACCCGCCGGTTCGACCGATGGTCCCGGTTGGGCTCCCGGTTTCGGGGATTGCGGATTTCGGGGATTGCAAGGAGGTTTGCGATGTCTGGTCATTCCAAATGGTCGACGATCAAACATCAAAAAGGTGCGGCCGATGCCAAGCGAGGCGCCCTGTTCACCAAGCTCAGCCGCGACCTTACCCTCGCGGTGAGGGATGGCGGCGGCGGCGACCCCGACATGAACTTCCGGCTGCGGCTCGCCTTGGACAAGGCCAGGAGCAACAACATGCCGCAGGACAGCATCGCCCGCGCCGTCAAGCGTGGCGGGGGCGAGGGCGGCGACGGAATGGAAAGCCTGGAAGAGGTGACCTACGAGGGCTACGGGCCCGGCGGCGGCGCGATTCTCCTTCAAGCCGTAACCACCAACCGGAACCGCACGGCCGCCGAGGTGCGTTCCGCCTTCAACCGCAGCGGCGGCAGCCTCGGTGAGTCGGGTTGCGTCGCCTGGAATTTCGAGCTTCGGGGCGCCATCACGGTGGAAATGGCCGATGAGGAGCGGGCCGAAGAGCTGGGCCTGCTGGCCATTGACGCGGGTGCTGAGGACATCCAGATAGACGACGGAATGCTGGAAATTTATACCACGGTGGACCGGCTTCAAGGAGTGAAGCAGACTATCGAGGAAGAGGGCGTTACCCCGGAGACCTCCCAACTCGCCATGGTGCCCAAATCCACCATCCTCTTGGAAAACAAAGAGGCCGAGCAAACCCTGCGGTTGTTGGACGTCCTTGAGGACTTGGACGATGTGCAGAAAGCGTTCACCAACGCCGATTTCCCCCCGGAGGTTCTGGACAAGTACCAAGCCGATGGATAAGGTCGAAACGCAAGGTGAGGCTGGTGGGTATGGAGAGGCGTATAACATCACTCGAAGAGTTCTCGATGATCGCCGCGCGAGCTATGCAGGAATTCGACGCGGCGATTCTGCGGTTGGAAGCGGCGAATCGGGAAACGCGGGCCGCGATTGTGCGACTGGAAGCGGCGAATCTCGAGACGGGGGCAGCGGTAGAAAGGTCCCACGCATCGGTACAGAGGTTGATGGAGTTTATCCCGGTGATCCAAGCCGAAGTGGTCAGGCTAGACAGTCGCGTCGACGGAATCGAAGGAGCCTAGATGCCGATGCCTGAGGTTAACGCCAAGGCCGTGTTGACCCGGCGGCACCGATGAACGTGCTGGGAATCGATCCCGGCACCGTCCGGATGGGTTACGGCGTGGTGGGCCAGGTGTTCCGGCCGGCGCCCATTTTGGAGGCTGCGGACTACGGGGTCATCTCTATGCCCTCCGGCATGCTGTTGGAGCAGCGTCTATACCAACTCCACACCCACATCCTGAATCTCATCGCCATCTTTCGCCCCGAAGCCGTCGCCGTGGAGCAGCCTTTTGTCGGACGCGGGGAGCGAAGTTTTCCCGGCTCCTCCTTGGCAATCGGCCAAGCCCAGGCCGTCGTCTTCATCGGGGCCGCCAGCCAGGGCATCCCGATATTCAGGTACGCACCCGCCCAAGTGAAGCGGGCGGTGGCCGACTACGGCGCGGCAACCAAGGAGCAGATGCGGAATATTGTGGCGGCCACCCTGGGGTTGTCTCCGGCCCCCGAGTCCGACGCCGCCGACGCCTTGGCGGTGGGGCTCTGCCACTTGGTACAGGAACAAGCCCGCACCGCCCTGAACATGGAGATACCTCCCGGCCGGGAAAGGTGAGAGACGGCGGGCGGAAGCCCCGGTCCCGGGCCTATAATCGCCGCCAATGATGACTGGCCGATGATAGTCAGCGTGCAGGGCGTGCTGGAAGCCGCAGGACCCGACTGGGTCCACTTGAGAGTGGGCGGAGTCACCCTTCAGGTGTTCGTGCCCGCCAGCACCGCCGCCAGAGTAGGGGGGGTGGGCAGCGAGGTCTCCCTTCACACTCACCTGCGGGTCCAGAACGAACAACCGGTGCTCTACGGTTTCGCCGACGCCGCCTCCCTGAATCTGTTCGGCCTGCTCACCGGCGTTTCCGGCGTGGGCCCCCGCCTGGGCCTCTCCTTGCTCTCCGCGCTGGAACCGGCCCGCCTGCAAATGGCCGTGGCTTCAGGTGACGCGGCGGCCCTGGCGTCGGCTCCAGGGGTCGGCAGACGGACTGCCAGCCGTATCATTCTGGACCTCAAGGGGAAAGTCGACTTGGGAGGAGAGATTGTCCCAGGGGGGTTGGGCGACGGCGACGACGAGGTCATCGCCGCATTATCGTCGTTGGGTTACTCTCCGGCCGAAGCCAGAGCCGCAGTAGACAGCTTGCCGCAGGACGAAGAATCCAGCGTGGAAGACCGGATACGTTTGGCCCTTCAGATGTTCGCCTCCCGCGGCTGAGAGTATAATTCACCCATGACGACTTACACTCGTGGCAAAAAGTGGGCCGACGCTGGACAACAGATCAACGAGACCCGAGATCTCCATGCTCTCGAGGACCGGCAGTTCCAATTGGTAGCCGATTTCAGCATGACCGGCGATCAACCGGCGGCCGTGTCCCGGCTGGCCGATGGCGTGGTCAACGAAACGCCACGGCAGACCCTCATGGGCGTTACCGGAAGCGGCAAGACCTTCACAATGGCCAACATCGTCCAAGAGGTACAGCGGCCCACTCTGGTCATGGCGCACAACAAGACCCTTGCGGCCCAGTTGGCCTCGGAGTTCAAGGAATTCTTCCCCCACAACGCCGTCGGGTATTTCGTTTCCTACTATGATTACTATCAGCCGGAAGCCTACGTTCCCCAGTCGGATACCTACATCGAGAAGGACTCCAGCGTCAACGAGGAGTTGGACAAGCTGCGGCTTTCCGCCACCACCTCGTTGTTGACCCGGCGCGACGTACTGATCGTCGCCTCGGTCTCCTGTATCTACGGCCTTGGCGATCCAAGCGACTACTTCAACCTCGTGGCCGAAGTCAAGGTCGGCGAAATTCGCAACCGGAGCCAACTGGTGCGCCAGCTGGTGGACATGCAGTACGAGCGGAACGACCTCGACCTGTCACGGGCCAAGTTTCGAATCCGGGGCGATGTCTTGGAGTTGGTGCCGGCCTACGAAGAGGCGGCGGTCCGCGTCCAGTTCTTCGGCGACGAGGTCGAACGTATCGTGCAGTTGGACCCACTGACCGGCGAGATCCTGGCCGACTTGCCCCAAGTGGCCATCTACCCTGCCAACCACTTCGTTACTTCCAAGGAAAAGCTGGAACTGGCGGTGCAGGGCATCAGGGTAGAATTGGAGCAGAGGCTCAAGTTGCTCCGCGACAACGGGAAAGTGCTGGAGGCGGCGCGCCTTGAGAGCCGCACCAATTACGATGTCGAGATGCTACAGGAGACGGGTTTCTGTTCCGGAGTGGAAAACTACGCCCGCCACCTGTCGCAACGGGAGGAGGGCAGCGCGCCGTGGACCCTCTTGGACTACTTCCCTGAAGACTACCTGATGTTCGTGGACGAGTCCCACATGACCCTGCCCCAAGTCCGCGGCATGTACCACGGCGACATATCCCGGAAGCGGACCCTGGTGGAGTATGGGTTCCGCCTGCCCTCGGCCTTGGACAACCGGCCTCTGAACTTCGAAGAATACGAGGACCACATCAACCAGGTCATTTACGTTTCAGCCACCCCCGCCCCCTTCGAGCTGAAGCACAGCCAGGCTGTCGTGGAGCAGGTCATCCGACCCACCGGCCTGTTGGACCCCACCGTTGAGGTCAAGCCCACCCGGGGCCAGATCGATGACCTCCTGGTGAGAATCAAGGAGCGGGTGGACCGGGCGGAACGCTGCCTGGTGACTACGTTGACCAAGCGCATGGCCGAAGAATTGGCTGACTACTTGTCGGAGATGGGCATACGGAACACCTACCTCCACTCGGATATCCAGACCCTGGACCGCATCGAAATACTGCGGGACCTGCGGTTGGGCGTATACGACGTCATCGTGGGCATCAACCTGCTGCGGGAGGGCCTTGACCTGCCGGAGGTCAGTTTGGTCGCCATTCTGGACGCCGACAAAGAGGGTTACCTGAGGTCCCAGACTTCGATGATCCAGACCATGGGCCGGGCCGCCCGTCATTCCAACGGTCACGTCGTCATGTACGCCGACCGGATTACCGACTCGATGAAACAGGCCATCGACGAGACCAACCGTCGGCGGACGATCCAAAACGACTTCAACCGGCAGCATGGCGTCGAGCCCCAGAGCATCCAGAAAGAGGTGCATGACATCACCGAGGGCATCAAGGCCATCGCCGAGAACCGGGCGCGTTACAACGTGGTGCGCAAGGAGATGTCGCGGACCGACATGTTCCGGGTGGTAAAAGACCTGGAAGTCCAGATGAAAGAGGCCGCCCGCAACCTGCAATTCGAGAAGGCGGCCCAGTTCCGCGACGAGATATTCGAGTTGCGCCGCTTGCTCGCCTTGGAGGAAGCGACCCTTTCTCCGGCCGGCTTCAGCGCCGATAGGGAAGCCTAGACCCTTAGACCCTGTCCACCAACCGGTGCAGCCGGGCCAACTGCGCCGCGTACTGTTCTGTGTTGAAGCCGTCCACCGTGGGCACCGCGTCGCCGGTCGTGCCGTCCACCACCCCGGCGGTGACCATCTCTTCGATGACCCGCGTCTCGCGTTCCACCGACGGCAGCAAGTTACGGCCGACGAGTCGCGATAGCGCGGCCACCAGACCGTACCCGCCCCAGTTGGACACGCTGGCGATGACCAACCGGTCGACGGTGGCAATGGTCGGCAGGTCCGGCAGGGTATCGACGCCGGCGATGATCTCTTCCAGGTTTCCCATACCGATTTCGTTGCCGCCGTCTCCGATCCCCACCGATGGCACGCTGCCGTCGAACAGGTAGTCGGTCCGGGCCGTCTGGCCCGAGATGTCCCGGGAGCGCATGTTCAGGTAGGTGTCGTCCTTGGTACGCCCGCACCGTTCTATGGAAATCAGCAGGGATGGCTTGACCCGCCCCAGGATTGTTGCGGCATGGGCCTTGCTCTCGGCGACGCCGGCTATGGGGAAGTCGACGATGTTGGCGTCTTTGGCCCAGGCCCGCAGCACCGGGACGGTGTACGCGTCGCTGACGTAGGTGACCCGGCGGCCCAAGGCCTGCAGCGCTTCGCCGATGGCGATGGCGCCGGGCGGGCCATCGGTTTCCCCCTTGTCCGCCATTAACACATAGAACCCGGTGACGATGATCACGTCGCCGGGATGGTCCAGGACGTAACGGGCGGCCTGGGCGCAGTAATCAGCGGGCAGGTGCGGCCGCAGGGCAAGCATGCCTCTTTTGTCGTGTTCGAGGATGATGTCTTCGATTGTTTCCGTTGTTTCCGTGGCTTCCGTTTTCGTGGGTTCAGTCATCGCCCCGCCTTTCTATGTTTTCTTGGTTGCGGGCCGGGCCAAAGGCTAAAGGACTGCGTAGTCCGAGTCCCGTTGGTCGGTAATGAACATCTTGCCGGGAGCGTGGGTGATCATGAGGGGCGGCCGGCAATTGAGCGCCACCGCTTGGGGGGTCACCCCGCAGGCCCAGAACACCGGCTCTTCGCCGGGCATGATCTCCACAGAGTCGCCGAAGTCTGGCCGGTAGAGGTCTTGAATCCCGATGTCCCCGGGGCTGCCGATGTGAACGGGCGCTCCATGGGTCGCCGGGAACCGGGAGGTCACCTGGACCGCCCGGACTACCTGCTCCCGTTTGATGGGACGCATGCTCACTACCATCGGCCCTGAGAACGCTCCGGCGGGAGTGGTGGGGATGTTGGTGATGTACATGGCCACGTTTGTCCCCCGCTCTTGGTGCCGCAGAGGAATACCGGCGTCCACCATGGCGGCCTCGAAGGAGAAGCTGCACCCTAGCAGGAAAGACACCAGGTCGTCTCGCCAGTAACCTTCCAGCGTGTCCACTTCCGCCGTGAAGTTGCCGTTCTCGTAAATCCGATAGCCGGCGGCGTCGGTCCGGATGTCGGCCCCGGGAGTAGTCAACGCCGGCTCGACGTCGCCGGACTCGATAACCTCCAGCAGCGGGCAGGGCTTGGGATTTCGCTGGCAGAACAGGAGGAAATCAAAGGCCAGGTCCTTCGGGAGGATGGCCAGGTTCGCTTGGACGTACCCGGGAGCTACCCCCGACGTCACGCCGCGCCACTGGTTGGAACGGATCCGGTCCCTGGCTTGTCTTCCTGTTTCGACGACCGTTTGCAAGGCCATGAACGCCTCCCTGTTGCACCGTAGCTGAATGGTCCGGAGAAATCCGGGCCATTCCCGGGCCGTTCCCGGAACCATTCCAATCATAGGTTCCCCATCTTGGCGGCGTCAATGAAAAATTCCAAGGCGGCCTAAGCGCGTGGTCGGCTCCCGCCGGAGGGTGGGGCTTTGGTATACTCTTGCCGAATTGACAGCATGATCGTATCGGGCGCAGCCAGTGTACAACATTCTAGTAGTCAGTCATGTTTGGAATCGAAGGGATAGAGCCGGTGGAGTTTCGTTCGGGCATCCTGGGTGTTAAACCGCCAGTTGATGGCGGCTCGGGCGGCATTTCGCTCCGTGACCAGTGCCTGGACTTCCCTCCTGAGAGCCCCCTCGTCGGGGAGCCGTTGCTTCAGGCAACCGCGGGACAGCACGCTGAACTCGATCTCCGCCATGTTCAACCAACTCCCGTGCTTGGGGGTGTAGTGGAACTCCAGCCGTTTGGCGATCCGGCGGGCCTCGGCCGCTGGGAACGTCTCGTACAGGGAAGCTGTCTTGTGGGTGTTCAGGTTGTCCAAGACCACTCGCACGACCGGGACCTCCGGATAGGCCTCATCCACCAGCCAGCGCATCTGGCGGGCGAAGTCCTCCATGGTGCGCCGCTCCGTAACCTGCACGTGGCGCCAACCGGCCATCGGTTCGCAGGTCAGGAACAGGTTTCGAGTGCCCTCCCGGCGGTACTCGTGGTCCTGCCGCGCCGGTCTCCCCGGCTGGGCTGGCAGCGGGGGACGGGTGTCAGCCAGCAACTGGGTCGAGGTCTCGTCAAAGCAGACCACCGGCCGCTGGGGATCATAGGGCTCGGCGTACAGGTCCAGCACGTCCTCCATGTGGGCCACGAACTCGGCGCTCACCTTGGGGATGCACCACTCCTGCTTCTGCCACGGCTTGAGGGAGTTTTTTTCAGGTGCAGCCGCACCGTCTCGTGGGATAGGGAGGGCGCCAACCCCAACTCCACCACCTGGCCCGCCAAAAGGCGCAGGGTCCAGTGTTCATGCCCTTCCGGCGGTTCGGAGCAGGCCAGAGCGATGAGGTGGGCTTCGCCCCGGTCGTCCAGCTTCCGGTACCGATGGGCTTGGGGCCGGTCTTGCAGCACCCCTTCCAGCCCCTCTTCGGCGAAGCGCCGCTTGATCCGAAACACCGTGCCCTCGGCCACATCCAGGGCTTGGGCCACCTGGGGAGCGCTCCACCCCTCATCCGTCTTGAGCAGAATCCGGGCCCGGACCGTCACCCGGGCTGTGCCTTTCCCCGCACGAACCAGATGCTGGAGCTGGTTCCGCTGTTCCGCCGTCAGCCGGACTCCATACTTCTCCCTGACCATACCGCCGCCTCCCATCAACCCTATCCACGGTCAGGGTAGCTCTTTTGGTCAATCTTTCACATTACCATTGATATCAAGTTTGACTGACTACTAGTATTGGCCAATCACGGCGGCAGCGTCAGCCCGTTGGCCGACGCCGTTGACCATGCAGGCATGACCAGTAGGATCCAGGCCGACTTGGACCAACCGGAATATGATGGGACAGACTCTCCCGACGCCGTAGTGCTGGACCTGGCTTCGCTGGAGCCCGCCACGACCCGGCGGTTCCTTGGCCTGTGTAAAGACCGGCGTCTGCCGGTCTTGGCGGCGATTCCCCGTGACGGTGTGGCACAATACGACCCGGCCTTGAATCCGGACGAACTGGTCGTCTGGCCCGTCGCCGGCGACGAATTGGCCATGCGGGTGAAACAAGCGGTGTTTCGGGTCAATGGTCCCGCCGGGTCGCAGGTGTTGACCGTGGGGGAGTTGAGCATCGACCCGGAACTCTACGATGTGTCGGTGGCTGGGCACCGGGTCTCTCTCACCTACATAGAATTCCAGCTCTTGGTGCTGCTGGCATCCAACCCCGGGCGCGTCTACACTCGCGAGGCCTTGCTGAGCCAGGTCTGGGGGTACGACTATCTGGGCGGCACCCGCACCGTGGATGTGCACGTGAGGCGGCGGCGGTCCAAGGTGGAGGCGCCGGGCAGGTCTTTCGTCGAGACCATCTGGAACGTCGGGTACAGGTTTAAGGCGCAGAGCTAGTAGTCAGTCAACTTGGTTTTGGGATTTGTTTAAGAAAGGGGCCAATTGAGCTATCCTGCCTTGTGGGAAGTGTTGATGGCGGGGGTGGCAGCGATGGTCAGGGACAAATACGCGGTGCGGCTGGCACCGGAACAACGGGAGGAAGAGCTCCAGCGACTGATCCGGGTGGGCAAAAGCTCAGCTCGAGTGACCGCTAGAGCGCGGATTCTCCTAAAGAGCGACGACGGTTGGGTGGCGCCCCAAGTAGCCGAAGCTTTGGATGCGGCCCTGAGCACCGTATACCGGGTCAAGCAGCGCTTTGCCGAAGAAGGGTTGGCGGGTGTCTTGCAGGACCGTCCCCAAGCCAACCGCCCCCGGAAGTTGGACGACCGGGGCGAAGCCCACCTGATTGCCTTGGCCTGCAGCCCGCCGCCGGAAGGGCATGACCACTGGACCCTGCGTCTGCTGGCCGGCAAGGTGGTCGAGTTGGGGCTGACGCCCTCCATGTCCCACGAGGGGGTGCGCCAGCGTCTCAAAAAAACGCCCTCAAGCCGTGGCAGAAGAAGGAGTGGTGCATTCCCAAGGTGAGCGCGGAATTTGTGGCTAACATGGAGGATGTCCTGGATCTCTACGCCGAACCCTATGATCCCCAACGTCCGGTGGTCTGTTTTGACGAGACATCCACCCAGTTGTTGGCGGAGACCCGGCCCGCTCTGCCGCCCCGGCCGGGACTTCCGCTGCGGCAGGACTACGAATACCGGCGGGAGGGTACCCGCAACCTGTTCTTGGCCTGCGAGCCCTTGGCAGGTTGGCGAGAGGTGGCGGTCACGGAGCGACGCACGATGGAGGACTTCGCCCGCCGGATGCGCTGGCTGGCGGATGAAGCCTACCCGGAAGCCGAAGTGATAAGGGTTGTCCTGGACAATCTGAACACCCATCGCCGGGCATCGCTGTACGAGACTTTCCCGGCTGAGGAAGCCCGGCGGATAGCCAGGCGGCTGGAGTTTCATTACACCCCCAAGCACGGGAGTTGGTTGAATATGGCGGAGATCGAGTTCAGCGTCCTGTCCCGCTCCTGCCTGAAGCAGCGGCTCTCCGGCGAGGAGGCTCTCCGGCGGGAAGTCGATGCTCTGGTCACGGAGCGCAACGCCGCCCGAGCCACCATCAACTGGCGGTTCAACACCCGGGACGCACGAACCAAACTTCACCGCCTTTACCCTTCCGATTTTACGGTTGACTGAGTACTAGGGGAGCGAGGCCCTTCTTAGGCGGTGTCGGCGTTCGCCCGATGGAAGAATCTGGCCACCTGCGCGGACAAAGCCTTGTGCTCAGGGGCTTGAAGCTCCGGGTCTTCCTTCATCAGACGCGATGCCTCTTCGCGGGCCAAGTCCAGCAGCGGCCGGTCAGTCAGGTGGGCCATACGCAACTCCGGCAGACCGCTCTGCCGGGTCCCAAAGAAGTCTCCCGGCCCCCGCAGTTCCAGGTCAACCTCCGCCAGTTGGAACCCGTCGTGAATCCGCTCGAGGGCCGACAGCCGCTCCTTGGCGGTCTCAGACTGAGTGTCGGACAGAAGCAAACAGTAGCTCCGGTGTTCCCCGCGGCCCACTCGGCCGCGAAACTGGTGAAGCTGGGCCAAGCCGAACCGGTCGGCGGCTTCGATCAGCATAACCGTGGCATTGGCTACGTCGATCCCCACCTCAACCACCGGTGTGGACACCAGAACGTCTAGTTCGCCGTCCTTGAAGCGGCGCATCGCCCGGTCCTTTTCCTTGGCTGGCATACGACCGTGGAGCAGGCCCACCCGAAGGTCGGGGAATACCTGTTTGGAGAGGCGTTGATACTCTTCGGTGGCGGCCTTGGCTTCGATTGACACCGACTCGTCCACCAGAGGGCAAACGACAAACGCTTGGCGGCCCTCGCTAACCTGATTCCGGACGAACCCGTAGGCCGCCTCACGACGCTCCGGTTCGATCCA
This sequence comes from Dehalococcoidia bacterium, assembly GCA_965222595.1. Classification (GTDB taxonomy): domain Bacteria; phylum Chloroflexota; class Dehalococcoidia; order Lucifugimonadales; family UBA3495; genus VXOI01. The sequence goes on along the minus strand of CBDCUJ010000016.1, from coordinate 251,700 downwards.
TCGGGTGGCCACACGATGGCGTCCGGCCGGCATCTCGTCGATGGTGGAGATGTCCAGGTCGCCGTACAGAGTCAACGACAGGGTGCGGGGAATTGGGGTGGCCGACATGATCAAGGTGTGCGGGTGGTGGTCGCCCCGTTCGCGCAACGCCGAACGTTGCAGCACACCGAACCGGTGCTGCTCGTCGGCCACCGCCAAGGCCAGTTTGGGCAGGCTGACTCCTTCTTGAATCAGGGCGTGGGTCCCGATTAGCAGGTCGAGGGTCCCGTCGGCCGCCATCTTGGTCAATTCCCGGCGGGGGGCGGCCCGGGTGCTCCCGGTGAGCAGCCCGATGCATACGGGCGGGTCCAAGTCCTCCAGGTACACGGTCAGCAGGTGGTCGCTCTGCACCGGCCTGGGCAGCCCGCCCAGCAGTTGGGCCACCGATTGGAAGTGCTGCTCCGCCAACAATTCCGTGGGCGCCATCATGGCGGCCTGATAACCCGACGCCGCAGCTGACAGCATCGCGGCCAAGGCGACCACCGTCTTGCCGCTCCCGACTTCTCCTTGGAGCAGGCGATTCATCGGCGGCGTGCCCCGTTTCAGGTCCCCGGCGATCTCCTTTACGCACCGGCGTTGAGCGCCGGTCAGTGGGAAAGGCAGGTTGTCCAAGAACCCGCCGATCACTCCCGAAGGAGGGACGACCGGGACACCCTTCACCTCGTGTTGTTGCTCGTGCCTTCGGGAAAGCACAGCCAGCTGCAGCGACAGCAACTCATCGAAGGCCAAGCGGATCCGGGCGACGCTCCATGCCTCGGCGTCGTCGGGGTAGTGGGCCTGGAACACTGCCTCCAATAGGGGGATCAGTTTTACCCGTTTCAGCATCTCTGGAGGCAGGGTTTCGTCAAGACCGCCCAACCACTGTTGCAATGCCTGCCAGGTGAGGCGGCGCATATTCCGGCCGGTGATGCCCTCCGTAAGGGGGTAGATAGGGACCAACCGGCCGGTGTGGGTCCCCGGTTGGTCAGGCTGGACCGGCTCGTATTCCGGCGACTCGAACACCAGTTGTCCCCGGAAGACGCTGGCTTTGCCGCTTACGGCCAGCTTGGAGCCCGGCTTCAGGCTCCGGGCCAGGTACCTTTGACCGAACCAGATCACCCTGATGTTGCCGGTTTCGTCGCCCAGCACCGCCTCGGTATCCTTCCGGCGTCCCATGGGCCCTTGGGCGACCTCACGGGCCTCCCAGACGGAGCCCACGACGGTGCACTCTTCGCCGGGAGTGACGTCGGCGATAGGCGTTATTTTCGAGTAATCTTCGTGACGGCGGGGGAACAGGTAGAGCAGGTCCCGCACCGACACCACTCCCAAGCGTTCCAGCCGGGCCGACGATTTGGCGTCCACCCCTCGAAGCCGGTCGACGGGAGCATCGACGGTCAAATTGCCTGGAGGAGGACGGAAAGTCCGGGCCGACGATTTGCGCGGCCCTCTCTCTGCGTCGGACGGGGTTTCCGATGGCGCAGCCGATACGCCGACGGAAACTTCCGGCGGCAGCGCGCCGTCTCCGGAAGGCGGCGCATCGTCCAGAAGCTCTCGCCAACGCGCCGCCCACCCGGTCCGGGCTTGGGCCGTCATGTCGGCGTACCCGCCAGTCAGAAGAATGGAGGAGTTGCCGTTCTTGTCGGCGCGGGAAGCTATTTCGACGGACCATCGCTCGAGGAACCGGTCCAGCCCACCGGTGACAGCGGTGTCGTTGAAGCCGCGTGACTCCTCCAGCTTGAGGATGTTACGGAACACCTCATTCCAAGGAGGGGAGCTTGTTCTTTGACGCGCCATCAGCTTACGTTAATCATCCCCACCACGCTGCGCCGCGTCAATTGGCTGTCGTCACCGCTACGCCCACGGCGTTCGGCCCAAGGTAGGTGCCCAGCACGGGGCCGAACCTGGCCTGGACAACGGATTCGGCGGGCACCAGGCCGGACAACTCCTCCAAGATGGCTTGTGCCGGGTCCGGGTCGGTGCTGTAGATCACTCCCAGTTGGCGCACCGGGGCCATCTCACGGGCCATTTCCACCAGGCGGCGCGTGGCCCGCTGCCGGTTGCGGGGCCGCTCCAACGGCTGGACCTCGCCATCCAGGATGCGCAGGATGGGTTTCACGCTGAGCATAGACCCGACGAACGCCTGGGCTTTGCCGATGCGGCCCCCTTTTTGCAGGTAGTCCAGCGTATCGAGCATGAAGAAGGCATGATACCGGGGGAGGGACTCTCTAACCTGTTGGGCCAACGAACGGTAATCGTCGGACTTTTCCGCCGCCTGCGCCGCTTCCAGCACACCCAGGGTCATCGGCAGCGACGCCAAGGCGGAGTCTATGACCTCCACCTGCGCGCCATCCCCCAGCGCCTGGACGGCCTGGTTGGCCGAGTTCACTGTCCCGCTGAGCTTGCTGCTGACGTGGATGGATACGACCTGGTGGCCCTGCTCGAGCAGTCCCCGATACACGGCCTCGAAGTCTCCGGGGGTGGGCTGAGCCGTGGTAGGCAGGCGGGCAAGTGTGCCGAGCCGCTCGTAGAAGCTATCGGCGGAAAGGTCGATGCCGTCCCGGAATGTCTCGTCGCCGATGACAACGTAGCATGGAATCACTGTAACGTCGTACCGCTGGGCTATCTCCGGCGGAAGGTCGGAGGCGCTGTCCGTCACGATTCGAATCGCCATAATTACGGTCCTGTTCCCCGGTCCTATTCAACCGAGGCGAGATATGGGTAATGGGGTTGGCCGCCTTCCACCCGGTCCACCTGAATCCCGGGAAATTCAGCCTCCAAGGACTCGATGAAGGTTTCGGCGGCCTCGGGGTCGGTGTCGGCCCCAAGGTAGACGGTTACGATTGAGCCGGCGTCCATGGAAGTCAGGTCCAGGGTTGCCCGCAACGCCGCCTCCGCCGATGGGCCGGTGGCGGCCAGCTCGTCTTCCAGGAGGCCGATAAACGCCCCTGCGTCCACCGCGATGCCGTCGATTGTGGTGTCCCGGACGGCCCAGGTGACGGCGACGCTGGCAACCTCGGCAAGCGACTGCTCCATGGCTTCGAGGTTGGCTTCCAGCGGCTGCTCCGGGTTGTAGGCCAGCAGCGCGGTCACGCCCTGAGGAATGGTGGACGAGGGCACGACGTGCAACGCCGGGTTTTGCTGGGCCGCCTGCCGGGCGGTCAACACGATGTTCCCGTTGTTGGGCAACACGATTACATGGTTGGCATTGGCGCGGTTGGCCGCCTCCAGGATCTGGGCGACGCTGGGATTCATGGTCTGGCCGCCCTCCACTACGGCGGTGCAACCTGAACTCCGAAAGAGATCGCCGATGCCGTGGCCAGCGGCCACTGCCAGGACGGCCATGTCCAATTTTTCCGCTCCGGGGCGGGAGGCCAGGTCAAGGTTCTGTTGGTCCATGTTGTCGATCTTGATGTTGGACAGGCTGCCCAGGGAGACCCCGTAGCTCAGGGCCGGGCCCGGATCTTCGGCGTGGATATGGACCCGCAAGTACTGGCTGTCGCCCACCACTGCAGTCGAAAGAGCTATCTTCTGGAGATCGCCCCGTACCGTGTCGAGGTCCAAGCCTTGGCCGTTGATGATGAACTCGGTGCAGTAGCCCCAGTCGGTTTCGATGGACGCGTCGAGGTAGCTCTCTTCGATGAGGGAAGTCCCGTCTCCACCTGCGGGAACGAATCCGACCTCGGCCAGTTCGGTGAGATCAACTGATTCCGCGCCGTGCATGGAGATGGCCCGGCATGCGCCGGCAATGATAACCACCACCCCCATTCCGCCGGAATCGACTACCCCTGCCTGTCGCAGGACCGCCAACTGCTCCGGCGTGTGCTTCAGAGCGTCCAGAGACGCAGCGAACGCTGTTTCCCAGAGCCGGGAGACCGGAACGTCGTCCCCGTCGGTACCGGCCACGGCTTCTTGGACCGCCTCCGCGGCCAGGCGGATTACGGTGAGCATGGTGCCCTCGACCGGTTGGCCGACCGCGCCGTAGGCGGCGTCTTGGGCCAGCAGGAACGCGCGGGAGAGGTCTCTGGCTGAGACGGCGCTGCAACCTTGCAGGGCGTCACCGAACCCTTTGAAGAATTGAGAGAGGATCACACCGCTGTTGCCCCGGGCCCCGAAGAAGGCCCCTTGCGCTAACCCGGCCGCCACTTCGCCGGCCGTCGGGACCTCGTTGCAGGGACAGCCTTCGTTGGCCGCCCTGATGGTGAGGAGCATATTCGTGCCGGTGTCGCCATCGGGCACCGGAAACACGTTCAGGGCGTTGATCGTGTCCCGGTAATCGGCCAGCAGCTCGGCGGCCGATCGGAACGCTTCTCGGAGTTGTTGGCCTTGGAGATTTGCCATCGCGACCGGCCGTGCTGAAATCCGCTATTTCAAGCCGCTTGTTCTTCGTGGGACCATACCCTAAAGCGGCCCCATTATATAACAGATTCCTTGACAGCCGGGATGGGCTCCCGTAGTATGAATTTCGAGGATTGAATGGACTACGCAGTATTCAAAACGGGCGGCAAACAATACCGGGTGAAGCCAGGGGATACGCTGGATGTCGAGATGCTCCCAAACGAAGTCGACTCGGTCGCGGAATTCGGGGAGGTCCTGGCGATTTCCGACGGGGGCAAGGTCACCTTTGGCTCACCCCACGTTACCGGAGCCAGCGTGCTGGCCCGGGTGCAGTCCCATTACCTGGACCGGAAAGTCATGGTCTTCAAATACAAGGCCAAGACGCGCTATCGCAGGAAGCGCGGACACCGTCAGCCCTATACCAGGGTATTGATACAGGACATCCGAATCACCTAACCCCATGCCGGGGCAGGGCTTGGACAGACTGCCACCGGCGCAGAAGGCGAGATCGATGGCACACAAGAAAGCAGGCGGAAGCACCAACAACGGGCGCGACAGCAACGCCAAGCGGCTGGGAGTGAAGTGCTTCGGCGGCCAGCGCGTCACCTGCGGCTCGATCTTAGTGCGTCAACGAGGCACCCGGATACGGCCCGGCAACAATGTCGGCTTGGGTCGAGACTACACCCTGTTCGCCATGACCGACGGCGAAGTCAAATATGAATGGGCCGCCAAAGGCAGAAGGCGGGTAAGCGTCTATCCCCTTCAAACGGCCTGACCGGGACCGACAACCCCGAAACGAATAACGAGGCCTGGCGCCATCGGCTGTCCGGGTCAATCAATACAGAGCGAACAGCATGAAACCGGACATTCACCCCAACTTTTACAACGCCACCGTGACCTGCTCCTGTGGCCATGTGTTCCAGACCGGGGCCACCAAGCCCACCTTGCGGGTCGAAGTCTGCAGCAACTGCCACCCCTTCTATACCGGTGAACAACGGATTGTAGATACCCAGGGGCGCATCGAAAGGATGCGCCGACGGTACAATCTTCAATAGCCGGTCCCGACGTTCTTGAATCGGGGGCCGTGAGCCCTCGATTTTATTTTGGCCGGTTACCGGGGTGCTCCCGCCGGTAGACCGGCCTATTCGCAAGGCGGCGTTTTTGGCGCAACAACCTATCCACATGTATGGCGGCCAAGCGGTCATCGAAGGGGTGATGATCCGAGGCCGCGAGTTCTTCAGTTTGGCGGTGCGTCGGGAAGACGGCACCATTGAGCAACGCCACGAAGCCCTCAGCCAGATCTACAACGGCCGGCTGCGGCGCTGGCCGTTGGTGCGCGGTTTCCTGGCCCTTCTGGAGACTCTCGTTCTGGGTATCAAGGCGCTCCAGATGTCGGCCAACCTGGCCGCCATCGACCCGGCGGCCGACCCTCAGAAAGAAGAGGGAATCCCCAAGTGGGTTATGGCCTCCACGATGACTCTTTCGCTGGCCTTTGGCATCGGCCTCTTTTTCCTGCTGCCGTTGGGAATCGTATGGGCCCTGGACCCGCTGATCCATTCCAGTTTGCTGAGCGAGGTCGTTGAGGGGGTGGTGCGGCTGTTGATCCTGGTCGCTTACATCGGCGCAATCGGTCTCATGCCCGACGTTCGGCGAGTCTTCGCCTACCACGGGGCCGAGCACATGACTGTCCATGCCCACGAGGCGGGCCTGCCTCTCAACGTGGAGAATGTTCGAAAATTCGGCACTCCCCACCCGCGGTGCGGGACGGCGTTCCTGCTGACCGTGGTGGTGGTCTCCATAGTGGTGTTCGCCCTGTTGTTGGGGCCGCCTCTGGAATGGCGGATAGCGTCCCGTATTCTGCTCTTGCCGGTGATCGCGGCCATCAGTTACGAGATCATCCGCTTCAGCGGGGCCCATCCCGGCTGGGCCATCGCCCGGTGGATAGCCCAGCCGGGGTTATGGCTACAGAGATTGACTACGCGCCAACCCGATGACCAACAAATCGAAGTGGCCATCTGCGCCATGGAAACGGCGCTGGCCGCCGACGCCGGACGGCCGTTCCCGCTCTCCCCGGCCGGAAGAGCGGGAGAAGGCGCGGCGGCTGAGTCAAACCCCCCGGGATAGGCGGGGCACGGGGCCTCTACCAGAGGTTCCAGCGGGGGTGGTTGGCGGCTTCCTCCTTCAGGTAATCCACGATCCAGTCGCGCACCTCTCCGGCGATGTAGAATGTTGGCTCGATCAGTTCGCTTTCGTCGGAGATCAGCCCCTCCTCCAAGGCCAAGGCGGCGACGTCGGTGCCCGGCATGACGCTGACGCCGATACGCAGGTTGGCGAGGGCGGGATTGACCCGGCGCAGGAAATCCAACTTGCGCTCCACGGTTTCCCGCGTTTCGCCGGGCTCGCCGAAGGTGCGGGCGACGGTGTAATGCAGTCCGCCTTCCTCGCACATCCGGGGAACCTCAAGCTGGGCCTCGATCCGCTCTTCCAGTGAGCCGGCGCCGTCGTGGGGGTCGCCGCCGCGGTTGCCCATCAGCACCAGCGCGCAGCCCGCGTCCTTCATCAACCTGATCAGTTCGGCGTCGCAGTTGAACGAGGCCAGACAGGTATTCCAGCGTACGCCCAAATCCGCCTCGATGAGGGCGCTGCAGAGGGACTTGGCGTGGTCGAGAGGGAAGTTGAACCCGTTGTCCACGAAGAAGACCTTGCGAAGCTGGTAACGCTCCCACAATTCCTTGACCTCTGCCACCACCTCGTCTACCGGGCGGATCACCCGGTAGTCCGCCTCGGTCATGCTGGCGGTGGATGACGGTGTGGGGTAGGAAAAGCTACCCAGCTTGGTCAGCACGCCTACGCCGAAACCGGCATTGCGGTATTTGTCCATCTCCAGGTCTTCGAGCCGGGGGCGGCTGGCGAAGGCCGAAACGCAGAGGCCCTCGTTCAGCGTCACGCCGCCATCGTTGGCGTACACCAGGCCAGGGAGGTCGTAGACCGGCGGTTCGCCCACTTCGATACGGTTGCAGACCTCGGCAAAAGTCTCGCCGGCGTCTCCCGCAACCCCCAGATCGGGCCCTAAGAATTCAAAGCATTCCTTGGGCAGAATACTGAAGGCCGGCCCGCCGCAGATAATGGGAGCGTTGCTACGGGCCCGGACCGTGTCGATCACGGCTTTGGTGATGGGAAGCGCCCACTGGGTATCCAGGTAGCTGTGATTGCTCAGGTTCCGCAGCGAGATGCCAACGGCCTCGGGCTTGAACTCGTCGACGACGTTTCCGACTTCCGCCAGGTAGTCGTCGGCGAACATCAGGTCCAACACTCTGACTTGGTGGCGCGCTGGGTCCAGATGACCGGCCACGTAGGCCAACCCGATGGGCAGTGGTTGGGCGTTCATCCGGCTATTCAGCCGGCTGTTTCGGTTCGTGGCGATCAGCAAGACGCGCATTTTGTTCTCCTAAGGTAGCCTGCGGCGGTCCGGGTGGCGGGTCGGCTCGTCCTGATTATGCGGCATTCCCAACTATTTGACAAAACGGCCGTTTACAAAAATGACATTCAGGCAACCCGTCTCACAAAGTAGCGGACGCTATTTCCTATTCACAACCGACACCCCATCCAACGATCGGCCGACGGGGCTCCCGGTGTAATTGCAGCGGGAGCCGTTTCGTTTAATGTGATATGCTTGCGGCGTCCGGGTGGTCCAACCGGACGCTTGTGGGACGGACTGAGGGGTCGCAATGACTCAAGATTCCAGGATAGACCGGTTCGAAGAACGGGTAGACGCTCTGACTAGCGAGGTCCGGGAGTTGCATGGCGACATCCGCTCGTCGGAAGGCCGCGTAGACTCAAGATTCGAGAGCTTTGAGAGCCGGATGGACGCCCGGTTCGCCGCCGCAGAGGCCCGGATGGACACCCGATTCGAGGCTTTCGAGAACCGAATGGACACCCGGCTCGAAGCTTTCGAGAAACGGATGGACTCTTTCGAGAACCGTGTTAACTCGCGGTTCAACGTACTTAGTTTGATCGTGTCCGGAAATGTGGCCACCACGATCCTGGCGGCGGTCGGCCTGGTGGCAACGGTCTTGCTAACGAGTTAGCGGACCTCTGATCCGGTCATGCGATTTTACCTCTGGTGGGGACGGGGTTGGGACGCCGGTGATTCCTGAAGATCTCTTGGCCCGCCGCTTTGGCGAGGTCGTGGAGTCCAGCACAACCTCATTTGTGGCTCAGTGCTACCGCATCGACGACGCCCCGTCTCTGGGGGCCTTGGTGCGGACCAACGAGCCTCACGTTTACGGGGTTGTCTCTCAGATTACCACCGAACCCTTGGATACCGCCCGCCCGGTACTCGCCCGGGGCGAATACGCCGCCTCCGAGGATGAGTTGCTGCGGGGCAACCCTCAACTGACCCGGCTGCTAACCTCCAGAATCGAGGCGGCAATCGTAGCCCACGGGGCCATCCCGGACGTGCGGCAACATCTGCCCCCGGCCCCGCCAATGGTGCATTCATTCGTCTATTCCTGCAGTGCCGTTGAAGCAGCGCCGTTCATCCAGGCCCCAGAGTTTCTTCACTTGCTCACCAGGGTGTCAGCCGCCCACGCCGATGAGGTGGTAACGGCGTGTCTACGCCGGTTGGCGGCTTCACAGGCCGATCCCGGATACTTCTTGTCTCTCGCCGGCCGTGCCTTGGCGGTCGAATTGGCCGGGGACGTCGCGCGGCTCAACCACATCCTCCGGAGGGTCACCCCATGAGCCTGCCACCCATTGACCTCGGACAAAACGATGCGGCTGAGATGCCCGATGGATACTTGGGCATGGTGGTGGAGGGTTCACTTACCAACGGCGTGGAGGTAAGGCTGAGCGGCGGCTCATCGGTGGAGCAGGTCAAAGTTGGAACGTTCGTCAGCATTCAGGGCGCGAAACACAGGTTCTTTGGCGTCGTGACCGACGTTGGCCTGGGTAGCACCGATCCCAGACTGAAGTACACACCGCTTGCGGACGATGACCCGTTCGTGACCAGTGTCTTGCAGGGGACGGTCGCCTTCGGCACGATATCGGTGCTTCCCCAGTTGACCATGCCGGCTGTTCTGGGAGACGGCGAGACGCCCGCGGCGGCCAAGACCATCCCGGCCCACTTTTCCAAGGCCTTCGCCGCCTCTCAACGGGATGTCGAGTTGGTCTTCGGAAGCGAGGAGGGCGGCAACTTCTGGGTCGGGAATCCCTTGGACATGGAGACCAGGCTGTGTCTTGACTTGAACGAGTTGGTCAAGCGTTCGATGGGAGTGTTCGGCAAGAGCGGCACCGGCAAGACTTTCCTGACGCGGCTGCTCTTGGTCGGGGTCTTGCAAGGAGGCCAGGCCTCCGCCCTCATTTTCGATATGCACAGCGAGTACGGCTGGCAGGGCCAGGACAACGACCGCGGAATCAGCGTGAAGGGCCTCAAGCAGCTATTCGGCGCCAAGGTCTCGACTTTCACCCTCGACGAGGAGCACTCGCGACGCCGGGGAGTGACCCCCGATGAGACCGTGCGTTTGGGTTACAACCACATCGAGCCCGAAGACATTGAGTTGCTGCGGGAGACGTTGAACCTCTCCCAGGTCGCCGCGTCGGCCGCCTACAATCTCAGGGAACGGTACGGCCAAGAAGATTGGGTGAGCCGATTTTTGGAAAACGGAAGGCAGGGCTCCCTTCTGGAGTTGGCCAGCGAGATGGAGGTCAACGCCGGTGCGCTACGGGCCCTCTACAACCGCCTGAGCGGGTTGACCCGCTATCATTTTCTGACGGAGCATAGCAGGGAAGACGCCTCCGCCAGGATAATCGATCACTTGGAACGGGGCCAGCACGTGGTGCTGGAATTCGGCAGGTACGGTGACGATTTATCGGCCTACATACTGGTGAGCAATCTGCTGACCCGGAGAATTCACCAGAGCTACGTGCAGGCAAAGGAGCTGGCCAGCGGAGGGCGAGGACGGGAGCCCCGGCCCTTGGTGATTGTCATCGAGGAGGCCCATAAATTCCTGAATCCGTCGGTGGCTTCCCAGACCATCTTCGGAACAATCGCCCGGGAACTGCGCAAATACAACGTGACGCTGATGGTCATCGACCAGCGTCCCAGCGGCATCGAGGACGAAGTCATGAGCCAGATCGGCACCCGCTTCACCTGTTTGCTGGACAATGAGCGGGACATCGAGGCTGTCTTATCGGGCACACCGGGTAGCCGCCAACTGCGGGCGGTGCTGGCCCGTCTGGAAAACAAGCAACAGGCGTTGGTGTTCGGTCATGCCCTGCCCTTGCCGGTGGTGATTCGAGTGCGTGAGTACGGCGCCGAGCTTTATGAGTCGGTGGGCCGGAACGGACGAACCAGTCAGCCGGGAATCACGGCGGCGGAACAGTTGCAAAGAGACTTGGACGATCTCTTCTGACCGGGACGCCGTTGATCGGGGACCCCGGTCCTACTCCAGTTTCCTCAACTGGGACAGAATCTGGCGGCCGGAAGGCCGGTCGGCGACATCCCGTCCGATATAGCTCCACCTGACCCTCCCCTCTTTGTCGATCACGAACGTCGCCGGGGCGGCGAGTGAGTCGCCGAGCAGGTTGTAAACGCCGTATTGACGCGCCACTTTGGTGTCCGGGTCGTAGAGCACCGGGAATCCCACCCCCAATTGCAACACGACGTTGCGGGCGTCGGCCCTGTCGTCCGTGCTCACCGCCAAGAGTTCGGCGCCGAGGCCCCGGAGCCGGGGGTATTCGTCCCGCAGCTCCACGAGCTGCTCTCTGCAGATGCCTCAACGATAGGTGCGGTAAAACACCAGGACGACGTGCCGGTCGCCAAGAAAAGAGTCAAGCGATACCGTTCCTCCCGCCGCGTTCGGCAACTCAAAGGGGATCGCCATTTCGGCGGCGGGAGCGCCGCCCGTCGGGGCCGCTGTGGCACCCGCGCCGCTGATCGCGGCCCCGGGCGTCGGAGTGAACGCCGGAGCCGCGGTTGTTGGTACAGGCGTGGGTGACCGTTCCGCCGCGGGACCACCGACGTCCCCGCCGGAACAACCCGCAGCCAAGGCCATCAGGATGGCGGCAACGGCCAGCGCCGCCCACCAGCGTACCGGTCGGGTATCGGCCACGCTAGTCATTAGAACGGTCTTGGACATTGATACAGACGGAAAGCAGCGACGTCAGGGGCTGCGCGGCGTCCCGAGCCGACGCCACCCCCTCAGCCAAGGTCTTGCAATTGGCTGATTATCTCCCCGTTGGTGGGGCGGTCGCTCCGGCTGTGGCCGACGTATTGCCATCGAATTGCGCCGTCCCGGTCCAGGATAAACGTCGCGGGAGCGGAAATACCGTTGGCCAACACCCCATATTCTTCGATTACCATCGCGTCCTGGTCGGACAGGATCGGGAATTCCAGGCCGATGGCATTCACCGCACGTTCGGCCTCTGATAGGTCATCGGTGCTTATCGCCAGAATTTCGGCTCCGAGTCCGCTGATGGCGCCGTAGTCTTTTTGCAACTCCACGAGTTGCTGACGGCAGAAGGTTCACCAGAACCCCCGGTAGAAGACCAACACCACGGGCTGCTGTCCGATATATGAAGCGAGGGATACCGTCTCTCCTTGGGCGTTGGGCAGTTCGAACAGCGGCGCCGCGTTCTCGGGAGCCGGGGCGGCAGCGGTGACGGCAACCATTGCCGCAGCACCCTCGCCTTCGTTCTCATCCGGAACTGCGGTGGGTTCTTGGGCCATTGTTTCGGTAGGAGCCGGTTGCGCGACCGGAGTCGCGGCCATCGCCGCCGAATCACCGTGGTCGTCGCTTCCATCCTGCTGGCGCCTTTCCGGCGTCTCGGTCCGACCCTGCGGCCTCGCCGGGGACGGGTTCGGTTGGGCTACCGAGGTAGCGGTGGGTACGCTGGCCCCTGTGGCTGCTTGCTCGGCTGGTCTCTGTGTGGTCGGTTCCTGTGTGGCCGATTCCTGGGTCGATCTCCGGTCAGGGCCGGACGCGTCAGCGGCCGTCGGCGCGGTCTGCGCCGTTGGGATCGATGCAGGTCCCTCGGAGGCGCCGCCGCCGCAGGCGGAAGTCAGGGCAATCGTGCCGAACACGGTCGGGACAACGAGCAATAAACTTAAGATACTGTTTCTACGTTTCATGCCGACAATACGACCAAAATCCCGTTAGCGGATTCCTTCCGGCTGTCAAGCCGGGGGGCCCACGTTGGGACGCCATGGCTGTCCTCCGTTGTGGGTTTTCAATATAAGAGGGTGGCGCCAACGGGTCAACCAAATGGTGGGACTCTTCAGGTGTGGCGCGACGCCGTCCCCACCTGTAACATTCTTACGGACGGACGGCATCGGACCGCGAGGCTATCTCTCGGCCCGGTCGGGACGTCGCCGTTCATCGGCCGACTGATATTTCACGGACGGTGCTGATAATGCCTGTTGTCGCCCCCTACGGCTCTTGGAAGTCTCCAATTACGACTGACCTGATTGTTTCCAGCACCATCGGGTTGGGTCAGGTCGCCTTGAACGGCCCGGACGTGTATTGGGTGGAGATGCGTCCGGCCGAAGGAGGGCGGATGGTGATTGTCCGCCGCGGGATTGACGGCGAGGTATCCGAAGTTACCCCCAAGCCCTTCAGTGTTCGCACCAGGGTACACGAATACGGAGGCGGAGCCTTCTTGGTGGACCGGGACGGCGTCGTGTACTTCTCCAATTTCTCCGATCAGAGGATCTACCGGCAGGACCCCGGAGCAGTGCCCCGGCCCATTACTCCGGAAGGTCAATTGCGCTATGCCGACGGCGTTTTCGACCGGTTCCGGCAGCGGATCATCTGCGTGAGGGAAGACCATTCCCGGCCTGGCGAACCGGTTAACGCCGTAGTGGCGGTGGATGCCGACGGCAAGGCTGCGCAACAGGTCCTCTACTCCGGCTCCGACTTTTGCTCCACGCCCCGCATAAGTCCCGACGGCGGCTCGCTGGCGTGGTTGGCCTGGGACCATCCCAACATGCCTTGGGACGGCGTCCGGCTGTTGGCGGCCGAGATCGGCGGCGACGGCCGGCTGAGAGCACACCCGATGGTTGCGGGCGGGGCTACGGAATCGATTTTCCAACCTCACTGGGCACCGTCGGGCGACCTGTATTTCGTGTCCGACCGTACCGGCTGGTGGAACCTTTACCGGTGGCGCGACGGCGAAGCCCACGCAGTCGCCAACCGGGAGGCCGATTTCGGCAGACCCCAGTGGGTGTTCGGCGCTGCCACATACGGCTTCCTTTCCGAATACCGCATCGCCTGCAGCTACGTGCGCAAAGGCGTCTGGCGGACCGCGGTATTGGACACTATTGATGGTTCCTTGACCGACCTTGAATCACCGTACACGGAGATGGGGCGGGGAGACTTACAGGCCGGAAACGGGAGGGTTGTGTTTGTTGCGGGAGCGCCCACGGAACCCATGAGCCTGGTGGAGTGGGACCCGGCCACGGGAGAGACCAAGGTCCTGCGCCGTGGCAACGGCCTGACCGTAGACCCCGGATACATCTCCGTCCCGCAACCGGTGGAGTTTCCCACCGGGCAGGGCAGGACGGCCCACGCCTTCTACTATCCGCCCAACAACCAAGACTTTACGGCCCCGAAAGGGGAGAGACCGCCGCTGCTGGTGAAGTCCCACGGCGGTCCCACCGGAGCGGCTTCGACGGCTTTGGACCTGGGAATCCAATTCTGGACCAGCCGGGGGATAGGAGTGGTCGACGTGAATTACGGCGGCAGCACCGGCTACGGCGCCGACTACCGCCGCCGGCTCAACGGCGCTTGGGGCGTCGTGGATGTGGAGGACTGCGTAAATGCCGCCCGTTTCCTGGCGAGCCGCGGGGACGCCGACCCGGACCGGTTGACCATCGATGGCGGGAGCGCCGGCGGGTACACCACCCTCGCGGCGTTGACCTTCTACGATGTGTTCAAAGCGGGCGCCAGCTATTACGGAGTGAGCGACCTGGAGGCTTTGGCCAAAGAGACCCATAAGTTCGAATCCCGCTATCTCGACAGTCTGGTGGGGAAGTACCCGGAGGAGCAGGACCTCTACCGCCAGCGGTCACCCATCCACCATACCCATCTGCTGTCGTGTCCGCTGCTACTGCTGCAAGGGCTGGAGGATGAGATAGTCCCGCCGAACCAGGCCGAAATGATGTTTGAAGCGGTGAGGGACAAGGGCCTGCCAGCGGCTTATGTGGCCTTCGAAGGAGAGCAGCACGGGTTCCGCCGGGCCGAGAATATCAGGCGGGCACTGGAAGCGGAGCTATACTTCTACGCTAGGGTCTTCCGGTTCGAGTTGGCCGACGACATCGAGCCTGTGGAAATCGTAAACCTTCAATAGCGGACCGCGTCTCACCCGGAGCTTCGCGGAATGGTCCGGGGGCCCGAGGGTCAGGGCGCGGAGCTCCGGGCTTTGTGGTCGCGGCGATCGGCGCAGTTGGGGCACCAGCCGTAAAAGTCCACCCGCTGGCCGGTGAACTCGAAGTCGGTGGACTGCTCAAGCAGGTCCCGTAACTCGGCCACCATCTTCTGGCCCACCGGCGCGTCCACCAAGCCGCCGCAGCCGACGCAGACCAGGTTGGCGTGTGGGGACAGGTTCGCGTCGTACCGCGACTGCTTCTGGAACGGCAACTCGCGCACGACGCCGGCCCGTTCCAGAAGCCGCAGCGTCGAGTAGACCGTCGCCAGGGTGACGTAGGGGAAGAAGGCCTTGACCCGCTCGTAAATCTCTTTGACCGATGGGTGGTCTCCGGAGTTGATCACGACCTCGGCGATGGCCAAACGCTGGGGAGTCTGCCGAATCCCCAGCGTTTTCAATTTGGAGGCCAGTTGTTCTGGGGTGGTCAATCGATGCCCTGTGAGGCTGGACGGCCTAGAGCCGGCCCCCGAAGAACGTCGGCTCCTGCTTACGATAAATCTGAATCCGCTGGCGGCAGGACTCGACCACGAAGATACGCCCTTGGTCGTCTACTTCCACGGCCACCGGGCCCCAGAAGGTCTTCTCCCGCTCGATGCCTTGGGCAATGTCCCGCTCCTGCCACATTTCCGAGTTGGCGTCCAGCTTATCCTTGCCCCACTTGGAGATCGTGGCGTCGCCGGTCATAATGGCTACCGAATGCCCCTCGGGATCGAACACCTGCAGCCGGTCGTTGCCCCAATCGGCGACGTAAATAAGGCCGTCGCTGTCGACGTCAACGCTGGTGGGACGGTTCAGCTCTCCCTGGCCCTTCCCGGAGGTCCCGAACTTCATCAGGAATTTGCCGTCGGCGCTGAACTTCTGGACCCGGTCGTTTCGCCAGTCAGCCACGAACACGTCACCTTCGTTGTCTATGGCGATACCCCAAGGCAAGCCGAGCTCGCCGTCGCCGGTCCCTTCACGGCCCCACTGGGAAAGGTATTCGCCGTCTTTGGTGAATTTTTGAATCCGGTGGTTCTGGCTGTCGACTATCAACACGTTGTTGTCGGGATCGAAGGCCATACCCGACGGCCCGTTGATCTCGCCGTCCCCGTTGCCCTTGGCGCCCCACTTGCCGATCCAGTCGCCGTCCTTGGTAAACACGGAGATCCGGTTGAGCCATTCGTCGGCCACATAGACGTTGGAGTCGTGGTCGATGGCCACGGACGTGGGCCAGATCAGGGAGCCGTCGTTTTCGTTCTCCTCCGTCTCTCCAGCGGTCGTGACTCCCCGGGCGAACTCTCCGATGTACTCCTCGTCGACGGTGCAGATGGTGATGCGTTTTCCGTCGGGCCGGTATTCGTAGGAGCGGTTTACGACGTACATGGTCTCGTCTTCACCCCGGGCCATTGCGACGGGGTTGCGAAAGCCGGGGCCGGAGAACTCGCCGCGCCCGATGGTATGACTGTATTGAAAGGTGATTCCCAGTGCCTGTGTAGCCATTACTACCTCGCTAAACTCAGCTTCCCCCGGGGGACGGTTGCAGGGCCGGCCCAGCGGGTTGCGTTGGGCCGGTACCGCCCGCAGGCATCGGTTACTTGGCGATCAGGTCCATCTGTTCGAAGGCGCCTCCGACTATCGGCCTGGCGTCCATGCCCATCCATTGTTCCAGCAGGGCGGAGTACAGGCTGCGGAAATCATTGTTGAAGTGGAGGTCGCCCTCCAACAGTTTGTCGGGCTCGAGCGAAGGGTATTCTCCGAAGAGGCCGCCGTTAATGTGGTCCCCGACGACGAACGCCACGCCTCCCGAACCGTGGTCGGTGCCGGAGCCGTTGTCGTGCACGCGGCGGCCGAACTCGGTGAATACCAGGAGGGCCACGTTGTCGGACGCCGAATGCTCCTTGAGGTCGTGGTAGAAGTTGGAGATGGCGTTTGAGGCATCGTTCCAAAGCTTGGCGTGGCCGCTGAGTTGCCCCGCGTGGGTGTCGAAGCTGTTGTAGGGGGCCGTGGTGTAGAGGAACCGGGTGCCGAGGCCGGCCAGGTGGACCATGGCGATGTTCCTCATGTACTGGGCCACGGTGTCGCCGGCGTATTCAATGTTAGAGGAATACATTTCCGGCGCGGTGCTCAGTATGTCCGCGCCCTTGAGGGCGTCCATTCCGGTATGGGACAGGTAATCGAGCACCTGGCCGCGTCCCACCGCAGGTGAGTACATGCGGGAGAATATGTCCAAGGCGTCGTCCCGTTCCTCTTCCTCGATGCCGGTCAATACCCCGTAAGTTTCCAGATTGCCGACCGAGGCCACGGGTACGCCCGGCGCGGCCAGGGACCTGGGGAGGCCGCGGCCGAAGTTGACGCCGGTGAGGACGTTTTCACTGGTGGGGTCAATGTCGCGGATGGCCCTTCCGATCCAGCCTTCCGTGCCCACCTTGTCGGGCTCACAGGTGTGCCAGATATCCATGGAGCGGAAGTGAGACCGGTTGGGATTCGGGTAGCCCACCCCTTGGATGACGGCCACCTTTCCTTGGTCGTAAAGCTCCTTGAGGGGGGCCATCGAGGGGTTGAACCCCACGTAGTCGTTGAGGGGCAACACCTGTTCCTCGGAGACCCGCACCGTCGGCCGGTTGTCGGCGTACCGGGGGTCGCCGTAGGGAATCAGAGTATTCACCGCATCGTTTCCACCCGAAAGCTGAAGCACCACTAAGACCGGGTCTTTTTTGGTAGAAGTCATATTTCAGTCACTCCTCAGTCGGTCTTTGTTGTTTGCTAGGCGAACTGGTATTCCTGGGTGGCTACGATCAACTGCAGGACCTGGCCTACGCGGCGGTCGTAGTCGTCGGTGCCGGGGTCCAGGGCGCCGCCTTTTTCGACGTGGCTGACCAGGTAGGCCCGGGTCTCGTCGGAGAGCTGGTAGGAACCTACCATGTCTAAGCAGCGGTCGACGAAGGGAGCGGCTTCGCTGAGCCCCTCGGAGCTCAACCGGTCGATGATGGCCCGCACGCCGGGGAGGGCGGTGTTGCCCACCTGGTCGGCGGTGAAATTAATCCGTTCGACCAGCGTGCCGCTGTCGATCCACTCGGCGCCGGTGTGCCAACCCTCCACGGTAGGCGGATTCATCAGGTCTTGGCCCATGTACCGGATCTCCATGGCGATGGGGTGCAGGCCCGGCTTGGGGTGGGTGAAGTCCTGTACCAAACGCATGGTCCCGGCGACCGTTTCCGCCGGACTCTTCACCTTGGCGAACCGGGCGTTCTTGAAGAAATCGGAGTTGAACAACACCCGAAGCATGGCGCTGATGTCGTAGTTCGATTCGAAGTACGCGTCTTCCATCATCTTGATCGCTTCGGGGTCTCTGGGAGGAGTCTCCTGCCAGGCTGGCACCTGGGGTTCGTCCGCGACGAAGTAGTTGTAAAGGTGCCGGGCAACGAACCGGGCGGTGGCCGGCTGCCGAGCGATGATGTCGATGATCTCCTCACCGCCAAAGCTCCCCGTCTCGCCCATGAAGGTCTTTTCCCCGTCGTCGTGGTCGGCCGAATTGAAAGCGAATTGGGAGGCGTACCGTCCGTAGGGATAGCGGGGGATGGCGTTGGTTATGGTCCACCCGGTAAATGCCCGGGCGCACTCCTTGACGTCATCCTCGCTGTAATTGGCTTGGCCATCCATCCCAACGCCCATGGAGAAGAGTTCCAGCAGCTCCCGGCCGAAGTTCTCGTTGATGGCGCCTTTGTGGCTCATGCAGTTGTCCAGGTAGAAGACCATGGCCGGGTCCCGGGACAGTTCCAAGAGCAAGTCCCGAAGGCTGCCCATCCCCAGCCGCCGGAACATATTCAGTTGCTCCTGTATTTGGCGGCCGTGTTCGCACTTGGAGTTGCCGGTACACAGGATGCCGTGCCAGAAGAGGGTCATCTTCTCCTGAAGCGGCCGCTTGGTGTTGATCATGCGATAGGTGAGATACGCCTGGTTTATTTCCAGGGCGTTCATCTCTTTCCAATCGATGAAGTAGCGTTCCAAGAGGGCCATGTCCAAATCGGGCTGGTCCATCGGGCTGAGTAACTCTTCCACCGTGGCCGCATAGCCTGCGGCGGCCCGTTCTTCGGCTTCCTGATATGTCGCGCTGAACCCGGCCCGGCGCATCAGGTGAGCCATTAGCTCGACGTCTTGATTGGCCATAGATGCATCTCCTTCATTCGAGTCTGCGAAAGTCTGCGAGTCTGCGAAAGTCTGGTGGGAACACGAAAGGGGCCCTGAGAAACAGCCCCTAACTGAGCCGGATTATAATGATTCCGGGATGAAATTGTCTATGTTTGCGGGCTGAAGGCTTACGAGCCGCCGAACCGGCGGCGATGCTGCCGGAGGGTTCAATCGTTCATAATCACCGGAATGCCCGCCGCCTCCGCTTTGGCGGCGGCTTCCGGGTTGATAACCCCGTCCTGCATCCAGATATACTTGACTCCCACGTCGATGGCTTCGTCTACCACCGGCGGCACCAATTCGGAACGGCGGAAGATGTCGACCATGTCGATGGGCTCGGGCACCGACTTCAGGTCCGGGTAGCTCTTCTCACCCAGCGCTTCCTCGATCATCGGGTTCACCGGAATGATGCGGTAGCCTTGGCTCTGCATGTAGCTGGAAACCCGGTGGCTGTCCCGCGCCGGATTGTCCGATAGTCCCACCACCGCGATAGTCTTGCTGTTCCGCAGTTGTTCGTCGACCAAGTCGTTGCCATCGGAACTCAAGATTCACCTCCAATTCTTTAGAATCAGGATTTACCGGATATTAGGATTCCCAAGATTGAATTGAGAATCCCGAAAATCCTCCAATCCGGTAAATCCTGATTCAAACCCAGTTCTTGCCGCCTATGTACTTGAAAGCGGCGATGGCCGCGGTGGCCCCGTCTCCGGCGGCGGAAACCAGTTGGGACGATGAATTCTGACGGATGTCGCCGACGGCATAAACGCCGGCCACCTCGGTTTCCATGGAAACGTTCACCGGAATATGCCCTGCGCCGTCGACCTTGAGCAGACCGGACACAAGTTGTGAAGCCGGGTCCAGTCCGACGTAGACGAACAGCCCGGAAAGCCCCACCGTATTTTCCAAGCCGGTGATGGTGTTGCGTGTGCGCACTCCGGAAACCGTGTTCTCTCCCAAGACTTCCTGCAGCGTCGAATTCCACACAACCTCTATCTTGGGGTGTTGGGCCACCCGGTCCTGTAGTGCCTGGTGGGCCCTGAGTAGTTCCCGGCGATGAAACAGCATCACCCGGCTGGCGTATTCGGTGAGGACGAGGGCTTCGTCGGCCGCCGAGTCGCCGCCTCCCACCACGCCCACGATCTGCCTCATATGCAGCGGACCGTCGCAGGTGGCGCATTGGGACACGCCTCGCCCGAAGAACTCCTCTTCACCGGGAATGCCGAGCTGGCGCAGCGTCGAGCCCACCGCCACGATGACCGCCTTGGCCCGGATTTCGCCGGCGTCGCTGGACACCACACGATAGTCGCTTCTCCGGGCGATTGATGACGCCTCGCCCATAATGAACTCGACGCCGGCGTTCATGGCCTGCTCCTGTACCGCCGGGGCCAGTTCCGCGCCGGAAATGCCTTCGGGGAAACCGGGGAAGTTCTCGATTTTGTCGATGTTGATGATGGAAGCTCCGCCCATCATTCGCTCTACCAGCGCCGTTTTTAGACCGTAGCGCGCGGCGTACATTCCGGCGGTCATGCCAGCCAGACCGCCCCCAACAATTACGACGTCGAAGTTATCCGCCAAATGAGCACCTCTCAATCCCAACCTGACCGCCCAAACCGCCCGGTACCGGACCGTCGTGGCATGGCCATCCACACATGGAAGTTACTATAGGTTGGCCCGGATTGGGGTGTCAATAAATCCGGTTGTTGCGGTGAGGAATACTGGTGCCTAGAATTGGGCTCGTCGTTTATTCACTCGATTAGTCCAATCGGCGACGTGCAACGGAGGACAGAATGCTGGTCGATCTCATCAGCGTGACCAACCAGGAGGGCCTGCGGTTGGACGGCGCGTTCTACGCCCCGGCCGAGGGCCCGGATTCCGATAAAGGGACCCCGGGCCCGGTGGACGCCGTGCTGCTGATACACGGCTCCCGGGGCAACTTCTGCGACCCCGCCACCAAGTCCATGGCCGAAGACTTGAGCGCGCAGGGATACGCCTCTCTCGCACTGAACACCAACGCCCACGACACCATCTGGTACAACCCGCCGGGCCAGGATTACAAAGGCAATGCCTTCGAGGTCCTGGAAAACACTATGATCGACCTCCGGGCCGGCATCGATCACCTCGAGGAGCGGGGTTACCGTCGCATCGGGCTCTTGGGCCACAGTATGGGGGCGGTGCGGGTCACCTGCTACGCGGCCACCCAGGACGACCCCCGGGTCGCCGCCGTCATCCCGGTCTCCCCGGTCCGCCTCTCCTATTCCTATTACCTCGAGTCCGCGGACGCCGGGGAGTTTCGCGCCAACGTGGAAACCGCCCAGCGGCTGATCGACCAAGGGGAGCCCGACGGGGTGTTTCGAGTGGACTTCCCCATCCCCCAGTATTACAGCGCCGCCTCGTACCTCGACAAACACGGCCCTTTCGAGAAGTATAACTTGATTAACCTCGCCGACCGGGTCAGGGTGCCCCTTCTGTCCCTGAACGGCTCCAGGGAAACCCATACGAGGCTGTTGAACATGGCCCAGGACCTGGCGAAAGCCGCGGTAAACAGTCCGGGGGCGGACGCCATTATGGTAGAGGAAGGAGAGCACTCCTTGGTGAACCGCACCGCCGAGGCCTCGGCGGCAATATTGCATTGGCTCGCGGCCTTGGCGCCCCCCAAAGAGATACAAAGCCGAGCCGCAGTCTAAGGGGGCCGCCCGCCATTTTCACCGAACGAGACATCTGGGCGCCTATGCGGGACGGAGTGCGCTTGGCCACCGACGTGCACCGGCCGTCCAGAGACGGGCAGCCCATCGCCGGACGGTTCCCAGTCCTGCTGCAACGCACTCCCTACAACAAGGATGGGGCGGCGCTCAAGGCGGAGGCCGAGTTTTTCGTCGGTCAGGGTTACGTCGTGGTCCTCCAAGACTGCCGAGGCCGGTATTCCTCGGAGGGCGGGTTCACTAAATACACCGCCGAAGGCGAAGACGGCTACGACACCTTGGACTGGATATCTCGACAGCCTTGGTGCGACGGCAGAGCAGGCACCTACGGGCTCTCTTACGCGGCCCATACTCAGGCCGCCGCCGCTTGTTTGAATCCTCCGGCGTTGGCCGCGATGTGGCTGGACTCCGGGGGCTTTGCCAGCGCCTATCAGAGCGGTTGCCGCAACGGCGGAGCGTTCGAGTTGCGCCAACTCACTTGGGCCTATAAAGAAGCGGTGGAGAGCCGGGAAGCATACGCCGGCCCGCAAACCGTCGGGACCGCCTTGAGGGCGCAGTCCATCGGCGACTGGTTCTTGCGGCTGCCGTGGAAGCGCGGCCATTCGCCAATCCGTTGGACGCCGGACTACGAAGACTACCTGCTGGAGATCTGGCGCAGGGAGAATTTCGACGATTACTGGCGCAGAATCGGGCTCTGCGCCGAAGCCTACATATCAGCTTTCTCCGACGTTCCCCAGGTCCATATGGGGAGCTGGTACGACCCCTACGCCCGTTCGACCACCGACAACTACGTCGCATTCGAGGCCGCCAAAAAGGGGCCAGTCTACCTGATTATGGGCCCCTGGACCCACGGCGCACGCTCACTGACTCATTCAGGCAACGCCGACTTCGGGCCCGGCGGCTGTCTCGACGGCAACCTGGACGACGACTACAACAACCTCAGGCTACGTTTCTTCGACCGTTGGCTCAAGGACATCGACAACGGCTGGGATTCGGAACCGTCCGTGAAACTGTTTTTGATGGGTGGAGGGTCCGGCCGCAAGAACTTCCGGCAGCGACTGGACCACGGAGGCCGGTGGCTGGCGCTGGACGAATGGCCGCCCTCCGTTGCCCCGGCGGCCGCGTATTACCTTCATCACGACGGCCGGCTCTCCACCGAAATACCCGCCGCCGATGCGGCGTCGAGCAATTACCTGTTCGACCCCAATCATCCGGTTCCCACCATTGGGGGCAATATCTCATCAGGCCAACCGGTAATGGAGGCGGGCGGATTCGATCAGACGGAGTCCGAGGCCTTCTTCGGGTCGCGCCCTCCCTTTCTGCCCCTCGCATCCCGTCCCGACGTTCTCCCGTTCGAGACCGAGCCGCTGGCCCACGACACAGCCATCATCGGCCTGGTGTCGGTGCGTTTATGGGCGTCGTCTACGGCGGTGGACACCGACTTCACGGCCAAGCTCGTAGACGTGTACCCGCCGTCGGAGGACTACCCCCAAGGGTACTCCCTCAACCTGGCCGACGGCATCCTTCGCGCCAAGTTCAGAGATTCTTGGGAGTCGCCCAGCCTTATGGAGCCGGGGCAGGTTTACCAGATGACGGTCCAGTTGTTGCCGACCGCCAACCTGTTCGCCAAGGGGCATCGCATCCGGATCGACATTTCATCCAGCAACTTCCCTCGCTTCGATGTGAACGGGAACACCGGGGCCAATCCTGCGGTATCGCCGGTGAAACTGACCGCGGTTAACACCGTCTACCACGACTCCTCCCGTCCCTCCCAAGTGATATTGCCGGTGACGTCTGTTGTGCCCTAGCCGTCAAACACTCTAGGTGTTGCGTAGGGTTATGATGTAGTGTTCGTCGTTCAGGTTGCGCTGGGTGGTGATCCGAAATCCCACGGAGCGCGCCAAGGCCGCCAACTCCTCCGGTGCGATGCGGCGCTCCAGCGGCGGGCCCGACTCCGTCTCTTCGGGCCGCCACTCCAGTACGAAACACCAACCCCGGGGCAACAGCAGCCGTTTGATTGCCTCCAGGAACCGGACGCGGTCTTCGGGGTGGTGCACGACGAACGCAACCAAGGCCCCGTCCAGGATACCTGCCTCCACCGGGAATTCGTACTCTTGGCACAGCAGGGTTTCCACGTTGCTCATCCGGGCTTCGTCCAGCCGCCGCCGGCAGGCTTCCAGCATCTCTTGGTCTGTGTCCAAAGCATAGACTTTGCCGTTGAAAAGGAACTTGGCCAGAGGCAGGGTGAAATAGCCGGGACCACACCCCACGTCGGCCACGGTCTCTCCTGGATTGACCGGGCTCAAGCTGAGCACGCTCAAGGGGTCCAACCGTTCGGCCCGGTCGGGGCTCAGTAGAAGCTCGATCATCTCTTCGGTGGACCGGTGCACGTGGCCATGGCTGCTCATCGTCAAACACTCCAGTTGGGTAGGGGACCGCGTTCGACTTTACATGACCGCTGGCGGCGCCGCAATCGGTGGAATTCAGACGCGAGTGCATACTTGAAAGCAGGGCCTATTAAAACCTTTGGCGCCGCCGCAATCGGTGGAATTCAGACGCGAGTGTATACTTGAAACAGGGCCTATTAAAACCTTGTCTATCTAAGAAACCTCTGAACAAGTCCCTTCCCCCTCGACGGGGGAAGGTTAGGATGGGGGTGCCGGCGTTCATTGCATAGCTGACCTCCCTAATCTACCCTCCGGGATTCCGGCTTTCGCCGCCATGTCGCTGACTTATTCAGAGGTTCCCTAAACCTTTACCGGAGTTGCCCATGCCTTCGTTAGCTGAAATCGACCCGTTAGTGGCTCAGGCCCTGGAGGCCGAGGACCGGCGCCAACGCGACAGCATCGTGCTGATAGCGTCCGAGAACTACGCCAGCAAGGCGGTGTTGGCCTCGGGCTCCAGCGTGCTGAGCAATAAATACGCGGAAGGATATCCGGGCCGCCGCTACTATGGCGGGTGTGAGAACGCCGATATCATCGAAAGCCTGGCGATAGAAAGGGCCACGAAACTCTTCGGCGCCGAACACGCCAACGTACAGCCCCACAGCGGCGCTCAAGCCAACATGGCCGTCTATTTCGCCCAGTTGGAGCCCGGCGATACCGTGATGGGAATGCAGTTGGACCACGGGGGCCACCTCACTCACGGAGCAAAGGTCAACTTCTCCGGCAAACTCTATAATTTCATTCCCTACGGAGTCGACCGGGAGTCGGAGTTGATCGATTACGACGAGCTGAAGCGGCTGGCTTTGGAACACCGTCCCAAGCTGATCGTGGCGGGATGCAGCGCTTATCCGCGAATCATCGACTTTCCCCGCCTGCGGTCGATAGCCGACGAAGCCGGTGCGCTGCTCATGGTGGACATGGCCCACATCGCCGGCCTCGTCGCCGGGGGAGCGCACCCTTCGCCCTTTCCACACGCCCAGATCGTCACCTCCACCACACAGAAGAGCCTGCGCGGGCCCCGGGGTGGGTTCATACTTTGCAACGGAGACTTGGCGCGGGGCATCGACTTCGCCGTCTTCCCCTTCATGCAGGGAGGGCCGTTGATGCAGGCCGTAGCCGGCAAGGCGGTCTGCTTCGGAGAGGCGCTGAAGCCGGACTTCGCCCGTTACGCCCGCCAGGTGGTGGCCAACTGCGGGGCCTTGGCGCGGGAGCTTTCCAAGGCCGGAATGCGCCTAGTGTCGGGCGGGACTGACAACCACCTGTTGCTCGTAGACGTTACACCTCTGGGCATCACCGGCCAGCAGGCGGAGCGTGCGCTGCAATCGGTGGGAATAATCGCCAACAAAAACGCCATCCCCTACGACACCAAGCCGCCCCGGGTGACCAGCGGCCTGCGCCTGGGCTCACCGGCGGTGACCAGCCGGGGCTTCGGCGAGGCGGAGATGAAGGAAGTGGCCCGGCTGATCAGCCGGGTGCTTACCAATATCGATGACCCCGGCGAGGGGCAAAAGGCCGCGACGGCGGTGAAAGACCTGACCGCACGTTTCCCCGTGCCCGGAATCGACGATTAATCGGCCAGTTGAGGGGGCAATGGCCCGATGCTATAATCACACCACCTAACAACACGCGTTAAGGGGATATTGTTGCGTCATTACGAACTAGTAGTCGTTCTCAGTCCTATGATCAACCCGGTCCAGGCGACTGATGCTTGGGACCGTATCAAGGGGTTCATATCCGGTAGGGAAGCGAGCATCAACCACGAGGAGAGGTGGGGAACCCGCCGGCTGGCTTATCCGATCCGCAAGGGCTCATACCAGTTCTTGGAAGGAAACTATCACTTGACCCGGTTCGCCACCGACCGGCCTTTTAACCGGGAGCTGGAAACCTTCTTAAAGCTGGATGACAACGTCATCCGGTCGATGGTGATAGCGACCCTGCCCGAAGACGAGTTGGCTGCCCAAGCCGCAGCCCAGACCAGGGCCATCCGCCCTCCGCCGCCGCGCCCGGTTGCCGCCGGCGCTCCAGAAGGAGCGGCGGCAGGCGCTGCCACCGCGACGGCGGTAGCCGAGCCGGATGGCTCGGCGTCTCCTGCGGACGCGATACCACCGGCCGCGCCTGCCGCGGCGGACGGCGAAGCTGCTTCAGCCGAGGCCTCGGCGGATGCTCCATCGGAGACGGCCGATGCCCCGGTCGCCGCAGAAGAGGCGGCCCCCGAGGCTTCATCCGAGGCCCCGGAACCTGAAGCTTCATCGGATGAGTCAACTGCGGAGTCAACCGAGGACGCGGCCGAAGCGCCGGACTCCGGAGAGGCCGCTGCCGAGGCGGATGCAGGCCCCGAGGACTCCGGAGAACAACCATCGGAAGACCCGGCCGAAGAGCCGGAGACAACGTAACCGTGGACCCGGCGGTCGCCCGGAACGCCAGAGGGAAGTAGCGGGGGGCAGACGTGAATAAAATCATCGTCATCGGTAACCTGGGCCGGGACCCGGAGATGCGTTACACGCCCAACGGCCAGTCGGTAACCACCTTCAGCGTGGCGTCCAGCCGGCGCTACACCACGGCGGACGGTGAAAGGCGGGAAGAGACCGAATGGTTCAACGTCAGCGCTTGGGGGCGGCTGGCCGACGTCTGCAGTCAATACTTAACCAAGGGTCAACAGGTATACGTCGAAGGGCGTCTGAGAAGCCGGACTTACCAGGGCCAAGACGGTCAGACGAGGGTATCACTGGACATTAACTTAACCGAGATGCAGATGCTGGGACGCCGCGGCGACAATGAAGAAATGGCCGGTCGGCCCTATGGGTCCGGGGCAACGGGCGACGACGGCACGGGCTACGACGCAGCCGACGACCTGCCGTTCTAACGTTCCAATTCATTCAAAAGGGGAAAAACTGAAATATGACCACCGAAGCGGGTAGAGGACCAGGCGGGCCTTACCAACGACCTCAGGGCGGGGGCGGAGGAGGAGGCAGACCGGGAGGACGGCCGGGCGGGCGGCCCCGCGGGCGGTTCGCGCCCCGCCGCAGGGTCTGCACCTTCTGCGTCGAGCACGTCAAGTACATCGATTACAAGGAAATCGACAGGATCCGGCGGTTCGTTTCCGACCGGGCCAAGATCGAGCCCCGCCGCCGCACCGGCGTGTGCGCCAAGCACCAGCGGGCGCTCCGCACCGCCATTCAAAGGGCCCGGCACATTGCGCTGGTCCCCTTCGTCGCCTACCATTCTTACTCGGGCGGCCGGCGGTAGTCTCCGTTGCGGGTAGCCCCCTGTCTGCGGAATGCAGCGGTGCAGGGCCGGGGTCCGCACCGCTGTTTGTTTTGGAACGCCCATAGCGTATTGCAATAGCGTATTGATAGAGGTTTAGTAGTGGCAATTCAATGGATCGGCGGCCGCTTTCGGAGGCCGTCGGACCGTGCGGGACGCCGGCGCAGGAGCCGGAGTCAAACCGAAGGCCCGGACGGCAGACCCGAGCGCGATCCGGCCGTCAGGCGGGAGGTCCGCCGGCGCAACGCGTCCATTGGCATTGGCGTATTTTTGGTCGCGGTCGTCATCGGCGTGGTCGCCTTCGGCTACTACGAGAAATTTTACTCACCGCCCCGGGTCTGGGCGGGCAGTGTCAATCAGGTGGAGTTCAGTATGGGCGACCTGGTTTCCCGTATCCGCGTACTGCAGGGTGTGAACCGGTATGAAGGCGGGAACGTCGACCTTAGCACCGTTCCCTTTGAATACTTGCAGAACCTGATCAATGCCGAGATATTGCGTCAGATGTCCGGCGAATTGGGGATCACACCCACTGACGTCGACATCGACCAAGAGTTGCGCCGGGAGTTTCAACCCACTCCGCCCGCAGGCCAGGAAGCGGACTCGGGACAGCTGGACCGGGAGTTCCAGAACAATTACCAAACTTTCCTGACGGCCACCGGACTGACTGACGGCGATTTCCGCATCATCGTCGAGGAGCGGATAGCGGTGCTCCGTCTGGCTATTCTCCTGTCTCAACGGATCGAAGACCCCCAAGAGCAGGTCGAGGTGGAGTGGATCCGGTTGCCCGTGGACGGCGGGCCCCAAGAAGGCGGAGTGCAGCCACAGGACGTAATGAAGCGTTTGGCGCTCGAGGAGTTTGCCGCAGTGGCGGCCGAGGTATCCCGGTCCGAAGGCTTCTCCGATAGGTTGGGCTATGTGGGATGGGTGCCTCCCGGCGCCTTCCCGGACCTCGACACCACCCTATACGGGGACGCGGAGCGCGGGGTGGAAGCGCTGACCCCCGGGGAGACCAGTGAACCCGTATACTCCACGGACGGCATCTATATCGTCCGCCTGATCTCCGGTCCCGAATTGCAGGAAGTACAGCCCATAATCGGCAATAAGCTGACCTTGGAAATGGTCCGAGAGTGGCAAGCGGAGCAGGTTAAAGTCGGCGCGGACGACGGCTGGGTCAAAATGAACTTCAATAGCACGTTGTACGCATGGGTGGCCGACCAGGTGTTCGTCACGAGACCGAGGCTTGAAGAGAGTCAATGACCACCCCGTCGGCTGTTCAGCAAATCAACATTGGCCTGATGGGTCTCGGCGTAGTCGGCTCCGGGGTAGCCGCGGCGTTGACCCAAAACCGGAAGGCGCTGTCCGCCCGGGCCGGCGGAAGGCTGAACTTGAAGAAGGTGTTGGTCAGGGACCTGTCTCGCGCGCGGGACGTGGAGCTGCCGACAGGAGTAATTACCGCCAACCCCGAGGATATCCTCGGTGATCCGGAGATCCACATTCTCGTGGAAGTGATGGGGGGCTCAGACCCGGCGGCCGGCTTCCTGAAGAGGGCCCTTTCCACTGGCAAACACGTGGTCACGGCCAACAAGGAAGTCATGGCCAAAAATGGGCCGGAGCTGCTGGCTTTGGCCGGTAAAAACCAGGTCAATCTACTATTCGAGGCCAGCGTCGGCGGTGGTATTCCCATCGTCGGCTGCTTGATGAACGAGCTTGCCGCCAACGAAATCCGCTCCATCCGGACCATCATCAACGGCACCACCAACTACATCCTCACCCAAATGGCCCAACAGCGCACCAGCTTCCAGCAGGCCCTGGGCGAAGCTCAAGAGCGCGGTTACGCCGAGGCCGATCCCACCAATGACGTCGAAGGGATTGATGCCGCTTACAAGCTGACCATCCTGGCATCCTTGGCGTATCATTACCCCTTCCGACCCACCGACGTGTTCCGCGAGGGCATCGCGCGGCTGGAAGCCCAGGACTTCCGCTATGCTCGGGAGTTGGGCTATGCCATCAAGTCCCTGGCCATCGCCGGCATAGACTCCGGCCCGGATGATTCACCGGACGTCCGTTCGGTCCAGTTGCGGGTGCACCCGGCGATGGTCCCGGAAGACCATATGTTGGCCAAAGTTGACGGCGTATACAATGCGGCGCAAGTGGAAGGAGACCTCAGCGGCCCGGTGTTGTTTCATGGCATGGGGGCTGGGCGCGGTCCCACCACCAGCGCAATAATCGGCGACATCCTGGAAGCGGCCCGCTCTGCGGGGAGCGACGTGGGGCCCGGGGCCGCTCCTCACCTCAATGGCGATTCGGTCCGGCTCAGGCCTATCGACGACTTGCTCACCAGGTACTATATCCGGCTCAACGTGGCCGACCAGGCCGGCGTTTTGGCCCAGATAGCCCGGGTCCTGGGGGACGGCGAGATCAGCATCGCCTCGGTCTTGCAGAAAGACTCGGACCCCGACACCCAGAGCGCGGAGATAGTGATAACCACCCATCCGGCCCGGGAGGTCTCCCTCCAACGGGCGCTCCAAGCCATCGGCCGGCTGGAGCCCGTGCGCCGGGTCAGCAACATGCTCAGGATAGAGGAGTAACGCCCGGGTTGACTTGCCCGGGCTGACCTGTCCGACAGGTTTTGGGGACCATATGGGCGACGGTGTACTGAAAACCTACAAGGACCTTTTGCCGGTAACTGCGGCAACTCCGATGATCACCCTCGGTGAGGGCGATACGCCGCTGGTGAAATCCAGCCGGCTGGGACGGGAATTGGGCTGCGAACAGCTATATTTCAAGCTGGAGGGCTGCAACCCCACGGGGTCGTTCAAGGACCGGGGGATGGTGGTCGCCATTGCGAAGGCGCTGGAGGAGGGCAGCCGGGCCGTGATGTGCGCTTCGACGGGCAACACCAGCGCCTCGGCCGCCGCTTTCGGGGCCCACTGCGACCTGCCCGCCCTGGTGATTATCCCCAAGGGTGAGGTGGCCATGGGCAAGCTGGCCCAGGCCATGGCCTACGGTGCCCGGATCATAATGGTCAACGGCAACTTCGACACCGCCTTTAACCTTGTCCGTGAGTTCACCACGAAACACGAGGTCACCCTGGTAAATTCCATCAACCCCTATCGTTTGGAAGGGCAGAAGACGGGCGCTTTCGAGATCGTCGATGCTCTTGGTGATGCCCCTGATTACCTGTTCATACCCGTGGGCAACGCGGGCAACATAACTGCCTATTGGCGAGGGTTTCGGGAGTATTTGCAACTGGGCCGGAGCCGCTCTCTCCCCCGCATGATGGGGTTCCAGGCGGAGGGCGCAGCGCCCATTGTCAAAGGTGCGCCGGTGGCCAATCCCCAGACCATCGCCTCCGCGATCAGGATCGGCAACCCCGCCAGTTGGCAGGGAGCGTTGGACGCCCGAGACGACTCCGGCGGGACCATCGACGCCGTTTCGGACGACGAAATCCTGGAGGCCTACCGCATACTGGCATCCCATGAAGGCATTTTTTGCGAACCCGCGTCGGCGGCATCCTTTGCCGGTCTGGTCAAGCTCCACCGGCAGGGACTGGACCTGCGGGACCGGCGTGTGGTGTGTATCTTCACCGGAACGGGACTGAAAGACCCCGACCTGGCGGTCAGCAGCGTGTACGCGCAGACCGTTCAGGTCGAACCTACGATGGAAGCTGTGGAGGCTGTGGCCTTGTCCTGAAACGGGCCGGACCCCAACGTCTATCCCATGCGTATTCTGAATAGCGGCCCGATGGGCGGCCCAATGGAGCGAGCAACGGCAGATCAACGGCGAATAGAAGACGCGGTAACGGCCATCCTTGAGGCGGTGGGGGAAGACCCTGCGCGGGAAGGTCTGCGACAGACCCCGTCGCGGGTCGCCCGTATGTACTCGGAAGTGTTTTCCGGCGTCGGCGTCCGTCCCGAGCAGGCCATCGACACCGTGTTCGAGGCCGAGGGACACGACCCCGTGATGGTGGGAGGCTTGACCTTCTATTCGGTCTGCGAACATCATCTCTTGCCCTTCTTTGGTCTGGCCCGGATCGCCTACGTGCCCAACGGAAAGATCGCCGGCATCAGCAAGCTGGCACGGGCATTGGACGTGGCAGCTTGCCGGCCCCAGGTCCAGGAACGGCTTACTACCGAGGTGGCCGAAGCGGTATTCACTGTTTTGCAACCCGACGGGGTGATCGTGGAGTTAGAGGCGGAACACCTGTGCATGTCGATGCGCGGTGTTCGGAAGCCCGGGACCCGCGTGTTGACCTCCGCCGTCCGGGGCGCATTCAAAGACTATCCCTTGGGCCGGGAGGGACTCTTGGCCCTTTTGCACGGCAGGTAGCGCAGTGGCGAAGACCCCCATTACTTCCTTCCAACAGATCGCGGCGGACTGGGAATCGGTGCTTAGTGTGTCACCGGTCAACTCGCTGTTCCTCTCTCCCCAGTGGCAGGAGGTGTGGTGGGAGTCCTTCGGCGACGGCCGCCGGATGGACGGCTTTTATCTAACGGCCCCTGAAGGAAATGGAGTGGCCGCCATCGCCTCGTTAGCCCGTGTAGGGGATACGGTCTCCTTTATGGGTAGTCAAGACACCTTCGATTACAACGATTTCATGATTCGGCCCGGCTATGAGCAAGTCTTCTTCCAGTCGCTCTTGGACCGCTTGGCCGACGGGGATTACGGAGAGCTGCGGTTGGACTCCCTGATCGAGAGCTCTCCGACCTTGGAGTTCCTGCCCGGCATGGCCCGAAAGCACGGTTACACCGTAGAGATCGAACAGGAAGACGTGACATCGGGTGTGGTTCTTCCGGAAACCTGGGAGGACTACCTTGGCTACCTGTCCAAGAAGGACCGCCACGAATTGCGCCGCAAGCTGAGGCGTTTGGACGCCAATGGCGAGTGGCGCTCGTACGCCGTTACCGCGCCCGGCGAAGTCGCCGGACGGTTGGGTGAGTTCCTCCACCTGATGCGCAGCAGCAAGACCGACAAGGCCGAGTTCATGACCCCGGAGCGGGAGCAGTTCTTTCATCGCATCACCGAGCGAATGGCCGAACTCGACCTTATCAGGCTCTATTTTCTGGACCTCGAAGGGGAAACGGTGGCCGCCAGCCTGTGCTTCGATTACGGTTCCTCGCGGCTGTTGTACAATAGCGGCTACAATCCCGAATTCGCCTATTACAGCGTGGGGTTGCTGTTGAACGCCATGTGCCTCAGGGATGCCATCGAAGAAGGCTTCGAGTATTTCGACTTTCTGCGCGGCCCCGAGCCTTACAAGCAACACTTGGGCGGCCGCCAAAGGAACCTGTTCAAGATGGTGGTGAGACGAAGTTGAGCTTTAACCGGGCAGCATTCATCACGTTGCACGCTTGCCCCCTGGCTGCACCTGGACAAGGGAAGTCGGGGGGTATGAACGTTTACGTCCGGGAGTTGGGACGTTCCTTGGGGAAGCTCGGTACCCCGGTGGATATTTTCACCAAGACACATTCCGGCGTGAACAGTCCGATCGAGCACATAACTCCCAACGTGCGGGTCATCCATCTACCGGCGGGAGACCTCGACGCCCCGGTCGGCGACCTATACCATCATCTTCCCGAATTCTTGCACCAACTGCAATCGTTCCGGGAGGCCAACGGCCTCAGCTACGACGTGGTCCACTCCCATTATTGGCTGTCGGCGTGGGTGGGCCGGGGTCTGTCCGAAGCTCTGGGTGTTCCTCACGTCGTCACCTTCCACACCCTGGCCCTCATAAAAATGCAGTCACGGGCGGGGGAGGTGGAGCAGCCGGAACGACAGGTGGTGGAGCGGGATGTCATGGCCACCGCCCAACGCATTATCGCTTTCAGCGAGCATGAAAGAGATGCCATGGCCCGGCTCTACGGTGCCGATCCCAAACGGGTCTCCCTGGTGCCCTGCGGCGTAGATCTGACCAAATTCCGGCCCTTGGACCAGCGGGAAGTACGCGACCAGTTGGGTTTCAACGGCGAGAAAGTCCTGCTGTATGTGGGACGAGTCGAGCCTTTGAAGGGCCTCGACCTTTTAGTGGAAACCGCGGCCCAGATGGACGCCGGCCAAGAAGTGCGAATGGTGGTCGTGGGAGCCGAAGCTAACGGCGCGGGAGAGATGGAGCGAGTGCGGGAGTTGGCAAAGCAGCGCCAGGTGGAAGACCTGTTCGATTTCGTAGGGAGGGTGGACCACGACGACCTGCCCCTCTACTACAACGCGGCGGATGTGTGCGTGGTCCCTTCCTATTACGAAAGCTTCGGATTGGTGGCGTTGGAGTCGATGGCCTGCGGCACCCCGGTGGTGGCTACCCGGGTGGGCGGGCTGCCGACCATCATTCACCACGGCCATACCGGCTATTTGAAGTCGTGGCGCTGCCCCGAAGCGTTCGCGAACTCCTTGGAAATGATTATCTCCAGTTCCGGCCTTCAGGAAAGCCTGGGTACGGCAGCCCGCAAGCGGGCTGAGGGGATGGGATGGGATAACGTGGCGATGATGATGAACGACGAGTACCAGGCTTTGACCCGAAATATGGTATAACGCGATAATAGTTATTCATTACCGTTGACTATTATCCGTAAGGCAGTCGCTGGAGACAAACATGGGACCCAATCCCCCGGGTGCCAACGGGGCAAGCGGTCAGCCAAGGCCAACCCCACCCAACCCTTTCCGCCGGGTAATACGGCATTTCGAACGGACCTTGGGGGCCGGCATATTGGTGATGCTGCCGATTGGCATCACCGTCTTGGTCCTGAAGTTCATCTTCGATATGTTGAACCCCATCTTGGAACCGGCGATAGCTTACCTGCCTGGGCCTCAGGCCCCCGGCTTCGGGATCGTTGCTCTTCTAATCCTCATTTATCTGGTCGGCTTGGTGGCCGCCTTCGTTCTGGGCCGACGGCTAATCTCCATCGGACACCGGATTCTTGAGGTCATTCCGTTAGTCAAAGGGATCTACAGCACCACTCGGACTGCAGTCCAACTTCTGGCCCGTGGTGATGACGCCCAACGTTACGCCGGGGTTGTGTGGGTCGAATTCCCAAGGACTGGAGTCTGGATGATAGGACTTGTGACGTCTTCCAACCCTTTCCGCGATGGCAACGATATTCTCTCGATCTACATCCCCACTACGCCGATACCGTCGTCCGGGTTTTTGGTGCTTGTGCCTGCCGACCAAGTGCAGGAGACGGATATGACCGTCGAGGAAGCGATGAGCCTCGTGATTTCCGGCGGCATCCTGACCGAGCGGGTCTTTCAGCGTACCGGGGTGGACGCTCCCGGCGACGTCGGACCGGACCTGTAGCGTTTCGCCGCCTTCCGGAAACCGGGACCCCGATGTGGTCCATAGGGCGCTTTTTCCGCACGTAAATAGCTCGTCCGACCCTTGAGAAATTCCTTGGCCCCGAGGAGGTCGTGTGGATGGATGAAACACCCCAGCGGGTGTTGGTAGTGGTGCCACACCCTGACGACGCTGAATTCTGGTGCGGCGGCACGGTGGCAAAATGGACCGGTGACGGCGCGTTGGTCCGCTACGTCGTTTGTACCGATGGCGGTAATGGAGCAGCCGCACCCGGCGTTAGCTCCCATGAACTGGCTGCCGTGAGACAGGTGGAGCAGGCGGAGGCCGCACAAATTCTGGGCGTGCAGGAACTGGTATCGTTGGAGCATCGGGACGGCGGCCTTGAGGACACCAGCGAGTTCCGCAAGGAATTGGTGCGCCAGGTCCGTCAGCTCCGGCCGGATGTGGTGCTGTGCCCGGAGCCTTACCGGAAAAACCTGGCATGGCACCGCGACCACCGCATCGCCGGCCAGGTGACTCTGGACGCTGTGTTCCCCTACGCCAGGGACCATCTGCACTTCGAAGAACTGTGGCGGGACGAAGGTCTGGAGCCCCATAAAACGGGGACCGTGCTCTTTTGGGGCGCGGAGGCTGCGGATACGGTGATCGACATCGCCGGGACCATCGACACCAAGATGCGGGCCGTACGGGTCCACCGGAGTCAGCTCAACGGCCGGACCGAGACGGAATTGGAGGAATTCGTCAAAGCCAACGCCCGCGAGGCGGCCGGCGATTCCGGCGACCGGTTTGCCGAAGCCTTCCGCAAACAGTCCTTCCGGACTTGACCGGTCCTCCGTTGTAGGAACGCGGTCCCCGCTCCGGACCTCTCTTTGGACGACGAGAGGAAAAAGCCCGTAGCTGGTTTCCGCGCTAGAGCGGGTTGCCGGCTTCCTCCAGCATGGCTTCCCTGGCCAATGGAAGCGGGGGGCTCCCGAAAGACAGCAACCGGTCGTGGAAGTCTTTCTGGCTGTAGCGGCCTCCCTGCTGCCGGCGGTAATCCTCCCGCAGTTTGAGGATCATCAGCTTGCCCAGCGTATAGTTGAGATAGCCCGGGTCGAAGGTGCCGCGCAGGGCTTCCCGGCGGGCCGGATGCTCCCACATGTAGGCGTTCTCCATGAAAAACCGGGTCGCCTCGTCCACCGTCATGTCACCGGTGTGCATCCGAAGGGAGCAGACATACCGGCAATTTCGTACCAACGCCTCCAAGAGCTGGGTTAGCAACAGTGCTGGCTGGCCGTTCCCGTAGGCCGTTTCCACCATCATTTGCTCGGTGTAGTGCGCCCAACCCTCGCTGAACGCATACGAGGTGGCCACCCGGTTGACCAGAGGCAACCCCCGGCCGTAACGGTTATGGAGGTTGTGGACGAAATGGCCCGGATAGACTTCGTGGATGGAGATGATTTTCAGAGTGTCGTAGTTGAAATTGGAAAGCCACTCCTCTCTCTGGGTCTCGGTCCACTCGGCCTCCACCGGGGTCACGTAGTAGAAGGACTCGGTGGCGGTGGTCTCCAGGGCGCCGGCGCTATCCATGGCGGCGAAGGCATAGCGCATGTAGGCCGGAGTCTCCAACACCTGGCAGCGGTCTTCCGCCGGGACTGAGATCACATCGTAGTCGATCAGCGCCTGCCTTATCGCCTCCAACATTTCCCGGGTATCGCCGATGAGGCGGCCGGCTGTGGGATGGTTGCGGCCGAGGTCGGCGACTATCTCCATCACGGAGCGGCCGGGGGCGATGGAGGCGGCCACTTCTCGTATCTTTGACAGGTTTTCCTCCAGGTTGGCCTCACCGACCCGGACAATCTCCTTCAACGTTACGTTCAATCCTTCCCCGGTGGAGAGCATTCCGGAGTAGAGTCCCGGGCCGATGGCATATCCGGCCTCCCCTTGGCGGGACCTCGCCTTGAGGCGCCCTACGAAACGGTCCAAGGCGGAGGCTGCCGTTTCCAAGGCCCGGCTGAACTTTCCGGCGATCTCCCGGTCCGTGACCCGGCGAGCCGCCTCGGCCAATTCGCCGCGGTAAAAGCGGGCCATCCCGGAATAGCTCTCAACGCTCATGTCGACGATATGACTCGACAGGCTGTCGGCCAAGGCCCGGTCGACGGTTTCCAGGAATTCGGGCGCCTGCTCCAATGCGGCCGTTGCCGAGCGGAGGCGGTCTTCCAAAGGGGCGTAGTCGCGCCGGACGTATCCGCTCATGTTCAGGAACACGGCCTGCCGCATGGGGTTGTTCTCCAAGGGACGGAGCTCAGTGAACGTGAACAACTCCCGTTTGAGGAACAGCTCCATCATCCGGTAGGACAGCCGTTCGTCGGGGGCGGAACCGGAACGGTCGGAATCCAGAGAACTCAAGGCGGCCAGGCCGTCTCGCAGCTCCAGTTCCCGGCGGCTGGTCCGGCCGGGCGAGAGGTCTGGCAACCGGCCATCGTATTCATGCCGCCCTATGCGGGCGCCTGCGGTGGGATAGAAGTACCAGTGTTCCCCAATCAACCGGTCGGCCAATTGTTCGAACTGGTTATTCCCGTTGGCGGCGGTCATTTTAGTTGTTACTCTCTCTTGAAGGTTGCAGGATTGGACAAGGGGAGGGAGCCGGGCTTCCGCAAAAAGGGCGGCCTGTGTCAGGCCGCCCAAACGCCGTCGGACCGTGGCGCGCGGCCGCTAAATGGTCTCGCTGATTTGGAAAGTCGGGGAAATATCGGTGTAGTTCTTGATGTCGCCCAGGATTTCCCGGCCGTGGGTCTTGAAACCCTCGTGGACCTCATCGGCCGTATTGAAATGCAGATTGGCCACGGCTACGAACGGCGCCGGTGCGTTGGGGTCGGCTGCCGAGACGCCCTTTTCCAGCTCCCCGCGGAGCAGTCCCATGGGGGTGAGGAGCCGGTTCACCAAGTCCATGTGGGTTCCGGTCCAATAGTCGAAATCGAAACTCTTGCCTTCCTCATTCGGGTACAAGACAGTTACTTTGATCAAGGGTCTCCCTCCTCTTGGTTTCAATCCGAAGTATCGGGGCTGCCGCAGGGCCAGTGTACCGCCCTCCAGTCGGGCTGGCAATCACGCAACCGCGATTTGTTAAAATGTGGACCGGAGCCGATCATTGGTTGCCCAATCTTATTGGGATTCTCTATTTGGATTCGTTGAATGTTCAATAACCTCGGCGCCTCAATTGTTCGATTGCTTGCGGCGGCGGCGTTGCTCTCGTTGTTGGCGGTGGCGTGTTCCTCTCCAGGGGACACGGCCCCAGGGGAAACGGCGAAACCGGAGGACGACTTGGCCTTGGTCTGGGAGGCCTGGGGCCGTATTCAGCAGAATTATCCCAGAGCCGATGAGCTGGACCCTGATTCGGTGACGGCCGGGGCCGTCGGCCGTCTGCTAAGGCTCAGCGGCGCCGCCCCGTACCCATTCCTGACCGACGTTGGACGGATGCGAGGCCAGACGCCCTCGGCTGTGCCAGCGGAACTGGGCGATATTTGGCGGGCGGCTGCCATGTACCGGCTGGACCACCCGGATTTCGAACAGTCCATTCTGGTGGAGGCCGTGTTGGACGGTATCCTGGAGGGGCTGGGAGACCCGTCCTCAACTTTCTTGAACGCGGAAGATTACCCTCGGGCCAAGAAGGACTTCGATAAACGATTGGAGGGTTCGTACTTGGGTATCGGGACTCAGGTAATGCCGGAGAACGGCCAGATAGTCCTGTTCCCCTACCCGGACACCCCGGCTGAGAAGGCGGGAATAGAGCCCGGGGACATTCTGGCCGCGGTGGACGGCCATTCCGTGGAGGGGCAAACGGTACGCTCCGTGGTGGACCTGGTCGCCGGCCCCGAAGGGACCAAGGTGAAGTTGCGTTTGCTGCGCGCCGGTGAACCGGACCCCGTGGAGTTGGACGTGTTCCGGGGTAACGTGGAGATTCCCACCGTGATCAACCAATTGACCCCGGGCGGGATCGGTTACCTGCGGATTTACCGGTTCCAGGAGAACACCGGAGACCAGACCTTCGCAGCCTTGGAGTCAATGAATCGGTTCGACCTTTTGGCGTTGATATTGGACCTTCGCTCCAACTTCGGCGGTTCTGCGGAGGCGGCCAGTGAGGTGGCAGGCCAATTCCTGCCTACGGGCAGCCTGTTCCGGTCCGTGGAGGACCGGGAAGGCGTTCGATCACAGCACTTTATAGCGGAAGACATCAACCGATTGGAGCTGGACGACGTCTTGCTGGCGGTGTTGGTCAACGACGAAACGGCCGGGGAGGCCGAGGCGGTGGCAGTCGCGCTACAGGAAGCGGGCCGGGCGGTTATAGTGGGGACCGAAACCTACGGCGAGGCGTCGAATTACGAGTTCATTGAGTTGAGTGACGGTTCGGCCATCTACATTCCCACCTCCCGCTGGTTCACCCCCTCGGGCGAATGGCTGGGGGGAACAGGTATCGACCCCGACGAGTTTGTAGTGTCCCGACCGGAGGATGAAGGGTTCGCCAGAGAAAGCCAGTTTAACCGGGCCTATGAGTACCTGGACGCCCAACTACCGCCCTTCCGCTAACGGCTCACGTCCGGCGTGACGGAGGTTCTGTCGACAGGCGGGTGGAAGGGTGGCTACTGGGACGCCGCAGTCTCGGCGACAGGCAGTTCATCCTGACAACGCAGGCAAACGTACGCCGACCTGTCGTCGGGCAGGGTGTCGGCGGCGACGTTTCGCTTGCGTTGGCACACCGAGCAGACCACCGATTCCATCACCGGGGGCGGGGGCGGAACGACCGTTTCCGCCCCTCGGAAACCCCGGTACCCGGGGTTTCCCTGTTTCAGCCGCAGGTAGCGTTCCCTGTCTTTTCGGCCCAAAACTCAACCTCCCGGCCGGCGGGACGTTATTTGACCTCTACGGCGGCCCCGGCCTCTTCCAGCTTGCCCTTGATCTCGTCGGCTTCGTCCCTGGGAATTGCCTCTTTGATGGCCGTGGGGGCTGACTCCACCAGTTCCTTGGCTTCGCGAAGGCCGAGGGAAGTGACTTCCCGGACGGCCTTGATGACGTTGATCTTGTTGG
Source organism: Dehalococcoidia bacterium (assembly GCA_965222595.1). Classification (GTDB taxonomy): domain Bacteria; phylum Chloroflexota; class Dehalococcoidia; order Lucifugimonadales; family UBA3495; genus VXOI01. Next base: position 211,999 of record CBDCUJ010000016.1, on the reverse strand, counting down.
GTCCAATCTCCCGCAGGTTGACTTCGAACTCGGTCTGTTCTTCCTCCGGAACGGCTGCCGTCTCAGCGGCCGTGGCAGCAACGGCGACGGCCACGGGGGCGGCGGCGCTGACGCCAAACTCGTCCTCCAATACCTTGACCATGTCGGCCAGTTCGACCACGTTCATATTTTTGATTGCGTCCAGGATTTGGTCTTTGGTCATGATTCCTCCTTTCCGTCGTACCTGAAATATTCAGGGTGATTGCTGGTTGGTGGTAACCCAGGAAATCGTTTTACGGGGCGGCGGGGCGCGCCGACTTCCGCTAACTCGATTCCAGTTGGCGTATCCGTGCCTGCAAAACGTTGTCCAGCCCTTGGATGGGGCTGTTCAGGGCGCCCACCAAGCGGGCTATGGGCGATTTCATCTGGCCCAAAAGGGTGGCCAGCATCTGAGGGCGCGGCGGCAATGCGGCCAGCCTTGTGACCCCCTCCGGCCCCATGGGAGGACCATCCCCCATCACTGCTCCCCGAAGGGTGAAGGCCGTGGCGTTGGCGCGGGCGTAGTTGGTAAGCGCCTTGGCGGCGTCGGTCGGGTCGTCGAACCCGAACGCCAAGGCTGTGGGGCCTTGGACGATTTCCTTCACCTGGGGGCGTTGGGCCTTATCGGCGGCCAGATAGGTGAGGGTGTTCTTGACTACTGTGAATTCGATACCGCCGGCCTTCATTGCCCGGCGCAATGCGGTCATCTGGTTTACGCTGATCCCGGCATAGTTGGCTGCCATGGTGATGGTGCTTCTTTCGATGCGGTCCTTCAGGTCCTCTACCCGGTCTATTTTCTGCTGTGTTGGCAAGTTTCGCCCTCCTCAATAAACAAGCCCTGCACCAAGGGCGCGGCGCAGGGCTTGTAGTCCCCGAATCCTTTCGGCGTCGCGCCTGGGCGGGCGGCCTCAGCCATTACCCCGTGACACGGGACCCACTGTCTTTGGCGGTTTAACCCTTTCCGGCTGCCGGAATTTGGGCAGCCGTTGTTGTGACGTTTCCTGAGTTTACTCCGGCGGTTGCATCGCCTGCAACACTGCCAAGTCTAGTGGGACGCTGGGCCCCATGCTGGAGGTGACGTAGGCTGACCGGAAATATGGGCCCTTCAGGGCCGCCGGGCGGTCCCTTACGATGGCATCCGTCAAGGTGGCCAAATTTTCGACCAGCGCCAAAGTCTCGAAACTGACCTTCCCCAAGGCACAGTGGATGATTGCGGTGCGGTCGGTCCGGTACTCGATCCTTCCGCCCTTGGCCTCTTGGATGGCCCGAGGCAGGTCTTGGGGCTGCACCATGGTGCCGGAGCGTGGATTGGGCATGAGCCCGCGGCGTCCCAGGATACGGCCCAATTTTCCGATCTTTGGCATCACTTGGGGCGTGGCCAGACCGATTTCGAACTCCAGCCACCCTCCCTCGATGCGCTCGATCAGGTCGTCTTCGCCGACGTAATCGGCCCCGGCCTGTCGTGCGGCCTCGGCGCCCTCGGCCCCGGCGAACACCAATACCCGAACGGTTTTCCCCAAGCCATGGGGCATGCCGACCACGCCTCGGACCATCTGGTCGGCGTGTCGGGGGTCTACGTTGGTACGGAGGTGGAACTCCACCGTCTCGTCGAACTTGGCGGTGGAGAGGTCCTTTACGAGGTCGAGCGCCTCGTCCGGCTGGTACTGCCGTTCGAGGTCCACCTTCTCGAGTACATTGGTGTAACGGCGGCTGTGCTGGGGCATGGTTATCCTTCGGCTACCTCAATGCCCATGCTGCGGGCGGTGCCTTCAATAATCGCCATTGCTTCGTTGACCGATCCGGCGTTCAGGTCGGAGAGCTTGGTCTCCGCGATTTCCCGCAGGGCCTGCCGGCTGATGGAACCTACCCGGGCTGCCCGTGGGTCGGCGGCTCCCTTCTCCACTCCGGCCGCCTTTCGCAGCAAGTCCGAAGCTGGCGGCGTACGCGTTACGAAGACGAATGAACGGTCCTCGAACACGGTCAGGTGAACGGGAACGATACTGCCGGCCTGGTTGGCGGTCCGGGCGTTGTACTCCTTCACGAAGCCCATGATGTTGACCCCGTGTTGGCCCAGCGCCGGTCCCACCGGCGGGGCGGGGGTCGCCTTCCCCGCCTCCAGTTGCAACTTGATGATTGCCCGTACCTTTTTTGCCACTTAGTCTCCAATCGGTCCCTGGACGAGTCTTAAACCCGTCCGAGTTTTCTGGCGCTTAGATCCGTTCGACTTGAAGGAAGTCCAACTCCACCGGCGTCTCGCGGCCGAAGAAGGAGACCAGCACGCGGACCTTACCCTTTCCTTCGTCCACATCGCTGATTGCACCGATGAAATCGACGAACGGCCCTTCGGTGATCCGGACCGTTTCGCCCCGCTCCAAGGCAATCTTTACACGGGTGGCGTCAGACTCGACCTGCTTCAGTATGTCTTCTATCTGCTTGTCTTCCAACGGCACCGGCTTGGGACGCTTGTCGTGCTCGTCTTCGCTCGAAACGAATCCGGTGACCCCAGGCGTGTTCCGCACCGCATACCAGCTTTCGTCATCCATGGTCATCTGGACCAGGATATAGCCGGGGAACAATTTCCTTCGTTCCGACCGTCTCTTGCCGTCTTTGAAGACGACCTCTTCCTCGGTGGGGACCAATACGGAATTGATGCGGTCCTGCATGTCGAGGCTCTGAATCCGAAGACGCAGGTTCTTTTCCACCAAGTCTTCCTGGCCCGAGTAGGTGTGGACTATATACCACCGGGGGCCTTGGAGTTCTTCGGTGTCGGTTATTTCGTTAGCGTTCATGTCGTAATTCCAGACAAGCAAATCACCGCCCTGTTACGGCCGGTCTTGGGACCCTTTGGCGGCTTGCCGACGGGTCGTTGCCGGGCTTAGGCCCCGAGGCCGAATATGACCCGGGTGAACAGCTCCGAAAACACCCGGTCCAACCCACCCAAGAAGAACCCCGCCGCCACCGCCAGCATGATAACCACGCTGGTCAGCCGGGCCGTCTCCTCGCGGCTTGGCCAGACCGACTTTCTCAGTTCCTGGTAGGTCTCTTGGAGGAAGGCGATCGGGCTGGTGCGGCCTCCGCTGGTGCGCCCGCCGCTGGACGGCGAGATAATCCGCTGGCCGCGCGTTGAGGCCCGGGCCATTCGCTTACCTTACCTCACGGTGAGTCCGGTGCCCCCGGCAACGTGAGCAATACTTACGGAGCTCCAGCCTTTGCGGGTCGTTGCGCCGGTTCTTCACCGAGGTGTAGTTCCTCTCCCGGCACTCCCCGCACTGGAGCGTGACAATGGGACGGACATCGGCGGTCTTTCTGGCCATAGCTTAAGACACCACCTTCGTTATTACGCCGGACCCCACGGTACGGCCGCCCTCGCGTATGGCGAAGCGCATCTGCTCTTCAATGGGCACCGGGGACATGAGGTCGATGGTCATCGTGACGTTGTCGCCGGGCATCACCATCTCCACCCCTTCGGGGAGGGTGACGGACCCAGTGATATCGCTGGTCCGAATGTAGAACTGGGGCTTGTAACCGGTGAAGAACGGAGTATGCCGCCCGCCTTCATCACGGCTGAGGACGTATACCTCCGCCTCGGCTTTGGTATAGGGGCGCATAGAGCCGGGTTTCACCAGGACTTGCCCCCGTTCCACCTCTTCCCGGTCCACGCCGCGAAGCAGAATGCCGACGGCGTCCCCCGCTTCGGTGGTGTCCAGGGTCTTGTGGAACATCTCCAGGCCGGTAGCGACGGTTTCGCGAACGTCCCCGAACCGGATGATCTCTACAGGCTCGCCCTGCTTCAGGGTGCCCCGCTCCACCCGGCCGGTGACCACGGTGCCGCGGCCCTTGATGCCGAACACGTCTTCGATGGGCATCAGGAACGGCCTGTCGGTGACCCGCTGGGGGACGGGGATGTAGTCGTCCATGGCTTTGACCAAGTCGAGGATCCCCTGCTCCGCCTCTTCGTCCCCTTCCAGCGCCTTCAGGCCGCTGACGCGGACGATGGGGGTGTCTTCGCCCGGGAAGTCGTAGCGGTTCAGCAGGTCCCTTACCTCAAGCTCAACCAACTCCAAGAGCTCCTCATCGTCCATCATGTCAACCTTGTTCAAGGCGACCAGGATGCGTGGCACTTCCACCTGGCGGGCGAGCAGGATGTGCTCCCGGGTCTGGGGCATGGGCCCGTCGGGAGCGCTCACCACCAGCACCGCCCCGTCCATTTGGGCCGCTCCGGTGATCATGTTCTTGATGTAGTCGGCGTGGCCGGGACAGTCCACGTGAGCGTAGTGACGGCTCTCGGTCTCGTACTCGACGTGGGCAATGGCGATGGTAACGCCGCGGGCCTTTTCCTCGGGCGCGTTGTCGATGCTGTCCATGTCTAGGAAGCTGGCCATACCTCGCTTGGACAGGACGCTGGTGATGGCGGATGTAAGAGTGGTCTTTCCGTGGTCCACGTGTCCGATGGTTCCCACATTGACGTGGTCCTTCGACCGGTCGAAACGTTGCTTGGCCATTTTCTGGGTCTCCTCCCTACTTGTCGATCGTAGTTATACGGGAATCATTTTCCGGGCGTACGACGCCCGGCGGACCTTCTGGAGCCCAGAGGCGGGATTGAACCGCCGACCCCGTTCTTACCAAGAACGTGCTCTACCGCTGAGCTATCTGGGCGATTGGGTTTCGAATTTTGAATTGCGAATTATGAACTCCACCTGTGAGCTTATTTCGTAATTCTCAATTCCATCGGTTGGTGGAGGGGGCAGGATTCGAACCTGCGAAGCCCTTCCGGACGCCAGATTTACAGTCTGGTGGCTTTAACCACTCACCCACCCCTCCTGATAGTCAAGGGCGACATTTCATCTCAGTCTAAACTTGCCCGTCAAAACTTGTTAGTTGAATCTTCGCATATCCGGCGGCCCCGGTGCAATCAGGACCGGCCGTTTTTTCAGTCCGTTGGCTCTTTCAGGCCGGGGCCGGCCCGGAACCAAGGCCGTAACGCTGCCCCCTTGGTGCCGTCCCCCTTGGCGCTTTCCCGATATAATTTGGAGCCCCAGAGGGGATTCGAACCCCTAACCTGTCGATTACAAATCGACTGCGCTTCCTTTGCGCCACAGGGGCATCCCACATTGTCTACAGCGCCCGCTTTGCTACACATTAGAAATGGCCCCGCGAATGTGGGGCCATTCAGCACCGGGTCACTGGTACCAATTATAGTCAACCCGGGGCTGCTGCGTCAATCGAAACCCGTTGCACGAAGAGCGGAATTCGAACCACCGAATCAGTTGTGGTTGAGGGGGACCCGGCGGCCGAATGCCGCCTCCGGGTGGGGCTTCTTCTTGACGGGTGGGTAGGCCTACCTTACACTGCCAGCCACGGTTGAGGGACGGGATTGCTACACTGGCGGCCCCGTTCACCATCCACAATCGGGCATCCGGTAATCAAGGTTCCTTTGATGACTATGGACCTCAAAGACTATATTCGCGACGTTCCCAATTTTCCGGCTCCGGGAATCGTCTTCCGGGACATTACCCCTCTATTGGCCGACCCTGACGCCTTCAATTACGCTATTTCCACGCTGGCGGAACGGTACCGGGGCCAACGCATCGACGCCGTAGTGGCGGTGGAGTCCCGCGGGTTCTTGGTAGGCGCACCTTTGGCCAGGGAGCTGGGGACGCCGCTGGTGCCGGTGCGAAAGCCCGGCAAGCTGCCCGCCGCGACCATTTCCACCCAATACACCCTTGAATATGGCAGTGACACCATGGAGATGCACGTAGACGGCATCTCTCCCGGCCAGCACGCCTTGGTCGTCGATGACTTACTCGCCACGGGCGGCACCCTCGCCGCCGTTGGCCGGTTGATTGAGTTGGCTGGCGGTTTGGTTGTGGAAATGGCGGTGATCATTGAATTGACCGCATTAGAGGGCCGCTGGAGCCTGGAAACACACGACGTTTTCTCTCTGGTCCAATACTAGGGAGCAAGTTGACAGACTGGTGACACACCCGGGATAAGGAGGCCGTCATGCCCGGTCGGATAACGGTAGGCAATGTGGACATTGTTGCGGTGCTGGACATGGTGCCGCCGGCGCGGGAACCGAACATGATGTTCCCCACCACCTCGTCCCAGGATTGGGACTCCCATCAGGACTGCTTGGAAGAAGGACAGCTACAGCTCTACTACCTCCATTTCTTTCTCCGCTCCCAAGGCAAGGTGATCATGGTGGACACCGGGATGGGGCCCGGACCCCACCCCGACCGCGGCAACCGCACGGGAGACCTGGTTAACCAGTTGAAGAGCAGGGGCGTGGAGACCGGCGACGTCGACGTCGTCGCCCACACCCACCTCCACGGCGACCATGTGGGGTGGAACGTCGACTACAGCGGCAATCAGCCCGCCCCCACCTTCCCCAAGGCCCGGTATCTGGTCCCACGGTTGGACTGGGAACACTTCACCAAGCCCGATGTCATCGGGTCCGCTCCCCAGGTGACGAATAGCGTCATTCCGCTGGAAGGGATGGGTGTCATGGACCTGGTGGACAGCGAGTACGATATCACCGACGAGGTGAAGACCCTTTCGGCCCCCGGGCATACGCCGGGACACATGGTGATCGTCATCACCTCCCAGGGAGAAAAAGCGATGGTGGTGGGCGACCTGCTCCACAGCAAGGCCCAGGTCGCGCGTCCGGATTGGACCGCCGGGGTGGACACCGACAAAGAGGCCAGCCGGAGCAACCGGGAGCGCATCCTGGACGATGCGGAGGCCGAGGGGTTCGTGATCGCGGCCGGCCACTTCCATCCGGACGACCACATCGGCAAGGTGGTGCGCTTGGATGGGAGGCGGTACTGGCAGGTCTTATGATGTCGCTGGCCCAAGCACTGCCCAACAGGAGAATCCGTTGACGATTGACCACGATGCCCCAGGACCCGAAAGCGATCTGGACCAGGCCGCCGCCGATTTTCGGATGCGGTACTACGGTTCGGCCAACAACCCGGACCCACCTGCCGCCATGGCGGAACTTGCCCCTGAAATCATGAAGCTGGTCGACTCGGTGGTCTACGGCGAGGTCTACAACCGTCCCGCCGTGGACTTGAAGACCCGCAGTCTCTGCACCATCGCCGCTTTGGTGGTGTTGGGCCACAGCCCGGAAATGATCAAAAGGCATATCACCGGGGCGCTCCATATAGGCGTTACGAGAGAGGAAGTCTCGGAGATCATTGGCCAGATGGTCTTCTATGGCGGAATGCCCGCCGCAGTACGGGCGTTCCGGGTCGCCAAGGAGACATTTGACGAACAGGGCGACGAACAGGGTGTGGAGCAAGAAACGGCGCCGGCAACCGGAATGCCGAGCGCCGTACGGTCTCGCCCCGGCCGGGGGGTGTCCGGAATCGCACCGTACCGGCCCCGGCCACGGGTAGACCAGCCCCGGCCCGAACCGACACACCGGCCCGAACCGACACACCAGCCCGAATCGACACACCGGCCCGGACCGCAACCCCAGCGAGCCGGACCGCAACCCCAGCGACCCGGACCGCAACCCCAGCGACCCGGAGCAGAGCGGCCACCCGGAGGGATAGGAGAAAGCCAGAGGAGCGAACGGGATGAAGCTAGGGTTCATCGGAACCGGCAACATGGGCAACCCGATGGCGGCCAACCTGATCAAGGCCGGCCACCAAGTGACCGTCCACGACCTGCGACGCGAGGCCGCAGCCAATCTCCTGGAAATGGGGGCCGAATGGGCGGACAGTCCAAGGGAGGCCGTTCCGGGAAACGAAGCGGTGCTAACTTCTCTCCCCGTCCCCCGGGACGTGGAAGCGGTGGTCTTGGGGGAAAACGGAATCCTGGAGGGCGCCGCTAGCGGTGCCGTCGTTTTCGACCTCTCCACCAACTCGCCCACGGTGGTGCGCCAGCTCAACCAGGTCTGCGCCGAACGGGGTGTCACCTTGCTCGACTCTCCGGTGAGCGGAGGCGTCTACGGAGCGGCTGCCGGCACCCTGGCGGTGATGGTGGGCGGCGACCAGAGCGTGTTCGACCGGTTCGAAGGAGTCTTGGGCGCAATCGGCAGCCACGTGGTCTATTGCGGCCCCGTCGGCAACGGCTCCGTCTGTAAGATTTGCAACAATTTGATGAGCATGGGTACCGGGGTACTGTTGGCGGAGGCCCTCACCCTGGGGGTCAAAGCCGGCGTGGACCTGGCTATCCTGGCCGACGCCATAGCGAATAGCTCAGGAAGTTCCCGGCGTCTCACCGAAAAGTTCCCCCGGTTCCTGTTCCAGGGGAACTTCGACCCGGGGTTCGCCACCGCCTTGGCGGCCAAGGACGTTCGCTTGGCCACCGACTTGGGACGAGAGTACGGGGTGCCCATGGACCTGTCCAACCTGGTGAACCAGCGGCACGTCGAGGCGATGTTCCGCGGCTGGGGTCCCGAGGACTCGGACGCCGTGGCCCGCATTCAGGAGGAAAAGGCCGGGGTGCAACTGCGGCTTCCCGAGATTTCCTAGGGTCTGTGGACATTCAGGATGTTAGGCGTCAGGGGCGAAAGTTCCAAGGTGCGTCCGACTCGGGATTGGGGCTTCGTCCGACAGTGAACATAGTAAGTGCGACTGGTAAGAAGTATCTTTGACTTACAAGGAAATCATCGAATGCGTCAAGGTGCTGGACCACAGGGGCAGGACGGTCAAAACTTGCTGGATAGCCGAGGTCAAGCATAAGTTGGGACTGACAACGAGAGTGGCGTGGAATCGAGGGAAAGGCAAGCGGCCGCGGTGCTGCCCTGAAGACCTCCGGCAATTGATCCTTCGCTGTTTGACCAGTTGCTAAGGCCGAAATTCTGGGTCTATCTTCGGTGGCTTGGGGAGTTAATAAAAGGAAGGAAGGTAACGCTGCCACAATCATCTTTTTGAGGGGCGCATCTGCCTCGGAACACTCTCCTTGGACGCCTAGCCATGAATGTCCACAGACCCTCGCCCGGCGGCTTGCCAGCCGGCTGTTTGATGCTGGAAAAGGCGTACACGCAAAATATACGAAACACTTGGATATAGGCGGAGGTCCTCCCGGCATGACCCAAATGTCTCCCATGGAACCATTCGACCACGATGGCGGAGCCGCGGCCGACTACCGTCGCCAAGCCAGGGAGTTTCTGGTCAAGGGCCGGCAGTACCTGGCTGAGGACGACCTGCATCAAGCCGCGGAAAAAGGCTGGGGAGCGGCGTCCTGGATGGCCAAGGCTGTTGCCGAAACCCAAGGTTGGAAGTACAGCAAGCACGACGAATATTGGGACGTCATGTTACGGGCGGAGCGTTTGTCAGGCGACCGGCGGGTGATGCAGCTAAAGGCCGTGGCAAATCAATTGCATGGCTTTTTTTACACACGCAAGCGGTTCCTCGATAGCGACGACATCGCTGGGCAACTGGACCTGATGGACGAATTTCTCGACATCCTTGAACCCCTTGCCGAATCCGCCCCCGGTGGCTGAAGGCCCGCCGCTGAGACTACCCGAGCCAGAAAACGAATGACGAAGAGAAGCTGATATGACCACCAACATGCAACGCTCGGCGAGGCCGGAGTACAGCGATACCATCGAGGCCATCGAGGAGTGCTACCGGCTGGGCTGGAGCGACGGCCTGCCGGTGGTTCCGCCGGTGGAATACAAGGTCCGGGAGATGCTGGAGCTTTCCGGTCTCACCGGGGAAGAGGAGTTGCTGTCGCTGGACATGCGGCGGCGGGTGCTGACCTCCGAGAACGCGGCCGCCAACGCCGTCATGGCCGGCTGCCTGCCGGAATATTTTCCCGTCCTGACCGCCACGCTCAAGGCGTTAGACGAAGAGAAGAACTACGTCAACATGGCGGCCTCCTCCACCAGTTCACCGGCCATCTTGATGATCGTAAACGGCCCTATCCGCCACCACCTTAGCCTCAACTCCAAGGACGGTATATTCGGGCCGGGGAACCGCGCGAATGCCTGCCTGGGGAGGGCGGTGCGCCTCTGCTTCATGAACGGGTTCGAGGCCCGGCCAGGTATTCTGGACCGGGGCACACTCGGCAATCCAAGCAAGTTCAGCCTCTGCTTTGCCGACAACGAAGAGGACTCCCCTTGGGGACCGTTGCACGTGAGCCGCGGCTTCCAGGCGGAGGACAACTGCGTTACCGTGGGCGTGGCCTACAACCCCATCACCGTAAACAATGCCTACGGCAACACCGGCGAATCGATTTTGGCCTCGGTGGCGGACACTCTGAAGAGCGCCTGCCTGGCTTGGCGCTTCCCCGCCCAGTGGGTGCTGGTATTCGGACCCGAGCACGCCATCACTCTGGCTGGTGACGGCTGGACCCGGCGGGAAATACAGGACTACATGATCGAGCACGCCGCCCGACCCCAAAGCGAATTGGTCCGCCTTGGGATTGCCCAAGGCCCCGAGCGCGAGGGAGACGACCGGTTGCTGCGCCGTTGCTCACGGGAGCCGGACGACATAATCATCGTGCTTGGCGGAGGCACCGGAGGCCGCAACAGCGCTATAATAGACACCACCAATTACCAGATACGGACGCGAAAGATTGAAGTAGACGGCTGAAATTCACTATTTGCGGCAAACCTCAGACGGCACGGAGGCGATATGGCTGAAACGGTCACCGTCAGAAACATTCGAATGGTCAACCCGTCGGGAACCGGCCTTTCCTCGGAGGAGTTCCACCTTAACGAGCGCCCCAATACCCTGGCGGGCAAGACCTTGGGCCTATTGGAGAATTCCAAGCCCAACTCGGATAAAGTCCTCTACCAGTTAGGTCAGATCCTCCAGGAGAAGTACGGACTGAGAGAGGTGCTGTATTTCGGCAAACACTCGGCTTCCCTGCCCACCAAGCAGGCAACCGTACAGGACATGCTGGACCAAGTGGACGTCCTCATCACCGGGGTCGGCGATTGAGGCTCCTGCAGCTCGTGCAGTGTGCACGACGGCATCGAAATGGAGCGCCTGGGCATACCCACGGCGTCGATCATCACCCACGTTTTCAACAACACCGCCAAGGCCATGACCCGCATGATGGGGGTGCCGGATTACGAGTACGTGGTGGCTCAACATCCCCTTTCCAGCCTCACGGACGAAGAATGCCGCCACCGGGCCGAGACCCTGGCCCCCGAGGTCGAGCGTATTCTGTTGGGCAGTACAGCCGCCAGAATCGATCTCTAAATCGCTGGAAGCCCGTCTACTACGGAAGCCCTTAGACGAACATGAGTCATCCCGGAGTTTCTTGCCGGGATGACGGCATCCCCCCGTCATTCCGGCTTCCGCCTGAATCCTCGACGGCTCCCCGGAGTCGGTATGGCCGGGAGTTGGCGTATATGACGTTATCCCTCCCGTGATTCCGTCGTTCGGGTGAAAGCCGGAATCCACGACGCCTCCCCCGGTGTCTGTATGCCGGGTGTTGGCGTAAAGTTACACTGGGCGGCGGGATATGGTTGGTCGAGTGGCGTGAATGGGCTTCAGCTACTTGAGGAGTTGCCGCAGGCCTGAGTTAAACCTGTTGTCCCTGAGGGATGGGGTTACGTAGATTCCGGCTTTCGCCGGTAAGACGATATCTCGTGCCGCCGAACCGCCAGTATGACTCATGTGTCTGCACCTATGCCAGCCCCACCCCAGCCCCACCATGCCTTGCAAGCATAGATGCCTCAAGCCGTCGCCCCTAACCTGGCGAAGACCGGCAATCAGGGCGTGAAGCGGTGGACGACGGGTAGGTCGGCAATGTCTGTAATACTGGAATCCCTGTGGTGCGAAATCTGGACGCCTCCGGTGCCGCAGTCGCCGAACTCGTCACAGGATATTGCCCCTATGATTCCACTGAATCCGGTCAGGCCGGTCAGAGCCTCCCGGAGCCTGGCCCGGTCTATGTACAGGGTATCTCCGTCGCTGACCGCGACCTCTTCGATGGCTCTCGCGACCTCCTCGATGGCTCTAAGGAGCATCGTGGTGGCATCGTAGGCCTGGGGCAGGTAGACGGAAGAGGGCGGCTCGCCGTACCTCTCTCCGTAGTCGGCGAGCAGACCGTCGAAGGTCTTGCCAGTCGCCTCGTTGGTATTGCCGTCGAAGCTCGTGTCCGCGTCCGTCAGCAGAGGCGATACCGACATGCTCCCCGTCCTCAACCAAATTTCGGACGGCAGACCGGACGGTCTGTTCTTCCCGCTCTTCCCGAAAGAAGGCTCCGCTATCTTCGACGACGGCGACCCGTACACAAGCGGCCTCACCGGCGCTTTCACCACCGCCGTTCCAATGACGCCGACCGCACTCGGGTCGCCGATCACCGCTTCGGCGGCGGCACGCCCGCCCTCTGCGGTGCAAAGGGAGTCGAGACCGGCGCCCATCGAGACATCGTGCCCCTTGATTGGGCCGTAGTCCACCAGCGCCATAGCTTCGCCGCGTTGGCTTGGCGCCCCCAGATCGCCGATCCCGGTAAGGACCTGCATCGAACGTATCTGGATGGCCTCGCCGGGCGCCACCTGGACGGCTCCTAAGGGGCCGGCCTCAAACTCCTGTGCGGCGCGCAAGAGATTAAGGCCAGGACAAGCAGGGGAAGCAGGCCGAACAGGCGCAGCGGCCTGAGACGGGCCATACGTAGTATCGGCAATGGTCTTTCGTGCTCCGCGCTCCGACTGGGCCTGGCAACTGACGGAGCGGCGTGGGTGATCGTTTCGTCTTGTTCCAAATCTTACTTTAGCAGACAATCGCGGCAGAGTGGCAACAATCTCCATTTTTGAGTTGCCCGAACCGTTCTGGAAGCCGGGCCTTCTTTTTTATGCGGCCGGGCAGTTGTCTTCCCCTCTGCCCATCGAAGTCCGCTTCAGGTGTAAACTGACATAACTCAGGCGGCAACTCTGGGGAGTTTGGAGGCAGGGCCTCACACGCCAACGCGGCATCCATGAATCACAAGGAGGAAAACGATGGCGACTCGGACTCTCACAATTGACTCACAAGTACATGCTTACGAGAGAAACCGGCCCGAACGTCCTTGGCTCGGATTCTTGACGGGTCCTGATGAGGTCACCGGAGACGATATGGTGGCGGCGATGGACGAGGTCGGCGTCGATGGGGCTTTGTTGATTTCGCCGTTTTCTCTGTATGGATACGATGCCAGCTACGCCCTCGAAGTGTACGCGAAACACCCGGGCCGGTTCGGCCTGATCAGGCCCTTTGATCCGGAGTCGGAAGCGGTCGCTGACGAGATTGCCGAGTGGACCGGGACGCCGGGCGTGGTCGGCGTCCGCGTCATGCTTGGGGCCCATCCGTTCGAGGCGGACCACCCCGGCCTCAACCGCATTTTCGCCGCCGTTGCCCAAGCCGGCGTTCCGGTGAACGTCATGGCTTCCGGCAAGCTGCCTCTTTTGCGTGACTTGGCCCGCCGCCACCCGGACACCCAGGTGGTGATTGACCATGTGGGACTGGTCCAGCCCTTCGAGCCGCCGGCGCCGCCGGAACCGTTTGCCGATCTGGACAACGTGCTTTCGCTGGCTGAATGCGACAACGTGGTCATCAAGATTTCCGGGGCCGGTACCCTGTCACACCAGCCATTTCCGTACCCGGACATCTGGGAACCACTGGGTAAGGTATTCGACGCCTTCGGTTTTGACCGGTGCCTGTGGGGTACCGACTGGACCCGGGCGGTGAAGCTGTTGACCTACCAGCAGGGCGTCGAGGCATTCCGGGTTACCGACCGGCTCTCGGATTCCGAGCGTTCCACACTCATGGGCGGAACACTCGCAAAGGTTTACAACTGGTCGCCCGGGGCGGGGGAGTAGCCCGGCATAAAGGGGAGGCCGCCGAGTGGACCGCCCTCCGCAGCCCTGTCCTGTCTGCCGTATACCCAAGCCGGAACCAGTTGCCATACCCGCCGCTAATTACGACAAGGCGGAGTCCCCGGTGGACGAGGCCTGATCGTCTGACCCGGATCAGGAGATTGAAATGCCTAGACCCGATCAGATCCACTCATCCAACGCTCCGGGCCCGTGGTTCGTTGACACCCGGTGCATCCGTTGCGACTCAGCGCGCAACTGGGCTCCCGGCCTAATTGGCATGGACGCCGCCGGCCGTTCGTTTATCGCCAGTCAACCCGCCGATGAAGAACAGGAAGCGGAACTGTGGCGTGCGGCGGCGGCTTGTCCAACCAAGTCCATCGGGAAGCGCGACCAGCCCCGGGAACCGGCCGGAGTGTTCCCCTACCCGATGACCGACGGCGTGTTTGCCATGGGCAACAATGCCCTTTCGTCCTTCGCGGCCCATTCCTTTCTCGTGACCCGGCCCGAGGGCAACCTGATGGTCGACTCGCCTCGGTTCAACCCGGCGCTGGTCGAGAGTGTCGATAGCCTGGGCGGCGTTGCCCACGTCCTGCTGAGCCACCGCGACGACGTGGCCGACGCGGAACGCTGGGCCAGCCGTTACGGCGCCCGGGTCTGGATCGGCGAGGCCGATGCCGACGCCGCGCCCTTTGCCACCGATGTGACCGGTGAGGACGGAGTAACTGTCGTTTCCCCTGGCGTCCTGTCGATTCCTGCGCCGGGACATACCAGGGGCCACGTCCTTTATCACATCGACGACCGGCTGCTGTTCACCGGCGACACGCTGCACTGGAACCACCGCCGGGAGGAACTAGACGTCTTCCCAAAGCAGACCTTCTTCTCGTGGGCGGTGCTGGCCGATACGATGGACCTTCTCGCCATGCTGATGGTGGAATGGGTGTTCGCTGGCCACGGCATGTGGCACCAGGTGGGCAACGAGGAGTGGACGCGTCAGATGAAAGCCCTCAGCCCGGCCATGCGGGAGATTGGCCAGGCCGGTTGGGCCCTGCGTGCCGGTTCCACCTACGCTTGGTACTGAAGGCTGGGCGGCAATCGCCGGCCCCATGCCCGGGGAGAGCGCTTCGCCCAGGAGATTCAATGCGGCAAATGATGCCCCAAGGATCATGGTCGGAGACAATGGGCCTTACCTGGTGATCAGTAGGATACCGGTAGAGCCCAAGACGCCCATAATGTCGGAACACGGGAAACCCCTCACCTGCAAGAAGTAGAGGGTTCCGAGCGCCCGAGCCTCCTACGCTTTGTGGCGGTGCGGCCTTTCCGGCAACAAGCGGTTCTGCGACGTGGACCCATATCCAGGAGGGCTTCGACGGGACGGAGACCGCCCCTACCGACCAATTTCAGAAGGAGAAACCATTTAAGGACGCCGGGATCATAGTGAGGAATGACCGGTGCTGTGTATGCACGCCGGATTCTGAGGCAATGGAATCGCCAATGTCTGGCGGATGATCGAGAGCGCCGGGGACACCTAGGTCAAGGCGCAGATCATCTCGATGGTCGAGCGATACCCGTCTGGAGTGTTGACCTACCCCCTTGATCCCCTGCGGCGAGATCGTCGAGCCGGACATTCCCTTGGAAGTCGCGGTGACGCCCGGCGGGCCGACATGTACAGTACTGCGAACTTTTTAGGGGGGAGGTTTTAATCTTAGTGGTGCCCTTGTAGGTCTCAAACGGTATAACACCGGATCGAATACGGTCCGGTGGGTCTATACTGTGCCAGCTCATTTGGGAATCTGTATTGTCGGCCTGCCGAATCTTGACGACGCCACCAATCCCAATTCGTCCCCCAATTCATCCAATGAAAAGCATCGCTACTGACCTGTTGGCCGGGGTGCTGGTGGGCGTGGTCTTGGTGCCGACGGCGATGGCCTTTGGCGTCATCGCGGGATTGGGACCAACAGCAGGCCTCTACGGATCTATCGCACTCGGCCTTCTCGCGGCAATCACTGGAAATACACGAGGGCTTATCTCGGGCCCGAACATCTTCGTTGCGATTGTCCTAGCGTCGGTGGTATCCGAGCACGGGCTGGCCGCTGGCTTCACAGCTGCGCTCCTATCCGGCGTTTTTCTGATGGTCTTCGGCTTGACCCGATTGGGGCGATTCATAGTCTACATCCCCCACTCTCTGCTGTCGGGGTTCTTCACCGCCGCAGGCATAGTCCTGGTCGTCACCCAGGTTCTCCCAGCCATCGGTCTGCCCCCAGCCCCGGGTGGTGTTGCCGGCAGCGTCAAAGCCTGGACTAGCGCAGCGGTCGATTTTGACGCCCTTGCTATTGCCGGGATAACGGTAGCGGTCGGGGTCTTTTGGCCAACCCGACTGGCCAAGTACGCTCCGGGCAAGTTCGTCGCTTTGTTGGCGGGGAGCGCCGCCGGAATTTTCTGGTTCATCGGCGCTCCCCGTGATAGGCGAAATCCCGCGAGGCTTTGCCAGCACTAACTTGGCCGGTGTTTATGCCGGAGGTCATTCCCGCTGCCTTCACGATGGCCCTGCTATGTGCTGCCGTGACGCTGCTGACTTGCCTGCAGGCCGACGCCACCACCGGTGGGAGGCATCAGCCGAATCGAGAACTGATGGCCCAAGGTGTCGGCAACATTGCGGCGGGCTTGATCGGAGGCAATCCCCGCGGCGCAAGCTCGACTACATTCCTCAACCTCCAGGCAGGCGGCCGAAGCATGGTTGCAGGCGTCACGGCCGCGGTGGTTGTCGCATTGGCTTTGGCCGTGCCGTTCAACCAGATCCCGCTGTCCATGGTGGCGGGCATCATCGTCGTCACGGGCTACCGGATCATAGATTGGGAGTTCCTGCCACGAGTCCGAAGCATACCTCTCGGCTATACGGTGGTGATGCTGGCAACCGCCACGGTCGCTGGCTCATTGGCTTCGCGATGGCGATACTGGTCGGGCTGTCCTCTCCACGCTGGTGGACGTTACACGGTCGCACAGGCGCGAACTGGAACGGCTGGTGTCCGTGCCGCTTCCGGATACCGAGACATGGCCCGGCTCCGACCCTTACGAATCCAGAGTGGGGCTGATTGTCATGCCCGACAGAGTGTCTGTGGCCTCGGCGCGAGAACTGTCCAGGATTCTTGGCGGAGATGTAAGGCCAGCCAGGCGGTCATAATGGATTTCAGTCGCACTGCCTACATGGACGATACCGCAGCGGCACTCATCGGCAAAGCCATAAACCGCAAGTCAGTGGTAGTCTCGGGGCTACACGGCGAACCCGCAACAATGCTCGCCGCGTTCGGGACCTTGCAGCCAGACAGTTGCACCCAGGACGTGGAACAGGCCAAAGCCGTGGTAAGGGCGATGTTTGAATCCGAGTCGGCCTAACATGGCCTCCCCGCGCCCGCGCAAGGGGTTGTAGGTGTAAAGGTGAGCCGACTGCATGACAGCGTAAGGACCCCTCCCTAGAGTGTTGGACGCCCTTGGCCGCTCGGCACTGATCTAAGTCCGCCGATCAATCGACCGTCGAGAGATGACAGGCTAACCGCACGAGTCCCGGTACGCGCGTTGGGCTGAGAATGTATGGAGGCGGAGCTAATGGGGGCGCAGAGACGTTGTTCATTTCCCCAAACAGCGACGCGGTGTACGCACACGGGCGTTTTCACCTGGCATTGACGCCCTTGGCACGGGTTGTCGAGCCGGCCTTCAGGGCCGTCAGCTTGCTGTCGACGTCCTCCGCCTCCAACGTCAACCGCTCCCACTCATCCCAGAGGGACTGCACCTCCTCTTTGAGCACGCGGTATTGCTCTGCTGAGGAGGCAATCTGACCGGGCTCGCCAAACAGGTCTGGGCTGGAGAACATGGCCTCCAACTCCGCAATGCGGGTCTCGTGGTCAACCAGGGAGACGTTTATGTTCTCTATCTCCGTCGCGAGTCTGCGGGCCTCTTTTGTGAGCGACCGGTGCTGCCGCTCCTCGGCGCTGACCGGCTGACCGGAGCGGCTCATAGCCTGGCCCCGTTCTGCAGCATCTCCGGCCGTTCCATTGGCCTTAGCGTTGGCGCTCCTCTTATCGGTCTCGGTCTGCTTTTGGTAGAGATAACTGTCGTAGTCTCCGGGGAAAACTGTGGGCCGGCCGCCGTCTATCTCCACAATCTTGTTTGCGACCTGACGTATCAGAGTGCGGTCGTGGGTTATGAAACAGATAGTGCCGTGATAATCGCCAAGGGCATCTGCGAGAATTTCCCTGGAAGCGATGTCAAGGTGATTGGTCGGCTCATCCATGAGGAGCAGGTTGGTTGGCTGAAGGAGCAGCTTAGCCAGGGCCGCCCTGGCCTTTTCACCGCCGGACAGTACGGAAATAGGCTTGCGCACATCGTCGCCGCTGAACAGAAAGCCGCCGAGGGTCGTGCGCAGGTTCTGCTCCGACTCCGTTGGCGAGGACTGCTGCAATTCCTCGATGAGTGTATTGTTCGGGTTGAGGAGTTCAAGCACGTGCTGGGCGTAATAGGTAGCGACGACGTTGTGGCCGGTCTTTCTTTCCCCCGCATCAACCGGAACGACGCCTGCAAGTATCTTCAACATGGTGGTCTTCCCGGCGCCGTTGGGTCCGACTAGCGCAACACGGTCGCCGCGCGAAAGCGTCAGGTCTATGCCTCGGTAGACCACGTTATCGCCGTAGGACTTGCTTACATTGGTCAGTGTTATGACCTCGGAACCGCTGCGCGGGGGCTCCGGGAAGGAGTAGCGGACCTTCTTGGTCGCCCTTGGCAACTTGATGATCTGTATTTTCTCGAGCTGCTTCAAACGGCTTTGCACCTGGCTGGCCTTCGTTGCCTTGGAGCGAAACCGTTCCACAAAGCGCATTTGCTTATCTATCTCGCGCTGTTGCCTGGCGGAGGCCGCCCGCTTGTTCTGAAGTGTGCTCTCGCGTGCAACGAGGTAATCGTGATAGTTGCCCGTGTGAAGCGCCACCTCATCCGGTTCTATGGCAAGAACCTTGGTCGCGGTCTGATTCAGAAACGCGCGATCGTGAGATGTGACGAGCACGCCGCCTTGAAAATAGGCCAGGTATTTCTCAAACCACAAGTTTGCATCAAGGTCCAGGTGGTTGGTTGGCTCGTCAAGGAATAAGAGGTTGGGCTTCCTGAACAGAATTCTGGCCAGGCCTGCCCGCATGACCCAGCCACCGCTGAACTCACTCATTGGCCGGAAAAAGTCACCCTGCTTAAAGCCAAGGCCTGAGAGGATCGCCTTAGCCTCGTGCTCGCGGTCGTCTCCACCAGCGGCCTCCAAAGCCATGTCAAGCTTGCTGAGGCGGTCCAGCAGATAGCCTTGGCGCACGGGGTCGGTCTCCGATGACAGCGCTTGCCGTGTGTCTGAAATCTCAACGACGAGGGCGTTCGCCTCGGAGCGGGCGTCCAACACCTCGTCGAGCAGAGGCTTGCCGGTAAACGACGCTGGCTCCTGCTTGAGATAGCCCATAGTAACGTTGCGCTGCTTGGATATGCTGCCTGTTTCCGGGGCGGTCTCGCCTGCCAGGATATCCATGAGCGTGGTCTTGCCGGAGCCGTTTGGGCCTACCAGTGCAATCCGGTCCCCGGCGGCTATGCTCAGTGTGAGCCCACTGAACAGGGTCCTGGTTGAGTAGGCTTTGCTGATGTCGGATGCAAATAGCATATGATTTTACCCAAACTATCATACCGTCCGCAGGATGTACGTGCAGGGACAGGCGCGTGGTTATTGAGATTGCCCGGAAATGGTGGGCCGAAGCGCACTGTACAGCGAACCTTTCGGTGGGAGGTTTCGAGTTAGGAAACCTCTGAACAAGTCCCTTCCCCCTCGACGGGGGAAGGTTAGGATGGGGGTGCCGGCGTTCATTGCATAGCTGACCTCCCTAATCTACCCTCCGGGATCCCGGCTTTCGCCGCCATGTCGCTGACTTATTCAGAGGTTCCTTAGGGTTCAGCCAGGCAATACCACGCAGGCGCTGAGAGCCTCCGGTCCCGGGGTCAGAGGCTCTTTCAACCATGGGCGTCAACTTCGTCGCTACAGCAAGAGAGTACCAGGGCAGCGAGTACCTGATCGGTCGGGTAATGCGAGCAGGAAAGCTTGCCGTCACCTAAACTCGTGTCACTCGAACCGAGAAGTTGCTGACATCTGGTTCGATGAGTCGGGCTGCATCGACCACGCTGGCGAGCACCCACCCAGCCGCGCTCGCCGTCCACTCTGGCAGCGTAACCGACACTCCGAGGCCCGAATGCGCAAGAGAGATGGAGCGGACCGGCGCCTCAACCCCCGCGTCAACCCCCGCCTCAACCCCCGCGTCAACCCCCGCCTCAACCCCCGCGTCAACCCCCGCCTCAACCCCCGCGTCAACCCCCGCCTCAACCCCCGCGTCAACCCCCGCCTCAACCCCCGCGTCAACCCCCGCCTCAACCCCCGCGTCAACCCCCGCCTCAACCCCCGCGTCAACCCCCGCCTCAACCCCCGCTTTGATCGAGTGCTGCTCAGGCACGGCTACTACCGGTCCGAACTCGAACGATCCGGTGTTCCTCCACTTGAGTCTCGCGACCAACTCGGAAACATCATGGTCTCCGAGCAGGCCTTGGTCGAATGCGACTATCGCGTCGGCTCTTGCCTTCAGGGTAGTGTTAAACCAGTTGAGCACAGCCACCAAGTACCCAAGGCAGTTCCCTGTGCTGGTTTCAATGCCACTTGCCGTCACTTGGAGACCGGACAACTCGACTACTCCAAAGCGGGAGAGCGAGTCGTTGAAGCATTGAACCAATGCCGGCAACGCTACGACCGGGTCGGTGCTTATCCGGCGTGTTGGCAACTCTGACCAACCCGGGACCGGGTTCGACGGCGGCCTGAGTACCTCGAGGAGGCCAACTTCCAGCCCGGCCTGTACCCATCCGATACGGTATGGGTCGGTATCGGCGACTATCTCCGCTTCCTCCATCGACCACAGCAACGGGGAGTCATTGGACGTGGTAGCCCAACGCATCAATTCAGCCCGCTCTCTGAAAACGCTGTGGAGGTCTTCCTCCTGGGAATCAATGGTCGCCGGGCCGGATAGCTGTCCGAAAGCTTCAAGGAAAAGCGTCGTCGGCATGGCAATTGCTCTCCGCACTGTGTTTCGCAGATTATGTGGGCCAAGGTGGACGGTAGACAGAACCGTCTTCGAGATGTGGTTGGGGGCTAAGCCCGAATCCACCGAAGAGATGAGGTTACAGCAGCAGAACAGGCGATGAGAGGCAGGGGGGTGATGGGCGGCGTGATTTCGGATAAATGGGGCCGGTGTGTGTCTTTAGTTGTCGGGGGAGACTTTGTGACTCTCTACAGATGTTGGTCAGGACGAGATAGCGGGGAGAGGACGCAGCAAGAGGCACTCGCAGACCGGACTGGAGCGAGTTCGCGGGGACGTTCGGCTGGCCGGATGGCGGCCGGTTGCCGCCGCCGTCAGGCAGGGCGCGCAATCGGGCCAGGGCACGATCGAACTGGGCTTCCCAAGGCCAGCGCTGTGGTAGATGCAGAGTGAGGCCGCTTGACCCGGTACACTGTGCCCAGGGCCACATCCAAAGCTTCAGCCACTTGGGGAGCCGGCCAACCGTCGTCGCTCTTGAGGAGAATCCGGGCCCTGGCGGTGACTCGGGCCGGGTGTTCCCAACCCGAATCAGATGCTGGAGTTCTTCCCGTTGTTCCGGCGCCAACCACACTGCGTACTTGTCCCGGACCATCACTGCCACCCCCGCCACCAACACTTCCCACCAGGCAGGATAGCCCAATTGTCCGTTTTATTAAACAAATGCTAAAACGAGGTTGACTGGGGACTAGTTACGACACGTTATCGTACGTGTACTCAGCGTAGTTTACAGAAGACCTTCAAGCCTGCCGCGAGTATCACTAATGTGACGGGAGTAGCGTATGGCAACCAAATCCGCCCTACACCGCTGGCAAGCTCGCCTCCGGAGGAACCAAGTCAGACAAGCGTTGATGATAGTCCTCAGCGTTAGGTTGACGCCCCGTGAACTCTCCGAGGATCATCCATCTGTGTCGGCGTAGGGCCCGCCGTGCAGCCGCTTGTACAGATCGCGAAACTCGTCCCCCAGTTCGGGAGGGGTATGTTTTAGGAATGCCCGGTAGAAGTCCTCTTCGGTCAGATCCCTGCCCTCTAGTTCTGGCTGCAGGTACAGTTCCCTCAGTGCAGCCGACATCGCGTCTTCCCCCAACAACTCGAATAGGCTGTACAGCAAGTGCTCACCCAATATGTAGTTACATCCACCAGGTTCTTGGTCGTTGTCCAGCAGTTTCTGGATGCTCTCGATCCCCTGTGTGATACACCATGGAAGCCCTTCATGCTCTAGATAGGCGAACGTGTTTTCAAAACGTTCCATACCTGTACGGTCCGCTATGTAAGCGGCCACGAAATTGGCAAATCCCTCGTTGAACCAGCGACTAAGACCTACATTGTAGTAGTGGGCAGTCTCGTGATGGATCACTCTAACGTCGTTGCCTGAGTCATCGGATCTTGTTGTTACCAAGAGCCCTTCAACAAGGGCTCCGAAGTAACTCAGAACACCGGGGTCCTTCAGCAGAACGATAATGTCTGAGGTTGGGAAGGGCACTCCCATGATGGCTTCCAATGTTCGGACTGCGTCTTCGATCGATTCGGTAGTGTCGTCCAGTTGGGGAAAGGGATTGTGCCAGAACACCCATACTTCCACATCGCCAGCCAAGAGCGATGATATGGTCGCAGACTGAGTGAACCGTGCTTCAAGAAGCTTTCGGTATACGACATCGGAACCATAAGCTATCGTTTCCAATACCGCTAGGAACGCGGTCTCTTCATCGTCTAGACCATCGTCGAACCAGGACTGACCGGTCAGAAGTTCCAGATCGTCGGACCTAAAGCTGATGCGGGCTACGGAGTCCAGGGCGTACAAGTCCCGGTCTCTAAGTGGGTCATCCATCAGACCCATGCTAACAACCCTCTGTGTGAATTCAAGATTGTTATTAGCAGCATAGGCCAGATTGGCAATGCCATCCGACTCTTTCTGAGATACGCCATCTTCCAGCCAGGAGTAGCCCAACAGCCGGTCAGCCAACTCAAGGTCCCGGTTGGCAATCTGAGCGATTCCGATAAACGCTTGCAGCTCCCACGCGTCCAACCCGTCTGCCAGCCACAGGTATTCCGCTGCCCGCATGGATGGCTCAGAGCCTAAGCCGAGCAGGTAGGGCCTAAACTCTCCACCGATTATTCGTCTGGCGAGCTCTGGGTCGTTCTCGACAATAACGGACAGTTGGCTTAGAATATGCCATTCCTGCCATGTCACACCGTCTGCCAACCACTTGTAGGCCAACTCTTGTCCGGCCAACTCAACGTCAAAACTTGACCAATCTGAGATTTGGGCTAGTTGGGCAAGTGCAGACCATTCAGAGCGAATGATATCATCATCCAGCCACCCCCACTTTAAGACGCGATCTGTCAACCCCGGATTCAGCACAGCCAAACGTGATAGGTGATAGAGCCCACTCGCTTCTTCTGAGTTCACCCCATCTTCCAGCCAGGAGTAGCCCAACACATGCTCGGCCAAATTGTGGCCATGCTCGGCAATCCCAGCGATTCCGACAAACGCTAGAATCTCACGAGCGTCCAGGCCGTTGCCCAGCCACGCGTATTCTGCTGCCCGCAGGGCGGACTCGGAGCCTAGCCATAGTAGATAAGACCGAAACTCCTGGCTAACGATCAGACGCGCCAACTCTGGGTTCCCGTAAGGAGAGCCAACTTCTTCCAAGTGTTGAAGGACTTCTACCTCAAACCAGGTAATACCGTCTGCCACCCAGGGCATCCTACCAACTCGTGTAGCAAAATTTGGATCATACTCCCACATCCGCCGAATTACGTCCCTGGCGAAGCGGTGACGTTCATCTTGAGGATCGTCGAACCAGTCAAGAAGCTCAGATGGGTGGGTTGTAGCGACTTCCTGAACCGGTGTCGGCAAGGGAACCAGGGTAGGGATAGGTGGTGGCACAGCAGTGGGTGTAGGTGACGGCGAGGGAGTTGGCGTCGGGGTCGGCGTGCTGGTCGGCTCAGGTGTAGCGGTTGGTGTCGGGGACGGCGTGACTGTGGGAGTGGGCTCCGGCGTGGGGGAGGCCGTCGGCGTTGGTGTAAGTGTGCTGGTTCGCTCAGGCGAGGGAGTTGGCGTTAGGGAAGGCGTGACTGTGGGGGTGGGCTCCGGCGTGGGGGAGGCCGTCGGCGTTGGTGTAAGTGTGCTGGTTCGCTCAGGCGAGGGAGTTGGCGTCGGGGAAGGCGTGACTGTGGTAGTGGCTCCGGCGTTGCCGTGCTGGTCGGCGCGGGCGTGGTGGTCGGTTGTTGGTGTAGAGCTCGGTTCCGTCGTGGCCGTGGAGCCCCTCGACTCGGCTTCGGTAGGGATTGGCTCCGGTGGGTTGGAGTCGCCGTTGCAGCCCGCAAGAAGACATGCGAGCGCAACGGTCAATGTCCCGCAAGCCAGCCAGCGTTTCATGTGAGCCTCCTCCGTACATATCGCCCTCCATATTCCCGACTCACGTCTGGCGCAGGGCTTCTTCTCAGCGTAGAGGCGACCGAGTAGAAACGTGAACGGCCCTTACGGCCTAGGACGAGGAGTCTGCCTAGGGATAATCGGGGGGGGGGGGGGGGTAAAACTAATGTGCGAGAAGACGGGGTTGTTTTCGGCGTCACGCCCATCGGGCGCGCCCGGCGTCTGCGCTTCAACTATTGGCACGTTCAAAGCCAAAGGAATATCTCCCCTTCATCGTTTGGAGCAACCGGTGCAAACTATGCACCCTGGTTGTCCAATTCTCAAGCCTTTCAACGCTTGCGCCGTACAGATTCTCGTGAAACTGCCGCCTCGGGCTGGACATGCTACCAACCCCTTCGATTCGACCTTCGCCAGACCAAAGCCGCCGCCGTTGGCCATGGCAAGCGAGACGCTGGCGCCGGGAAGGGGTCCCTGCCATCTCTCTCACCCTCTTGTACGACGCGATTGAAGCAATTGAACTGCTCTCCCCGGAGCCAGTCCCCAGGCTGGCTCGGGTTAATGTCCGTTCTACGCCCGTCGTCTCGGAGGACGAACCGGGGAAGGCGCTGTTGCCGGCCTTGCTTTGGTAGATGCCCGCCAACGATAGTGAGCTTGGACTTTCCACATGTCTGGCGGAGACTCCGGCCTAGTCCCACATGCCTCCAGCCCGCCAGAGTCGGAGGCTCATTCGTTGTAAGGCAAGGCCGGTGCGACCCGCCATCCTCGACGCCATCGGTTTCCCGCCACTCTCCCAGGTACAGGGGCCAGGGACACTCCGGCGGCTCCGGGCCGGTTGACGCCAAGTGTCCAGCATTCCCCAAGGCTGGCAGCGGTCTTTCCACCCGCTGGATGAGGCGGCTGACTACACCTCCAGCCTGAACCGCAGCGTGAAAGTTCTTGATTTTGTCAAGTCTGGTGGGCCCGGCAGGATTCTAACCGACGGCCAGCGCGGGTTATGAGCCGGTTGGTCGACTATTGAGTTGCGGGCCCCTCTCTCGAAGTCTACGCCTGGTGGTGTCAGGGTCCAGTAACTGTTCAGACTTCGGGGGATCTGCTTGACCAGCGGCACCGCCGACAGGGCAATTTAGCTTTGAGCAAGGCTGTATCCCCGTCCTCTGCGGGCATTCGTCCCCTCAACTCTGAACAGTTACAGGGTCCAACGCGGCGTTGAATCACCATTGGCGTTGTGGTAACATCCCAAAAGATTGTTACGTCTTTCACGAACTCTTGGCGTTGCCTTAATTCCCGCTCGAATCCTCTTCATCAAATCCTCTTCTAGGAGACCAACCGATGGATGGGCTGGAACGGCGGATTGACCGAGCGGTCCGCGGTCAGACCCAGCCGACGGTTACGATTCTCTCCTCCCTGCTTGCCGTTGAAGATGAGTTATCTTATATTCCGAGGGAGGCGGTGGAAAGAGTAGCGGAGTTCACCCGGTCGACCATAAACGACGTCTGGGCCGTGGCCTCCTTCTACCCCAATTTCCGTTTCGATCCCCCTCCAATACACCGGATTGAAGTCTGTTGGGGCACTTCCTGCCACGTGCTCGGCGCCATGGCCGTCGTGAAAGCGGTCCTCGATACCGCTGGCATCGAGGGCGAGGGCGACACCGGCGACCGTCGGCTTTCGGTGCGTTACAGCACCTGCCTGGGCGCCTGCGCCCAAGCCCCCGTAATGTCTGTGGACCATCGCCTGCACGGACGCTTGACCCCAACATCGGCCGCCAGCCGGGTTTTCCTCGCCCTTTTGGATTCCAACCCCGAGCCCGTACATGGCGGCTGAATTGGAAGCTGGGCAGTTCGCCCGGTTGGTCGAAGAGGCGGACCGCCGCTGGCGGGCCACCGCCGAAGGGGACCGGCCTTGGCTGCGAATCGGGACCGCCCTCTGCGGAAAGGCCGCCGGGTGCGACGACGTCATCGACGCCTTGGAAGCCAGGCTGGAACGTCAGAAAGCCCGGGCCATCGTCACCCAGGTGGGCTGTTTTGGACTGTGCTTCGCCGAGCCCCTGTTGGACGTGCAGTTTCCCGGCGGTCCGCGAATATTTTATGGGAACGTTACCCCGGAATCGGTTGAAGAGATAGTCGATTCTCATGTGGTCAGCGGCCACCCGGTGACCCATCGGGCCATGGGGTACCTGCCGCCAGAGGCCGGACTTGGTTCATCTCCTCCCGCCGGTCTCTCGGACCTGTCCAGTCACCCGATGAAGGCTTGGGAAAACCGCATCGCCCTGCGAAACGCCGGGGACATCGACCCTCTCGACATCTATCATTATCTGGCCAAGGGCGGGTACGGGGCCCTCCGGAAAGCCCTTCACGAAATGACCCCCGCCGAAACCCTGGAGCAGGTGAACGCCTCGGGCCTGCGGGGGAGAGGAGGCGCCGCCTTCCCCACGGCCACCAAGTGGCGCTTTCTGGCGGGCAACCCCTCGCCAGTCAAGTATGTGCTCTGCAACTGCGAAGAGGGGGACCCCGGCGCCTTCAACGACAAGGCGATCCTGGAGAGCGACCCTCACACCTTGGTGGAGGGGGCGATCATCGCCGGTTACGCCACCGGGGCCAGCCGCGGCTACATCTTCATCCGCCATGGCCACGACGGCCCCATAGAGCGCTGCCGGACCGCCGTGCGCCAAGCGCAGGAGTCGGGCCTGCTGGGAGAAGACATCCTGGGTTCCGGGTTCGATTTCGACATTGAGGTCGCCCTCACGGGCGATTCCTATGTGGCCGGGGAGGAGACCGCGCTGATGGAAGCCATCGAGGGCAAACGCGCCATGCCCCGTTTCCGGCCTCCTTTCCCCGCCCAAGTGGGGCTCTTCGGTAAGCCCACCAACATAAACAACGTGAAAACCCTGGCCTACGTGCCGGAGATCGTGTCCCGGGGCGGGGAATGGTTCGCCGGGATCGGTCACGAACGGAGTACGGGTACCGCGATACTCTGTCTTTCCGGCGCCTTGAGGTACACTGGAATGATGGAAGTCCCGATGGGCGTCAACCTGAAGGACGTGCTCTACAAGGCGGCCGGCGGCCCCCCCGGCGGACGGCCGCTCAAGTTCGTCCAAACGGGCGGCCCACTGGGCGGCGTGCTGGGCGGCGACGACCTGGACTTGGTCTTGGACTTCGAGGAACTCCGGAACGCCGGCGCGATCCTCGGTTCCGGAGGCATCATTGCCGCCGACGACACGGCCTGCGTCGTCGACCTGACCCGGGCCCTCATCGCCTTTTGCCAGTACGAATCATGCGGCAAGTGTTTCCCCTGCCGCATGGGCATGAGCCACCTGCTGGAGGTCTTGGAGCGGATCTGCGACCTTCAAGGCGTGCCCGACGATCTGGCCCTGATGCGCCGGATCGGAGAGAACATGCAGGCCGGCTCCCTCTGCGGCCATGGCCAACTGGGTTTCAACCCCGTGGCTTCGGCCCTCCGTTATTTCGACAAGGAGTTCGAGGCCCATATTCTGGACCGGAAGTGCCCGGCGGGCGCCTGCCTCGGCCCCCGCTACTCCCCTGCGCTCTCCAGGCGCTGATTCCCAATCCGGACTGGCAGGGACGGGGTTGCCGGCCCGTTCTTATCTGAAAAAGGCAACGAAACCCGACGGCGTAAACCGGAGACAAATGGCCGATGAAATAACCATCAGTTTCGATGGAGTAGAAGTGACGACACAGCCGGGTAAGATGGTCCTGGAAGCCGCCATCGACGCCGGTATCTACGTCCCCTACCTGTGCTATCACCCCGGCATGAAGCCCTTTGCCGCCTGCCGCATGTGCGTGGTGGCGGTGGAGGGGCAGCGGGGCTTCCCCGCCTCCTGCACCCTGCCGGTACAGGACGGGATGAGGGTGCGCAACGCGGCCTCCGACGTCGATCAGTTGCGACACTCGGTGATGGAGATGCTCATCGCCGAGCACCCCAACGGCTGCCTGACCTGCCACCGCATCGACATCTGCGGACCCGGCGATATCTGCCTGCGCCATGTGGCCGTAAACGACCGTTGCGTCACCTGTCCCAAGAACGAGAGATGTGAGCTCAAGGATACGGTCCGCTACCTGGGGATGAACCTGGAATCCCCGCTGGACTACAAGTACCGCCAGATTCCGTTGGAGGTGGCCGACCCGTTCTATGACCGGGACTACAACCTCTGCATCGTTTGCGGCCGGTGCGTGCGGGCCTGCGACGAGATCCGTGGCGACAGCGCGATCGCGTTCACGGAACGAAGCGGCCAGGCCCTGGTAGGCACATCTTTCGGCACCTCCCTACTTGAGTCGGGATGCGAGTTCTGCGGCGCCTGCATCGACGTATGCCCGGTGGGCGCCTTGGTGGAACGGGACCACAAGTGGGAGAAAGCGAGGCGGGTCGAGCGTTCCATCTGCCCCCACTGTCCCGTGGGCTGCCAGTTGAACCTGGAGTTCAATGACCGCGATCAGTTGATCCGCGCAATTCCCGAAATCAATTCCCCGGCGAACCGCGGGCAGGCCTGTTTCAAAGGAAAATTCGGGTTGGAATACGTGAACGATCCCGCCCGCCTGAGCACTCCCCTGCTGCGCCGGGACGGTGTGCTCCAAGAAGCCTCTTGGGACGAGGCGTTGGACTACGTCGCGGCCCGGCTGCCCGGGTACACCGGCAAGCCCTTTGCGCTCCTCACGTCCCCCACCAGCACCAACGAGGAACATTATCTGGCCCAAAAGTTCGCCCGGTCCGTGATGGGTTCCAACAATGTGGACCATACCTCCAACACCCACCCGGAGTTGGTGTTGGAGCTGGAACACTCCTTGGGCATTCCAGCGGCCACCAATTCCATCTGGGACCTGGCGCAGGCCGGGTCCATCTTGGTGTTCAACTCCAATGTGACCGAAGAGCAGAACGTGGTGGGCATCCCCATCAAGCAGGCCGCCCGCAAAGAAACGAAGCTGGTAGTCATCGACTCGCGGGAAGTCGAGCTCACCCGGTACGCCCACGTCTGGCTGCGCCCCATCCCGGGTACCGAGTTGCTCCTCTTGGCCGGGTTGCTGAGCGCGTTGATCGAGGAGGGGCTGGAGGATGAGGAGTGGCTGGCCGAAAACTGCGAGAGCCCCGCCGCCCTGCTCTATGCTCTTCATTCCCTGGATATGGACGAAGTGTCCCGGATTACCGGGGTGCCCCTCGAGGCCATCGCCGACGCGGCCCGGGTCTACGGCGAGCCCGCGTCCGGCTCCATCGTCTACGGGCTGGACAATTTACCCGCGGACCTGCAACGCGGCTGCGTTCAGGCCTTGGTGGACCTGGCGCTGCTGACCGGCAACCTGGGCCGGCCGGGTACCGGACTCTTTCCGATGAGAAAGGGCGCTAACGAGCAAGGGGCTTGGGACTGCGGGTGTATCCCCGACCGGCTCCCCGGTTACCGGCGCGTAGCCAGCGAGACCGACCGGCAGGCGGTGGAAGAAGTCTGGGGCGCGGGGTTGTTCCCTATTTCAGACGAACCGGGCTTGGGATTGGCCCGGATAATCGAATCTGCCCGGACCGGTGGAATCAAAGCGGCTTTGGTGATAGGCGACAGCCCCAATTTCACCAACGGGCATCTGGGCGACGCCCTGTCGGCCTTGGAGAGTCTGGAGTTGCTGGTCGTCCACGACAGTTTCCTCACACCCTTGGCCCAGCGGGCTGACGTGGTGTTCCCCAGGGTGACTTTCGCCGAGAAAGAAGGCACCTTTACCAACCTGGAACGCCGGGTCCAACGGGTGAAGCCGGGCAGGCTTTCGAAAGAAGGGGAGGCCCAGCCGGAAAGCTGGCTCATCGGTCAGTTGGCCCAAAGACTCGGCGCGGATGGATTCGGGCCGGCCACACCCGCCGGGACGATGGCTGAGATCGCCCTGGTCTCGCCGATATACGCCGGAATTTCCTACGATAAACTCGAAGCCCAAGGCTCCTTGGTGCTTAGGACCCAGCTGGAGAGTCCCCAGCCCACACAGGTCCTATACGCCAGCAAGGAAGACCGCGGCATTCAGTGGCCCTGCCCGGGTGTCGACGATACGGGCACGCCCACGTTGTACCAAGGCGGCTTCGGCGAGACCAAGGCCGACACCGTAACTCCGTTCTTCACCGTCGCCGGACCGGAGGATGAAACGGACCATCTCATCTGGTTTGTACCGGGCCGGGTGCTCCTGCAGCAGGAACGTCCCTTGGAGATCATCAAGGGCAAGCGCAACCGCCTCCAGAGAGAGGAGTGGATCGAAATCAACCCCGCCGACGGCGTCGAATGGTCCCTGGAAGAGGGGGCCAAAGTGGTGGTGGATACCGGGGATGAGCAGATACCGGGCGTGGTACGGTACACTGACAGGGTGCCCCGGAGCGTCGCGGCCACTACGGGACTGTTCGGGCAACTGGCTATCGAGATGGAGGCCAGCGGCGAATTCGACCCCGCGGCGATGGTCCGTGGGCTGCATGTCAAGCGGGCCCGCATGGTCCAACCTGAAAATGGGACCGGACCCGAGCCTCCGGCCCGACCGGGAGTGTCGGCCGGACCGGGAACGGCTTAAATCGCGTTTCCCCGGTAACGTAATTCCGGGGACGCCTCAACGAAATGGGAAGCCCGGCGAAAACGTGGAGGGAGCAACGATGGCTAAGATAACCGCCACCGGAAGGTACGAGGGCTTGGACCTTGCCCCCAACCCCGCCTTCCCCAAGGCGAAGCTCGTCGAGAGAGTCGACATAACCGACGACCTGATGGTAATCAAGCTGGAGCCGGAAGGTGATGGGAAGTTCGCCTTCAAGCCGGGCCAGTATTGCACTCTGGGCTTGGGTCCCATCGAACGCGCCTACTCTATCGCCTCGGCCCCGCATGAAGATTTCCTGGAGATTTTCGTCGAGCTGGTTCCCGACGGGGAGCTGACCCCGCTCATGTGGGAGCTCCGCCTCGGCGACTGGATGTCCGTCCGGCCTAGGCCCAAAGGAATTTTCACCTTGGACCAGCGGGTGCACCACCACTTCATGCTCTCCACCGTCACCGGGGTGGCCCCCTCGGTGAGTATGGTGCGCAGCTATCTCCACGAAGGCGGCGAAGGTCATGTGTTCTACATCCTTCTGGGCGCCAGTTACGCCGACGAGCTCACCTACGATGCCGAGTTCTCCCACCTTGCCCAAGAACACCCGGAATGCGTCAAGTTCGTCCCCACTGTCAGCCGGCCCAACGAGGGGCGCAACTTCGATTGGCAGGGCGCTAAAGGGCGGGTCAACGCCGTCGCCGCAGAATACCTTCGGAAATTCGACTTGCCCCAAGACGACACCATGGTCTACGCCTGCGGCCACCCTGGGATGATCGAAGAGATGAAGGAAAAGCTGCCTCCCCAAGGCTGGAAGTTCAAAGAAGAGCGGTTCTGGAAGGAATAGAAGGCGGATTCGTCCCTTCCGGCCGGCCAGGGAATGACCCGGGCCGGTCCCGCGGCGGCCCGGCGTTGGGGTAAAATGATTGGCGTACCCGACGGGCCAAACGTCGAGGGCCGATAGCCCGGGGATAGAGTGGTTGGGTTGTGACGCCGATACGCCGCCAATATCTGAAGATCAAAGACTCCTACCCCGACGCCATCGTCCTCTTTCGCTTGGGCGACTTCTACGAGACCTTTGATGACGACGCCCGGCTGGCCTCCCGGGAACTGGAGATAACCCTCACCTCCCGGAGCATGGGCAAAGGCCTCAAGGTGCCCATGGCCGGGGTCCCCGCCCACTCCGTGGAATCGTATCTGGCCCGCCTCATCCAGAAGGGGCATCAGGTCGCCATATGTGAGCAGCTCACCGATCCATCCGTATCCAAAGGCTTGGTGGACCGGGACGTGGTACGGGTGGTCACCCCCGGCACGGTGCTGGAAAGCTCCCTCTTGGAGCACAAGGTCAACAACTACCTGGCCGCAGTGGCCGAAGACGGACGCTTGGCCGGGCTGGCCTACGTGGACATCACCACCGGGGAGTTCGCCGCGGCCCAGATGGACTTGGAACAAATCCCCTTGGAACTGGAACGCATCGCCCCCGCCGAGGTGCTGGCGCCAGGCGGCGACCCGTCCGGTTGGGCCCCTCCGCCGTGGGCAACAGGGGTTTCGGCGGTTATATCGCCGGTCAATCCCGTGTCCTTCGACCACGAGACCGCCCGGGAGGCCCTCCTTTCCCATTACCGTGTCCTTACGCTGGAATCCTTCGGCGCGGAAGGGCGGCCCTTGGCGGTCAAGGCTGCGGGGGCCATCGTGAGTTACCTGTCCCGTACCGTCATTAATGAACGGAAATCGGCGCCGCTGCGGTTGCAGAACCTGGCGGTCTATTCGACCGCCGGCTATATGGCCTTGGACGCCCGGACCCGCCGCAACTTGGAGCTGTTCGAGGGAGGCCGGGGCGACGACAAAGGGCTCTCGCTGCTGGCCGCCCTGGACCGGACCCGCACCGCGATGGGCGGGCGGTTGCTGCGGCAGTGGCTGGGACGCCCTCTGCTCGACCTGGCCAGCTTGGAGCAACGGCTGGACGCGGTAGAGTGGTTCTTCCAGGACGGCCTCACCCGGAGCGGGGTGGCTTCGGTCTTGGGAGGAGTGGCCGACCTGGAGCGCATCGTGGGACGGGTGGTAGCCCGCACGGCGGCCCCCCGTGAGCTCTTGGCCCTGAAGTCTGCCCTTGAAGCTGTCCCCGAGCTCCGTAACCTGTTAACCGGAGC
Organism: Dehalococcoidia bacterium; assembly: GCA_965222595.1. GTDB lineage: Bacteria > Chloroflexota > Dehalococcoidia > Lucifugimonadales > UBA3495 > VXOI01. The sequence continues at coordinate 179,003 of CBDCUJ010000016.1, read as the reverse complement.
CCGGCTGGATGTCGAGCCTGTGCATACCGGTCCGTTGGAGTGGCTGCAGGCCCGGCTTGTGCCGGTGAACGAGGCCGCCGCCCTCATCGAGCAGGCCATCGACCCGGACCCCTCGGGAGAGGTGGGGCAAGGGAACGTGATACGGGCCGGGTTCTCGCCGGAGATTGACGAGCTCAAAGAGGCCTCAGCCAACGCCCGGGGCTACATCGCGGGCCTGGAGAGCCGGGAGCGGGAACGCACCGGCATCCGCAGCCTGAAAGTCGGTTACAACCATGTTTTCGGTTATTACATCGAGGTCGGCAAGAGCAACATTTCGAGCCTGCCCGACGACTACATCAGGCGTCAGACCCTGGCCCACGCGGAACGGTACATCGTGCCTGAGCTCAAGGAGTTCGAGTCGGTGGTGCTGAACGCCAGAGAGCGCTTGGAGGAGGCGGAGCGGGCTGTATACCAGCGGGTAAACGCTCAACTGGCTGGCTGGGCCGACAACATCAGCCGCCTGGCCGCCGCCGTCGCCCAACTGGACGTCTTCTCCGCCTTGGCCCAAGCGGCGGTGGAAAATGATTACGTGCGGCCCCGGCTGAACACGGGGCCGGCCGTCGAGATCAAGGACGGGCGTCACCCCGTGGTGGAGCGCGTGCTGGGCCACGGCCGGTTCGTTGCCAACGACGCTGTCCTGGCCAGTGACAACCTTGGGGGCGCACGGGTCATTGTCCTGACGGGCCCCAACATGGCGGGCAAGTCTACCTACATCCGCCAGGTCGCCCTCATCGTGCTCATGGCCCAGGTGGGCAGCTTCGTTCCGGCGTCCCAAGCTACCATCGGGTTGGTGGACCGCATCTTCACCAGGGTGGGGCTGCAGGACGACTTGGCCACCGGCCAGTCCACCTTCATGGTGGAGATGGTGGAAACTGCCGCCATCGTGAACCAGGCCACCCCCCGGTCTCTGATAATTCTGGATGAGATTGGCAGGGGCACCAGTACCTACGATGGGTTGTCCATCGCCAGGTCGGTTATCGAGCACTTGCATAACGACCCCCGGTTGGGTTGTAAGACGCTTTTCGCCACCCATTACCACGAGCTTACCCAACTGGCTGCCAGCCTGCCCGGCGTGCGGAATTTCAGCGTGGCCGTTGCCGAGGATGGCAACGAGGTCGCGTTCCTCCACCGGATCGTGCCGGGAGGGGCTGACAAGAGCTACGGCGTCCACGTGGCGCGGCTGGCTGGCCTGCCCCAGGGTGTGATCAACCGTGCTTGGGAGGTGCTTTCGGAGATGGAGTCAGCCAACGGCGCACCCCGGCCCGGCAGAGGCCGTGCCAAGGGGCCTCCGGCCGCCCAGATATCGTTGTTCTCCGGGGACTCGCCCTTGACGGAGCGGATACGGGAATTGGACATCCCGAACCTGACCCCTCTGGAGGCGCTGAACAAACTGTACGAGTTGCAGAGGCTGGCCGACTCCCAACCCTGACGGCCCCTTGGCGGCCCGAAGGGCCGGCGGCATCTCCGGCCCTTTGCTTAGTTCTGCCTATTGTTCACGTCAGGTTGGCAGTAACGGCTCCAACAGGCTGATCAGTTCCTCCACATTGTCGAGATTACGCTGGATATACCGAGGGTTCAAGAATATCTTGCGCTTGTAGTAGTTGCCATGTAAGTAGTTCGCGGCATTCCCTAAGTCGTGAATCCGGTCGTTCCCCGCCAGTGCAGATGCCTTGTCCAGCACGTCGCCAAACTCGTCGTGATTTTGGTAACTCCAACCGTCCGCTGCCGCGACAGCCTTAACCATGTGAGCCGCTGCCCCCCAACCCTTTTCGGACGCTTGGTGCAAATCGCCGTCGGCTAAGTACTGGCGTCCCCTCTGCAGGAAATATTTGGCCCGTTCGCGGTGGTCGACCACCTCGTTGCCCGTTTCTTGCGGCTCCAGTGTGGGTCCGGTCATAGCCTCTGCTCCCGGTATCGTTGCCTTATAGACGGAAATCGTTACTTTGTACGATTATCGATCTATATCGCAATTCTCTCATATTCCTCCTCCTCTTCCAACGGGGCTTCGAGCGTTATAGAATGGGCCAACAATCGGGGTCCAATGCGAGGGAGACATGAGCCAGCCGGTCCAATTCTATTGGTGGCCCCGTTGATCCACCTGTCGTAAAGCAAGGGAGTTGCTCTTGCAAAGCGGGGCTGAGTTGGTGGAGCGGGACTATTTCAAAGACAGGTTCACCAAGGAGGAGGTCGAGGAACTGGCATCCCTCTTGGACGCCTCCCGGATCTTCGCCCGGCGGAGTCCCAGCCTGAAGCAGATGGGCTTGGCGGGCCAAGACCTAAGCGACCAAGAGATGGTCCGGCTGATGCTGGAGGAGCCCAAACTGGTGCGGCGGCCCCTGATTCGCATTGGCGATAAATTGATGGTGGGCGGCGGCGCCGCGGCGGTCGAAGAGGCTATCGCAGCCGCGGGTGGGTGACAAGAAAACTCGTGCGTAATGTTGTCCGATTCCGTTTGTGCCGGGACCGGTAACCGAGTAACTGTTCAGAGTAGATGAGTGTCCCCTCCTCTGCGGACGGGGGAGGGTTAGGGTGGGGGAGTTCCAACACCAACCTCCCCCCTTCCTAACCTTCCCCCCAGTGCGCCGGGGGGAAGGGACACTCATCAAGTCTGAACACTTACGTAACCGAAGGCGGCATTCTATAGGTCCCGCATAAGGTATAATGCTCACCCGTGAGCCACTGCAGCCGCAAATTCCTATTGTCAATGGAGCTAAGGTTCATTCTGTGTCAATGAAAATCTTCTTCGACGTCGATTACACCATACTGGGGCTGGATAACAGCCTGAGGCCATCAACCAAAGAGACTTTTCAGGCGCTGATAGACGAACACCACGAGATCTATATCTGGTCGGGGATGGGAGAACGGTGGGAGGTTATCAACAAGCACGAACTCAACCAGTGGGTGAGCGGTGTTTACGAGAAACCTACTCACCACTTCCACGAACGCCTCGCCGAGTTGGGGGTCCCTTTCGAGCCGGACTTCGTCATCGACGACTACCCGGAGGTGGTGGCGGCCTTCGGCGGTGTCTGGGTTCCGCCCTACTTCTTCAAGCGGGCCGTCGACAAGGAGATGGAACGCATCTACCGCATCGTCTGCGACTTCGCGGCCACCGGTACGTCGGAAGACAAGCAGTACCGGGCCAAGGGCACCAAAGTACCCCTCTTCTAGGCCGCGGGATAGTACAGTGAGGCCCATCAGGCTCCTCTCCGCCGAGGTGGCATCCCAAATTGCCGCCGGCGAAGTGATTGAACGCCCGGCGGCGGTGGTCAAGGAGTTGGTGGAAAACTCAATCGACGCTTCCGCCAGCCACATCACCGTGGAGATCAAGGCCGGCGGCGTCGGCCAGGTCTTGGTAATTGACGACGGCACTGGCATTCCTGCCGCCGAGGTGGCATTGGCCTTCCAACGGCACGCCACCAGCAAGCTGGTCTCCCAAGAGGACCTGGACCACGTCGGCACCCTGGGTTTCCGGGGCGAGGCCCTTCCCAGCATCGCCGCCGTCTCCCGCACCACCATCATCTCCCGCCCGCCCCTGGAGACCGCCGGATACCGTCATACGGTCAGTTGGGGCGAGGTTGTGGAATCAAGGAGCGACGGTTGCCCCTCCGGCACCAGAATCGAGGTGAACGACCTCTTCGGCAACCAGCCGGCCCGCCGCAAGTTTCTGCGTGCCGCCTCGACGGAGACTGCCCGAGTGCAGGAGCTGGTGAGCCGCTACGCCCTGGCCTTTCCGAACATCCGCTTCCAGATGGTGAACGACGGCCGTATTTCCTTCACCACGCCGGGCAACGGCCGGGCAAGGGAGGTGTTGCTGGCGGTCTACGGTCCCCAGGCCGCCAACAACATGCTGGAGGTTTACGGTGAGGACCCGGAATCAGGATATGCGGTTGACGGGTTCGCCGGCAGCCCGGACCTGAGCCGCGCCAACCGGAGCTTCATGACATTCTTCGTAAACCGGCGCTGGATCCAAAGCCGCATGCTCTCGGTTGCCGTGGAAGAGGCTTACCTGGGCCTGCTTCAGGTGAAGCGTTACCCGGTCGTGGCGTTAAACGTCACCATCCCCTACGGCGACGTCGATGTGAATTCCCACCCTTCCAAGCGGGAGGTGCGCTTCCATCAAGAGAACCGGGTGTTCTCCACGGTGCAGCGGGCCGTCCGGTCGGTGTTGGTGACCGACTCGCCGGTTCCCCGTCTGGCCCCGCCAGGGCCCCAGTCTCAGCCTTCCCGCATTGCGGGAGGCCCGTCGTTCTTTCCGAGGAACCCCTTCGGCGGCGGAGGTCCCTCTTCGCCCAACGGAAGCAACGCCGGGTCCGGATACTTCGGGCCGCCCGACGCCGCGATTCCCCGGCAATCGGCCCCGCCGCTTCGGGTGGTAGGGCAACTGAAGCTCACCTATATTGTGGCCGAGGACTCGGGCGGCATGTACTTGGTGGACCAGCACGCCGCCCACGAGCGGGTCCTGTTCGACCGCTTGTTGCAGCGGTCCCAAGAGAAACAGACCGAAGCGCAAGCGCTCCTCGCGCCGGTCAACCTGGAGTTGACCCCTTCTCAAGCGGAGGTCCTCGATACCAACAAGGAGGCGGTGGCCGCATACGGATTCGACGTAGAACCCTTCGGCGACCGGAACTACCTGCTGCGAAGCGTCCCAGCCATCCTGGCCGGCAAGGGCCCCGGGGAGGTGTTGGTGGACGTTCTGGACCAGACGGCCTTCGAGGGCATGCTTCGTCAGAAGGAGGACGTGGTGCTGGCATCCATTGCCTGCCACGGCGCGGTCAGGGCGGGCCGGCCGTTGACGGAAGAGGAAATGAGCTCTCTCCTGGAGCAACTGGAGTCCACCCCCAATCCCCATACCTGTCCCCACGGCCGCCCCACGATGGTCCACTTCAGCTCCCACCACATGGAGCGGGAGTTCGGCCGGCGTTAGCGGCTCCCGGCCCCGGCGACTCAGGCCACTTGCCAGTAACGCCGTCCTCCGGCGCGGATGACGCGGCCAAAGGCCCCGTGGTGGCAGATTGCCATGAACGCTTCGTCAGTCTCGGCCCGCTCGATCATCCGCCGCCGGGTCTCCACCGCTTGGGCGGCATCCATGTCGAAAGCGAACACCCATTCGGTCTCGGTGATCTGGGCCGGGCTGTGGAAAACGTCGCCCATGATGTAGGCCCGCTCTCCTCCCGACACCACTTCCAGGCTCATGGACCCCGGCGTGTGCCCCGGTGTGGGAATGGCGGTTATCTCGCTGGTCAACGCCCGCTGTCCTGACAAAAGGTCCAGCAGCCCCAGCCCCTCCAACGGGGCCAGGGTCTCGTTCCAGTTCTGCGGGAAATTGGCTTGGACCTCAGGCCGTTGGAAGACCTCCCAGTCCGCTTGGTGGGCGACGTAGCGCGCGTTGGGGAAGGTGGGCCTGGCGCCGCTTTCGTGGTTAAGGTTCCAGCCGACATGGTCGAAGTGCAAGTGGGTGAGGAAGGCGATAGTGATGTCGGCTGGGTCCACTCCGGCTGAGGCGAGCTCCTCCATCAACCGTCCTTCCACACCGCCGGCGAAGTCCCTCACGGCGTGGGGATTGCTCACATTTCCGCCCAAACCGGTGTCTACCAAGATGGTCTCGCCCTCGGAACGGACCAAATAGCACTCGAAATGGGTGTTGAGGTTCACGCCGTCCAGGAAGCCTTCCGGGTACCGTTCCATGTAAGGTGCCCAGTCGGCGGCGGGTACTGCGGGGAAGACGTCCGCCAAGGGCAAGGCCAACTCGGCGTCGTTAAGGGACAGGATCTCGACGTTGCCAACGGTCAAACGGGATTCAGGCATTGCTCACTATCTCCGCGAATTGGCTCTCCAAATTTTTTGAATCAAGATTCTCAAGATTATCGGATTGCCGTATTTTCAAGACGGTCGCGGTGACCGGGCGCCATCCGGCGATGCTCGAAAAAAATCCGGTGAATCGTGATTCAAATGGATTGGTCAGGAGCGGCGGGGGTCGGTGCGCGGGTCGCTAGCCGGGTGGAAAATCGAGTCCTCCCCGGGGAACTCTTGACTGGCTGCCGTCTGCTCGTCGCGGCGCCAGCCCATTCGACCCAAAGATGCCCCAACCAATGCCAGCGCGCCTGCGCCCAAGGCAAGTTTTGTCAGGAAGCCCCGCCGGGACTCGCCCGTTCGTTGCTCAGCCATCTCGTTCCCGGAGTGTTGTGTCGCCACGTTCCGCTCCTGTGCCGGTTTCCTCCCCGCAGCCCTGTCGGACTGTGGGGACCGACCGTCTATCCTGCTTCTAGGGATTTTACTTGAAGGCCACGTTTTTGCAACAGCGGTATCCTGCGGTCCCGAAGGTGACCGTCACTCAGCCACTTCACCGGCGTCTTCCAACATCAGGCGCGCCACTTGGCGGCCCATTCGGATGGAGTAGTTGGTGCCCCGGTCCTCCGGGAAGATCTGGGTGGTGTTGGCCAGATAGAGGTTGCGAAGAGGGGTGCGATGGTCCGGGATTCGCTGGCTGTAGTTGGTGCCGATAATCGGCTGTGCGCCGTCGACCCGGTGGTGGTGGTGTTCCAATACCCAGGAAAGGTCGAAGTCGGGGTTGATTTTCCGCAGGTGGGGTACGAACAGTTCCAGAAGCTCTTCGCCGCTCTTTTGGTACAGCTCGCTCTCGCGGTCCGGGTAGTTGCTGATGTAGAGGATATGCTTCCCGCCGTAGAGAGACCGGTCGATCATATTGGTATGCTCGATGAGGGCCACGAAGGGCATGTCCTCGTCCGCGATGTTCATCCAATACTTGTCGGTCAAGGGGCGGTCCAGCACCATTATCAGCAACACCGCCGAAAGGTAATGCACCCCGGTCAGCTTGTCCATATAGTCGTCAGGCAGGCGAGGGACCAGCCGGGTGAACACGTAGGATGGTGTGGTCGCGAGTACGGCGTCGTAGGGACGCAGTTCCGGGGGCTGGTCGCGCGCGGTCTGGACGTTCAGACCGTGGGCCGCGCCCTCGTTCACCGCGATGTCACTGACCCGGGATGAGACGTGGACCTCGCCCCCTTGGCGGCGGATCGTCTTGGCCAAAACGTCGATGACCTCCCCGAAACTGCCCATCGGGTAGCCCAAGCGTTCCTTCTGGAACCCCTTGCCTCGGGAAGCCACCCGCAGCCGCACTTTCCCCCAAATCCAGGTCATGCTCACCTGGTCGTAGAACTCGCCGAATTTGCCGCGAAGCAGCGGCTCCCAGATGACGCGGTAGGCTTGGGGGCCCATGTGTTTGCTGAGCCATTCGCGGGCGGTTACGTCTTCGAATTTCTGCCAGTCGCTGGTCCGTTGCAACAGCAAGGTCCAGAGTCCGACCCTGAACCGTTGCAGCAAAGACAGCGGCGTGAACCTGAGGAGATCCGTCGGGGTGGAAAAGTCCCAGACTTTCCCGGCGTGATAGAGCCCGACCTTGGATTCCAGCCAAGCCAGCTTCTCTCCCAAGCCCAACTCGTGAATCAGTTCGGTAATGGCGGTGTCGCTGACGAACAGGTGGTGGTAGCCTCTTTCCAGTTGGCCGCCGTAAACGGGGAACGTGGAGGCTTGGCCGCCCAGAAACGGGGCCTGCTCGAATACCTCGGCGAAATGGCCTCTCTTGGTCAACTCGTAGGCTGCGGCCAGCCCGGCGACACCACCGCCGACAATGCCGACCCTCATGGCGCGGGCTCACCGGTCGGCCGGTCGGGGAGGCGCTCCCCGCCGGACTCCAACCCTTCGTCCGGGCCTTGTTGGCGCCAGTTGGTCACCAGGCTCCGGAGGGACAGGTTCTGCTTCCACAGCAGGACCATCCCCACCACATTCACCGGCAGCCATAATGCCGCCAAGTGAACGAACCCGGCGTAGGCCCCGGCAACGGAGGCCCCCACGCCCAATGCCACCAGCGTCTGCTGGGCCCCCAACTCGAACGGGCCGATTCCGCCGACGGCGCTGGGTATGGCGGTGGCCAAATTGGAGATGGCCGTCAGCAGCAGGGCGGCCAAGATCAGCGCGCCGGTAGAGGTGAAATAGGCGTCGAGGTTGAAGGAGTAGGCGATAAGCAGGTACATGGCGCCTTCCATCAACCAGACCGGGACCGAATAGGCCGCCAACGCCGCCTGTTTCCGGGGGTCCCGGAGCACCGCCATCCCGGAAACGAACGTTCGAAAGAAATGCACGGCGGCCGGCCGGGTTCGTCTCGGCAGCAGGTCCAGGCACTTCTCCACAAGGTTGGCGAATTCGGGCCGACTTACCAGCAGGGTAAAGAAGACGAGAAATCCGCCGAAAATGGCGACCAGGCCGGCGGCCAACCAGATGGCGGTGGTACGGGAAACGTCGGCGGCCCCGTCAAACTCCCCCAGCAACAGCAGCCAAGGGGCGGAGAACGCGGTCAACGCCAGCAGGGTGAGGCCATCGAAGAGACGTTCGGCCGCGATGCTTCCGAGGGCCGAACTGGTGCTGAAGTTTTCCTGGCGGCCCAGGTAGTAGGCCCGCACCACCTCTCCCAACCGGACCGGCAGCAGGTTGTTCGCCATGTAGCCGATGATCACCACCGGGTAAAGCCGCATTACCGGGAAGGTCCTGAGTGGCATCAGTAAGTACCGCCACCGGACCGCCCGGAAAAACACCGCTCCGAAATATATCAGCACCGCCGGCGCCACGTAGGCGTACCGCGCTTCGACTACCGCCTGTTTCAAATCCCCCAGGTCCATCTGGTAGAGAAGGACGACCAGGAGGGCGACGCTAACGGCTACCCCGAACCAGATTTGCCATTTTGAGGAAAACAATCGGCGGTCCTTCAGCGAATGGTCGGTCCCGGTGGCAGCCCTGCCTTGGCAGCTCGGGCCTTCCCGGCGCGGAGTCCCAAAGGGGCGGCTACGAATTCCGGTGCGGTGCCAGTATACCCCAAGGGCCGGGGCGGCCATACGGCAGCGCCGGCGGAACCTGGGAGGAAATGCGGCTCAGCGTTGGTACACATAGTACTTGCTGTTGAACCAGGTATCTTCCAAGTCCCGGAACACAAGGTAGTCCAATGCCGCGCGCCAAGAGTCCCGGTTTCCCAGGACCTCTCTGAAGAACCGGAAATCCTCACGAATCTCGTGGCCCAGTTTTTCATCTGAGCGGTTTTCGCCAGGCCTGCGGTAGGTCTCCGGAAACCAGATCAGATTACGGTGAGGGCCCGAAACCCGATAGTCTCGTGGCATGTCGTCCCCCTCCGCTTTATGGCTGGCATCGACTACGTAAACCGAGGCACCCAGCGTGGGGTCAGCCGCCGCCTCCTCCGATAGCGCCTCTACGCTCTGACAACTGGAGTTCCAGCCGTCGTCATCTTCTTTCTTGAAACAGGAGAAATTCAGCCGGCCTTCCCGGTCGTCGTGGCGAACGTACCAGACGAATGGGTACCAGAGGTCATAGTCGACCCGTACTTGCTCCGTCACCCCTTCCGGCAAGGGGTTGCTGGGAAACACGTCGTCGGCCAAGGTCTGGTAGGTGCCCTTCAAGTCCGCCGCGCCTTGGGCGTAGACTAGGAATTCCTTGTTGGAGTCGTCGTAAGTATACGCCGCCCGTACCGCCCCCCAAGCCCCGAAACCGAGCAGAAGGGCGGCCAACCCGAGGCCAACCAGAGGCGTGGACCTTCCCCGCGGTCCGGTCCGGACCAGTAACGCCGCAGCCACCAGCAGGAGAATGAGCGCGCCGAGGATGGCCCAGGACTCTCCCGGAAGCCCGATTCCATTTCCCTTTTCGACGAAGTCGAACAGCAGGTAAACGACACATAAAGCCGCGACGGGCGCTGCCAAGAGCAGTAGCGCCGTGCCGCGGCGTATTACTTGGGCCCAAGGGACCCGTTCCGACAACTCGCCCAAGAACTTGGCTGACAGCAGGATCAAGGGCAGTGCCATGTTTACCAGCAGCCACGGCATCTTTTCACTGGCAATCGTGTACGCCAAAAGGGTTACCACGGCCCAGAAGGCCAGAAGCATGCCCAGAACGTCGCCCTTCCGCACGAAATATACGGCGGCCGCCAGTCCGAAGACGACGGGCAACAGCTCGTAAACGGATAGTCCTACGAAATAGTAGTACCAGGGCTGATCGCCCCGGGCCACGTCCTGCTGGGCGATCCAGTAGCCCATACCTTGCCAGGACCCGGTGAATATTCCCGCCAGGTTGGTGAACAGCGTGGTGAAAAGGGCTGTCCAGACCAAATAGAAAATGCCCGCGCAAACCAGCCAGGCGCCCCCCAACCACCTGACTCCCAACACCACGGATACGATAAACGACCCCACCAGCAGGACCAAGGACACCACGTAGTTGGTTGGCAGGCTGTTGTTCACCGTTTCCACGCTCACGCCTCCGGGCAGGACGGCATCCACCACGGTTTGGACGTTGACCAACGGGGTGAAGAGCACCGAATAGAGGATGGCGACAAGGACCGGCGCGAGCAATAACGCGGAGCCCCGGGCCCAAGGACAACGGAGAAAGACCAGCGCTCCGACGGCGGCGGCCACCAAACATCCGGCCACGGCCAGGTCGGCGGCCGGAACGCCGCCTCCGGCCGCCGACCTGGCTATATCGGCGGCCACCTCCGGGCCATTGTCTGCGATCGAAGCGCCGCCCTGAAACACGTACCGGGAGATCGGGCGAAACAACAACAGCGCCACCGCCGCGACGGCCGAAGCCTGGGCGAGCAGAGTCAATACTGTATCGCGGCGACTCAGTCCACGGCGGTACAACCAGGCAAGGACACCGAGTCCCACCGCGCCGACGGCGACGTGTACTCCCCACGGCACGAAAGCCACCGGTAGCAGCAGGGACTTGCCGGCCCAGGCCGGGGCTCCCGCCACGCCTGCGCTGCCGTCCACATTGGGCACGTTCATTCCGGTCAGAGTGTCGGGATTGGCCAAGGTCAGTCCAAGGGCTCCCTGAGCCAGCCCGACGATGGCCACCCATTGGGGCAGGGTCAAAGTGACCAGCAGCAGGAAGAACGCCGTGGGCGTTGCCTCGCGTGCCAGCTTCACCCGGCCCAGGGCCCACGGCACGATCTCCGGCAGCGCCAGAACGAACAGCAGGAGACCGAAGACTCCCACCACGAGGTAGGCGGTCTCCTTGGTGGCGAACATGAGAGCGAGCAATGCCGAGGACAGATACAGGTAGCCGCGCCGTCCCTCCTGCAGGTACCGCCACACCAGGACCAGCAATGCCGTGGCCAGAAAGGCCATGATGATATCGTTTCGCCCGAACCGGCTGAAATAGAGGAGAGACGGCGACAGGGTCAGCATCACCGCCGCCAGCAGGGCGCCGGTCCTTCCCAAGTGGTGACGCAGAAAATAGGGCAGTCCCACCAAGCCCGCTCCGAAGAGAACGTAGGCCAGCCGGGCGGTGACCTCGCTGTCGCCGAACACCCGGAAGATGAACGCGGTCAACTCTATTTGAAACGGGCCGTGCATCCAGGGGGAGTGGATGTAATCGGTGCCGAAGGCCCAAGGCCAACCAAGGGCCGCTCCGGCGCTATTGGCAAGTTGCCAGGAGAAATGAACGTGGATCGCCTCGTCGTAGTGCATGGTGCGCCCGCCCAGTTCCCACAGGCGCATTCCCAAGGCCACGGCCACGACCACGATGAACGCTCCCTCGTACCAACCGAACCGCCTGAGGGCGGCTGACGGGTTGAGCAGGCGAGCGGTTATCCTGGGGATTATTGCCTGGTCAGGCGTCACTGGCGTATCACCGTTGGGTGGCTGGTCCGGGCACCGGTTGCAATTCGTAGACTATTACGTTGCCTGCTCGGAAAACAGTTTCAAGGATGCTATTCGAATTGGAAGGGTCTGCCAAATGAGAAAGCTCAGTAACACCGTAGGCGCTCCTTTCCCGGTGACCAAGGTAGACGTACCGCACTCCGTATTTCTGCAAGAGGCCCCGCACCTCCTCCGGGTCCGAGGAGGTGTATATCGTCAAAACGTCCTGCTCCCGGCCGGCGAATGGGGCGTGAGACCCGCGCCATTGGAGCTCGTGGCCCTTCCAGCCCAGGATGGCGGGCAGCCCGGTGCTGGAAGACACCCGTCCGAACTCGGTATAATCGTCGCCCACCGCTTCCACGACCCGGCCCCAAGGCGCATCGTCCCGGAGCCAGGCGATTGCGGCGTACTCGCCGGGGACCGAATCCCTCAGAAAGCCCAGCCCGTCGAGGGTGTTCGGTGGCCGGTGATTGCTACGCGGACTTATACCGGTCCGCTCCAGTGCCGCGCCTGCGGAGTAGTAAAAGGACGCGGCCAGCAATATGGCCAGGCCGCCAACCGCTAGGTAGCCTCCGGCCCGGCCTGCCGTCCTTCTCCAGACCGGAGACGTCCGCCGGCGTCTCCTGCCGCGCCTCCGCCCGAGAGCCACCGGGTGTGACCAAATATAGTAGAGGGCGAACGGTCCCGCCACCCCGAGGAGCAGCCAGACTTGGTAATAGGTCTTGAACACCGTGTTCATGCGGCGGAACCCCCCGCCGAAGGAGTCCACCACGTAGAAGAGTTCCGTGCCCACCAAGAGGTAAAACCCCAGGCCGGTCAGCAGCAGGACGAAGACGACGGCAGGTTCCAGTCCCATTCGCGCCCTCTGGGCCGCGCCGAACGCGGCCAACCCTGCCAGCAGCATGCCGGGGACAACCAGCACCGCCCGCCGCCCGATCTCCTCAAACGCGGCCCCGATTCCGTCGGTGAAGGAGGTGAACAGGAACGCCGCCGCGACCCAGAGCACCGCCGGAGCCAACACCACCACCACGATTACGACGGCCATCGGAGCGTCGGCAAGCGAGGGCCGCGCCAGCCCCAAGGCCTGCCGGACAACCAACGCCGCACCGAGCAGTATGAAAAGCCCCATGACCAAGAAGAGCGAAAATGGACGGGTGGCGACGCCAAGCAGGGGCAGCACTCCCGAGGCCTGGCTGTTCAGGTCGAGATAGAAGGGCAGGAAGAGGACCACCGCCAGCGCCATCACGGGGAAGAACACCTTGGCGGCGGCCAAGGCCGCCTGAGGCATCTCGCCTCCGGAGTCGGCGTAGGCTTTCAGCAGCAAGGCCGCAGCCAGCAGGGCGGCCACCGTGGGCAGGTCCCAGGTGTTGATAAAGGCCAGAGATCCGACGAATAACGCCAAGGCGCCGGCGAGCCAGGGGTTGTTCCAAAGCCACCGCAGGCCCAGCCGGGCGGGAGACCGGTAGAGGTTCAATACCAGCCCTAAGCCCAAGAGCACGAACGGCAGCCCGGTCACATGAGGATGGAGGTCCCCAAGTATGAAGCTGAACACGGGAAACTCGGTGATGGTGTAGTCCAAGCTCACGCCGTCGGCCAGGGTATCGATGACCCTGCTGGCCCGGAACCACCACCAGTACTGGTCGGGCAAAACCCCGGAACCCGTTGCCGCGTCGGCTTCCAGTCCCTTGATGGCCGCCCAGTCCCAGAAACCGTCCCCTCCCCACCCCCGCAGCTTGACGAACTCCAACGAGCCTTCGAGATTCCCCGCCATGACCACCAGCAAGGCGGCGGCCAGCCCGAAGACCATGCCTGTTTTCGCCCTGCCGCCTGCTATCCGCACCAGGTTGTAGAGCAGGCCGAAGGCGCCGACGGCGGTCAAGGCCGGAATCAACGCGACACCCAGGTTGTAGCCCACGCTGGAGGCCACGCCGGTCATCTGGGTGAGGAACGCCATAATAAAGTGACCGAAGTAGTAGTAGCTGATTGAGAATCCCGCCAGCCAGTGGTCCTCCGGAGGGAAGAAGCGGCTTTGCAGTACGGCGTTCATGAAACCGAAGTCCATCGGCTTCTCGGTGTGGTTTATAGCTGGCGCTTCGGAGACGATCCCCAGCCACAGCAGGAAGAAGGCAACGAATATGGCCTCGGCGGCCAGAACCAGCCGCCAGTTCTCCTTGATGAAGGCTTTGAGTTCGGTGGATAGCCGCCACATCATGCCGGCGGCGATCACAGTCGCCACAAGCAATATGACCAGGATGGTTACTTGTGAGTTGGGAACGACGTGGGTGAGTCCAAGAATCCATAGGACGTAGGAAAAAACCACTAAGGAGGCGGGTTTGACCAAGGTGTAACCACGGTCGGGGAGGTGTCGAAAGAGGAGGAAAGCCGGTGGAAGCGCCACCAACCCGAGAAACTCGACGGCCAGGAACCAACTCAGGGCTTCGATCATAAGCGCTCAGGCGGAGGTCACACGGCGCGGCGATGACCGAAGGGAAACGGGTTCCCCCGGGGCCTAAGAGACCGGGGCCAGCAGAGAGTCCACAAAATCGCGGGTATCGAAGATCGCCAGATCGTCCATTCCTTCGCCGGTCCCGATGAATAGAATGGGCACCCGCAACTCCCGGTTGATGGCCAGGACGATTCCGCCTCTGGCGGTGCCGTCCAGCTTGGCCAGGAAGATCCCGGAGCAGTCCACGGCTTCCTTGAACGACTTTGCTTGGGCCAGCCCGTTGTGGCCGGTGGTGGCGTCCAGGGTCAATATCACCTGATGGGGCGCCTGGGGGTCCAACCTGCCCAACACCCGGTGGACCTTGCGGAGCTCTTCCATCAGGTTGGACTTGGTGTGCAGGCGGCCGGCGGTGTCGATGATGAGAATGTCCGCATTGCGGGCCCGCCCGGCCCGGTAGGCGTCATATGCCACGGCCCCTGGGTCCGCGCCCGGCCCGTGACTGATCACGTCCACCCCCACCCGTTGTCCCAGGATTTCCAACTGCTCTGAAGCCGCGGCCCGGAAGGTGTCGGCCGCGCCCAGGACTACCTTCTTGCCCGACTGGGTGAAGTATTGGGCCAGCTTCGCGATGCTGGTGGTCTTGCCCACGCCATTGACTCCGACCATCAGGATCACGTAGGGAGGTTCGTGGGCCCCTTCCGATGGCGTCAGAGGTGAGGCAGGGGGTTCGCCCTCGGCGGATTCCAGACCGGCGATTAATGCCTGCTTCAGTACCTCGAACACGTCGTCGGCCGACTCGATGCCGTCCCTCTTCACCCGGTCCCGGAGCTCCTCGATAATGCGTAAGGAGGCTTCGACGCCCACGTCCGAAGAAATCAAAATCTCTTCCAATTCTTCCCAGACAGAGTCGTCCAGCCTGGAAGAGCGGAGGATGCTCAGGATGCGGCCAAACCACCGGTCGCGGCTGGGTTTGACAGCGTCTTGGGTCTTGTTGATGTCGTCTTGGCGGTTGCCCCGGAAGAGTCGCAGCATGACGTCAGCCGCCAGTCTCCAGCGCGGCCAACGCGTGGCGTGCCGCCTCAACCTCCGCTTCGGACTTTCTTCCGCCGCGGCCCGTACCGATAACCTCGCCGTTCAACACAACCTCCACCGTAAATACCGGTCCGTGGTCGGGTCCTTCACTACCCACCAGATGGTAGTCGGGGGTCTGTAGTCCGAGCCCTTGAACGTGCTCTTGGAGGCGGCCCTTGGGGTTGTCGAGCGACCGTCCATTGGGTCCGGCCCCGGCGTACTCGGCGAACTCGCCCGCCAACATCCTGAGCAAGAATTCCTTGGTTACGTCGGAGCCTTGGTCCAAGTAAACGGCCGCCGCCAACGCCTCGAAGGCTGCCGCCAGTATCGATTCCTGTTGTCGCCCGCCGGATATTTCCACGCCCTTGCCCACCAGCAACATCCCCCCCAATTCCATCCGGCGGGCCACGCCGGCGAGGGTCGAACCGCGTACCAAGGAGGAGCGAATAGTGGTCAGACAGCCCTCCGGGAAGTCTGGGAAAACCCTGTATAACTCCTCGGAAACCGTCAGCTCCAGTACGGCGTCCCCCAAGAACTCCAGCCGTTCGTAGGAGACGGAGGCGGGCAGGTCGTGTTCGTTGCAGAAGGACCGGTGGGTCAAGGCGGTCTGAAAAAGGCTGGGGTCCCTGAAACCGAACCCCAGCAGTGATTCCAAACGGCCCAAGTCGGTTGAGGTCTTAGATGACCCCATGCGGCCACGGCGGTTGCGGCCGCTTCATTTCGCCCACGTGAGCGAATTGGCTCATCGCTTTCATCAGGGTGTCGTAGATCTCGACCGCTTCTTCGTCCGGAGGAATGAACATCTTCAGGAAGGTGGGGTTCTGGCCGTCGAAGACGAAGGTGGGTACGCCGAACGCCCCGTACTCTTCCACCGCTTTGGTATGGCTCTCGCCAATCTCCCGCAACAGGTCTGGGTCGGCCGCGTCTTCCCAGAACCGGCCTACGTCCAAACCGGAAGTTACGGCGGCAGCGTCTATGGCGTCCCGGTCGTTGAGGTCGACCTTGTCTTCGTGGCGAGCCTTCAGCAAGGCCATAAAGAAGGCCTCAAAGGCTTCTTTGCCTTGACGCTTGGCGGCCAGGCCGGCCTTGTGGGCCAGTAGAGTGGGGTCGGAGCCGTCGACCGCGCCGGGAAGTTCCCAGACCACAACACCCTCTTCCTTGTTATTCACTTGGGCTAAGGAGAAGGGTTGCCAGTCGACGTCAATGTCCTGGCCGGTTTGCTCCCGCACTTTTGCCAACCACATGTTGGCATTGTATACAAAGGGTCAACGAAAATCGTAATAGGATGTGAACTCAGCTTCGGCCATTTCATCTCCTGCCGTTACTGGATGGGCCCCGATCACGGGACTACTATCGAAGATTGTATCGAGGGCGGCCAATGAATTCAAGCGTTGAAGAGACTGGGGGAGACCGGGGCCAGCCTCCGTATGCTACAATTTCATGCGACTTGGTCCAGCGATGCCCTTCCCGACGCCCCGTTTGCGGGACCGGCGGACCCCTTGAGTGAAATGTCCTCCACACCCCGCCACGGCAGCTTCGTCCTCTCCCGCGCCAGCTTGGAAACCGTTTTGGACAAGGCGCCGTCGGCCCTCTTTGACGCTCTGCGGCAGTCCGCCGAAGCGGCGGGCTGGCCCGTTTACCTGGTGGGCGGGCCCTTGCGGGACGCCCTCCTGCGCCGGCCAGTCCGGGACCTGGACTTTTCGGTGGAAGGGGACGCCCCGGCCCTTGCAGCGGCCTTGGCCGAAAAAACGGGCGCCCGGTTGACCGCTCATCCGCGGTTCGGTACGGCGACGGTCGAGTTGGACGAGGCGCAGTTGGACCTGGTGACGGCCCGCCGCGAGGAATACCCCCACCCTGGGGCGCTTCCCGTGGTGGCGGCGGGAAGCATGGCCGATGACCTGGCCCGCAGGGATTTCTCCATAAACGCCATGGCCTTCCCAATCAGCCGAAGCGAGTCCGGTCTGCTGGACCCCCACGGCGGGTTGGCCGACCTTGCCGATGGGCTCGTCCGCGTCCTCCACCCAGCCAGCTTCGTTGACGACCCCACCCGGGTGTTCCGGGCGGTGCGCTACGCCCGGAGACTGGGTTTCACGGTGGAACCGGGTACACTGGAACGCTTGAACGAAGCCGTTTTCGCCGGGGCCCTGGGCACGGTTTCCGGTGACCGCTTGCGCCACGAGCTGGAACGCATATTCGCTGAGGACCGACCGGCGGAGGCCCTTGAGGCGGCGGCGCAACTGGGAGTTCTCTCGGCAATCCTTCCCGCGTTGGGCCGGCCGGAAGTCACCAGCGCGCTCAGGACGGCGGGCACTCTGTCAGCGGTTTCTCCCTCCTTCTGGCTGGTTGCCTTGAGCTATCATCTGACACCCGGCGAAGGGGAGAGTCTCGTCCAACGCCTGAAATTGACCAAGGAGCAGTCCCGGCTGGTACGTGATACCATCTGGCTCAGGGAGAATGAGGATGCCGTAAGGGGAGCAGCCGCGACGCCTTCGCGGCTCGCTGCGGCCCTCGGAGGAATTCACCCGGACGCGGTGGCCGCCGCCGCGCCGCTGACCGGTGATCCGGTGGTCTCCCGCGTCTTGGCGGCCCATAATACCCGGCTCCAAGGGGACCGTGCCGGTATCTCCGGAGATGATCTGCTGGACATGGGGTTGGCTCGGGGCCCGGCCGTCGGCGCTGTTTTGGACCAATTGCGCGACGCCCGCTTGGACGGATTGGTAACGACGCCGGAAGAGGAGCGGGTTCTGGCGAGGAAATTGGTCTCGCTGGTCTCGGACCGGCGGCTCCCGCCCAGCGCGGAATGAACCGGAGAATAAACTGCGGAATGCGATACGGCCGCATCTGAGGTCGAACAGGTTTTGAAGGGCGATGGCTGAGCAACCGATACCACAAGACGAAATGGAGAGTTGCGTAATTTGCGGCGAGGCTCTGGACGGGTTCCACGAGACCTATTGCCAGATGTGCGGCGGCAAATTCCACCAACCATGGAGCCAGGACGCCGGGTTGCCCCAGTGCGGCCGCATCGGCAGCCACGAAGACGCCTTGGCCATCGTGTTCCTATGCGACGACTGCTACTATGGCCGGAGACCGTAGCGCCAATAGCAGAGTCCTCATCTCGCCAGCTTTATCCCAGCCGCCAGCCCAAAGCTGGCGGCTGATTGGTGAATGACGCACGGCCCGGATTACCGATATGGATTGAGGAGAGCAACCCGATGCAAGCAGTCTACATCGAAGCCCACGGCGGACCTGAAGTATTGACCGTCGGTGAGCGACCCGATCCGGCAGTACAGGCGGGAGAGGTGAAGATAAGGGTGCGAGCCACCGCGCTAAACCGCCTCGACCTCTACACGAGGGAGGGCGGCCGCGGCCTGCAGAGGGAGTTCCCGCCTCCTCTGATCCTGGGCGGAGACTGCGCTGGCGAGGTAGCCGAGGCGGGACCGGGGGTTGGCGGGCTCAAGGAGGGCGACCGTGTGGTGGTCAATCCCAGGCTGAGCTGCCAGCAGTGCCCGGCCTGCCTGTCGGGGCAGGACGACCTCTGCCGCCGCTCCAGGTTCTTGGGCAGCGCCATGGACGGAAGCTACGCCGAATACTTGGTCCTGCCGGCCGCCAACGTTCATCCCATCGCTGGAAACGTGAGCTTCGAGCAGGCGGCCGCCATCCCGACCACCTACCTGCCGGTATGGAACATGCTGGTGCGGCGCCTTCAACTCAAGCCTTGGCAGACCGTGCTGGTGCTGTCGGCGTCGGCCGGCGTCGGCACTGCGGCGATTCAAACGGCGAAGGACGTTATCGGCGCCAGGGTGATCGCCACCACCAGCACTGCGGAGAAGGCCGCCAAAGCCCGTGATTTGGGGGCTGACGAGGTCATCAACTACACAGAGGAAGACATCAGGGAACGGGTCAGAGAGCTGACCGGGGGCACCGGGGTGGACTGCGTGGTTGACCACGTGGGGGCCGACTTCTTCGCCCCGGCCTTTGCCTCGCTGCGGTCCGGCGGCCGCTACGGCATCTGCGGGGCTACCACCGGTCTGCGGACCGAGCTTCATTTGGGGTTGCTGTTCAGCCAGCAGAAAGAGGTCTACGGAGTCTACATGGGCACCAAGGAGGACATGCGGGAGATCGTGGAGATGCTGGACCGGGGAGCGGTGCGCCCGGTCATCGACCGTACCTTCCCGTTGGCCGAGGCTGCCGACGCCCACCGGGCCATGGAAGGCGCCAACTTCTTCGGCAAGCTGCTGCTGACGCAATAAAGGTCAATTCACCACAGCAACTATTTGTTCTTGTCCCGGAGGCGGCGGCCGTGGAAGAGGTATTGTTGGGCGTAGCCTCCGTAGCGGCCGAAGTGCTCTTGGGCCCACTCCAGCAGCACCCGGTCGGGCGGGGTCTTCTGTCCGGGAAAGTACCATTCCCCGAGAGCCCGGCGCACCCATACGTCAATCGGGAAGGCCTCCAGTTTTTCCAACGAGAATACGGCGATGCAGTCGGCGATCTTCGAGCCGATGCCCCGGCGTTCCATCAGCGCGGCCTTGGCCTCCGAGTAGGGCATCTCGATGAGAGCGTCCAGGTCCAACCGTCCTTCCAGGACGGCCACTGAAGCCAGATGCACGTAGGGAGCGCGGAACCCCAGGCCGAGCCGCCGCAGCTCCGCCTCCCCCGCTTCGGCCACGTCAGCCGGTGTGGGGAAAGTGTGACGGGTCCAGCCGTTCAGGCTGACCGGAGAACCGAAGGCCTCGGAAATGCTCTCCATATTCTGATGGATACGCGGAATGTTGGAAGTAGCGGAGCAAATGAAGGCCACCAGGCACTCCCAAGGCTCGGTCCTTAAAACCCTCAGCCCTGGATACCGGCGTACCATGCCGGCCACTCGTTCGTCTTGGTTGATTACATCGTAGATTTTCGAGATATCATCGTCGAACCGGAAATACTCGGCCAGCCGGGGCGCGAAAGCCGCTTCCTCACTCGGCGCACAACGAAATTCAACCCGATCGTCAATCTGCCGAATACGCACGAGGTTTCCCCGCACCACGCCGGTGTACCAGCCGTCGTCGCCGTCCTTGGGGTAAGCCCAGCGGTGGGCCTGCCCGCTTTCCAGGCTGGAGACAAGATCGAAGGGCTGGTTAACTGTTAGTTCCACGCCTGCCTCTCGTCGCGCTGGTTCACCCTAACCACCTCCCTTCAGATCGTCGATGAACAGGAAGGTTTCGGCGTAACCGGCGTAACTGCCGAAGCGGTGTTGGGCCCATTTGCGTGGAGCCGTGGTTTTCTGATTTTTCGAGGCCGGGAATCCCGGTTCTTCCCTGAATAATTTCTGCAAGTTGTGGGCTATATGGGTGTCAATCGGAAAGGCATCAAGCTTTTCCAAGGAGAATAAGGCCACGCAGTTGGCAATTTTATCCCCGACCCCGTACAGGATTCTCAGAGCATCGGCGACTTTCTCGGAGGACGGCTCAGCCACCAATGCGTCCAAATTCAAATCCCCGGAACGAACGGCGACTGCCGCCCGATGGATACTGGTTTCTTTGTCCAAACCCAATCGCAGCCCCTTTAACTTCTCAAACCCTGGTCCCTCGTTGCATATGTCATTCGGCTTGGGGAAGGTGTGTCGCGTCCGGCTGTTCAAGCTGACTGTCGTGCCGAACGCCGCTGAAATCCTTTCCATTCTTTGATGGATTCCTGGGATGCTGGTGTTGGCGGAACATATGAAGAACACCAGGCATTCCCATGGGTCGACGCGCATTACCCGCATGCCGTGATAACGCTCCACCAACTTCGCTATCGCGGGGTCGCGTTTGAGCTCGTCGTAAATTGCTTCGATGTCATCGTCCATACGGAAATGCCGTTGGAGCCTGCCAGCCATCGCCGTCTCGTCCGCCATGCCTTCGAACTCCACCGCGCAGTTGGCGCCGGCGGCCTGGCGGATGCGCACCACGTCGCTGCCGAGTACGCTCTCGTACCAACCGTCGCTATCCGGACCCAGCCAGCGATGTCCTTGCCCACAAGCTAAAGTTCCCGCTAGGTCGAAGGGCTGGTTAGCGGCGAGTTCCACGGTTGCCTTCTATCCACTGGGCGGCCAGGACACCGACGGTCGCGGTGTTGCATGGAAAAAGAGAGCAGGGTGGCATCGAGCGCAGGAACGATTTGCCGTAGGACCGGCCCGTTACCCGCTGGTCCAATAGCACGATGGTCCCCCGGTCTTCCTTATTGCGGATCAACCTGCCTATGCCTTGACGGAACCGGAGCACCGCTTGGGGGATTGAGTACTCGTTGAACGGGTCGGCGTACTGGTCGGAACGGGCCTTCACTACCGGATCGGTGGGCACTTGGAAGGGCAGCCGCGTGATCACCAGGGCCTTCAGCGCCCCTGAGGGCATGTCGACACCTTCCCAGAAGCTCGAGGTCCCCAGCAGCACGCTCTGCGGCTCCTCACCGAACCGGGCCAGCAACTGGGGCGCCGATCCATCGACACCTTGGGCCATCACCGGTATTCCCTCGGCGGCAAGAGGCGCCCGAATTCGCTGGGCGGTGGCCCGCAGGGCCGCGTAGCTGGTGAACAACGCCATGGTCCGTCCACCCAGCGAACGGCCCAGGTCGGTCAAAATTCTCCCCATCGTGTCGATGTATCTGTCGGAAGAGGGAGCTGGCATGTCGTCCGGTATGAGTAACTGGGCCGCCCGCTGGTAGTCGAAGGGCGAGCCGACCAGCAGCTCCGGGGCATCCTCTCCGATTCCGGTCCGCTGTTTGAAGTAGCCGAAATTTCCCTCGGTGCTCAGGGTGGCGCTGGTCAGCACGACGCTGTCCTTCCGTTCGAAAAGCTTGTGGGACAGGGCGGCGCTGATGTCCAAGGGGGCTGAATGGAGGGAACCCGAACCTTTGGACTGGTCCACTTCGACCCAGTGGATGTTTTCGGAGCTGGGGTTGCCGAGGATAGAGTCGAGCTTCTTCCGCAGTTCTTCGACGTCGTCCATGAGGCTGGCTGCTTCCATGGCCAAGGCCGGTTGGTCGTGGGCGGCGGGCAATTGCGTGGTGTCCAGAAATCGGTGGAGCTGGTTCAACGCATTCGACGCCTGTTGCAGGGCCACGTCGTGGTTTTCCCAAGCCAAGTGAAGCTCGGCCCACTCGGGTTGGACCCGTAACTCTTCCGTTACCAGCAACTGGTTCCGGTCTTGGGAGCCGCCGTCACTGCGCCCCCGGTTATTCCCGTCGGGGCTGGCATGGAACCGTTGGACGGCGGCCCAGAGCCTCGCCCAAGCCTGTCTCAACCGGGGAGCTTCCGACTCCACCGCCGATACGGCGGTGTCGGCCTCTTGGCGGACCGGAGCCGCCAGACCTTCGGCAGTCAACGCCAAACGGACCTGGGTGGTGAGGCGGGGCTGCGGGTCCCAGACGTCATCCAAGGTATCCTGAGTGACCTCGAACCCCATCTGCCGGGTTGCTTCGTCTTCCAGGTTATGTGCTTCGTCCACGATCAGGTGGTGGTAGTCGGGAATCAGGCCGCCGCCCACGGCAAGGTCGGCAAGCAACAACGCGTGGTTGACCACTATGATGTGGGCCTGCTCCGCTCTCTCCCGGGCTGACCGGAGGAAACAGGGCGAGCCGTCGCGGAGGCCGGGGCATTGCCCCTTGCCCCCCGCCGAAATGTGACTCCAGGAAGCGGCATCCCGTCCGGCCAGGTTGATCTCACTCCGGTCGCCGGACACCGAATCCTGCAGCCACACCGAGGTCTTGGACAGCAACCGGGCGTCGTCGACGCTGGGGGATTCGTTCCGGGCCAGGTGGTTCCAGCGGCGCAGGCAGACGTAGTTGGCCCGGCCTTTGAGCAGCGCCGCCTTGAGCACACCGGGTTGGAGGAGGCCCGACTTCTCCAAAACCTCAGTCAGGGCGGGGATGTCCTTGCTCATCAACTGCTCTTGAAGGTTGATGGTGTTGGTGGAGACGACCACCCTCTGTCCCTTGGAAACCGCGAACAGGGCGGCGGGCAACAGGTAGGCCACCGACTTGCCGACGCCGGTGCCGCCCTCCACCACCAAGTGCTGTCCGCCGTAGATCGCGCGGGTCACGGCGCCCAGCATTTCCTGCTGTTCCGGCCGTTGTTCGAACCCGGAGAAGACTTGGGCGAAGGGGCCCTGATTCCCCAACAGCCCGGATATGCGGTCTTCGTCCAGCCCGTCGGCCGCTCCGTCGGAGCGCCTTTTTTCAGGGGAGGCAAGGCGGGCTTTCAGTTGGTCCAGGTCGAGGCCGGTCAGGCCGAACCGGGACGGGCCGGACCCGGCGTCGGAGGTGAGTCCCTTTATGGCCGGGGCGATGGCCCACCGGCTGCGGAACGCCAGGTTGGAGATGTATTCCAGCAACCCGCCGTCTTGGTCGGCAGCCAGCCGGAGGAGGCGGACGAACACTTCCTTCGTGGCCATTGCGTCGGCCAGGGCGCGGTGGGCGTCCCGGTGTTCTACCCCAAAATGGGCGGAGAGGTGCCTCAGCGAATACTGGCGGGAGCGGGGCATAAACACCGACGCCAGGTCCCATGTGTCGTAGGCCGGGTTGCCGAGGGACAGGCCGTTGGCGGCCAGGAACCCGATATCGAACTGAATGTTGTGGCCGATGATGGGGTCGGAGCCCAGGAATTCTTCCAGTTCACTGGAGATGGTGGAGAAGAAGGGCGCGCGCCGCACCCGGGCGGGCGTGATGCTGGTCAGCCGCTGGATGAACTCGGGGATGGACTGATTGGGATTGACCAGCGTCTGGTAGGTGTCGACCACGTCGTCGCCGCGAAAACGGACCGCCCCCACTTCGAGGATCGCGTGGCGGGTCGAGTCCAGACCTGTCGTTTCCAGGTCAAGGGCGACGTGGACCTGTTCGAACGGAGAAATTCGTGGACGGCTTAATACCATTGCACTCCCTGCCCCACCTCACCCTTGGGCGCCGCGATGGGGAGTTTAACACGGACGCGGGCCGGGTTCGACCCCCATTTTTCACCCGCTGGCGCCAGCGGGTCGCCCAACAATTCGGCCAATTGCCCAATATACGCGCGGTGGTATGCGGTGGCCTATAAGCCCGCGGTAGGTCCGGCGCCGCCGGACCTTAAATCGAGTAGGGCTTGAGGTTACCGGTGCGAAGGCCCACCACGGGGTGGTACTTCTTGGAGTGGAGGGCTTTGAGGAACTCTTGCTCGGAGGTTACCTCGTCATGGAATTCAGTTACGAACTTGCCCAGGCCGTGGACCGAATGGGCGTCGCTGCCTCCTGTCACCGGCAGGCCAAGCTTGCTGGCCACGTTCATGGCGAACTCGTTCTCCCGGTCCGCCGTGCCGCCATTGGCGACCTCTACGGCGTCGGCCAGCTTGAACACGGGATGGCCGAGGGCGTCTTCGGGCGTTTTGGGCAGCTCGTCGGGCACGGACTGGTAGATGAGAGCCCGGTCGCGCCGGCCGTTGCCGCTCAGCACTCCCCGGAACGGGTGGGCGGTGATGACAAACCCGCCGGCGGCGGTGGCGGCTTTACGCAACTCTGCGGCTTTGTTGAAACCGGCTTGGTAGCGGTCCAGTCCGAAGGCCAACATATGGCCGAAGTCCGTTTCCACCTCCATAGCCCGGACCAAGACGACACTATGCAGAGCGGCGAACTTTTGAAACTCGTGCCGGTCCCAGGGCCCCGAGTGCTCCGTGATGCAGAGGCCCCGCAGGCCCAGGCGGTCCGCCTCCAGCACCAGGTCCTCGGGGGTCAAGCTGCTGTCGCTGCTGCCTTTGGTGGTGTGTATATGCAGATCGAAAAGTCTGGCCATGAAACCCGCCGGGCACGTTCAAGTTGGGCCTGAGTTGGAACATCTCAAGTCTATCCGCGCCGACGATTTCCGTCAACGCCGCGAACGACGGGTAACTGTTCAGAATTGCTGGTGTCCCTTCCCCCCGCCGGGGGAAGGTTAGGAAGGGGGCTCCCCGCCGCGCCGCAGCGTAGTTGGAGGAAGGAAAACGCGGGGAGGAGACGACCCCCTCCCTAACCCTCCCCCTGCCAAGGGGAGGGGATACTGAACAGTTACAATGGCGGCCACCCCGCACTCCTTGTCGCCAATGACGCGATGACAGTCCGCGGCTTCCTCCGTCAGACGCTTGGGTTTCCGGCGCCGGCAACTTGGTCCATGGCGTTCGCCAGCTCCGGAAACCGGCTCAGCGGCGTTACTTCGCCTGTCTCTTCGTAGTGGCCGATCAGCTCTCTCAACTCGTCGGGCACCCGGCGAGTCGTCTCGGTAGCAGCGTCGTAACCGACGTAGACTGCCTCGACCGAGGTCAGAAGCCGGTCGCCGCCCTCGGGGTATAGCTCAAGGTGCAACAACATACTGGTGTTCCCGATGTGGGAAACGCGCACGAAAGCATCCAGCATGTCATCTATTCTGGCCGGCGCTTTGAACTCCAGGGTAGTTTTGACGACCGCAAAGTCGAAGTACCCGGTCCGGGGCAGGTGATAGACCGCGACGCCCAGGTTCCGGAAGTATTCGGCCTGCGCAATTTCCAGATAGCCCAGATAGGCCCCGTTGAACACGATCCCCTGCGCGTCGCCCTCCATCCAGCGGACCCGGAATGAGGTCTTGAACTTGAACTCTACCTTGGACATCAGCCGCGGGACATCAGTCGCGATAACCCAGTTCGGCTAGATATTTTCGGTCGTCGTCGGACAAGTCCGCCGACCGCAGCAAGTCGGGCCTGCGGTCGAGTGTGCGCTTCAGGGATTCCCGGCGCCGCCAACGGTTGATTTCGGCGTGGTTGCCGGAGCGCAACACATCCGGCGCCTCCATACCCCGGTAGTCGGCCGGACGGGTGTACAAAGGGTGTTGCAAGAGACCGGTGGTTATGGAGTCTTCCGTCACGCTCTCCGGGGAACCCACCACTCCCGGCACCAGCCGGGAAACGGCGTCGATGAGGACCATGGCAGGAAGTTCGCCGCCGGTCAGCACGTAATCGCCAATGCTCACCTGACGGGCCGACAAGGCCTCGGGCACCCGCTCGTCCATACCCGCATAATGGCCGCAGACCAGTACCAGGGCCTCCGCACTGGAAAATTCTTCCACCAATCGCTGGTCCAGCATCTGGCCTTGGGGAGTGAACAGGACCACCGGCGCCCGCACCCGTTGTTCCAAGGGGTAACCCGCGAGGACGGATTCGACGGCCTCGATAACCGGGCCGGGTTTCATTACCATGCCGTGGCCGCCGCCGAACTGGTAGTCGTCGGCAGTGTTATGACGGTCGTCGGTGAAGGCGCGGATGTCGGTGACTTCGATAGAGATAAGCCCCTTGCGACAGGCCTGGGCGATCATGCTGAACTCCCGGGACCGGTCAAACGCCTCGGGGAACAGTGTCAGTACGTGGAACCGCATGGATGAATGATACTAGGGAACCTCTGAATAAGTCAGCGACATGGCGGCGAAAGCCGGAATCCCGGAGGGTAGATTAGGGAGGTCAGCTATGCAATGAACGCCGGCACCCCCATCCTAACCTTCCCCCTCGACGGGGGAAGGGACTTGTTCAGAGGTTTCCTAGACCGCCCATGAGCGGCAAAGTTGCTAGCCGGCCACCGCGCGGGCCGGTTGTTGAGGCAAGGCGGTGGGCAACTTGTCGATTACGGCTTCGCCAGCCTTCATAACCATTCTGATCCGGCTTTTGTCCCTCAGCACCCCGATGTTGGCCAATGGGTCGCCGTCAATGGCCAGCAGGTCGGCCTGCTTGCCCTTCTCCAGAGTGCCGATTTCCTTGTCCATCCCGATGCATTCGGCGGCCCAGCTGGTGGCGGTCTGGATTGCGACCATCGGGGACAGCCCCCGCTCCACCATCAACTCAATCTCCCGGGCATTGTCGCCGTGGACGAATCCCCCGGCGTCGGTGCCGGCGGTGATCTTCACCCCGGCGGCAGCGGCTTGGTGCAGGCTTTCTTGATGTATGCGCGCCAGGCCCTTGGCCCGTTCTTGGACGTGGGGGGCGCTGATTGTGGAGTGGAACTCGTACACCTCGAAGGTGGGGGTGAAGAAAGTGTTGTGGTCCGCCATCATCTTGAACAGGTCGGGGTCTTCGGAGAGGTAGCACCCATGCTCCACGGAACCCACCCCGGCCTCGATGCACATACGGAGCCCGGGGCCGCCAAGGGCGTGGCACATCGTCAGCTTTTCCTGGCTGCGGGCTTCGTCGACCAAGGCCTTGACCTCGTCGGGTCCGAAGGCGATGTCCTTGGGGCCGTGGCCTTGGCGGGAGCTGGCCCCCCCGGTGGTGGCGAACTTGATGACGTCGGCCCCCACACGCACCATCTCCCTGACGATGGATCGGACGGCCTCGGGCCCGTTGGCCACCCCGATGGGGCGCATCGGGTCGGTAGCGTAAGAAGTGCGGTGCCCCGACGGACTGCCCCGGTCTCCGATGCCCCCGGTGGGAGAGATTATTGACACGGCCGTCAGGAGCCGCGGCCCGTTGAGCAGCCCTTGGGCGATGGCTGTCTTGAATCCGGCGTCCAGCCCGCCCGCGTCGCGGATGCAGGTGTACCCGGCGGCCAAGGAGTCTTCTATGGCCTTGGCCGTCTTCAGATGGGCCAGAGACGCCGGCTCTTCGATGTCCCAGCGGCTGAGCAACGAATAATTCTTGTCGCCCAGATGGTCGTGGGTGTCGATGAGACCGGGCATCAGCGTGAGTCCGGAAAGGTCCACTTCCTCAGTACCCGGCGGCCCCGATATCGACCCCCGGGGCCCGACGCCCGCTATGCGTTCGCCGTCCAGCAATACTGCGGCGTCCTTGATCACCGGCCCTCCGGTGCCGTCGATGAGGTCAGCGCCAATCAAAAGTTTCATATCCGTTCACCAGCGTCGAATTTGAGCGTCGAATTTGGGCGTCGAATTTGCCGGTCCGTCGCGGTCGATGCTAGTTAAGGCCCTCCCCCATGTCAAGGAGGAGAACAAAGCCGGACCCGTCCGGAAATGGTCAATTCCGGGGGCGGCAAGACCATCAAAGGGATTGGGTATTGCCTATAATTCAAGAACGCCGAGGGTTTGGGGGTGGATATGGCGGCGGTTTCTACGGTTCCACGTTGGTATATTGG
Organism: Dehalococcoidia bacterium; assembly: GCA_965222595.1. Taxonomy (GTDB): domain Bacteria; phylum Chloroflexota; class Dehalococcoidia; order Lucifugimonadales; family UBA3495; genus VXOI01. The sequence goes on along the minus strand of CBDCUJ010000016.1, from coordinate 150,672 downwards.
CGTATTGTCGGCAAGAGCGGTCAGGGCACACCTGGCGGCGCCCCAGGTTTCGATATTTTTGGTGCTTGCCGGGTTGTTATTCCTGGTGGCGGCCTGCGGGTCTTCCGGCGGAGACCGCTTGGTGTTCGTCTCCGAAAATGGCGGCGACGCAGACATCTACCTGTTCGAACTGGGCTCCGGCGAGTTGGTCCCCCTGACCGGCAGCGCTAACCGGGAGTACGGTCCCGCGTTGTCGCCTGACGGCAAATTTGTGGCCTACGTTTCCGAGGAAGACGGGCAGAGCGACATCCATTCGGTGGACCTGGCGGCAGAAGAGACCAGCCGGCTGACGCGGGTCTCCGGAGATGACCACACTCCGCGCTGGGACCCCGACGGCGATACCTTGGCCTTCGTGTCCATGAGGGACGGCAACCCCGAGGTCTACGTGATGGAACTGTCCGGGGGCCGTCAGACCCGGATAACCTCCGACGATGCCCAGGACCGCTTGGGAGATTGGTCCCCCGGCGGCGTATGGCTGGCCTTCGTACGCCCCGGAACCGACGGAGAAGGGGGTATCTGGGTGCGTAATCCCGGCGGTGTCAACGCGATCCAGCTTACCGACGGCAACGACGCCGACCCGGTGTGGTCTCCCGACAGCCGCCGTATCGCCTTCGTGCGCAACGAAGAGGGGAACGCCGACATCTACGTGGTCGAGCGCTTGAAGGACGCGTCCTGGCAGGACGAGACCCGGCTATTCCGCCTGACCCTCCACGCGGACCACGACCTGTCGCCTGCCTGGTCTTCCGAGGGCGACATCATCGCCTTCGTGACCTACCGCGACGGCAACGCGGAGATCTACACGATGCAGGACGACGGTTCGGACCAGCTCCGATTGACAACCAATACCGCCGACGACTTGGACCCGGTTTGGTCGCCCGACGGCAAAAGTATCGCCTTCGTCTCCTACATCTACGGCCCCGGCGAGATCTTTGTAATGGGCGCCGAGGGCGAAGACCAGCGCCGGCTGACCAACAACGACGCCGACGACCACTCTCCCGACTGGTAACGATTTTCACGCAGGGGAGCCCAAGGGACCCAGGAGACCCAGGGGTGAATCTCTGCGGGCTCGTCACCCTCCCCAGTCAAAAAAGCGGTAAAATCAGTCATGGACTATTCGAAGGTGGCTCCTATCATGGGGAATCTGTGGTCTCCAATCGTTGCCGTAACCAGCCGGTGGCGGGGGCAGGCCAATGCCCAGATATGCGTTTCCATCGGCGCCGCCTCTATCGTGCCGGAGAAACCCAGGGTGCTGGTCCAGATTTACAAGACCAACCATACTCACGGCATGGTCCTTGGCAGCGGCGCGTTCGCCCTCAATTTCCCCCGCGCCGACCAGTTGCGGTGGATCAAGGACTTCGGCTTGGCATCGGGGCGGGACCGCGACAAAATGGCCGCCGTCGACCACCAACCGGGCGCTTCGGGAAGCCCTGTAATCCAGGACTGCTGGGGATACCTCGACTGCCGGGTGATCAACTCTATGGACGGCGGGACATGACCTGCTTCCTGGCCGAGGTGGTGGACGGCGGCACTCTTGCTGCGGGCAACCCCATGTGGTGGCGGGAAGCCCGGCATCAATTGCCTGCCGAATGGATTGAGGAATGGACGGCGAAGCAGACCGGTGAAGTCGCCTGCTCCAGAAAGACTATGGACAACATCGACTACTCCCCTTGGCGCCCCCGGCGCTAGGCGGCCAAGCGCGGTTTGCCCATGCGCGATTTAATTAGCCAGATTCACGACACTCCCCATAAAGCCGTGCTGGCGGTGTCGGGGGCGGGCACTCAGGCCGTAGCCTGGGTGATGGGGGTAGCCGGCGCATCCCGCACCATCCTGGAGGTGGTCGTCCCCTACGGACGTCTCTCCATGTCCGGCTTCCTGGGATTCGAGCCGGAGCAATCGGCCGCCGCCGAAACTGCCCGGCAGATGGCCCGCGCCGCTTACCGGAAAGCAAGGGCGCAGTTGCGCGACGGCTCGGACAACTCTCCGCCTTTGGGCTTGGCCTGCGCGGCAGCCATCGCCACCGACCGCCCCAGGCGGGGCGAACACCGGGCGTTCGTCGCTACTTGGAGCGAAGAGGGCACTACAACCTATTCCCTGCGTTTCCACAAGGGCCTCCGCGACCGCGACGGCGAGGAGCAGGTCGTCAGCCGCTTGATCGTTTCGGCCCTCGCTGCGGCTTCCGGTTTGCAGCCTGACGTCGACCTCGGACTGACTGAAGGGGACGACCTGGAAGTAGCTCGCACCGCCCGGTCCGGCCCGTTGGAACAGCTACTGAGCGGCGAGGCGGAATGGGTGACCTTCCGGCCTGGGGGTCACGGTCAGGCCCCGCAAATGGAGGTCGAAGGAGCGGCGCCGCAGGCATTGTTGCCGGGCTCCTTCAGCCCCCTGCACTCAGGGCACCGGGGCTTGGCTCGAGTGGCAGAGGAAGCGCTGGAAGAGCGGCCCGCTTTCGAAATCTCCGTGGTCAACGTTGATAAGCCGCCACTGGACCCGGCGGAGATCGAACGCCGGTTGGCGCAATTCGAAGCGGGCGAAACGGTAGTGCTCACGGCAGCCGAGACCTTTTTCAAGAAGACGCGGCTGTTTCCCGGCCGCACTTTCGTCATCGGATGGGATACGGCGGTCCGGTTGGTGGCCTCCAGGTACTATCGGGGGGAGGCAGCGGGGAGCGAGGCAACGGGCAACCGTATCGTCAACCCGGAAACGGCGATGCTGGCGGCCTTGGCGGATATGTGGACCGCAGGCGCACGCTTCCTGGTGGCTGGAAGGCGTGAAGGGGACGAGTTCCATACCCTGGACGACGTCCCGGTTCCCACGGGGTTCGAGTCCATATTCAGCTCCATCCCGGAGGTGGAATTCCGCGATGACATATCTTCGAGCGAGCTCAGAGAACGGGAAACACCGGGACTCAAAAGCGAAGAATGTTCGGGGTAAAAGAGCCAAGATCATTCAATTGCCGAATCCGTCTCCCTCTCGTCGTCCTGGTCGCAACCGGGACCCAGGGACCGATGCCGATGTCGGTTCGCCCCCGGAATGCCGCTAACCCAAGATTCGGGTCTGGATTCCGGCTACGGCCCGAAGGACGGGGGGATTTTCCGACAATGAAAAGGCCCTGTAAAAGAGCGGGCTTCCGTTGACACTCCTACCTGCCGATGTTATATTCGGCCCCGCCTGTATATGCCGTTGAACAAGGTTGCTTTGACCTTCGCCGTACCCCAACCCGCCCTTCCGGCGGAGTGAGTTGGCCGTCTTGTCGATGCTCCTTCAAGTCTTTAACGCCGACCACTTCACGGCCAACTGGACCGCGGTAGCCATCTCCGCTATCGTGGCGGCCTTGGCTATTGGCGGTATGTTCGCTGGCTCGAGGATCCTGTCGGCGCGCCGGGCTTCCCAGGTCAAGCTCACCACGTACGAATGCGGTATTCCTCCCACTCCCTATACTTGGTCCAACATAAATGTTCGCTTCTACATCTTCGCCATCCTCTTCCTGATATTTGACGTAGAAGCGGTCTTTCTTTTCCCTTGGGCCGTTATCTTCCTGCAAGAGCGCGTGGTAAATTCCAACGCATTGCCTTTCTACGCAATGTTGCTCTTCCTGGGCGTACTGTTCTTCGCCATCGTCTATGCTTGGAGAAAGGGGGTGCTGGAGTGGCAGAAATAATACTGGGTCCCGGCAACACGCCTGGGCCGAGCCTGTTTGACCAAGCGTCCGCCGGGAAGGTTCCGGGCGTCATCACGACCACCACCGATCAGCTGTTCGCAATGGCCCGGAAGTCGTCCCTCTGGACCCTCAGCTTCGGACTGGCTTGTTGCGCCATCGAAATGATTTCGACGTACATGGCCCACCACGACTTTGACCGCTTCGGCGTCGTGACTTGGCCGTCGCCGCGACAATCAGACGTCATGATCGTCGCCGGCACCGTGGTCAAGAAGATGGCGGAACCTATCAAGTTGTTGTACGAGCAGATGCCCGAACCCAAGTGGGTGATCGCCATGGGCAGCTGCGCCACCAACGGTGGGCCCTATTACCGGTCGTACTCCGTGGTGATGGGCGTAGACCACATAGTGCCCGTGGACGTTTATGTCCCCGGTTGCCCGCCCCGTCCCGAAGCCCTGCTTTACGGCATCCTGAAGCTCCAGGAAAAGATCATGGCGGACGCCTCGAAAAAGTGAGCACCGCCAGCGAGAACCAACCCGAAGTCGCCCCGGGGCCTCAAGACGCAACAGCGGCGGCGCCTGACGTCGAGGAAGAACCGCCAGGGCCCGACCTCAGTGGGCTCAATCCCGGCCGATTGGAGCTTTTGGAGTCCGCGCTGCTGGTGTTGGAAGATTTCCAGCCCGAACCCGGCGCCCTGAAGGACCTTCCCCAGGTCACCATCCCAAGGGGTCATACCAAGGAGGCCTGCCGCCGCATCAAAGACGACCCCCGAATCGCGGCCAAGATGCTGCTCTGCCTCTCCTGCGTGGACTATTCCGAGTATTTCCAACTGGTTTACGTGCTCCAGTCCCTGGAGCCCGAGCGCACCCTGGTCCTGAAGACCGACGTCCCTTACGACGACCCGACCGCGCCTTCGGTGGCCTCGGTGTGGCGGGCTGCCGACTGGTACGAACGGGAAGCCCACGACCTGTTCGGCGTCAATTTCGAAGGCCATCCGGACCTTTCGCCCCTGTTGTTGTATGAGGGCTTCGAAGGATATCCCGGGCGGAAGGAATACCCTCTCTACGAATACCAAGAGTTCTAGTCACTGGATTCCGGGTCCATCGCCTGTCAAGTAATCGTCTGTCAAATAGTGGAACGCTTAACCTTTACAGCACGGGTCGAGCAAGAGGCCTCAGGGTCTCAACGTCATTTCACGGCCAGGGTTGATAGCTTGGACCTGGAGGGCGAAGGCGAGTCCTTGGAGGAGGCCCAAGAAGACCTGGTCCAAGCCATGCGGGCTTGGATCGAGACCCATGACGGTACCGAAACCCTGGAGCAAGCCTTGGAGGCCGCCGGATTCCCCGGCGTGGGCGAGGACACCGAATTGGAGCTGGAATTCGAGGATTCGGAGCACAATGCCGAGTAATTCCCGGAAAAGGGAAAATAATGACCGGACGGAAGACCGCATCGTCTATCAGATAGAGGAGTCTAAGGCCGGGGCCTCGTTCCAGGCTGTCTGCCCCGAACTGGTGATCACCGGCTTCGGCGACACCCGGGAGGCCGCACGCGAAGCCCTGCGCGCCCAGATTGCCGGGTACGTGGAAGACTGCGACCGGATGGACATCCTGGATGAGGTGCTGATTGAGGCCGGGTTCTATTTCACTGGGGAACTGTGGATGAGCAACGAAGTGGAGCCCGCCCACGAACCCGACATCAGGATTCTTTAACGGGAGCACGCGAATTTTTAGTTCGCCTGGCGCCCGAAAGCCCCATACTATTTCAACACTAATTCAACGGAGTATCCGGACCAAGAATGGCTGAAGCGCACGCCAACCCGATAGCCCCACCGGCTAACGCCGAACCGATTGAGATGCTGCTCAATATGGGCCCGCAGCATCCCTCCACCCACGGCGTGTTTCGCATGGTGCTGTGGGTCGACGGCGAGAAGATCATCGACATGGTGCCCCACATCGGTTATCTCCACCGGGGTTCCGAGAAGCTCTGCGAGGGGGAGCAGTACCACCAGATAACGACCCTATTCGACCGGTTGGACTACATCGCCAACTTCAATAACGAGCACGTCTATTGCCGGGCTGTTGAGAAGCTTATGGGCTTGGAGGTCTCGGAACGGTCGGAATATATCCGGGTGATTCTCTGCGAGTTGAACCGCATCGCCAGCCACCTGTTGTTCGTGGCCACCATGGGTCTGGACGCCGGCGCAATGACGCCTTCGATGTTCTGCTTCCGGGGGCGGGAACGCATCCAGAGCCTGTTCGAGGCGGTTTCCGGCGCCCGTATGATGCACAACTACTTCCGGGTGGGTGGGCTCAAGGAGGATGTGCCCGACGATTTCGTGGAACGGATGCGGGTGTTGATGCCCCAGATCCGCGAGGACGTGGAGGAGTCGGACAAGCTCCTGTCCTTCAACGAGATATTCCTGGCCCGCCTGAAGGGCATCTCGCCCATCTCGGCCGAAGACGCTGTCGACTTGGGGCTGACCGGGCCCTGTCTGCGAGCTTCAGGGGTCGACTACGACGTCCGAAAGGCCGAACCCTACTCGATTTACGACCGCTTCGACTTCGACGTGCCCATCGGGTTGGACGGAGACTGCTGGGACCGCTATTACCTGCGAGTGCAGGAGATGTACGAGTCCCTCAGCATTGTTGAGCAGGCCTTGGAGCAGATGCCGGAGGGGAGCGTCAGTTCATCCCTGGGCCGGCGGCTGATCCGCCCTCCCCAGGGTGAGGTCTACGTCCGGGCAGAGAACCCCCGAGGAGAGATCGGCGTCTACCTGATCAGCGACGGGACCGACCGGCCCTTCCGGGTCAAGGTGCGCCCGCCGTCCTTCTGCAACCTTTCCGCGATCCGCCACATGCTCATCGACGCCTGGATAGCTGACTCGGTGGTCATCCTTGGGTCCTTGGACATCGTGATGGGCGAGGTGGACCGCTGATGCCCGCTCCTGTGATCCTGGCTTTGAATGCCTTGGACTTCGGGTGGATAGTCCTCGGTCTTGTCATCATGTTCACCGCCCTGTCGGTGGTGGTGCTGTCCCTGACATGGCTGGAGCGAAAGGCCTTGGGGAGACTGCAGCGCAGGCTGGGCCCCACGCGGACCGGTCCAATGGGCCTGTTGCAACCGGTGGCCGACGCCGTAAAGCTGATACTCAAAGAAGACATAATCCCCACCTCGTCGGAAAAAGCCATTTTCTGGGGCGCGCCGGTGATCGTGGTCATCTCCGCCTTCATGATCTGGGTCACCATACCCGGCACGCAGAACGCGGTCCTGAAAAACCTGGAAATGGGCCTGTTTTACATCATCGCCTTCTCGGTCGTGGGTATTCTGGGGTTGGTGCTGGCGGGTTGGGGGTCGGCCAACAAATACGGCACCCTGGGCGGACTCCGGGCCGCAGCCCAGCTCATCAGCTATGAAATACCGATTATCATGGTGGCGGTCTCGGTGGCGATGCTGGCCCAGTCCCTTGACCTCCGGGAGATAGTGGCCCAGCAGGGCAGTTATCCTTTCGTGTTGGTCCAGCCCTTGGGTCTGGTCATATTTTTCATCGCCGGGCTGGCCGAAGTCGGCCGGACGCCGTTCGACATCTACTTCGCCGAATCCGAGATCGTGGGCGGCCCGTTCGTCGAATACAGCGGCGCCCACTGGTCGGTGTTTTTCCTGGCCGAATACATCAACACCTTCGCCATCGCCGTGCTCACCGTCATCCTGTTCTTCGGAGGGTGGGCCGGGCCCGGCCTGTCGGGCTACTGGGAAATCATCTGGCTGCTCTTCAAGGTGTACCTTGTGGTCATGGTAATCTTCTGGATCAGGGGGACCTTCCCGCGTTTGAGGATCGATCAGCTGATGGCCTTCGCTTGGAAGGTGGTCGTACCCATGTCGTTCCTCAGCGTGGTGATGACCGCAATCTACCAGTTCTACGGCTGGCCTGCGTGGTCGCTGACCCTGATGTCTTTGGCTGGCCTGGTCTGCGTCGCCTACGTGATTTACCGGCGGATGACCGGGCCGGCAAACCGCGTGGCCGAGGTGAGGGCACGGCAGGAGGCGCTGCGGGCCCAAAGGCGGAGCGGGCAAGGAGGAGTGAAGAATGAGGCCTAGTGACCCCCTGACACTCCCGACCTTTATCTGTCATGCTGGCTGTCACTCTGGCACTCCTGAAACGGGAGGCAACTGACCGGAAATGCTGAACAGCGTCAAGGGCCTGTTATTGACTCTCTTATCGTCGGCCAAGGGCCTGCGGGACCCGGTGACCCGCCAATATCCGGCAACGGGAAACCTCCTGCACCGGGAGGACGCGCCCACGCCCGTGCAGCCCCGGTTCATGGGATTCCCTGCGCTGACCTGGGACGGCGAGGTGGGAGAGCCCTACTGCACGAGCTGCATGGTGTGCATCCGCCACTGTCCCACCCAATGTATGTCGGCAACCATGAAGGACAATCCGCTGCAGCAGGAAGGCAAAAGCAGCCGCCGGAAGATTGTAGATAGCTTCGAGATAAATCTGAACCGGTGTATACTATGCGGAATCTGCGTCGAGGTGTGTAATTTCGACGCCATCGTGATGTCCCACGAGCACGAAATGAGCACTTACAACCGCAACGGCGACCGCGTCGATCTGCCGGAGTTGTTGGAAATAGGCAAAAAACACCAGGAGGAGACCGACTGGGTCCCCCCCACCAAACGGGTCAAGGCAGCGGTCGCGGCCCCTGGGAATTCTTCACCCTCGGCCGCCGTATCCGGAGAAAGTTCGTAGCTTGGTCGCTCCCCTCAACCCGGTTTCACCAAAGAGCCGCCGCCAGGTGGCTCATATTTTGGTAAAAACGGAACGTGAGTTTCTGATATGCCCTGGTTCGTCTTTATACTGCTAGCCGTATTAACCCTCGGAGGCGGCTTGGTCGTGGTGGCCACCCGGAATGTGGTGCACGCCGCCTTGGCTCTTCTGGTTTCCTTGGTCGCCGTGGCCGGCATATACCTGGTGTTGTATGCCGAGTTCCTGGCCATAGTCCAGGTGCTGATCTACGGCGGGGCGATCATCATTGTCTTAGTGTTCGCCATTATGCTCACCAGGAGCGCGGATTACCCGCGCACATCTGATAACAAGCAGTGGCCCTTGGCCGCACTGGCTGCCCTTGGTCTCCTCGGAGTCCTCGCGCCGGCCTTTTTGATCAACGCGTTGACCGGCACTGAGGCCCAGAACGCCTCCTTCACCGGAATAGCCCGGTCTCTGTTCACCACTTGGGCAGTCCCCTTTGAGTTGGCCTCTCTCGTGCTTCTGGTCGCACTCGTTGGGGCCATCATCATCGCCCGTTCCGGATCCGGAGAGCGTTAGGCCGTGGTAGACCTCGTCTGGTTCCAGCTTCTTAGCGCCGCCCTGTTCGTCATCGGGCTCTACGGGGTCCTGGCCCGGCGCAGCGCGGTGCTCATTATCATGTCCATCGAGTTGATGCTGAACGCGGTCAATATCAACCTCATCGCCGCGGCGTCGCACCTGGAAGGCTATGGGGCTTTCGCGCGGTTCGACGGCCAGTTGATCGCCATATTCATCATCACCGTCGCCGCGGCCGAGGTGGGGTTGGCCTTGGCAATCATCCTTCGCATCTACCGCAACCGTTCCACGGTCAACGTGGACGAAATCGACCTGATGAAATGGTAAACACGGCGCGTTCCACAGTCCATTTCGCCGCCGCCAATCCATCGGTTGCCAATGGCCGATCCAATCTGTCGCCGGTCGGCGAGGTTCTGCCCTGATGCAGTGGGCTTGGCTGATTCCGGTATTCAGCTTCGCCGCCGCGCCGCTGATCGTACTGTTTGGGCGGTTCATTCCCGGTAAGGGGGCGCTGCTCTCTATCCTCGCCATCGGCGGGGGTTTCGTGGTCTTCTGGTTCGTTCTGGCTGGCTGGCTGGGGGCGGACCCCTCCTCCCAAGACTGTTTCACCAGCGAGAGCACCGGCGCCCTTACCTGCAATTACGAACGGAGTTGGTTCAACGCCGGGCTACCGGGGGTACCCGAGAGCGTCAGTCTCAATTGGGGGATTATCGTCGACCCCCTCACCATCGCCATGCTGGGGCTGGTGACCTTCGTCGCCCTCTTGGTGCAGGTCTACTCCCTGGGTTACATGCGCGGCGACCCCCGGTTCGGTTGGTATTTCGCCGTCCACGCTATGTTCGCGGCCTCTATGCTGACCATCGTGGTGGCCGACAGCTTCCTGTTACTGTACGTGGCCTGGGAGTTGGTGGGAGTTTGTTCCTACCTGTTGATCGGGTTCTGGCACGAGCTGCCCTCGGCCCGTGAGGCGGCTAAAAAAGCATTTATAGTCACCCGTATCGGCGACGTCGGGCTCTTGGTGGGCATCCTGCTCATCTGGCGGGAGGTCGGCAGCTTCAGCATGCTGGAGGCTTTCGAAGCCGTGCAAACCGGGGCCATGAGCGAGACTGTCACGACCATAGCCGCGGTGCTCCTGTTCCTAGGGGCCATGGGGAAGTCGGCCCAAGTGCCCTTCCACGTCTGGCTGCCCGACGCAATGGAGGGCCCGACCCCGGTCAGCGCCCTGATCCACGCCGCCACCATGGTAGTGGCCGGGGTGTTCTTGGTCGCCCGCGCCTTCCCGCTGTTCGCAGCATACGACGGCGATCCGCTGTTGCTTGTGGCCATCGTCGGCCTGGTCACCGCGCTGATGGCTTCGACGATTGCCTTGGTGGTCACCGACCTCAAACGGATACTGGCTTATTCGACCATCTCACACCTGGGCCTGATGATGCTGTCCTTGGGCGCGTTCGGCTATACCGCGGCCATTTTCCATCTACTGGCCCACGGCTTCGCCAAGGCCCTGCTCTTCCTCGGGGCGGGAAGCGTGATTCACAGCACCAACCGGCAGGAAGTCGGCCAGCTTGGGGGGCTGCGGCGGGTGATGCCGCTGACCGCCTTGGTCTTCTCAATAGGCGCACTCTCCTTGGGCGGCGTGCCGATACTGGCAGGGTTCTGGAGCAAGGACGAGATGCTGGCCGCCGTATTGAAAAGTAGCGGGAACGGCCACTTGAATCCGGTGTTCATCGTTCTGGCGCTGGTTACCGCATTGCTCAGCGCGCTGTACATGGGGCGGGCAATGTTCGTCACCTTCTTCGGGCGTATCGGAGAGGGGTTGGAACACGTCCACGACGCCCCCTTGTCCATGGCCGGCCCCCTGGTCTTGCTGGCTGTTTTAGCGGCGGGATTCGGTTTCATCAGTTTCAACTGGCCGGGGCAGTTCGGTGGCTTCGGCGAGTTCGTGTTCTACGGACACGGCGAAGGCTTCCACTTTACCCTGTGGCTGGGCATCGTTTCCGCAGTGTTGGCAGTGGCTGCCTTTGGCTTGACCTTCCTCGTCTACTCCCGGGGCAGCCTCTCTCTCGACCCGTTGAAGCGGGTGCTGGGACCCGTGTTGAAAGTAGTGGATAACAAGTACTACTTCGACGAGGCCTACCAGTGGGGGGTCGACCAAGTGGTGTTCCGACTGTCCGCCTTCGTCGCTTTCTTCGACCGCGCGGTGATAAACGACGTCGTGGTGAACGGCCCCGCCGACACGGTGCGCCGCGTCGGAACGGTGTTACGCCTGCACGTGACCGGCCACGTTTACAGCTACGCCCTCGCCATGGTGCTGGGTAGCACCGGCTTGGGAATCTTCATCTGGCTCAGGACGGTCTGAACAACTTCGACGACATAGCGCTTCTTCTGCTGGTGCTGGTCCCTCTGGCCGGGGCGGGCTTGATGATGTTCATGCCCGGCGACCGGCCAAAGGACAACTGGTATTTGGCGATTTTCGTAGGCGTCATCTCGCTAGCGCTTTCGGTGATCGTCTTTGCCCGCTACGACTACGACGAAGGCGGGTTTCAGTTGCTCCGCTCCTACGACTGGCTGCCGGGACCGCTGGACGTCAACCTCGCCCTCGGCCTCGACGGGATTTCGGCCCCGTTAATCGTCCTGAATGGCATCGTCCTCCTCGGCGGGGTGCTCATCTCCCAGAGCATCAGCTACCGGAACCGGGAGTTCTTCACTCTGCTGCTGGCGTTGGCGGCCGGGGTCTACGGGGTGTTCGTGGTCCGGGACCTGTTCTTCCTGTTCTTCTTCTACGAGCTGGCGGTGCTGCCGATGTACCTGCTCATCGGTGTCTGGGGGAGCAGCACCAACTTCGGCACGTTCCTCCGTACCAAAGAATACGGCGCGATGAAGCTGATTCTCTACCTCGTCGCGGGCAGCGTCCTCATCTGGGTGGGCATCCTCGCCGTCTACGTGGAGGCCTCCGGCCTCGGCGCTCCAACGTTCTCTCTCCAGGGCCTGGAAGCGTTGGCTGACGACGGGCGTTTCGATCCCACTTTCCAGAAACTGGTTTTCCCGCTTTTCATGGTCGGGTTCGGCGTGCTGGCCGGCCTCTGGCCCTTCCACACCTGGTCGCCCGACGGCCACGTAGCGGCGCCGACTGCTGTGAGTATGCTCCACGCTGGCGTGCTGATGAAGCTGGGGGCCTACGGCATCATCCGGGTCGGCATTTTCATATTGCCCGAAGGGGCCGACTGGTGGATGCCGGTCCTAATCAGCCTCGGTACCGTGAACGTGCTGTACGGGGCCGTGTCGGCCATGTCGCAACAGGACCTGAAATACATCATCGGATACTCCAGCGTCAGCCACATGGGATACGTCCTCATGGGCATCGCCACGCTCGATAGGATCGGAATGGGCGGGGCCGTGTTGCAAATGTTTTCCCACGGCGTGATGACGGCCCTCATGTTCCTTCTGGTGGGGGCGATCTACGACCGCACCCACATCCGCGACATCGGCGTCTTGAACGGCCTTTTCAGCCGCATGCGGGTGACCAGCTTCTTCTTCGTCATTGCCGGTCTGACCTCTCTCGGGCTTCCCGGTCTCAGCGGGTTCATCGCGGAATTCATGGTGTTCACCGGGGCCTTCCGCACCTACCTGCCCTTGGCCGTATTGGCTGTAATCGGGGCGGCCCTGACCGCCGTTTACATCCTGAGGCTATTGGCCCGCACCTTTTACGGCGTTCCGGACGAACGGTGGTCCGGGCTCGGCGACGCCAGCGTAATCGAGAAATCCGTCGGCGGCGCATTCGTCATGGTGATTATTTTCGTGGGCGTGTGGCCCGAGCCGTTGATGAGAGTGATCAACGTGGGCGTCGCCACCATCCCGGGAGTGTAGGGTCAGGTGCCTAACCTCACCGCAAATCTGGACCTCCTGACTCCCGAGTTCGCCTTGGCGGGCTTGGCCTTCCTGGTGTTCGCCCTGGACCTGATCGTCCCCGAAGGGCGAAAAGAATACTTGGCGTGGGTCTCCGTAGCGGGACTGCTGGCCCTCATCGCTGTGTCGATACTGATGCTTTGGGGCGAGCAGGAAGACCTCTACGACGGGCTGTTGGCCGTCGACGACTTTTCCCTGTTCTTCAAAGTGGTCTTCATGGGCATTGGGGTGTTCATCATCCTGAGCTCGATGGACTTCGTGAAGGCGCACCTCGAACACCAAGGCGAGTTCTACGGGCTCATTCTTTTCTCGGTTTTGGGCATGAACGTGATGGCCCAAGCCCGGGAGTTGCTCACCGCCTACATCGCGCTGGAGCTCCTGAGCTTCAGTCTTTACGTGCTTGCGGCCTATGCCCGAAACACGGCCAAGTCCAACGAAGGCGGCCTCAAGTACATCATCATTGGGGCCTTCTCCTCGGCGGTCTTGCTCTACGGCGTGAGCATGGTCTACAGCACCCTGGGGGTTACCAAGTTCGACGCCATCGCCGCCGGACTCGCCACTGCCACCGAAGTCAGTCCCGCCCTCTGGGTGGGCGTGGCCTTCATCGTGGTGGGCTTGGGGTTCAAGGTGGCTGCGGTGCCCTTCCACATGTGGGCTCCCGACGTGTACGAGGGGGCGCCTTACCCCATTACGGCTTACCTTGTCATTGGCTCCAAGGCGGCGGCATTCGCCTTGGTGTTGCGGCTGGTTGCAGAAGGGTTCGTGCCGGCCATCGACCGTTGGGACCAGTGGCAACTGGTGTTGGCGGTGCTGGCCGCGGTCAGTATGCTGGTGGGCAACCTTGTGGCCTTGGCCCAACGCAACCTCAAGCGGCTGATGGCCTATTCCAGCATCGGCCACAGCGGTTTCATACTGGCCGGGATAGCCGCTTTGTCGTTGGACTCCAACCTGGCCTCCAACGGGGTGATGCTCTACCTGGTCGGTTACTCGGTGACCAGTTTTGTGGTATTCGGGGGCCTCATCTCGTTCTTCAACATGACCGGCAAGGAGATGATCGCCGACCTCGCCGGGCTGGGGGGCGTTCAGCCTTTCCTGGCGGTGTCCATCGCGGTCGGACTCTTTTCCCTGGCGGGACTGCCGATATTCGCCGGGTTCGCCATCAAGTTCTACCTGTTCACCGCAGTAGCCAACGAGGGGTTCCTGTGGCTGGCCGGCCTGGCTGTCTTCAGCAGCCTGGTCTCCCTTTACTACTACCTGCAGGTGATCCGGCAGATGTACATAGAACCGGCGGAGGGCGACCGGGCCTACGGTCATGGCTACGGCTATGAAGAACATGACAACGAAGAACACGACAACGAAGAACACGATGGAGAAGAGGAGCATGAAGGGCCCGCCCCCCGGCCGGGGGGCGCTCTGATCGAGACGTTCCCGTCCCTCGGCCGGCGGCCTTCCATCACTATTATCGCCGTGCTGGGCGCTGGCCTGCTGGCCGTGTTCTGGATCGGCGTCTACCCCTCCCCGTTGCTGGACGCCATCGAAGCCGCGAGCCGGGCGATTCTGCCCTAAGGGGACGCGAAAACACCGCCATGATCATTTCAGTAATAGGCAGCAGCAATCCTCCGGGCCAAGAGCACATCGAACTGGCGGAAGAAGTTGGACGGGAACTCGCCAAGCGGGGAATTCACGTGGTGTGCGGCGGGTTGAGCGGCGTGATGGAAGCAGTCTGCCGTGGCGCGAAAGCGGAAGGCGGCACGACCATCGGAATCCTGCCGGGCCGGGACGCGGACGAGGCCAATAGCTACGTCGACATCCCCATCGTCACCACCATGGGTTACGCTCGCAACGTGATCGTCGTACACACCGGGGCCGCCGCCATCGCGGTCGGCGGCGCCTACGGCACGCTCTCGGAAATCAGCCATGCCTTGGCCGACGGTGTGCCCGTCATCGGGTTGAGTAGCTGGACCCTGACCGTGTCCGGTGAAGGAAAACAGGTCCAGGATGCGATAATCCAAGCCGACAACCCGGTGGACGCCGTCGAAAAGGCCGTTGCCGCAGGCCAGGCCAGATTGAATGCGCTCAGCGGTACGGCTTAGATGCGGACGAAATGAGCAGAGGGACCTCCGGCGTCACGATCGCGGCCGTGATGGGCCGGGAAGCCATAGATTCCCGGGGCAATCCCACGGTCGAGGCTGAGGTCCGGCTGAGCGACGGGGCAACCGCCGTGGCTTTGGTCCCTTCCGGGGCCAGTACCGGCAGCCACGAAGCATTGGAGCTCCGCGACCGGGACGCAACTCGTTTCAACGGCAGTGGAGTCTTGACCGCCGTCTCCAACGTCAACCAGACCATCGGCCCTTGGCTTGTCGGCCGGTCGCCCTTGGACCAAGCGGCAATTGACGAAGGCCTCGTCGAGTTGGACGGGACGCCGGACAAGAGCAGGCTGGGGGCCAACGCCATTCTCGCCGCGTCTTTGGCCGTGGCCCGGGCCGCGGCCGTCAGTGAGTGCAACGGCGCTTTGTGGCGATACGTATCCAAGGGTGAAGAGGTCAGCCTGCCCGTCCCCATGTTCAACATCCTGAACGGCGGCCGGCACGCTTCCAATTCCGCCGACATCCAGGAGTTTATGGTGCTGCCGGTCGGGGTCTCCAGCTTTTCGGAAGCGTTGAGGGCCGGGGTCGAGATATACCAGTCCCTCCGTTCTTTGTTACGCTCCGGCGGCCACAACCTGAACGTGGGCGATGAAGGCGGCTTCGCCCCCTCCCTCCCCTCCAACAAGGACGCCTTGGAGTTGGTGCTGCGGGCGGTGGAGTCGGCCGGTTACACTCCGGGCCGGGACGTTTACCTCGGGTTGGACGTAGCCGCCACCGAGCTGTTCGACGAACCCCAACACAAGTACGTCTTGGCGCGGGAGGGCGCGACCCTCGACTCCGGTCAACTAATCGATCTCTACGAAAGCTGGGCCGGCCTATACCCTATTATCAGCATCGAGGACGGTCTCTTTGAGGACGACTGGAACGGTTGGGTCGAGATGCGCCGTCGCTTGGGAACGTCGGTCCAATTGGTGGGCGACGACCTGTTGGTCACGAACATCGCTCGTATCCGCCGCAGCATTGACGAGGGAGCCAGCAACGCGGTGCTGCTCAAGCCCAATCAGATTGGCACGCTGACCGAGACCCACGCCGCTCTTAACGTGGCCCGCGGCGCCGGCTGGGGGGCCGTGATGAGCCACCGTTCCGGCGAGACTGAGGACACCACCATCGCGGATCTGGCGGTGGGCTGGAACGTGGGCCAGATCAAGACCGGCGCCCCCGCCCGCTCGGAGAGAGTCGCCAAGTACAATCGCCTCCTGCGGATCGAAGCGGAGTTGGGCGATGGTGCGGTGTACGCCGGAACGTCGGCTTTCGAGTACCTGGGACGCGAGGTGTGGTAGACAGGGTAGGAGTAGTTGTCGACCAGCAGTTCTACCCCTTCACACCTCATTTCCTGGCCTTCCGCGCAGAAGGGCGGCATAGAAGAGCAACCGACTCCCGCATCCGGCAAATCCTAACGAGGCCGGATTTCGTCGAAACCACATCGGGAAACAGGGAAGTCTATTGGGGCTACTTTCGGGAGTATAATTGGTGGATAAAGGTCGTGTTGGTTGACAACCCCGATGGGCCTGCGATCCTCACGGCATACGAGGACACCGAGAGAGGGCAACGGAGATGGGAGGCCCTACAGTAGAATTAGGCTATGTAGCGAACGGCGACTTGCTGTGGCTGGGTAACGGAATGCCGACTACAGGAGGCTCCAAACCGGTTACGCTCGAGCCGGATTTCGATGCCTTCTCTTCTGAAGACGGGAAGTGCGTCGGCGTGTATCTTTACGATGCGGCTCGCATACTGCTGATGTATCTAACCGCAAATTCGCCAACGGTGAAATTCCATTACAAGGAGCTTTGCGGTACTTATTCCAGAGTGACGGACACCTTGGACATAGGCAACGGTAAGCCCGCGGCGAGCATCGATGAAATGGCCGAGAGCCTCGACGTTAGCTATGGCGACAACGGGAGGCCTGTAGGATTCACCCTGAGGAATGCCGCCGGTCTCCTTCTTCCTCACCTTCAAACGTGGCATGAGCCGACCGCTGAAGAAATGACGGCGACCAAAATGCGAATGGCCGAGCATCTGGCGGCAGTCCACGCGCGAATGGCCTCACCCACATAGTGTAGAATGTTCCGACAGTCAGTAGAACGGAAGCTGCGCCCAAGTCTCGTAAAACTACGCTCGGCAAGACCGATGGCCCCTCCGACGTCTTTTTCGGCTGACACATCGGTCGCTGGGTTGCCAAGGGCTTCAAACGAAAAGTGACAGGAAATCGTAGAGGTGGAGCATGGTTACTCGCATAGGAATCAACGGGTTCGGTCGGATTGGCAGGCTGGTCCTGCGGGCCAATGAAGAGCGAAATGTCGGCAAGGTGGAAGTGGCGGCCGTCAACGACCTCACCGATGCCGAGACCAATGCCCACCTGCTGAAATACGACACCAACTACGGTGGTTACCCCGGCAAGGTGGAGGCCATCGACGGGGACCTCGTGGTGGACGGCCGGAGCATCAAAGTCTTTTCGGAACGGGACCCGGCCCAGATTCCGTGGTCCGAAATGGGCGTCGATGTCGTGGTGGAATCCACCGGAATATTCACCGACGCGGAAAAGGCCGCCGGACACATCACTGGCGGCGCAAAGAAGGTGATCATTTCGGCCCCCGCCAGGGGCGAGGACCTCACCATGGTGCTGGGCGTCAACGACCATCTTTACGATGCCGGGAAGCACCACATAGTGTCCAACGCCTCCTGCACCACCAACTGCTTCGCCGTCATGGTCAAAGTGCTGCACGACCAGTTCGTCATCGAGCATGGCCTGATGTCAACCATCCACTCCTACACCAATGACCAAGCCATCCTCGACCAGCGCCACGGCGACCTGCGCCGCGCGCGGGCCGCCGCCATGAATATCATTCCCACCAGCACCGGGGCGGCCCGGGCGGTAGGGCTCGTGCTTCCGGAGCTCAACGGCAAGCTCCACGGAATGGCCTTCCGGGTGCCCACGGCTACCGGTTCCATCACCGACTTCACGGCCGCCGTGGCCCATGACGTCACCGTAGCCGACGTCAACGAGGCTTTCCGCAAGGCCGCCGAGACCAACCTGAAGGGCATTCTGGAATACACTGACGAGCCCTTGGTCAGCTCCGATTTCCGGGGCAACCCCCACAGTTGTATCTTCGACGCCTTGTCGACCATCGTAATGCAGGACCGGATGGTCAAAATCATGGGCTGGTACGATAACGAGTGGGGCTACTCCTGCCGCACCGCCGATCTAGCCGCCCTGATGAGCGAGAAAGGCATCTAACCCCGCTCCGGCAGCGTATTGCCAGTTAGGAACAACTGCGGATGGACTGCCGGTAAATCCCCCGTATCCCCGATCTCGGGAAATACGGGGGATTTCCATTTCGAGTCTGGACCTTTCAGGCCAATATATTCTCATTCGTGATTTCATCGGTATCTTGGCGGGTATCTTGGCGGGTATCTTGGCGCGTTTCTTGGCGCGGAACAACTTCGATTTCGGTAACGCTCTTGCCCATGTGAGGACCCGTTGGTCGTGGGCGCCGGTGTTGTTGGGACTGATCCTGGCCTTGGCCCTATGTCTCAGGCTTCACGGTGTGGACTGGGACCAAGGCTACGGCTTTCATCCCGACGAACGGGACATCTACATGCGCTCCGGCTGCATGTACGATCTGTTGACCGAAGCTCCCGGCCACCGCGGCTGCGGTTACGTGAGCGACGAGCCGGCCGCCGAGTCGGGGCTGCCTGGGATCGGCGCTTTGCTGGACTCCGAGCGCAGTCCTTTGAACCCCCATTGGTTCCCCTTGGGCAGCATTCTCATCTACGTCTTGGTATTCTTCCGTTCGGTGGCCGAATTGTTCACCGACATGAACGCCATGGACATGAGGTTCATAGCCCGGCCCCTGTCGGCCTTGGTCGACACCGGATCGGTGTTCCTCGTATACCTGTTGGGCCGCCGCCTCTACGGAACGCCGGTCGGCCTTCTGGCGGCCGGCCTCGCGGCGTTGGCCGTCATTCACGTCCAGCACAGCCATTTCTACCGGCCGGAAACATTCACCGTCTTTTTCACGCTGGCCAGCTTTTGGGCCATGCTGCGAATGAGTTTTGAGCCGGCGCGTCGCCGCCTTCGCGACTCCGTCATCCTGGGGCTGATGCTGGGACTTGCCCTCGCCCCCAAGGTCAACGTCCTTCCTCTCTTGGCCCCCCTTGCGGTGGTCTACTTCTACCGGGTGTTGGACGAGGTGGAGGGCCGCTGGACCGACGTTACCCCCGACCTGGTCCAACGAATGGCAGGACATGCCGTCCTGTGCGGCCTGGTGGCGGTGGGGGTGCTGTTCGTCACCTCCCCTTACGCCTTCCTGGATTTCGGCGATTTCCTCGAAGACCTGACTTTCCAGACCCGCATGGCCGGGAACGCCGGATTGGTGCCCTTTACCATCCAATACGTGGACACCCCCGCGTTCCTCTACCAGGTCTCCCAGAGCTCGGTATGGGGGCTGGGGATCCCGTTGGGAGTCGTGGTGTGGTTGGCGGTCCCCTTCACCGGAATCGTTGCCTTCACCAGCGCGGCCACCAGGCGGGCCGACCTGTTGCTCCTCGCATGGGTGATCCCCAGCTTCCTGTTCCTGGAGAATTTCGAGGTCCGCTTTCTACGTTACATCTTCCCGCTGGTCCCGGTGATGATTATCTTGGCCGCGAGGATGCTGGTCTGGCTGTGGGACAACCACGCGCTCATCTCCGGGCAGGCGGCCCGAATTGGCGTCGTGTTGAAAGGCCAGGTCCGAATAGCCGTGGCTGCGGTGGTGGTGTTCGTCGTCCTCTCGACGGCCTTCTACTCGCTGGCGTTCCAGAGGGTTTATGCGAAAGACCATCCGGCGCTGGCCGCGTCCAACTGGTTCGCCGAGAACGTGTCGGCCGGAACGCTGATAGTCCACGACAACCATTGGGACGAGCACATACCGGATTTCTACCGCTACGAAGTCTGGCAATTCCCGGTCTACGAGGCCGATACCCAGGCCAAGATGGAGCAATTGGCCCTTCGATTGTCCCGGTCTGAGTACCTGGTGTTCTACAGCGCCCGGCCCTACGCCAGTGTCGCCCGGGACCCGGAACGCTTCCCCCGAAGCAACTCCTACTACCGTCAGCTATTCGCCGGTGAGCTCGGCTACACCCTGGAACGGGAGTTTACGTCTTACCCTCAACTCGCCGGCGTCGCCTTCCGCGACGATGCGCTGGAGAGGGCCGGCCTGTCCCAACCGGTCCCCGAAGTAGCCGGCCAAGAGCCGGATTTCAGCTTGGGACTGGGTTACGCCGACGACAACGTGGTCGGGTACGACCATCCCCGGGTGCTGGTGTTTCGCAATGAGGAGAGGTTCACGGAAGAGAGGCTTCGGTCTCAACTCGTGCGGTCCGGTTCGTCCGGATACCCTCCGGTGGGCCTGATGCTCTCGGAAGAAGACCTGGCCGCCCAGAGAAAAGGAGGGACCTTCTCTGAAATATTCGATCGTAACGGTTGGACCAACCGGTACCCGGTGCTCGCTTGGCTGCTGGCCACCGAGCTGATTTACCTGCTGGCCCTGCCCTTCGCCATTTTCATATTCAGGGCCCTACCCGACCGGGGCATAATCTTCGCCCGAATCTTGGGCCTGTTGGCGGTCACCTATGTCGCCTGGCTGGTGGTCTCGCTTGGCTGGGCTGATTTCTCCCGGGCCACAGTCTACGTCGCCATGGCGGCGTTGGCGTTGCTTTCGGCGGCGGCGTGGGCGTTCCGGTGGCGCGAGATGGTCGAATTCCTCAGAGCCCGGTGGCGCCTCGTCTTGACGGGAGAAGCGATATTCCTGGCAGCCTTCTTGGCGTTCGTGGCCCTGCGTTACGCCAACCCCGACCTGTGGCACCCGTACCGGGGCGGGGAGAAACCGATGGAGTTGGCGTACTTGAACGCGGTGGTGCGCTCCACCACCCTGCCGCCCTTCGACCCCTGGTTTGCTGGCGGCTACCTGAACTACTATTACTGGGGCTACTCCGTGCTCGCCGGAATCATCCGGATCACAGGAATCCTGCCGACCACCGCGTTCAACCTGGCAGTGCCCCTCTTCTTCGCGTTGACCATAACCGGCGCCTATTCTCTGGTTTACAATTTGGTGGAAGGAGTCCGCGGCCGTACCACGCTGACGGTATCCCAAGAGACGGCCACGTCCACCCGACCGGGCCTCCGGCGTCTGCCTTGGTGGTGGGGCGGCGTAACCGCCGGGTTGATAGCGGCCTTGTTTGTCGGTATTATCGGCAACCTGGACGGTATTGTCCAGATCGTTCAGGGAGTCTGGGTCCAGACCGTGGACAGCATGCCATTCCCCGGCTTCGATTTTTGGCGCAGCAGCCGGATGGTGCCGCCCCTGGAGAATTTTGACCCATCGTTCGCGGCCTTTTGGGTGCCCGAACCGGTCCCCGATTTTCCTAACGTCTCCTTCCACATCACCGAGTTCCCCTTCTTCACCTTCCTGTTCGCGGACCTCCACGCTCACATGATGGTTATCCCTTTTACGGTCCTTGTCCTCGGCCTGGGTTTGAATCTCGTAGCGGGACTCCGGGCCCCCGGCGTTGCATGGAAGGCTTTTGCGGCGGCCGCTCTGGCGGTGGCTTTGGGGGCGCTGTGGGCCATCAATAGCTGGGACTACCCGGCGTACGCCGTGCTGGTGGTTGCCCTGCTCGGGCTGGCGGCCTACTTCTGCGGAGGCAGGCCCTCCCGACGACTTCTGCTGTTCGGCGCCTTGGCGGCGGGAGTTCTGGCGGTTAGCCTGCTGGCCTTTTGGCCATTTCAACAGGCCTACCAGACGTTCAACAACGGGCTGGACGTTTCCCAGTGGCGCACGCCGGTCGACCGCTACTTCGGAGTGCACGGCCTGTTCATCTTCGTAACGCTGACCTTCCTGATTATCGAAGCACGGGAGACCTTGGTCTCGATGGTCCGTGGGTTGACAGGCCGCCGGGCTGAACCCGTTTCGCTCCGTTGGCTGCGGATTGTAGTGGGAATGATGGTGTTGGCGGCCGCCTGCCTGGCACTGGCGGGCTATTGGAATGTCGTCATTCTTATTGTCTTCCTGGTGTTGGCCGTGGTTGCCGGTTGGCGTCTGCTGGCGTCGGACAGAGAGGACCGTCCCTTCGCTTCGGTCCCCTTGGTGCTGCTCGCCATGTCGTTCCTCGTCGCGGCCGGCGTGGACCTGGTTACGGTCGAGGGCGATGTGGGCCGTATGAACACGTTCTTCAAGTACTACCTGGAAGTCTGGGTGCTGATGGCCGTCTGCTCGGCCTATATGCTCTGGCGCATGGGGGCGGCCGCGTACCTGGAACGGCGTTGGGACTGGAAGCGCACCGCTTGGGTCGGAATGCTGGTTATCCTGGTCGGGTCCAGTCTCATATACACGGCGTTGGGGACGCGCGCCCGGGTGGCCGACCGCTTCGATCCTCTAGCGGCCAGCGGCTTGGACGGCGCCGCTTACATGACGTCCGCCGTTCACTTTGAACGAGACGTTCCGATAGCCTTGAAGTGGGACCGGGAAGCGGTCCATTGGCTCCAAGACAATGCCGCGGGGTCGCCGGTGGTGCTGGAAGCCCATATGGAGCAATACCGCTGGGGGTCCCGTTTCGCAATATATACCGGACTGCCCACGGTCTTGGGGTGGCCGTGGCACCAGATACAGCAGCGGACTGA
Source organism: Dehalococcoidia bacterium (assembly GCA_965222595.1). Classification (GTDB taxonomy): domain Bacteria; phylum Chloroflexota; class Dehalococcoidia; order Lucifugimonadales; family UBA3495; genus VXOI01. The sequence continues at coordinate 127,951 of CBDCUJ010000016.1, read as the reverse complement.
CTACAGCGCCGAAATTTTGCGGCGGGCCGACAATGTCGGAACGATGTACAACACAAGGGACATCGAACTGGCGCGGGCTCTAATGCGGGAATACGACGTTACTTACGTCGTGATCGGGGAGTTGGAACGGGTGCTCTACGACGCTCGGGGACTGGAGAAGTTTGTTCGAATGGAGGAGTTGGGCCATGTTGAGTTGGTGTTTCGCAACCAAGGAGTCGACATATATCAATTAGCGCGGTGATCCTGGTGGCCTGGTGAATAGGGTATTGACATAAAGACCAAAATTGGTTAATATGCCAATTAGTTTCTTAAATGTTCACCAAAAGGGCCCGGGAATGGTCGGCCCTCCTTGAGCGGAGCCATCCGGTGGTGATGGCGGTGGGAAGTGGTAGTCCCGGATGGCCGCGAGAGGAGGGCCGATTTTTTTGTTAAAGACCGCTCAGTCGCCGGGCCCCCACCGGGGGAACGAACCCAGGACTCGCAACGAACTGACGGCCCCTGAGATCGCCTCCAAGGCCGAGCGCATCGGCCCGTCCTCCCTGTGGCCAGCGCAGTCGATCCAGAAGACGTACTCTCCCAGCAACTGCTTGGTGGGGCGGGACTCGATTTTTGCCAAGTTGATTTTCCGCCGGGCGAACTCTCCCATGACCTGGTACAACTGGCCGGGAACATCTTGGGCAAAAGAGAAACAGATAGAGGTCTTGTCCTGCCCTGTAACCCCATGGTCGGACCGTCCCAGCACCACGAACCGGGTGGCGTTGGCCGCTCCGTCTTGGATGCCGCTGGCCATGATTTCCGCAGCGTTCAACTCCGCCGCGCGCCGGGTGGCGATGGCCACTGCCGGAACAGGACAGGACTGGGCGTCGGCCACGGCCAAGGCGGTACTGAGGGACGCCATCTGCTCGGCTTCCGGAAAGTTCCGTTCCAGGTAGTCCCTGCATTGTGCCAAGGCCTGGGGATGGGAGAATACGACCTCGACTTGATTCAACCGGGTCCCCGGCTTCCCCATCAGGTGATGCTCGATTGGCAACACCACCTCGTTGCGAATAAATAGCTCTTCCTTGGAGATCAGCAGATCGAGGGTGAAATTGACCGAGCCTTCCAGGCTGTTCTCGATGGGCACCACGCCTTCGTAGACCTGGCTGTCTGCAACCGCCTGACCGACGGCGTTAATGCTCGGGTAGGGCTGGAGGTCCGCCTGGGGACTGTACAGAATCGCCGCCTCTTCGGTGAATGTGCCGACGGGACCCAGAAAGGCGAGCTTGCCGTCCATTTTCAGACCCCCGTGAGAATGTCGTATAGAATCTGCTCTTCGCCGGTAGGGGTGACCGCTACCAGTTCGTCGTCGGGCTCTATGAACGTTCGGTTGTCCGGGAGTTGCGCCCCGTTTCGCTTCACTACCAAGGAGATAAAGCTGTTGGGCGGGAGGTCCAGTTCACCCAACCGCTGGCCCACAATGTTGGCGCCCTGGGGGACGGAAACGCTTACCAGCTCCATTCCCGGCACCCGGAGATTCATAACGTGGACCAAGGGCCGGCCCGGTATTCCATCCTCCAGCGCCGCCAGTGCCAAGTGAATGGAGTTCACGACTACGTCGACCCCCAAACGACTGAACACATGTTCGTTTTTGGTGTCTTTGATCAGGGCCATGGTTCGGGGCACCTGGAAAACGTGTTTGGCCATCTGGCAGACCACCAGATTAGTGGCGTCAAGACCGGTCAGCGCGACCACCACGTCGGCCCGGGAGATGCCGGCCTTCCGCAAAGTAAATTCATCGGTGCCGTCGCCCAAGAGGCCCACACTGCCCAGTTCCTCCGACAATAGCTGGTAACGGGCCAAGTCTCGCTCAATGACCACGACCTCGTGGCCTCCGGCGAACAGTGACTTGGAGAAGTGGTAGCCGGCCTCGCTGCATCCGACGATTAGAACGTACACCCTGTACCTCTACTTATTTCCCGATCGCCTGACGGACATCTTGCAGTAGGCTGAAGGAATACCCAACCACGTTGAGCCCCAGGCCCGTGTAAAGCACTTGCAGTTGGGGGCTGTGGAGGTGGCAGACCACGTTCGAAATGCCGAACATGGCTCGAGCTATCTGGGCGGCCAATACGTTCTCGTGGTCGTCGAAAGACATGGCGAGGAATGCGTCGGCGCGGCTGATCCCAGCCTCCAGCAGGTAGTCCTGCATCATCGGCTCGGCTGTGAGAATTACCTGTACCCCGGGGTGAGCCGCTAAGCCCTCGAGACAGCTCCGCTCCGGGCCCAGAACCGTGATGTCCATGCCGTCGCCGGCCAACTGAGGCACGAGGTTGGCGGTGAGACGGCTGCAGCCGTATATGAGGACCAGCACTGCTTAATCCCGCGGGAGTAGCATACCGGGCGCCGATTCCCGCCAGAACATGACCTGACAGGAGGCGTTGTGAAACACGTAGGCGGCGGTGCTACCCAACATGGATGAATTGAAGCTGCGTTTGTAGGGAACGCCGATGAGAATCAGGTTTATGTCGCGGTCCTCGGCTTCGACTGCGATGGCCGGACCAGCCTGCCGCGCCCGCATGGAACGCGCTTGGAGACCCTTGTATTTCTCTTCGGAGCCGATCGCTTCGATGCGGGAGAGGATTCTCTCTCCTCTATCGATCTCCTCGCCGATTTCTGCCTCTAGGGACAACGCCAAGGGCACCTCGACAACGTATATGGCATGGAGCACCGCTTTCGACTCCCGGGCCATCTGGCAACCCCAGCGAAGAATCAGCTCGCTGTACGGTGTGCCGTTAACCGGGACCAGAATACGTTTAGCGTCCAGTCGCATGGAAAATTATCCGCGGTAAGCCATGCCGCCGGGTCCCGCGCCTTCTTGTCGCTTGGTGATCATACGGCCCGCCGCGCCCGTTCCACCTGCGGCCCGTCCCATATTATGTTTCGGCCCCTGTTTACTCGCATTGTTCCGGTCGGGCAGCCAACACCGGGCGACGGTCACGAGCCGTTCCGCCGTCCGCTGCTGTTGGCAACGAGCGGGGCAGACTCGTGGGCCATATCCGAAATCTTTCCGATCTGTTCGTTCGTCGCGGCGACGATCAGGACATCGCCCGGCTTGATTTCCTCGTCCTTGGCGGGGTGCAGGAAGGAAATACGGCCGCGACGGATCGCCAGCACTGAGATGCCGTGGCGGTCGTGGGAATCGGCCAATCCGGCCTGCTCCAGCGTGCGGCCCAGCATCTCCTCGGAAGGCCGCATCTTGCTGATTCCGAAATTGGGCACCACCGGCATGTAATCGATGACGCCGGCATTGAACCCAATGTGCACCGTTCGCCGGGCGCTGTCCGCTTCCGGAAAGACGACACGGTCCGCGCCGACCCGCTCCAGAGTCGACCCGTGGAGGTCATTGGCCGCCCGGGCCACGATAAAAGGAACATTGAGGCTCTTCAGCAGCACCGTCACCAGAATGCTGGTCTGGACGTTGTCGCTGCCCAAGGCCACTATGGCCACGTCGTAGTCGGGAATATCCAGTTCCCTCAATACCGACTCGCTGGTCGCGTCGGCCCGGACAGAGTAGGTGGCCAGGCCCATCTGGTCCTGGATCTTGCCTTCGTCAATGTCGATGGCTAGCACGTCGTGACCGCTCTGGTACAGCTCTTTGGCCACCGTGCCGCCGAAGCGTCCGAGCCCGATTACACACACCTGCTTCTTCAAAGGACCCCTCCGGTTTGCTTAACCTATTCTAACCCTTTCTTGAGCGAAACGGTACAATTCCGTCTCGTCCTGTTGAGGCGCCAACGCCAGCGCCAGGGTCACCGGACCCAGCCTGCCGACGAACATGGCGACCATGAAGACCACCTTTCCTGTAATGCCCAGGTCCGGTACGATCCCGGTGGAAGCGCCGGTGGTCCCCAAGGCGGAAACCGTGTCGAACAGAAGGTGCAGGAAGGGGATGTCGGACTCAATGGACGCGACGACAGGGACCGCAATCACCAGGCATCCTACTCCCAGGACCACCACCGTGAGAGCCCGGTGTAGCTGGTACTGGGGGATTTCCCGCCCGAAGGCCTCGGCGTGGACCCGGCCTCGCAACGAAGACACCACGGCCGCAACAATGACGGCGAACGTCACGACCTTTATGCCCCCGGCCACCGAGCCCGCCGTGCCTCCGATGAACATCAGGGCCGAAAACGCCATTCTGGTGACTTCCTCGGTGTAGCCGAAATCGATGATGCTGAAGCCGGCGGTCCGGCCGCTTACGGACTGAAAGACCACTCCCACGGCCCGTTGGGGCCAGCTTAACGCTCCCATCGTGTCCGCGTTTTGGACTTCGGCCGAAAGCAGCACGGCGGCGCCAAGCACCCAGAGTCCGAGGCTGGTCACAACGACCAGCTTGGTGTCCAGACTGAAGCGCCCGAACCGGCGGTGCCGCCATACGTCCACGATGATGACCCAGCCCAGACCGCCAAGCACCATCAATACCGTCATGGGAATCAACACGGCGAAGTTCGAGACGAACCGGGCCGCGTTCCCCGCCGGGACTTCAGGGATGATGTTGAACCCGGCGTTGTTGAATGACGAGACCGAGAGGAACAGCGAATGCCAGAACGACCGCAACGGGCCCGCGCCGTCCAAGCCGTTGACCTGGGAGAAAAGAATGATCGCGCCCACGACGTACAGAGAGAACACCAGCAGCAAGACCTGGCGGCCGATCCGCCGGAGGCCCCGCATCTGCTCCACCCCCACGGTGTCGCGCATGAACCCGTAGGTCAGCATCCTTTCTTGGAGGGTCGCGCGGCTGCCGATGAGCAACAGGAGGAAGGTGCTCACCACCATGAATCCCAGTCCACCCACGGTCATGAGCACGAAAATGACCGCTTGGCCGAAGGGAGTCCAGTAGTCCGGGGTACTTACCACAATGTGCCCAGTGACCGTGACGGCCGAGATAGATGTGAAGAACGCCGTTGTTGGGGGCGTGAACTCCCCGCTCTGGCTGGCAATGGGCAGGGTCAACAGACCCCCACCAGCCAGAATTAAAAGGGCGAAACCAGACAACAGGATAGTCGATACACCGAAGAACTGCCTGGGCCGGCGCAGGGGCGCCGCCTCACGGACCATGGGTGACACTTCGCTGCTGCGGGGCAACCTGATGATGGCTTCGTTAGGCCGGCGGCGGCGATTGGAGGCCATGGTCAACCGCTCCGGCTGGGGGCGGCAACATAGGTCATGTAGGAAGAAGATGGGGTCCCGGCACGGCAAGCCAGCCGGGGTCGAGGAAGAGAATTGCAGTCGATTCCGGTATTCGTGGCCGTTGCAGGACCGGTCTGTTTAGTCCGAGGCCGGGCCAGTCCATCTGGAGAGTACTGGATCGCGGCCAAATTCTAGGATTCGCCGCCGGGCATGTCAATGAACCTGCGGACCGAACTTCACCATTAAGAAACTATCTCAAAACTGATGGCGCCTTTCATAATGATCTGTTTTGGCGTCAATCACCCGGCGGGGTCCCACCCCCATCCTAACCTTCGCCCTGAGGGGGAAGGGACTTTTGAGATAATTTCTAAGTGGTCCGCCCAGATCCGGGCCGCGCCGGAGTCCCGGCAATGAAGGTCGCGGCGGGGCGGACCGGAGTGGGAGTCCGGTCCGCCGGAAGCCACCGGCCTTCTATGCTAAGATATTTGAAGGCGCAGCCTACTCCAGGCCCACCCGAGGTGACAGTAGATGACGACCAGCCCGCGACAGGCCGAATTGGGCTACGACCCCGTGCAAATAGACCAGAAATGGCAGGCCCGCTGGGAACAGGACGGGCTCAATAGGGTGGCCGACGGCGACCCCAGGCCCAAGTGGTTTGAGATGACCATGTACCCCTACCCGTCGGGCGATCTTCACATCGGGCACTGGTACGCGATGGCCCCTGCGGATTGCCACGCTCGCTTCCGGCGCATGCAGGGCTACAACGTTCTGCATCCCATAGGCTTCGATGCCTTCGGCCTGCCTGCGGAAAACGCCGCCATCAGCCGGGGGATTCATCCCTTTGAATGGACGATGGACAACATCGAAAATATGCGCAGGCAGTTGCGGTCAATCGGCGCGATCTACGATTGGGACCGGGAAGTGGTCTGCTGTCTTCCCGAATACTACCGGTGGAACCAATGGTTCTTCTTGAAGCTTTACGAGCGCGGACTGGCCTACAGGGCAAATGCCCCCGTTGTGTGGTGCCCCTCATGCCAGACGGTGCTGGCCAACGAGCAAGTGGTCAACGGCGCCTGTGAGCGCTGCGGCGCCGTCATCACCCGCCGGGACCTGGAGCAATGGTTCTTTCGCATCACCGATTATGCCGACCGGCTTCTGGACTTCAGCGGCCTCATAGATTGGCCCGAGAAGATCCTCAACATGCAGAACAATTGGATCGGCCGGAGTGAGGGCGTGGAAATCGCCTTCGACATCTCGGCCAGCGGGTTGGATGAGAGCGAGGTCCGCACGTTCACTACCCGTATCGATACCATTTTCGGGGTCACCTTCATAGTTCTAGCCCCGGAACACCCCTTGGTGGATGGTCTGACTACCGACGGACGCCGGGAGGAGGTGGAGCAGTACGTTCAACAGACGCGCCGGACCTCGGAAATCGACCGGCTTTCCACGGAGAAGGAAAAGACCGGAGTGTTCACTGGCAGCTACGCCGTGAACCGGCTGAACAACGAGCGGGTGCCCGTATACATCGGCGACTACGTGCTAATGACCTACGGCGCAGGAGCGGTCATGGGAGTCCCGGCCCATGACGCCAGGGACTTTGAATTCGCCAAGAAGTACCGGTTGCCGGTGAGGACCGTGATAGCGCCAATCACCTGGGATGGCCGTGAACCCACCGAAGCCTACCTGGGCGACGGTTTCATGACCAACTCGGGACGGTACGAGGGAATGACCAACGAAGAGGGTGTCGAGGCCATATCCGACGACATCGAGCGAAGCGGCTGGGGTACACGGACCGTTTCGTACCGGCTGCGGGACTGGCTCATCTCCAGGCAACGGTACTGGGGGACGCCCATACCGGTGGTCTATTGCGCCGACTGCCAGGTTGTGCCCGTACCGCCGGAAGACCTGCCGGTGCTGCTGCCGGAAGATGCTGAATTCAAACCCACCGGCGAATCGCCCTTGGCGGCCAACTCCGCCTTCGTCAACACCACGTGCCCCCGTTGCGGCGGTCCGGGCCGGCGGGAAACCGACACCATGGATACGTTCATGGACTCGTCGTGGTACATGATGCGCTACCTGAGCCCTCACTACGGCGACGGTCCGGTGGATCCGGAGGCGGCGAAACGGTGGCTGCCGGTGGACCAGTACACCGGCGGCGCTGAACACGCCGTCATGCACCTGCTCTATTCCCGGTTCTTCGTCAAGGCCCTCCATGACATGGGGTTGGTCGATTTCGAAGAACCGTTCCTGAGGTTGTTCAACCAGGGCGTCATCCTGGGAGAAGACCACGAGAAGATGAGCAAGAGCCGGGGCAACGTCGTGAATCCCGACGACGTGGTCGGCAAGTTGGGCGCCGACGCGGTGCGCTGCTTCCTGATGTTCATCGGCCCTTGGGACCAAGGAGGGCCCTGGAGCGATGTCGGTATCAACGGAGCCGCCCGTTGGCTTAACCGGGTGTGGGACATCGCCGTCCGGGACCCGCAACATCTGGCCGGCAGAGACGTGGATGAAGACACTGTCCGCGACACCACCCGGCTGCTGCATCAAACGGTGCGCAAGTGTTACAACGACTTGGACCGGTTCAAGTTCAACACTGCCATGGCTTCGCTGATGGAGTTGACCAACCATTTGAACCGGGTCTGGGCCGACTCCTCCATCGACGGGGCCACTTGGCGCGAATGCGTGGAGAAGCTGTTGCTCATGCTAGCGCCGATGGCCCCCCACATGACGGAGGAGCTCTGGGAGCGCAACGACCGCCCCTATAGCATTCACCAGCAGCCGTTCCCCCAATGGGATGAAGCGCTGGCCGCCGAAGACGTTATTACTCTCGTGGTCCAAGTCAACGGCAAAGTACGGGACAAGCTGGAGGTCCCTGTCGGAATCGCCGAATCCGAAGCCCAAGAACTGGCGCTGGCCAGCCCCAGGGTGCAGTGCTACACGGCCGGCAAAGAGGTCAGCAAAACCGTTTACGTGCCAGGACGCTTAGTAAACCTGGTGGTGCGCTAACCGATGGCGTCATCCGAGTCCTTGGGCGAATCTTCAGGCGGGTCCTCAGGCCAGTCCCTAGGCTGCTTCTACGGTGTTGGCGTTGGTCCCGGAGACCCGGAGCTCCTCACCATAAAGGCCCGGCGGGTGCTTCAACAGGTTGACGTAATCTGCTTCATCCAGTTGGACGACGGCCAACCCAGCTATGCTCTCAGCATCCTCGAAGGGGTGCTTCCGGACCCTCCACCTGAAACCCTGAGCATCTTGATACCCGCCGACGACAACTCCGTCAGCCAGGAAACCTGGACCGAGGCTGCCGGCCGCATCGGTGCCCACCTCCGGCGTGGGCGGGATGTCGCCTTCATCACCGAAGGCGACCCGATGCTCTACAGCGAGTTCCCCAATCTTCTGGAATGCGTGAGTCCGGCGTTTCCCGACCTGACTATTGAAGTGGTCCCAGGGGTGTCGTCGGTGATGGCGGCCGCAGCCCGTTCGGGCGTTCCCTTGGTCACCTACGGGCAGCGCCTGGCCATACTTCCCGCAGTCTACGGTATCGACGATTTGAGGGAGGCCATCACCAACTACGACACGATAGTGCTGATGGAGATAGACCGGAACCTCATTCAGGCCTTGGCCAACCTGGAAAGCCTGGGGCTGGCGGGCAAGGCCATCTACGTCCGGCAGGCCACCACTCCGCGCGAGAGGGTCGTGGACGACATTCGGACGCTGTCACCCGAGGACCTGGACTACTTCTCCCTGCTGATAATCAAGCGGTAGCTTCCACGAGGCGTTATCGGGCCGGTGAGATTCGGGAATCATTACATTCGGGAACGCTCGGTCGAGCGAGATCTCTCGCTTGACCAAGCTATCTCGGTGGTGAATAATCCGGTACGGGTTCAAGTGCAGAGTGATGGCCGGATCCGATATTGGCGCTACCTCGCCGATTTTCGGCATTATGTCCGAGTTGTCGTCGAGACCGCCGGTGAGACAATAATCACTGCTTTTATCGATGGCCGTTTTAGACCCTAGTCGGTCCGAAGGAGAACTCCCGTTTATGAGAGTCGCTTATGATGCGGACGTCGACATCTTGACGATCGTGTTCAAGTCCAAGAAGGTGAAAGTGTCGGAAGAAGTGCTTCCAGGGGTGGTGGTGGACTTCGACCACGACGGCCGGATCACTGCATTTGAGATCATGGATGCCAGCCAGTTTACCGATCTGTCTCACGTGGACGTGGCCGTATCCCAACCGGCCCACGCAAAGTAATCGTGGGCCAGGTTCCCGACCGCTACTTTTCCGCCGGAGGATTGACAATGACCACTTCAGTGCAACCAAGGGACCGGATGATCGCCGCCAACGGCCTGAATCTTCACTACCTGGACTGGGGCAACGAAGGCCAGCCTGTGATGGTGCTGCTGCACGGCCTGCGCGGTCACTGCCATTCTTGGGACGATGTTTCCGGACGGTTCTGCCAAGATTTCCAGGTGCTGGCCTTGGACCAGCGTGGCAGGGGAGAGTCCGATTGGGCCCCGGGCGGCGACTATTCCACCGGCGCATTTGTCGCCGACCTTGAGGGATTCAGCGATGCCTTGAGCCTGGAGTCTTTCACCCTGGTCGGTCACTCCATGGGCGGACGCAACAGTATGGCCTTCGCCGGGATCAACTCGGAACGGCTGGACAATCTGGTCATAGTGGACATCGGCCCGGACCTGGACCCAAGGGGCGCCGCCCGCATCACCCGGGAAATCCAGGAGGTCCCCGAGGAGTTCGAGTCCTTCGAGGCCGTTTTCGAGTACATGAACAGCCAGAACCGTTTCGCATCGGAACCGGTATCGCGTCGGCGTCTGACCTACGCCACACAGGAGTTGCCCGGCGGCAGGGTCGGTTGGCGCTACGACCTGGCTATTCGGGAGCAACGGCGCAGCAACGACGTCGCCCCGGCTCCCGACCTCTGGCCGTCCCTGGAGGGGATCACCTGTCCCACTCTGGTGGTCCGGGGCTCGGAGACCGACACCCTGGACCTTGGCGTTGCCCAACGAATGGTGGAAACCCTGAAGGACGGCCATTTGGCGCATGTGGAGCGGGCTGCCCACATGGTGTTCGAGGACAATCCGGACGGATTCAACCAGGCGCTGGCCGGTTTTCTAAAATAATTCCCGCAGACGGGTATACTCGTCTCGATATCCTGGGCCCCCCTAACCAGGAGGCAGAATGACCGCCAACGCACCCGGTCAAAAACCGGAGTCCGCCGCTGACCTGATCGAGTTGCTCGAGGTCCGCGAAGCGCCCCTGCCAGACGGAGATACCGGCGAAGGACTTCGGTTCCGTACCAACCGGGGGGAATTCAACGGGATAGTCCACCACGCCCCGGACTCCGACAGGGCGGTTATCTGGGTCTGCGGCGCCCGCGGCGGCTTCGGCGGTCCCGGCCCCGGCACCTACGCCAAACTGGCCGAAGAACTGACCGGCAAGGGCATCACCTCCGTACGGTTGGACTACCGGATCCCCAGCGACCTGCTCGAATGCGTCCTGGACCTCTTGGCGGGAGTAACTTACTGCAAGTCGGAGGGCTGCGACTCCATCGTAGTCGTGGGGCATTCTTTCGGCGGGGCCGTCGTAATCGCCGGGGGCGCTTCCAGCCCGGACGTCAAGGGAGTCGTTTCTCTTTCGCCTCAGACCCACGGCGCCGGGATGGCCGGCCGCCTGGCCCCTCGCCGGCTCTTGGTGGCCCACGGCAAGGCCGACACCCGCCTCCCCTTCTACTGCGCCCAACAGATATACGAATGGGCGAAAGAGCCCAAGGAACTCGTACTCTTCGAAGGGGCGGAACACCGGCTGGAAGAATGTAAAGAGGACCTGGAAACCCTGCTGGCCGGTTGGATTCCGTCGACCCTGGCGGAAGATATCCAAATCACCCCCTGAGACGCATTCCAAGGGCATCCCAACAAGGCGCATTCCAACGAGGGGCATCCCAACAAGGCGCATCCCAACCAAACGCATTTCAACCTGGAGGCAGTCATGCTGGACACGATCATTAAAGGCGGAACGGTAGTCACGCCGGAAGGGGCAATTCAAGCCGACGTCGGAATACTTGGTGAGCAGATCGCGGCGGTGGCGGCGCCGGGAGCCTTGGACGTGTTGGATGCAGGGCAGACCATCGACGCCACTGGCAAGATAGTCCTTCCCGGGGGCATCGAGCCCCACACCCACATCAATGTTCCCGTCCCCGATTACTGGGCCGGCGGCCGCACCGAGGTATACACCCAGCCGCCGGAAGCCGCCAGCCGCGCGGCGGCCTTCGGGGGAGTGACCACCTACGTCGATTTCGCCGGCAGCCTGCCGTTGACACCGGGGGCCGTTCCGCCGTCCGAACCCATAATGGCCCAGATCGAGGCCCGGAGAGATATCTTCTCGGGACACTCCTATACCGACTACACCTTCCACTACATTCTGGCCGGAGCGGTGCCGCCCAGCACCATCGGCGAGATCGCCGAGGCCATAGAGTCCGGGGTCGCGAGCTTCAAGGTATTCACGACGTTCCATGCCCGCTGCCCTACCGGGCACCTCTGGGAGATATTCCAGCAAGTGTCAAAGAGCGGCGGGATCATGGCGGTCCACGCGGAAGAGGACGACATCGTATCCTACATGGAAGAGAAGCTGGAGCGGGAAGGCCGTGCCCACGGCTCCAACCTCCACTTGGTCCATAACAACATCTCCGAGGACATCTCGTTCCGCAAGGTGATACGGCTGGCCCAGAGTACCGAGACCGGCATATATTTCGTCCATACCACCGCCAAGGAGGGCGTTGCCGCCGTCGCCGAAGCCCGGGCCGCCCAATTGCCCATCTATGGCGAAGCGTTGCACAACTACCTGGAATTCAGTTGCGAGGACTATAAGAAACCCGACGGTCTGGCAATCCACACCTACCCGGCCATCAAGTACCCCGAGGACCGGGATGCGCTGCAACAGGGCCTGGTGGATGGGCCCATGTGCACCACCGCCACAGACGAATGGACCACCTACAAGGACGTCAAGCTGGCGGGCGACACCATCCGCACGGTCTGCGGAGGCCACAACGGTATCGAGACCCGGATGCCGGTGACCTACACCAAGCTGGTCGCCACCGGCCGCATCTCCTTGGAGCGGTTCGCCGCAATTACTTCCACGAATGCGGCCAAGATACTGGGCATGTACCCGCAGAAGGGGGTAATAGCGGTGGGCAGCGACGCCGACATCGTGGTTTTCGATCCGAATATCCGCAAAACCCTGACGCTGGACGACCTGCACGCCGACTCCGACTACTCCATATGGGAGGGGTTCGAGTGCATCGGTTATCCTGTGGCTACCATGTTGCGGGGCAAGGTCATTGTTCAAGACGGACGCCTGACCGGCGATTCCGGCGACGGACGCTGGCTTTCCCGCAAGGTGGCCCCGCGGGTACTGGCCCAGCCCTCGGCCTGAGGCTCCTGTTGTCTCGGGTCTGGCGGCGGCGGAGAATCGAGGGCCCGGCTCTCGCCGGGATCGCAATCAAGCTCGGAATGGGCGGGTCGGGGACTGTTATCGGTTGGCGTTCTTGGGTTTGTACGGGGCGGGTTTGGTTGCCGCTAAAAAATCGTTGGGGGTGCGGAGTATATGGTTAAACTGATTGCAAGATACAGGGTTTTAATGGGATTCGCAGGACTCTTTGTCATTCTGGCGACACTGGCCGCCTGTGGCGGGGGAACGGCTTCCGATGATGAGGGCGGCCGTCGGCTCGAGGAAGTGAAAGACCGCGGTAAGGTCATCTGCGCCAGCCGCAACGACGTTCCCGGGTACGGGTCGCTGGACAGCGCCGGCAATAACGTGGGGTTCGACATCGACCTGTGCCGCGCTGTGGCCGCGGCGGTGCTGGGCAACCCAGGGGCTATCGAAATCCGCTTGATTACCGCTGCCGAGCGCGGGCCGACTCTCCAGTCTGGAGAAGTCGACTTGCTGGTACGGAACGTCACCTGGACTACCTCTCGTGATGCGCAATGGGGCAATTACGTCCAGACGATGTTCTACGATGCTCAGGGATTCATGCTCAGAAAGGACCTGGGCATTTCCAGCGCTCTGGAACTGAATGGGGCCACCGTCTGCGTCACGCAGGGCACCACCACCGAGCTGAACCTGCAGGACTTCTCTACCCAGAACGGTCTGGGCATCACCCCATTGACCTTCGAAGACACGGACGCCGTGGTCGCCGCTTACGAAAGCGGGCAGTGCGACGCCTTTACCAACGACAACTCCCAGTTGGCCGCGTTAGGCACCAGCTTGGCCAACCGCGACGACCATGTGATTTTGCCGGAGACCATTTCCGAGGAGCCGTTGGGCCCGGTGGTCCCTCACGGCGACGACCAATGGTTCGACATCGTGAAGACGGTGATGGGCATCCTCATTTACGGCGAAGCCTACGGCATCAGCTCCGCCAGCCTGCCGGGGGCCGCAACGGGCGACACCAAGGTTGACCGGCTGCTGGGGTTTAATGGTTCCTATGGACAAGAGTCCCTGGGCATCAGCCTGACGGCGGCGCAGGACGTGATTCGCGCCGTCGGCAACTATGGTGAGATCTACGACCGCAACCTGGGCCCCGGCGGCATCAACCTGCCCCGGGAAGGCGGACGCAACGCGCTGTGGTCCGACGCCGCCTGCACCGACTGCCCCAAGGGCGGCCAAATCTACGCCGCGCCCCTGCGCTAACCGGTCCCCCGTCCGTGAGGGCGGGCTAGCTCGTTTGCGGATTGCATCGGGTGAAGGCAGACAGGGACAGGGTTGGCCGGCGCGCGCCGGCCAACCCTGTCCCTGTCTGCGTATATAGATCGGACCGGAAGCAGACGGGAAGCCAGGTGCCGGAAACCAGTAGGCGGGGACAAAAGGGCGCGGCGAGGAGACCTTCAGCTTGTTAAACATAGCCTGAAAGCACCATGACGGACCTATCCCGCTTCCTGACCTACAAGGGTATTCTCGTCTGGCGGCACGTCCAGGTTATCCAGTGGGTTTCGCAGGTCGTGTCCGGCATTCTGGTGGCCGTCCTTGTCGTCTGGTTTTTCGCCAACTTAGCCAACGCCGTACAGGACCGGGAAATCCCCTACGGTTTTGGCTTTCTGGAGCGCGCCTACCAGACCCCCATCGGCCAGCACTTTGTCCCCTACGAGCCATCGGATACTTTCCTCCGCGCCTTCTTGGTCGCTGCAAGCAACACCCTGATTGTTTCGGTAGTGGGCGTTGTCCTGGCAACGGCGCTGGGAATAGCCGTAGGCGTCGGCCGCTTGTCCAGCAATTGGATTGTTTCCAAAATATCGCTGGTCTATGTTGAGTTTTTCCGCAACGTACCTCTTCTGATACAGCTTTTCTTCTGGTTCTATATTGTTCTGGCCCTGCCGCCGGTGCGGGAAGGCTACGTGGTCGGCGGACGGCTGTTTATCAACAACCAAGGCATATCGCTGCCTTCACCTGCGCCCAACGGCGTTTCCGGACTCGTCACCTGGATAGTGATTTCGGCGATAGCGGTGGCGGCCGGTCTGGCGGTCCGCCGCCTGCTGCTCCTCCGGGAATTGCGGGCCGGGGCGACCTCCTATCCTCTGGCGTCGGGAGCGGCTGTCACGGTTATTATCGCGGCCGTTGGCTGGCTGGCCGTGAGCGTGGGCTTCGGCGGCTCCCCTCTACACGTGTCTCAGCCCGCCCCGGAGGAAGGTGTCTTCGGCTCCATCAGCGGCGGCCTGACCCTCTCCGGCGGGTTGATCGCGCTGCTGGCCGGGTTGGTCATCTACACATCTTCCTTCATCGCCGAAATCGTGCGGGCCGGGCTCCAGTCGGTAAGCCGGGGACAGAGCGAAGCGGCACGGGCGCTGGGCCTGTCGCAAATGGAGACCTTGCGCCAAGTCACCTTTCCCCAAGCTTTGCGAGTCATCGCGCCGCCCTTAATCAGCCAATATCTGAACCTGACCAAGAACAGCAGCCTGGCCGGGGCGATTGGCTATTCCGACCTTACCAATGTCGCCAAGACGATGACCCAGACCGCGCCCGCAGTGTCTATATACATCCTGATCATGGCGGCCTACCTGGCTATGAGCCTCACTTACTCGATAATCGGCAACCTGTACAACCGGCACATCCGTCTCACGGGGGGCTAGTAGTCAGTCATGTTTGGAATCGAAGGGATAGAGCCGGTGGAGTTTCGTTCGGGCATCCTGGGTGTTAAACCGCCAGTTGATGGCGGCTCGGGCGGCATTTCGCTCCGTGACCAGTGCCTGGACTTCCCTCCTGAGAGCCCCCTCGTCGGGGAGCCGTTGCTTCAGGCAACCGCGGGACAGCACGCTGAACTCGATCTCCGCCATGTTCAACCAACTCCCGTGCTTGGGGGTGTAGTGGAACTCCAGCCGTTTGGCGATCCGGCGGGCCTCGGCCGCTGGGAACGTCTCGTACAGGGAAGCTGTCTTGTGGGTGTTCAGGTTGTCCAAGACCACTCGCACGACCGGGACCTCCGGATAGGCCTCATCCACCAGCCAGCGCATCTGGCGGGCGAAGTCCTCCATGGTGCGCCGCTCCGTAACCTGCACGTGGCGCCAACCGGCCATCGGTTCGCAGGTCAGGAACAGGTTTCGAGTGCCCTCCCGGCGGTACTCGTGGTCCTGCCGCGCCGGTCTCCCCGGCTGGGCTGGCAGCGGGGGACGGGTGTCAGCCAGCAACTGGGTCGAGGTCTCGTCAAAGCAGACCACCGGCCGCTGGGGATCATAGGGCTCGGCGTACAGGTCCAGCACGTCCTCCATGTGGGCCACGAACTCGGCGCTCACCTTGGGGATGCACCACTCCTGCTTCTGCCACGGCTTGAGGGAGTTTTTTTCAGGTGCAGCCGCACCGTCTCGTGGGATAGGGAGGGCGCCAACCCCAACTCCACCACCTGGCCCGCCAAAAGGCGCAGGGTCCAGTGTTCATGCCCTTCCGGCGGTTCGGAGCAGGCCAGAGCGATGAGGTGGGCTTCGCCCCGGTCGTCCAGCTTCCGGTACCGATGGGCTTGGGGCCGGTCTTGCAGCACCCCTTCCAGCCCCTCTTCGGCGAAGCGCCGCTTGATCCGAAACACCGTGCCCTCGGCCACATCCAGGGCTTGGGCCACCTGGGGAGCGCTCCACCCCTCATCCGTCTTGAGCAGAATCCGGGCCCGGACCGTCACCCGGGCTGTGCCTTTCCCCGCACGAACCAGATGCTGGAGCTGGTTCCGCTGTTCCGCCGTCAGCCGGACTCCATACTTCTCCCTGACCATACCGCCGCCTCCCATCAACCCTATCCACGGTCAGGGTAGCTCTTTTGGTCAATCTTTCACATTACCATTGATATCAAGTTTGACTGACTACTAGGCATTGGCGGCCTCCAGCACAAGCCCTCCCCCGGCACTTCCTCCGCTCCGCTCCGAGGTCGGGGTGATTGGCTGGGTGCGGGCCAACCTGTTTGGCTCGTGGTTCAGTGGCGTAATCACCGTGGCGTCGATAGTGATTGTCGGCCTCGCCCTCTGGTTTGGTTTGCGCTGGGTAATATTCGAGGCCGACTGGAGCGTCGTCGCCGTCCTGGGCGGACGGATGATTATCGGCCAGTACAACACCGAGACGGCGTGCCCGGGGCAGAACTGCTTCTGGCGGCCCCAAGTCTCGCTCTTGATGGTTACCACGCTGTTGGGGATGGCGTGGGGGCATACCGGGGGCACGATTACGAAACGCGTCGTCATCGGAGTCGCCGTAGTCTTGGCCGCCTTCGCCTTCCTCCCCTACCGCTTCGAGACCATGGGCTTGGACGTGCGGTTGTTGTTGGTAGCCAACCTGCCGGCGTTGGCTTTGGGGTGGGCGCTGGCCCGCTACACGCGGTTGGGATCGGTCCAGTGGATAGCCCTGCTGGGCGTCGCCGCTTTTCTGATTACGCTGGTGCTGCTGCGGGGTCTGCCGGGAGTGCCCGGCCTGCAGGAAGTGTCCGTAATCCACTGGGGCGGGCTGATGCTGAACCTGCTGCTGGCGGTGGCCGGCATAGTGGTCTGCTTCCCGATAGGCGTCGCTCTCGCGCTGGGGCGGCGCAGTAACCTGCCAGTGGTAAAGGTGCTATGCGTGGTCTTCATCGAGGTGTTCCGGGGAGTGCCGCTCATAACGCTGCTTTTCATGTCCCAGGTGCTGGTGCCCCTGGCCTTCCCGGACGCATTCCCCCAAAACTCGCTGTTCCGCGCCGCCGTCGTGATCATCCTGTTCAGTTCGGCCTACATGGCGGAAAATCTCCGCGGGGGAATACAGGCGCTGCGCCCAGGCCAGGCCGAGGCGGCCCGGGCGCTGGGGCTGCCCGCCTGGCAGACTACTCTGGTAATCCTGTTGCCCCAAGCCATACGCAACGTCATACCCGCCATCGTGGGCCAGTTCATCGCCCTGTTCAAAGACACCACCCTGGTGTACATCATCGGTATGCTGGATGTGGTGGAATTCAGCAGGGCCTTTATCCAAGGCAACACGGAGTATCTGGCCAACGCCCGCGAATTGTTCATCTGCCTGGCTCTGGTCTTCTGGATTTTCACCTACACCATGTCCTACGTGAGCCAAAGGGTGGAACGAGAGTTGGGCGTGGGCGAGCGGTAGGAATTACGAATGATGATTCGTGGCATTAGCGTGGCATTAGATAAGGTGAGGTCTCATTCGTAATTACGAATTCGCAAGTTGGAATTTCTAATTCTAGAGGCAGCCATGGCTAATAGTGAAGCGCAACCCGAAACCGAAGCTATGATAATTTGCCGGGACGTGCATAAGTGGTACGGCCGGTTTCACGCTCTGCGCGGCGTCTCCGCGTCGATCAAGAGACAGGAAGTGGTGGTCGTCTTCGGACCGTCCGGCTCCGGGAAATCGACTTTCATTCGCACCATCGACCGCCTGGAAGAGCATCAGCGCGGCGATATTATCGTCGACGGCGTGCCCTTGACCAACGACGTGCGCAATATCGACGCCATTCGCCGCGACGTGGGCATGGTCTTCCAGTCCTTCAACCTGTTTCCTCATCTCACGGTGATGAGCAACATTACGCTTGCGCCAATGAAGGTGCGCAAAATGCCGGCCCACGAGGCCCGGGATGTCGCGATGGAACTGCTGGAGAGAGTGGGCATACCGGAGCAATCGGACAAGTACCCGGCCCAGCTTTCAGGCGGTCAACAACAGCGCGTGGCAATTGCCCGGGCTCTGGCGATGCAGCCGAAAATCATGCTGTTCGACGAGCCCACCTCTGCGCTGGACCCGGAAATGATCAAGGAAGTGCTGGACGTAATGCAGGAACTTGCCAACTCCGGCATGACCATGATCGTGGTATCCCATGAAATGGGGTTTGCCCGGGAGGTGGCCGACCGGCTGATGATGTTCGACGCCGGAGCAATCGTGGAGGAGGGGCCGCCGGAGCAAATCTTCGAGGACCCGCGACACGAGCGCACCAAGCTGTTCCTGTCGCAGATTCTTTGAGCCGGATGGCTGTCGCTGGATGGCTGTCTCCGGGTAGCTGTCGCCGGATGGCCAACGCCCGCGCTTAGCTCAAGATGGGTGTCGCCTCGTTCCGAGTCCGCTCTATTCGGCCCGAATCCGGCCAAGTGGGGCCCAAGATTAGGGCGGACTTCGACAGGAATGCTAGACTGCTCCCGCCTCGCGCAACGCATCGACCTCGGAGTCACTATACCCTAACAGTGTGGTGAGCAATTCTCTGGTGTTCTCCCCCAGTGTCGGCGGTGGAGTGAAGGACTCCGGCGCTCCGGACTTTATGGGGTTGCCCGCCGTACGGTACTTGCCAGCGGCGGGATGGTCGATTTCCACCACCATCTGACGGAGTTGCACCTGCGGATCGGCCAACGCCTCCGCGATGTCGTTCACCGGGCCACCGGGGACATCCCACTGCACCAGCAGACGTTCCCATTCCGGCCTGGGTTTGGAGAGAAACCCGCGGGTCAGCGCTTCCTCCAATGCCTCCCGGTTGTCGATACGGGCCGGGGCGGTGACGAAACGGGGATCGGCGTCCATCCCGTGCAACCCTTCGATTTCCGCGGACATCATCTGAAGGGTTTTCATGGCGAATTCCTGGCTGGCGCAGTGTACCTGCAAGTAGCTGCCATCGGCGCACTGGTAAGCGCCCACCGGCAGATTTGAAGGGTGGCCCGACCCGATGGGGCCCGGAACGTCCCCTGACACTAAGTAAAACTGGCCCAGATGGGCCTGCAAGGAAATCTGAACATCCAGCAGGCTGATGTCCAAGCGCCGGCCCTCGCCGGTAACCCTGCGGCCGTACAATGCGGACGCAATGCTGAGCGCCGCCATGTAGCCGCCGACCATGTCCCCTACCGGGAACCCCATGAACACCGGCGGTTGGCCCTTATTGCCGGTCACGCTCATGCCTCCGCCCATGGCCTGCACTATCCCGTCGAACCCGGGGCGCTCGCGGTACGGTCCTTCTTGGCCGAAGGCCGACAGCGAACAGGAGATAACGGATGGGTTGACCCGTTTGACCGACTCGTAGTCCAACCCCAACCGCTCCAAGACCGACGGACGAAATGCGTCGAAAACCACATCGGAGACCGCGATTAAACGTTGACAGACCTCCCGGCCAAGGGGAGTCCGCAAGTCTATGGTCACGCTCTTTTTGTTGCGGTTGAAATTCAGGTAATAGGCGCTTTCACCGCCCAGAAAGTGGGGCCCGATACGGCGCGACATATCGCCCACGCCCGGCTGCTCCACTTTGATGACCTCTGCGCCCAGGTCTCCAAGAGTGCGCGCCGCCACCGGGCCGGCGATGGCCTGCGACATCTCCAGGACTCTAATGCCTTGAAGCGGTGGGGTCATGAGCGGTCCGCCAGCAAGTTTGAAAATACCAAATTAACGAATACTGGGGCGGGGCCGCTATGCCGGGCCCGTAGAAAGGAGGGCGGCGAATTCCCGGACGTCTTTTATAGCATCCAGTGATTCTATCGCTGCGATGATTTCCCGTTGGCGGGCGGCCCCAATCACCGGGTCGGAAAGCACCGTGAATTTCTCCTTCATTTCGTCCCAGGACAGGGCGTTTTCCGGGTCTCCCTTCGGGTAGACGATATCGCTGTGCACCCGGCGCCCGTCTCGGGTTTCAACTTCGGCCCACGCCCGGAACTCCTTGGGGAAGTGGGCGTCCAGCTCGGGGTCGGTTACGCACCTCACACGGGGCAAAATGTGACGTATCTCCGGGCGTTCCGGAACGCCCGGAGCGTATTCAGCCAGAGACGCGCTCCCGTAGGCCAAGGCGACGGCCGCGCCGAAGGGCATGCTGAATTGCATGTCCACCACGGTCTTGGGGTTGGCTTTGTCTTCTTCGGGAGCGGCAATCAGTTTGTAGCCGCCGCTCAGCACACCGATGGTCACCTCCTCGATGTCTTCAACTTTGATTTGGTGGGCTTGGCGAATCTCCAACAGGCAGTCTATTGGCCCCTGCTTATAGCGGCAACAGGCGTGGGGCTTGATGCCGGTGCGGGTGATCTGGTACTCGTCGCCCAGGTCTTTAAGTATCAGGCTGGGGTCCGGGTCGCCGGAGTAGCCCTGCAGGAAACCGTCCCGGCCTTCCAGGATCGTGGTGGGCCCGGTGTAGCCGGAGCGGGCCAAGAGCGCGGCCCAGGTTCCGCTGTGGGATGCCCAGCCTGGATGCAACCGCTTGGTCCAGGCGCCTTGGGCGAGGTACTCCATGCTGCCGGCCGCCTGGCTTCCCGCAATCCCGAGGGCGTGCAGGAAGGAGTCGTCGCGCAAACCCAACAGCCGCCCCGCGACCGCGGCCGCGCCGAAGGCGCCGCAGGTCCCGGTGGGGTGGAAGCCCCGCCCGTAGTGCTCCGCCGGTTTCAAGGCCCGGCCGAGACGGACGATCACGTCGTAGCCCGCCACCACTGCGGTTATGAAGTCTTTGCCTGAGACCTGCTGGAGGTCGGCCAACGATAGAGCGGTCGGGTACGCCACCACTCCGGGGTGGAGGGAGGCCTCGTTGTTCACGTCGTCCATCTCGATGCTGTGGAACGCGGTCCCGTTGGCCATTGAGGCATATTCGGGCAGCGTCCGGTATGGCGTCCCCACGATGGCTGAGGGTCCGGACCTCCCCAGGTCCCGCAACGTGTTTACCACCGTCTTGGCTGATTCGGTGGTAGAGCCGTTCAATGTAACCCCGGCGAAGTCGAGACAAAGGTATTTGGCCCAATCGACTACGTCTGGGGAAAGGTCTTCATAGTTAAGGTTGGCCGCGAAATTGCCCAGGGTACTGGTGATCCCGCTCTCGTTGTTGGTCTGGACCATGAGTGGCGCCTCCGTTGCTGTGCCTTGGTAACTGCTATATGCGAATCATCGACAGCATACACAACTTGAAGTTCTTTGTGTGTACGACGACGCTCCGCTGGCCCTCGTTCTATTGGTCGCGAGCTCTATCGCTTTGGCGACGGCATTTTATCATGGGAGGCCTTCGCCTTTTCGATTGACACCCCTGCGGGCGGCCACTACACTCACGACAATCGGCAGTGGTCCGACTGGACCACCAACGCCGCCCCGGAGGAGCTTTTCGTACCCCAACGTCAATAGACCGGAGTGTAGCAAAATGGCAACCGAGTCTGACTACATAGGACTGCTCAACGACATACGGCTTCAGGAAATCAGGGCGGGAATCTTCCTCAAGGCCTGGGCGGAACAGACTGACAACCCGGACCTTAAGCACTGCCTTTCGATGGTAGCCGAACGCGAGGACAGCCACGGCGCAATCTTCGAACGCCGCATCCGCGAGCTTGGCGGCCCGCTTCAGGACAACGAAGACCCGATGTCCGCCGAAACGCTGCGGGTGGCATCTTCTGACATGAGGGATGCGGAAAAAATCGCCTGGATGACGGAGGCCCAGCACCGTGCCCCAAAACCCACGGTCCGGGAACGTTACGAAGAGGCGACGGAGGACGAGTCGGTCGACGCCCTGACCCGCTCTCTCCTGCGCTGGTTCACCGATGTGGAAAACGATTCCGTGACGTCCATGAAAAGCGTCTACGCCCAGATTGAACAAGGGGAGTAGACTGATGAAATTCGGCGCATTCTTCGTTGGGCAACGGCCCCAGTTGCACGAGCAGTACGCTGACGAACACAAGGCTAATCCGAACCCGGTCACCAGGACCGATGTTCAAGTGTACGAGGATATACTCCGGGGCGCCGAGTTGGCCGACGAACTCGGTTTCGACTCGGTGTGGATTGCCGAGCACGCCTTCAGCGAGCACAGCATCATCAGCTCGCCTCACAGCTTGCTGGCCGCCATTGCCGCCAAGACCAAACGGGTCAAGGTGGGAGTGGCCTGCACCATTGTTCCCTGGCACCCGCCGCTGAGGTTGGCCCAGGACTTGGCTACCCTGGACATTATCAGCCAAGGGCGGCTGATAATTGGCGCCGGCCGAGGCTACCAGAAACGGGAATTCGATGTCTACGGCGTAGACATCGCGGAGTCCCGGGCCCGGTTCGTCGAAGGCATGGACATCGCCATCCGCTCTTGGACCGAGGACACCTTTTCCTACCAGGGAGATTACTTTAATTTCCCGGAAGTACGTGTGATACCCAAGCCGGTCCAACAACCCCACCCGCCGATCTTCATGGCGGTGACCCACAGCCCGGAGTCGGTGGAGATCGCCGTGCGGAACCGTTGGGGCCTATTCACCGTGGGCAGCAGCTTCTTCCCGGCTTCGCCTGATTCAGACCAGAACCTGATCAACCTGTACCGCCGCCGTATGCTGGAAGAGGGCGCGGCCCCCGACGACATCGAGGTGGCCGCCGTCCGCAATGTCTACGTCGCCCCCACCGATGAGGAAGCCGTAGACCTGCTCACCCCACGGCTGCAATGGGCGGGGGATATGGGGGAGTTCCTGCGCCGCCCGTTGGCAGACATGGTGGGAGCCGCGGGGGTCCGAGGGTACGAGCACTACGTCAACGACCCGTTCATCGAGCCCGACTTGGTGGCCCAACGCGGCAAAGAAGGTATGGCCGCCATCGGAAGCCCGGAAAAAGTCACCGCTGCCGTGAAGGACCTGGAATCCAACCACGTAACACATTTCATTAGCTACCTGGACGCCGGCGGATTGAGCTACCACGAGGTCTCCGGTTCACTCCGGCTGTTCGCCGAGAAGGTGATGCCCAACTTCCGGTAATTCATCACCCGGTAATTATCACCGGGCTATCAACGCAGGGCGCGGCCCGAAAAGCCAACGACATCAGGAGTTTCATCAATGGCCACGTTGGACGTTTTGACCTATGGCTTCGCTTTGAATACCGATCAGGGCGCTTTCGGATATTCGACCAACTCCTTGCTTCGGGTGGGCAGCCATAACATCCTGATCGATACCGGCCCGTCCTCCCGGCGGCCCTTCCTGTATCGAGCGCTGCAAAGCCGCAACCTGACTACCGACGATATAGACATGGTGATCCTCACCCACATGCACTGGGACCATTGTCAGAACACCGATCTGTTCCGGAATGCCCGGGTCTTGGTCAACCCCACCGAGATCGACTACGCCCGTAACCCCAACAAGTGGGACTTGGCGGTGGCGGCCGGAATGGCCGATTTCATGCGGAACATGAAGGTGGAGCCGGTTTCCGAGGGCGACGTCATAGTCGACGGAGTCACCGTACTGGAAACCCCCGGACACACCAAGGGTCACATGAGCGTCTTGGCCGAGATCGACGGGGAGAAGGTCCTCATCGCGGGCGATGCCATGCCCGAAAGCGGCACCGTGTCCCGCGGCGTTCCCTACAACATCTTCTGGGACGTTGAGGACGCCCACGCCAGCGTGGAAAAGATGGTGGCGTCCTGCAATGTGTTCTACCCCGGCCACGACCGTCCGTTCCGAGTCGAGGGCGACGAAATCGCCTATCTGCACGGTCCGTCCAATATCGAAGTCATGAACAGCACTGAAGGCGGGGGCACCGCCTCCCTGACCTTCACCGTCAGCGCGGCCCGCACCGTAAACGTCGACATTGTCCAGAAATAAACCGGCGGGAATAACAGTGCGGAAGTAGCCGGGATTGACCAGCGATCAGGACATTCGGGGCGCGTTAGACGCACTGGTCCGGGCCCGGCCCGGTTTCTGGACCCGCACCGCCTGCGGTGTGACGCGTTCTCTTTCGCCCATACCCGCCATGCTGGACCGGAACGCCTATGCGGCCGAAACGGCGCGGGCCAGGATTCTGTTGATTGGCGGGCTCTCCGGCCTGGCGGATGACGTCAACATGGCCCTGCACGCCTTGGAACTGTACGCCGGCGGCGGCGATGGCTTGGCGCTCCGGATCGCTCTGAGCGCGGTGCCTTGCGCCAACCCCGACGGCCTGCGGCTCAACCGTGCCCCATCCAACGGAGCAGGCGGCATGCCGTCGGATGGCTACCCGCCGGAAGGCAATTTCTATTTCGACAACCAGGACCCCGAAAAGCGTTATCTCTGGCGTTGGACCTGCTTCCAGGCCCCGGACCTCGTACTTGAGTTGTCTTCCGGTAAATCGGTACGGTGGGAGTGCAACGCCGCCGCCCGCAGCCTGGCTCCGGGCCTGGGCGCCCGGAACCTGCAGGATGACTCGCTGCTCAACGCCTTGGGAGAGGGCCACCCGGAGGGACTGGGCACCGTCCCCGCCATGCGGCTCACCGCGTCAGAAGACCAACTGCCCCGAGAACTGAGCCGCCTGTTCGCCATCACCCGCCAGACCAACATTTGGCCCACGTCCAACGCCCGGCGAGCGCTGAACGCGCGCCGGGCCCGCAGCTGGTTGGAAGTGGCCCGTATTCTGGCCGCGGCCTACGGCCATACCTTCGATCCGGTCGTATACACACAGGGAGTACCCATTAGCGGCCGGCTGCGGCTGGCGAACTTGGACCGGGAGCGGAACAGCCCGGTTCCCGGTATCGCGGCGTTCTTGGAGGCTTTCACCGAGGATTTGACCAATGGGGCGGCGAACGGGTTCGGCGAAGGCCTCGGTCCTGCCGCGATGGCTGGAGTGGTGTGGGCCGAGGAACTCTTCGAGGCTACCGGCGAACAACGTTACGCCGACCTCATAATCGCCGCCGCCGACCGGTACCAACCGGCGAGCCACGGCCAAGCGCCGCCCCCGTCGGCCCCTGATTTCCGCACCGAAGATATGTTCATGAACGGCGCCGTTTTGGGACGGGCTTATAAGCTGACCGGGGAGTTGCGTTACGCCGACCTGCTCAGCCGCTTTCTTCTAGAGTCCAGAATTCAGAAAGAACATGGCCTCTTCTGGCATTGCCGGTCGGCCAGCTACTTTTGGGGCCGCGGCAACGGTTTCGCCGCCATGGGACTGGCCGAGACCCTTACCTACCTTCCCGAGGATCACCCCGGCCGTCCCGAAGTGTTGGTCATGTACCGCCGGCTTATGGAGTCCCTCCGCCGGTTGCAACATCCCTCGGGACTGCTCACCCAGGTGTTGGACTTCCCCGGCTCCTACCCGGAGTTCACCTCCGCCTGCATGATGGGTTACGCGATGGCCCGGGGCCTTCGCCTGGGGTTGCTGGGGCCGGAATTCAAGGAGTCCGCCGACTTGGCCTGGCAGGGCGTATCGGAGCGCATCGACGACGCCGGCAACGTGGTCGACGCTTGCGCCAGTACCGGGGTGCAGAACAGCGTCCGCGATTACCTGGACCGCCCGGCCATCTGCGGGTTCGACGATCGCAGCGGCGGGATGGCCCTCTGGTTCGCCACGGAGATGGAACGGCTGGAGCGCGGGCTGTAACGGTACCCTTGCGTGTATAATCACACTATCAACACCTTGCAACGGTCATCAGGACGGGCGATGGCAGCAGTAAACGGGCGTATTCGGGCGGCGCGGGACTTTCTGGAGGCATCGAGCAGAGAATTCGCCGCCGGGGACAACCGGCAGGGCTCGGAGAAGCTTTGGGGGGCTGCGGCTCAGGCGGTGATTGCCATGTCCCAAGAGCGCGGCTGGAGCTACGGCAACCATGGAGCCCTGAAAAATGCCACCGAACGGCTTACCGCTGAGTACGACGACCCCTCCATACGTACAGGATTCCTGGCAGCGGAGAAGTTTCACGCGAACTTTTATCACGACTTCATGGAGGATTTTCAACTTTCGATTGACCGGACGGTCGTCCATGATTTCGTGGAGCAGATGCTGACATATCATGGCGGCGGTTAACGAACGCATGCGGACGGCGCAGGACTTTCTGGAAGCGGCAGACAGGGAGTTCGCCGCCGGAGACAACCGGCAGGGCTCAGAGAAACTGTGGGGGGCCGCTACGCAAGTCGTGATTGCGATGGCACAGAACCGCGGCTGGAACTACGGCAACCACCGGGCCCTGTATGACGCCGTTGAACGCCTGACCATAGCGTACGATGACCCTTCGATACGGACCGGGTTCCTGGCAGCGGAGAAGTTTCACGCGAACTTTTACCACAACTTCATGGAGGACTTCGAATTGGAGTCCGGCCGTCCCTTGGTCCATGATTTCGTGGAGCGGATGCTGGCGTACCATGGCAGTTGATGAACGCATGCGAACGGCGCAGGACTTTCTCGAAGCAGCGGACAGGGAGTTTGACGTCGGCGACAACCGGCAGGGCTCGGAGAAGCTGTGGGGAGCCGCTACGCAGGTCGTGATTGCGATGGCCGAAGAACGGGGCTGGGACTATGGTAGCCACCGGGCGATGAAAAACGCTGCCGAAAGGCTTGCCGAGGAATTTGACGACGACCGAATCGGGTTTGGATTCGGAGTCGCCGAGAGTTTCCATCGCAATTTCTACCACAACTTCATGGAAGAGTTCGAGCTAGCCGTCGAACGACCGAAAGCCCGCGCGTTCGTGGAAAGGATTCTGGCTTACTACGACCGTCCCTAAAAATTTCTCGGAGGTAATATTTCATGGCCACTATCACTGGCTCCAACGTAGTACTGTCTACCCAGGAATATAATGTCATCGGCAGTCGGCCGGTGCGTCACGACGGCGCTGAAAAGGTGACCGGCCGCGCCCGTTACGGGGCCGACATCAATCCGCCCGGCCTGTTGCACGCCAAAGTGCTGCGCAGCCCCCATTCCCACGCCAGGATCAAGTCCGTAGACATCAGCAAGGCCAAGGCCCTGCCGGGCGTCAGAGCGGTGGTCACAACCGCCGATCTTCCCCAGCCCAGGGGCCGTTTGTCGGACCAGGGAGAGGGGGCGATGGTCAACCCCAAGTTCCTGAGCAACAACTGCCTGGCCCGGGATAAAGCCCTATACCGCGGGCATGCTGTGGCGGCCGTGGCGGCGACCAGTGTCCATATCGCCGAACAGGCCCTGGAACTGATTGAGGTCGACTATGAGGTCCTGCCCGGAGTAACGGACATCCTTGATGCGATGAAGCCGGACGCCCCGGTGCTTCTTGAGCGGTTGTTCAACGCCACCGACGCCAATGTCCGTCCCGGCGGCCTCAAGGATGATGATGATTCGGCGGCCAGCACCAACGTCGCCAACCACTTTGTTTTCGAGATGGGCGACATCGAGCAGGGCTTCAAAGAAGCCGACGTCGTCATCGAGCGCGAATATCGGACCCAATCGGTCCACCAAGGCTACATCGAACCCCATACAAGCACCGCCGACTGGAGCGAGGAAGGCAGCGTGACGGTCTGGTCCAGCAGCCAGGGACACTTCAACGTCAGGGACCAGGTGGCCATGGTGCTGGATATCCCAATCTCCAAAATCAAGGCGATTCCCATGGAGATAGGCGGCGGCTTTGGCGGCAAGACCCTGGTCTATCTGGAGCCGGTGGCGGTATTGCTGTCCAAGAAATCGGGAGCCCCTGTGAAGCTCAGCATGAACCGCTCCGAGGTGTTCCAAGGCTCCGGCCCCACCTCGGGAAGCTGGATGCGCTGCAAGTTGGGCGCCACCAACGACGGCCGGATCACCGCGATCGACGCCTCTCTAGCCTACGAGGCCGGGGCATACCCGGGTTCGCCGATCAACCCAGGGATACAATGCATGACCGGCCCCTACGACATCGCCAATGGCAGGTTGGAAGGTTTTGACGTGGTCTTGAACAAGCCCAAGACGGCGGCCTATCGGGCCCCCGGCGCTCCGGCGGCGGCGTTCGCCATCGAGACCGTCATCGATGAGGTCTGCCGGGCAATCGGCATGGACCCGTTGGAGTTCCGGTTGCTTAACGGGGCGAAAGAGGGCACACGCCGCCTGACGGGCCCCACCTTCGGCAAAATCGGCAACTTGGAGACCCTGCAGGCTTCCAAAGATCACGAGCACTGGAGCGCACCTCTCGAGGGGCCCAACCGGGGCCGCGGGGTCGCCGCCGGCTTCTGGTTCAACGGGACCGGGCCCTCCAGCGCAACCGCGAGCGTCAACGCCGACGGCACGGTCGGCCTGATCGAAGGTTCTCCCGACATCGGCGGCACCCGCGCGGCGCTCTCCATGCAATTGGCCGAGGTCCTGGGAATTGCCGCCGAGGACGTGCGGCCCTTGGTGGGCGACACCGATTCGGTGGGTTACACGTCGATGACCGGCGGAAGCAGCGTGGCATTCAAGACCGGTTGGGCCTCCTACGAAGCGGCCTTGGATATCCGCCAGCAGATGATCGAGCGCGCCGCACGCATATGGGACGTATCCCCGGACTTGGTCGGTTACGACAACGGGGTAATCTCCCACAAATCGGACCCGGAGCTCAAATTGACGTTCAAGGAGTTGGCTGCCCGCCTGAACGGCACCGGCGGCCCCGTAACCGGGCGCGGCAACGTATCGCCCGCGGGGGTCGGCGGGGCCTTCGCCGTCCATATCGTCGACGTGGAAGTGGACCCGGAAACGGGCAAGGTGGACATCCTCCGTTACACCGCCGTACAGGACGTGGGCAAGGCTGTCCACCCAAGCTACGTGGAAGGCCAGATACAGGGCGGAGCCGTCCAGGGTATTGGTTGGGCGCTCAACGAGGAGTACGTGTTCGATAACCAGGGAGGGATGCAGAACCCCACCTTCTTGGACTACCGGATGCCCATCAGCCTGGACCTGCCCATGATCGACACCGTGATCGTCGAGGTCGCCAACCCCGGCCATCCCTACGGTGTGCGCGGGGTGGGCGAAGTGCCCATAGTCCCGCCAATGGCGGCCATCGCCAACGCCATCCACGACGCCGCCGGCGTCAGGATGGACCAGTTGCCGATGTCTCCCGGCGCGGTGTTGGAAGCCCTCTGGGCGAACGGCTAACCGTCCGGCCCCGCAATCGACGCAACTTATTGGAAACCGGCCGGTTTATTGTACGGCCGGTTTCCGGCAATCAGGAGGAAGCTTATGGCTTCGATCAGAGTTAACCGGGCCAAGCAGAAACTTCAAAACAACCAATTGGTGACCACTATCTCGGGATTGCAGGACAGCGACATCATCGATTTCCTGGGACCCTTCGGGTTCGACGCGGCATGGATCGAATGTGAGCACGGGCCTGTAGACTGGGACGCTCTGGGAAACATGACCAGGGCGTGCGATCTCTGGGGCATGACCTCCATCACCAGGGTGAACGCCAACGACGAAGGTCTGATCACCCGCACCCTCGACCGCGGCTCCATGGGCATCGTCGTGCCCCACGTCAACTCCCGTGATGCGGCAGAGCGGGCCGCCCAGTCCGCCAAGTACGCTCCTCTGGGCTACCGCGGTATGTTTGGCGGCCGCCAGTCATTCGGAGTGGCCGACTACTTCCACACCGCCAACGACCAGACCATGGTGATAGTGCTCCTGGAAGAGGTGGAAGCGCTGGGCAACCTGGACGATATCCTCAAGGTGGACAACATAGACGTCTTCTTCGTCGCCCCTTCGGACTTGGCCCAGACCATGGGGCACCTCGGGGACCCTGAACACCCGGAGGTGCAGTCGGCCATCGAGGAAGCCATCGGAAAGATCGTCTCGGCCGGCCGGGTCCCGGGCACACTGGTCAACGACGGCAACCTGCAACGTTACGTCCAAATGGGCGTGAAGTTCCTGATGACCTCGTGGAACGGTTGGGTCGCCCGCGGCGCAACCGAGTTCGTGCAAAAAGCCGCGTCGGCCTAAGGACCAGGAACCGGAGGGCCGGCCTCGGGAGGGTCTATAGGCGGGAGAGGCGGAGCTCCCGGCAGGGACTCTTCCCTTACGGTTGTCTTCACTGGCACCAAGATCAAAGCTCCCGCCACAAACATCCCGGCGCAGCTGGCAATAAGCACTTCATAGCCGAAATTAGTTGAGACCCGGTTCAATAAGTCTATTGCCGGCCCCAACAATTTGGCCACCGCCGCGCCGCCGATCGTCGCCATGTTGACGATGCCGATGTGGAGTCCCGCATTCTGTTGGCTGCCCAGTTCGTTGGCCATCGCCCAGTTGGCGCTGGCCAGGGTCCCTACGGAGGCCCCGATAACGCTGCCGATGATCAACACTTCGGTAGCCGACCCGGCGGTCAGCATCCATAATGTGCTCAATGCGGCGCCTGCCGCGCCCACCAACACCACCGGCTTCCGACCGACACGGTCTGAAGCCCACCCGGCGATGTACACGGCCACGGCCAAAGCGCCCCCAATAGCCAGAATCATGCGTCCCAACGCTTGGGCCGGGTCGGCGAGCCCCACGACGTCGTGGAGGAAAAACAGGCCGTAGGTCTGGAAGGCCGTGATGGCGGTGAACATCAGCATTCTGGACACCAAAAACAGCACGAGGTCCCGATCCATCACCGGTACCCTGCGGGCCCCGTCGTCGCGGACCGCGGGCCTCGGCAACGGGCCCTCTCGGGCCAGGACCGTGGCCGAGGTTACGACCATGCTCAGGACCAAACTTGCGCCGAGAATCGCCAAGGCGATCCAGACCCAGTCAATGGTCCCCGATGCGGCCTCGATTCCGATGAGTGCGCCGCTTACCGCGATAAGGGCCACCCCGCCCAACGAGTCGGCCAAGATCTTGATTGCCGAGGCCACGCCGATGCGGTTGAGAGGGACTAGGTCCCGGAGCAAGGCGAGGCCGGGTCCGTAGGCGACATTGAGATTGCATTGGATGAACACCCAAACGCCGAACAGCACCGCGAAGTTCGGGGCCAATCGCACCCCGGCGAGGCCGGCGCAGGCGAAGACGGTCCCCCAGAGCAGGTAGGGGACGCGTTTACCTAGAAACGACCGGGTGCGGTCGCTCATCCGGCCGATTATCGGTTGCATCAACGCGGCGATTAACAGGCCGCTGATCCCCAGCACCGTAAGGTAGGAGTTTTTGTACCCCTCCGGCGCCACGGTCAGAATGAAGACCGGCAGGATCACCGTGTCCATGGCCAGAATGAACCCGGTAACCCCAAAGCTGAACGCGTTGAGCCGGACTAACGCAAAGCTGCTCCAGGATCTCGATGCCTGGGCCATTCAGGAGGAAGGTCCGGGGATTGAGTGGAGGCGGGCCAAAGGCAGTTCAGGTGCCATCAGAGATTATAATACAACACCTAACTCGCCGGTTCGTTACTTTTCTCCGGCGATTCCCTGGCGATTGGCGCCGTTTGTAACGCGCGCGGTCCGGCCCAGGAATTGGTGGCGTCTCTGCGGGGCCGCGTGCGGTCGATTACGGACACCCTCGGGCCGGAGGTCCGGCGCCCCAGGGTGTTTTCACTGGAAGGGGTGGAACCCGTTGGTGGCCGGCGGGCATTGGATACCCGACTTGCTGAATCTGGCCGGAGGCGATCAGGCCATCTTGCCGCCGGGCTGCCCAGCCAAGCGATTGGACTGGGAAGAGGTGCGGAGCTATGCCCCGGACAAGCTCTACGTTGACCTATGCTCGTCCGACATCGCCTGCGGCCGTCGCGAGGCCCGTGGTTGGCGGCGCAACCCGGATGGAACGACCTGCCCGCCGTGCTCGCCGGCGAAGTCTACCTTATCGACCACGTCTACTTCAGCCGGCCCGGGCCGAGGATCGTGGAGGGTATAGAAATCCTGGCCCAACTTACCCATCCCGACCGATTCACCGGAATGGCGCCGGCCGGGACCGTGGCCAAACTCGACGCCGCAGCATACCGTTCCGGCGATGACATCGGCCGCTGTTTTTCGCCGTTCCAGTGAGTTGACGCCCTGCTCCGCCGGTAGCAGCCGGAAACCGTACCGTATATAATGGTGCGTGGCCCGGTCCGGGGCCTCATACTCGGGCCAATACCCACGGGCTGGCACTCCAAGTTAGTCCGCTGGAGTTACTGGGGAAAGTATGCTTGAATTCACCAAAGACGAGTTCAGATCGGCGCTCTCCGAATTCGCCACCGGGGTGACCGTCATCACAACATTGGACGACGAAGGGCAACCTCACACTATGACGGCCAACGCTTTTACCTCAGTGTGCCTGGACCCTCCGATTATTCTGGTCTGCGTCGCCCACGGTACTCATACCTACGGCTACCTGGAAAACAGACAGGCCTTCGGAGTCAACTTCCTCAATCAGCATCAGCAGGAACTGGGGGCATACTTCGCCAAAAAGCCCGAAGACCGCACCGGCGGCGTGGACTACAGCTTCTCCGCTTCGAACGGCGGCGTTCCCGTGTTGGACGACTCGATGGTCTTCTTGGACTGCGATGTGATCGGGTCTCACGTTTACGGCGACCACACCGTTTATCTGGGCGGCGTCAAGGAAATTCGCCGGAACGATGCTGAAACGCCCCTGATGTTCTACAAGAGCCGGTGGTATAACCCCGCACAAGGCTAGGCCGTCTGGTGGCGCGCTAGCCGCCTGTTATCTACCGTGGCCGTTACTCTTCAGGGTGGAGAGAAATCCCTCGATCCCGCCGTTCACGCGGCTGTATTTTTCCAGTTGGAAAAAGTGGGAGCCGCCTTCGATCACGTCCTCGGTCGCGTTCTCGATGTTCTCCGCGAGGTAATCGCTGTATTTGACCGGGGTCATAACGTCTTCACTGCCACACATTACGTAGGTGGGCAGCTTTATCTGGCCCAGGCTTCCCATAACGTCGAAGCGGTCGCAGGCCAGTAGATCGTTCAACTCAACTCCCGGTCCGACTTCTTCGGCCCGTTGCACCAACACCTGGTAGATATCCGATTCCACCGCCGAGTAGTGTTGCTTGTGGCCGTCGAGCCACGGTTTGTTATCCTCCCCCGGGTTCTGGCACCGCTTCAGGTAATTGGGATCGACCCGAAGCCGGGCGCCCGTTCCCATCAGGATCATCCCCTTCAACTCATCCGGATAACGAAGCGCGTATTGAAGAGCAATTGCGCCGCCCATCGAATGACCGCAAAGGACGACGTCTTTGTACCGCCGCGCAGCAATGAACCCCCGGACCCACTCAACGTAACCGTCCACGTCCCCGCAGGCGGTCCCTGCTGGATGCCCGGGCAGGTCGATTGCCTTGGAATTTCTGAAGTGCCTGAGCTGGTAGTAGAAAGACAGACTGGA
Source organism: Dehalococcoidia bacterium (assembly GCA_965222595.1). Lineage (GTDB taxonomy): Bacteria > Chloroflexota > Dehalococcoidia > Lucifugimonadales > UBA3495 > VXOI01. Next base: position 94,395 of record CBDCUJ010000016.1, on the reverse strand, counting down.
ACATCCCGCTCCGTGAATAAAGACTAGTTTCATCCCTGGCTCCGTTGTATGGTGTTACAGCATGAATTGAAATATTGTATCTTTTTCAATATCATGCGGCTCTAGGTAATATATTAACTGACATTTACCTCAAGTTGGAAGAGGGTCTGACAGAAGAGGGCCAATAGAGGAGCGATCAGATGACAACCAGCTCAATCACTTGGACCGAAGAAGTCCTGCAGGTGGCCGGGGCCGAGATGAACATGAAGAAGGGAGGCTCGGGCGAGCCGTTGCTGGTTTTGCACGGTGAGATGGGCCAACCGGGTTGGCTCCGGTACCATGACGAGTTGGCCCGGAACCACACCGTGTATGCCCCCTCTCATCCCGGGTTCGGAATCACTGGCCGGGTGGACTGGATTATGAATATGCGGGACATGGCTGGGTGGTACCTCCGGGCTCTGGAGGAACTCCAACTGGTTGGCGTGGACGTCCTGGGATTCTCCATGGGTGGTTGGCTGACCGCGGAAATGGCCGCTCAGAGCCCCCGGAACTTCAAGAAACTGGTCTTGGTGGGCGCCCCGGGCATCAAACCCCCGGCAGGCGAAATTCTGGACATGTTTTTGATTGTGGCGAGGGAGTTCATAACCGCCGGTGTCCTCGACCCTGCCACTGCGGAGGAATTCCAGACGGTGTGTCCCGACGAGCCGTCGCCGGACTTGGTCGAAGTCTGGGAAACAGCCAGGGAGGAGGCATGTCGGCTAAGCTGGCGCCCCTATATGTACGATCAAAGCCTTGCGTTCCGCCTGGCCAGGTTGAAGGACTTGCCCACTCTGATTGTCTGGGGAGGCCAAGACCAGGTGGTGCCGCTCAGCGTGGCGGACGCCTACAACCAAGCGATCTCCGGTTCTCGGGTCGCTACCATCGACGGTTGCGGTCATCGGCCCGAGCTGGAGAAGACCAGCCAGTTCGTAACGCTTGTGCGCGACTTCTTAGACTAAGCCGCCCGATCCGGGCAGGTCGGTGGTGAGACGGAGGAACGATCGTGACCGCCGCCTCACCGGCCGGTCACTTGCCCGAAGCGCCGTTTTGAGCCCCCCCTTCTCCGTTCCGGGCTTGACCGTTGACATGGTTATTGCCCGAGCCGTTGGAGCCGTCCGTCCCGTTCGCCGCGTGGTAACCGTCGACCTGCTCGTCTTCCCCGGCGGTAGCTGTTTCCTGGAAGCACGCGATGGAGGCGACGAAGTCGTCGGGCTCCTTGGCCTGCCAGACGATCACCCCCTGGGTGTTCCTGCCGGTCACCCTGAAGTCTTCAAGAGTGATCCTGACGACTTGGGCCTTGGCCGAAATGATGAATATCTCTTGGCCCGGAGTGTCGGTGACCATCAGCGCCGCAGCCACGTTCCCCGCTTTGTCGGTGGTCCGGAACGTCCTGACCCCTTGGCCTCCCCGGGAGTGGCGCGGGTAGCTGGAGGTAGGCGTGGACTTCCCGAAACCGTTCTGGCTGACGATGAGCAAATGGCTGTTGGGGACAACGACGCCCATGGCAACCAACAGGTCCTCTCCCACCAATCGCATGCCGCGGACGCCTCCGGAAGTCCGCGACCGCGGCGTCAGGCCGGCAATCGGGAACTTGATGGCTTGGCCGCTGGATGACACCAGCATCACGTCTTTGGCGTCGCCGGCCTGGCACACCCCAACCAATTCGTCGCTTTGGTCCAAGACCATCACGATGAGGCCTGACGGTCTGATGTTGGACAGCTCACCCGTCTTGAGCGCTTTGACCTGGCCTTGTTTGGTGGCCAACAGCAGCGGGTACTCGTCTTGGGACTTGTCCAGCAGAAGCATGGCCTGCACCTGCTCACCGCGGTCCAAGGGCAGCAGGTTGGAGAGCAGGACACCCCTGGTGGTGCGGGACGTGTCGCCGGCGATCTGATGGGCCTTCAACGGGTAGACCCTCCCACGGTTGGTGAAAAAGAAAAGGGTGTCATGGGTGTCGGCCACGATCAGGTCCATCGTGGCGTCGTCTTCCCGGGTGGTCATTCCGCGCACGCCCTTGCCCCCCCGGTGCTGGGTGCGGTAAGTGGCCGGCGGGACCCGCTTGATGTAACCTCGCTGGCTGAGAGTGATTACCACGTCTTCCCGTGGGATCAACGATTCGGGGGTCTCCTCGCCAATCTCGTCGTCGTGGATCACTGTGCGGCGGGGGTTGTTGAAGGACTTCTTCAGGTCCCGGGTCTCGGACTTGATCTCGGCCAACACCTTGGACTCGTTGGCCAACAACGCCTCGAGCTCGGCTATCCTCTTGACCAGTTCGTCGTGCTCGTTCTGCAGCCGCTCCCGCTCCAAGGCCGCCAGACGGCGCAGTTGCATGTCGAGAATGGCTTGGGATTGAATCTCGGAAAGGGAAAGCTGCTCCATCAGGTTGTTGCGGGCCGCCTCAACGTCGGCGGAACCGCGAATGATTTCGATCACCTCGTCCAACCGGTCCAAGGCCAGCAACAACCCCTGCACCACGTGGTCGCGGTCGCGGGCCCGTTGCAACTGGTATTCAGAGCGGCGCCGGATCACCTCTTGCCGGTGTTGGATGAACAGCGACAGGCATTCGCGCAGGGGCAGCACCTGGGGCTGTCCGTCCACCAAGGCCAGCATGATGGAGTTGAACGAGGACCGAAGGGCAGTGTGGCGGAACAGGTTGTTCAGCACCACCCTGGGCTGGGCGTCGCGGCGCAGTTCGATGACGATGCGCATCCCGTGACGGTCCGACTCGTCCCGTATATCGGAAATGCCCTCGATTTTCTTGTCCCGGGTCAACAGGGCGATCCGCTCGATCAACGTGGCCTTGTTGACCTGGTAGGGCAGTTCGGAGACGATTATCTGCTCGCGTCCACCGCGGGTCTCCTCCACCTCGGCGGAGGCCTCCATGACGACGCGGCCCCGGCCCGTGGTGTAGGTGTCTTCGATGCCCTTCCGGCCGCGTATGTTGGCGCCGGTGGGGAAGTCGGGACCCTTCACGTGGCGCATCAGGCGCTCGGTGGTGGCCTCGGGGTTTTCGATAAGGTGCACGATTGCGTCGCATACCTCCCCCAGATTGTGGGGCGGTATGTTGGTGGCCATGCCAACGGCGATGCCGGTCGCGCCGTTGACCAGCATGTTCGGCATCCGGGCCGGCAGCACCGTGGGTTCGGTCAGCGAATCGTCGAAATTGGGCAGGAAGTCCACCGTGTTCTGGTCGATGTCCGCCAGCAATTCTTCGGCGATGGCGGCCAGGCGGGCTTCGGTGTACCGCATAGCCGCCGGAGGGTCGCCGTCGACACTGCCGAAATTCCCTTGGCCGGCGATCAGCGGGTAGCGCAGGGAAAAGTCCTGCGCCAGCCTTACCAGGGCGTCATAGACCGACCCCTCGCCGTGGGGATGGAATTTACCCAGCACCTCCCCGGCGATACGGGCGCACTTCCTGAATTGGGAGTTGGGGCGAATGCCCATGTCGTGCATGGCATACAGGATGCGGCGTTGCACCGGCTTAAGGCCGTCGCGCACGTCCGGCAGCGCCCGCGCCACGATTACGCTCATGGCGTAGGTCAGGTAAGAAGTCCGCATCTCCTCTTCGATGCGAATCGGCCGTTCTCCAGGGGGGAGCGGAGCGGTGGTTACCATTTAGCAATACTCCTCTTTTCGTGCTGGCGGCTTGACGCCGAGCCCTTCACACGGGGCGTTTTCCGGTTGGAGGACTGCTGGCGGAGTGGCTAAGCTGAACGGGCGTCGGCAAATGAGTCCGCACGCTCCGCCAACCCGGCAAACAGGTTGGCGAAGAGGTTCGGGACCTCGTCCTGCCGTTCCGGATGGCATTGCAACCCGATGACCCAGCTGTGTTCGGGGCTTTCTAACCCCTCCACCAACCCGTCCTCCACACTGTACGCGGTGGTCATCAGGCGCGGGGCGCGCTGGGCGTCCCGCAGGCCCTGGTGATGGCGGCTGTTGACCTTGAAGAATCCGGCAGACCCTATAATCGCCGCCGCCTTGGCTCCCGGGGCCACGTATATCTGGTGATAAGATGATTCGGAGCGGCCGTTCGCCGAAACCTCACGGTGTTCCGGGATGTCTTGGAGCAATTTGCCGCCGAAGGCCACATTTAGCAACTGCATCCCCCGGCATATGGCCAGCACAGGCATGTCGATTTCCAGGGCGTATTCGAGGACAGGCAACTCAAGGTCGTCCACGCGCGGCGATAACTCCAGTTCGGCCGTGGGATTGGGTTCTTGCCCGTAGAGAGAAGGCGCCACATCCGGGCCCCCCGTCAACAGCAAACCGCCCACCCCATCCAACAGTTGCTCCGCAGTCTGCCCCCCGTGGGACTCGGGTAACAGGAGGCGTGCGGAGGCTCCAACGGCTTCCATCACTTCAACGTAACGTCGAGCGTTTTTCGTGTCGCAAGAAGTGATAGCAACAATAGCCATACAACATAACATTTTACCCGAATGGGGTATAAACTAACAGCGTAGTTTGCTCCGGTTGGGCCCGTTTTGTTAAGCTTGAGAAACAGTCTGGAAAACTATTTGTCTTCGCGGCCACGGTCCTCGCCATGGGCCGGCGCCTGCGGGTAAAGGTACACTATGAAAGATGTCGTTCAGGGCGCGTTGGATGTCTTGAAGGATGGGCAACCCTGCGTTATCGCGACCGTGGTGCGCACCAAAGGTTCCACGCCCCAGAAGGCCGGGGCGATGCTGCTGGTCCGGGACGATGGCAGCGGCCTGGGGACGCTGGGCGGCGGCTGCGTCGAGGGGGACATCTGGTTCGCCGCCAAAGAGATTCTGCGGCGCAACGGCGGCCCCGAGTTCAAGGACTACTATCTGAACGAAGATATCGCGGCCAGGGACGGTCTGGTGTGCGGCGGCACGATGTACTTCTACCTGGAGCCGTTCCGGAGCGGGGACGAATTTCTTCCCATAGGCGAGGAAATAATCGACGCCTATGAGGGAGGCGATCCGGTGGGCTTGGCCACCTTGGTCAACGCCCCTCAGATAGCCTCTGGAAGCGGCCCGAAACCGGGCGCCAAACTCCTTCTTCGCAGCGACGGCAGCGTAGCCGGCACCTTGGGGACTACCGAATTGGACGCCAAGGCCATAGAGGCCGCCAGCCGCGTGGCCGAAATTGGGAACTCGGAGTCCATCACCACCTCCGAAGGCGCCGAGATATTCGTGGAAGGCTTCACGACCCCGCCGACCCTCGTGATGGTGGGGGGCGGCCACGTTGGGAAGGCAACCGCCGACCTCGCCAACTTTTTGGGCTACCGGGTCTACGTGGTGGACGACCGGGCCGAATTCTCCAACAAGGAGCGCTTCCCCTACGCGGATGGAACAGTCGTCGCCCCTTACGACCAGTGGGCCAACCACCTCACGGTCAACGTCAACAGCTTTATTGTTGTGGGCACCCGGGGCCACCGGTTCGACGACATGGCCTTGGAGTCCGCGCTTACGAGCCGGGCCCGTTACATCGGCCTCCTGGGCAGCCGCCGGAAGACTCTGATGATCTACCGGCGCCTGATGGAGCAGGGAGTATCCAAAGACCGGATCAAAGAGGTCTACGCTCCGGTCGGGCTGAACATTGGGGCGTTGACGCCGGAAGAACTGGCCGTCAGCATCATGTCGGAGATAATAATGGTCCGGCGCGGCGGCAGCGGCGGCCCGATGCAGATGGGTGACTGGTACGTCGACCGGGCCGCCGACATCGTCGAACGGGCTGTCGAAGTCTAGCGGAGTCTCCATGGCTGGCGTCTGGGCAGTGCTGCTGGCGGCCGGCGAATCGCGCCGCATGGGAGAATTGAAGGCGCTGCTCCCATGGCGGGGCGGGACCCTGATCGAACATCAGGTCGCTTCCCTCAAGGCGGGCGGAGCCGACCGGATCGTCGTGGTCCTGGGCTATCAGGCCGAGCGGCTCATCCCCCGGCTGGAGGGCCGGGACCACTTGGATTGGGTCGTCAACCACGAATACCTCCAAGGCAAAACCACCTCGGTCAAGGCGGGGCTCTCGGCCCTTCCCTCGGCAGGCGTCTCCTCGGTCCTGTTGCTCAACGTTGACCAACCCCGCAGCCCCGAGACTGTGCGGAGGCTGCTGGAGCGGCACGACGCTCACGGCAACGCCATTACCATCCCGGAATTCGGCGGCAAGGGCGGGCATCCCATTGTCATGGATTCGAGACTCTTGCCCGATCTCAAAGCCATTGACGAAGAGACCCAAGGAATCAAGGCGGTGGTGCGCCGGCACAGCGACGCGGTGGAGCGGGTAGACTTGGGGGAGCCGGAAGTCCTGCTGGACCTGAACACTCGGGAGCAGTACCAAGCGGCGCTGGACTCCCTGCTGGGCTAGACTCCGGCAGCTTGGCCGCTTCTTCCCGCAGGCATCAGCAACCAAGCCGCCAGCCCAACGAAGAACAGGCCGGACGCGAAAAAGAATGCCGAGCGCCAGCCGAAGTATTCTACCAAGGCGCCGGCGGCCACCGAGCGCCTGCGGGCCCTCCGGTGATTTCAGCCACTCTTCCGGAATTCCTTGAGGAGATTCAACCCCCGGCGGTCCGGCATCCCTCCCACCGGGAGCATGTCAAGCAGTATACATGCGAGGGACGAAGGCAAGGGACGTGGATCATCTAATTGTTGAATCCGCCCCCTTCCGCCGTCCCGGTCGCAACCGGGACCCAGAACCCGACGCCGACTTTGGTTCTCCAGGACGCCCCTAACCCAAGGTTGGGTCGGGATTTCGGCTGCCGCCGGAAAGACGGGGGGCTTTTCCGACAATTAATCACCCTGGGCAAAGGACGCGGGCAAGAGACGTGGGGCGCGACCGCCGCCCGGCGCTCTGTACTAGTACTCGTAAAAAGCCTGTTGCAAGGCGTCCCGGTCCCGGGTCTGGGTGAGGGCCAGCATCAACAGGATGCGGGCTTTTTGCGGCAGCAGGTTATCGCACTCTATGAACCCCCGCTGTTTCCACTTGGGAGTTGCCACCACCCTGCCGGCGGTGGACCGGGTCGCCATTACCACAGGGATGCCGTCTTCCACCAACCGTGCCGCCGCCTCGATGAACAGCGGTGGGTAGGTGCCGCCGCCGAACCCCACGACGACCATTCCGTCGGGGCGGTCGGCCCGCGCCGCTTCTAAGTAGAACCCGTCGGCCCCGGCGTAGGAATACACTATGTCCACCCGTGGCAGTTCGGTGCGCCCGTTCATGTCGAAGGACGTTGCGGTGGTGTGTTTGCGCAGCGGCGCGCGGTAAAACACCACCTGACCGTCGGAGTCGGAATAGCCCAGAAAGCCCAATTCGTTGGGACGAAACGTCTCCACTCGGAAAGAGTTGGCCTTGGAAACGTCCCGGGCGCACTGTATTTCGTTGTTGAGCACCGTCAGTACACCCATCCCGCCGGCATGGGGAGTGGACGCAATCCGTACGGCGTCCACCAAGTTGAGATCGGCGTCGGTGCTGAGGGCGGTGGGAGGCCGCATGGCCCCGGTTACGACCACCGGCCGCTCCGACTTCACGGTGAGATGCAGAAAATAGGCTGTTTCTTCCAGCGTCGCGGTGCCGTGGGTAACGGCCACGCCGGAGAGGCCGGCGTCGTCCCGGAAGAGCTGGTTGATCCGCCGGGACAGCGCCAGCCATTCCAGCGCCCCTATGGCCGTGCTTGGGACACTTACCAGGTCTTCGCACTCGACATAGGCGATGTCTTGGACCTCGGGCACCCGGTCCAACGATTGCCGGATAGTCAGGTGCTGCCCGATTTCCGTATAGAGCATGAAGTCCATCCGGTCGGGCCCGATGCCCGCAATACTGCCTCCGGTGCCGATGACGTGCACTCTGGGTTTCTCTCCAGTCATACTGTTCCTCCAGAATTCGCCGGCCGCGCCAAGACCCGTTGGTCCCGGCGAGCCGGAGTTTAGCGGTTGAGAAATTGGCGTTTCCCTGCGGTATTCTACGCGAGTTGCCGTTCTCTTGGGATTTTACGCGAAGGACCCGGTGCGGGCGCTGGCCAACGGCTTATAGGACGTGAGTCTTGTCCCACCCCAACCCATCAATTGACAGTGGCCTCGCAATGTTGATAGATTGCATCCAGAGGTCAACGTGTTGGCCGCCGCGCCATTTGGCCCGCTAGCTCAACTGGCAGAGCAACGGACTCTTAATCCGTAGGTTCTCGGTTCGACCCCGAGGCGGGTCACCAAATAATCGGACCAATACGCAGCCTCTCCAATGGCGGAGAGGCTGCTGTGTTACTGGAACCCCTGGTACCCACATCATCTTTTCCACGAGGCGAATGATGGCATCCACCACAACGACTTTGACCGCTTTGGAAAGAAACTGGGATATGGTCAACAGCGCGGTGGACGGGATTGACGATGCGACGCTTTCCCAACGCCCCAACGACCAGTCAAATTCCATGAGTTGGCTCATTTGGCACATGAGCCGGGTGGTCGACCGGTTCATCAACTCGCGTCTGAAGGACGCACCGCAACTGTGGACCGACGGCGGTTGGTCGGAGAGGTTCGGTATGGCGCCGGACCCCGACGAGTTCGGGATCGCCTGGACCTCCGCCCAAGTCGAGCAATGGCAGGCCCCGTCCCGCGACGTGCTCATGGGCTACTACGCCGCAGCCAACGGCTCCGCAGTGGAATACATCCAGGGACTGGAAGACGCCGACCTGGAGCGCGTGATCACCACGCCCAATCCGCCCGGCACCCAGTCGGTGTCCGAGGCCCTGTGTATTTTGGTGTGGGACAACATCGTGCACGGCGGGCAGGTGGCCTACCTGCGGGGCTACTACCAAGGAATGGGCTGGTTCCGGTAGGAAAGCCGTTGAATTCAGCTGGAAAATGACTCACGTTAGGATGGGGGGTGCTTGGGGGAAGGGACAGTGGCGAACGTTTCTGGATTCCGGCTCAAGGCCGGGTTTGCGAGCGGCGGCCCGGGCGCTGGGGTCTGGAGGCTTCGTAACGCCCGATGTACTCTTCGACGGTGGTGCGGGCCACGGTTTCACCGATCAGGTCAATCGGTAGATCGTCTAGCTTCCTGAATCTCACGCACGACTTGCCCATGTCCAACCGCTTCCCGCTGGCCTCGTAACGCTCCAGGAACCACTGCTCTGCGGCCGGGTCGCCGTATACGTTCATCAGGTATAGTGACATATAGTTCTTCTGGGAGGCCAGGGCCGCGTACATCAAAGGCTTACCGTTGTAGGTGACCGGGTAACGTTCCAACGGGATGACGTAGGTGATCATCCCGAAGCCCATCTCCTCCCGGTAACCCGGCGGCAACCGGTCAAGGATGGTCCGCCGGACCTCGCGGATGGCTGCGCCGCGTTCGTCCGACAGCGCCGAAATGTAGTCGTCCACGCTTTGTTCCGGGTAGGTTTTCAGCCGCACGATGCTCTGCCCCTTGGTAGTTGATGTCTGAGCCGGCCCCAGGCCGTCCCTGGGCAGGTGTGCTCATACGCCCGGTGGCCGGCGTATATATACCGCCCGGGGTTCGCGGGCACTCACGGTGGCCGCGGTGACTTGGCTGGGCTATTTGCCATTATCGCAAATAGAATGGCGTTTGGCCCTTGGAGACGGACGCACCGCGTGATTAAATAGTCTAGCGTAGCCATATTCCGATACGGGAAGTTGGGAGAGACGGCGGTATCTAAAGGTTGCCGCCACGACGTGTGGAGGAGAGATTATATGACCCGACTTAAGATCTTGGCTCTGGTGACGGTATTTGTCCTGGCATTAGGCATACCCACCCTGATTTCGGCCCAGCAAGCCAGGCCCCATGCGTTCACGGGCACCGCCCGTTTGGACGGCCTGGCACCCACCAACGGGACCCTGATCACCGCCTACGTGGATGGCGTATCGGCGGGGAGTGGTCCGGTTTCCAATGGCCGTTACGGCGGTGACGGTAGCTTCAAAGTCTCGCAACCGGCGGATGCCAGCTACTCCGGTAAAATCATCACCTTCAGAATCGGATCATTTCTTGCAGACCAGGTCTACGAATGGACCAACGGCGGAGTGACTCCCCTTAACTTGACGGCGACGCGTCAAGCACCCACCAACACCCCCGCCCCTACCGTCGCTCCCACTCACACCCCCACCCCCACTCCCACCGTCACTCCCACTCCCGCGCCCACCAATACCGCCACTCCGATACCGCCGACAAATACACCGGTGATCATTGTCGGAGAGCAGGGCCCACCAGGGGCGCCGGGCGAACGCGGCGCACCGGGAGGGCGTGGGCAGCAGGGTGAGGCGGGCGCCACAGGGCTGCCGGGCGAGCGAGGTCAAGAGGGAATACCGGGCGAACGCGGACCCCGGGGCGACCCTGGGATCGACGGACGGGATGGCGACCCAGGGCCGCAAGGCTTTCAAGGCCCTCCGGGCGAACCGGGTGACGATGCCGGTTCCGCGCTGTTGTACGTCGCTCTCGCCTTGGCGATCTTGTCTATACTGGTTGCCTTGGCCGGCTTGGCGTTGGGCTGGTTGCGCTCAACCTGATAGTCGTCTCGGGAAATGCGCAGTGACCGCCGGGAGGTGGATTCCGCTGTTAAACTGCCTCCCGTACGAAAAATGCGTACCCCTTCCCCCCTCGTGGGGGGAAGGTCAGGATCGCGTACCCCTTCCCCCATGAGGGGGGAAGGTCAGGATGGGGGGGTGGTAAGTGTTCACACTTGATGAGTGTCCCTTCCCCCCGGCGCACTGGGGGGAAGGTTAGGAAGGGGGAGGTTGGCGTTGGAACTCCCCCACCCTAACCCTCCCCCGTGCGCGGAGGAGGGTACACTCATCTACTCTGAACAGTTACGGGGGGTGAAGTCTTATAGACACATTCGACAGACGCCGGATATAATGCCCCAAACCCATGAATACCGGTGTGCCGGTCCCGGTGATCAACGGAACCTTGATCTTCTTACCGGGGGAAGTGTCGGAACTGGTAGACGAGCATGACTTAGGATCATGTGCTGAGAGGCGTGGGAGTTCGAGTCTCCCCTTCCCCACCACAGTGCACGTTCAGCGGTTTCCGGCGCCTCATCAGACGTGAAACCAATTCGGTCGGTCCAACAACCTCCTAACAAAAGGAGATTCTGTGGCCTCACTTCTTGAAGTCAAAGACCTGCAGACCCATTTTTTTACCATGGACGGTATCGTCAAGGCCGTTGACGGTGTCACGTACGACATTGAAGAAGGGGAAACCCTGGGCTTGGTCGGCGAAAGCGGATGCGGCAAAAGTGTAAGCGCCCTCTCCCTCATGCGCCTGATCCCTGACCCGCCGGGCAAGATTGTCGGCGGAGAAGTGATCCTCGACGGCCAAGACATCCTGAAGATGAACATGGATGAGATGCGCCGCGTCAGGGGCGCAAAAGTTTCCATGGTCTTTCAGGAGCCGATGACCTCGCTGAACCCGGTGTTGACCATCGAACGGCAGCTTACTGAAACACTCCAACTGCACATGGGCATGAGCAAGGCCGAATCGCGCACCGAGGGAATCGCCCTTTTGGCCCGGGTCGGAATCCCCGATCCGGAGTCCCGTATCAAGCAGTACCCGCACCAGTTCAGCGGGGGCATGCGTCAGCGCGTGATGATCGCGATTGCGCTGAGTTGCAACCCCAAGCTGATCATCGCCGACGAGCCCACCACCGCCTTGGACGTAACCATTCAGGCCCAAATCCTGGAACTCATGAAGGCGCTGACCACCGAATTCGGTGTTGCACTGATTGTCATTACCCACAACCTGGGCGTCGTCGCCCGGTATGCCGACCGTGTCAACATAATGTACGCGGGCAGGATTATCGAGCGAGGCAGCGCGAGGGAGATTTACGCCAACCCGCGCCATCCCTACACAGTCGGTCTGTTGCGCTCGGTGCCAAGGCTGGATTTGCCCCGCCGGGCGAAGCTGGACCCCATCGAGGGGCAGCCGCCTGACTTGGTCCGCCTGCCCGCAGGATGCGCGTTCCGTGCCCGGTGCCGCTGGGCCATCGACAAGTGCGCCACTGACACCCCGCTCCTGATGGAGGCCGGCGAGAACCACTGGTCGGCCTGCTGGAGGGCGGACGAACTCGGTCCTGGGGCCATCGATTTCTTGGGCACCGCCGGATTCGCAGAACCCGTCGCCGAGGCCAGGCCGGCCGCTCCGGCCGAGGTCCCCTCCGGCTAATCTCACTCTGATTTGAGGCCAGCGGAGGCCAATTAGTCATGACAACATTGCAGGAAACCGCTCCCCAAGCCCCAGCCAACAACGACGGCGACGTTCTCGTCGACGTCAGGGGTCTCAAGATGTACTTCCCCGTCACATCTGGAATGTTGTTCCAGAGGACGGTAGCCAACATCAAAGCGGTCGATGGCGTGAGTTTCACAGTCCGCAAAGGTGAAACTCTGGGCTTGGTGGGGGAGAGCGGTTGCGGCAAGACCACCACCGGACGCTGTATTCTGCAACTCTACAAGCCCACCGAAGGACAGATAATATTCGATGGCCAAGAACTGACGTCGCTCGGCACCAGGCAGATGCGGGCTATGCGCCGTGAGATGCAGGTCATTTTCCAGGACCCCTACAGCTCCCTGAACCCGAGAATGACGGCGGGGAACATTATCGGCGAGCCCTTGGTGGTCCACGGGCTGGTCCATGGCAAAGCGGAATACCGGGAGCGAGTGGCCGACCTGTTGCAGAACGTGGGTCTCAACCCCTACATGGCCGACCGCTTCCCCCACGAGTTCAGCGGCGGCCAGCGGCAGCGCATCGGAGTAGCCCGGGCCCTTTCGGTGAGCCCCAAGTTCATCGTAGCCGACGAGCCGGTCTCCGCCTTGGACGTTTCGATCCAGGCGCAGATCATCAATCTGCTGGAAGAGCTGCAGGAGCAGTTTAGCCTGACCTATCTGTTCATCGCCCACGACCTGTCGGTGGTGCGTCACATCAGCGACCGCGTGGGAGTGATGTACCTGGGCCATCTGGTGGAAATGGCCGAACGGAATGAGATCTATCGGAACCCCGTCCATCCCTACACCAGGGCGCTGCTCTCGGCGGTGCCGATCCCCGACCCCGTCCTGGACGCCCAGAGGGAGCGGGTGCTGCTCACCGGCGAGGTGCCCAGCCCTCTGAACCCTCCCAGCGGTTGCGTGTTCCACCCCCGCTGCCCCGTAGCCGAAGACCAATGCGCGGTGGCCGTGCCCGAGCTTCGCCAGGTCGAAACCGACCACTGGGCGGCCTGCATCAGGGCTACCGGTTACGGGCCCATCTAGGGCATCCGGCCAAATCCCGGTGAAACGCTCTGAGGGGCCGCGAAACCGCGGCCCCTTTTTTATTTACACGACTGCCGTGTACACTATTACAGTGTAATATATTTGGGAAGCATGGCTGAGGCCTATCGTGAAGAATATTACTTTGAGTGCTGACGAGCGACTGATCGATGCGGCGCGCCGGCGCGCCGCCGAAGAGCACACTACTCTGAACGAGCAATTTCGCCTGTGGCTGGAGGACTACGCGGGCCGCAAAGCTCAGGCAGAACGAGCCATGGCAACCATTCGGGAGCTCAGGCGCAGTTTATCCACGGGCGGACGCAAGTTCACCAGGGATGAAATGAATGAGCGGTAACTTCTTTCTGGACTCCAACGTGTTCGTTTATCTACTTGACGATGCCGCTCCGATCAAACGTCAACAAGCTGACGACCTCGTGCGGGAAGCCTTGGAAACAGGCTCAGGAAGAATCAGTTACCAGGTTGTCCAGGAAACTGTCAACGTCATCACCCGAAAGCTTAATGCGACACGAGAACAGGCAGACCGTTTGCTCGAGGATGTCATGGCGCCAATGTGGCGCGTCAATCCGACCCGGGCCTTGATTCGTCAAGGACTGGATCTCCAGGGCCTCTACAGATTCAGCTTCTACGACTGCCTCATCATAGCGGCAGCGTTGGAGTCGGGCTGCAATCGTCTGTATAGCGAGGACCTTCAACACGATCAGCATATACAGGACTTGGTCATCGAGAATCCCTTTAGAACGTGAATACTGACTTTGTGCCGGGAGGCGCCGAATTGCCGCTCCGATCTCTGAGCACTCTGTGGTTAGCGGGCACCATGGCGTGTTAGTATGAAGCCAATATGGACCCGTCTTCTATCAGAAATTTCTGCATCATCGCCCACATCGACCACGGTAAGTCCACCCTCGCCGACCGCTTCCTGGAGATTACCGGCACGGTCCGCCCCGAGGATATGAAAGCCCAGTTCTTGGACCAGATGGACCTCGAACGAGAACGGGGGATCACCATCAAGGGTAAGGCGGTCACCATGTACCACCAGGCCCCGGATGGTCAGACTTACCAGTTGAACCTCATCGACACCCCAGGCCACGTGGACTTCAGCTACGAGGTGTCGCGGGCCTTGGCCGCCTGTGAGGGGGCGCTGTTGGTGGTGGACTGCAGCCAGGGCGTCGAGGCCCAGACCATCGCCAATACGCTGCTCGCGATGGAATACGACCTGGACCTGATCCCGGTCCTGAACAAAGTCGACCTTCCTCAAGCTGAGCCGGAACGAGTGGCTGGGGAAATAGAGCAGGTCTTCGGCTTCAAACGGGAAGAGATGCTCTTCGTATCGGCAAAAGAGGGCACCGGCGCCAAAGAGGTGTTGGATGCCGTGATTGCCAGGATCCCCCCACCCCAGGGTTTGACCGCCGGACCGGCGCGGGCGCTGGTGTTCGACTCAGTCTACAACCCTTACAAGGGAATCATCGCCCATATAAGGGTGAAAGACGGCGCCATCGCCAAGTCGGACCGGGTGCGGGTCATGTCCTCCGGCACGTCGGCGGAGATCGTGGAAGTGGGCGTCTTCGCGCCGGCCCCGAGTGTGACCGATCTTCTGGAAACCGGCCAGGTGGGCTACGTGGCCACCGGCCTCAAAGACGTCCGTGAGTGCAGCGTCGGCGATACCCTGACCATCGTCCGTACCCCTGCCAGCGAGGCGCTGCCTGGATACGTCCCGCTGAAGTCAATGGTGTTCGCCGGGCTGTATCCAGCCGACGGCGAGGACTATAACAACCTTCGCACCGCCTTGGAAAAGCTGCAGTTAAACGATGCGTCGCTGATCATGGAACCGGAAAGCAGCGGCGCCCTCGGGTTCGGTTTCCGTTGCGGGTTCCTGGGCCTGATGCACCTGGAAGTGGTCCAAGAACGGTTGGAGCGGGAATACGACCTGGACCTGATCATCACCGCCCCAAGCGTGGCCTACGAGGTGAAGCTGGCCAACGGCAGCTCCGTCAAGGTGGACAGCCCGGCGAAGCTGCCTCCTCCCAACGAGATCGACGAGATACTGGAACCGGTGTTGGACCTGACCATAGTGGCTCCCAGCCGTCATGTCGGCGTGATTATGGACCTGATGCACTCCCGCCGGTCCGAGTTCAAACGGATGGAATACATTCAGGGCCAGGGCGCCCTCCGCAATGGCGCCCAAGAGCAAGGCGACCAGTCCCGGGTGATGATGGACTACACCATGCCCTTGGTGGAGTTGCTGGCTGATTTCTACAACCAACTCAAGTCCCGCACCCAAGGCTACGCCTCGTTGGACTACAGCTTTTCCGGGTACCAAAGGGCGCCCCTCGTAAAGGTCGACGTGTTGGTGAACCACGTGCCAGTCGAAGCGCTGTCCATGATCCTGCACCGGGACCAGGCCGTGGCCCAAGGGCGGAGAGTAGTGGACAAGCTGCGCACCACCATTCCCAGGCAGCTGTTCGAGGTGCCGATACAGGCGGCCATCGGCAGCCGGGTCATCGCCAGGGAAACGGTGCGGGCAATGCGCAAAGACGTACTGGCCAAGTGCTACGGCGGCGACATCACCCGGAAGCGCAAACTGCTGGAGCGCCAGAAAGAAGGAAAAAAGCGCTTGAAAATGGTAGGCCAAGTCGAGATCCCCCAAGAGGCCTTCCTCAGCCTCCTGGAAGTGGGCGGAGACCGGTAGCGCGGGGATGTGCCCCGCGCTTTACGGACCGTGAGGGAGTGACGTGGAGGGCCGACTCTTCACCCGCTATTTCCTGACCGACGGCATTAAGGCAACCGCCGAATGGCAGGCCTCCGTTGATTGCCCGGAGGCTTTCGCCGTATTCCGGAATGGCGTCGCCGGAGCGTGCCAAGCGTTCCGCAACTTCAGTAATCCCAACGAGGCCGTTACCGAACAGGAGCTGGTCCGCCCGGTGCTGGAACTCTTGGGTTGGGCCGATTACCTACC
This sequence comes from Dehalococcoidia bacterium, assembly GCA_965222595.1. Taxonomy (GTDB): domain Bacteria; phylum Chloroflexota; class Dehalococcoidia; order Lucifugimonadales; family UBA3495; genus VXOI01. Next base: position 78,204 of record CBDCUJ010000016.1, on the reverse strand, counting down.
GCAGCAGGGCGCATCCCGTCACGAGGACATTCCCGACCACCTGCTCTTCCCTGACGCCGAGGCCAAAGGCCGTGCCGCCTCCAAAAGCCGGTCGGATGAACGCTTCCGGAATGCTTTGGCAGTGGAGGAGAGCAAGCGATTCGGCCTCCCTCTCGACATCAGGGATCGGGACGACCGGGTCCAACCGGGCAGCCCGCACAGCCAGATCCTCAGATACCTTTCCACTGCCGACAGCGAGACGGACGGTCGGATTCGATGGGGACTGTTGACCAACGGTGGTATCTGGCGTCTTTATGACTACCGTGCCCGGCCCCGCGCCAGCGGCTACTTGGAGGCCGACCTTACCGGGATATTGGAGCAGGATGACGACGACGGCCTGCGCGTCTTCCATCTGTTATTTCGCCGCGAGGCTTTTACGCCGCAAGAAGGCGCTGGGACCTCCTTCTTGGAAATCGCGCTGGCTGAGGGCCGTCGCTACGAGGAACGGGTGGCGCAGGACCTCTCCAGGGTTGTATTCGAGAGCGTCTTCCCCCAACTGATAGAAGCCTTGGCAGACGCCACCGGCGAGAGTCTGGCGTCGGTACGGCAGGCGGCGCTGGTCTTCCTCTACCGGCTGCTCTTCCTGCTCTACGCCGAAGATCGAGGACTGTTGCCGGTCAACGACTCGCGCTACGACGACTACGGCATGCGAAATCGGGTGCGCGACGACATCGCGCGGCGGATCGCCAATGGGGATGCCTTCTCCGCCAACGCCGCCAGCTACTACGGCCACCTGATGACGCTGTTCCAGCTTATCGACAAGGGCGATGCATCCATCGGGCTGCCGCCCTACAACGGAGGTCTTTTCGCCCCGGAAGCCGCGTCACTGCTGGAAAAGGCGACGCTGGCCGACGCGACGCTGGCCCCGATTATTTACAACCTGAGCCACACCGAAACGGACAGCGGGCGGCTCTTCGTCAACTACCGTGATATGTCCGTCCAGCAACTCGGATCAATCTACGAACGCCTGCTGGAACGCGAGCCGTTTCGCGACGACGCTGGCAGGATTGCCATACGCCCCAATCCTTACGCCCGCAAGGATACCGGCAGCTTCTTCACCCCACAGGAATTGGTCGACCTGATTGTGGAGCGTACCCTGGCGCCTCTGGTAGAAGAGCGTCTCAAGGCGTTCGAGGTCAGGGCGCGGGAACTCAATAGTGACCATCGCTCCAAAGCCGAACGCCGGCTCGAGCTGCTGACGCTGGACCCGGCGGAAGCGACGCTGGACCTGAAGGTACTTGACCCGGCGATGGGCAGCGGCCATTTCCTGGTCACCGCCGTGGACTTTCTTTCCGACTACATCGCGGAACTGGTCGAGTATGTCCCGGCGGTCCCGGAGTGGCTGGACGGCGGCTACGTTTCGCCGCTGGTGGAACGCGTGGCGGCAATCCGTCGGGACCTTCTGCAACGCGCCAACGACTCGGGCTGGGTATTGAACGAGTCCCTGCTTACCGACCAGACCATCATTCGTCGCATGGTGCTGAAGCGTTGCATCTACGGAGTAGACAAGAACCCTATTACTGTCGAGTTGGCAAAAGTGTCGTTGTGGCTGCACAGCTTCACCGTCGGCGCGCCGCTGTCCTTCCTGGACCACCACCTGCGCTGCGGCGACTCGCTGCTTGGGTTGCGGGTGCGAGACGCAGTCAACGACCTGCAACAGTTTGGGAGCCTGTTTGCGGGAAGCGCCATAGCGGGCGCCGAGGCGGCCACCGAGAGTATGCAACGCATCGAGGAGATGTCGGACGCTGACGTAGCCGAGGTGCGGGAGTCGGCCAACCTGTTCCGGGGCGTCGAGGAGACAACCGCAGACCTGCGCGGCCTGTTGGACTTCCTCTGCGGCATGCGATGGTCGAGTGCTGGAATGAAGAATAAAGACCGGGCCGCGTTTGAAGCGCCATTGGTGGAAACCCTCGGGCAACAGCCAGCGAACGCGTACACCCTCCTCGCCCGGGGCGCCGGCACAGGAGCGAACGGTGGAGCGGACACAGTGTCGCTGGCGTTCCAACAAATGTGGAGTGCGGCCCGGTCGATCGCTGACCGCGAAGCGTTCCTGCACTGGGAGGCCGCTTTTCCCGGAGTCTGGCAAGGGTGGCAAAACGTCCATCCGCAGGGCGGTTTCGACGCGGTAATCGGCAACCCGCCTTGGGACCGCATCAAGCTGCAGGAGGTCGAGTGGTTCGCCATGCGGGCCCCGGACATTGCGCACGCCCCGACTGCCGCAGCGCGAAGCGCCGCTATCAATCTGCTTCACAAGCAGGCTGACCCTCTTGCGGGCGAGTTCGACACGGCTAAGGAGCGGGCCGACAAGCTGGGCCGGTTGGTCCGTGCGTCCGGCCATTACCCCCTGCTGGGTGGGGGAGACATCAACCTGTATTCGTTGTTTGTGGAACGGGCCATGTCCCTCGTCAAACCGGACGGAATCGTCGGCCTGCTAACGCCCTCCGGAATCTGCGCCGACCTGACCGCCGCCAAGTTCTTCAAGTCTGTTTCCACCAGTGGACGATTGGCCGGGCTGTTCGACTTTGAGAACCGGCGACTTGGCACCGACTTGCCGCCGTTCTTTCCCGACGTTGATTCACGGTTCAAGTTCTGCGCCCTCGTCTTTGGCGGCGAGGAACGTCGGTTCCACGAGACCGAGTGCGCCTTCTTCCTCCACGACACGGAGACCGTCAACGACCCGGACCGTTGCTTCCCGCTTGCCACCGAGGACTTTGCCCGGGTGAACCCGAACACCGGCACCGCTCCGGTCTTCCGCACCCGGCGCGACGCCGAAATCACCCGCCGTATCTACGAACAGCATCCAGTCCTGGTGGACCGCTCGGAAGGAGAAGAACGCCGCGCTTGGCCGATTCGACACCATCGGCAATTTGATATGACAAACGATTCTCATCTCTTCAGAACAGAGACGCAGCTTAAGTCCGAAGGCTTCTATCGAGTTGAGTACAACCGCTGGTTAAGAGGAGACGAACTTTACCTGCCTTTGTACCAAGGCCTTATGGTAGGAAATTTCGATCACCGAGCAAGCTCGGTCTCCATCAACACCGAGAACGTACACAACCCGCACGTTGGCAAACCCACCACCGGCGAACTGCACACAGACCCCACGTTCATACCCAGTTTCTTATATTGGGTTCCCGAAGAGGAGGTCTCTCAGCAGTTCCCCAAAACTATGGGATGGACCTTGGTATACCGACGAATAACAAGGCCGACGGACGCACGCACCACCATCGCAACAATTATTCCTTGGAACGGGGTTAGCTATACGTTGCCCATGCTATTGCCTGCTGATAATGGGTTCTCGGCTTCGGATGCAGCTTCCCTGCTGTCGGCACTCACCAGCTTTAGCTTTGATTACGTCGCACGTCAAAAACTACAAGGCGCGAGCATGAGTCTCGCATCTTTGGAACAACTCCCAGTCATCGCATCCGACGACTACGACCGGCACTTCGGGAACACGACTGCCCGCGAACTCGTCCGCGATCACGTACTCCGCCTGACCTACACGGCCCATGACATGGCCCCCTTCGCCAAGGACCTGGACTACGACGGCCCACCGTTCATCTGGAACGAGGAGGAACGCCGCCACCTCCGCGCCCGCCTCGACGCCCTCTACTTCCACCTCTACGGGCTGGGCCGTGAAGACGCGTCATACGTGCTGGGCACCTTCCCCATAGTCCGCCGGGAGGACGAAGCCCAATTCGGCCGCTACCGGACCCGCGACCTCATTCTGGCCTACATGAACGCCCTCGCGGCGGGTGACACGGAGACGGTGGTGGCGGTGTAGTGGGTGGGGTAGCGGGTGGTACAGCTCGAGGAGAAGATTCAGGCGGGTGGACGAACCCCTCATTCTGAATCTTCCTCTACCGGCCAAATGTCCTGGAGTATAATATTCTCGCCTTGGCGTACGCCCTGTATCTCTACTAGTGAGTCCCACATTGGACGGACGATGTCGTTCATCATCCCTTGGGGCACTTTTACCCTATGTGTTTTTCGGTCCCCGTCAACTATCCTGATTTCGTTACTATCACCTTGGGTCGCGTTTGCGTAAAGCAGCGTCCCTTGCAATCCGATGGATTCAGTATCGTTGGATACCCGGTCTCCGATAGGAAGTGGCGGGAATTCCGACGCCGGTTTAGCAACCTCCACAGAGCGTTCCTTTTCGCCTCTACGGACAGTAAAATTCACCAGCCGGATTCGCTGCCCATCCGGTGCTATTTTCTTAGCTAGTCCGAAGAAATTCCGCAGATATGCTGGGTCAGGTATCCGCTCTTGGATTTCCGCGACCCTCGACCTGTTGATGAATTCAATCAAGTCCATGAACTCATCGACAATTTCGATTGGATTTGACAACACTCCGGGAAACGACAATTGTCCTGTCGGGTTACCCAGTTTCAACGTCACCGCAAAGCTCCCGGTTCTTGGCGCTGAAACGAAGGTCTGGTATCCAGACTGTACGTCCTTTGTAGGGGAGCCTCCCTCCCGGAACGGCTTGGCAGTCCGTCGCTCGACGATGCGGTAGATTAATTTTGATGAATTATCGACCCGTCCATATATCTCATTGTGGTTTACAACACCAAATCCTACTTCCGGTCCAGAAAGACTTAACTGGATTTCATCCTCGCCCAGTGTGAGGCCGCTCCGGTCAAGGTTCCAATGGAAATATACCTGCTCTAGGAGTTCCCTCAACTCCCAAGCAATTGCAGGGTGCGGGTCTTGAGATAGGACTTTAGAGGCCAGTTGTTCGGCCAGCCGGTAATTTCTACAGTCCAGCGCCAGCGTCGCGGCGCTTCGGTGCCAGATCGAACGGGTTAATTCATCCATTTGGCCCAAGTTTTCCAACTCCGTAATCGCGGCCAATTCGGCCTGCAACGCCTGGTCAAAGAGACGTGCTGCCTCTTCCGAGTTGCCCTGCGTTCGTTCACGCATTGCGAAAAACGCCGAGTCCATAGCCTTGTCGTGCAACTCTCTGGCGGTGGTCATTTCTCCCTAACCTCGGCCAAGGGTCTTCCGAACTCTACCACGATTACGTACACTGGCAACCCTGAACTATCGGATGAGTCCGTTTGATTCAGTTTTCGTCTTACTCTCACTCTTACATCCCGGTCGTTGCCGTCACGGATTCCCGACACTTCCAGCCGCGCCTTGCGTTCGAAGACGGACATATCGGACCTATCGCCCAACCAGTAATCGACCCCCGTGCCTTTGGGTGACCGTTCAATTATCGTGTAACCTGTTTCCCGAATCGCCAGCAAGGCCGCGACGCCTGCTGCGCCATTTTCAGTGGCCTCGTCAGGGTCGTTCCAAGTCCGGCGGGATTGGTCGCTGATTGGAGGCCAGGCCAGATAATAGTTGCTGTTCCTCAAACCTCTGACGCTAAGCCGAGCTCCTTGGGCGTGGCCCTGCGACTCCAAACATACTCCTCCGGCTTCCGCCAACGCAGCGCCAACAGGTCTTGAGATGCCTGGAATGGAGCCATTCCCTAAATCGCTCAAATTCAGCACTCGTAGAACCCGGTGTAGGCCCCTGCGCGCCTAAAGCCCCAGCGCGTCGCGCAGCTCGCCCAACTGTTCCAGGTGGCCCCGCCAGTGGCGGTCGAAACCGGCCAGAACATCGCCCAGCGTGCGTGTTCCGTGCTCGTCCCGGGTATTCTGGTGCATCAGGGCGGACTTGCCTTCCAGGTCTTCGTCGTTGGCGGCGCTCAACGCTTGGGCCAAGCTGTCGAAGAAGTGCTGGATGTCTTGCTGTATTTGCTCCAGGTCGTGGGCCGCCCGTTCCGGTGTCATGTTGGAGCGGTCCGACCAGATTTCGTATTCGGTGATTGACCCGGCCACAATGCCGGCGGCCACCTTGTGGATGCCTCCGGGGGGCGTGTCCAGCAGGTGGTAGAGCACCTCACGGGCCGACCAAGACTCCGGGTCCGGCTTCCAGTCCAGGCAGTAGTCCATTCCGTCGAGCAGCGCGGTCAGCTCTCCTTGGATTACTGCGGCGTTATCCAGATGGGCCTGTTTGCTCGACGTCAATCGCTCTCCTCCATATCCAGCTTTGAAACCAGGTCCCGTAGCAGGTCCCGCACCGGCTCCCTGGTGTCATCCCGGCGCAACGCGAACTCCAGGGTCGCCCGGAGCAGTCCCAAGGGGGTCCCGCCGTCGTAGCGTATGCCTTGGAACTCGTAGGCGTAGAGGTCCTGGCTTTCCAAAAGCAGGAGCATGCCGTCGGTTAGTTGAATTTCGCCCTTGGCGCCAGGGGCGGTCCGCTCCAGGCAGTCGAAAATATCCGGCGGCAGGATGTAACGGCCCACTATGGACAGGTTGGACGGAGCTTCCTCGCGGAGAGGCTTTTCCACCATGCCCCGTACTTGGTGCAGCCCTTCGGACACGGTGACGGCGTCGACTACTCCGTAATTGTCGACCGTTTCCCATGGCATGCGTTCCACGGCGACGACCCCCGATCCGACCCGCTCCCAGACCTCGACCATTTGGGCCACGACGCCGGGGGAATGGTGGACGATGTCGTCGGGCAGTATGACCACGAACGGTTCGTCGCCCACTGCGTCCCGGGCCGTGAGCACGGCGTGTCCCAGTCCCAAGGCCCGCTCTTGGACGACGAAGGAAACGCGGGCCAGTTGCGAGGCTTCCAGCACCGGTTCCAAGAGCCTCGTGTCGCCGCTGTCCGCCAAGCGTTTCTCCAGGGCCGGGTGAGGGCTGAAGTATCCTGCGATGCTTTCCTTACCGGGGGAGCTTACCACTATGACCTCTTCCACCCCGGCTTCGGCGGCCTCCGCCACCACGTATTGCAGCATGGGCCGGTCCAGGATGGGCAGGAGCTCTTTGGGGACTGACTTGGTTACCGGCAGGAACCTGGTTCCCAGTCCGGCCGCGGGAATCACGGCTTTTCTGATTGGCATGGCGGTATTTTAACATGGGCATTTGTCTGGACTGTGATTCAAGAGAATTTCGGGACGGCCGGGATTGTCAGGCCTGTCGGTCACCGTGGGCCCTTGGCCCTGTAAATCAGGGTCCAGATTGACAGGCAATCACCCGTCACCCTACCATAACAGGGAGGCCGCACTAGATGGGGAGCTAGCGGTGCCCTTTAACCCGCAATCCGCTGCAGCGGGGTTGAATTCCTCCCCCCGGCTTGTCCAATGGGCCGATATCTCGGGCCTGCGGCATTGAGGGCCGGGTCCCACGCGACGTAGACTTGTGAACCCCGCCAGGTCCGGAAGGAAGCAACGGTAAGCAGGGCACTGCGGGCGCCGTGGGAGTGCCTGGCCTGAGTCGCGCCCCGAGACATGCTCAGTGGTCAATGTCAAAGGGAGGTGCGCGGTCTCAATAACGATGATGTCAAATCGCTCTTCCTCCAGGGTTCTTCGCCCGTGACCGCGCCTCCTTCTTTCCGGCGGAGGCGCAAGTCCTTGGGCCAACACTTCCTGACCGACCAGCGGACTGTGTCCAGGATCGTTGATGCTGCCGCCCTGACACTCGACGACTTTGTGATAGAGATCGGCCCGGGCCGCGGTGTGCTGACCCGCCGGTTGGTCGAGTTGGTTGAAACGGTCACCGCCGTGGAGTTGGACCCGGAGTTGTGCGCCCAGCTACCGGTCCGCTTGGGAACTCCCCACAACCTGATCTGTGTGGAGGCCGATGCCAGGGCGGCCGATTTTGGCGCCTTAGTCCCTTCAGGCCGGGACTACAAAGTTGTTGCCAACCTGCCCTACTACGCCGCCAACCCCATCATTCGCAACCTTCTGGAGACCGTACCCAAGCCCTCGGTGTTGGTGGTGATGGTGCAAAAGGAAGTGGCCGACAGCATGGTGGCACTCCCCGGAAGAATGGGTCTGCTATCGGTGGCCACCCAACTGTACGCCGAAGCCCAAACCGTGTGCACCGTACCGCCGGAAGCCTTCCGCCCTCCGCCGGCGGTCACTTCAGCAGTGGTGAAACTCGTAACCCGGGCGGCTCCGGCCGTGGCGGTGGATGACGGCGCTGAATTCGTCCCTTCCGAGTTCTTCGACGTGGTGCGGGCCGGGTTTTCAGCTCCCCGGAAGCAACTGCGAAACTCCTTCAGCCACGGCCTCGGCATCGTTTCGGACGCAGCCTCCGGTGTGTTGGACCGGGCCGGCATCGACGGGCAGCGCCGCGCCCAGACCCTGGACCTTGCGGAATGGGGACGGCTATATCGGGCCTGGCGCGACCGCGACCGCCCTTCCCGTAACTGGCCTGGCATATAACGAAATGGCGCTGACTGTAAGGGCGTTCGCCAAGCTGAACCTGACCTTCGAAGTGTTGGGACGACGGGACGATGGCTACCACGAAATCAGGTCGGTCCTTCAGACCATCGACCTGGCCGACGAGCTCGAGTTCTCCCCGGCGGCCGGTCTGTCCGTGGAGTGCGACGAGCCGGAGCTTTCCGGCCCCCGGAACCTGGTGTGGCAGGCCGCCACCGTCTTGGCTGAGGCTCATGGTGTGGAACCCAGGGCGTACATCCGGCTTAAAAAACGCATACCCGTGGCCATGGGGTTGGGCGGCGGCAGCAGCGACGCCGCCGCTGCTCTCCTGGCCTTGGACCGGATGTGGGGATTGGGCTCCAGCGCGGAAACCCTTTCGGCGGCGGCCGCCCGGTTGGGTTCGGACGTTCCGTTTTTCCTGAAGGGTGGGACGGCGTTGGCCGAAGGCCGAGGCGAGAGGATTTCCCCGTTGCCACCGGTGCCCCCGACCCATGTGACCATGGTGTTCCCCGACCTGATGGTGCCCAACAAGACCGCGACCATGTACTCCCGGCTCACCCGGGCCCACTATAGCGACGGCGGCGTCACCCGGCGTATGTTGGAGGTCCTTGCGGGAGGGTTGTTCGTACGAGAATACCTCGGAGGGTCGGTCTTCAACGCGTTCCAGGACGTGGCCGAGTGGGAATACCCGGTGCTGGCCGAGATGCGGCGCGACGTGGCCGCCCGAGGCGGGCCGGAGCTTTACCTCTGTGGAGCGGGCCCCGCCCTGTTCGCCCTGCCGGGCAGCGATATGGACCACCAAAAGGTCGTGGATACCTTGCAGGGACGTGGCGCCGGGGTTTACCTTGTAACGACCATCTCTGCCGGAAGCGCAGAGGCGCCCGCGTATTAGTATGCCCGCGTATTAGTATGCCCGCGTATTAGTATGATTGAAGGCTGACGGAAGTACCGGACCGGCACCGGAAATGGCGAAAGGTTGTACATGCCCATGGGAATAATCGAAAGCATCTCTATCGGGATAAATCCCTACCTGATCGACGCCGGGAATTTCATCCTCTCCTGGCACGGCTTGTTCACTTTCCTGGCCGTGGCGGCGGCTGTCATCCTGGTCGTGCGTTGGGGCTCCAAGGAAGGGTACAACGTCGATATCCTCTATTCGGTGTCGATGTGGGCCATTGTCGGCGGGGTCATTGGCGCCCGAGTACTTCACGTCATAGACTTCTGGGACTACCCGGAGTTCCCGGAGGCCGCCTACAAGAACAACGTCGGCCAAATTTTCCGGGTGTGGGAGGGCGGAATCGCGATCTACGGCGCGATCATGGGCGGTTTTGTCGGCGGGTCTCTCTACCTGCTGGTGCGCAATACCGATTGGCTCTTGGCGCTGTGGAGACCATTCTCGTTCGTTCTGGGCCAGCCCAACAAGGCCGTGCTGCCCTCCATCGGGCGCTTGGCCGACATTACGGCTCCGGCTTTGCTCGTGGCCATGGCCATCGGACGCATCGGCGACATCATCAACGGTGAGCACTTCGCAAAGTTCACCGATCTCCCTTGGGGAGTAATCTACACTCACCCGCTGAGCCCGGCGTTAGGCCTACCGGCTGCCCACCCGGCCGTTGGCTACGAGTTGCTGTTCGATCTGGCGCTATTGGCGGCGCTGTGGCCGCTGCGGAACCGGTTGCGGCCCAACGGCATGTTCTTCTGCCTGTATGGGGCCACCTATTCCATGGGCCGGTTCTTCCTGAGTTTCCTGAGGGAGGAATCAAACGTATACTTCGGCGGCTTGAACGAAGCGCAGATCGTGGCTTTGATCGTTTTGGCGTTGACGCTGCCGTTACTGGTATGGAGGACCCAGATTGTGCGGGCCGACGACACCAGGGCTCGCCGCCGTGCGGCCTGAGAGAAAAAGCTGGTCAGCCAACCCCGTTGACGGCTTGGGCCGGCCGGAAGTGGGACACCTTCAGGGCCAAGGCATTGTTGCCCTGCCAGGTGTCAGTGGTCAGAGTGTAAATCAGGTCCAGCAGCCGGACGTTCGGGTCCCAGAATTGGCCTTGGTTGAAGGCCAGGGCGGTAGCGACCGTTCCGCCCTGCTGTACCACGAACCTCACGTGCTGGTGGGAATAGCCCATAGTACGCCACTCACGGACCGACACGCCCAATGACGCGAACACCGGACGAAGGTTGCCGGGCCCGTAGGGTTCCAGGATGGAAACCCACTCCAACGCGTCGCCGTCCAGTTCGGCCAGGCTGACCACGGCGTCGATGTCCACCGCCGTGTCCGGGCCGGGTTCCTCCAGCGTTTCAGCGGCATAGGCGTCCAACCGGGCGGCCATGTCCGCGATGGAACGGCGATGCAGGGTAAATCCGGCCGCTTGGGAGTGGCCCCCATACCGCAGGACCAGGTCCTCAGCCGACGCGATGGCATCGACGATGTTGAATTCGGGGATGCTGCGGCCGGACGCCACCGCGTACTCGTCCTCCACCGCCAACACCACGGAAGGGCGCCGGAACTGATCGCACAACTTCCCGGCAACCAGGCCGGCCACACCGCGAGGAATCGTTTCGTCGGCCACCACCAGTACCGCAGGCAAATGCTCCATCGCTTCCACTCGCTGGCAGGCCAGGTCAAACGCGCGCCGCGTGGCCTCGCGGCGCGCGAGGTTCAACTCATCCAGTTTTCTGGCCAGGTCCACGGCTTCGTCGGCAGAGCGGGTCGTCAGCAGCCGGAAGCTGTCAATCGGGTGTCCCATCCGGCCTGCGGAGTTCAGGCGGGGCACAATCTGGAAGGAAAGAGTCTCCACGTCGATCTCTTCGGGGCGGACGCGGGCGGCATCGTACAGGGCCCTCAGTCCCGGGCGTTGGGTCCGGGTCATGAGACGGACCCCTTCCGAGACCAGGTACCGGTTTTCGTCCAGCATGGGCACCAGGTCGGCGATGGTGCCCAGAGCGGCCAACTCCAGCAGGCTCTGGTCCCACGGCTGGCCATAGAACTGGAACAAACCTTGGACCAGTTTGAAGCCCAGCCCCGCGCCGCATAAATCGAAGAAGGGGTAAGCGCTGCCTGGAAGTTTCGGATTGATGATCGCGGCCGCTTCCGGCATACGGTCGTGAGGCAGGTGGTGGTCGGTGATTATTGCGTCCACACCCTTTGAGCCAGCGTAGGCCACCTCCGCCGAGGCGGTGACTCCGGTGTCGACGGTGATAATCAGGCTAACGCCGTCCGCCGCGAACCGGTCTATGGCGTCCGTGGAAAGCCCGTGGCCTTCGTCGACACGGTGGGGCAGGTACGGAGTGACCGGTACCCCAAGGCTCGAAAGGCCCTCGGCGATAATGGCCGTCCCAGTGACCCCGTCGACGTCGAAATCGCCGAAGACGCCAACCCGCTCCCCTTCGTTCACCGCCCGGTAAAGCCGACGGACGGCGGCCGTCATGCCGGGCAGCCGCAGAGGGTCGTACGGGAGGCGATGCGGAGGCTCGAGGAAAGCCCGAAGTTTCCGGGGAGTGTCGAAACCGCGACGGACCAGTAAACGCGCCACGGGCGGCGGGACGCCAGGCAATGCGATTTCAGGGTCGGATTTAGGGGGGAAGCGCCACCGAGGGGCCGGCGTTGCCGGGTCCACCGGTATCAGAGGTCGAGGCCGGGTTTGGCGAAAATCAACACCGAGTTGTGGCCGCCGAATCCGAAGGAGTTGCTCATTGCGATATTGATTTCCTGGCTGCGGGCCTCGTTCGGAGTGTAATCGAGGTCACAGTCCGGGTCTGGTTCGTTCAGGTTGATGGTTGGAGGAACGAGGCCGTCCTTCATGGCCATCACGCAGATGGCCGCCTCCAAGGCCCCTCCCGACCCCAGCAGGTGACCGGTCATAGACTTGCTGGAGCTGATGGGCACCCGGTAGGCGTCTTCCCCCAACGCTATTTTGATAGCCTTGGTCTCGTGCCGGTCGTTCAAGGGCGTGGAGGTGCCGTGGGCGTTGACGTAGCCTACCTCTGAGGCGTCCAATCCGGCCCGTTCCAGCGCCCAGGTCATCGCGGTCGCGGCGCTCTCGCCCGTTATCGAAGGCTCGGTGAGATGGTGGGCGTCCGAAGTGGCGGCGTACCCTCGGATTTCGGCCAAGGGCTCGGCATCTCTACGCCGGGCGCTTTCTTCGCTCTCCAAGACGAACACCGCGGCCCCTTCGCCGATAACGAAACCGTCTCGCTGGACGTCGAAGGGACGGCTGGCCCGCTGTGGGTCCTCGTTGAACCGGGATAGTGCGCGCAATGCGTTGAAGCCCGCTACGGCGACCGGGACGACCGGGGCTTCACTGCCTCCGGCCAGAACGATGTCTTCCTGGCCGCGGCGAATGATTTCCCAGCCCTGTCCGAGGGCGTCAGCCCCGCTGGAGCAAGAGGAAACCAGGCAGTAATTGGGCCCCATGGACCCGGTTACCATGGAGACTTGGGCCGAGGCCATGTCCCCCAGCATCATGGGGATAAGGAATGGACTCACCCGCCGCGGGCCGCGGTCGCTCAGGACTTCGAACTGTTGCGAGAGGGTTGTTATGCCGCCGATACCGCTGCCGATAATGACCGCCACCCTGAAGGGGTCTCCCTTTCCCGGTTCCAGATTAGCTTGCCTGCACGCCTGTTGGGCAGCGACAGCAGCGAATTGAGCGAACCGGTCCATCCGCCGCGCCCCTTTGCGCTCCAGGTAGTCCTCGGGGTCGAACCCTTTGACTTCGGCAGCAAACCGCGTGTCGAAATTCTCGGTATCAAAGGCCGTGATGAAATCGACGCCCGACCGCCCCTTGGTTATACCGTCCCAGGTAGACGCCAAGTCCAGCCCTAAGGGACTGATAATGCCGATGCCGGTGATAAATACCCGGTGCTGCCCTGTCATAACCTGCCCAACACCTGCACTCTCCCGAAAGCTTGCCGCGCCGCTCAGTCGGTTTGCCTAACCGGTGGCGTTGCCGGTGCGTTTGCGCCCGCCCGGCACCGCCTTGTCGATCAGGTCCGTAATCTCGGTGATCCGCACCGAGATACTGGCTGCCATCTCCCGGCTGGCGGTGGCCCGGGAATCGGTCAGGGTCTTGAGCGACTCGGTCAACTCAGTCAGTCGGTTGCCGATGCCGTCCGCCAGGTCCTTTCTGGCGTTGGCCAACGGCTGGGACACCGACCTCAGGGTTTCAACCAGCTCGCTGACCTTGGTTGACAGGGTATCATCGAATTCCGCCACCGGGATGGATACCGGGCCGGACAACCGGTCCAGAGTTTCCGTGGCTTCGCTCACCCGCGCGGCTATGGTGTCGCTGAGGTCCCGGCTGGTGGCGGCCAACCGCAGCTTGTAGGTACGCAGGATGCGGAATATGCGCCGATAGACGTCGTCCACCGGGCTGAGCCGGTCGGTATAGCGGTCGAACACCTCGCGGCTCTCCTGCATCGACCACCGCTCGTCGTGGTGCACCAGCTGGCGGCCCGTGTACAGGTGGTAGGGGCGCATCTCTCCTTCCTCCAGAAAGCCGCCATCCTCGTTCAGGGGTTGCAGACCGTTCCAGTTGGATGTGGCGGGCAACGGAGTCAGGAAGTTGGCCGTTTGGTATTTGCTCACCTGGGTCACCCAATCGGCCAAGGCCATGATGCTGTCTTCGGTATCATAGGGCAGACCGATGATGGTCATGGCCACCACGGTGAACCCCATGTCGTTGAGGTTCACCAGGTCGCGGTGCATCTGCCCGGGCTCCTGGCGCTTATTGACGGCCTTCAGGTTCTCAGCGTTGTCGGATTCGACGCCCAGGTAGAGCATCTTGACGTTCGCTTCTTGGAGGGCGTCGGCCAATTCCGGGTCTTGGCCGATTTCCGCCCGGGCCTGCACTATCAGGTTCATGCCTTCGGTAGGGCCTTTCCACCCTTGGAGCCGGGCCAATCGCTCGTTGCGAAACTTGACCGCCCGAAGGGGCGGCGCGTGAAGGTCGTCGGACACGAACACTTGGAAGGAGCCGTTGCGGGAGGTGTGGATCAGCCCGTCTGCGGCAAGTTCCCGTAGTTGGGCCAATCGCTTGAATTCCGTCTCGCGGGACACCAGGCGGTAGCCAAGAAACTGTTGGATTACCTGGCAGTAGGTGCAACTCTCGGTGCAGCCCCGTATGGTCTCCATCACTCCGCCAGCCATGGGGTTGGCCGAGGTCAGGTCCTTGATGGAGTGGTAGTCGGGCAATTCGACGAAGTCCGGGCTGACCAGCCCCACCCGCCGGGTCTCGACTATTCCACCGTCTTGCCGGTAGCTGATGCCGGGGATTTTGCTCAGGTACTGGTTCCGGTCGGCGCCGCGATGCTCCAACAGAACGTCGCACAACTGGCCGACGATGTCCTCCCCTTCCCGTTGCGCCACCACGTCGAAATCCCCGTACTTGAAAGCCTCGTGAGATAGAGGGCTCATCTGGGGGCCCCCGCCGACGGTCACAAGATCGGGATGATATTCTTTGGCCAAGCGGGCGATCTGGTAAGCCCGTGGGGCTTCGTTGATCAGCGCCGTCACCAACAGGATGTCGATACCGTCCAAGTCGCGGTCAGGGTCGATAAGGCCGGACCGGTCTTCGAACCAGATTTCTCGCTCGTACAGATTGGGCCCCTCCCACTGGGCCAGGGCGGCAGAAAGGAACAGCAAACCCTGCCTGGGGATGGCTACGTATTCGAAATTCCCACCGGTCGACGCTGGTTGAAACAGCATCACCCGTTTGATACGCGACATTTTCGCTCCTCGGCCGGTTTGTTCTCACCGGCAATAGACCCTCGCGTTCATCCTCAAGTCCAACCGGAGAGCCGGGGAAGGCCCTCTTCGATATCCGCGACGTTCCCCGTGGGACCTGGCCACAGGGGAACGGGATGACCGTCCACTGATACTGAATATATCCTAGTATTATACAGGACATTTTCATTCAACAATAACTGGAATTTGGGCCGAAGGGCCCCTGTTTGAATACCCGTCCGTTTTCCAACGCCTGGAACACCCGGGATTTTCGTAAGCGACCCAAAAATTAAGCCCGCTGCCAACAAGCTATTTCCCTATCGAAACAGCGTGTCGAAAAATGGGGTCTAACGAAAATGGGGAATTATCTCCTTCGCAATTACCTCCAGATGACGCTCCCGGTCTTCCTTGGGACAGGTTATGCTGAAGATTACGTGCCGCGCGCCTGCGTCGATGTATTCTTGCAGCCGGTCAATGCAGTGCCGAGGTGTTCCCAACAGACAGTAACGCTTGACGATATTCATGAAATCGCCGCCGTAGAGATAGGTCCCGCCCAGTTGCCGGGCGGCGACTTCAGCGGCTTCTCCCTCGGTTGGGTAGATGCTGATGTAAGGGAAGAAGGCCCAATGGAACCCGTCTAGGCTCCGTCCTTCCGCGGCAGCAAATTCTTTGACCTTGCCCACGCTGTCCCGGTACCGGCCGGGGTCGTAGAAGTAGGGCAGCCAACCGTCGCCCAGCCGCGCCGCCCGCTTCATGGCGGCGTCCCTCCGGCCCGACACCCACACCGGCGGGCCCGGCTGCTGCACCGGCGGCGGGTTTATCATCGCTTCGTCGAGGCTGAAGTGGCGGCCCGAGTAGGTGACCCGTTCCCCGGTCCACAGTCCCCTCATTACTTCCAGGCACTCGTCGGTTCGGCGGCCGCGTTGGTTCACTTTCAATCCTGCGGCTTCGAACTCCACCGGGTATTCTCCACCGATGCCCACCCCGAGGATAAGCCTGCCGTTGGATGCGGCGTCTAGTGTAGCCGTGGACCGGGCCAGTACCAAGGGATGGTAGAACGGCGCAAGGACGATGGACGATACGAGGCGTATTGACTCGGTGGCGCCGGCGGCGACCCCCAATAACGGTAACGAAGCATGGGTGGGGCCGGGTGGGTCTCCACGCATGAAGTGCTCGCCCGCCGAGAAATAATCGTAACCCAAGTTCTCCACCAGCCGTGCCTGACGGGCCGTCTCACCCACCTCGAGCACCAAGTTCGCCCCGAAGCGCAATTCGTTGTCGTTCATCGCAAGTTCATGGTTTATGGAGCCGCCGGGCGGCCGCCCCCGGGTTCCAGTCACAGGTTACTGCACCGTATCCACATCATATATTACCCCAGGTTGGCGTCGGGGCCAACGGGTTTAACCGGGCCGGCCGCCGTATCGTATTGACAAAATTGGGCCGTTTCCGCCGTAATTAAACGGTGCTCTTCGGGGCTCTTGTTGATAATGGTGTTCACCGTTAGTGGCGGAGGAAGGATAGTTTGCTGACTTTGGTGACCGGCGCCACCGGCTTCCTCGGACGGAGGGTGGTCCAAGAACTGCTTGGCCGGAGGCACGACGTCCGTTGCTTGGTCCACGTCCCGGGACGGGAGCGTCTGTTCGACCACCGGCTCGTGGAAGTACATTACGGGAACGTCTTGGAACCCGAGTCTTTGGCGGCCGCCTTCTACGACGTGGAGGCCGTGGTGCACTTGGTGGCGATCATTCGCCCTACCCGCCGTTTGACCTTCGACTTGGTGAACCGCCAGGGTACCGCCAACGTTGTGGCCGCAGCCAGAGAGGCACGAGTCCGCGACTTCCAGCACGTCAGCGCCATCGGCTCCGGCAGCGACCGTTCTTATCCATTCCTTTTTTCTAAATGGCAGGCCGAGCGGGAAGTAATCAACAGTGGGCTGCCTTACACCATCATCCGCCCGTCGTTGCTCTTTGGAGAAGGTGACGAATTCCTGACGGCCTTGGCCGGCTTGATCAGAGTGTTCCCGCTGGTCCCGGTGTTGGGAGCAGGCACCAACCGGCTGCAACCGGTGGCCGCCGACGACATTGCCCGATGTATCGGTATGTCCGTGGGCCGGCAAGATCTGAAGGGACGCGTGCTCGCCTTGGGCGGACCCCAACGCCTCAGCTACAACGAAGTCCTCACCGAAGTGGCGTTGGCCATGGATAAACGGCGAATGAAAGTGCATCTGCCCGTAGCGCCAGCCTACGTAGCGGCGGCGATACTCCAGCGGCTGGTGGCGAAAGCTCCAATCACCACCGACCAGATTCGGATGTTGGGGATTCGCAACGTGGCGGAGGTGGACGAAGTGGAACGCGTCTTCGGGTTTACCCCCCGGAGGCTACGCGGTAACATTGATTTCGTGAACTCAGTAGGGTTCATGGACGGACTTGGAATGGTGCTGGGCTTCCCGCCCAGCCGGCCTGTGCCATGACCCCCCCAAGGTGCGATTTGGACTACCGCGAGTCAATAGCCCATCTGCTGACCCTGGTCGACCTGGAACGCAACCGGGTCGACGGGCCCCGCCAAAAAATGATTTACACTCTTGAGCGCATGGACCGGTTCTTGGAACGGTTGGGCAACCCTCACCTCGATTGCCCGGCCATTCACATCGCCGGCACCAAGGGGAAGGGCAGCACGGCAGCCTTCTGCGATTCCACTCTCAGGGCCGCCGGCCTGCGCACCGGTTTCTACTCTTCGCCCCATCTGCACACCTTCCGGGAACGCATCAAACGCGATTCAACCCCCGTAACCGAAGCGGTTTTCGCCGGACTGGTTGAAGACCTTTGGCCTCTGAGGGATGGCGGCTCCTCCGCCCGGGAGTCCAGCCAGGTTACGCTGTTCGAGTTTCTTACCGGCATGGCCTTCAGGTGCTTCAGCCGCGACCGGGTGGACGTCCAGACCATCGAGGTCGGCTTGGGCGGCCGCTTGGACGCCACCAACGTGGTGGAGGCCCAGGTGGGAGTCATCACCTCAATCAGCCTCGACCACACGGCGGTCCTTGGCGATACCGTCGCGGAGATCGCGGCGGACAAAGCCGGCATCATCAAGCCCGGGGCTTCCGTAGTCGTCTCGCCCCAGACGCCGGAGGCGCTGACGCCGATTCTGGCCGCCTGCGCCAAAATGGGCGCCGACCCGGTCTTGGTGGGGCGAGATGTTACCTGGGAACGCCACGAGGCGGGACCGTCGGGCCAGGTCGTCACCGTCCACGGGCGAAGTGGTTCCTACCATCTCATGATTCCTCTGCCGGGCGACTACCAATGCGAAAATGCGGCTGCCGCCGTCGCCGCGTTGGAAGCATTCTCCGAACGAATGGGGATTAAATTGAATCCTGAGGTGGTGGGGGAAGGATTCGCCCAAGTCTCATGGCCCTGCCGTATGGAAGTGTTAGCCGAAACCCCCTTCGTGGTGGCGGACGGGGCGCATAACGTTTACTCTGTTACCAGCCTGCTGGCATCGTTGCCCGATTATTTCCCGTTCGAGCGGCTGTTCTTGGTGGCGGGAATGTCCCGGGACAAGGATATCCAGGGCATGGTGGCGCCCTTGGCGGCCTCGGCGTCCGAAGTATTTGCCACCAATTCCAGGCACCCGCGATCGGTTGGAGCGGAGGAGTTGGCGGACCTGTTCTCGGCGATGGGAGCCCCGGCCCAAGCGGCGGCCACCCCGGGCGATGCGCTGCGGCTGGCCACGGCCGCAGCCGGACCCAACGATTTGATATTGGCTACCGGTTCGTTGTTCTTGGCCGCCGAGGTCAGGGAGGCAGCGCTGGCGATAGAGCCGGAAGTGTACCCGGAGATCGCCCCGCAGCGCCGGGCCCGCTGATTGGTGCGGCCAATGCGAATATCTGGACCGCCGGAACGGGCGGGAGGTGAGTGGGAGTGGACCGGGTAAGGGTTGTTGTGACCGGGATGGGGGCCATGACCCCGCTGGGGCAGTCGCCGGACCAATTCTGGGAAAACCTGGTTGCCGGAAGATCGGGCGTCGGCCCCATGACTCTCTGCGACCCCACAGGTTATCCGTGCCGTATCTCAGGCGAGGTATCCGATTTCGACCCCGGCCAGCACATCGCGGAGCGAGACGCTCGCCGCATGGCCCGTTTCACCCAACTGGCCGTGGCCGCCGGACTCCAGTCGCTGGAAAACTCTGGACTCGATGTGTCCCGTGAAGACCCCTACCGGCTGGGAGTAATCCTGGGCAACGGCAACGGCGGATTTCCGACCCTGGAAGAGAATTGCCGCATCCTGGCGGAGCGGGGCGGGATGCGCATGTCCCCGTTCTTCTTCCCGATGATTCTCCCGAACATGGCCGCTGCCGCAGTCAGCCGCTACCTGGGGGCTCACGGCTACAACTCTACGGCCACCACCGCATGCGCGGCCTCAAACCAGGCCATCGGAGAGGGGATGGAAGTCATCCGCCGGGGTGTTGCCGACGTTGTTTTCGCCGGCGGCACAGAGGCCGGGATCAGCCTGCTGGGATTGTCCGGCTTTGCCGTCATGCGCGCCCTGAGCACCCGAAATGACGAACCCCAATTGGCCAGCCGGCCCTTCGACGCCGGTCGCGACGGCTTCGTACCGGCCGAAGGATCGGTCGTGTTGGTCTTGGAGAGCCTGGAACACGCGGTGCGGCGAGGGGCCGCCATTCTGGCGGAAGTGGCCGGTTTCGGCTGCACCTCCGACGCCGGGCACCCCGTCCAGCCCGAGGAGTCAGGCGCCAGCGCCGCCGAGGCCATGCGCTTGGCGTTGTCCGACGCCGGGGAGCCCCTGGAGGCGGTGGACTATATCAACGCCCACGGCACCTCCACGCCCCTGAACGACACGCTGGAAACGGTGGCTATCAAAAGGCTGTTCGGGGAACTCGCCTACCGAATACCCATCAGCTCGACCAAATCGATGATCGGCCACTCCCTGGGCGCGTCGGGATCTTTGGAGGCGGCGGCCTGCGTCAAGACCATCACCGAAGGCGCGATCCATCCCACCGTCAATCATGAGTCCCCGGACCCCACCTGCGACTTGGACTATGTGCCCAACCAGGCCCGCCAAAAGGACGTCCGGGTGGCGCTTTCGAACGCGTTCGGCTTCGGAGGGCAAAACGCGTGTCTGGTCTTCCGCAAGTTTAGTGGTCAGTGATTAGTGGTCAGCGCTCAGCGCTCAGCGCTCAGCGCTCAGCGGCTAACCACTAGCCACCGGCCACTAAGAAATTATCTCAAAAGTCCCTTCCCCCTCAGGGGGAAGGTTAGGATGGGGGTGGACCCTGCCGGGTAATTGACGCCAAAACAGATGATTATGAAAGGCGCCATCAGTTTTGAGATAGTTTCTAACCACTGGGAGGGGGCAAATGACGGAACGCCTTGTATCCGGCGCTGTCCAGCAGGAAGACGCCGACGTTTCACTGCGGCCCCGGCGTCTCTCCGATTTCATCGGCCAAGCCCAGACCAAAGAGTCCCTCGACATTGCCATCCAGGCCTCCCGGATACGGGACGAGGCTTTGGACCACGTTATCATCTACGGGCCTCCCGGTCTGGGCAAGACGACCCTAGCCCACATCATCGCCGCGGAGTTGGACGTGGCCATCCGGGTGACCTCCGGCCCGGCGGTGGAACGGGCCGGCGACATGGCAGCCATCCTGACCGGCCTGCAGGCCCGGGACGTTCTGTTCATCGACGAGGTCCACCGGCTGAACCGTGTGGTGGAAGAGGTGCTTTATTCGGCCATGGAAGACTTCTTCCTCTCCTGGATGGTGGGCAAGGGCCTCGCGGCCCGCAGTGTAAACCTTAGAATCAACCCTTTCACCCTGATCGGCGCCACCACCAAGTTCTCTATGGTAAG
Organism: Dehalococcoidia bacterium; assembly: GCA_965222595.1. GTDB lineage: Bacteria > Chloroflexota > Dehalococcoidia > Lucifugimonadales > UBA3495 > VXOI01. The sequence continues at coordinate 57,353 of CBDCUJ010000016.1, read as the reverse complement.
CGCGCCCCTGAGGGACCGGTTCGGCTCCATTTGCCGTCTCGATTACTACCAGCCCGAAGAAATGAAGGTCATTGTAGGCCGGTCGGCCCGCATCCTGGACACCGAGACCGACGAACAGGGCGTTAAGGAGATCGCCAGCCGTTCCCGCGGCACACCCAGGGTGGCCAACCGCCTGCTGCGGCGGACCCGGGACTACGCCTTGGTCAAGGCCGACAGCCGGATCGACGGAGCGGTCGCCAGAGCGGCGTTGGAACAGTTGAAGGTGGACGAACTGGGCCTGGACCTGTCGGACCACCGCCTGTTGAGCAGCATTATCGACAAATTCGACGGCGGCCCCGTGGGGCTGGAAACGCTGGCCGCGGCTATGAACGAAGACTCGGACACGATCATGGACGTATGGGAACCCTACCTGTTGCAGCTGGGTTTCCTCGACCGCACCCCCCGCGGTCGCATCGCAACCCGCCGCGCCCACGAGCATCTGGGACGCCCCTTCCCGACAGCCGGGCCCACCGACCAAGGCCGCCTGAACGGCCTGTAGCCGGCGCCGGGGCCGGTTGCCCGGCCGTGCGGCTAGCGTCTACAATGATTGTTCTTGGAGGCGATTGCCCTCGGAGGCGTTCCTTGCGAGGCCTTGAGTCCCCCTTCCACTGCCGATGCCGTATTGGGTGATATGAGTTCCATGGTTCATGTGATATCCACAACCAGTTCTCCTCCGGTGGAACACCTTCCGCTGCTGACCGGAGTGGTCCGTCAAGCTGGCGCCGGCGAACGATTGACCGACGACGACGCATGGGCCCTGGTATCGGCCGACCCGGAACAACTGGACGGGATGTGCGAGGCTGCGTCGGCGCTCAGGGACCGGGGCAAGGGCAGAACAATCACGTTTTCGCCCAAGGTATTCATTCCCCTCACCCACATGTGCCGCGACTTCTGCGGGTACTGCACCTTCAGGAAGACCCCGGAACAGGCCGGCGACACTTTGTACATGACGCCGGAGCAGGTACTGGATGTGGCCCAGGCCGGGGAACGCTTGGGCTGTACCGAGGCGTTGTTCACCCTTGGGGAACGGCCCGAGCAACGCTACCCAGAAGCCAGGGAATGGCTGGGCCGGCGCGGCTTCAAGACCACTCTTGAGTACCTGACCCACGTTTCCCAATTGGTCTTGGAAAACACTGCTCTGTTGCCCCACGCCAACCCCGGCACCATGAGCCGCCGGGAATTGGAGGCGTTGAAGTCATCGAATCCGTCGATGGGCCTGATGCTGGAGAGTACCAGCCCCCGGTTGCACGCCGCCGGAGGGCCTCACGAGTTCGCTCCCAGCAAACGCCCCAGGGTCCGGCTGCGCACCATAGAGCTGGCCGGCGAGTTGCGGGTGCCATTCACTACTGGTATCCTCATCGGTATCGGCGAGGACCGTCGCGACCGCATAGAATCTTTGCTGGCCATCAGGCGGCTCCATGAACGGCTCGGCCACGTCCAAGAGGTGATCGTCCAGAACTTCAGGGCCAAACCGGCTACCCCGATGGAAGAGGTACGGGACGCCGAGACCGAAGAGCTTATGTGGTCGGTAGCGGCCGCCCGGCTGATATTGGGTCCGGATGCCAACGTACAGGTGCCGCCCAACCTGAGCGCCGATAACTACCAGGTCTATCTGGATGCCGGTATCAACGACTGGGGCGGCGTCTCCCCGCTGACCATTGACTTCGTTAACCCGGAAGCGCCTTGGCCTGCGTTGCGGGAGCTAAAGGACCGGACGGCCGCGGCGGGGTTTGAGTTGAGGCCCCGTTTGGCGATTTACCCGGAGTATTTTGTAAATTCCGAAGAGTTCCTACCGCCCGGTCTCCGGGCCAAAGTATGGGCCGTGGCCGATGATGCGGGATACGCGCGAGGGGGGACCCAAAGATATGCCGGGACCGACTAACCAACAATCGCCGGAGGAACGGACTCCCGTTGGGGCTCTGAGCGGCCTTGCCGGCGCCCTTCAACCCGAGGTGGCGTCCATTTTGGACCAAGCCCTCTCCGGGGGCGACATATCGGCTGAGGAAGCCACCACCCTCTTCGAATGCTCGGGGGCCGAATACAACGCCTTGGTGTGGGCCGCCGACGAACTTCGCCGCCGCACCGTGGGCGATGTCGTTACCTACGTGGTCAACCGGAACATCAACTTCACCAACGTCTGCATTAAGCGGTGCGGCTTCTGCGCCTTCAGCCGCGACTTTCGGGAGGAGGAAGGTTATTTCCTTCCAGTGTCCGAGATCGTCCGCCGGGCGAAGGAAGCCTGGGACTACGGCGCAACCGAGGTCTGCATCCAGGCTGGCCTTCCACCGCAGATGGAAGGCGACACCTACATCCGTCTTTGCGAAGCCATCAAGTCGGAGCTGCCCGACATACACATCCACGGGTTCTCTCCCGAAGAGGTGCTCTACGGATCGGTCCGGTCACGGTGCACCATCAGGGAATACCTGGAAGGACTGAAGGCCGCTGGCGTCGGCAGCCTGCCGGGCACTTCCGCGGAAGTGTTGGACCAGGAACTCAGGGACGAGATCTCCCCGGGCCGGATCAACGTCCAGCAGTGGATCGAGGTGATCACGACAGCCCACGACTTGGGCATACCCACCACTTCCACCGTAATGTTCGGCCACCTGGAAACCGCGTCGCAGCTCGCCCGCCACATGGCCCTCCTTCGGGACATACAGAAGCAGACCGGCGGCATTACCGAGTTCGTGCCGTTGAGCTTCGTACACACCGAAGCGCCCATGTTCATGAAGAACCTGCTTGAGAACGTGCGCCCCGGTCCCACGGGGATGGACGTGGTCAAGGTACACGCCATTGCTCGCATAATGCTGAACAACTGGATACCCAACATCCAGGCGTCCTGGGTGAAAGAAGGCCACCGGATGTCCCAGTTGCTCCTGACCGCCGGAGTGAACGACTTGGGCGGCACGTTGATCAACGAAAGCATCTCCACGGCGGCAGGCGCCCAGCACGGGCAGCTCATGCGGCCGGCGGAGTTCCGGCAAATAATCCGCCAGGCCGGCCGCGTCCCCGCTGAACGCTACACGACCTACGGTGTGCGGCGAATCTTCGGCGACTCCGACGAGGAACTGGACCCGCTGGACTTGGTGGGCGACAATGTGGAAGAGGTGTTCGGCTCCTACGCCCGTCTGGTAAAGCTGGACACATACCGGTTCGAGCACCCCCGGCATGCCCAAAAAGCCGCCGGCCAGTAGGACCTTCCGGTCCTCGACGATGTCGGCTGTTCCCGGTGCGCCGCTGCGCCTGAAGGATCGGCGCGGCGTGGCATGGTAGGCGGCGGCGCCCCTGAATCCAGGCCGAGAGTCCTGGCCTTGGCCGGCGGTGTGGGCGGGGCCAAGTTGGCCTTGGGACTGGCCCAATGCCTTCCCGCCGACGACCTGACCATTGTCGTCAACACCGGCGATGACGAGAATTTCCACGGCCTGCACGTATCGCCCGACCTCGATACCATGATGTACACTTTGTCCGGGCGCTATAACCCCGTAACCGGGTGGGGAATTCAGGGCGATACCTTCAACTGCCTGGACATGCTGAAAGAATTTGGCGTGGATGCTTGGTTCAACCTCGGAGACTGGGACTTTGCAACCCACATTCGCCGGACCCAGATGCTGCAAGACGGCGCAACCCTTTCTGAAATCACCGACGATCTGTGCCGGCGCTTGGGAGTGGCTCACAGGATAGTTCCCATGAGCGATCAGCGGGTCCAGACGGTGTTGGACACCGAAGAGGGCGCCCTACCCATGCAGCACTATTTCGTCCGGCGCCGCGCCGAGCCCAAGGTAACGGCGGTGCGGTATTTGGGCACCGACAATGCCCGGCCTTCCCCAGGGTTCACCGAGGCGATGGATAACGCCCGCGCGCTGGTGGTGTGCCCCTCTAACCCTGCCCTCAGCGTCGCCCCCATATTGGCGGTGGCCGGGGTAATGGACCGGCTCAAGTCCTTTACCGGGCCGCGAGTGGCGGTGAGTCCGATCGTCGGAGGGGACGCCGTACGAGGCCCCGCCGGCAAGATCATGGCCGAGATGGGACTGGAGGTTACGGCGGTAGGCGTGGCCCGGTTGTACCGCGATTTCTGCGACTACCTGGTGATCGACCGGCAGGACGGCGGCCTGGCTCCCAAGGTCGCTGCCGCGGGCCCCAAGCCTGTCGTCACCAATACCATCATGGAGTCCTTGGAGGACAAGACCCAACTGGCCAAAGAAATCTTGGAGTTGCTACCCTGATGGGGCCGTCATCCATGCCGCCTGAATCGTCCGGCGAGGCCATGCTCAACGAGGAAAACAACGTGATTGCCATCGTTCCCATGAAAAACCTGTCCGATGGGAAGTCGCGGCTGGCAAGGAGCCTCACCCAGGAACAAAGGGGGGAACTGGCCTTGGGGATGCTGCGGAGGGTCTTGGTGGCCCTCACCGGAACGTCGATAGACATGATTTGGGTGGTGGGGGGCGGCGAGAGGGTGCGCAACGTGGCACGGAACCACCACGCCGTGTGGCAGGAGGAAATGGGCCGCAACCTTAACGACACCTTGTCCAAAGCCATTGACCAAGTCTCTATGCGTGGGAAGGCCGCGCTCTATTTGGCCGGCGACCTTCCCTTCATCAAACCGGCCGACGTTTATCGCCTGCTGCAAGCTTCTCGGGGCCACGGCAACGTCACCCTCGCTCCGGCCCGCCGCGACGGCGGCACGAACGGAATCCTGATCCCTCACGGGGTCCCTTTCCGCCCGCAATTGGGCCGCAACAGCTTCAGGAAGCACCTCTCCCAGGCTGCCAGACTGGAGTCTTCAGTCGCCATCGCTTACAGTCCTGGCCTAGGATTCGATTTGGACATTGTCGACGACTTGGAAACCTTTCAACACATGGAGCCAGATCTGCTGGAACGGTTGGCGCCCAGTTTCCGGGCATTCCCGGTGCGGACGGCCCCGGACCCGGTTCCGGGCGATCCAGGAGTCTCGTGGCGGCGTGAATATCGATAAGCCTAAAATCGGCGTGCTGTTGCCCACCAGGGGCCTGTTGCTGGGCGGCGAGCAGCCAGCAAACGCCGACCGGATCCTGCGCATGGCCGAGAGAGTCGAGGCCGCGGGCCTAGACTCCGTCTGGGTTGGCGACAGCCTGGTGGCCAAACCACGTTTGGAACCCCTGGCGGCCCTGGGAGCCATCGCGGCCCGCACCAGCCGGGTTCGTCTCGGAACGGCGGTGCTGCTGCCGGCGCTGCGGCATCCGGTCCTGCTGGCCCAGACCATGGCCACCGTCGATTTGATCTCGGGGGGCCGTTTGATCATCGGCGCCGGCGTGGGCGGCGCTTTCAACGACGAGCAGCGGGGAGAATGGAAGGCCGCGGGCGTCGATCCGACCCGTCGAGCCCGACGGTTCGAAGAAATCGTCGAAGTCGTCAAAGGGCTGGGCCCGGGAGAGCCCTATGATTTCAAGGGACGCCATTTCGAATTCGACGCGGTAACGATGCGGCCGTCGACAACTCAGCCGGGCGGGATACCCGTACTGATGGCTACCCACTTCCGGGCTGGGCGGCCGGCCCAGATCGACCGGGCGGCCCGGCTGTCCGACGGCATCATCGCCATTTCCGACACGCCCGGCGAATTTTCTCAGGTTATCGCCCAAGTCGAGGCCAAGGCGGCCGAGTTGGGCCGAGACCCGGCCCATTTCGACCAGACATTCTATCTCACGGTAAACGTGGACTCCGACTTGAACCGGGGCCGGAGAGACGCCGAAGATTTTCTTACCGCCTACTACGGGGCCGAAATCTGGGGTACGCGGTGGGGCCCGTTCGGCGGGACGGAGAGGGTAGCGGAGCGTATGGCGGAGTACGCCGCCGCCGGGGCCCGCACCCTTGTGGTCAGACTGGCGACATACGATCCGGAACGACAACTGGACGTCTTCTTGGAAAAAGTCGCCCCCCACTTTACGTAACGCCGGCCGCCTGATCGGGGCGAACGACGAGGAGACGCTTTGCTTCCAATCGACCTTTCGGGCCAGAAAGGAATCGTCTTCGGTGTGGCCAATGAGCGCAGCATTGCCTGGGCTATTACCGAATCCCTTTCCCAGGCCGGCGCCCGCCTGGCCCTGACCTATCAGGGCGAACGATTGAAGCAGCGGGTGGAGAGTTTGTCGGGGACATTGGACAACCCCTTGCTCCTGCCGTGCGACGCCACAAACGATGAGGAAATCGACCACGTCTTCCAGGCGCTGGGTCAAGAGTTCGGGGACATTTCATTCTTGGTTCACAGCATAGCCTATGCCAACCGGGAAGACCTCAGCGGCCGCTTCTCCGACACGGGGAGGGAGGGGTTCCGCATAGCGATGGAAGTGAGCGCCTATTCGTTGCTGCCCTTGGTGCGCCGCGCCGCGCCTCTGATGACCGGCGGCGGCAGCGTGGTCGCGATGACTTTCGACGCCTCCCAGCGGGTGTATCCGGGGTACAACGTGATGGGAACGGCGAAAGCGGCGTTGGAGAACAGCGTTCGCCAGTTGGCTTCGGAGTTCGGGCCGGATAACATCCGGGTCAACGCCATATCCGCCGGACCGCTGGAAACCCTGGCGGCCCGCGGCATCAGCGGCTTCCGCGAAATGCGCCACATCCACGCCGAACGAGCACCCCTGCAACGGAACATCACGGCAGATGAGGTCGCCAACACCGCCCTTTTTCTCTGCAGCCCTCTTTCCAGCGGTATCACCGGGACCATCATCCCGGTGGATGCCGGCTACCACATCATGGCCATCTGAGCTGCCGCCGGACGGGGCGTTGCGAAGGAAAAAGACCGCCGTTTGGCGGTCTTTTCTTGTGGTGGCGCGGGGCCATATTTTCAGACCTGATTAGACGAGTCGGGCTATCCGGGCGACGAAGTCGCGTCCAACCCGCTCAATATCAGGCGGTCGGCGTCGGCGGCCTCGCCCCTGCCTTGCTTCGAATAGGCTTCGGCACGGCGTTCCCAGGCTTCTGGAAAGCTGGGATCCAAGGCGATGGCTTTGGTGAACTGGTCGATTGCTTCCTGGGTCCTGCCGTCGGTAAACAGCCTCATGCCGCGGGCGGTCATGGTGGCGGCGGTGGGCGGGGCCCCGGGTGGCGGTACACCCCATGGCGCCGGAGGCGACGCCCCGTCGTCTTGATCAGCGGGCCGGGCTTCGGCGTCTTGCCCTATAACCGGTCTAGGTTCTGCCGTCGCTGGGGCCGCCTCCGCGGGTTGGCCCGTAGCGGGTCCGGGCTCCGTGGCCGCCGGAACAGGTTCGGCCGTTTGCGCCATTGCCGGATCGGCGGCATCGGCGGCTTGAGCAGTTGCCGGACGAGCCTCTTCAGCCGTCGGGGGGGCTTCTACGGACTGGGCTATTACCGGCCGGGATCCTTCGATAGGGGACGGCTCGACCTCCCGTACGGCAGACGCATCCTGGGACCGGGCCGCCGCAGTCTCCACGCCCGCAATCGAATCCTCGACCATGGGGGCCATGGGGGCGGGGATGTTGTAGTGCTCGGTACCTTCCGGTGTATAAACCTCGTTCAGGTCCCAGCCGCAATTAGTGCAAAAACGCTGGCCGGGACGGTGCGTGTTGGCACACTTGGAGCAGGCGAGCCTTTGGAGCCTCGTCTGGGGATCGATGCTCGTCCGGGGCATGAAAAGCATGAGCAGAAGGGGCAATACGCCGAGGAAGTTCCATGGCAACAGACCCAACAACAGGGCCGCGCCACCCCAAATCCACGGGTTTCGACCCCGCGACATAGCAACCTTGGCAGTCCAGACCGCCAAGAACAGGACAAGCAGATAAGGGAGAATCGTGCTCATCAGGAGAGAGAGGTCTTTTCTTCCAAGCTCGAAGTTTGTGGCAATCGGTAGGATATGTCTGAATATACACCCATATTCGTGCTTGAAGCAACGCCCATGTAACGATTCCCATGTCGGCCACGCCACGGGTTGACTTTCGTGGCGGAGGGAACGTGGTTTCAGGGCGGCGTCGGACTTCTGGGGGCACGGAAGTTAGCCTGCGTGTTAAGATGTTAGCGTCAACTGGCTCTGATCATTTGCGAATAGACAGGAAGACGAGGAGGGACATGAAAACGACGCTATCCATACTTAAGGCAGACGTGGGTTCGATTGGCGGTCACACCAAGCCTTCGGACCGTATGCTCGATTCAGTAAAGTCCGACGTCGCAGCCGCCATTGGCCGCGGCCTGCTCATCGACGCCTTCGTGGGCCATACCGGTGACGACATTTGTATAGTTACCTCTCACACCAGAGGTGAAAACGACACCGACGTACACCAATTTGCTTGGAACGCCTTCCTCAACGCCACCGATGTCGCCAGCCAATACGGCCTTTACGGCGCCGGGCAGGACCTGTTGGCCGACGCTCCCTCCGGCAACATCCGCGGCGCCGGTCCGGCGGTCGCGGAGATCGAGTGGGACCACGACCCGGTCAAGACCAACCGGATACGGCCGGCGGAGTCCTTCATGGTGCTGGCGGCCGATAAATGCGGGCCCGGAGCGTACAACCTGCCCTTGTTCCTGGGATTCGCCGATCCTATGTACTGCGCCGGACTCATGCTGCCCCGGCTGAACGAAGGCTTCACGTTCAACATCATTGACATGGACAACACTGGCGGCGACAGCCTGATCTCCTTAAACGCTCCAGAGGACTACTACAAGATAACGGTGCTGCTACGGGACAACGAGCGGTTTGGCATCGACAGCATCGTCTCCCGACACACCGGTCAGACGGCGGCGGCCGTGTCTGCCACCCGCATGCACAACATCGCCGGCACATATACGGGCAAGGACGACCCGGTTGCCTTGGTGCGCAATCAAGGAGTTTTCCCTGCTCCCGAAGAACTGATCTCCCCCTACGCCAAGGCCCACTTCATCGGAGGCGATGCCCGGGGCTCTCACGTGATGCCCCTCATGCCGGTGGGCATCAACACAGCGGTTACCGGAATGTACTGCCTGCCGCTGGTCTCCTGCATCGGTTTCTCCCTCAACGCGGAGGGCCATTTCTCCGATTCCTTCGCCGACTTCTTCGACAATCCGGCTTGGGACTATACCCGTCAGTTGGCCCAAGAAAAGGCCATCCAGATGCGCTCCCAAGGCTGGTCCGGCGCGGCGATGCTTCCCTACAACGAGCTGGAATACTCCGGCTTCCGCACGAGTATCGGCGACCTGGTGGACCGGTTCGCTTTCCGGAACGGCAAGGTCGAGGAAGCTGCGATCCCGGAAAAGGCGGGGGCCGCAGACGATTAACCGGCTTCACACCCGCCGATTTGCCACCCGAAAGGAATGGGCCTGCGGTCGAACACCGCAGGCCCATTCCTTTTTCGCTCCGGTATAGGCCGGAATTTACTCGGCCAAGCGCAAACCCAGGTCCGTCAATTGGGCGGGTTCTACCGGCGCCGGCGAATTGAACAAGAGGTCCGACCCGCTCTGGGTTTTGGGAAAGGCGATGACGTCGCGGATGGACTTGGCGCCGGCCAGGATGGCCACCAGCCGGTCGATGCCGGGAGCGATCCCACCGTGGGGGGGCGCGCCGTAATCGAAGGCCTCCAGAATCTGGCCGAACCGTTCGTTAACCTCTTCCCGGGTGTACCCAAGAATGGCGAAGACCCTCTCCTGCAATTCCCGGCGATGAATCCGGATGCTTCCGCTGGCCAACTCCGACCCGTTGCAGACGAGGTCGTATGCTTTGGACCTGATGCCGGAAAGGTCCTCACCCTCCAAGCGGCCCTCCTCGCCGTCGCCCGGCGCGGTGAACGGATGGTGCGAGGAGTCCCAGCGGCTGCCGTCGGCGTTCCATTCGAAGAGAGGGAATTCGGTGACGAAGGCGAAAGCCAGTTCATCGGGGTCGGCCAGGCCCAGCGATTCACCCATGTGGGTCCGGACGGCGTTCAACCAATGGCTGATTCCCGGCTCCTTCCCGGCCATCAACAGGACCATATCCCCCGGGCCGGCTCCCATCGTGCCAGCGAGGCGTTGGTGCCACTCCACCGGCATCCTCAGGCCCGCCGACTGGAGCACCTCGTCCTCCCGCTGCTCGCCGACGGGACCGGCGCCGCGGTAACGAATGTGGCTCAGCCCGCCGGCTCCCGCTTCCTTGGCCAAGGCCTCCAATTCCCGCACTTGGGAGGTAGTGTAGTGGGCCAGTTCCGGGGCCACGAACCCTCTGATCCGTCCCCCGGTCTCGGCTGTGGTAAGAAACACCCGGAACTCGGTTTCGGTCGCCAGGCCGGTAACGTCGGTGATCTCCAGTCCGAAGCGAAGGTCGGGCTTGTCCGAAGCGTAGTGCTCCATCGCCTCGGCGTGGCTCAACCTGTGGAACGGAGTGGCGAGCTTCTTCCCCGGCGCCACCGCCGTCAGCAGCCCGGTATACAACTCTTCCGTGAGATCGAGCACGTCGTTTTCCTCGACGAAACTCATCTCCAGGTCCAGCTGGGTGAACTCCGGTTGACGGTCCGCTCTCAGATCTTCATCGCGAAAGCATCGTGCGATCTGGAAATATTTGTCGACTCCGGCGACCATCAGCAACTGCTTCAGTTGCTGGGGCGATTGGGGCAGTGCATAGAAGTTGCCCGGTTGGAGCCTGCTGGGGACCAGGAAGTCCCGTGCGCCTTCGGGCGTACTCTTCAGCAGGATGGGCGTCTCGATTTCCAGAAATCCGCGGGAGTCCAGAAAGTCCCGTATGTACTTGACCACCCTGTGCCGCAGCACGAGGTTGTCGAGCATCGGTTGACGCCGCAGGTCCAGGTAACGGTATCTCAGTCTCAGCGCCTCGTCGGCCCCCGCGTCGTCGGAGATGTAGAAAGGCGGGGTCAGGGAGCGGTTCAATACTGTGATCTCGTCGGCCATGACCTCGATGTCTCCGGTCGACATGGCCGGGTTCTCGCTTCCGGCGGGCCGCTGCCGGACAGTTCCCTTTACCTGCACCACCCATTCTTGGCGCAGAGTTTCGCCCACCCGGGCGGCGCCGGCCGATAGTTCGGGGTTGGCCACCACCTGCACGGTCCCGGAACGGTCCCGCAGGTCCAAGAATATTATGCCGCCGTGGTCCCTGCGCCGGTCGACCCAACCAGCCAGTGTGACCGAGGCGTCGGAGTCGTCCAATCCGAGGGTCCCGCATTCCGTGCTACGCAGCACGCAGAGTCCTCCTGAGCAAACGTTTGTTTCCGTTGGTTTCCGTTTGTTTCGTAGATGCAAGGTCGACGGGAACCCCGCCGCCCGCTCCAAGACTAGGTGCCGGGGAATATTCTCAGGATATCGTCGAATTGGCTGGCCTGGGGCGAGGACAGCGCATATACCGCCTCGGCCAAGGCGTCGGCGCTATCCACGGGAGGCAAGCAGACCGTGTCCAGGCAAACGTGAGCGCGGGCCCGGCTGTCATCCGTCAACGTCCGAACGGTCTTGATATCCAGGTTGGGATTGGGCAACCGCGCCGCCGCTTGGAGCAAGTCACGGCAGGAGGCGTCGCCGGGGCGGCCCTCCACGGTTACCTCCACCACCGGGTTCTTGAAGAGCCGGATGGCCAGACCGTACTCGGCGGCGAACTCCCCTTGCTCCCGGTAGGTTTCGACGAAGGCGCTCAGGGTAACCTCGCAGAGCTGCCGGTAGTCCTCATTGCGAGTGACCTGATACAGGCGGACCAACGCCTCTACTGCCGCCACGTTTTCGGCCAAGGGCTTCTCCCGGACCTGCATGTGTCCCAACGCCTGCTCATCGGCCTCGATGTCGAAGAACCCACCCCTTTCGCTGTCGAAGAATTTGTCCACCAATACCCTCGCGGTTTCCACCGCGCGATCAAGGTACACAGGCCGCGCCGTGCTGGAGTGGGCCTGCACCATACCGGTCAGGAGCCACGCCCAGTCGGCCAAAAACGCCGGACCTTCCCCGGGGCCCTCCTCGGTATAAACGTGGCTGAATCCGCTGTCCGCCGACATTTCATGCAGGCGTTCCAAGACCGGCAGGGCGGTATCGGCCAGGTCTTCTCGTCCCAGCTTCCATGAAGCGTCCAGCAGCACCGCGGCGGCCAGCCCATTGCCGCTAACGTAGCACGAAGGGTCGGGAGGTGGCGGCCCCGTCTTCGTCCGTTCCGGCGCGGACAGGGCAAAATAGGCGGAGTGGGCTCCTTGGCTGCCCCGGAACCCAGGAACTGCCGGGTCGTACAATTGGTCCAACACGTAATCGATGGTCTCTTCCGCCACGACGCGGTAGCGGGGCTCATCCAACAACAACCAAGCGTCCAGATAGCACCGGGCCAGGTTCAGGTTGTCTTCCAGTAGCTTTTCCCGCTGCGGGTCCGACCAGTCGGCTTGGGCCGCGTGCCTGAAGAAGCCGCCGTCGGTGGTATCACGGACCGGCGAACCGGCCATTTGGTCCAGGGTCTTACGCACCATGGCGGCGTAAAAATCTTCTCCGGTCGTGCGGAGCATATGAATGACGAATCGAAGAATCCCGGGATTGGAGAACTTGGGTTCCTCGCCGAACCCGCCGTTCAGCGGATCGTAGGCGCCAGCGACGGTCCGCGCGATGCGGTCGCTCAAGCCCTTGTCCGCTTCAGGGCCCGCCGCGAACCGCCGTGACTGGTCCCGGCGGCGGTGGAGCAAGTCTCGCGCCTGGGTGTATAGCTGGGGTTTGTCGGCGCGGTAAGCCTCTTTGAGCTCGGACAGCATGGCCAGGAACTGGTCGGGCGGCAGGTAAGTCGCCCCCCCGACGAGTCCGCCATGGGGAGTCAAGAACGCTGTGGTGGGCCAGCCGCCCACGTTGTAACGGGAGTTGATGTCAGGCCGATGGTCATTGTCGACGCGGACTGCCACGAAGTCCCGATCGAGTATCGCTTGTACGTCCGGGTCGGAGTAGCTGGTGTCGTCCATGACGTGGCACCAGTAGCACCAGACGGCGGAAATAGAGAGAAGCACCGGCTTGTCTGCATCTTGGGCGCGGGCGAAAGTCTCCGGCGTCCAAGGATGCCAGTCGATGAGATGGGCCCGGTTTGAATTGGGAGAAAATCGGAAGTTGGACACTGCTGTTTCAAGTTAGCATAGCAGTGGCCGGTTTTTCAATTCACGAGGAGAGTTGGCACGCCCAGAAAGAATGGCAGATTGTGTATAGATACCGGAATGGTTGGCTGCATTGGCCCCCGTTGACTGATCTCACGCAGTCGCCAGATGTTCCGTCTCCAATTGGTAGGCCGCGTGGGTCAAGGGGACGCCAAGTAGTTGACGGGCCCGCTCCAGCCCAGGATGGTCGGCGTTGGACAACGGCACGAGGGAACCGCCCTCCATCGCCGCGATGGGCACGCCGTCTATGTAAGCCAACCGGTTGCCCGGCACAGCCGCCACGCGGCTTCCCGGCGTCAGAATGCCAGCCAGGTTCAATGGGTCGCAGGCTGACACCAACACGAACCGCCCCGAGGCATCCTGGCCCTTGACCCGTCGAAGCAAGTCCACGGCTTCGGGCAACGCAAACTGTTCCCCGACGAAACCGGACACGAAGCGTCCCCCTCGCACCTCGCCCCGCGCTTCCAAACGTCGCAGCACCCGCACCAGGTCCCGCCAGCGTAAGGCCAGGGCGTCCCGCGCCAGCAACTCGGGAAATACAATCCCGTAACGCAAGAGCAGTTGGCGGGCGACGGCCTCGGTGCGGTCCTCGACGGGGTCCGGCGGCTCCAGCACCCACCAACGGCTGAAACCCCGGCGGCGGTGCAGGTTCCCCCGGAGGGGCCGAGGGGAACGAGCGGGGCGGCGGGGCCGGGTGGTTCCACGGACCCGCTGCCGGACCGCCTCGAACCCGTCCGAGGTGATCCTCCCGGAAGCCGCCAGGCTCCAAATTGCCTCTTCCACATCGCTAGGCAGCCGTTTCGTCGCAGCCACGATGTCGGACAGGAACGATGCCCCCCGCTGGGAAAGGAACTCCAGCGTTTCTTGGGCGGCGCCGGTGGGGTCTGCCATGTCCGAAGGCTCGGCATCCAACAACCAGTCCAGCGACTCCCGCAACGCCAGGGTTACAGGCGTTGACTTGGTGAAGGCCGCTCGTACGGGGTGGCCGTTACCGAGTCCCAAAAGCCCACCGGCCCCGCCCGGCCTGCGGGCGGGAGAGGTCCGGCCCCAAACGACTTCTCCTTCCAGGCACAACCGGTCCAACGCCGTCGGGCTGAAATCGGTGAGGCGCGCGTTCAATACCTCTTCTTCGATCGCTCCAGCGGCGGTCTCGAATCCCTGCAACTCTTCAATCACAGCCAACAGACCGCCCTCGCCCGATAGCCGGCAGGCGAGGTCGGCGTGCTGCCACTGGGTGAGGAAACGTATAAATGCTGCTGCCGGGACAGGTTCGACCTGGGCTCGAAGGGATGTGACGGTAGACCGGTGGATGCGGGCCAGTATGCGCCGGTCGCAAAACTCTTGGCCGCCGTCGTTGCCGCTGAACTCTCCCCTGAGCACGGCGCCATCGGCTTCCAGGCGGGCCAGCGCGTAACCGACGTATGAACCCGGAAGGCACAAGGTTTCGGCCAGTTGCAGCGGAGTAAAGGGACCGGTGCATTCGGTCCAACCCTGGACCAAGGCGAGCACAGCGTCGTCGCGGGTAATTTGGGAGGATCCTTCCGCCTCCCCGGCCGCCGGGCCGAAGTCAACCTCCTCAAAGGCGGCCCTGACCAACGGCAAACGTTCCGCTGCAGCCCAAGCTTCCGTGTGTCCCGTCAAAAGCAGGCGGTAGGCGCGTCCGTTTGCAGACAGCTCGTGAAGCCACGATTCAACTTGCCCGGCATCCTGTCCGCTCCGGTTGACGAGGGGCGCTCCGAGGGAGAGCAGGCCGAGGGTTAACAAGGCATCGTGCAATTCGTCGGCGTCCCTGATTCGGGGCCAAGCGTTTGCCGTTTCCCGGAGGATGGCGGCCGGGTCCAGGCGGGCCAGGTCCCGGGCGTCGTCGGGCAAGGCGCGGCGCAGTGAGACCGCGCGGGCCCGGCGCTCCTCCAACGGCGCGTCGTCCAAAAAAGCATAGGGCATAGCATTCAAAATCTGGTGGGAGAACGCGGACGGCTGAACGGTGTCGCGGCCGAAGACCTCGATCTCTCCTCTCTGAATGCCTGCCAATACCTCCCGGCAGCCTTCCAGGTCCATGGCTTCGGTCAGGCAGTCCCGTACGGTCTCGAAGACCAACGGGTGGTCGGGAATTTCGACGTCGCCGGCGGTCGCGTTGTCCTGGCAGGCCACTTGGGCCGGAAAAACCGCCGCCAGCAGGTCATCGGACCACATGCGCTGCAAAGGGGGCGGCACCTTCCGGCCTCCGCTATAGCGGAGGATTGCGAGGGCCCGGGTGGCATTCCACCGCCACCGGGTGCCGAACACCGGCGCTCGGAGGATGGCTTGGGTCAGGACATCTTCGATAGTGCTGGGGGTGAGGTAGCCGAACACCTCTTCCACGAGTATGGACACCCCCGGCGCGAGAGAGAAGTTGAGGCCGTCGTCGGTGGCCGACGCCTGAAGCTCGAAATCGAAGGAGCGGCAAATTCTCTTCCGCAGCGCCAGGCCCCAGGCACGGTTGATGCGTGATCCCAGCGGTGCGTGGATGACCAGTTGCATACCGCCGCTTTCGTCGAAGAAGCGCTCGGCTACGACCCTGCGTTTGGTGGGGACAAGACCGAGTACGCGCTTGCCCTCCGCTAGGTAGGCGACCAACTGGCGGCTGGCTTCTTCGTCCACCCCCGCCTCTGATACTACCCAATTCTGCGCCGTCGCCGGCTCGGCCAGCCGCTGGTCGATGGCCTCCCGCAACTCCGAGACCTCGTCCGACAATTCCCAGGTGCGGCCCGGGGCCTCCCCCAGCCAGAACGGTATCGTCGGGGGTTGGCCTTGGGCGTCTTCCACGCGTACCCGCCCATATTCCACTCTTCGAATCTTCCAAGCAGTATTCCCCAACAGGAACACATCGCCCTTGAGGCTTTCTATGGCGAAGTCCTCGTTGACGGTCCCCACAAAAGTATCGTCGGGCTCGGCGATCACGTCGTAATCCGCGTTGTCCGGTATGGCCCCTCCGCTGGTCATGGCGGCCAGCGGGGCGCCCCGCCTTCCCTTCACCCGATGATTGACCCCATCGCGGTGGAGGAATCCGGTGCGACGGCCCTGCCGCGAAGCTATCCCATCGGACTGAATGTGTACCACTTGGTCGAACTTCTCCCGGGGCAGGTCTCGATAGGGGTAGGCCCGCGTGCTAAGCATATACAGGTCGTCTTCAGCCCATTCCTCTTGGGAGCAGGCTGCCACCATCTGTTGGGAAAGTACGTCCAGCGGCCAAGGCGGGACGGCCAGGGTATCCAGATTGCCCCGGCGAACGGCCCGGCAGAGGGCCACGCACTCCGCCAATTCGTCGCGGGTCAGCGGGAACAGTCGTCCCTTGGGCGTGCCGCCCACCGTGTGGCCGGAGCGCCCTACCCGTTGCAACAGGACACCGATGGACCTGGGAGAGCCGATCTGGCAGACCAAGTCGACCACACCGATGTCGATACCCAATTCCAATGACGCCGTGGCCACGCATACCCGTACTTGGCCCGTCTTCAACTTTTCCTCGGCCGTCAGCCGAATGGCCCGGGACAGGCTCCCGTGATGGGCTACGACCGCGTTCTCCCCCAAACGCTCGGACAACTGGTGGGCCACCCGCTCCACCAACCTTCGGGTGTTGACGAAGACCAGGGTTGTTTCGTGGGACTGGACGAGGTGGGCCACCCAGTCAAGGGCTTCGCCCCAGGTCTCGTGGCTGGCGATGGGGCCCAGTTCCCGTTCGGGCAGTTGGATGGCCAGGTCGATCTCCCGGGCGTGGCCCGTGTCGACAATCAGGCAGTCAGGCGTCCCATCGGCCCCAATGTGGTCGTTTCCCACCAAGAACCGCCCCACTTCGTTAATGGGGCGTTGGGTTGCCGACAGCCCGATGCGGACGACCGGTTGTTCCGCCAACGCGCAGAGACGTTCCACCGACAGCGCCAGATGAGCGCCTCGTTTGTCGTCGGCCACGGCGTGAATCTCGTCTAGGATCAGGGTGCGGACCCCGGACAAACCTGAACGGCCGCTGCGGGAGGTAAGCAGGATGTACAGGGACTCAGGGGTGGTGATGAGGATGTGAGGCGGCTTCTTCGCCATTTTCTGGCGTTCCGACGCCGGGGTGTCGCCGGTGCGGACGCCAGCCCGTATTTCCGGCAGGGGAGTCCCTTTCCCGGCGGCCAGCTGGGATATCTCCCGGAGGGGTGTCTCCAGGTTCTTTTTGATGTCGTTGGAGAGGGCTTTGAGGGGGGAAACGTAGACGACTTGGGTGGTGTCGGGAAGTTCCCCGTCCAGGCCCTGCCTTACCAGCCCGTCGATACAGGTCAGAAACGCCGCCAACGTCTTGCCGGAGCCGGTGGGGGCCGCGATCAGCGTGTGACGGCCTTGCGCGACGGCCGGCCAGCCTTGGGCTTGGGCCTCGGTCGGCTGCCCGAATCGCTCCTGAAACCACTGGCGGATCACGGGATGGAATTGGGAAGTTGGCACGTTAAACCTGCCGGGGCGGCCGGAATGATTGGCTGTATTTTCCCTGTCGTGGACGGTTGACGCAAGGCGCGGTTGTCCCTGAAGAGGTGGAACCATGATGAACGCCCGGATTGGAAGCGCGTTCTCAGCGTGTGTTAATATTCTGACGCGCAACGATAAGGCAGATGGCCAAGGCAGATTGCCGGAAAGTCGGCGCGTGGCTGCGTTGGGGAGAGACCGCCATGACCACCAGGCTCCGGTACGGCATGATTCCCTACAACCGGGAGGAGGGCGATATTTATAGCGGCCTCTGTTTCAACCCGGACGAGAAGGAGCCGCTGCCTGACGCAATGTACCAAGAGACCGTCCTTCTGGAAACAATGTACCTGCTGTCTGCCCGGTTCGACGCCGCGAATCCTCACGGGAATGTTTTTCTCAGCAGCAACACCTTTATCTGCTACGACCGCAGCAATTTGAACATACGGGTGGGCCCTGATTGCTACCTGGCCTTTGGCGTGGACGCCGCCGCCGTTCGGGCGCGGCGGCTGTATCTGCCTTGGGAAGCGGGCAAGATGCCCGACTTCGCCTTGGAAGTAGCCTCGGAAACCACTGCGGAAAACGACGGAGGACGGAAGCGCGAACTGTATCAACGGTTGGGGATCGGCGAGTACTGGCGGTTTGACGGGTCCGGCGGCGATTATTACGGCGAGCCATTGATCGGCGAACAACTGGTGAACGGCCGCTACCAGCGGCTTGAAATCCGCCAGGAAGACAGCGGGGCGATTCGGGGCTACAGCCCGATGCTGGACCTGCTCCTCTCTTGGGAACTGCGAGGGAGTGAGGGATGGCTGTGCTTCTATGATCCCGCGACGGGAGTGCGGCTGCCTACCTACCAGGAAGTCTTCGAATCCGGACGAACTGCCGAAGCGCGGGCTGACGCCGAGCATTCCGCGCGGCTTGCCGCCGAGGCAGAAGCCAGGGAGTTGCGCGAACGGATGCGCCGGTTGCTGGACCGGTAACACGGTGGGCGACTCCGGTCGCCGGCTCAAGGTATACGGTAATTCGTCCCGCGTTGATATCGGCAGCGAGGAGCGCAAGCGCCCGAGAAACCCATCCCGCTTCCTTCTGCCCTTGCGCTGATTCTTTTTGCCCGGCCTGCGGCTCCCATGCGCCTTCAGCGACGCCAGTCTCATCCGCCCTTGACCGGGCTGCCCAACGGCCCCGCCGGCCACACCCGCTTCAGCCGCCTCTGCCAAACCATGGCCCACACCGGGGTAAAGCCCGCGAAGCGGGGGCCAAACGTCTGGAAAAAGCCGTTGCCTGCCAATCATTCGGAAAGCCCAACCCTTGGCCCCACCCAAATCCACCACCTAAAGAGCGTCGGGGGCGTTGGATGGCGGCAGAGGGTACACTCGGACTGGTCAGGTGAGAGTTGGAGGGGTTGAAAAGCCCGTGGGTTGGTCGTGGCGCTGGGTATTGCAGCGTTGACACCCCAGTTCGGGCCGCTCTCCGGCTGAGGACGGCATAGGGACATTCTGGACGACTGGGGTGAGTCGCCTTCACGGGTGATGGGGGAACGGGTGATGGGGGAAACCGGCGCTAGCGTCCGGGCGGTCCGTGAGCCATCGCCAGGATTCTCCGGCGTGCGGTGACCAGCAACTCATATGAAGGATGGCCTTGCGCCAAACGGATGACCAGAGTCCTGGCGTGGCGCACCACTCGTCCCGCAATGTTGATGACCCCGAACCGGACTGCCTTCAGCCGCTTGCTCACCCACTCTTGGCCCAGGGCCAACCGCTTCATCGCCGAGTTCAGGTTGAAGGCCAACGCCGTTATGGCCCACCAAGCGGCGTTGGCCCCGAACAATCCCGAAGGCAGCCGCCCGCCCGCCAAGTCTTCCTTCAGCACGCTATGCACCTCCTCACCCTTGCCGCACCGCTGCCTAGACCACCAGATCAACTCCTCCGGGTCAAGGTCCCGGTTGGTTACTATTCCGAAGACCTTGTACCAGCCCCTCGCCCCCATCGCCATGCTGGGGGGCAGATCCAACCGGCTCTCCATACCCGGCAGAGGCGGATTCCTGAGGGGCTCCCTGATAGCGATGAAGCGGTACTCCGGGCTGTTCCAGGAGTGGCCTATCCAGTTGGGCACGTAGTTCACCTCAGCCCACTGTTGGCCGGTGTCCACCCGGCGCTCACCAGCCTCCCGATGCAGTACCTGCCACTCATCCTCTGCAACCTCTGACACCCCTCGCCGGAACTCCGCCGTCACATCCACCCCCACGGCGAACTCAATCACCCCGAAGCGTTCGTTTTGGCCCTCGGCGCAGTAGCGCAGGAACTCCTTCTGATAGCCCGCCGTGTCCGAGCGCACCAGCGCCCCCTCCACTCCGGAAGGCAGATCCTCCAACGACTCCTGGAGCATCCTAAGTTGCTGGTAGCCCGCCGGAACGTTGCCGTCCCGGAACTCGGTGCGCACTACCAGGTCAGCTTCCGCCCAATAGGTGGTGAACGGCTGATACGCCTTGTACTTCTGGTAGCAATACAAGGCCTGCTCCTTGCCGGTCTCGATCAAGGTCGCATCCATGTCCAGGGTCGCCTGCTTATGGTGGGTATGGCTTTGGACGAAGCCAACCAGGTCGGCGTTGACCCGGCGCAGGGCTTGGAGTCCGGCGGTGGGCGCCGGTATGAAGGCGGTGCGGGCCTCTCTTCTGCCCTCTTCGGCCTCAGCGTGGAACTCCGCCAGGCGCCGGAACACCGCCGAGGCCGACGGCACACTCCGCCGACGCTCCTTGCGCCA
This sequence comes from Dehalococcoidia bacterium, assembly GCA_965222595.1. Lineage (GTDB taxonomy): Bacteria > Chloroflexota > Dehalococcoidia > Lucifugimonadales > UBA3495 > VXOI01. The sequence goes on along the minus strand of CBDCUJ010000016.1, from coordinate 37,038 downwards.
CCTCTCCAGCAACCCTTTACGCTCCCTCCGGCCCATCCCGTGAGTCTCCGAAAGACGCAACAGCCGCCCCAAACCCTGGTCCTTCTCCAGCAGCCGCAGGTCTTCCACACATTGCCCGGCCGCCAGGTTCAGCAGCACCAGCGATGTCACCACCTGGGCCCCGGTCCAACCCTGCCGTCTTTCGTTACCTCCCAGATGACGCCGCACCGACTGGCTCATACCGGCAACCTCCCACAGGTCCAGGTACGCCGCCAGACCGGAGACGCCGGTCATCCCCGCTTCTTGCTGCTCTTCGGCATATTGGAAAGGCAATGCTCCCTGGGCCATAATAGTCACACCTCGTTGGTGATGGTTTTGTTTGATCACTTACCATCATAACCAGCTTCACTGTTGGCTCCAACGAGGTCTTTTTCTCCCTTTAGGTGGTGGATGTGGGCCCCACTGGGCTATTTGACGATAGCGCAAATGCCCCGTAGCATTGGCGCGGCGGGCCGCGAGCCTGCCCAATCTCCCGGATCGCGAGGACCTATGACGCAGGTACTGGAGGCTAGAGCCAATCCCTTTGGCGGCATGGTCACCGCGCCCGGCGTACTGCCGGCGGATGCCGACGAGTTCGCCCGGAGGCTGGACTTGTCCCTGGCACAGTGGCGCGAGGAAGGTTACAAGGCCGTATGGTTGGAGGTGCCCATTCACCGGGCGGCCTTGATACCGGCGGCGGTCTCCAACGGCTTCACTTTCCACCACACAGGCGAAGAATACCTGATGCTGACCTGCGAGTTGGTGGAAGGGACCTACCTGCCGCCATTCGCCACCCACTACGTCGGAATTGGCGGAGTGGTGCTGACCCCGGAGCGGGAGTTGTTGGTGGTCAGAGAGAAGTACGGGTTCGGCGGGCGTCCTCCGACCCTCAAGCTGCCCGGCGGGGCGCTCCAACCCGGCGAACACCTGGTGGAAGCGGTGGAACGGGAGGTGTTGGAGGAAACCGGGGTAACGGCTGAATTTGAAGCGATGGCCTGCTTCCGTCACTGGCACGGCTACCGCTACGGGAAGTCAGACATCTACTTCGTGGGCCGTTTGCGGCCGCTGAGCCGCGAGATCACCATGCAGGCCGACGAAATTCAAGAGTGTCTTTGGCTGCCCGTGGGTGAGTTCCTGGAGGGCGAGGAGATCAGCAATTTCAACAAGCAGATCGTCCGGGCGGCGTTGGAATCCGAGGGCGTAGTCCGGTGCTTCATCGAGGGCTTCGGCGGCCCGGACACCAGGGAGTACTTCATGCCGCCACATTTGGTCGACGGTACGGGCGTGGTCCCATTCCCCGCAGGCGCTTGACGCCAGCCGCCGGACGAGACCTCGGCGCCGGAATACAAGCCAGGGCTGCGGCAAGACATCGCGGCAGGTTGGAAACAGCCGCTCGATTGGGCCTATAATAGGCCGCAACAAAATCAAGTGCGCGACGGGAGATGAAATGGTCCGCCAGATGGCCGATTACAACCCCGAACAAGGCGACATGGTCCTGCCACCCACCGGGCGCCCGGTGGTCCGCTCCACCCAGGGCGTTATCTCTTCGGGGCACTACCTGACTTCAATGGCCGGGATGAGAATATTGCTCGCCGGAGGCAACGCCTTCGACGCCTTGGTCGCCGCCGGATTCGCCGCCGCAGTAGTGGAACCCATCGCCTCCTATTCCTTGGCCGCCGAGGGTGTTTTCATGCTCTACGACTCGGACAGCGGCGACCTGCTGTCGTTGAGCGGGCAGGGGGTCGCGCCGGGTGAGGCCACCGCCGGCTTCTATCGGTCACAGGGCATGGAAAGTATCCCAACCGGACCCGGAAAGCAGGCGCCCTTCTCCTTCACCGTACCCGGCATCGTCGATGCGTTCATCTCCATGCTGGACCAGTACGGGACTATGGAGTTGAAGGACGTGCTCGCGCCCGCCATCGGCTACGCCGAAGAAGGCATTCCCAACTACGAGTACATGTTGCAGCGGCTGGACCTCCAGTCGGGGAAGGAGCAATTCGACAACTTCCCTCCCGGTGGCTGGGACGTTTTTTACGACAACCGCCAAGTACCTGAGCCGGGAACGCCGCTGGTCCAACCGGGACTTGCCAACACGCTTAAGGCCATGAGCGCCGCCTCCGTAAACGGCGCCTCCTCTCGGAGCGAAAGCCTGCAGGCAGCCAAGGACGTGTTCTACCGGGGTCCCATCGCTCGGCTCATTGTGGACTCGGCCCGGAGCGTCGGCGGCATTCTCTCCATGGACGACCTAGACTCGTACCGAAGCCAGTTTGGGACTCCGGTCTCTACCACCTTCAACGGGTACGAGGTCTGGGGCCACGACTCATGGACCCAGGGTCCGATGCTGATGCAGACGTTGAATATGCTGGAGCATTTCGACCTTAAATCAATGGGCCACAACAGCCCCGCCTACATCCACACCGTTACCGAAGCGCTGAAGCTGGGATTCGGCGACCGCGAGGCATTCTACGCCGACCCCGACTACGCCGTCGTTCCCATGGATGGTCTGCTGTCGAAGGAGTATGCCGCGGAACGGGCCCAGTCCATCGACCCTGAAGGCGCTTATCCCGCCCAACCCCCCGCCGGCGACCCCTGGAAATTCTCGACCGTCGCGGGCGCCACACGGGAATCGGCCTCTGCCGCGCCGGCCCCGGTCGGGGGCGACTCGGGAAGCGACGACGGCACGACTCACGTGTCGGTGTTGGACCGCGAAGGCAACCTGGTCTGCGGGACCATCAGCGGCGGGGCGTTCAGCAAGTCGGTGTTCTTCCCGGAGCTTGGTTGCTGCCTGAGCACCCGGATCGAAATGTTCAACTGTGAGGACGGCCACCCCAACGTGGTGCAGCCGGGAAAGCGTCCTCGGACCACCCTGATCAACTACATCGTGACCAAGGACGGAAAGCCGGTGATGACCGTCGGCTGCCCCGGCGGCGACAACCAGGTCCAAGCCAACGTTCAGCTAATGTTGAACGTAATAGTCTTCGGAATGAATCCGCAGCAGGCGGTGGAGGCCCCCAGGTTCGCCACCGAAAGCAACGTCAACTCCTTCTATCCCCACACCTATCACCCGGCGCAATTGGACCTTGAACCGGGCATCCCGGAGTCGACCGCCGACGCTTTGAGAGGTCTGGGGCACAAGATAGCCACGGCGGCCAACTGCGGCCTGGGAGCGACCGTATCGGTAAGGGACCCCGATACCGGTTACCTCAGCACCAGCGCCGACCCCCGCCGCGCCTGTTACGCCTTGGCCCTGTAGGCGCCGTGCGGTGTCAGCCGCCGCCTTGCTCCCTTGGGTGCTTCGCCAAGAAGTCGTCGGCAATTTCGTTGAAGGTCAGGAAGCGCACCCCGTCGTGGGAGGTGATGTACTCCGCCAGCCGCTCCAGCATCAGCAGCACTTGGGGGCGGCCGCTGACGTCGGGATGTATGGTGATAGGGAACACGGCCTCGTCGTATTCCCGGTAAACGTAGTCGAACTGGTCCCGCCAGAGGGACTCGATATCCCTGGGATTGGTGAACCCGTGGCTGTTGGCCGACTTCTTGATGAACATCATCGGAGGCAGGTCGTCCAGGTACCAGTTGGCGGGAATCTCCACCAAGTCGGTCTCCCGGCCCCGTTCCAAGGCGTGCATCCATACGTCCGCCGGTTGAGAGTAGTCGATTTTGGTCCACCGGTCGCCCACTCTCACGTAGTAGCACTCGAAGTCCCGGTGCATGAGACTGTGGTCGTACTTGATCCCGTGCTTGAGCAGTAGCTCATTGGTCACGTGACTGAACTCCCACCATGGGGCCACGTAGCCGGTGGGCCTCTTGCCCGCCATACGGGTTATCAGTTCGATGCAACGGTCCAGTACCGCCTCCTCCTGTTCCGGCGACATCGATATGGGGTTTTCGTGAGAATAACCGTGTAGCCCGATCTCGTGGCCGTCGTCGACGATCATCCGGCACTCGTCGGGAAAAGTCTCCATCGAGTGCCCGGGAATGAACCATGTAGTGGTGATGCCCAGCCGCCGGAATAACTTCAACAAACGCGGCGTGCCCACTTCGCCTGCGAACAACCCCCGGGAAATGTCGTCGGGTGAGTCCTCGCCGCCGTAGGAGCCCAGCCAGCCACCCACCGCGTCCAAGTCCACGCCGAATGTGCAAAGTATCTGTTTGTCAGCCATGTGAGGCCCTCCTCAAGAATTTTCAGATATGCGATAACGGGCGATTGATTGCCCCGTAACGTCCGAGAACACCGGTAGTTTATACTCGGCTGCAGTATACAACCCGGACCGGCCCCGAACGAAGGAGTTAAATGATAGCTGGTCTAACGGCCGGAGCGATTGCGGCGATTGTGGCGGCGCTGGTGTCGTTGCCCTTGCGCTCGCCCTTGGACAACGTCTTCAACAGCGCCACCGTCGCCGCCGCAGCCCTGATTGTGGGTATCTTGTCCGGACTGCTCTGGAGCCGCCTCGGCCCCGGCCCCAACCGCACTCGCAATTACGGCGCGGCGTTGGCGCTTGTGCTCGTCGCGGTCATCGTCGCCGCAGTGGTGGTGAATATCTGGTTGGAGCGGATGATAGTTTTCACCGTTCCGTTGGCGGTGATAGTCTTCGTCCTGTCCGGACTGTTGACTCTCGCGCTGACCCGCCTTTCCGGCGCGGCGGCCAATCTTACGGCAGCGGCCTGCCTGATTGCGGCAGTGGCCGTCGGTGGAGGACTGGTGACCCAGGGCGATGCCGAAAGCGGACACCTGGCCCTGCCGGAACGGGTGGAATCTCCGACCCCGCCGGCTACACCAACGCCTACCGCGGCGGTCCAGCCCGCTGCTACCACCACGCCACCCACTGACGTCCCGGCCAACACCCCCGCAGCCACTAGACCTGCGGACTCCGCCCCAGCCAAAGGGAAGACGCCGGCTCAGTCCGCGACATCCCCTCCCGCTGCTACCCCGACCAGCCAACCGGTCCCGGACGAGCCGGAGTCAGGCGCCGGATACGTGGTGGGCGAGGGCTCCGAAATCACCTTCACCGTGGAGGAAGAGCTCAGGAACGTGCCTTTGCCCTTCGACGTGGTGATACGCACCACCGAACTCTCCGGAGAAATCAACGTCGACGGCCAGACGTCAAGTATTAGCGTCGACCTGCACACACTGGTCAGCGACCAGCAATTCCGAGATAGCTATATCCGTAGCCGCATGTTCCCCGACCATCCGGTAGCGATATTTACGGTAGAGAGCGCCGGTGAACTGCCCCCGGAGTTCTCCGAGGGGGAGCAATTCGAGCGCCAGGCAGCCGGAACGCTGAACGTGAACGGCAGGGACGTTCCGATGACCTTCGAGCTTGAGGTCAGAAACGATGGAAGCGTCCTGAACATTCTCGGCCGGACATCCTTCACTTGGGAGCAACTTGATATTCCCGTCCCGACGGCGAGATCCGTGGTCCGGGTGGCAGAGGAGGTGTTCGTCCAGGTCCTGGTAATCGCCGAACGCCAGTAGCCGTTGTTTCCTGTTGCCCGGGGGCGCTACGCCGGGATCGCCACCGCCCGCCCGGTATCGGAGGCGTTGCGCATGGCCTCCACCAAGCGGTGCAGGTCTACGGCCGTGTCGAAGTCGGGCTGCCGCTCCCCCTCGCCTCGAATCGCCTCGCCGAACATGTAATACAGCTGTCCTACGTTGTATGGGGCACCGTGAGGCATCCCTTCCAGAACGAAGGTGTGATCGGAGGACAGGGCCAACTCCTCCAATTCGTCGCTGCCCCGCGCGCCCTCCAGCCGGACCGGGCCCAACTGGGGTGAGTCCTCCGAAGTAGCGACTAGGGTGCCCTCCCTCCCGTATATCTCCAACCTGTAGCCGCTGCCCGCCCACGGTATGCTGGCCACGTGGGCCGACACCACCGCGCCGTTGGCGAGCTTGCCGCTAACGAGAATATTGTCTGGAGCGGTGACGTCCAGATATTGCTGGGTGTCCGTCTCGAACCACTGGTCGCACTGGGTCGAGACCACTGTGGAGACCTCTCTGAAGTCGCCCACCACGAAACGAAGGGCGTCGATGGAATGCCCAGCGGCGATGGTCAGGGTAGTGGCCCCGAGTTCGTCGTCCCGTTGCCAGGTCCGTCCCGAGGGACGCTCCAGCACCCCGCCTCGAATCAGCCGCATGGAGCAGGACATTATCTCGCCAACGTAGCCTTCCTCGACCAACTGCTTCATTTGCAACACGGCCGGCGCCGCCCGCGCCTGGAGGCCAACCACGACTTTCACGCCCTTGGCCTTGGCCAGACCGGCCAGTTCCTCCGCTTCTTCCAACGTCCGTCCCAAGGGCCACTCGGTGAAGACGTGCTTGCCGGAGTTGAGAGCGTCCTTGGTGATCTGGTAGTGGGCCGGGACCCGCAACACCACGGCCACGGCGTCGATCTCCGGGTGGGCCAGCATCTTCTGGTGATCGTCGAACGCCAGCCGGGCACCGTACTGCCGGGCTGATTCGTTGGCGGTTTCCATCCGGGTCGTGCAAACGGCGGTCAACTCAAACTCGGGGCTGGCGACGATCGCCGGCAGGTGGGAACGGTGCGCCCAACCCACGGTCGGACTGGCGCCGATTATGCCCAGACGTATGCGTTCAGCCATGTCGCACCTCTACTAATTGCAGGATTCGATTCCGATACGTAATGCTGCAAGGTCAATCCTACCGAACTCGGTTCGAGTCTCGACTGGCAATCGCAGTTGCATTTTCCAATGCGACAAAAAGGCGATTACATGCCGCAGCCGCTCTCACTTTGGCAGCGTCCATTCGTTCCAGCAAGTCTGGGGCATGCCTGGTTTTGTGGTATTTACCCTTTTTTGTGTCGCGGGTAGCTTCCTCTAACCCATTCAAGACGTCGTCTTTAGAGGGTGTGTGACAAGTCCCCTCTCCCTCTGGGAGAGGGTTAGGGTGAGGGCGTCCCGTAAGCTCTGCAGGAGCAACTAAGGCAAACTCACGCCAACTCATTGCACTCGAAAACGGTTTGTCACACACCCTCTTAGAGATCTCCTCCACGTTAGGGTTGCTCGGCAATCGGCTTTCCAGGAGATCTTGCCCGTAGTAGCTACGCAGTGCTTGTCGGTCGGCTAGAAACCAGGATTCCATTACCTGCACCATAAAGTGAAGTTGCTCATCGCCAACCTGAAAACCCAACTTAGTGTCCCAATGATCATGAGATTTTACTTCGCGCAACGCCTCTTGAATGTCCCGCCCTTCGGAGTCCTTGAGGAGGATATTAATGGCATTATTGTTGGACTTCATGCCCGTAATGAAGTCCCCTACGCAATCACCTCCGCCGGCCACAAGTCTGATCTTGGTGCCCTGCCGATAAAATTCGCCCAAAAATTTACGGAGGCCCGGTTGGAGCTTCTTGTCGCCCTCGTAATATACGTAGACCTCTACCACCGTGTACCGCCTATCTGACCCTTTGCCCACAGTTCCCCAAGCTCGTAATTCTCCAACCAAATCTTAAGTTCCTCTTAGTCGAGGCGTTTAAGCTCGGTGCCGGAGCTGGGGTATCGCTCGCATACCACAACGCTCTCCGGGTCGTCGTGGAGTTCGTCTATCAAACGCTCGGAGTGGGTAGTGATAATAAGCTGGGTGCGCTCCGACGCCGATTTCAGCAGCTTCGCCACCATCGGTATGATATTTGGATGTAGTCCTAATTCGGGTTCTTCGATACAGACGAGTGGCGGGGGGTTGGGGTGGCACAGAATGGAGAGTAGAGCCAGGAATCGCAGGGTACCGTCGGACAGGCGGGTAGCCGGAACCGCGCTGGTTAGGCCCTTTTCCCGAATCCAAAGCTGAGCCGTGTTGGCGTCTATGTTGACGCCAAGCCGATCATACATCTCATAGAAGTCCCTTAAGTGGCCTTCTATAAGCGACATCGTTGGGCCGCTTTCCAGGCGATTCAAGACGAGAGCCAGGTTCGAGAAATTTTCCTCCAAGAAATCGTTCGGCGAATCCGTGGGTTGAGGCCGTCTGATTTCGCTGTTCCGTCCGAGGTTCCATTCCCGGTACAACCGAATGGCATCGAACTGGCGTCCCACGAAGTTCATCTCTTGGTAAAGGGTTGGGTCTTTCCTCTCGCGAAGTACAGACTGCCCCGGTGTCAGATCATCCCGGCTGATCTGCTGTGTCTGACGCCGAGGCTCGTCAACCTCGCCAGCGGAATCCTCGTCGCGCCAATTGATTGCTAATCTGCCGTGACCGGCGGCTACATCGAAAAAGCGGAAGGGTTCGCTATATTGGAATGCGCTGGGCCTTTCGTTTTCCAGCCGTTCTGAAGCAATGTCAAACTGCTGACCCCTTTCGCTCAAGCTCAACGCATACCGCAAGGGCATTCGGCCGGAATCATAGGCTACGATTGCTTCAACGGTACCCGTCGTTCCGGTTTCGCGGCCGATGTTCTTTCCCTTCCAGAGCCAATCCGCCATACCGCCGCTCCTGCGAACGAACCCGCCCAAATCTCGGGGTACGGCTTGCAACAGGGCCATAATCCCGATTAGGTTGGATTTTCCGGAGGCGTTGGCCCCAATTAACACATTTAAGGGACGCAATTCCAGATCGATCTCTTGAAATGACAACAATCGTTCGATCTTGACTGATTTCAAGAGCATCGTTTCCCCCTACGTATCATTAGGCTGCTCTTCAACGATGCCACCGCCATGTGCAATTATACGTCTTAACGCGCAGCCGCAAGCACCAATTGCGTTGGGTAGCGGCCGTACAAAATATCGGGCTTCCCGGACGTCTTGGGCCGTGATTGTGGTCAGTCGCCGCCGGCACCTAGAGAATCGGCAGGTACCGGGAGACCTCGTAATCGGTAACGGTTGACCGGTAGTCCTCCCACTCGATCTTCTTGTTCTGGATGAAGCTGCTGTGGATGTGGTTGCCCAGCGCCTCATTGAGAACTTCGCTGTCCTCGGCCAAAGCGATGGCCTCGCCCAAGCTGGTCGGCAAGTTCTTGATACCCAACGATTGGCGGCGTTCGTCGGTCATGCCGAATACGTTGCCCACAACCGGCGGCTCCACGGGGTAATCCTCTTCGATGCCTTTGATGCCTGCCGCCAGCATGGCGCTGAACGCCAGGTAAGGGTTGCAGGCCGGGTCCGGGGCGCGGTACTCGACTCTGACGAGCTTTCATAACCCGGCTTGAAGGCAGGGACCCGGACCAAGTCGGAGCGGTTGGTATGGGACCAAGATACGTACACCGGGGCCTCATACCCCGGTACCAACCGCTTGTAGGGGTTGACCCACTGGTTGGTCACCAAGGTGATCTCCGGGGCATGGCGCAACAGTCCGGCTATGAATTTCTTGGCGGCCTCCGAGAGGTAGTACTCATCGTCCTCTTCGTAGAAGGCGTTGCGCTCTCCCCGGAAGAGGGACTGGTGAATGTGCATGCCGGAGCCGTTGATGCCGGCGATTGGCTTGGGCATGAAGGAGGCATAGGCGCCGCGGCTTTGCGCCAGTTCTTTTACGACTAATTTGGCGGTCATTACACTATCGGCCATTGCCAGTGCGTCGGTATATTGGAGGTCGATTTCGTGCTGGCCGGGAGCCGCTTCGTGGTGGGAATACTTCACCGGCACTCCCATTTCGGCCAAGTTGAGCACCGTGCCCCGCCTCAGGTCGCTGGCTGGCTGGAAAGCTTCCCAGGATATCGGGGAACCAGAGCCGGATGAATTTCACGTCCGAGTCCTGCGCCGCCTGCAGCACAAATTCGATCTCCCCAGGGTCGTGGGTGGCCATGGACTTATCCTCCTGTTGGAGCCAACCGGTTTACCTGGGCGATAGTCATTTGTCTGAAGAGTTGATATGGCGCGCCCGGCAGGAGTCGAACCCGCAACCCCTGGGTCCGAAGCCCAGTGCTCTATCCATTGAGCTACAGGCGCAGCATGAAGCTTGACGGAATGGCGGCGGCCGGTATTTTGGGGCGAGCGACGGGATTCGAACCCGTGATCTCCTGTGCCACAGACAGGCGCCTTGGACCTCTTGGCTACGCTCGCCGCGCCCACCGGCCCGGCGGGTTGGATGTCTGGGAACCAACTTGGCCAGCCATTGTTCCGGCAGTACGGATATCGTAGCAAATGGCTGTAAAAGATACAATAATTAAAGGCGAATCAAAGGCGCTGCGCCATCCCCTGTGCGGCGCAGTCAGGGTCATTCAATTGTCGGAAAATCCCCCCGTCCTTCCGGCCGCAGCCGGAATCCAGACCCGAATCTTGGGTTAGCGGCATTCGAGGGAGGACCGAATCCGGCATCGGTCCCTGGGTCCCGGTTGCGACCGGGACGACGAGAGAGGGGGGCGGATTCAACAATAGAATGACCCGTGCGACGCAGCGTTGGGGCCGCATTTAATTGAAAGGTCGTAACTTTGTTAAACTACAATGAGACACTGGTAAGCACTTTGGGGAAGCACTCGGGGAGAATCTGAAAAACCAACCACGACGTAATAAGTTCAAACCCCTCCGGCAAATTGACCGGGGAAAATATAGGACGCACCGATGATTTTGCGGACGTTTCTTACAATATTCGCCCTATTCGCCATTCTGTTGCTGACAGCGGCGTGCTCCGGCTCGCCGGAACCAACGGTCGAGACCGCCCCGACGGCCACTCCGGAGTCGCAGGAATCCCCGGCGCCCACCGACCCTCCTGCCGAAGACGAGCCTTCGGAGGAAGCGTCAGAGGAAGCGTCGTTAGAGGGCGGCCGGCTGGTGCGGCTGTTCGTCGATCCACCGACCCTCGACCCTCACCTGACCACCGACGCCACCTCCGCTCAAATCATCGTGGAGGTTTTCGGCGGTCTGGTCACAATTGACCGGAACCTGGACATCGTGCCCGACTTGGCGGAAAGCTGGGAAATCAGCGGAGAGGGCACAATCTACACTTTCCACATTGACCCGGACGCCAAGTTCCATGACGGGAAGAAAGTGACAGCGGAAGACGTCAGGTGGTCCTTGGAACGCGTGACCAATCCCCTGACCGAGTCGCCCGTCGTCGACCAGTACCTGGGGGACATCATAGGCGTCGAGGAGAAGTTGAACGGCGACGCCCTTTCCATCTCCGGCGTAAGGGTCATCGACGAGGAGACTATCGAAATAACCATCGACCAAGCCAAGTCCTATTTCCTTGCCAAACTGACCTATCCGACCGGGTTCGTTCTGGACCGGGAAAACATAGACGCTGACCCCAGGAACTGGTTCCGCAAGCCCAACGGCACCGGGCCTTTCCGGTTGGCCGAGTACAAGGTGGGGGAGACCCTGTTGTTGAGCCGGAACGACGACTACCACCTGGGCCCTCCTAACCTCGGGGAGGTCGAGTTGATCCTCAGCGGCGGCACCTCCATGCTCATGTATGAAAACGACGAAATCCATGTCACCGGCGTGGGCTTGGCGGACCTGGACCGGTTGCTGGACCCAAGCAACAGCCTGAACGCCGAGCTCCGAAGGGCGCCTCCTTCCTTCAGTGTCCAGTACATCGGCCTCAACATCAACGAACCTCCCTTGGACGACCCCAACGTGCGTCAGGCACTTAACTTGGCCATCGACAAACAGGAGATCGCATCCATAGTGCTGGGTGACCTCGTGGTGCCCGCCAAGGGAATACTGCCTCCGGGATTCCCTGGATACAATAACGACGTCCGGGGTTATAGCTTCGATCCCATCAGGGCCAAACAGTTGCTGGAAGAATCAGCTTACGGCGATGACTTGGAAAACCTGCCCGCCATTACCATCACCACTCCGGGCAGCTTCGGCGCCAACGTCAGCCTGGACATGGAGGTCGTGCTCCAGATGTGGGAGCGTAACTTGGGGATTACGGCCGAGTTCCAACAGACAGAGTACGCCACATTCTTGAAGGACCTGCACAAACGCCGCTTTCAGATGTTCGACATCGGCTGGATCGCGGACTACCCGGACCCGGAGAACTTTCTGGACATACTCTTCCACAGCGAAAGCAGCAACAATCACACCAATTACAACAATCCCGATGTCGACCGGCTCCTGGTGGAGGCCCGGGTTGAAACGAACGAGAACGCCCGCTTCGCACTGTACAATCAAATAGAGCAAATTATCCTGGACGATGCTCCGTGGGTCCCCCTCTGGTACAGCGGAGAGAGCTACGCGCTGGTCAAGCCCAGCGTCCACGACTACCTGCAAGCGCCTCTGGTAATTCCCCGTCTCAGGTACGTGTACCTAAACGCCGAATAGGAGCCGGCCGCCAAAGTGGGCACCTACATCGTTCGCCGGTTGGTATGGTTGCCTGTAATCCTGCTCATCGTCTCGTTCATCACCTTCGTGTTGGGCCGCTACGGCCCCGGCGACCCGATACAGGTGCTGATGGGGCAGCACTCCGACCCCCGGGTCGTTGAACGGATAAGAGAGCAGCGGGGGTTTAACGACCCTGTCGTGGTCCAGTACGGCCGCTACCTGAAGAACGTTACCCGCGGCGACTTCGGGGAGAGCATAAAGTACCGCGGCCGTACGGTCGCCGAACTGCTCAAAAAGAAGATGTGGGTCTCGGCCCAGCTCAATGTCGCGGCGCTGATCCTCTCGGTCGGTCTGGGCATCCCTATCGGGGTGTTCGCCGCCATGAGGCAGGGCACGCTGTGGGACACAAGCTCGGTGCTGGCCACCTTGCTCGGCCAGTCCATTCCCGTGTTCTTGAGCGCGCCGGTCTTACTGCTGGTATTCGCCCTGCATTTCGACATCTTGCCGACCCATGGTTGGGGCGGGTTTTTTGACACCCGCATTGTCCTGCCGGCGGTGGCCATGGGTGTGCCGGGCATCGCCATCATCACCAGGTTGACCCGCGCCAGCACCCTGGAGGTCATCAGCCAAGACTACGTTCGCACCGCTCGGGCCAAAGGACTTTCGGAGTTAGTCGTGCGACGGCGTCACATTCTACGAAACGCCTTGATACCGGTGGTCACTTCCTTGGGGTTCTCCTTGGCGGGAATCGCGTTCACCTCATTCATTGTCGAGCGGTTTTTTGGCATCCCGGGGATCGGGAACCTGTTTATTGAGTCGATCTTCGCCCGGGACTTCCCCATCATCAACGCAGTGTTGATCATCGGCACCACGTTGTTTGTGATGGCCAATCTCTTGGTGGACCTCATATACCCGGTGTTGGACCCACGCATCAGATTGGGCGGCAGCTATGCTGCGCAGTGAGTCCCACTCGCCATTGGCGGAACCTGCCGGAACGGGCCGCAGCTACTGGGCCATATCGATTCGCAGGTTGTTGCGTAAGCGGGTTGGTGTAATCTGCCTGACCCTCATCCTGATAATGTACGGCTCGGGGATACTGGCGCCCTTGGTGACGCCCTACGGATACAATGACCAAAACCTCTCGATCGCGAAGCAGGGGCCCTCTGTCGCCCATCCATTCGGCACCGACCGGTTGGGCCGCGATGCGCTTACCCGCATCATCTACGGCCTGCGCACCACCGTGGTAATAACGGTGGTGACTCTGGCAACGGGAAGCCTGGCCCTTGGCGTGTCCTTGGGACTGGTCGCCGGCTATTTTGGCCGGTTCGTCGACACCATTATCATGCGGGTGGGAGAGGTTACCTCGGCCTTTCCAGACCTTTTCCTGGTGTTGATCATTGTGTCCACGGTGCGGCCGCCGATAACCGAATGGCTGCGGGGGGTGGAGGACACGTTGGGAGTGGAGATCGTGCGCTTGGGGGTGGCGGACTACATCGTGCTGTCCCTGTCCTTGGCCATCTTTTCGTGGTTCGGCATGGCCCGGTTGGTGCGGGGACAGGTGCTTCAGGCCCGTGAGGACCAGTACATCGAGGCAGCCCGTTCAATAGGAAGTTCCACGCCGCGTATCTTGCTCAGGCATCTGCTGCCCAACATCATGGGACCGGTGATCGTGATGGTGTCGGCCGGCCTGGCGGGTGTGGCCGGGTCGGAGATACTGCTCAGTTTTTTGGGGATTGGGATACAACCGCCGGTCCCAAGCCTGGGATTGATGATCTTCGAAAACGGCAGCATATCCGTCCTGCGCTCTAATCCCCACCTCCTCCTCTTCCCCGTGGGCACCCTGGCGGTGCTCCTCTTTACCTTCAACCTGTTGGGAGACGCGGTAAACGACGCCTTCAACCCTCGGGCCCGTTAGACCACGCCTGGCGTCGGGCAGTCGGCGGGGCGGGAACGCCGCTAGCCGAGGGGCCAGCGGCGGCGCAGCCAGGGCAGCAAGAGGAGCCCGGCCGGTGCGCTGATCAGTCCCACCATTCCGATTCCGGCAGTTGCCGAATCGCCGGAAGCCGGAACGGCACAACCGCCCGGGGACACGGCCCCGGGTTCCGGGTCCTCGGTCCCAGCCGCGGGGACGGCCTCGGGGGTCTTCTCTGACGACTCTTCCCCACTCGCCTGAACGTCGGGTTCTTCCGAAACTTCTTCCCCGCCGGCGGCCGGGCCGGCGCCCGTGCCCTCTTCGCCCGCCTCTTCTTCGGGAGCGGTCCCTGGACCGGCGTTGTCTTGAGACGCTTCCTCCCGGCCTTCCTGGCTGAGGCGCTCCAGTTCTTCGGGGGAAGGAAGAGGGTCCAGACCCAACGCGGTGCGCCAAGCGGTATCCAGGCCGTACTGGTCCAACTCGTATACTTCCATCAAGGCCATGTCGATGTTCCGCACCCGGCGCAATACCCGGAACAGCTCCGCCATCCGCTCCGGCCCGTATATGCCGATCATGTACTGGACCACCGACCGCCCCTGTCCGTAGGCGATGAGGATATCCTCCGGTTCGCCTCCGAATGAGTTCTGGTACCACAACGGTTTGATGCGGCGGGTAAAGATTCCATACCTGAGCGCAGCGTCGTAGTCGTCCGTCGGGTCGATATTCCCGAGCTCGGCCAGGCCCTCATTCAGCCAGGCCGGCACCCGGGAAATGCTGGCTCCTGCGGCCTCCGCAACCAGAAGGTGCACAAACTCGTGGGACGTCGTTCCGGTAATGGTGGGATCGAAACCGTGGACCAAGAGGACTCGTTCGTCGCTGAATGCCATTCCCTGGGTCTGCAGCCCCTCCCGGATAGCTTGAGACCGGAAAGGAAGGGCCGAGGACATATGGCGGTAATTGTTATAGGAAACGATCCTCAGGGGCTCTGTGGGTTCGATTCCCAAGACCGGGGTCATTAGCTCCATCGCTTCATGGGCCGCTTCCAGAATAACTCTGGCGCGTTCTTCCACGTACTCACCGTAGTAGTAGACGGTAATCAGGCCCTCGGAAACGGTGGCCCATTCGAAACGGTTGTCCAGATAAACGAACTCCTGATCGTCGGTGCGCACCATAGCGCCGGCTTTGTCCCGGACTTCAAAGGAGTAGTTGATTCTGGTGCCCGGTGGGAAGTAATCGCCGCCGCCGCTGGCCGACAGCAAGGACTCCCCGCTCACGGCGACGGCCGGTTCGACGTCGATGGATTGATAGGCGCTGCGGCCGGCATCGTCGGCCTTCCTGAAAAAGACTCTGATCTCGTCGATCATGCCGGCGCTCTCGGCGGTAATGGAGAACTTTACCCCCTCGGGAAATTGGCTTTCCGCCTTGGCTTCGACCACGCGGATATCCCCTTCATCGGCCGATACCGCCCATGAAACTAAAACGATAGCCACGGCGCAGGTCAATATGATGAGAGCTTTCAAGCGCAAAATAGGCACCTCATTTCGAGTTTACAGTATTTCCAGGCGAGATGTTCAGCGAAAAAGGATCAATGGGTGAGCGCCCCTTTTGCCGTGTTGTGTGGTCTCGCACTATTACCTTCAACTTGACGGCCATTTACAGTGAGCCTACAATTTTTGCGGACCTCTTTCGGTTTATATACGGCCGAATCTTGATTCCGGCTTTCCGGCAATGGTCTCTCTTTCAGGTTGGCGCGAGTCAACGTGCCCTGCGGCATTGGCTCCGCCACTTGGACAATCTTCAAAAGCAAACATGGTGTGAAGATATGGCGCTTAAAGTCGGCCGCGTTCCTCATCTGAATTTCGAGCCGTTCTACATCGACATGGAACGCCGCGGCGTGGTCCTGTCTAGTGTCGCCCTTAACAACGTAGCTCAAGCCATCAAGGACGGAACGATAGACGGCGGCCCGGTACCGCTGAGCGACAGCTTTGCCATGGAAGATTACGCCGTCCCGGTGGCCGGTTTCTGCCTGTCGGCCGCCGCCCGGTCCGGGAGCAACCTGTTCTATTCGAGGGTGCCCGCCGAAGAGTTGGAGGGGAGGAAGGTCGCCGTTTCGGAAGTCGACCCTACCACCATCGAACTGCTGCAGGTAATCTTGACCAAGAAATACCAGGTGAGCTCCGTCGAACTCGTGACGCCCCAAGACGAAAACGAAGCCTTGGTCATCTCAGGAGATGCCGCTCTCCGGCGACGCCGGGGCATGCGAGGGTACCCCCACCGTTACGACCTGGGCGAGGAATGGCACCGGCTCACCGACCTTCCGTTCGTGTTCGCCCGGTGGATGTCACGGAGCGACTTGGAACGTCGGGACTTTTTGCTGCTGGAAGACACTCTCTACGTGGGGCTGGAAGACGGCGTGGACAGCCTGTTCCATATCTCCGAACCTCGGGACAACCTGCTCATGCTGGCGCGGGACGTGATGGAATACATCATCGGCTACCGCTTCTTCGTGGGGCTCTCGGAACAAAAGTCAATCGACTTGTTCCGCAGCTACCGGGACCAGGTCTTGGGTTGAGTTAACCGCAGAGAACACACGGGCCACAAAGATTTTTTGCGATGGTCCCATTTGGTTTTGGCAGCCCGGGATGGCCCAAGTGACTAAAGTCGTTGACCGTTGCTACGAGGCTACCGGGCAGCCCTGCTTCATCTGCGATTTCTCCCCACCCCGCTCCGGCAACCCCGGCGCCGTCAAAGATGCCGAAATCGACGCCGATTTCATCTCGGTGGCCTATAATCCAGGCCGGGCCGTTCGCGCCAACTCCGCTATCCTGGCAGCGGCCATTCGACAACGGACGGGCAAAGAGGTCATATTCACCCTCGCCACCCGCGACATGAACCGGCTGGCGTTGCAGTCATTGCTGTTGGGCGCACAGCTGATGGGACTGGACAACGCGCTGGTAGTTCAAGGAGACCCGTTTCCCGAACGGGACCCTTCTGCCGTAACCGCCGTAAACGACTACGTTCCAACCGGACTGATCGCCGCCATCGCAAAGATGAATCAGGGGACGGACTTCCGGGGAGCCAGACTCCGCGAACCCACCGGCTTCTGTACAGGCGCAACGGTCGACCTGTCGCGCGAGATAAAAGCAGAGGCCGCTCTGGCGGTACGCAAAGTCAACGCGGGGGCCGGCTTCCTGCTGTCCCAACCGATTTTCGATGTCGCCGATGCTGCCCGGTTCGAGCAATCGTTCCTGGAGGAGTACGGTGGGGGCGCCATGCCCGCGCCGGTATTCTACGGGCTGCAAATATTGGAGGCGGAGGGAGTAGTCTTCGCTTCAGTGCCGGCCGAGATACGGCGGCAACTAGACGAGGCCCGTCCGGGCGTGGATATCGCCCTGGAAGCATACGAGCGTTTCCGGAAGGCAGGACTACATAACGTGTACTTGGTGCCGCCCATCCGGCGCGGCGGAGCCCGAAACTACGAGGCGGCGCGGGAGTTTCTCCGCCGTAGAGACAGCTGAGTTACGGGCTCCAAGGCGCCGGGGCCAGGCTGTCTAGCTGATCGGTCACCACATCGACCACGGCAGGGCGGGCGGATGCGAAAGCTTGTTCCAAGGCGCTTTGGATGTCGCCGGGGCGCTCGACTCGGATGCCGAAGCAGCCCATGGACTCCGCCACTTTGGAGAAGTCGGTGTCGGTGAAGCGCCAGAGTTCCTCCGGAGTTCCCCCCTCGATGCCTTCGTAGGCGCGGAGGTCGCCCCGCTGGTCCTGGCTCAGCGCGCTGTTGTTGTTGATAACGGTGACCACGTTGATGTTGTTGCGGACGGCGGTCTCAAGCTCGGCTATGTGGTACCAGAACCCGCCGTCGCCCGAGAAGCAGAGCACCGGGCGGTCGGGCAGGGCGCACTTGGCCCCCATCGCGGCCGACAGTCCCCAGCCCAGCGACCCGGCGCAGCGGATGTAGCCCTGGCCGGGGTGGTTGAGGTCAATCATGCTGCCGGTCCAGATGCCAGCGTGGCCGGTGTCGGCCACCAGCATGGCGTCGGAGGGCAGGAACCCGGTGATTTCGTTGCACAGCCGTTCCGGGATGATGGGCACGGCTTCCGAATTGACCCGCGGGGCCACGTCATCACGCCATTCCGCGACCAATTGCTGGGCTCGCGCCGTCCACTCGCCGCGGCTTCCGATGGGTTCGAGGGCCTCAATGAGCCGCCTGGTCGTGGCTTTGGCGTCGCCGTGGAGGGCGACCTGCGCCGGATAGCTGCGGCCCAGTTCCGACGGGTCGATGTCTATCTGGATAACCGGTGTTCCCGGAGCGGGGACGCGCCATTCGTTGGTAACCTGGCTGCCGGTGTGACTGCCGATGTAAAGAACCAGGTCGGCCTCGTGCACCACCCGGTTGGCGCACCACCGGGAGTAAGAGCCGACCACCCCCACTGACAGAGGATGGTTGTCGGGGATCGCGCCCTTGGCGTTCAGCGACGTAGCTACCGGTATGGACAGCATTTCCGCCAGTTCCACTACTTCCTGCTGGGCTTGGGACGACGTGACGCCGCCTCCCGCAACGATCACCGGACGCTGCGCCGCCGACAAGACCCGCGCCGCTTGCCGTACGGTCTCCGGGTCGGCCTCGGGACGGAACGCCGGGCGTTGCATGAACGATTCTTCGATGATGAATTCCAGGTCGGCCTCTGCCTCGGTTACCACGTCGCCAGCCATTCCCTGAATGTCCAGGTGTACCGGGGCTGGGGCCCCGGTGGTGGCCTCGCGGAAGGCTTGCCGCAACAGCCGGGGCAACTGGTCGACGTTCTCCACCACCGCGCTGAATTTGGTGACGGAGGCGAAGGGCTTTGAATGCTCGATTTCTTGGTAGGCGTTTCGGTACTGCTCGTCGTGCCGCTTGTGGCCGGTGAGGGCGATGACCGGGCTCAGACCCAGGTAGGCGTCCTGCAGCCCCGCCGCCAGGTTGGCCGCGCCGACGGACTGGGCCATGCAGACGCCGGGGCGGTTGGAAGCGCGAGCGTACCCGTCGGCCATGTAGGCGGCGGCCTTCTCGCCGTGGGTTATCACCCGCTTGATGCCGTTCAGGTCCATCTCTGCCAACGCGCGGCGGAGAATGGCTGGGACCAGAAATACGTGGGTAACCCCATATGCCTTGAGGGTGTCCGCCATGAACTTGGCGCCGGTCATTTGTGCCATGAATTTCCCTCACACTGGCCCCCTCCCTCAAGGGAGAGATGATCTTGTCGACACTCTCCGGAGGCAAGAGGGGAATCTGTTCGGCTAGATGTACCGTGCTCGATAGGTCCTCCGAATGAGCTCTTCACCTTCGGGGTCTACCATGAGGCTGAAAATCTGCAACGTGGTCGCCCCGACCAGGTACTGATCATCCGGCCCGAAAATGACCGGGCAAGGCCAGTCTCGACCCTCAATGGAGATCCGGGCTACCCCAAAGCCCATTTCTCTGGTGTCTCCGTCGGCGAACTCCCACAATTCGTACTCGCGAGGTTCGACATGGAGATAGGTCAACAAGGACGCCGGCACCATGGTATGAGTGGACCCGGTGTCAACCAAGGCTTCGGGTATCATTTCCAGATCACCGCCTCCTGGGTGACCTACGCCGATGGGGATATGTATGGTACCCATTATTTCAACCGTCGCTCCTGTGCCTTCGTAGGTAGGAGCGGATTTTAAACCCGCCCCTACGAGACCAGTTTATCACCGGTCGTCTAAATGCCTCGCTCCTCGTACACTTCCTTGGCCACCTGTGCCGCGTTGGCCGCAGTGGGCCAACCGCTATAGAAGGCCATGTGGGTGATGACCTCGGCTAGCTCGTCCTTGGTTACGCCATTGTCCAAGGCGCGGCCGAGATGGCCCCGCAATTGGCCGGTGCGGTACAGGGCGATCAGGCTGGCGACAGTGATCAGGCTCCGGTCACGCTTCGACAGTCCGGGCCGCTCCCAGACGTCGCCGAACAGCACATCCGCGCTGAGCTCTCCCAACTTCGGGGCAATTTCCGCCACAACGGTCCGTGCAGTAGTCATAGTCCTCCTCCTTTATCCGTTTCCAAGTTGCCAATTCCCTCGGCACTACTGTCAACCGGCCCCCAGCTGACGCCGAAATCGGCGCGCTCCACCATTTGGCCGGTGAATTGATGGGCCTTTACTCCCGCCAGCCAGACCGCTGCCGGGGCTACCACGTCCGGCGGGACCATCGGGATGTGTTCGGTGCCGGGCCATGCGCCGCGGCGGTTCATCCAGGTATCGACCCGTCCGGGGCTTAACACGTTGACCGCGATGTCGTGCTCCCGGACTTCCTCGGCCAAGCTCAGAAAGGCCCGGTCCAAGGCCGCCTTGCTCATGGAGTAGCCGACGCGGCCCTCCCGGTAGCCCCGCGCCGCTCCCGAGGTGACGCAGAAGATGGAGCCGCCGCTTTTCTGGGCGAACATGGCGGGCAGAACGTACTTGCAGAGCAGGATTGGACCCCGGATGTTGACTGCGATGCAGCGGTCCAGCAATTCCGGGTCAAGCTCGGCGACCGGCGATTCGCAGTCGACCCCGGCATTGGACACCACGATGTCGATACGCCCGAAATGGTCCAGCGTCCTGGCGACCATTGCTTGCAGGTCGTCTGCGTCGGTCACGTCGCAGCGGACCGGCAGGGCCTCGCCCCCAGCAGCGGCGATAGCGCGGGCGGTGTCCGCTATAGTCCCGGAGGCGTATTCCGGCCATTGGGAGCCGGCTGAAACGTCGGCCTCGGTGCGGGAAGCCACCACCACCTGTGCGCCCTCTGCGGCCAACGCCAGCGATACTGCCCGGCCGATGCCACGGCTGCCGCCGGTGACGACCGCCACTTTTCCTCCAAGACTCATTCGTTCGCCCTCACCGTGACTCCGACGCGTCAGGGTCCCGGCCGAGGCGAGACCCTCTGCCGGAGGAAGAGAGAATTTCTAGGCCGCCGGGCGGAAATAGGGCAGCGTGATCGTGTCGTTCAACGCCTGGAACACCACTTCGACCGCCATTCCCACCTTGATGGTTTCGGGGTCAGGTTCGCACTCAACCAGATTCGACGGCATTCGCGCGCCCTCGGCCAACTCCACGATGACCGGCACGTAGGGAGCGCGGTCACGGAATGGCGGCGGCCCGCGATGGACGATGGCGAAGGTGTGGACCGTACCTTTGCCGCTGCTATGCACCCAATCGGTATCCCTGGAGAAACACTCGGGGCAGATGTCCCTGGGGTAGAAATAGGCCGAATCGCAAGCCTTGCAATGCCGCAGCCACAGCTCGCCCTCCTTGCACTTCTCCCAGTAGAAGTCGGACTCCGGCTGCGGGCTGGGCGCCGGAATCGGTGGCGGCTGCTGCGACATAGGAGCTTCTCCTTGATCCGAAACCGTGAAATCAAGCCGGGGCTCCCCCCGGCCAATGTCCCAAAGAATAAGCAGGAAGGCCGCATCCGTCAAGGAGAACACCGATCCGGAATCGGACAGGGCGGCAGCCTGGCAGACTTCGCCGGTTGCCGTGGTCCGCAGCTTCGGGTATGTTCACTATTATTCATGTCGGCTACCGACAAGGGGAAGGTCAGGATATGCGGATCGCGGTTATGGGCGCGGGCAGTGTCGGCGGGTATCTGGGCGGAATGCTGGCCCGGGGAGGGCATGATGTGGCGCTGATTGCCCGGGGGGCGCATCTCGCGGCCATCCGGGAGCGGGGTCTGCGGGTGGTCCGGGATGACGAGGAGTTTACGGTCAGCTGCGCCGCCACCGACAATCCCGGCGATATAGGGCCGGTAGACCTCGTATTGCTTACCGTCAAGACTTACCAGAACGCTGCGGCGGCGGCGGCAATGTCGCCCATGGTTGGGCCCGATACAACGGTGCTTTGTCTGCAAAACGGCATCGACAGCTACCAGGCTCCGGCGGCGGCATTCGGCGACGGGCGGGTGCTGCCCGGCGCGGTATACATCGAGGTCGGGCTACCTTCCCCGGGCGTGGTGCGGCAGGCCGGGGACGTGGTGCGCGTGGTGTTTGGCGAGTTGGACGGTTCGGAATCAGCGCGCGGGCGTGCCGTCCGCGACGCCCTTAACGCCAGCGGCGTACCGGCCGAGTTGAGCGCTGACATTCGCGCCGGACTGTGGGCCAAGTTCCTGTTTATCGCCACGATGGCCGGCGTGACTGCAATGGCCCGGCAGACTCTGGCGGGGCTGATGCCCCGCCCGGAGTGGCGCGAGGTGGTGGTGGACTGCCTGCGGGAAATCGAGGCGGCGGGCCGCGCCAGCGGTGTCAACTTCCCACCCAACGTACACGAAATCACGCTGGCCTACATCGAAGACAACCTTGCGGACCTCCAGGCCTCGATGCACACCGACGTTATGGCGGGGCGGCCCTTGGAGTTGGAGGCTCTGAACGGGGCCGTCGTGCGGGCGGGCAACAACTGCGGCATACCCACCCCCACTAACAACGTGATTTACGCGATGCTGAAGCCGCTGGCCGGAGGCGCGACTTCGGCTGGGCCGCAGTTGTAAGCACTATGCCCGCGACTTCTTCCACTGGCGGAAGTTTGCGATGTCTTTCTCGGTTCGGGGCCGAAAACGGTCGTTGGCAAGGTCATATTCGGTCGTTGCACGAATTTGGGTTGCGAGGATATCGGCTATGGCCGCGGTGTAAATGTCCGGCCCGTCGAATTCCACGGTGACAGCCTCTCTCCCCGGATAAATATGGACAATGGTTCCTATATCGCCGGGAATTAGTGCTCGACCGGAGTTCCCCGACTTGACCGAGGGGATGTGGAGGACTCCATTGTCGGAAATGGCGGCCGTAAGAGTGACAATATCGTGCTCTCTAAACATTCTGAATCCTCAGTTAAAGGGGGACCGCTGCGATTAGCCTGGGGTGGTCCGCTCCGTAGTCGATTTGCCAAACAGTCCTGACATCCGGGTTACGGCCATCCGGGGTTAGGATGCTTCCTTCCAAGACATACTTTACACCATATTCGGATTCTATGACCTGAACGACTTCGTGCTCCCGTCCATGAATCGACAGTGCCTCGGCGAACTGCTCCCATCGGCCCAGGTAAAACCCAAAGCTATGGAAGAAGTCTGACTTGCTGCCGCCTTCTTCATGGGTTGACGAGAGCAGATAGTCCGTAATTTTTTCGCGGGCAACTATACTATTTTGTGAATTAGGGAGCTTCAACGGCCAACCATCGGTTACATGATCGATGCATTATCAGCGGGCCGCTGGCGAGGCCGCAAGCTGGTTTTGACAGCGCCTAAGCTGCGGGCTAGGATAGGGCCGTTCTCTCCGAACTTCGGGGGGCCCACACGGACTCCGAGCCTGATCCGGGCCATTGGAGGACTCACCTCATGGAAGCCAGCATGGTCTCTCACATTGCAATTTGCGTGCGCGATCTGGACAAGTCGTTGGGGTTCTACCGCGACATCCTCGGCATGAGGGTGGACTTCGACCAAGTGCAGGACACCACTACCGGCGGGCTGCCCAGCGTTTACGCCCACGCCCGGAAGACGCGCCGCACGGTCCACGTGCGCTACGGTCCGGAGCAGACCGCGCCTTCGCTGGTGTTGACCTCCCACCCCGGAGAGGAGGCGGACGGCGGGCCCATCAAGCTGGACCAAGTGGGCATCAGCCACCTCTCCTTCACCGTTCCCGACGTTAAGGCCTTGGCCGAAGAGTTGGTGGCCAAGGGAGTGGAGATGGCCGCGCCGCTCGACGCCTTCACCGCCCCGGACGGGCAGGTCAGCAGTATCTTCGTCTACGACCCAGACGGCATCCTGTTGCAGTTCGACGACCACGGCTGATACACGGTGAGCGCCGCTTCATCCGCCGATCGACCGACAGGTCCGGCGAAAAATCCAGCGGCGAGTCACGCCGACCGCCACGACCTGGACAAGCTGGCGCAGTGGCGTGACGGGCTGGCCGCCGCTGTGGAGTCGGGCTTCCCGGTCTTCGCCGTGTTCCTGGTTACCTTGGAAGACCGGGCATCCCATGATATTTTCCGGCGCTACCGTTCTGCCTTCGAGGACCTGGGCGCCGGATTTTCCAGCCTTGTCATCTTTGGACAGCACGGTGTTTCCAGCACGATGAGGGCCATGCTGGCGGAACTGGGACTGACGATGGAGCAGGTCCCAATGTTGGCGCTGATTGCCAACGCCACGTCGAACGGGGCCTGGGTCCTGCCCTTGCAGCGCGGAAACGCGGACGGCGAGTTGGAGGAGTCGGCTCTGTGGGGCCAGGCCCTGGGCCGCATTGGCCGCGCCGCCCCCGGCAAGATGCCCTTGGACCTAGGCGGCATGGCAGGGATCGGGCAGCGGCCGCTGCCCGGCGGCGATCTGTCCTCGTCGATCCAAAAAGTCCTGTCCAGCCTCGGGGGTTAGTCCTTACAGAACGCCGTTCAGGACCATCAGTATGCCCCAGGCAGCCAGGGCAATACCGGTGGCGCGGGTGAACCATGCGGCCTTGGGCAGCACTTTCTCCGCCAGCACGAAGGCCGCCAAAGCCGCCACCCACACCAGGTTCATCACGCCCAGCACAAATAACAGTCCCATGAGCATCCAGCAGCAGCCCAAACAAAATGCCCCGTGTTCCAACCCCATCCGCAGCGCGCCGCCCTTGCCGTCGCGCCAGGATGTCATGATGAATCCCAGTGGAGATCGGCATTGGTTCAAGCAGGCCCGCTTCAGAGGGCTCCATTGGAACGCCCCGGCAGCCAGGAGCAAGCCGCCGCCCAGGTAGGCATTGGTGCTTTCCCCCATCATCGATGACAACAGTGAGGCCTGGTGCAGGCCCCAGTTGCCCGCAGTGGCAAGTATCGCAAAGCCGGCCCAAGTCGCCACGTAACCCGCCAGAAATACGGTGGTGGGAACGTAGGGCTGCCGGCTCTCGCGGCGCTTCCGGTTCACCGAGGCGAACGTGAGAACCATGGGCGCGGCCGTGGGCAACATCATGGCCACCATCATCACGGCCCACATCAGAAACATCAGCAAGAAGTCAGCCCCGGTCCAAACCCGCATGTCGGCCATGTTCATTCCCATGGCCATGCCGCTGTTGGAACGGTCGAGATAGACAATGTAGGCCCATGCGATTGCGGCAATCCCGGCAATCCCGGCGATTACGATGTACCGGTCGCGCCGCAGCACCGCCTCGACGGCGGCTGCCGCCTGTCCTGCCGCGGTTATCATAAGCGCTCCCGTAAAACGCTCCCGTGGGCCCGGCTTCCATGGCTGGTCAAAGTGGCGGTCAGGCGCCGCCACAGAAAGTCTCCGCCCACTATTTTACAACTTGACCGGCGCAAAGGTGATGCTATAATTCGGACGCAGGAGGTGGCCAATTGGAAGATTTCGATTTCGCAACTCCGAAAAGCCTTGACGAAGCTTTAACGCTCTTGGCTTCCAAAGGGGACGGGGCGAGGATGATCGCCGGCGGTACCGACATACTGGTGCAGATGCGTTCCGGACGCCGCACTGCCGACGTGGTGGTTGACGTAAAAGAGATCCCGGAGCTCAACCAGCTATCCTACGACTCACAAAACGGCTTGGTGCTGGGCGCCGCTGTTCCATGCTACCGCATCTACCAAGACGAGGCGGTGGCCTCGGCCTACCCCGGGTTGATCGATACCGCAACCCTCATCGGCGGGATCCAGATTCAGGGAAGGGCCAGCATCGGCGGCAACCTGTGCAACGCCGCTCCCAGTGGGGATTCGATTCCGGCGGTTATCGCCCTGAGTGGTGTTTGCAACATTGCCAGCGCCAGCGGAACGCGGCAGGTGGCGGCGGAAGATTTCTGCACCGCCCCCGGTCAGAACGCGCTCCAGCCGGGCGAAATGTTGGTTTCGATCTCGTTACCGGCCCCGGCGGCCCACTCGGGGACCAATTACCTGAGGTTTATTCCCCGCAACGAGATGGACATCGCCGTAGCCGGTGTGGGCAGCCACGTGGTGCTTGACGCGTCGGGCCAGAACTTCGTGTCCGCCCGCGTCGCCTTGGCCTCGGTGGCTCCGACGCCGGTGTTCGCCAGAGACGCCGGAGATAGCCTGGCCGGCAAACCGGTCTCCGCCGAAGCAATTCAGGAGGCTTCGGAAAAGGCCATGGCCGACGCCAAGCCCATCAACGACATGCGCGGGACCATCCGACAGCGGACGCATCTTATCGGCGTGCTGACTCGCCGCACCCTTAACACGGCCATCGAACGGGCCAGGAGTAGCTGATATGCCTGGAGTAGTCCACATTCAAGCCAAGATCAACGGAGAGGACGCCAACTTCCTCTGCGAGCCTCGTCAGAGCCTGCTGGAGGTCCTTCGCGACGTGCTCGGCCTGACCGGGACCAAAGAGGGGTGCAACGACGGCAACTGCGGGGCCTGCACCGTCATCCTGGACGGCCGTATCGTAGATTGCTGCCTGGTGCTGGGCGTAGAAGCCCAAGGCAAGGAGATTACCACAATAGAGGGAATGGCTTCCCCCGCGGGTCTGCACCCGTTGCAGCAGTCCTTCCTGGAAAACGCCGCCCTCCAGTGCGGTATCTGCACACCCGGTTTCCTGCTGGCCTCCAAGGCCCTGCTGGACGCCGAGCCCGATGCCGATGAAGGCCGTATCCGCCACTGGCTGGCTGGCAATCTGTGCAGGTGCACCGGCTACGACAAGATAGTCCGCGCCGTGCTGCAGGTGAGCACCAGCAAATAAACGGTCCAACCCGCATAACAGTAAACCGGAAAGGCGGCTGTATATGGCCGCCTTTCGAGTAATCAGGGGGTGTACCCGTGACCTCGAATCAAGTGATATCCGAAGTTGAATACAACGTCGTCGGCAAACGTCCTGTGCGTCCCGACGGCGTCGACAAGGTTACTGGCCGGGCCCAGTACGGCGCCGACGTCAAGCTGACCGGGCTTCTCCATGCCAAGGTGTTGCGCAGCCCCCATCCCCACGCGCGCATCAAGTCGCTGGATACCTCCCGGGCGGAAGCCCACCCCGGCGTCCGGGCGGTGGTCACGTCAAGGGACCTGCCTTTCGCCTCGCTGTCGAGGGAAGAACTGGGCGCCGACTACGCCCGGCTCAAATTCGCCTCCGACCACATGCTGGCCAGCGACAAAGTGCTGTTCAAGGGCCACCCGGTGGCCGCCGTCGCGGCGGTGAATCCACACGTCGCCGAGACTGCCCTCGGCCTCATCGACGTCGAGTATGAGCTGTTGGAGCCGGTGGTCGACGTCCGCAACGCCATGAAAGACGGGGCGCCGTTGCTCCACGAGGAATTACGCACCTCTTCCATGGGAGAGATTTCGGACAAGCCCAGCAATGTCGCTTCCCACCTCAGCTACGAGAAGGGGGACGCCCACCAGGGGTTCGCCGACGCCGACGTGGTGGTCGAACGGGAGTTCACCACGGCCTCGGTCCACCAAGGCTATATCGAGCCCCACAACTCCACCGCATTTTGGAATGCGGACGGCCAGCTAAATATCTGGACTTCCACCCAAGGAGCCTTTGCGGTACGTTCGGCCGTAGCCGACGTGCTTCGAATGCCCGTATCCAAGATCAAAGTGACGCCGACGGAGATCGGCGGCGGCTTCGGCGGCAAGATCACCGCCTATCTGGACGACATAACCGCCCTGCTCTCCAAGAAGGCCGGCGTACCGGTCCAGCAGTTGATGAGCCGCGTCGAGGTGTTCGAGGCCTCCGGGCCCGCGCCCGGCTCTTGGATGAAGGTCAAGATCGGCGCCAAGAACGACGGCCGCATCACCGCCGTCCAAGCCGAATTCGCAATGGACGCCGGCGCGTATCCGGGCTCGCCCGTGATGCAGGCCATGACCTGCGCCTTCGGTTGTTACGACGTGGAGAACGGTAAGGTCGACGGCTACGACGTTGTCGTCAACAAACCGAAAACCGCCGCATACCGGGCGCCGGGTTCCCCCCAAGCCGCCTTCGCGGTGGAGACCGTTATGGATGAGGTCTGCGAGCAGCTTGCTCTGGACCCCATAGAGTTCCGGCTGCTGAACGCCGCCAAAGAAGGCACCCGCCGCATAGAAGGCCCGGTCGCCCGCAGGATTGGCTTTGTGGAGTGCCTCGAAGCCGCCCGCAACCACGACCATTACAAGACCCCGCTGTCGGGGGAAACCCGTGGCCGCGGCGTGGCCGCCGGCTACTGGATGAACCGGGGTTTCCAGTCGAGTTGCGTGATAACCGTCAACTTCGACGGAACGGTCAGCCTGATCATGGGTTCCGTAGACATCGGCGGCACTCGGGCTTCCATCGCCCAACAGACGGCCGAAACCCTGGGAATCGCCTACGAGGACGTCAAACCCACGGTGGTGGACACGGACTCCATCGGCTACACCTTCATCACCGGCGGAAGCCGGACCTCGTTTGCCACCGGGTTGGCCGCCATCGAGGCGTCCCAGGAAGTAATTGCCCAGATGGTCGCCAGGGCCGCCCGGATCTGGGACACCCCTGAGGAAGACGTCGAGTTCGCCGATGGCGTGGTCCGCCACCGGTCCGACCCGGAGCTAAGGCTCACCTTCAAAGAGCTGGCCCGGCAACTGGCCACCACCGGCGGAACCATCTCAGGGCAGTCGAACGTCGACCCCGCTGGAGAGGGCAACTCCTATGCCGTGCACATAGCCGACGTCGAAGTGGACCCGGATACCGGCAAAACCGAAATTCTCCGCTACACTGCGGTCCAAGACGCTGGCAAAGCGGTGCATCCCAGCTACGTGGAGGGCCAAATGCAGGGCGGGGCCGTCCAGGGAATCGGTTGGGCCCTGAATGAAGAGTATTTCTTCGACGGTTCCGGCCGGATGATGAATCCCACCTTCCTGGACTACCGGATGCCCACCTCGTTGGACCTGCCGATGATCGACACCGTGATCGTGGAAGTCGCCAACCCCGGTCATCTCTACGGTGTGCGCGGCGTGGGCGAGGTGCCCATTGTTCCTCCAATGGCGGCAATCGCCAACAGCATCCATCAGGCCGCCGGGGTCCGGTTGCGCAGCCTGCCAATGACGCCTGGCAAGATATTGGAGGCTACCTGGGAGCAGGAAAGCGGTTCCTGACTCGAGAGAGAGGAACGCGGGGGAGATTCGCGAGGCTCCCCCGCGGACGCTGGGCGGCCGGCATCGCGCATAATCTCCCGGGAGGTGGACCGTGGCAAAGGTGTTCATTCCAACCATGCTTCAGCCGCTGACCGGAGGCGTTCAGCAGGTTGACTGCCAAGGGCGCAACGTGCGCCAGATCATCAATGGCTTGGAAGAGCTTTACCCGGGAATTAAAGACCGGTTGGTGGAAGACGGGGAAATCCGCTCGAACCTGGCCGTAGCCATTGACGGCGACGTGGCCCGCATGGGCATGCTGGAGCGCGTACAAGAGACCAGCGAAATCCATTTCGTCCCCGCCATCGCCGGCGGATACCATTAGGCAATAATTGACTGCCCCAATTGCACCGCCTTAGAATCCTTGAAGGGCATTACTTGTCCGTGAGCAGTGAATGGCCGGCAAAGCTAGACCTCGCATAAAAAGCCTTGTGTCTTCCGGAGGAGTGGTCTACCGGCAACAGAATGGGTCATTGGAAACGGTGCTGTGCGGGCGCAGTGAACCGGTGCGTTGGAGCTTGGCCAAAGGCACTCCCGACCCCGGGGAGACCCTGGAGGAGACCGCTCTCCGCGAGGTCCGGGAGGAGACGGGGCTGGAGGTCCAGTTGGACTCCTCTCTTGGGAGCATCGAATACTGGTTCTCCGACCGGGGGAGCGAGGTCCGCTACCACAAGACCGTCCACTTCTACCTGATGGTGCCTGTAGGCGGTGACACGGCCCAGCACGATCCCGAGTTCGACGTGGTGCAGTGGTTCCAGGTGGACGAAGCGCTGGAAACCATGGCGTATAACAACGAGGTCGATGTCCTGAGGCGGGCCCTGGCAGTCATTACAGAAAGGGAAGGGGACTGAAGATGGTGGAGTTAAGGGGCGCCAAAGTGGTCCTGCGGGAAAAGCGCCCGGAAGACGCCGAGAACGATTATATCTGGCGCAGCGATCCCGAACTGGCCAGACTGGACGCCGCTCTGCCTCTGACCATGTCCTTTGACCGGTACATGAAACTCTTCGAGGACCAGCTCAAGTACCCCACGCCGGGTTCCCACCATTTCGCCACCGACACCATCGACGGGAAGTACATCGGCAACTGTATGTACTACGACCTGGATAGCGTCAACATGGAAGCGGAGCTCGGAATTGTCATTGGGGAACGCGACTACTGGAGCAACTCTTACGGTTACGACGCGGTGGTCACCCTTCTGGACCACATGTTCACCGCCCGGAAGCTAAAGCGAGTCTACCTGCACACCCTGGAATGGAACCAAAGGGCCCAGCGGTGTTTTTCCAAGTCGGGGTTCAAGCCGGTGAAGATGGTGCGGCGCATGGGACAGGACTTCATCCTGATGGAGGTCTTGAGGGACGACTGGTTTGCCGCGGCCGATGAACGATCGGCGGTCCATTCGGGGACGGGCAACGACTCCGCCAGCCGGCCAACAGGCCAGCCTTAGGCCCGGACCATTCCTCACCCCGTCAGGCGGATACCGCCGCGATGGCCTCCGCGAGGTCTACCGCGCCGGAATAAAGGGCACGCCCCACGATCACTCCCTCGACTCCAGTGGCCACCAGCCCCCGGATGTCATCCACCGAGGCCACGCCACCCGACGCCAGCACCGCCATCCCGGTGTTTTGTACCAGCCGCCCACTGTACTCATGGTCGGGCCCGGCCATCATCCCGTCCCGGGCGATATCAGTGTAAAGCAGCCGGGTTACACCCATCCGTTTCATTTCACGGGCCAAGTGCAGCACGTCGATGGAGCTGCCCTCCGCCCAGCCTTGGACGGCCACTTCGCCTTCTTTTGCATCCACCGCCACCACCACTCTTTCGGCGCCCCGGCTCCCGCATAGCTCCCTCACCATTTCCGGGTTTCTAACGGCGGCGGTGCCGATAACCACCCGGTCCGCTCCAGCGTCCAGCCACGCATTGGCGGTAGCTACGGAACGGATGCCTCCGCCAACCTGCACCGGGATGTCCAAGGACTCCATGATCTGCCGGATAAGGTCCAAATGGGCCGGCTCTCCCCGGGCTGCTCCGTCCAGGTCCACCAGATGCAACCTGCCGGCGCCCTGCCTCTGCCAAGAGTAGGCAACGGATAGCGGGTCGTCGGAGAAGACGGTCTCCCGTTGGAAATCGCCCTGTAGCAGGCGTACGCAACGACCGTCCTTCAGGTCGATAGCCGGGATCACTTCCATGCGTGGAGTCTCACAGGGGGCCTTCAGGGACGGACACCGGTCCGCGTCAGCCTGCGCCGACATGCTGGCGAGCCGACTCTTCAGCGATGGCTACGAAGTTACGGTATATCCTGAGGCCCGTCGGTCCGCTCTTTTCCGGATGGAACTGGGTTGCCATCAGGTTTCCCCGTGCGTAGATGCTACAGAAGATCAGGCCGTAATCGGTGGCCCCCAGTACCCCGGACCCGTCTGTCGGGTCCGCGTAATAGCTGTGTACAAAGTAGAAGTAGCTCCCTTGGGGGACTCCGGCCAAGGCGGGGTGTTGGAAGTTCGCGTTTACGCTGTTCCAACCCATGTGAGGGACCTTCAGATCGACCCCCCGCTGGTCTTTTGCATCCTCGGGCAGCTTCCTAACACGGCCCTCGACGATACCCAGGCAGGGAGCGTCGCCCTCCTCGGTGTGCTCCAGCAGCAGTTGCAGACCCAGGCACACTCCCAGGAAGGGCTTGCCGCTGGCGGCAAACGATTTGATTGGCCCAACCAGGCTCCGTTCGTTCAAGGCGGTCATGGCCGCGGGTCCCGAACCCACACCCGGCAACACCAAGGCGTCGGCGTCCTCCAACTCCTCGGGGTCGCCGGTCACGACAGGGGAGACTCCATGGGTCTGCAACGCCCGGGTTACGCTGCGCAGGTTGCCGGACTCGTAATCGATGACAACCAGCTTCATGGC
Organism: Dehalococcoidia bacterium; assembly: GCA_965222595.1. GTDB lineage: Bacteria > Chloroflexota > Dehalococcoidia > Lucifugimonadales > UBA3495 > VXOI01. The sequence continues at coordinate 4,926 of CBDCUJ010000016.1, read as the reverse complement.
TAGGTCCGTTGACCGGTGGCCCGTTCCAGCGGCAGCTCCCGGTCCTCGTAGCGCGCAACGACGAACAGCAGGTCGCCCAACCGGTTGAGGTAAGAGACGATCAGGTCGTTGGTCAGAAGGTCCGCCTCTGCCATGGCCACTACGCGGCGTTCGGCGGTGCGGATAATACACCGGGCCAAGTCGGTAGCGGCCGAAGCCGGCGATCCGCCGGGCAGGATGAACACCTTTGGCATCTCCATGTCCTGTTCCAAGGAGTCAATGGCGTTCTCCAGGTTCTCCACCATTTCGGGAGTGACCGGACTGAAGTGCTGCTTGAACAGTTCGTATTTGTCGGGATCGGTAGCCAGCTCGGCGGCCACGGTGAACAGCTCGCTTTGCAACTGCCGCAACAGGTCCTTCACCCGCTGGTCGCTGGACATGGCCCGAGCCAGCCCCATGGCCGACACCGCCTCGTCGGTGATTCCATACGCCTCGGTATGGGGATTGTTCTTGGAAACCCGCCCCCCGTAGAGCAAGCTGGTCTCACCCTTGTCCCCGAATTTCGTATAAACCCTTTTGCGGTAATCGTCGGAAGAAGACACGGGCGTCACCTGCGCAGCGGGAGATGAGGGGCAGTCGATACGATTCTAGCATAGGGTCAATACGCGGGCTATACTGGTCGTACCGCCCATGCGTTCAGCCGCGTAGGGGGCGATTCGCGAATCGCCCCCTACGGTTGTCGTTGCGGGCTTTCTTTTGGAGGGTTGGTCATGCCGGCGGAAGTCCGTGTTATCGGGATCGAGGGGATGCCGGAGATGGGGGTGGGGGATGACTTGGCCGGTCTCATGATCGACGCCGCTCTAGCCCAAGGGACGCCCATTGAAGACGGCGACGTGCTGGTGGTTACCCAGAAAGTCGTCTCCAAGGTGGAGGACAAGGTCGTCAGCTTCGACGATGTCGAGGCGTCGCCCCTCGCAGTCACCATCACGGAGGGCCACCGGCGCGACCCCAGGCACACCGAATTGATTCTCCGGGAGAGCAAGCGAATAGTGCGGATGGACCGGGGGGTGATCATCTCGGAGACCATGCACGGTTTCTACTGCGCCAACGCCGGCATCGACGCTTCTAACATCCCCGGCAACAACACGGTGGCGTTGCTGCCCGACGACTCCGACGCTTCGGCCCGGGGCATCCGCCAAGTGGTCAGTGAGCGGCTGGGCGTCAACGTGGCGGTGGTCGTATCCGACACCTTCGGCCGCCCTTGGCGGAACGGTGCGGCCAACGTGGCCATCGGAGTGGCCGGAATGGACCCGCTGCTCAGCTACGTGGGCCAGGAAGACGCCCACGGCAACGTCCTCCACACCACCGAGATAGCAGTGGCCGACGAACTGGCCGCCACCGCCGAGCTTGTCACAGGCAAGGCCCTCGGCGTGCCGGTAACCATCATCCGCGGCTACCCCTTCGTGCCGGTAGAGGACGCGTCAATCCAACGGCTGCTCCGCGGCGGCGAACGCGACCTGTTCCGTTAGGTCGTTTCACGCTGAGGGCGCCGAGGGAGCGCTGAGACCGCAGAGGCCTTATTTGACTCTCTGAGTTGTATCTGCGCTCTCTGCGGTGAATTCGCCGTCCCATAGGGTCAGTTGGCGGTGTTCGGGCTCACTGAAGTTGGAAACGCCGACGCCCAAGAGCCGGAACGAGCGTAAGGGGCCGAATTCGGCCGCCAGCAGCTTCCAGGCAGTTTCCTTGATGGGCCCGGCGTCGTGGGTGCTGGCGGACAGGGTGGTCTGGCGAGTGAATGTCGTAAAGTCGGCCAGGCGCATCTTGACCGTGACCGTCCGGCCTCTCATTTCCTTCCGCTCCAGGCTTCCCGCGACCCGCTCGGACAAGTGCTCCAGGACGTCTTTCAGTTCCGCTTCATCGGCCAAGTCGGCGGCGAAGGTTGTCTCGGCGGAGACCGACTTGGTCTCACGCTCCGTGTGCACCGGCTGCCGGTCCTCGCCGACGGCCCGGTCGCGGACTGCGGCCGCCCGCACCCCGAAGGTGCGGGCGAACCAGTCCATGGGCTGCTCCGCCAATTGGCCGATGGTTTCCACTCCCCCTGCGTTGAGCCTCTGCGCCGTCTTGGGGCCGATGCCCCACAGCTTGCCGACTGCCAGCGGGGCCAAGAACCGGGCCTCATCTCCCGGCGGCACCACCACGAGACCGTCGGGTTTGTCGAGGTCCGAGGCGATCTTGGCGACCGACTTGCTGGTCGCGACACCCACAGACACGGCGAGGCCGGTCTCGTCGACTACCCGCCGTTTCAAGCCCAAGGCGATACCCAGCGGCCACCGCCCCTGCTCTTCGTCCACCCCTTCGGTGATGTCCAGGTAGGCCTCGTCCAAGGATAAAGGCTCCACCAGCTCGGTTAGGTCGCGGAAGATGCTCATGACCCGGTCCGACATCTCCCGGTAGCGCGAAAACCTCGGCGGAACGATGATTCCCTGCGGGCACTGGCGAACGGCGGTCCGCATCGGCATGGCAGAGTGCACTCCGAACTTCCGGGCTTCGTAGGAAGCCGTGGCCACCACGCCCCGATTTTCGGGCCGGCCGCCTACCAGCACAGGCTTGCCGCGCAGCTCCGGGTTGTCCAACTGCTCCACCGCCGCGTAGAACGCATCCAGGTCGGCGTGGATTATGTGGCGGTTGTCCGGACCCATGTGCCACCTCGCAGCACCATTGTAAGGCATGATTCGATCAACTACAGAGAACACAGAAGGTACAGCGTTAAGGTACAATGGCCGCGAGAACCACGCTTCGAGGAGGCGGCATGGCCACGATTCTTGAGGACTACATCGCCAAACATCCGGGTTCAGTGCAGCGCTATCAGGAAAGCGTCGCCGTCTTCCCCGGTGGAGTGACCCACGACACCCGCTACGCCACTCCCTTTCCCCTGTTTATGACCCACGGCTCCGGCCCGCGCAAGTGGGATGTGGACGGCAACGAGTATGTCGACTATGTGTCCGGCCACGGCGCGCTGCTGCTGGGCCACTCCCACCCGGCTATCGCCGAGGCCGTCTCCCACCAGATTCAGCGCGGCACTCACCTGGGCGCTTCCACCGATGAAGAGCTGCGTTGGGCCAAGGCCATCATGGCGTTGATGCCCTCGGTCGAGAAGCTCCGCTTCCACAGCTCCGGCACCGAGGCCACGCTGATGGCCATGCGCCTGGCCCGGGCCTACACCGGCAAGAACAAGGTGATCAAGCTGCAGGACCACTTCCACGGCTGGCACGACTACGCCATGGCGGGGTCCGACCGCTCCGCGCCGGGGATCCCGGAGTCCAGCTTGGGAACGATGGTAATTGTGCCGGCAGGCGACTTATCGGCGGTGGAGGACGCCCTCAACCGTGACGACGACATCGCCGGCCTCATCCTCGAACCTACCGGCGCCCATTATGGCCAACTGCCCTTCGACGTGCCCAACTACCTGAAAGGCCTTCGGGAATTGACCGCCCAGCGCGGCGTCATTCTCATCTTCGACGAGGTGGTCACCGGCTTCCGGGCCTCGCCGGGCGGAGCCCAGGTCCGCTACGGCATCACTCCCGACCTGACAACCATGGCCAAGATCGTCGCGGGCGGGTTGCCCGGCGGGGCGGTCGGCGGCAAGGCCGACATCATAGACATGATCGCCCACCGGGGCGACCCGGAGTGGGACAACTCTCACCGGGTCTACCACCCCGGCACTTTCAACGGCAACCCGCTGTCGGCGGCAGCCGGAGCGACGGCCTTGGAGATGATCGCCAGCCAGCCCATCAACGAACACGCCGACGCAATGGCCGCCCGTCTGAAGACCGGGTTGAACGAGGCGCTGGGACGGTTGGAGATACCGGGCCACGCCCACGGCATAGCTTCCATGGTCCACATGGTTCTGGCCGACTGCGACTGCGACCGGGAGATTTGCACCATGCCCCACCGGCAAATCTCAGAGGTGACCGCCTCGGCCGCCGTGACCGCCATGAAGCGCGGCCTGCAAAACCGGGGCGTCGACATCATGGGCCGCGACGCGTTCCTGGTCTCCGGCGCCCACGCCGAGTCCGACATTGACCAGACCATCGAAGCCTTCCGGGAAACCATGGCCGCCGTGCGCGCCGAGGGACTCATCTAGGGGTACTCCCCTCACCCCGCCTTCTCCCCTCTGCGGGGAGAGGAGTTATAGGAGGAACACCGATGCCATCATTCACGGACAAGCTTACGGTAGACGGCCACGAAATGGACATGTACGCCTCGGTGCCGAGCGGCGCCGGGCCCCATCCCGCCGTGGTGATCGCCTTCCACGTGGGCGGGTTGGACGAGTTCGACAAGGCGATGGCCGACCGGTTGGCCGAGGCGGGATACGTTGCCGTGGTCCCGGACCTCTTCCACCGCTTCTCGCCGGAAATGCTGGACGGGCCGCGACTCGAGCGTCTCGGGCACCTGAGCGACCCGGACATCATCGCCGACATGAACGCCGCCGTGGACTTCCTCGTGGCCAACCCCCATGTGGACAGCGACCGGGTTGGCGTGACCGGCTTTTGCATGGGCGGGCGCATCGCTTGGCTGATGGCCGCCGTCAACCCCACCTTCAAAGCCACTGTCCCGTTCTACGGCGGCAACATCATGGGCATCTGGGGAGCCGGAACGCAGACCCCGTACGACATGGCCGCCAACATCGATTGCCCGATGCTGTTCCACTTCGGCTCCATCGACGCCAACCCCTCTGTGGACGACCGGGATAAGTTCGACGCCGAACTCGACCGGCTCGGCAAAGCCCACGAGTTCTTCACCTACGAGGGCGCGGACCACGCCTTCATGGACTTTACGAACCCCGACCGGCACCACGCCGAAGCCGCCGCTGCGGCCTGGCCCCGGACCGTCGACTTCTTCGACAAGCATCTGAAAGGCGCGGCAGTGACCGCCTGACGCATATGG
>CBDCUJ010000015.1:0-123544 GCA_965222595.1 Dehalococcoidia bacterium | reverse complement strand
CGCCCTGCCGGCCTGGTTCTCCGACATGAAGAACCGGGGAACGCTCCGGGTCGGCGACTTTGCCGACGTCATGGTCTACAACATGGACGAGTTGGGGCTGCTCTACGACAAGCCGCAATTCGCCACCGACTTCCCCGGCGGGGAGAAGCGGTTGATCCAGATGCCCACCGGCATCCGCTACATCCTGGTCAACGGCGCGGTTACCTTCGAGGAGAACGTGTGCACCGGCGTTTTACCCGGCACGCTGCTCCGCAGCTACGACCAGATCGGCTAGCCGCCAACGCAGCAGTTTAGCCAGTAGCTTAGTAAGAGGCCCCCGCAAGGGGGCCTCTTCTCTGTTTGGGGACTGTGTTCAGCGGCTGGGGGAATTTGCGCGGAGCCAGCTTCTCCCGTGAAATCAAGCTCTAAGAGGGTGTGTGACAAACCGTTTTCGAGTGCAATGAGTTGGCGTGAGTTTGCTTAGTTGCTCCTGCAGAGCTTACGGGACGCCCTCACCCTAACCCTCTCCCAGAGGGAGAGGGGACTTGTCACACACCCTCTAAGAGACTATCTCGAACCCGGCGGCGAAGATCATGGTTGTGGGCAAGGGTGACATCCGGTTACTTGTCACCCCCATCCTAACCTTCCCCCGTCAAGGGGGAAGGGACTTTTGAGATAGTTTCTAAATCAGCTTGAACTGGAAGCCGGCGTCTTGGGCGCCGCCGCGGCGGTCGAGGTGGACGGCGGGGTAGCCTTGGGAGCGCAGCTTGGCGGCCAAATCGGGAAAGCCGAAGACGGTATAGACCAAGGAGGGCTGCACGGCTTCCACGTACGCCACCAGCTCGTTGAAGTCGGCATGATCGCTGTAGGGCAAGCTGGCGTCGGCCCAACTGCGCCAGCGGCGATTGTCCGAAGCGGCCCAGCCGGTCAACTCCATGGTGCGCTTGCCCCGGTAGTCGCGCAATACCTTCGAACGGTTGCCCGGCGGGAACAGCGCAATCGTCCCCTCGGGCCAGTCGCCAGTGAACAGCGAGACCCGGCCGGGAAAATCCACCCCGGCCCGCTGGTAGGCTTCGGCGCCCTGGTACACCCCCTCCTCTATAATTACGTCAAAGCCCTCGGCCAGCAGATGGTGGAGCATCTCCTGTGCCTTACCCAGCCTCCAGCCCTGTACCACCGGGCGCTCGCCGCGGTCCAGCCAAGCCCGCAGAGTACGGAAGGCCGTCTCCAGCACCCGCTCTTGGGACGGAAATACATAGTCCGGCCGCCCGTACGTCGATTCGATGACCAGAGTATCCGCTTGGACCGTTTCCAGAGGTTCGTTGGTGGGGCTGGAGCGGAGCTTGATATCGCCGGTGTAGAGCAGCCTTTCGCCTGTGGCCTTGGATTTGATGAGCGCTTGGGCCGAGCCCAGACAGTGTCCGGCGGGATGGAGGGTCAGGGAATAGGCCGGGGTATCCATGGTCTCCCCGTAGGGAAGGACCACCGGACTGGCGTTCTTCAGGTAATCGGCGAGCAGCAACAGGGTGTTGGGGGTAACCACAGGCTTGAGATGGCGGCCAGTGTGGTCGGAATGGGCGTGGGATATGAGGCTGGACTCCCGTTTTCTTCTGGAGTCCAGCCACAGGTCCAGTTCGGGGAGGAGGATTCCGCTGTCGAACACCACCTGCACGCCGGCCGGTATCCTCCTCTGGAAGTCCGCGACCTTAGCCAGCGCCCGCCCTATGAACCGACGATCTTTTGCACCAGGTATTGAAGGGTGCCTCTGGGGACGTTGATGGTCACCTCTTCACCGACCGTCCTGTCCAAGAGGGCATGGCCCACGGGAGACTGGGTGGAAATCTTACCCGTGGCGGCGTCGGCCTCCCGAATGTCGACCAGTGTGTAGGAGATCACCCGGCCGGAGCCCACGTCCTTCAGGGTGACGCGGGCTCCCACGGTGGAGCGAGTGACTGCGGCCGAACCGGTGTCGGACCGGATCTGGGCGTTGGCGATGCTGGTCTCCAACACCCGAATCCGGGACTCGATGATGCCCTGACGGTCTTTGGCGGCGTCCAGCGGCGCGTTTTCCCGGAAGTCCTTGTCGGCCATGGCCAGCTTGATCTCTTCTACGACCCCAACCCGTTCGCCCTTCAGGTCCTCCAATTGGGCCACCAAACGGTCGTAACCTTCCTGGCTCAGTTGTGAGCTGTTGACGGAACGGTAACTCTGACCGTCGCGGGAGGACGACTTCGCCAGGGTATTGCGCCGAGTCCGGGGCACTCGCAGATGGGTAGCGAGGCCGTTTTGAATCCAACCCTGGTCCTTCCAGTAGGTCAAAAAGGCTTTCACGGGATGCAATCGTTGGGCCGAATCGGCACCTCCCAGCCCGATTTTTTGAGCGTAATCCGCCACTTCCGAAGGGGATAGCTCGGCTACACGACGCTCCCTTCCGCACCACGCCACAAACCGGCCCAATTCCTGGTGCCCCTGCTGCACGCTTTTTGCGCTCTTCTTCGCCGCGACAAACAGGGTGAGCGCCTCAGAGATCGAAGGGTTCGACTGGGTCACCAATACGTACCTCCGCCGGCGGGTTGGCCGCCGCGCTAATTGATAGCGTTTACCACCTGTTCGTTCAGTCCTGCAAAGCCTGCCAGATGCGCTTTCCGTTCCCCGATCAAGCGGTCGGCGTATTCCTGTACCTGTTCTGGGGTGTAGAAATTGCCCAAATCATACTTGGAGAGGTCCATGCCCTCCACCTTGTCAGGAACAAGAGTACCGAAAAGTGGGTCGGGCTTCCATTCGATGGTGTTCCGGAGGATGCCCCTGATGATGGCGGACATTTCGGGGATGGGAACCCGGGAAACGCCCTGTTTGACAACGGCCCGTCCCTGATCGTCCCGCTCTAATATCTCCCCAATGCCGCCAGTGTTGAGCAGGTAACACTGCACCCGGTCTTCATTTTTCTTGACGAAGTCATAGAACCAATTCCCTTCGTCCGCTTCGGAACCTATCATGAATGGATTAGTGCCAACCACCCGGACCGATTCGCCGGCGCGGCGCGGGTCCCCCGCAGTGGTTTCGACGCTTTCCCCCAGCATGAACGCGGCGGCGGCCTGCTCCGGAGTGAGCTTGGACACCGGCGGCAGCACCGTCATACGGCGGGTGATGAAAGCTATGACCATGCCGTCGAGTTGGTCCAACGGCGGCAGATTGATGTCGCTTCCTACGTTGGGGCCAAGGCTGGTGCGAGGGATGACGGCCCGGCCGTTGCCGCCCAAGGACAGGTCGGTGTAGTCGATTTCGCCCTCATGGGTCAGCATGACGTTCTCAAACAGGGCTTCGGGTGTCTGCAAGGCTTCGAAGATCAACTTTTGTGTGCCGGGGTGCATGCCCTCGGTTTTCAGATAGAAGCCCCTCTCGGCTCCCAAGGCCCGGCCGTCCATTCCCAGGGACACGATGTCGTCCTGGAGGATGTCTATGGACTCTCCCGGAGCGTCCAGGTCGTGGGCGTGGCAGGAGTGGGTAGTCTTTCCCGTGCCGGACAGGCCGAAGAACAACATACCGTATTTCTTGGCGCCGCCGTCGGGCTGGCTGGCGGTGACGGTCTTGGAACCCGCATGAAGGCTGAGCAGCCCTTCCTGTTTCACGTCGTACATGGCCATCCGGAGGAAGCCCATCTTCACTTCGCCCACGTAGTCGATGCCCAGCACCACGGTGAGGTTTTCTTCCGGGAAGACCATCACCTGCCGTTCGTTCTCCGGCCACTCGGGTATGCACACCAGGTTGAGCTCCGGGCCCGGCGAACCAGAGTCATATTCGCGGAGGGTACGGCTCCACAGATGTGCCTGACGAACATTGTCGGCCCGTTGGACCGACAAGAAGAGGTTGCATTTGGGGTTGAACTCGGAGTTGTCCCCGATGGTCCGCTGGACCCGGACCAAGGGCGCCCGCTTCAGGTATTCCCGCACTTCCTGGAGCGTTTGGTCCTTCCGGTCTTTGATGGCCTTCTGCCGCTCGCTCAGATTTTTCGACGCCACTTTGTCGCTGCCAAAAACCACGGCGAGACCGGCGCTGCGGTTGCGGACGTTGGAATAAAAACTCCGGCTGTTGGTCTTGGTAGTCCTTCCGTATCCGCTGGCTTCCTGGTCCAGCTCTTCCAGGTTCAACGTGCGTACATTGCTCTGGTGGGGGAGGTCCTTCACAAAGTCGAGGAACGGTTCAACCATTGGGCCCCTCACAACGAATCGGCGTAATCGTCCGAAATGACGTTGGCCAATCCACCACGCCGCCGGACAGTTATTACGAAATACACAGGTGCGCCTAGCCACCGCAAGCGGTCTCTCAGGGCACTAACAATCATAACAGTTTCAGGAATTGATGGCAATTTCAGGTGTATACTACGCCCCGACCGAGACGAGCGTGTCCGGGGACCTCCCGGACGGTTTTTCCCGGAAAAATACCCTGGAATTGGCATTTCCGCGGGGCCTTCCCCGACGAAAGGAAAGGAGGAATTCAGATGAAAGCTGTTCAGATCAACGAGTTCGGCGGCGCCGACGCCATGCGATACCAGGACGTGGCCGACCCGGCTCCCGGCAGCGGCGAAGCGGTGGTTGAGATTCAGGCCGCCGGGGTCAACTTCACCGACGTTTACAGCCGCGCCGGGATCAACCCCGGCCCGCCCCTGCCCCGCACCATTGGCGTGGAGGGCGCCGGCGTGGTCAAGTCGGTTGGGGAAGGCGTCACCGAGGTCGCAGTGGGCGACGAGGTGGTCTATTGCAGTGTCAACGGGTCCTATGCCGAGCAGGCGCTGGTCCCCTCCTGGCGCTTGATCAAGCGGCCCTCCGGGGTTGACGCCAAGGCCGGGGCCGCCGCCATGCTTCAAGGAATGACCGCCCACTACCTGTGCCACTCCACTTATCCTGTCCAGAAGGGCGACGCGGTGATTGTTCACGCCGGCGCGGGCGGGATGGGGCTGGTCCTGACCCAGATGGTCAAAAACCTTGGCGGCTACGTCTTCACCACCGTCTCCACAGACGAGAAGGCGGAGCTGTCCCGGCAGGCCGGGGCGGACCACGTGATCAACTACGCCGAGCAGGACTTCGCCGAAGAGGTCAAGAAAGCCACGGGAGGCGACGGCGTGCGGGTGGTATACGACGGCGTGGGCAAGACCACCTTCCATCAGAGCGTCAGCTGTCTGGGCCGCCGGGGCGTGATAGCGCTGTACGGCGCGGCCAGCGGCAACCCTGATCCCATAGACCCCCGGCTGTTCGCCGCAGGTTCGTTATACCTGACGCGTCCCGGACTGGGCGATTACACAGTGGACCGGGCGGAGTTGGAAAGCCGGGCCGGCGACGTCCTGGGCTGGGTGGCCTCGGGCCAACTGAAGCTGCGCATCGGCCACGAGTTCGCCCTGTCCGACGCCCCGGAAGCCCACCGCCAACTGGAAAGCCGGGCCACCACCGGCAAAGTGCTGCTGATACCATAGTCTTGAACCGTGATTCGCGTGATTCCCGCGATTTGGGGACTGCCATAATCAGCACCGGACTATCATCGCAACCCAAATAGTCCCCAAGGTCCCAGTTCCGACAAAAGCAGAGGGTAGGCCGTAGTGAGCAAGGCTTGGCCGCGGCGAAATTTCCCTTGAGGCGAGCACAGCGTGAAGGACATTCTGCCCAGTTTGAAGGAGTGGCAGGCACGGGGGGACGAGATTGCTTTGGCTACGGTGCTCCGGGTGGAGCGGGCCGCGCCGCGGCTTCCCGGCGCCCGGCTGGCCGCCACCCGCGGCGGCCGGATGGCCGGCTCGGTTAGCGGGGGCTGCGTGGAGTCCGACGTTTTCGAGCGGGCGATGCAGACGCTGGATACCGGGATGTCCGCTGTGGTCAATTATGGTATCGCCGATGAGTTGGGCTTTGCGGTCGGGCTTACCTGCGGCGGCTCCATCGACGTTCTGATCGAGCGGTTCGTACCGGACCGCGAGTGGCTTACGCTAGCCGAGGCGATGGAGGACGGACGGCCCGCTGTGCATGCCGTTGGCCTCGCCCCGGAGCCATTGCTGGGGCGCAAGCTGACTATGCTGCCGTCCGGAGGGCCGGCCGGCCGGCCCGGTTTCCATAAAACAGGCTCGATTGCCCCCGATTTGGATGATCTCTTGGCCGGGGTTGGCCGCCGTCTGCTGCAGACGGGCGGGACCGAGTTGGCGGCGTTCCCGTGGCGGGGCGAAGAGGCCCAGGTGTTCCTGGAAGCGTTTTTGCCTCCGCCCGACCTCGTGATCGTAGGCGCCACCCACACAGCCATATCGCTGAGCCGCTTGGGCAATGAGGTGGGCTTCCAAGTGACGATCGTCGACGCCCGCAGCGTGTTGGCTACCGAGGAGCGGTTCCCGGAACCCAACCGGCTGATCCGGGCGTGGCCGGAGGAAGCGATGGCCCAAGTGCCGCTGGGCGTCCACTCGGCGGTGGTGGTCCTGACCCACGACCCCAAGTTCGACCTGCCGGCTTTGGCCTGCGCCCTTCAGTCGCCGGCGGGCTACATCGGCGCGTTGGGGGGCAGGGTTACACACGAGGCCCGCAAACGGAAGCTCAAGGAGGAGGGGTTCACTGACGCCGATCTGGCCCGCATCAGGGCGCCCATCGGCTTGGACATCGGATCGCGAACGCCGGAGGAACTAGCGGTGGCCATTTTAGCCGAGGTATTGGCCGTCAGGAGCGGCAAAATTGGGAATTACGAATTAGGAATTACGAGTTAGACCGACCTGCCAATTCATCATTCGTAATTCCACATTCCTAATTGACTAGGTAGCGCTCCGGTTCCCGGTCGAATTCTCCCTTGCAGGGCAGGCAGCAGAAGTAGAAGGTTTCTCCAGCGTGGGTGGAGGAATAACGGGCGTCTGCAACGCTCACGGTCATTTTGCAGACCGGGTCGACCGAGGAATGCGGAATTAGGAGTGCGGAGTGAGAGGGCTGGGCCTTTTTCCTCATTCCTAACTCTTCATTCCGCACTCGTCTCTGCTGGACTATCTCGGTCAGTATGCTCAGGGCGATTTCTTCCGGGGTCTCGGCCCCGATGTCCAGTCCGGCCGGGTATTTGACTTGTCGCAGGGTTTCCGGGGCAACGCCGGTGGACTGGACGTACTCGATGACTGCGCGGCCCCTGCGGCTGCTGGCCACGAGGCCGACGTATCCCAGGTGGTCCGGGGCAACCCCGCCGGCCACTGCCGCCAGGGCTTCCTCGTCGTAGTGCCCCATCGTGGCGATTACAACGTGCCTCCCTGAGCCGACGTTTTCTTTGATGGCGGCGAGGTCCCGTACCAGGTTGTCGGCCTCGGGGAATAAATCTTCACTGGCCTCCGGGTCGCAGGCGGAAACCCGAAAACCCAGGCTGCTGCCGAGGGACACCAGGCTGCGGGCCATCGGCGACTGGCCGATTACCAGTAGTTGAGGCTTGGGCAGGAAGGGCTCCAGGTAGATGGCCAGGGTACCTTCGCTCTGGCAGGTCATGGTAATGGGGACGACACCCTCGAGCCCCAGGTCGGCCTCTTCCGGGTGAGGGGAGAGCAGGGCTACCCGGGTTTGGCCGTCCTGTAACGCCTTAAGAGATTCTTGAATGACCAGGGGCTGGGCGCAACTGCCGCCGACCCAGCCGTAAAAGCTCCCGTCGGCCTGAACGATGGCTTTGGCTCCCGGTTTGGCCGACGTGGGAGGTTTGCAAGCCACCACCGTCGCCAGGACGAAAGGCTCGCTCCGGCCCTTCAGGGCCGAGACTTGCTCCAGCAGGTCGTCGAACATCACTCGTCGATGCCAGCGTCCCGCAGGACCTTCCAGACCTTGGCCGATGTAATCGGGATGTCGATGTTGCGGACTCCCAGGTGCCAGAGCGCGTCCACCACGGCGTTGGCGATGGCCGCCGGCGCGCCGACCGTAGCCGATTCTCCGATTCCCTTCGCCCCCAGCGGGTGATGGGGCGATGGGGTCGTGGTCTTGTCAGTCTCCCAAGCCGGGGTTTCAACGGCGGTGGGCAGCAGGTAGTCCATGAACGTCCCGGTCAAATTGTTGCCGTTCTCGTTGTAGACGATCTCCTCCAGCAGGGCGGGAGCCAGGCCCATTGTCAGGCCGCCGTGCACCTGCCCCTCGACGATCATAGGGTTGATGATGTTGCCGCAGTCGTCGACGGCGACGAACCGCCGTATGCTGACCTCCCCGGTCCCTTTGTCGATATCCACCACGCAAATGTAGCTGCCGAAGGGGTAAGTCAGGTTGGGCGGGTCGTAGGAGGAATGGGCTTCCAGCCCAGCCTCCATGCCGGCCGGGTGGTCGGTGTAGGCGGCGAAGGCGATTTCCTGGATGGTCTTGACCCGGTCCGGCGCACCCCGGACGAAGAACCTGCCAGGCTCCCAGTCCAAGTCCGATTCGCTCACGTCGAGCAGATAGCTGGCGATAGTCCGTGCTTTGTCCCGAATCTTTCGGGCGGCGATGGCCCCGGCGGCTCCTGCGGTGGGGGTGCTCCGGCTGGCGTAGGTACCGAGGCCGTAGGGTGCGGTGTCGGTGTCGCCTTCTTCAACCGCGATGTCGGCCACCGGTATGCCCAACTCCTCAGCGATAATCTGGGCGTAGGTGGTCTCGTGCCCCTGCCCTTGGGAGCGGGTGCCGAACCGGGCGATGGCCTTGCCGGTGGGATGGACGCGGATGTCGGCGCTGTCGAACATCTTGATGCCGAGGATGTCGAAGTGACGGGACGGGCCGGCGCCCACGATCTCGGTGAAGCTGGATATGCCGATGCCCATCAACTCGCCCTGCTCGCGCTTCTGCTCCTGTTCCCGGCGCAAGTCGTGGTAGCCGATGATGTCCATGGCCTTTTCCAAGGCCCCTTGGTAGTCGCCGCTGTCGTATTCCCAGCCAAGCACCGAGCGGTAGGGGAAGGCTTCGGGCTTGACGAAGTTCTTGATGCGGAACTCGGCCGGGTCTATCCCCAATTGGTGGGCCACGATGTCGGCCATTCGCTCGACGGCATATACCGCCTCGGTTACCCGGAAGGAACACCGGTAAGCGATGCCGCCGGGCGGTTTGTTGGTGTATACGCCGTCGACCTCGACAAAGGCGTTTTTGAAATCGTACGAGCCGGTGCAGATATGGAACAGACCGGCGGGGAACTGGGAGGGATTGCAGGCCGCGTCGGTGTAGCCGTGGTCGGCTACCGTCTTGACCCGCAGGGCCTCCATCGTGCCGTCCCGCCGGGCGGCGATCTCGGCGGATATGTGGTAGTCCCGGGCGAAGGAAGCGGACATCAGGTTTTCCATCCGGTCCTCGACCCACTTGACCGGTTGCCCGGTCAGGAAAGACGCGGCGATGGCCAGCACGTACCCGGGGTAGACCGGGACCTTGCCTCCGAAACCGCCGCCTATGTCCGGGGAAATGACCCGTATCTTGTGTTCGGCCAACCCCAGATGGGCGCCTACCAGCGCGATCACCGTACGGATGACATGGGGCGCCTGGGTAGTCATCCAGACCGTCAGCTTTTCCTGTACCGGGTCCCATTGGGCCACGCAGCCGCAGGTCTCGATGGAAGAAACGTGGATGCGCGGGATGTAGATGTCCTCTTTGACCGTTACTTCGCTGCGGCGAAAGGCCTGTTCGGTGCTGGCCCGGTCCCCGGACTCCCAGTGCCAGATGTGGTTGCTCTGCTCCGCTTTGTCCTCCCGGACGATGGGTGAGTCGGCCTCCAGGGCCTTGAATGGGTCGACCACCGGCGTTATCGGCTCGTACTCGACGTCCACCGCGTTGACGCCATCGGCGGCGGTGTAGCGGTCGGTCGCCAGCACCGCAGCCACTTCCTGACCGTCGAATTTGACCGTGTCGACCGGCAGCACCATCTGGGTGTCGCTCATCAAGGTGGGCATCCAGGCCAGGTTGTACTGCTCCAGGTCCTTGCCGGTGATGACCGCCAAGACTCCGGGGATGGCCAAGGCTTTCTCGGTGTTGATGCTCTTGATCCGCGCGTGGGCATGCGGGCTGCGCACGATGTCCAGGTAGAGCATTCCCGGCAGCTTGAGGTCGTCCACGTAGTTGCCCTTGCCCTGGATGAACCGGGGGTCCTCTTTACGCGGTATGGAATGTCCCATTCCGCCTATTTCCGGCGGTGTTCGCAGTGTCATTTAAGCACCCCCAAGCCAATTGAGAATGTCGAATCACGAATTGGCAATTCCTAATCCGTAATTCTTAATTTCGCCGCAGCGGACTGGTAGGCTTTGACTATGTTGACGTACCCGGTACAGCGGCAAAGGTTGCCGGAGATAGCCCGGCGGATTTCGGCCTCGGACGGGTCGGGATTGTCCTCCAGGAAAGCGACTCCGGTCAGCATCATCCCCGGCGTGCAGAAGCCGCATTGCAATCCATGTTCTTCGGTGAAAGCCTGTTGAATAGGGTGGAGTTTCCCCCCTTCGGCCAGCCCTTCGACCGTCCTTATTTCCCGCCCGTTGGCCTGGACGGCGAACATGGTGCAAGACTTCACGGGCCGGCCGTCCAAAAGGACGGTGCACGCGCCGCAATGGCTGGTGTCGCAACCGATGTGGGTCCCGGTAAGGCCGATGGTCTCCCGGATGAAATGGACCAGCAAGAGCCGGGGTTCAACTACCGCCTCCCGCTCTGCTCCATTCAAGGTCAGTTTGACTTGGACCTGGGTTGGCTGGCTTTCGGTGGTCATCCTATCCTCCTATGATATGGCCCTCATATCGGGAGGGTGGTTTAGGGGTACGGGATGATGAACGGGATTACTCCGTTGGCGGCAGCTTCGTCTCGTTCTGTGTCGGGCAGATTAGCCGTTATGATGGCAGCGGTAACCGCGTCGCCGGTTGCAGCGCTCAGGACTGCCGCCCGGCGTTTTGCTCGGGTGACGTCTTCACCGTCGGCGGTCATTGAAATTTCAACCGCCGCGTGACGGTTGTTTTGGCCCATGATGATAAGGTCTGCGTCGTGCAGGTCCTGGCTTTGCTCCAAGTCAATGGAGCCGGTATCGATGGCTTGTGCGATTACTCTGTCCAGTTGCGGAGCCACAAGGCCGTCTTGGGTGAGCGCCAGGTAGGGGCGCTCCAGGCCCATATGGTTTCGGGCCCGGAACAGGATCTTGGTCCTTACTCTGCGCTCGTAATCGCTGCCTTCGAAGTTGCCAAACCGGCCTTCGAGCCGGTCGATCCTGATTTCCAGACCGTCGATGCGCCGGTTGACCAGTTGAAATTCCTGGGTCATTCTGGTTTCCAGATCATCTATGCGCCGGTTGACCAGTTGAAATTCCTGGGTCATTCTGGTTTCCAGATCATCTATGCGCCGGTTGACCAGTTGAAATTCCTGGGTCATTCTGGTTTCCAGATCATCTATGCGCCGGTTGACCAGTTGAAATTCCTGGGTCATCCTGGTTTCCAGATCATCTATGCGCCGGTTGACCAGTTTGAAGTTTTCGGTTGTCAATAGGACGGACTCGGCGAAGCGTTCCGGCAGCTCAAGCAATTCCTGTCCGAGGAGCAGGCTTCTGATGGTGTCGGCCCATTCGGGTTGTTCCCGAATGATCCGGGCGAAATCGGATATGTCGGTAACGGAAGTCATGATTGAAATTATAACCTATCCGGCTATGGCGTTGTCCCGGGGGCCCGCAGTGTGTCGGACCGGGCTTCAGATATGTCTGAGGGTCGTTTTCCGAGCGAATGCCCCGGCGCCAGGCTTTCTGGGACCGATGGGTGTGGGAAGTGTGGAGGGCGGTCAGCCGGCCCGCGTCAAGGCCAGACGAATAGCCCGTCCCGTCAAGACCCTTACCATGTCCCGTTTGTACTCTGCGGAGCCCCGGAGATCGGCGGTAGGTTGGGCTTCTTGGGCCGCCAAACGGGCCGCCTCCCGAATGGTCTCGTCGTCCAACGGCCGGCCGGCCAGGAAGTCTTCGGCGGCGCTGGCTTTCACCGGCGTCGGGCCGGCGTTGGTCAGGCCGATGCCCGCCCGCTGGCAGACGCCTCCATTCAGGTTGATCACGACGGCCACTCCGGCGGTGGCGTAATCGCCGACCTTCCTTTCCAGCTTGAGGTAGGCGCTGCCGCTCCCGGCGGCGGGCGTGGGAACCCGTACCTCGGTAAGGATTTCCCCTTGAGTCAGGGCCGTGGTGAGCGGCCCCTGGAAAAAGTCGATCACCGGGATTACCCGCTCTCCGCCGGGGCCCCTGGCCACCACTTCCGCCCCCAAGGCCATCATGGTGGCCGGGTGGTCGTTGGCCGGGTCGCCGTGGGCGAGGTTGCCGCCCACCGTCGCCATGTTGCGTACCAAGGGATCGGCGATTACGGCGGTGGTGTCATGGAGGATCGGGTACCGGGAGCGCACCATTTCCGATGCGTCCAAGTCCGATTCCCGGGTGAGGCTCCCGATGTGAAGCACGCCGTTTTCCTCGTGGATGCTGTCCAAACCGGCTATCCGGTTGATATCCACCACGTGGGCAGGCAGGGCCAACTGAAACTTCATCATGGGGATGAGGCTTTGGCCTCCGGCCAAGACGCTGGCCTCGGGCCCGTAGTGGTCGAGCAGGGAAATCGCTTCGTCGAGGGTTGAAGGGGCGTGGTACTCGAATCGCGACGGTATCATAAGGGCCCTCCTTTGTTTTAAGGGGGACGTGCAGAACGTAACCTTGACCGCCCCAAAAGTCAATATGATTGATATTTGAAGGCTGAGGCTGGTACCCGGTCCGGCGCGATTAACCGGCTGCGAGCGCCCGAATTGTTGAACGGCCCGGCCCACTTTCATATATAATCAATTCGCAGGCGAACCTGAAGGAGATAACCATGTCGGATACCGCCGTCACCAAAGACGAGGTCCTTGGCGCGCTCAAGACCGTATATGACCCGGAGATACCGGTGAATGTTGTCGATCTGGGTCTGGTATACGATGTTCAAGTCAGCGACTCTGACGTCTACGTGCAAATGACACTGACCTTCCCGGGCTGTGGTATGGGGCCCTACATTGGCCAGCAAGCCGAGTGGGCCATCCAGGAATTGGACGGCGTGGAGGAGGTGCAGATCGAAATGGTCTTCGATCCTCCTTGGTCCCCCGACCTGATTAGCGAAGAAGCCCGCGCTCAACTGGGCCTCTAGCCAGCGATCCGTCCTGACAGCCGCACCGCTCCGGGAAGCCCGGAGCGGTGCGGCGTCCCCGGGAAGCACCCCCAACCCTCAGCCGGCGGGAGAGTCAAATGGCCACGCCTCAGGAGAACGCGCGCCTAGAGCAGATAAAGCGTAACTGGCAACAGAAACGCCAGATTACCGAACGACTGGAAAAAATCAAGACCAAGATCGGCGTCTACAGCGGCAAGGGAGGCGTCGGTAAGACCACCGTAGCGGTCAACTTGGCGGTGACCCTGGCCCAGGCAGGCGCCCGGGTTGGCCTCTTGGACGTGGACATTGACTGTCCCAACGTCACCAAGGTGTTGGCGGTTTCGGAGAAACCCGACTACGTTGACGGTCAGATCATCCCCGCCGAGAAATGGGGCGTCAAAGTCGTCTCCATGGCCTTCTTCCAAGAGAATCAGGAGGAGGCCATCATCTGGCGCGGCCCAATGATTCACAACGCCATCAACCAGTTCTTGCAAACGACCCAGTGGGACGACCTGGACTACCTGGTAGTAGACATGCCCCCCGGCACCTCCGACTCACCCCTCACGGTCATGCAAAGCCTGCCCATGGATGGATTCGTGGTGGTGAGCACCCCGCAGGACTTGGCCAACCTGGACGCCAAACGCTGTATCAACATGATCCGCAAGTTGAACCTGAACGTTCTGGGAGTGGTCGAGAATTACACCGGCGACATATTCGGGGAGGGCGGCGCCAGCGCCTTGGCGAAAGAGGTGGAGGCGCCCTTTCTGGGCAGCTTTGCTCTGCGGCCATCCTACCGGGACAATTCCCGGCCCACGGCGCTACTGGACGAAGAGGTTGAGGCTGAATACACCGGGGTGGCCGTGGCCTTGAAAAAGAGCCTCAAAGAGTTCGGCAGGGAAGCCGCGTAACTCACCCCCAGCCTGCGACGGCCGATTCCACCTGGCGAAGACGGTCCGGCAGGTACGCCTGGCGTGATTATCCCGGTTGCACCGAGGGGCTGATGGTTTCGGGATAGCTTCATAGTCGCAAATGAGGCAGCAATGCAAAGATTCATTGTGATCCGGTTTGTTCAGGCCTTAGTCGCTTTGTTCGCGGTCAGCATCATTGTCTTCAGCCTGGCCCGTATTTCAGGCGACCCTCTGGATACGTTGCTGTCTTTCGAATCCGGCCCCGAGCAAAGGGCTGCGGTAGCAAAGTACTGGGGGCTGGATAGGCCGCTGCCTGAGCAATACCTCAAGTTCATTGGCAATGCATTCCAGGGAGACTTTGGGACTTCCTTCAAGTGGCGGCTGCCGGTTATGGACCTGATCAATGACAGGTTGTGGAACACCGTGCAGTTGGCGGGACTTTCCTTGGTGGTGGCCACGATGGTCGCCTTGCCGCTGGGGGTTTTGTCGGCGGTGAAGCGGGATACTCCCCTCGATTACCTTGGCAAACTTATCGCGCTCATCGGCCAAGCTGCGCCTCAGTTCTGGGTAGGCTTGGTGTTGATAATGATTTTCGCGGTCAGGTTGGAGTTGGTGCAGACCTCAGGTAAAGGAGGGTTTAGCTCCTACATCCTCCCTGCCATCACCGAGGGCATGTTTTATGCGGCGGCCATAATGCGCATTACCCGGTCGGCAATGCTCGACGTGCTTGATAGCGAGTACGTCAAGCTGGCCCGCATCAAGGGGCTGGCCGAGTGGAAGGTTATTTGGAAACACGTTCTTCGCAACGCGGCCATCGCTCCGCTCACCTTGTTCGGCCTTATTATGGGGTCGGTACTGCTGGGCGCGGTGGCCACTGAAACGGTCTTCGCCTGGCCTGGGCTGGGATTCCTCGCCTTTGATGCGGTAACCGCCAGGGACTACCCATTGATTCAAGCGGTGGTGCTTGTATTCAGCATCATATTCATTGCGGTCAATCTGTTCGTGGACGTACTGTACGCTTACCTGGACCCCCGTATCCGGTACCAGTAACCCGAAAACCGCATAGGGCCGAACCTTGCCGGCGGCGCTTTCGTTCCGCCGGCTTGAGCCAAAGGGAAGGAACATTTCCCCGAGGGCGGGCGCTTTCGCCGAGGGTCCGACGGTATCGCCCCGGTTCCTTCGTCCTCCTCCCCCGCGACGTGCCTGTCTCACAAGTTTCTTTCCTGCGGATACGGGTAAGACCAGGATGAGAGGAAATCCTTACCACTGGCCGACACCCTGAATCCTTGCCCGCGGAGATGTCGTCTTTCCGGCGAAAGCCGGAAATAGGGGAGCCGCGGCCTCCTCTCATTATCCCCTCTCTGACCGACGCCGTTTATCTCCACGGGGAGCCCCCTTCCTAACCTTCCCCCCCAGCGGGGGGAAGGGACACGGGGGTTCGGGAAGGGCGTCCCAAGCCACCCCAGCCCTCAACCTTCACCCCAGCAGCAACCTCTCCATCATCCGGCAGCGCCTCTTGCGTCTTTCCGGCGAAAGCCGGAAATAGGGGAGCCGCGGCCTCCTCTCATCATCCCCTCTCTGACCGACGCCGTTTACCTCCACGGGGAGCCCCCTTCCTAACCTTCCCCCCAGCGGGTGGGAAGGGACACGGGGGTTCGGGAAGGGCGTCCCAAGCCACCCCAGCCCTCAACCTTCACCCCAGCAGCAACCTCTCCATCGTCCGGCAGCGCCTCTTGCGTCTTTCCGGCGAAAGCCGGAAACCACGCGCCCCCGCCGCCATCCTCCTCCCAAGCCCGGGCGGCAACCAAACCAGCCCCAAAAATCACCCAAATCAAACGAATCACAGTTCAAGACCACGCCGATACCCCGGTATGTGGGGAATGGGTGTCAGCAACCTGAGGAGTCACCCGTGGGCTGGAGGCAACCTGCTGTCACTGAGGGTTTGGGGTTACGTGGATTCCAGCTTTCGCCGGATAGACGGTGGGGACGGTGGAATGAGGGAGGGATGACGGAATGATGACGAAGGGGATGGTGGAATAAGAGGGATGCCGGAACTACGGAGGGGATGCTGGCATCCATACAGGGCCGGATGACGTTGCCCACCTCCCGAAAGGTGGGCAACGTCGTTCTTCCTTGTTCATCATCCCTGCAAGAAACTCCGGGATGACTCATGTCTCCTGTTGGCGCCTGCTGATTTATGGGCGGCGGCCTACTCTAAACAAGGCTCCGCAGTGAGGCAAGCAGTTATCAGGTCCAGGTGACCGTAGTTAGCGCCATCATCGCCGGGGTAGTGCCATTGGTCGACGATTTCAGGGTTGACCGTAAACTCGATAGAGAGGTTGAAGACCGATCCTACGCCATAGTTGTCGTAGATGATTTGGCCTATCTCCCGCTGTATCCGCTCCCGCTCATCCGCAGGGACCGTCTGTATCAGCTGCTCGTACAGTACGTCTATCTGTTCGTTCGGGTAGAAGCGCAGAAAGCCATGGGAGTAGTTGTGGATGTTTATCGCCGCCTGCGCCAAGAAGGCGGAATGCGGGACTATCCAGAGGGCAGTCGCCTCGGGTTTGTTCTCCCTCGCGGCGGCGATATAGTTGTTAAACTGCCATTCCTCCAGCTGCATATCGATGCCCACTGCCTGGAAATCAAGCTGGATAGCCTGCATCATGTCGTTGTACTCGGGGAATCCGAAGAAGTTCATCGAGATTCCCTTGATCTCAGCGCCGTCCTCGTACCCAGCCTCGATTACAAGCTCCCGGGCCCGGTCCGGATCGTACCCGTAATCCGTCTTGAAGTTGGTCTGCCAAGCGGGGTCCCAGCCTGCCAGGGTCGTAGCAAAGGCGGCGGTGAAGTTAGGTTTAGCACTGCCGTAGAAAAGATTTCTGTTGATTTTGTCGAGGTCGATCGCTTTCGACATCGCTTCTCTGAACTTCAGGTTGTTAAAGGGATGGTCGGGATACTGGTGACCCGCAGCAAAGCCCCCTGGCTCCGCCGGACCTTGGCCTTGGTAAGCAAGAAAGACCAAGTACGCGTTTTGTTGGCTCGCGATGACTTTCATACCATGGTCGGCCACAGCGTTGGCGGCCAGATCCCGGGGGATCTCGGTGATGTGTATTTCTCCCGCCAAAAGGCCGGCGTTCCGGGTGGCGAATTCCTGGATCCAACGGATTTCGACCTTCTCAAAGGCGGCATCGTTTTTCACGCGCCAGTGGTCCGGCAGGCGTTCGTAGTGGGTGTCGACGCCGTAGGTGCGGCCGGTGTACCGGTACGGCCCGGTGCCGATTATATCCTGCTCGTAGCCCGCGTCACCTTCGGCGTCCCACTGGGCCTTGCTCATCATCAGGCCGCCGCCGCCAGGCGAGAGGTAGAACATAAAGTCAGGGTTCGCGTTTTTGAGCTTTAGGACAACCTCGTAGAGGCCCACCGCCTGGGTCTGCTCCAAGTCAATCTCGCGCCAGTCGGGGGAAAAGGCCAGGAGTGAGTCATCGCGCTGCATCATGGCTACGCTGTGGAGCAAGTCGGCCGAGGTGAACTCGCCCCAGTTATTGTGGAATTGCACCCCCTCTTCAAGCTGGAGCCGCCATTCCGTTCCATCTTCGCTCAACTCCCAACTCTTGGCCAGCTCGGGGTTGAATATCGAATTCGACCCGGTGAATGGGTCAATGTCGACTACCACCTCGCTCACGAGGTCAAACTGCTGGTGGTGGTCAATGGTTCCGGCCCAGTGCAGGTTGGTCTCACCGGCTGCGGGGTCGAATCCCAGCACCAGCGTTTGGACCTTTGGTTGGCCGCCGGACGGCGCCGCCGGCTCGACAGTAGGCGCCGGGACTGACGTGGCTGCCGGCTGAGGGGCCGTTGTTGCCGCTGGGGCTGACGTGGCCGCCGGAGCCGTAGTCGCATCCTCGCCGCCACAGGCTGCAGCGACCATCGCGGCCAGCATGATGAGTACAGAGATCAATACTCGAGGCCCGTATAGCAGTCGCAACATTCCGTCTAACCCTCATAAGCGAACTTGAGAAGCCAAGCCATTTGCAGCCAGGTTACACTTGTCGTCTCGAATCTATTCTGTTGCTCCGGTTTTCGACAAATGGATAAACTAAGGCTCCAAAATTCGCCTTGAAGCTAGCAAATTACCGGGGTACCTGTCAATAGCTCCGCAAACGAGTTTCCTCCGCCTATCCCCCCTCAGCTTTCGAGCGGGTGACTGCTCAGGGACAGCTGCAGAAAAAGTCTGACAATAGTAAAAAGGGGTGCGGCATGCCGCACCCCCTTTGTCCCTCTTATTGGCGCCCCCTAAGATTATGAGGGGCGGCCTAGTCTAAACACGGCTCCTCTGTGAAGCAGGCAGTGATCAGGTCCCAGTGGCCATAGTTGGCGCCATCGCTGCCGGGGAAGGGCCACTTGTCGACAATATTGGGATTCGCCGTCCACTCGATAAAGGTGTGGAAGAGGTTCAAGTAGGCATATTCGTTATAATACTGGTTGCCCAGATTCACCAGCAGCTCCTGCCGCGTGTCCACATCACCCTCTTTTTTCAGCAGCCCCAACACCCTGTCGAACTCCTCGGTCTCGAAGGAGTGCAAGAACCCGGGAGACCAGCTTACTATGGTCAGAAGCGCCTGAACGTCGATGGGGGAATTCGGAATTATCCATAAGCCATTTGAATCAGGGTCTTTTACCTGAACGGCGGCGAGGTAGTTGGGAAACAGGAATGTCTCCAGGGTCATTTCGATGCCCACCTTCTGGAAATCGAGCCCTATGGCCTCCATGACATCGTTATACTCGGGCCATCCGGGGAAGTTCATCGCGAACCCCTTGATCTTGAAGCCGTCGGGGTAACCGGCCTCGGCCAGAAGTACCTTGGCCCGCTCCGGATCGTACCCGTAATCCCGCTCGAAGTTGGTCACCCAGTCCTCGCTCCAGCCCGACATTTGCTTCCAGAACCCGCTGGTGAAGCCGACATTTGCCCGGCCGTCGAAAAGGTTTCTATTGATGGTGTGCTTGTCGACGGCGCGGTTCATGGCCTCCCTGACCTTGACGTCGGTAAAGGGCAAGTCGGGGTGCGCCCAAGGCGGGTCGAAATTCCCTGCTTCCGCGGGAAAGAGGCCCTGGAAAACGACATAGGCGCCGTTGCCCGGGAAGTTGCTCGAGAGGAGTTTCATCCCGTCGTTATCCACTGCGGCCCGAGCCTGGTCCTTGGTGATCTCGGTCAGGTGTATGTCTCCGGCCAAGAGGCCCGCAGCCCGGGTGGCCGGTTCCGCGATCCATTGGACTTGAACCTTCCGGAAGTCGGGAGGAGGGTTGTTCCGCCGCCAGTGGTCCGGCAGAAGTTCGTAGTTAATGTCGACGCCATAGGTCCGGCTGTTATAGCGGTACGGTCCCGTGCCGATCATATCCTGCTCGTAGCCCGCGTCACCCTCGGCGTCCCATTGGGCCTTGCTCATCACCAAGCCGCCGCCGCCGGGCGATACGATGAACAGGTAGTCGGGGTTCGGGTTCTTCAGTTTGAGGGTGACCTCGTACGGGCTATGAATAGTGGACTGTTCCAGGTCGATCTCCCGCCAGTCGCCGGAAAAGGCCAGCAGGGAGTCCTCGCGCTGCCACATGGCTACGGTATGGAAGACGTCGTCCGCAGTGAACTCGCCCCAGTTATTGTGCCATTGCACGCCTTCTTCAAGCTGGAACCGCCACTCCGTGCCATCGGGGCTCAATTCCCAACTCTTGGCCAGCTCCGGCACGAAGAGAGCGGTGTATGGGTCAATGTCGACCAGCACCTCCATCACGAGGTCAAACTGCTGGTGATGGTCAACTACTCCTGCCCAAGGGGTGTTGGTCTCCCCGGCACCAGGGTCCACCCCAAGAACCAGCGTTTCAACCTTTGGTTGGCCGCGTGGCGCCTCTGCCGGCGCGGTCGTCGGGGCTGCCGTGGCAGCCGGGACCTGTGCCGCCGTTGTAGCCGCCGGAGCCGGAGCGGTGGTTGCCTCGTCGCCGCCGCAGGCTACAGCGATCACCATAATCAGCACGATAAGGGCAGAGATAAATAGACGCGGTCCGTGTAGCAGTCGCGACATCTCGATTCATCCTCATAAGCAAGCTTGGGCAGCCAAGCCAATCGTAGCCGGTTGTACTTGTCGTCTCGGACCTATCCAGGTGCTACGTTTTTCGACGCCCGTTTAACCGAATCCGGCAGAATAACCAGTACCTACCATTTACGACCGCATGAATCTAGCAAATCACTTGGTAGCTGTCAACCTCCGCAGGCATTGGGTCTGGCCACCCCGGATCATCGTCGTATGCAACCCGCCCTCTTTGGATGCGAAACACCCGGTGCAACCCCGGCGACCGGCTATCAGGGGCCCGGCACCGATGCTTGACAGAGTAACTGTTCAGACTTCGGGGGATCTGCTTGACCAGCGGCACCGCCGACAGGGCAATTTAGCTTTGAGCAAGGCTGTATCCCCGTCCTCTGCGGGCATTCGTCCCCTCAACTCTGAACAGTTACTTGACAGAGATTCGTCTTGACAGGGATTCGTAATGTTTGTTAGGTTGGCGTCAGAATTCCGGTTATTGACTAAACTCGGGTTAGCGTAATCCCAACGGCGTTTTGGTTCAGTGCCATATATCCGGGTGGCGCTCACAGACGGGATAGATAATGAGAGTTTTCAAGACCTCTGCCGCGTGCGTGATTGGTCACCGTTCAGGCCGTGTCGCATCAGACCTAAAAGGCGTTGAGAGTTGGCTGCAGCAGTAATCGAGAAACGGCCTTGGTATTCGCCTCCCCGGATCCGGAGGGGGTTGGCTGAAGTCAACCGTTACCCGATCCTACCCGGTTTAGTCATAATGCTGGTATTGATTATCCCAGCGGTTTTTGCCGAATTGATCGCGCCTCACGGCCCTCTGGACGGAGACCTGGACCGGCGGTTGTTGCCGCCCGCTTGGGTGACGGAAGTGACTACGGTTAAGACCGTCGTCGAGCGGGTTAGCCCAGGCAGGGGGGCGACCCAGATCAGGGTAATCGATGCGGAGTCGGAGCTTGAGTTCGGCGGCGCCGAATTGATAACGGCCGATGCCTCAGGTAGACCATTGGCCTTGGGCGACCAGGTCAAAGTGATAACCAAGCCCGGCGGACAAGCCAAGTATTTGCTGGGAACGGACAAGCTCGGAAGAGACATTGTAAGCCGAATAATCCACGGCTCCAGGATTTCCGTCGTAGTGGCGGGGATCGCGATTTTCGTTTCCGGCTTCGCCGGAACTGTTATGGGCATCGCTGCCGGCTACTTCAGGGGATGGGCGGACGCGGTGATTATGCGACTGGTGGATATTGCCTTCTCCATACCGATAATTCTGATTGCCCTGGTGTTGGTCGTAGTACTGGGCGCCAGCTTTCAGACCATCATCATAGTACTGATATTATTCCTTTGGGCGACCTATGCCCGCCAGGCCAGAGCGGAGACAATGAGTGTCGTGGTGCAGGACTATATCGCCCGGGCCAGGGTTTCAGGGGCTTCCAATGTGCGCATCATGCTCCGCCACGTGTTCCCCAATGTATTCAACAGCCTCGTCGTGATAGCTACGCTCCAGGTCGGATTCGTGATTATCCTCGAGTCTACCCTCAGCTTCCTGGGCGCCGGCATCCCCAGGCCGACGCCGGCTTGGGGGTTAATGGTGTCCGATGGCAGAGACCTTATCGTATCGGCTTGGTGGGTCGCCCTATTCCCTGGAGTGGCGATTATGCTGGTAGTCATATCCATGAACCTCTTCGGCGACTGGCTGCGCGACCGGCTGGACCCCAAACAGAGGCAGATTTAGTCAACAATCGCTAAACCGCCAACCCGGTAGATTTGCTGCGAGGCCGCCAACCGTCAGGCTAGCGCGTGGATTCCCGCTTTCGCGGGAAAGACGGGTAGGGCGGGCCGCCAGTTTTGAGATAGTTTCTTAGGCGTTCGGGACCAGCACACCTGTTTCTGCAACCGCAGACCCGCCCCTACAGGGCCTCCAGTACCTCTATCACCTCATCGCTGGAGTCGATGGCCGCGTCCTTGTGGCTTGAGGCGGCGGACAACTTTTGGTAACTGTTCAGAGTTGATGGGTGTACCTTCCCCATGGCGCACTGGAGGGGAAGGTTAGGAAGGGGGGAGGTTGGCGTTGGAACTCACCGAATCCAGCAGCTGCTCCCAACGAGGGAGCCCTCACCCTAACCCTCTCCCGTGCGCAGGGGAGGGGACACTAGCAAACGTCTGAACACTTACAACTTTTGGGGTGTGGTGGGTGCGACGGAGCGGAACTAAGAGACAGGAGGCCAGTAGATAGCGGCGTTGTTGCGGACGCACACGGGCGACGCCGCATCGATATAAAAGGGTGCCGAAGGAGCAGCGCCCGCAAGTCCGTCGACGGGCGGCATATCAACCTTCGACACCCGGATATTCAGGGCCGTTCGCGAAAGGCGAGCGGCTGGTCCTCTCCGGACATAAGGGAAACCGCGTTAGCAAGCAGGCCGGTGAAGGACGTCCTGGTCGATCTTCCGCGGGACGAGCTGGCCCGATCCCAGAGTACCAAAGAACTGGCCGTTTTCCACCACCACTTTGCCCCGGGCTACCGTGGTCACTGGCCATCCTTTGATGGGCCAGCCCTCCCAGATGCTGTAGTCGCTGATGTGGAGGTCGCTCAGGTCCAGGTTCCGGCGGATGCTGGGATCGATGAGGGCCAGGTCGGCGTCGCTGCCTGGGGCGATGGCGCCTTTGCGTGGGTAGAGGCCCATGATCTTGGCGGCGTTGGCCGAGGTCACGTCCACGAAACGTTGGAGTGACATGCCGAGGTCGCCCACACCGACGCTGTAGGTGATTCCCATCCGGGCCTCCGTGCCGTTATGGCCTCCCGTAATGTCGTTGATAGTCCTGCCCTCGGTCTTGACCGAGTACGTCGAGCAGAACTCGTCGGTGGCCATGGTGTTGAGGTCTCCATTGAGCAGCCCGCCCCACAGGGCCTGCCGGTCAGCCTCGGATTTGAGGGACGGGTAGGTGTGATACTTCATCCCATCAGGCTTTTTGTAGTCCTCAGCGTTAAAGCAGGCGTAGTTGTGGAGGGTCTCGCCATACACGGCCTGGCCCCGTCCTCTGGCTTCACGTATTGCGTTCACCCCTTCCCTGGCGCTCACGTGGACGAAATACACCGCCGCGCCGGTCCATTCGGCCATGCGCAGGATCCGCCGGAAGGATACGTCTTCCACCATGTTGGTGTGGACTTCGTGGATGTTAAACCACTCGGTCCGCTCCTCACGGTCCAGCTTCTCGTAGTTGTACTTGACCATGTCGTCGTCTTCTGAGTGAACGGTCAAGAGGCCGCCGTTGGCGGCCACCTGTTCCATAACCGCCGTTATGTGGCCCATGCGCATTTGCCAGCCCACGCCCGGAGGTATGCGAGAGGCGGGCATGATGTCGGTGGTGAATACTTTGAATGAAGGGAAGCCCTGTTGAATGGCCTCGGGTACCTGGTCCACAACGTTGGTTGGAATGTTTCCCAACAACATGCAGTGGTAAGAATAGTCACAGTAGGAGTTGCCCCGCCAGAGCGCGTTCTTTTCCTCGATGGCACTGAAGACGTCGCTCGAGGGCTCCACGTGAGCGAAATCCAGGATGGTGGTCGTGCCACCGAATAAGGCGGAGCGGGTGGCCTCTTCGGGAGGCGCCGTCTCCGCGGGCGGGCGCATCGGCGTGGACGGCGCTACATGGGGGTGCTGGGTTACAGACGTCCAGATGGGCATGGAAACGTGGGCGTGGGGCTCAATGCCGCCCGGCACCACGATCTTCCCCGAGGCATCAATTACGCGGCCGACCTCATCCGTTAAGGAGCCCGGAGTCGCTACCGCAATTATCTTGTCTCCTTGTACGGCCACGTCCCAGTCGCCTACACCCCAGGGTGTGACGACCTGCCCGCCCCTGATTACGAGATCAATCATGGCATCGCCTCCGTGTATTGATGGCTGCTTTTCGCGGCGATTGTAGCAGAAATCGACGAGGCGAACACGGTCAAGCCCTGGCTCACTCGCCGTGCTAATTGGGGTTCCGGCAGCGATGAAATCGTACCGGTGGCGCGGAACATGATAGTTGACCGTCGTTCGCGGGCTGGCATATACTCCGACCGCGTCATTGGGCTGGACTAAGACGACGTGAAACAGGTAATACTAGGGAAAAACACGCTGGCGCCAGGGTTACCAAATAACAAGCAGGGGGCTGAAAAATGGCTGACTACAGGGTCATATCCTCGGACAACCACGTAGTGGAGCCGGCAGACCTGTGGACGAGCAGGGCTGATAGCAAGTACAAAGATCGAGTGCCGCGGATCGTCCGCGAGGAACATGGCGCCGATTGGTGGTACTGCGATGGCTACGCGGTGGTTGGGGTTGAACTTGGGACGCAGGCCGGCTTGAGGTTTGAGGCGCCGGAAGAAGTGTCGATGGAACGGGATACGATCGACCGCACACGGCTTGGGGGATACATCCCTGAAGAGCATGTCAAAGACATGGAAATCGATGGGATCGATATGAGTATAGTCTACCCGAGCACCGGTCTTCTCCTCTACAGCATTCCGGACGGCGATCTCCTGACCCACATCTTCAAAATTTACAACGACTGGGTGGCCGAGTTCTGCAGCGCGTACCCCAAGGTGCTCAAGGCGATCGCGATGGTCAACGTAGACGATGTGGAGGAGGGTATCAAGGAACTGGAGCGGTGCGCGAAGCTGGGTTTTGTAGGTGCCATGACCTCCGTATACCCCCCCGAGGAGCGACCGTACAGTCTGCCGATTTACGACCCTCTGTGGGCCGCGGCCCAGGACCTGCAGATGCCGCTCAGTCTGCACATCGCCACAAACCGTCCGGGGCCAGGCCAGGAGTTCCAGAATCTCCGCTCCGTTCCCCCGTGGTTCTTGAGCAACGTAGACCACTGGGTACGGGAGTCCATCGGACAAATGATATTCACCGGCGTATTCGAGCGCCATCCGAAGCTACAAATAGGGGCGGTTGAGATGGAACTGTCCTGGGTGCCTCATTTCCTGGACCGGATCGACTACACCTATAACCAGAGGCAAGTTGAGTTTACCCCGTACCGGTTTAAGGAGGACATGCTCCCTAGCGACTACTTCCACCGCAACGTATTCTTGGGGTTCCAAGAAGATGCGGTGGGCATAAGGCTCCGTGACATCATAGGTGTGGACAGCCTAATGTGGGGCGGGGACTATCCTCACCCAGAGTCTACCTTCCCCAGAAGCCGTCAGATCATTGACGAAATACTGACGGAGTGTACGGAGGAGGAAAAGGCCAAGATAACGGGAGAGAACGCCGCCAGGGTGTACAACCTGAACTAGCTACCGAAGCTCCGCAGGGTCTCACTACGGCGCTCAACAGCAGGCGCTCCTCAGAGGGAGCGCCTGCTGGTTTTTTACGTGACACGCGCCGACATTTAGTACGAAGAACGGCCGGCTTTCCTCAACCGTTGCTCGAGTTCGCTGCTAGTCGTCCGACGTGGCATGGACTTCCGCTGGTTCCTCAGGATGTCCTGCCGCCTCTCTTTCCGGATGGCTCCGCCGCCGGTTCTGGCGGTGGGTCCGGACCAGCGGCGCATCCCCCGGCTTGATGCTCATCAGCAGCTCTACTTCCCGGGTCATGGCTTCTTGGGAGTAGTCGCTCCGTTCTCCCATTCGGCGGAACTTCTGGTAGCGCTTTTTCAGCAGCTTACCCGTCGACATCTTGGAGAGCTGGTTGATTTGTTTCAGGATCGCCGTCTGCAGCGCCGCCCCCGCCCCCCTGGGATCGTTGTGGGAGCCTCCTTCCGGCTCGGCGACTATCTCGTCGGCCACTCCGAGGTCGAGGCAATCGTGGGCGGTGAGCATCAACGCCTCAGCGGCCTCCCGGTCCAGCATGTAATCGTGGTAGTCGTGGCCCAAGCTATGGTTCAACGATATTGGCGAATAGATAGCGTACTGTTGCATCAGGATGCGGTCGGCCAACCCCAAGGCCAGCGCCCCTTCGCTGCCGCCTTCGCCAATCACCACGGACACTATGGGCGTTGGAACGTCCAGCATCTCGGAGAGCGTGCGGGCAATGGCGTTGCCGATGCCCTGTTCCTCGGCCTCCAGGCCAGGGTCGGCCCCTTGCGTGTCGATCAGAGTGATCAGCGGCAGTTTGAACCTGGAGGCCAAACGGATCACCCGCTGGGCCTTCCGCAGCCCGTCCGGGTAGACGTGATACCGCTCGCCCTCCACCAAGGGGCGGCGTTGCTGCCCGATCACGGCCACCGGCTGGCTGCAAAGAAAGCCGACACCGCAAATTATGGAGCGGTCGTCACTATTCAGACGGTCGCCCCGCAACTCGATAAACGGGTCCAGCAGGGAGCGGAAATAGGTGAGGGCGGCAGGGCGCTCCGAGTGGCGGGCCACCGCCAGAGCCTCCCAGGGTTCTACCGACGGGCACTCGTCCGTTTCGATTTTGGAAAGCTCCTTGCCGTTGGTCTTGCCCTGTTTCGGGGACCAGAAGATTTTGAGGAGTTGCGCCACCCGCGTCTGTAGCGCCTCACGGTCCACCACGTTGTCCAGAAGCCCATGGCTGACGTGGGCCTCGGCCGTGTGGGCGTCCAATGGCAGGGGCATCTTGGAGAATTCCTGCAGAGTCCGAAGCGGCGATAATCCGATAAGCGACTTGGGCTCCGCCAGGATAATGTCGGCGAGGTTGGCGAAGCTGGCGTAGGCTTGGCCCGTGGACGGGTTGGCCAACACCACCACAAACGGCGCTTCCGCGTCCCGCAACCGGTTGGCGGCGGTCACGGTCTTGGCCATCTGCATCAGTGAGAGGACCCCCTCTTGGGCCCGCATCCCCCCGCCGGAGACCACCGCGACTGCCGGAAGGCCGTGGCGCGCCGCCGATTCGAGGGCGGTCGCCACCTTCTCGCCCACCACGCTGCCCATGGTGCCGCCCATGAACCCGAAGTCCAGCACGATCAACACGACTTCCGTCTCGTCGATCCGGCAGCGGCCCGTTACCGCCGCCTCGGTGAGGCCGGTGCGATTTTGGTCTTGGGACTTCAGCTTTTGGTAGCGGCCTCGGGGCGAAAAGGACAGGGGCGCTACCGAACTCAGGTACTTGTGAGTCTCCTTGAAGGTGCCAGGGTCCGCCATTTGCTCAATGCGCTCGCGGGCTGTGACCGAGTAATGGAACCGACAAAATGGACACACCCGGTAGGTCAAATACGAGGCGGAATCGCTGATGTACTCCTCACAGTAGAGACACCGGTCGTGGAAGACCGACAGGTAGGTCTGCCCGGATTCCCCCTCCCGGCCAAACAGGTGCACCAGGAAATTTGCCAAGTTTCGCATACTTTTATTTAACCACAGAGAACACAGAGAACACAGAGCTATTTGGTGGGTAACTGTTCAGGCGTTTACTAGTGTCCCTTCCCCCCAGTGCGCCGGGGGGAAGGGACACTAGTAAACGCCTGAACAGTTAATTGATGGGATCTTCATTCGGGAAATTCCGCCCGATTGCTTTCGATTGGTGGCTGGCATACACTTCGGCCACCTTCGTGCGATTCCGCGCGATTCCGCGCGATTCCGGGCGATTCTAAGGAGGCGCCGATGGCTGTTCCCGACGATACATTGAAAGCTATCATCCGCGACTACCAGGGATTTGAGCTTACGGACGATGAACTGGACCTGGTCCGGCCGGAAGTTGACTCCTACCTGGCGGAGTTGGCCCGGCTGGACGACCTTGACTTGTCGGACGTAATGTCGAGCCGGTTAATCCGTATGGCGGCGCGGGACGAGGACAACGCCCGCTCGCGTTACTCGCCTGGGCAATCACCCGGCCAATCACAGGGAGGCAGCTAAGATGGCTGACAGTGAACTGCTGCAGATGACCATTGCCGAACTTGCCCCCAAGATACGGGCCGGGGAAGTGTCGCCGGTGGAGGTGACTGCCGCCGCTTTGGAGCGGGCCGGCGCACTCCAGCCGGCCCTCAATTCCTTCATCACCCTGCTCAGCGATCAAGCGATGGCCCAAGCCCGCGAGGAGGAAGAAGCGATCTCGCGGGGCGAATACAAGGGCCCGCTTCAAGGCATCCCCATCGGCCTCAAAGACAACCTGGCCACGGCGGGCATTCGCACAACCTTGGGCAGCAAGGTGCTGTCGGACCATGTGCCGGAGGAGGACGCCGAGGTGGTGCGGCGGTGCCGCGAGGCCGGGGCCGTCATCCTGGGCAAAGAAAACCTGGAGGAATTCGCCGCCGGCGCAACCTCCAATAACCCCCACTTCGGCCCGGTGCACAACCCTTGGGGGCTGGACCACATACCCGGCGGCTCCAGCGGCGGGGGCGGGGCCAACGTGGCCTCGGAAATCACCTTTGCCTCCTTGGGCACCGACCTCGGCGGCTCGGTGCGTCTACCCGGCACTTTCTGCGGAGTCGTAGGCCTGAAACAGACCTTCGGACGCGTCTCGCAACGGGGCCTGCTGGTGACCAGCTTCAACGGCGATCACATTGGGCCCATGACCCGGTCGGTGGAAGACAGCGCCATCATGCTTCAAGCGATGGCGGGGCACGACCCACTTGACCCCAGCACGGTGCCCGTCCCGGTGGCCGATTATTCCGCCCGGCTCGACCGGGGGGTGCGCGGCCTGCGGATGGGAGTGCCGGAAGGCTACTACTTCAAGGAGCTCGACCCGGAGGTCGAGTCGTCGGTGCGCCGGGCCATCGCCGCCCTTGAAGAGCTGGGCGCGGAGACCGTGCCGATCGACCTGCCCATGATGAAGTACATCGGCGCCCTGCGGATCGCGGCCATGTCCGACGCCATCGTTACCCACGAGGCCATGCTGCGTTCGAACCGGGAGGACTACGGGCCGGACGTGCTGTACCGCACGCTTGGCGGGCAGTTCGTCATGGGCCACCACTATTCCAAGGCGATGAAAGTGCAGCGGCTGATTCAGGAAGAATACGCCCAGGTCATGCAGGACGTGGACTTCATGGTGACGCCCACCGCCCCCGTGTTCGCCCCGCGCATCGACACCCCCTACATCGAGCACGCCGGAGCGACCCACCGGGTGCGCGGCCCCGGCTCCGGACTCATATCCCGCTGCACCACCCCATTCAACTCCACCGGCTTGCCCGCCATCTCCGTGCCGTGCGGCCTGAGCGAGTCGGGCCTGCCCATCGGGGTGCAGTTCATTACCAAGGGTTTCGAGGAGGACCTGCTGTTCCAGGTGGCCGCGGCCTACGAGCAGGTGTCGGCGGTGGGGGGCCGCCGTCCGCCGGTGCTGGATTAGGGACAATAACCCCCTTTCCATTAAGAGCGTTTCTGGCAAGGGCGTGTCTGAGGAGAAAGGCAGCATGAAGGGCGATTGCCCCAACCGGTTGCCGTCCCCGTGTTAAAATTTCGTCATCTAGGCTAACAGGAGGAAAAGCATATGCCAGCAAGCTGGATTGACATCGACGTAGACGGCAGCAGCATGGAGGGGTACCTGGCCCGGCCCGAGGAGGACGGATCACACCCGGCAGTCGTCGTAATCCAAGAAATCTGGGGGGTGAACTCCCACATACAGTCCGTTGCCGATCGGCTGCCCGCCCAAGGGTACGTTGGGCTCGCGCCGGCCATGTTCCATCGCCAAGGCCGGATGATCGCCGGCCTGCACGAGGAATTGCCGACCGCCATCGGTTGGATGCAACAATGCACCGACGCCGGGATAGTGGCCGACGTTCGCGCCGCGGTG
This sequence comes from Dehalococcoidia bacterium, assembly GCA_965222595.1. Taxonomy (GTDB): domain Bacteria; phylum Chloroflexota; class Dehalococcoidia; order Lucifugimonadales; family UBA3495; genus VXOI01. Next base: position 93,813 of record CBDCUJ010000015.1, on the reverse strand, counting down.
AGCTACCTCCAGGCGCAACCGTTCGTGAACGACAAAATCGGCATCGTCGGGTTCTGCTTCGGTGGGCGGGTGTCGTACCTGGCGGCGGCCAGCATATCCGACCTTTCGGCGTCGGTCGTATTCTACGGCGGCAACATCATGGGGTCCTTGGGCGACGGCGCTTCGCCCTACGACCAATCGGAGAATATCGCCTGCCCCATCTTGGGCCTGTTCGGGGAAGAGGACGCTAATCCGACGCTCGACGACGTTGCGAAAATCGACGGCGAGCTGACCAGGCTGGGCAAGGCCCACGAGTTCCACAACTACGGCGGGGCCGGCCACGGCTTTCACTGCGAGGTCCGGGGCAGCTACCGGCCCGAAGCCGCGCAGGACGCTTGGGGCAAAGCCATCGCTTGGTTCGACGCCAACCTCAAGGGCTGAACCTAGGCCCCCACCCGGTATCCCGGCCCAAACACACATGAGTCATCCCGGAGTTTGCCGCAGGGATGAACGAGGAAGAACGAGTTGCCCACCTCCCGGAGAGGTGGGCAACGTCATTCAGCCCTGTAGTGGTGCCGTCATGCCTCCCGTCGTTCCGGCATCCGCTCCCGTCATTCCGGCGTCCCTACCGTCGTTCCAGCATGCCTCCGTCTTTCCGGTGAAAGCCGGAATCCACGTCGCCTCCCCGGTGTCGTATGCCCGCGAGTTGGCGTAAGGGCACACTCTATGCCGGGATGTGTTTGTGGCGTGAATGGGCTTCTGCTACCTCGGGAGTTGCCCGTAGGCCGGAGTTAAACCTGCTGTCCCTGAGGGTTGGGGTTACGTGGGTTCCGGCTTTTGCCGGAAAGACGGTTGGGATGGGGAGGGGGTTACGTGGATTCCGGCTTTCGCCGGAAAGACGATATCTGTGCGAAAGCAACAGTTGGCCTGCCGCCAAACTCCGGTATGACGACGGACTGCCGGGTTGTTGAATTAACTTTGAGACAGGTCTCAGCCGACGGGGGGCCGTTGGCGGTTGGGACGATACAATTCTTCCAACGCCGCGCCGGCCCGCAGCACCGTGGTCTCCTCGAAGTGGCGTCCCACTAGTTGCACGCCGATGGGCAGGCCTTCCCGGCTGCTGCCGAAGGGAACGGAAAGGGCTGGCGAACCGGTCAGATCGAACGGGACGGTGCAGGTGAGGGCGTGGCGCGGCGGCGCTGTCTCCTCACCGATTTCGTGGCGGCGCGTGTCGTGGGGATGGGCGGCTACCGGCCCGGAGGGGCACAGCAGCACGTCGAAGCGGGTGAACAAGGCCGCCAAGCCGGCCCGGAGCAACTCCACCTGTTCCATCGCTTCCAAGTATTCGTCGAAGGCTGGCAGAGGGATGCTCAGGCGGCGCTGCATGGACAGGGCCAGCAGTTCTTGGCGTCCCTCGATTATAGGCCCCAGGTACCGGCTGCCCTCGGCGGAGAATATGCGGGCGGAAATCTGCTGCGCCGGCCAGTCCTCCCATTCCTCCAGCCCCACCGGTTCGACCGTGCAGCCCAATTCCCCGAGCGCCGCCGCGGCAGCGGCCACGGTATTCTGTACTTCCCGGTCAACGGGGGCGAATGGCCCCTCGGGGCACCAGGCCACCCGCAGCCCGGCGGGCGAGGCTATCTCCGAAACGTCGGGCACCGGGATCGGGATAGCATAATGGTCGAGACCGTCGGGCCCGGCCATCAGGTGGAAACCCAAGGCGGCGTCCCGCACCGAGCGGGCCAAGGGCCCCACGTGCATGAACCGCAGCAAGGCCTCGGGCCAGTGGCCGGTCAGGGGGATGCGGCCGTGGGTGGCCTTCAGGCCGACAATGCCGCAGTAGTTGGCCGGCTCCCGGATGGACCCGCCCACATCGCTGCCGATGCCCAAGGGCGACATGCCGGCGGCGATGGCCGAGGCCTCTCCGCCGCTGGAGCCGCCGGGGGTGCGGCCGGCCATCCACGGGTTCTCGGTGCGCCCGTAGACCAGGTTGTCTGTCTCCCACCACAGGGCGAACTCCGGCATGTTGGACTTGGCGATAAAGATTCCGCCGGCGTCCTTCAGCCTATGCACCACGGTGGCGTCGGCGGACGGGACATGGTCCTCAAAGAGCCGGGAACCGCGGGTAGTGCGAACGCCGGCGGTGTCCACGCAGTCTTTCACCGTGAACGGCACGCCGTGCAACGGGCCCCAATTGTCGCCCCGCAGGACCGCGGCCTCCGCCTCCCGGGCCCGGTCCATCACCCCTTCGGGAAATGTGATCAGGGCGTTCAACGCCGGGTTCACGGCATCAATACGGTCGAGGTGAGCTTGCGCCACCTCGACCGGCGACACGTCACGCAGCCGGATGCGCTCGGCCAGCTCGGCGGCGTCGGCGTAATATAGCTCGTCACTCATGTGAACACCTCGCCCTAAATTATTCTTTCGGACAGGACCTGAGAACTAACCAAGCACAAGCGACCCAATCCGCCGCGCCGTGTCGGTGAAGCGCTGCACTTCCTCCGTGGTTAGAGGGCGCTAAGGGCTCGGAATTGTGGCCTGTTCTGGACCTTGGCCGATCACCGCGTGAATGCGGTTCTTCAGTTTCTCGCGTAAGTCCTTCGGCTCAGCCCAAACTATATGGTTATAGTGCGCGGTGTCGAAGTGCAGGGTCTTCATAGAGTCCTCATGACATGTGAAGATAACCGGCAAACCGAGGCCATGCGCAAATCCGGCCTCGTAGTATACGCCGCCCCTGGCCCCATCTTTGCCATGAGTAAAGTCGGCAACCAGGAATCTAGAGCGGCGTATTTCAGCTATGATTTCGTCTTCAATTTTATTGATGTGGTCCTTTCGGTCAATTCGATTAGGTTTGAAGCCGGCATCAAGGACGCCGGCTTTGATGCCATCATCATAAGCTCCGACCGTTCGGTCATTAAACCACATGGCAACGAATGCTTGGGAAGAATCCATGTTCGTTCGCAGATCAGCAATTCGGTTGTATCCGGCTATAGTGATTGTGCCAGCGACAATTCCCCTGCCAACTCTGTGTCCTGTTATCCAACCCATCGACATTAGGTAGTCTAGGTAATAGTCAACTTCATCCCAAACGGTCGACTCAGTCCAAGCGTAAGCACCGAGTGCGTCGTCGAAAACGGAAATCTGGTGCGCAACTGTTTCTGACTGGCGAGCGATGAACCGAAGCAATCCATCGGCCCGTTCGTGGACCGCGAGAGGCCCTTTTGCTATGACGTACTCCACAATTTCTTTCGTGACCATCGGGATGTCATTCCCTTTCTGTCGTTGTTCAATAAGCCAAGTAGTTAACCATGCTTTCTGCTCTTGAGAGAGATAGGAAAGTCTATGGACGTCATCTAATACCATGTGGTACCCAACTCGGTAGGACCCATCTGCGCGAGGCGAGTCATATACGGTCATGACTCCACTGCTGGGATCGGTAGATACGTTCGCTGGGTACGCTTCCTCCCAGATTAAGCACCTATCGGTTGGGACCACCATTTTGTTTACTCCTCACCTTCCATTCACCCATGGCACATACAGTGCCGCAGTCTGCGGGTAATATATCGTGGCTTAATATGGATACGCGACTTACGTTGGCCTCATCCCTTCGTCACCTCCAATATCCCCCCAATCCGCCGCGCCGTATCCGTAAAATGCTGCACCTCTTCCGGCAGCAGTGGCCTGCCCAGGACCCTGCTTTCCCGGTAGGAGAGCCACTTTTTGAGGACCTGGTAGCCGCCGAGCTTGTAGTTCCAGACGGCGGCGGGGATATTGCGCCAATAGGCGTTGTCGTTCAGGTGGATGTCGAAGGTGGTGTCGCCGAGGGCGGTTGCCGCTTGGCCAAGGGCGGCGTGTTCTGCGGCAGTGTAGGGGCGTTCCTCGGTGCGGCCGTGGCCCGGCATGACGGCGTCGCCGGTGCCGAAATGCCCCCAGCCCGCCGTGACGGAGAAGTCGTCGGCGGCCATGTTGCGCCCGTCGGCGGTGGTTGGGACGCTGATGGATGCTATCTCCGGGCGCAGCGTTCCGGTGGTTACGCCGGGAACGGGAGTTTCCGGGTCCAGCAGCGCAGCCAGTTCCCGGCCCCGTTCCGCAGACGCCGCCAGTTCTTCCGCCGCGCCTCCGGTATCGCCGTCGGGCCAGCCCGGAAGCGGGATGCGCGGCCACTCCATCCGCAGCGCCCCGGCGTTGGCCTCCCGGTATGCCGGGTCGTGCAGCACCGCTAGGACGTGGTGGAACAGGTCCTCTACGCTCAGTTCCAGCCGGTCCACGTAGCGTTGGGCTGCGGCCGACAGGTTGGGTCGGCGGTGAGCGCCGTCTCCATCCAGCCCCAGGCCGTCGTCCCGGAGCCATGCGGAAATGCAGGTTGCCCCTCGGTCCATGAGGTCTAGGCACCCGATGTTGGAAATCACCTGCGGGGGTGACCATTCCCGCCGCGGTTTCTGTTGGGCTACCAACCACAAGTTCTCGGAAAACACATGTGGCTTGTAGTCTGGACGCGGACGGTCAAGCAACCCACCATTCGCCTCCCAATACAACTGCCGAATATCAAACGGACGGTATGCGTAACGAATGAACCCCGCATCTGCCGGGCCAGTCCGTTGGACATCTCCAGAATCGAAATATGTCTGAACCCGCGTCTTGAGTTTGTCTAAGTCAATATCGACTAGGAACGAATCGCGGCTGGTTTTCACTCCGGGGAATGAGGTGGGGAACAGATCTGGCAGAGACGGCCAGTCGCTCCAACCTTGATTAACCGGCGCTTCCGAGAAAGGCAGGCCCAAGGGCATCGAAGGCTCGACGGCGTCGTATATGGCTGCCGGTTCCGTTTCTGCCGTCTCCGTCAATTCCTCGCGCTTGGCTTGGCCCCACAGGTGACGGAAGCCAATTGTTTGGGCGGGCGCGTGGTCGGCCTTGCGGACCAGTGTGGTAATCGCGGTGCCTACCTGTATGCCCACCGGGTCTTCCGGCGTGGAGAAAATGCTGGGATCGGGTGAGCCGTCCGGGGTGGTCTTGCCGGTCTTGTACTTGTCGCCGTTGAGACAGTCGATGCGGATGGCGTCGAAGGCTTCCAAGTAGCGCTCCCGCATCCCGGTGAAGGAGAGGCCGTCCAGCCAGGAGTAGTTGGAGATGAAGCAGACCACGCCCCGGCCCGTCTTTTCCGCGATCCGACGCTCGGCCATGCGGAAGAACCGGACGTAGAGGTCGTTCAAGCCTTGGCCCTCGGGACGCCGGGCTCGTTTGGTGGTGCGGTAGGCTTGCGACAGCTCCCGCTCCTCGTCCACGGCCATGCCGGCGAACCCGTTGTAAGGCGGGTTGCCCAGGATGACCAGCACCGGCGTGTCCTGCTTCACCCGCTCGGCCCGGTCGCGCTCCTCTTCCAGTTCGGGGAAGGGCAGCGGCTTCTGGACGTGTGGCTCCCAGCCGGTGAGGGCGTTGGTCAGGAAGACGCCGGCCCGCTCGTTGCCGTCGTCCGACAGCGGCGCGTCCAATGCCTGCATGGTCAGGCCGACCTGCAGGTGGGCTACGACGAAGGGGGCGGGCATTATCTCGAAGCCGAACACCCGCTGGGTGGCGGCCTGTTTTACCCTTGCGCCGGTCAACGCGCCCAGTCCCAGTTCTTCCAGGTTGGCGGCGATGCGTTTCAATGTTTCGGCCAAGTAGGCCCCGGTGCCGCAGCAGGGGTCGAGGACGTATACGTTGTCCGCCGCCAGCCCGTCGGCGATGCCAAGGTCGTCCTTCAGGGCGCGGTCGACGCGGGCCACCATGTAGCGGACGACTTCTGCGGGGGTATACCAGACGCCAAGCTGCTTGCGCAGGGCCGGGTCGAATTCCTCGAGGAAAGGCTCGTAGAAGTAGGGCACCGCCTCGCCCTCGTTGAACTTGGCGAAGAACGCCTCCCGGTCCACCCGGTCCAGGGCCGCCGCCGTCCAGTCCAACACCTCCACCAGGCCCAGGGGCTGCAGCCTGCCGGGGTCGGAGAGCTGCTGGAACAGCGCCCGTATCACCGGGGCCCGCAGGTGCCAGACAGCCTCGTGCCAGTTGAACCGGTCCTTTGGCGGCGGAGTCTGTCGCGCCCACAGCACCCAGGCGGAGAAGACGCCATAGAAGAGGGTCTGCACCAGCGTCGAGCGGAAGAAGGCAGCGCCCTTCTCGCCCTCGAAGCGGACACCCAAGGCCTCTTCCAACGCAGAGCGCACCGCACCCAGGGACGGGGCATCGCCCGCCGCCTCCACCCGCGCCAAGCCGTCGCGGGCGTAGGAGGCCAGCAGGCGGGCCAGGTCGCGGGGCTCGGCCAGCGCGGCACGGTGGGACAGGGCACGGCTGAGGTACTCGCCCAAGGCCGCGCCGACGTTTCGGGCGAAGGCTTGGGGGTGTTGCAGCTTGGTCTCGAAGTCGGCGGCTGATTGAGCCAACCGGAAGGTCTCCAGCTTGGCGGGTCTGCCTTCCGAGTCCTCACCGAGCAGCACGAAGTCGCGGGTGTTGGTGGCGAGGACCAGCCGGTAGCGGTCCCAGTAGCGGCTGACCTGGGCGCTCTCGGCGGTGAGCCAAGCGTCGTCGTTGGCTGGCTTGACCTCCACCACGCCGCCCTCCGGCGTCTGTCCTTGCTTGGGCTGTCCTTTCCGCACCTGTTTGGCGGCGTACAGGCCGATGTCGGGGTGTCCCGCGCCCTGCTGGGCCATTTCACTGACGCAGAACACCTTGGGCTTGAGCGCGCCGCCCACCGCATTCAGCAGGTTGGTCAACGGCGGGTAGTAAGACCGCTCGCCGGTGGCCCCACCCGAAGAGCGTATGCGGCGCAGGTCGGAGAAGTAGTCCTCGACGGCCGCCGCGAGTTTCGTGCTGGTTGCTGGCATGACTCTCCAAGGGTTCCCGCGAGGGGCAACTCTCGCATGGCGGCTATGTTATCTTATCGCGACAACGCACGGCACACTGAACAGAATTGCTGGTGTCCTTCCGCCCTCCCTAACCCTCCCCCTGCCAGGGGGAGGGGACACTGAACAGAATTGCCGGTGTCCTTCCCCCCGGCGGGGAAGGTCCGGAAGGGACGACCCCCCTCCCTAACCCTCCCCCTGCCCGGGGGAGGGGACACTGAACAGTTGCACGACGATTGGTTTCCAAGGGGTCCCAAAATCGCTCTGCGCCCTCTGCGATGAAACGGGCCTAATGTATCGCGGCGGCGGGGGCGGCGGCGCGCTCGTTGACGAGCTTTCCTTCCTGGAAGCGGGATAGGGCGAACGGTTGGATTAACTCAGGGGTCTGGCCGGTGGCTATCAGGCTCGCGATGTTCTTTCCGGCCGCCGGCGCGGCCTTGAACCCCCAGCTTCCCCACCCGCAGGAGAGAATGAATCCGTCAAGACCGTCCACCTTGCCCATGATCGGCGCGTAGTCGGGTGTCATGTCGCAGAGCCCGGCCCACTGGCGCAGAATCTTGACATTGGACAGGCAGGGGAACATCTCCAGGGTGTGGGCGGCCAGCTCCTCCATGGGCATCAACGACGACCGCTGGCTGTACGACGGGTAGGGGTCGACTCCGCCCCCGATCACGACCTCGCCCCGGTCGGTCTGGTAGACGTAGGCGTGGAGGTTGGCCGACGAAATGGTCTTGTCCAGGAAGGGCTTAAGGGGTTCGGTGACCATCGCCTGCAACGGGTGGGTGGTGATGGGCAGGTCGACCCCGGCCATCCGCCCGATGGTGGAGCTCCAGCCGGCGGTGGCGCTCAGCACGATGTCGGCCTGAACGAAGCCCTTGCTGGTCTCGACCCCGGTCACCCGGCCGTTGGTCCGGTCGATTCCCGTAACCTCGGTAAAGGGATGCAGGTCCGCGCCGCCCTTGTTGGCGCCCCGGGCGAATCCCCAGACCACGGCGTCGTGGCGTATCACTCCGCAGGGCGGGTGGTAGAGGGCCGCCAGGATGGGGAACGGTTTGCCTTCCCTGAGGTCGATGGGCGGCACCAATGCCTTGATCTCCTGGGGGCCGATCATCCGGCTGTCGACTCCGAGGATGCGGTTGAACTCGGTCCGCATTCGCAGGCCGTAGACCGAGGCGTCGGTGTGGCCCAAGTCCAGGCGCCCCATCTGGTTGAACAGCAAGTTGAAGTTGAGCTCCGCGGCCAGCCCTTCGTAGAGCTTGACGCTTTCGTTAAAGAACGGTATTCCCTCGGTGGTCAGGTAGTTGGAGCGGATGATGGCCGTGGTGCGGGCGCTGGCCCCGCCGCCCAGATAGCCTTTGTCGAAAACGGCGATGTCGCGGACACCCAGCTTGGTCAGGTAGTAGGCGGTGGACAGCCCGTGAACGCCCCCGCCGATAATCGCCACGTGGCAGCGGTCCCGCAGGGGCCGCTTGTCCCACATCCGTCCCTTCCTAAACAACTGAAACATATTTCACGCAGAGGGCACAAAGAAAACGCAGAGGACGCGGAGAACTAATAATTATTTACGATTCTTTGAACGCCCTTCCTTAACTCGGGTACGTTAAAGTTTATCAGGAGACCTACTCTGAGGCCCGAAAGCTTCAAGTAGGTCAACAGTTGAGACTTGTGCAGGGGCGATAGCAACTCTACGGCCTTTATTTCCACGATCACTTTGTCATTGACCAGCAAGTCTAAACGGTAGCCTGATTCCAGGGTTATTTCTTTGTAGGTAACGGGGAGGCCCTTTTGTCGCTCTACCCTGATCCCCCGGTCAATGAGTTCGGATGCTAAGCAAGTTTCGTACACAGACTCCAGTAACCCAGGTCCCAACGCTCTATGCACGTCGATGGCCCAGCCAATTACTTGCTTGGTAATCGAATCGAGCTCCTCCCGTTCATCCATCCCATGTTCCTCAGCGTTCTCCGTGAAATCTCTGCGCCCTTTGCGTTAAACGGCCTTCAGTTCAAGTAAGGCTTCGGTGCCTGCTGGGCCGCCGCCTTCGTGTTTCGCAGCGGTGACGATGGCTTCCCACAGGTATTCGCCGAATTCTCGGGCAGTGTAGAGTTGGAAAATGGGGATGCCTTGGGCGTCGCGGCGCAGCAGGATGCCTTGTATCTCGGCGAAGCGGGCTTGGGCGCAGGTGAGGTCGGGCATGGCGCGGGGCGAGACGTCGAGCTCGGTTATTGCGCTGAGCAGCCGCTGCGAGGCCGGGCCGATGATTGAGACGGCGGACAGACCGGAGGTGATGTCGACGACATGGGCGCAGGACGCGTCATGGCCCAGCATCGCATCCATCGCCGCCGGGGCAACACCGGTGGGGGTGAGAAGCAGGAATTCGTCGGCGGTTAGCCTGGCGGCCAGCAGCTTGCCGCCGCGTTCCAGCGCGGAGTCCGCCTCGCCCACCGAACCGACGGCCAGTTCGGCCGCCCCTGGCACCAGCGCCCCGACCAACTCAGACGCGTCGGCGCCCACGACCCGGAGCTTGCCGAGCGGGCTGATGTCGGAGACTCCGACCGTGTCCCGCAGCCACGCCGCCTCTTGCGAAACGTCGCCGTAACCGGAGGGAAGCTGCCACCCGTCGGCCAGCGCCATGACGGCTCCCAGCGGCAACTGGGCGTGATACATCGCGGTGTGGCGTTCGGGGACGGCGACGTTCATAGCATCAACTCCGCGCATCAACTCCGCAGCCGCAGGCCTTCCGGGTCGTAGACCGGCTCGAGGGTGACCTGGGCGGGGAGCCGCCGGTCGTCGACCACCACTTCGATGCGGGCTCCGTCCCGGGCCAACTCGACGGGGACCCAGGCCAGTCCGAACCCCTTCCCCAAGGTGGGGCTGAGCCGGGCGCTGGTGACCCGGCCCACGGGACGGCCGCCGCTCACGACCGGAACGCCGTCGCGAGGCACCGCCCCGTCCTCCATGATGAATCCCACCAGCTTCTGTTTGGGGCCCCGCTGGCTGGCCACAGACAGGCCACCCCGTCCGATGAAATCGTCCTTGTCGAACCGGACCACCCAATCTGAGCCGGTCTCCAAGGGATTGGACGCCGCGTCGGTATCTTGACCAACGATGAGGTGCCCCTTTTCCAAGCGCAATATCCGCTGGGCTTCCAGGCCAAAGGGCGAGATGCCGAATTCTTGGCCCGCTTGCATCAGGGCGGACCACACGTATTCACCGTATTCCGAAGGGAAGTGGACCTCCCATCCCGTTTCTCCCACGAAGCCTATGCGAAGCAACAGGCAGGGGACGCCGGCTACTTCGCCCCGGACGGACCGCATGTACCGGAACGCGGGGGGCGACAGGTCGACGCCGGTGATTTTCGAGAGGGTTTCCCGGGCCCGGGGGCCAGCGACGTTTATCGCCGCCGTTCCCGAGGTCATATTGGTTACGTGGGCGCACCATCCCGAACCGGCCTGCCACCAGTTGAACCACTCCTCCACAACGTCCGCGTTGCCGGAGGTGGTTGTGACGAAATAGGAGTCCTCGGCCGTGCGGGTGACGGTCCCGTCGTCCATTATCGTCCCGTTATCGGAACACATCAGACCGTAGCGTATCCGGCCTACCGGCAGGTCGGAGAACCTGTGGGTGTAGAGGCGGTCCAGCAGAGCCCCGGCGTCCGAGCCTACCACGTCCAGCTTGCCCAGGGTGCTGACGTCGATGATTCCAACCCTCTCCCGGACCGCGACGCATTCCTCGTCGGGCGATCCGTAGTGCAGGGGCCGCCGCCAACCGCCGGAGTCGACCATCTCCGCGCCCAGTTCCCGGTGCAGGTGGTCCATGGGTGTGCGCTTGACCGGCATGTGGGACGGACCGGCCAGCGCGGCCAGCGGCACCGGTTGCAGGGGAGGCCGGTCGGTGGTGACGCCGATCTCGCCGGGGGCGCGCCCGGTGCGTTCCGCGCAGAGGGCGGTCAGTCGCTTGCCGCACATCTTGCCTTGGCAGGGGCCCATGGAGACGGTCGTGTACCGCTTCAGAGTCTGGATGTCTTCGAAGCCTTCGTCGATCGCCCGATCAATGTCGTGGGCGGTCACGTCCTCGCAGAAGCAAACGAAGCTCCGGCTTGCGGAGCCGGTCGCCGCCCCGGCCGGCGCGGCGGCTTCTGCCGTTTCTTCGGCGGCAGCCGGCGCCGCTGGCGCTTCCTGAAGGCTGGCCCCGACGCCGTTTAGTTCGGACACGGAAGTCGTCCCGGCCAGTTCTCCTTGGCCTATGGCGTTGCCCACGTTCGTTGCGCCCGCGAGGTGGCCCGCCACCAACACGTTCTTGGGCAGAGCGTGGGGCTGAGCTTGATCGCCGGTGAACCAAGACGAGCCGCCAGCCTGGTGCAGCAAGGCATCGGAAGGTTGCATCGCTCCCGACATACAGATCAGGTCGCACCTGATGCGGCTGCTGGATTTCCCTCCGCCGGCGATTGGCGCGACCACCGCAGCCTTGACGCGTCCGCGGCCCAACGCCTTCACGACCCGGTGGCCATACAGGACACGAACGCCCCGGTCGAGAACGGTCTGGGCGGCCTCGTTATCGGCATTCGGGGGTCCGCCGTCGATGACCGCCGCGATTGTCACGCCAGCGTCCATCAGGTCTAGGGCCGCCGTGTAACCACGGCCATTCTCCGTGGCGACGACGGCTGTGGCTCCGGGGCGTATGCCGTAGAGATTGATGAGCCTCTGGGCCGCCGAGGTCAACATAACGCCGGGGCGGTCGTTGTCCTCGAACAGGAGCGGGGTTTCAGCCGCTCCGGTGGCCAGCACCACCTTCTTGGCCCGGAGCCGGACTATGCTGTCGCCGGTCAGTATGCCCAGCAGGTTGTCTTGGTAGAACCCGAAAGCGGTGGCGCGGCTCATCACCGTGATGCCGGGAGACCCGCGAACGGCCGCGGCCATCTCTCGGGCCAGTTCGTAACCCTTCTGCCGGACGTGGCCAGGGACCGCGTCCATGGACTGCCCGGTGAAGCGCAGGTGGCCGCCCAGTTCGGGCTGGTCATCGATTATCGCCACCGAAACGCCGCCCTTGGCCGCGGCCAAGGCGGCCGCCATACCGGCGGGACCTCCGCCAACGACTGCCACGTCCACGTGCTCGTTGCGATGGCGGTAGCGTTCCTCGTGTTGCGCCGCGATGTCGATTCGGCCCAAGCCGCCGACACGGCGGATGATGTTCCGCGCCAGCAGCCAGAGGGCCTTGGGGCGGTGCAGGGCCTTGTAGTAGAAGCCTACCGGCATCAGCCAATGGAACCGGTCGAGCACCGAAAGCAGGTCCAACCCCAAGGAGGGCCAGGCGTTCTGGTGCGCGACCTTCATTCCCGGTTCGATCGGGCGGGTACAGGTACGGACGTTGGGCTCGCCGTCCACGTTCATCAAGCAGTTGGGGCAATTGCCGGCGCAGCACAGCAGACCCCGGGGACGGTGGTACTTGAAGCTGCGGCTGAATTTGATAGCGCCGGCGGCGGACAAGGCCGAGGCTACGGTGTCGCCCTTGAAGCCCCGGACCTCATGGCCGTCAAATTCGATCTCGACCGAAACAGTGCGGTCGAGGGTCTCTCCAGGCTGGGTATTCAAGCGAATGGGGACGGACTTGGACATGGTGGTCAGCCTGCCCCCGGCCAGAAGGTTTCCCGCACTTCATTAGTGGTGGTGTCCCGGTTGGCGAAGAACCACCGGCGGCAGCCGTAACGGTGGTTCCACCACTCCCGCTGCACCCCGGCTGCGTTGGGCCGGAAGTAGAAATATTTGGCCCATCGTTCCGCCGAAGCGTCAGGCGACGGCCGCGAAGTCGCTTCGCCGCCGAAACGGAACTCTTGGACGCTGCGCTCACCGCAGTTGGGGCATATCAGGAGGAAGGACATTGCGAAAGCCTAGCCGCCAATTCCGAGACGCTTCAAGGAATCCTGCACACGTTTCCAATCAGCCTCTGGTAGCCGTCCCAACCGCCGTTCAACCAATCGTTTGTCGATCGCCGACAATTTGTGAGGTCTCACTATCGACCGTCTGATTAGCCCTGCCGCCTCCCAATAAACCAATTCAACGTCGAACAGGTCCCGGGGGTAGTGAGTGGTCACTGGAGCGGCTACGATGTCGTCGTCTTGGGTGTCCACAAGCACCAAGCCTGGGCGCCGCCTACTTCCTGATGCGTCGGAATACCGATATTCCAACAGTAAAATTTCGCCCGGGACATAAGACTCCACCGGCTAGAGTGTGTCGTACACGGAGTCAGTCTCGGCGAACTGGGCAAAGAACTGCTCGGTTGTCAGCCGGCGCCAGTCTTCCTCTTCTGATGAATCAGCCTCTTCGGGCACCAAGATAAGCACTCGGAGGAACTCATCGCGAGGCAATATGGCAACCAACTCGGCCGGCAAGTCCAACGTTCCCTCATCCGTCAGCTTCAGGGGCAATTCGTATGCTTTCATTCTGGTGAGCCTTTGTTCTTAGGACCGCTTCAGATGCTCTCGAACCAATCAGCGTCTACTTCCACCACCTCTATTTGCCTTGATGTTACGCCGAGTTCCAGTTCTTTCAACTTCTCAACCAACATCTCGCCATTGATTAAGTCTATCGGTGGCGCGCCGTCTCTGGTTGCTTCCCTCTGAGCCTCTTGAGTGAAGACACCGGTAGTAATGAATAGTCCTCTATCCGCGCGACCTTGCATTGCCCCTCGGAAATCACGGATTTGAGAAGCCGTTACACTACCTGCGTAGCGCTTGCATTGAAACAAGACCGGAAAACCAATGAGTCCAGCGAAACGGATTATCCCACGCCCGTCGATTCCGCCATCGCCGGAACGCCCGGTAACTTGAACTTCGATGAACCCAGACTCCCGGAGGACCCTCTGGCTGAGCCGTTCGAAACTGTGCGAGTCCATCGAAAGAAGGATCGCAATTAGATGTTCTTGCCAACCAATCCCTTCCTCCGGTGATTCAATCATGTCGTCGTCGTCCAACTCGGTTGGCTCTCTTTCTTTCCGCGGGTAACTACGCATTACCGTTTGTGGGTCCACCTTGGACGCGTTGGATCCTGCGGGAGTTAATGCCCAAACGCCTCGGGACGAATTCGCTATTAGCCCGGCTCCCTTCAGATATGTGCGCCTCCAGGCGAGTCGCCATTCGACTTCAGTGCGATTGCCCCGCCCATGAGGGAGTTGGACCACATCGTTCGATAGAGCCATAAGGTTGATCACTGCCTCGTCTAACTCTCTAATAGAGGCGCTTCCACCCAACTCACGCAATGCGTCGAGGGTTGGATTCATCATTTCACGAACCATTTCGCTGAATCTCGGGAAATGCATAACCTCTCCTGACCTCAACTCATACCTGTCGATAGGAAGAGACCTAAAACAGCGTCAAATACTGCTGGATTTCCCAAGGGGTTACTTGGCGGTGGTATTCGCGCCACTCGGATTCTTTTTGTTCGATGAACTCGTCGGAGATTACGCCCAGGGAGTCTTTTACTACGTCGTCGTGCTTTAGCTCCGTCAGGGCCTCGGCCAAGGATTGGGGCAGCATGCGGACGCCGCGGCGGCGGATTTCTTCGAGACCGAGATCGTACAGGTTGCCCAAGTGCGGTTCGCCGGGGTCGAGTTTGCGTTTGATGCCGTCAAGCCCGGCCATCAGGTAAGCGCCGAAGGACAGGTACGGGTTGCAGGCCGATGACATGGTGCGGTCTTCCAAGTGCCCGGGGCCGGCGGTGCGTATCATCTGGGTGCGGTTGTTGTCGCCGTAAGACACGAATGCCGGGGTCCAGAGGAACCCGGAAGTGGAGCCCATGAGCGCCGGGCCGACCTGCAATCGCTTGTAGCAATTTACGGTCGGCGACATCACGGCGCACAGCGCCGGGGCGTGGGCCAAAACCCCGCCGATGAAATGGTAGGCCATCTGGGAGAGGCCCAGCGCACGGCGGTCTTCTTCGTCCAAGAACAGGTTGTCACCGGTTTCGGCGTCGGCCAAGTGGTAATGGATGTGACCGCCGCTGCCGGTGCGGTCGGTGAAGGGCTTGGCCATGTGGGTCGCGATAGCCCCGTGTTTTTGGGCGTACTGGCTGGTCATCATCTTGAAGAAAGTGTAGCGGTCGGCGGTGGTGAGGGCGTCGGAGTAGTGAAAGTTGATTTCGTACTGCCCGTTGGCGTCCTCGTGGTCCGACTGGTAGGCGTCCCAACCGACGCGGCGCATGGCGTCCATCATGTCGCGCAGGTAACCAATCACGTTGGCTATGCCCTTGAAGTCGTAACAGGGCTTGCGGAGGCTGTCGATGTCGTTGGGATCCCAGACCTGAATCGAGCCGTCGGCGTTTTTGGTGACCAGAAAATGCTCGGGCTCAATTCCCACGTTGAAGGCATAGCCTTCCTGGCGCACCTGCCTCAACACGCGCTTGAAGTTCTGGCGGGGGCAATACATGTGGGGACTGCCGTCGACAAACAGGTCGCTGGCAAACCGGGCCAGCCCTTCGGCCCAAGGGACGTAGGTGTAGGAATCGAGGTCGATGCGGGCCATCATGTCATGCGAGTGGGGCCCCTGGCCCATGCCGGGCAGGGCCGCCCCGGCGAATCCGGCCCCGTCATCGAGCACGTCCTCGAAGTGGTCCACCGGGACCATCTTCACCTTGGGAGAACCGTTCAAGTCCACGAACTGGGCCAGCAGGAACTCGACGTCGTCGTCCTTCATCCGCCCGGCGATTTCTTCTCTGGTGGTCATGCCGCCGCTCCTAACGTCAGTAGACCTTGTTGGTGCCCACCAGCGGGACCCGGGCCATGGCCGACGCCTCGATGGTGAGGGCCGCCAGGTCCTCGGGTTCCAGGCTGTGAACGTCACTCTTTCCCAATGAGCGCGTGAGCAGGGCCATTTCCATGGTCATCGAGTTAATGAAGTTGGCCACTCGCTCCGCGCCTTCGTCGGGGTCGAGACGCGCAGTCAGCAACGGGTCCTGAGTGGTGATTCCCACCGGGCACTTGCCAGTGTGGCAGTGACGGCAGTACCCGGCCGGGACGCCGATTTCTCGGACGAAATCGCTCTCCGGGATCTCCTTGTTGCAGTTGAGGGCGATGAGGGCGCCAATCCCGATGGCCACCGCGTCGGCCCCCAACGCCAACGCCTTGGCGGCGTCGGCCCCGTGGCGTATGCCGCCCGAGGCGATGAGGCTGACCTTGCCGTAGAGCCCCAACTCGCGCAAGGCTTCCCGGGCCATGACGATGGCCGGGACGGTGGGTATACCGCTGTGTTCGATGAGCACTTCGGCCGACGCGCCGGTGCCCGCCATCATGCTGTCGATGACGATGGCGTCGGCCCCGGCCTTGGCGGCCAGCTTGACGTCGTCGTCCACACGGCAAGCGCCCAGCTTCACATGGACCGGCACCCGCCAGTCGGTGGCCTCCCGTAGCTGTTCGATCTTCACGGCCAAGTCGTCCGGGCCCAGCCAGTCGGGATGGCGGGCCGGGCTGCGCTGGTCGATACCCAAGGGCAGGTCCCGCATCTCGGCGATCTCGTCCTGCACCTTGACGCCCATCAGCATGCCGCCGGTGCCGGGCTTGGCGCCCTGCCCCACGACGATTTCAATCGCTTGGGCCCCGGTCAAGTGATGAGGGTTGAACCCGTAGCGGCTGGGCAGGACCTGGTAGATCAGCTTTTCCGACGCGGCCCTTTCGGCCGGCAGCATCCCGCCGTCGCCGGTGCAACTGGCCGTCCCGACCAAGGTGGCCGCCTTGCCCAAGGCGGTCTTGGCGTTGGCCGAGAGGGCGCCGTAGCTCATGCCGCTGATGTAGACCGGCGTTTCCAGCACCAACGGGTTTTCGGCGTTCAGCCCGCCGATGACCGTCCGGGTGTTGCAGCGTTCTTTGTAACCCTCCAAGGGGAACCGGGTCAGGCCGGTGGAGAGGAAGGTCAGGTCGTCGAAGTGGGTTACTTTCTGAAACGAGGAAAAGCCGCGGATACGGTAGCGGCCAAGCTCGGCCTTGGCATGGACGTCTTCCATGACCCACGGGGACCAGATTTGGCTGCTGTCCATTACCATCGCTACGCTCGAATGCGGAGTTACGAGTTAGGAGTTACGAAGGAATCGGGAACTCTCCTGATTCCATATTCATAATCCCCAATTCCTATAACGCGGCCTTCTCCAGCCGCTCGAGGTTATCGTAGTGGTACAGCTTCTTCGCTGAAACCACCTTGGTGAAAGAACGTTTGTCGTCGATCCCGTGGGCCCGCAGCACTCCCAGGATGTCGATCAACTCGTCTGCGCCGATCTCTTCGACTTGGGCGTCGGCGCCCAAGGAGCCGATCTTGCCGCCAACGTAGATTGTGCCCTCGTACATGGAGTCGCCCAACGCTTCGCCGGCGTCGCCGCAGATGATGATGCGGCCTTTCTGCATCATGAAGCCAGTGAGAAACCCCGTATTCCCGCCGACTACCATCGTGCCGCCTTTCATTGATATGCCGGCCCGGGCCCCGGCGTTTCCGCCAATGAAGAGTTCGCCGCCCCGCATGGTGGAGCCCGCCGACGCTCCGGCGTCCTTGGCTACCGAGATACGGCCCGACATCATGTTGTCGCCCACCGCCCAGCCGGCGTTCCCGGCGATGGCGATCCGCGGGCCGTCGAGCAGGCTGGCGGCGTAGTAGCCGACGCTGCCGTCGATTCGGATATCGCAGTCCTGGAAGATGGCGACGGCGAGGTTATGCCGCGCGTCCGGGTTCGTCAGGGTGATGCTGGTCTCCCGGGCGGCAAGGTCCTTGAGCCGGAGGTTGATCTCGCGGGTGGTGAGTGCGGAGGCGTCTACAGTAACCAGGTCATGACCTCGCTGTTTTGCGGCTCCACCCGTTCTATCTCCTCCGAGAATACCCCCCGGAGCGCTATTTCTTCGGAAGCAATGGCGATGACGTCGTCCGTCTCCATGGTCACCAAGGGCTTGGCCGACCATTCGTCCTTGGCGTAGCCCAGGCCCTCGCGGGTGGCGACCAGGTAGGTGAAGGTGCCGTCCAAGTCGTGGAGGGATGCCCGAAGGGCGCCTTCCAGTCCTTCGCCGCGGGCCAGCTTGTCGGCCAGATAAACGGCGATAAGCTCGGAGTCGTTGCCGGTCTGGAAGTGGTGTCCTTGGTCCTGAAACATTCGCTTGAGCTTATGGAAGTTGGTCAACTGGCCGTTGTGGACCACCGTCACGTCGGGGAAGGGGTAGGCCCAGAAGGGATGGGCGTGGTTCACGTCAACGATGCTCTCGGTCGCCATACGAACGTGGCCGATGCCATGGGTGCCCCGCACGCCAGCCAAGGCGTGCTTCTGGTCCATAGCCGCCGGCGTCCCGACGTCTTTGACGACCTCCGAGGAACGGCCGATGCTATGGAGGGCGACACCGGCAGTGTTAAGCAGGTCCCGCGCCAGGCTGGGCACCTCTCCTTCGTAGTTGATCACCAGCCGAAGGAACTGGTCCGTCTGCCGCTTGGACTGCACGACGCCGCCGGAACGCCGCACCGTCTCTTCGGCCCGGGCCAAGACGTCCGGAGCGCCGGCCGCGTCGTCGGTCCAGATGCGGACTACCAAGTCGCCCTCGAGGCGCTCGCCCACGACGGTGATACCGCTGGAGTCCTTACCACGGTGGGTAAGGGGCTCCAACATGCGCACCAACTCGTCGCCCACGGGCGCAAGGCCGTCTTGGGAGGACTGGTTCTTGTGAAGGATACCGCTAACGCCGCACAAGCTGTCGCCACTCATAAATCACGCCGGAACGGCATAGAGAAAAAGGCAACCGCTCCGGGTGGAATGCAGGCAGTGTAGCCAAGCCACCAAGGGCTAGTCAAGCCGAAGGGGCCGGTACGCCTGAGGACCGATGGCCCACAATATCGTCTATAATCTAACCTAACGATCATAAAGTAAGTCTATCGGGTCATGCGGTAATATGGTTCCATCTATATCTATAATCGACAGCCGGATCCAGCAGTTTCGGAGAGACCTTGAAGTATTAACTGACGACATTGTGGTTCAAAAACACATAACCTTCGGCGACAGCTATATCTTGGATGCCGGATTGTACTTTGAGTTGAAATCCGAGGTGTCTCGCCGTTTTAGTCTCCATCCAAGTCAAGTCGTTGTTGTCGGTTCTGGAAAATTGGGCTTCAGTATCGCCCCCCAGAAACGATACAGACATTTCGGTGACCAATCCGATCTCGACCTTGCAATTGTGTCCGCTGAGTTATTCCACCTTTATTGGGTAACGGTTTTTAGATACAGTGGCTACTGGGAGCGTTCTGCCCGTTTCAAAGAGTATCTATTCCGCGGATGGATCCGCCCAGACCTTCTTCCCTCGCACACCGCTTCGGAGTGGTTCGAGTACTTTCGACAGTTAACCGCAAGTAGGAAATTCGGATACTACAAGATCAATGCTGGTCTTTACCGATCGTGGGAGTTTCTAGAAAGCTATCAGCAGTCTGCAGTATTTCAATGCAGACAAGTTGCAGGAACTACTTTATGAAGACGACAGCTTCAAACCGCAAGATTCGACAACTCCTGACGGCCATAAAAAATGAAACCCTGGTGCCCAATCCAGCATTTCAAAGACGACTTGTTTGGAAAAACAAAGAAAAGTGCAGTTTCCTGCGAACAGTACTAAACGAATACCCTTTTCCAGAAATCTATATAGCCGCGGGAGGGGTGGATCTAGATTCGGGAGAGGGAACAGAGTTGTTAGTTGATGGGCAACAACGAATAACGACCTTAAACCAATATTTCAATGACTCGAGTGAGATCAAATTAGAGGATGGCTTAGTTCCATATTCCAAACTTTCAGATGACGAGAAGAGGAATTTCCTAGAATACGATGTGGTTATAAGAGACTTGGGATCATTAAGTAACGCGGACATACGGCAGGTGTTCCAAACAATCAACTCAACTAGCTATTCCTTCAATGCGATGGAATTTAACAACTCTAGATTCGACGGCGAGCTCAAATTGGTGGCCGAGGAAATCGCTGACGGCGATTTCTTCAAAGACCACCGAATATTCAGCGCCAATGAAGTCAGGAGGATGGAAGACACTAAGTTTGTACTTGGATACCTTGCTACAGCCATGTCTACTTATTTCAACCGCGATAATGAAATTGAGAAGTTTTTGGAGACGTACAACGAAGAGTTCCCTATGGCTCCTAGTGTTAGGGCTGAAACACATAAAGTCTTTGACTTCATCGACAACTGCCAGTTTGAAGCAAGATATAGGGTTTGGAAACACGCAGACATCTTTACCCTCATGGTTGAGGCCCATAGAGTGTTGGCAAAAGAAGGTCTCCAACTAAGCCATGCCACAGTTGGGGAGAACCTGAAAGCTTTCTACGACAGTGTCGAGAGTCAGCCAGATTCTGACGCGGATGACGATGTAGCGTCGTATCGCCGGGCTGCTCTTCAAGCCACCAATGACCGATTTAACAGGATCACAAGGGGGCAAATAATCGAGAAAGTCCTCCGAACGTAATCCGGGTACCGGGGGGCCCCGGGAGGCGGTCTGTCCTCGGCCGCATCCCGGTGGCGTCGGAGGACGTATACGGCTAGGTGGGTCAAGCCCTGATGGGCTTCCCCTTGGGGACGGCGTTTAGGCCTTGTCCCAACAGGTGCGCACCACTTGTTCGTAGTCATCGAAGATTGGCGAGTTGTTGATCATGTCTAGGGCCTGCTCCAGCCTGCCGTCCTGATCGGGGTCCCGGAACAGGGCGGAGACCGGGTTGTCGACGGGGTAGCGTTGCAGGAGCATGATAGTGGCCAGGATAAGAACCATCGTGGGCCCTCCGGGTTTACGTGGGTCGGGCCCGTCGCCCTGAAAATCCAACAAGTCGTTACCCACCGGGAACGCCGAACCCATGTTGTGGCAGTCCCGTCTCATACCTTCACTTGGGGCTCGGAGGCCCTTGCCGGACCTTACGGCGGTGCAAACCCGGGAGGCGTATTCCGGTAAAACCAGCAGGGTATATGACAGTGTGCAGGCTGTGCCCGATCAGAGAGGATTACGCCAGCGGAGGCCAGGGAAGCGGCTGAAGTCGGTGTCGTTGGAGTGCACCTCCGCTTGATACTCCATCGCGAGGGCGGCAATGTGGGCGTCGGTCACGAGGTTCCCACCGACGCCGGCGGCGACAAGATTCCGACGGAAAAAGGTCAGATGCTCCGCTCCGGGATTGACCGTCGTAACTTGGGGGAACCGGAACCACTCCCCCACATAGTCAACCGCTTCCACGGGGGTTGCCGGACGAACAAGCACCCTGGGGTGGGTCATAAGTCTTACAAAGCCAGTGGATACGATCCACGGTACGCCGATTCTCTCCGTGCCGTTGACCAGACTTTCCCACCAGCGCCTGGCTGTGCTGTGATGGGGCGTCTCGTCGTTATGGGCATAGACCAGCAGATTGAGGTCCGGAATTATCACCTTGCGTCCGGTGCAGCGAAGTCCTCAGCCTGGAGTTGGTCGTTGAATTGGTTCAACTTCAGCGGGTCTATGCCGGGAGTGAATCCGCTTCGATTTGGGACCACACGGTACTCGGGCGGCGGACTCGCGATTATGCCGGGCGACATCCCGCGGCGCAGTACTTCGTTTACCACCTGCTTAAACGGCTTATCGAGAAGCCGGGCCAGTTCCCTCAGGTAGTCGGCTATGTCGTCGTCCAAAGTTAGTGTTGTTCTCATGTAGGCATCATGACGCATCATTTGCCTGATGTCAAGATGCGCAGCTGTCCGGCCTCGGCTATCGTCCGCCAGTGTACGGCGACGGGGCCTCTACCGGCGGCGTTCGCGGACGTATTCGGCCAGTTCGGAGAGAGAGCGGCGGGCTTCGCCCTCGGGGAGCGCCTCCAGGGTGGCGCAGGCCTTGTCGCAGTAGTCGCGCACCACCTGTTCGCAGTCACCGACGATTGACGAGTTGTTGATCATGTCCAGGGCCTGCTGCAGCCTGCCGTCCTGGTTGGGGTCACGGAACAGAGCGGCCACCGGATTGTCGTCGGGGTAGCGTTCCAGGAGCATGATGGTCGGGAGGGTCAATACCCCATGAATCAGGTCGGTGCCCACCGGTTTCCCTAAATCGGCGGCGTCGCCTAGAACGTCCAAGAGGTCGTCGGCGATTTGAAAGGCCATTCCGATGTTGTACCCGTACTCGCGCATCGCCTGTACCTGGGGCTCGGGGGCGCCGCCCAGCACCGCGCCCGACTCCCCGGCAGTGCAAAAGAGCGAAGCCGTCTTGCGGTAAATTCGTTCGTTATAGAGCTCCCTGGCCCCTTCGGGATCGAAGGCGTTGAAGTATTCCAGCAGCTCGCCGCTGGCTAGTTCCATGATGGTCTCGGAAAAACGCCGTATCACCCGAATGTTATGCGTGTCGCATACGAAAGTGGCGGATGTTGCGAAGACAAAGTCGCCGAATAGCACGGCCACGTGCTGTCCCCAAACATTGCCCACGGTAGCCCGGCCCCGGCGCAACGGCGAGTCGTCCACGGTGTCGTCGTGGATCAGCGTCGCTAGGTGAAGCAACTCCACCGCGCTGGCCATCAGCACCGGTTTTTCCGGGTCGTGGGGGTAGAAATGGGAGGCCAGAAGCGTGATGGCCGGCCTGACCCGCTTTCCCCCGGAGTCTGTCACGTAGTCCAACAAGGGACGCAGGTGGGCGGCTTCTGTGTCGGCCAAGCTCAGGAGCTTTTGCTCTACCTGCTGAAGCTCGGATTGTACCGGGGCGTAGATTGAGGCCGCGCGGTCGTCTAACCCGTGGAGCATTCTTCCCCTAAGCCGCGCTTGCGCCCAAACGGTTGACCTCTTGTTCCACCACCTCGGGCTCCAGCTTGGTGTACAGGGGGGAGGGGCGGCGTAGATTCCCACCGCCGATCACCCCTTCCATCACCGAGTCGTAGTCCCAGCGGCCTTCTTCCACCCGGTCGTCGTACCCCAGGAATTCGTGGAGTTTTTGGGAGCTGAAGGGCATAAATGGGTAGAGCAGCGTTTTCAGAGTGTTGATCGCGCAGATGCCGACCCAGAGGCTGGTGGCGGCCTCGGTCCGGTTTTCCTTGATGGACCGCCACGGGGCCTTGGTGTCCAGATAGCGGTTGGCTTCTTGGGCCAACGCGAAGGTCCGCGTGATGGCCGCTTTGAACCGGCAGTTGTGGAGACTGGCGTCGACCTCGTCCATCGTCGCGCGGGCGGAGCGGAGCAAACCTTCGTCGACCTCGTCCAACGGCCCAGGGGTTGGGACCTTGCCGTCGAAGTTCCGGTAGGCGAAGGTCAAGACCCGGTTGACGAGGTTGCCGTAGGTGGCCACCAACTCATCGTTGTTGCGGCGGACGAACTCACCCCAAGAAAAGTCGGAGTCGGCCGACTCCGGCATATTGACCGACAGCAGGTAGCGGAGCGGGTCTGGGTCGTAACGCTCCAAGTAATCGGGCACCCAGACCGCCCAGTTCTGGCTGGTGGAAAACTTCTGGTTTTCCAGGCTCAGGAACTCGTTGGCCGGAACGTCGTAGGGCAGGTTCAGACCGTTCCCGTAACCCATCAGCATGGCGGGCCAGATTATGCTGTGGAAGGGAATATTGTCCTTGCCGATGAAGTAGTAAGCCCGGCTGTCCGGGTCTTTCCAGAAATCTTCCCAAGACTCCGGCCGGCCCTGTAACTGCGCCCACTCGACGGCCGCCGACAGGTAGCCGATAACCGCCTCGAACCAGACGTAAATGCGCTTGTCGTCGTACCCGTCAATGGGAATGGACACGCCCCATTCCAAGTCGCGGGTGATGGCCCGGTCTTTCAGGCCGTCTTCCAGGTAGCGCCGGGTGAAGTTCAGGACGTTGGCCCGCCAGTGGGTCTGCTGGTTCACCCACTCCAGCAACGGCTCTTGGAACGCGGACAGTTTCAGGAAGAAGTGCTCCGACTCCCGGAACTCGGGCGGGTCGCCGCTCAAAGCGCAGCGCGGGTCGACCAGGTCGCGGGGATCGAGAGTGCGTCCGCAAGCGTCGCACTGATCGCCGCGGGCCCGGGGGTTGGCGCACAGGGGGCAGGCGCCCTCCACATAGCGGTCCGGCAGGAAACGGACGCACTGCGGACAGTAGGCAAGGAGCATGGCATCGGTGTAGATGTAGCCCCGCTCCCGCAGCACGCGGAATATGTCGTGGGTTACGGCCTCGTGGTTCTTGGTCTCGGTGTGGGTGAAAAGGTCGAAGGAGATCCCCAGTTTCTCCCAGGATTCCAGAAATAATGCATGGTAACGGTCTACCACCTCCCTCGGCGTGACACCTTCCTGGTCGGCGCGAATGGTGATGGGCGTGCCGTGGGTGTCGCTGCCGGATACCATCAGGACCTCGTTACCCTTGAGGCGGTGGTACCGGGCGAATATGTCGGCCGACAGGTAACAGCCCGCCACGTGGCCCAAGTGCAACGGGCCATTGGCGTAGGGCCAGGCAACTGCCACGAGAATGCGCTCAACCACGGGACAAATCCATTTCGCTCTAAAGCGTGTGAAGATAGGACTCGGCGAGACATCCGATTCTAGGATATACATCCTAGCATAGGCCAATCCCGCCATATAGGCATGGGCGCGGCATATTCTCAGGGCAATCGCGTCTTAATCGGGACAGATTTTGAGGTAACTGTTCAGAGTAGATGAGTGTCCCCTCCTCTGCGGACGGGGGAGGGTTAGGGTGGGGGAGTTCCAACGCCAACCTCCCCCCTTCCTAACCTTCCACCCAGTGCGCCGGGGGGAAGGGACACTCATCAGGTCTGAACACTTACATTTTGAAAGACGATTCTCTCGCCAACGGGTGTTGAGGCGCTCCCTGCTCTGAAGCGCCGAATATCGTACAATATCCCCCGTATTGGGAGCATGTAACTATGGGTTTCATTCACGTCAACGTCGGTCTATCTAACCCGGCACATCCGGACGCCGTAGAGGAAATCCGCGTCCTCGTGGACACCGGGGCTACGCTCAGCGTTGTTCCAGCCAGCTTACTGGACCGGCTAGGGGTACGACGCAGTGGTCGCCAGAGGTTCCGGAGCTTCAGAGGAGTAATTACCCGTGAAACCGGTACGGTTGATTTCCACTATGATGGAGAAACTGGAGGCGCGAGGGCGGTCTTCGGAAACGAGGACGATCCTGTGGTCTTGGGAGTTACCGCCCTGGAGGTACTGGGCTACCAGGTCAATGCGGTGGACGGCGAACTGCATCGCGTCGATATGTTGATATGATGGCAGGGTGTTGGCCTTGAGTAACTGTTCAGAGTAGATGAGTGTCCCCTCCTCTGCGGACGGGGGAGGGTTAGGGTGGGGGAGTTTCAACACCAACCTCCCCCCTTCCTAACCTTCCCCCCAGTGCGCCGGGGGGGAAGGGACACTCATCAAGTCTGAACACTTACGGCCTTGACTGATTATTGACATCCCCCTGCCCTGCTGATAGTATTCGGCCATTACGATTTGCGAATTCCGCGACGAACGGGAGTAATACTGGAGCCCTGTCTCAGAGAGTCGGCGGTTGGTGCGAGCCGATGGCAGAAGGACCGGAAACTCGCCCGGGAGCGGCCCGCCTGAACCATATAGTAAGGCGCGGCGGTTGACACCGTTAAACGTTTTCGAGTGGCTTCGGAGCTACCGGCAGGCCGGGCTCCGGCCAGAAGGGTGGTACCACGGGAGCCCAGTCCCGTCCCTTCATTTAGAAGGGGGCGGGGTTTTTTTATGGGATTTTCAGGACGGGATTGAGCGATGAAACTGAGCGGCGCTGAACTGGTTTGCGAAAGTCTGGTCAAAGAGGGTGTGGACATCCTGTTCGGGCTGCCCGGCGGCGCGGTGCTTCCCCTGTACGGCGCGCTGCCGAAGTACCCGCAGTTGCGCCATATCCTGGTGCGTCACGAGCAGGCAGCCGCCATGGCGGCCGACGGCTACGCTCGCTCCAGCGGCAAGGTGGGCGTATGCGTGGCCACCTCCGGCCCCGGCGCGACCAACCTCGTGACGGGCATCGCCTCGGCGCAGATGGACTCCATACCCATCGTCGCCATCACCGGCCAGGTGCCCCGTCCGGCCATCGGCCGGGACGCCTTCCAGGAGACCGACGTAACCGGCATAACCCTGCCCATTACCAAGCACAACTTCTTGGTAATGGAGGTGGAGGACATCGCTCCCGCCTTCAAAGAGGCGTTCCACATCGCCCGCACCGGTCGCCCCGGCCCGGTGTTGATCGACATTCCCAAGGACGTGCTTCAAGACCTGCGGGCCGAGTTCGTTTGGCCGGAACAGCCCAACCTGCCCGGTTACAACCCGCCGGGCGACGCACCCCAGGAGCAGGTGGCTCTCGCCGCCGAGCTCATCAACCAAGCCGAGCGGCCGCTCATCCTAGCTGGTCACGGCGTCCTGATTTCTCACGCCTACGACCGGCTGATCGAACTGGCGGAAAAGGCCCAGATTCCCGTAATCACCACCCTATTGGGCATAAGTTCCATACCCACCGACCACGAGCTCAACCTGGGTATGCCGGGAATGCACGGGATGGCTTACAACAATCTGGCCATTGACCAGGCCGACCTGCTGATTGCCTTGGGTATGCGCTTCGACGACCGGATTACCGGACGGCTGCGGGACTTCGCTCCCAATGCCAAGGTGGTCCACGTGGATGTGGACGCCTCGGAGGTGGACAAAAACGTAAAGGCGACCGCGCCGGTGGTCGGCGACCTGAAATGCGTACTGGACCAATTGCTGCCCTTGGTGCAACCGAACATACACATAGACTGGCGCCGGCATTTGGACTACCTCAAGTCGCAGCACCCTTCGCTCTACATCAGGGAGTCGGAAGACCTGCTGCCTCAATACGTGCTGAACCGCCTTTCGGAGGTGACCAAGGGCGACTGCATCGTGGTAACGGGTGTTGGGCAGCATCAGATGTGGGCGGCACAACACTGCAAATTCAATTCCCCCAATACGCTGATTACCTCCGGCGGTTTGGGCACGATGGGCTTTGAGGTCCCGGCGGCGTTGGGCGCGAAGATGGGCCGCCCCGATATGGCGGTCTGGTCGGTGGCCGGCGACGGCGGCTTCCAGATGACTATGTGCGACCTGGCTACTGCGGTGGAGAGCAACATCGACGTCAAGTTCGCCATTCTCAACAACGGGAACCTGGGCATGGTGCACCAGTGGCAGGACCTGTTCTACGATAAGGACTACTTCGCCACCGAATACTCCGGGAACCCCGACTTCGTCAAACTGGCTGACGCCTACGGCATCACCGGCCTCCGGGTTACCAAGCAGGAAGAAGTGGCCGACGCCATTGAGCAGGCGATGGAAACACCGGGCCCCGTAATTATCGATTTCGTGGTGAAGGACACTGAAAACGTGTACCCGATGATCCCGGCCGGAGGCTCGGTCCAAGAGATGATGGAAGAACAGCCTGCCACCCCGACGCCGCCGCCGTCGGGCGGAGGCTAGTACTCAGTCAACCGCCAAATAACAATTACCCAAACCGACTTGCGGAGGGACGGTCCAAGGCCATCGGTCCGACCCTTCGCTTCCAGACCCTTCCGATTCCGCGGTTGACTGAGTACTAGGAACGAATTAGGAATTGGGAATTAGGAATCGGCATTGCTAGCTTGTAATTCATCATTCTCAATTGGAGCGAAGCGAGTTGGACCAGCACACTATTATCGCCTTGGTGGAGGACAAACCCGGCGTCTTGACGCGGGTGGCCAGCATGTTCCGCCGCCGCGGCTTCAACATCTCCAGCCTGGCCGTGGGCCACAGCGAAACACCGGGGCTGTCGCGCATGACCTTTGTGGTGAACGCCGACGAGGCCACGGTGAGCCAGGTGACCAGGCAACTGGACAAGCTGATCGACGTGGTCCAGGTGTATGACATCTCCGGCCACAAGTTGGTCGCCCGGGAGCTGGCCCTGATCAAGGTCGGGGTGACGGCCGCCACGCGGGGCGAGGTCATCCAGATCGCCAACCTGTTCCGGGCCGACATCATCGACGTTGGCCCGGCCTCGATGGTGATCGAGATAACCGCCGGCGTGGACAAGATCAACGCCCTGCACGGCCTGATGGAGCCCTTCGGCATCATCGAAATGCTACGCACGGGCTTGGTGGCGATGGTGCGCGGCGACGAGACCGGCATGACCCAGCCCCAACAGACCGACGGCGCCCCAAGCAGCGTGAACGGGGCCGGGACCCTGCACATCTAGCCCCGGATATTTGGACCGGATATTTGGAGAGGAAGAAAGAGCATGGTTAACGTTTACTACGATCAGGACGCCGACCTGGCCAACATCGCGGAAAAGACTATCGGCATCATCGGTTACGGCAGCCAGGGCCACGCCCACGCCCTGAACCTCAAGGACAACGGGCAGAACGTGGTCGTCGGGCTTTACCCCGGCAGCTCCAGCATCGCCACTGCGGAGGCGGCCGGCCTGCGCGTCGCGGAAGTGCCCGAAGTAGCGGCCGAAGCCGACGTGATAATGATGGTGATCCCGGACCACCTGCAAGGCCGGATTTACCGGGAGCAAATCGCCCCCAACCTCAAGCCGGGCAGCGCTTTCATGGTGGCCCACGGGTTCAGCATCCACTACGGGGAGATCGTGCTGCCGGACAACATGGACGTGATGATGGTCGCGCCCAAGGCCCCCGGCCACCGGATGCGCGAGCTGTTCGTCGAGGGCGTCGGCGTGCCCAGCCTGCTGGCCGTCCACCAGAACGCCACCGGAAACGCCAAGGACATCGGCCTGGCCTACGCCAAGGGCATCGGCTGCACTGGCGCCGGCGTGCTGGAAACCACCATCAAGGACGAGACCGAGAGCGACCTGTTCGGAGAGCAGTCGATTCTTTGCGGCGGGGTCACCGCCTTGGTCAACGCCGCCTTCGAAACGCTGGTGGAGGCTGGCTACCCGCAAGAAATCGCCTACTTCGAGTGCCTGCACGAACTGAAGATGATTGTGGACCTGATGTACCAGGGCGGCCACAACTACATGCACTTCTCGGTAAGCGACACGGCCGAGTATGGCTCCTTGAGCCGCCGGAACCGGATCATCGACGAGCACGTCCGCGAGAACATGCGGGAGGTCCTGAAAGAGATCCAGGACGGGACCTTCGCTCGCGAGTGGATAGCCGAGAACGACGAGGGCCGCCCGCGGTTCGTTCCGATGCGGGAGGCCGCGCAAAACGCCCCCATCGAAGGCATCGGCAAAGAGCTCCGGGCCATGATGCCCTGGATGGACCCGAAGTAGCCGCCAATGGCCGGTGAACAGTGGCCGGTGAACAGTGGCCGGTGAACAGTGGCCGGTGAACAGTGGCCGGTGAACAGTGGCCGGTGAACAGTGGCCGGTGAACAGTGGCCGGTGAACAGTGGCCGGTGAACAGTGGCCGGTGAACAGTGGCCGGTGAACAGTGGCCGGTGAACAGTGGCCGGTGAACAGTGGCCGGTGAACAGTGGCCGGTGAACAGTGGCCGGTGAACAGTGGCCGGTGAACAGTGGCCGGTGAACAGTGGCCGTCAGAGGATAGACGAAAACCCACTTGGTAGGTAGCGCGATGGCTATGCAGAACAAGCGAAGTATGATTGATGCCCGTTGGCAGGAGTTGCAGCCGCCGCCTCTTCCCGGTCACTCCGCGCTTGGGCGGCTACCCAACGCGACAGTAACCACAGGTCAGGTTTTCGGATGGGAGCATTCCCATGCTCTCTCGTTGGTTGGCGGGTCTGGCTGCTGTCGCTAGTGACCATCCCAAATCTTCCTACGAAAGAGCGCCAATGCGACTGTTCCCGGTGATTATCGGTGTCCTGGTTGCCACGGCCTTGGCGGGCTGCGCCAGCCCGCCGGCCCCGACCCGACGCCGTTTGCCTTCCCGACGCCTCTACCCACGGCAACGCCAATACCCGCTCCGAACTGGGTTGATGAACATTGGGAAGATGAATATAACAACGGGACGCAGGAAGAATACCTAAGCAAGGTCACGCTTTCGAAGCTGCCGGTAAGGTCATCGCACTCGGATATCGACGGCAATACTCTCCACTACTCGGTAGTAGTTGACCTCGACTACAACGGTCAATGTTCGCTGGAACCCCTGACGAAAGCGCAGCAGGCCGAGACCTCTCGCCATGCTGGACGTCGGCGACACCGTCACCGTGAGCGGGAGATTGGATATTCGGTATCAGGAAGGCGGCCCCTATAACCTCTTTCTAAGCGATTGTTCCATCGTGAAAATAGAGACGGCGCGCGATCCGATCCCGTGGTCCGACGTATGGAATGAAGGCTGGAACGACGTATACCGGCAGGTTCGGCAGTCCGTCGTTGGCGTGGCTTCCAACAACAATGGCGGTAACCGCGCCGGTTGGGTTTATGAGAACGGATGGGCAATCACCGCTGAACACTGTGTAGAGGGCGAGTCTGTCGTTGAGATTCTCTACGAGGACGACGCCGGGCTACAGATTGCCGAGGGCCAGGTAAAGGGCTGGGGCCAGGCCGCTATTCGACTGCGTGCTCCGACGGGCCAAGGGGGCGGCCAACCCGGCCGGTGCATAACCAGTTGAGCGTCGGAAGCCGGAGGACACGAACGTAGATGGCGAATAGAGAGCAAATCAATCGCGTCGACGCGCAGTGGCAGCGCTCGCAGTCCGCTTGGGGTCCCAAGGACAACGAGGGTGAGCGAAAGATGCTCTATGACCTGCTGGAGCCCGGAAAGGATGTCGAACTGCCGCAGGCGTGCAGCTCTTCGAGACCAAGAACGTGGCGTGGGCCTCCCGCCATGACCGGGGAGTCGTTGTCGGGCGATGCTGAAAGAGATCCAGGACGGCGCCTTCGCCCGCGAGTGGATCGCCGAGAACGACGAGGGCCGCCCCCGGTTTTCCCATGCGCGAGTCCGCGCAGAACGCTCCCATCGAAGGCATCGGCAAGGAGCTCCGGGCCATGATGCCCTGGATGGACCCGAAGTAGTTGCAGGAACGTCGTGACAACCACCGCGACAGATACGCCGGACGGCGAAAGGCTGGCCCGCTTGGAAATTCGGGTCGAGCATCTCGGACTGCAAAATTCGGAGATTCGTGAGGATATTCGGGAACTCCGCGAGGACATCCGCGCTCTGAGAGCGGAGCATCGGGAAGACTTTCGGCTCCTGGCAGAGCGCATTCAGCGTTTAGAATCACAGCAGCAAGAGAACTTTCAGACCCTCCAATCACAGTTGCAAGTCTTTCAATCGCAGAATCATAGAGAAATGGAAGCCCAGCGATCAAGGGCGGACAAACAGTTTCTCTGGGTGCTGGGAATCGTCATCACGATGTGGGTTTCAATCATCGCGTTGGGCGCCACCGCCGTGATTACCATGCTCAACAGGTTGGGAGCTTAGAATTCGCCGGGCAATAGGAACTCTGCCGGCCCGAAAAAGCCTTCGGTGTCTGCCTGGATACCCCCGGTATCTGTGCGGTCACCAGCAGATGAAATAGAGAAGTTGGCAAGCCTATTTGAACGGGGATTCCTTACGCAGGAAGAATTTGAGGCCAAGAAAAAGCAGTTATTGGGACTATAACCCGTTCATCAAATCAATCGAATTCCGACAGTAATTTCAGATTTTAGGAGCGAAAAATTTATGCAGCGGGAGACGTTGAGTGTAGTTCACCGTAGCATGCTGGTCCTGGCCGGGCTGGGTGCGGTGGACTACGTGACCCTGGAGCCCCTTTCTGAGCGCCGCAGTTTGCGGCGCAAGTATCCAACACTGTAGAAATCCACAGAAATGGAATAAGGAAAAGAGATGGCTAACGAACGAGTATTACTTCTGGACACCACCCTCCGCGACGGCGAACAGTCGGCCGGGATCGGCATGACCGGCTCTGAGAAGATGGAGATCGCCCGGCAGCTTCAGAAAATGCAGGTAGACATAATCGAGGCCGGGTTCGCCGCCAGTTCGCCCGGCGACTTCGAGGCGGTGTCCAACATCGCCAAGGAGGTCAAAGGGCCCATCATCGCCTCGCTGGCCCGGGCCCACCCCAACGACGTCGACCGGGCTTGGCGGGCGGTCGAGCATTCCGAACGGCCCCGCATCCATGTGTTCCTCTCCTCTTCGGAGATTCATCAGATGCACCAGCTCCGGAAGAACCGCGAAGAGGTTATGGAGATGGCCGTGACCATGGTGGAGCGGGCCAAGGGCTACTGCCCGGATGTCGAGTTCTCCCCCATGGACGCCACCCGCACCAACCCCGAGTACCTGTACCAGATGCTCTCCGAGGTGATCCGGGCCGGCGCCACCACCATCAACATCGCCGACACGGTCGGGTACGCCATCCCCTCGGCGACCGGGTTCGGCACGCTGCTGCATAACATCAAGGCCAACGTCCCCGGCATCGAGAACGTGGTCCTGAGTGTCCACTGCCACAACGACCTTGGCTTGGCCGTGGCCAACAGCCTCACCGCCATCGAAGTCGGCGCGCGGCAGGTCGAGGGCTGCATCAACGGCATCGGCGAGCGCGCCGGCAACGCCTCCCTGGAAGAAATAATCATGGCCCTGGACACCCGGAAGGACCACTTTGGGATGGACATCGGCATCGACACCACCCAGATTTATCCGTCCAGCCGGATGGTCAGCCGAATCACCGGAATGTCGGTGCAGTCCAACAAGGCGGTGGTGGGCGAGAACGCCTTCCGCCACGCCTCGGGCATCCACCAAGACGGTGTGATCAAAGACCGCTCCACCTACGAGGTGATGCAGCCGGAGCGGGTGGGCGTGCCGGGCAACAGCCTGGTGCTGGGTAAGCTCAGCGGACGCGCCGGTTTGCAGGCCCGCTTGGAGGCCTTGGGCTATCAGTTAAACCGTGAAGAGGTTTCTCGCGTGTTCGAGTCGTTCAAAGACCTGGCCGACAAGAAGCGCGAGGTCACCGACCGTGACTTGGAAATCCTGATGGACGAGGAGTCGCGGGAAGCCAGTGAGCCGATCAGCTACGTCTTGGAGCAGGTGCAGTTCAGCGGCGGCGATCACGGCATCGCCACGGCCACGGTGCGGCTGACCGACTCCGAGAATAACGCCGTCACCGACGCCGCCACCGGCAACGGCCCGGTGAACGCCATCTGCAACGCCGTCGACCGGGCCATCGGCATCACCAACAAGCTGGTGGATTTCAATGTGCAGGCGGCGACCGAGGGCCGGGACTCGCTGGGCACGGTCACCATCCGCATCGAACAGGACGGCAAGACTTACACTGGCCGCGGCGCCGACACCGACATCGTGGTAGCCAGCGCCAAAGCCTACCTCAGCGCCGTCAACCGCCGGCTGGCCGCCGACGAGTCCTCCAACGTTCCTGCTCTGGGGTCAACCCCGGACTGAGCAGGGCGCAGGTTCACGCAGAAGGCGCGAAGACCCGCCGAGAACGCAGAGTTTCCATTAACCCCATGTCTCTGGGTATCTCGGCTCGCTCCCCGTGGAATCGTGCCTGACTGAATATCGGCCCTGAGCAAGGAGATGAACATGGACGGCCGAACTGAATCCCCCGAAGAGATTTGCACTCGCGGGCAGGCAATCTACGACAACCGCATCAAGGGTTTGGTAGACTCGGCCCACAAAGGCAAATTCATCGCCATCGACGTTGATACCGGCGAATACGAAATCGACAAGAGGGACTTGGCGGCGTGCCAACATTTGGTCGACCGGCTGCCGAACGCAACTATCCATGTTGTTAGGGTCGGTCGTCCAACTCCCTATCGAATGATCGGAATGAAAGTCCGCTCCAGAGCATGATAGGGGGAAAACCAACAGCAACCTTGACGCCACCGTGGTTGTCGGGTTTCAGGATCCACAAGGCGGCTTCCAATCGTTCGAGTGCATTCTGGATACCGGATACGATGGAGAAATGGCGTTGCCGACGGAAGCCATTCAGCGATTGGGGCTAAGGAACCTCTGAACAAGTTATGGTCATTGAGGCGAAAGCCGAAATCTCGGGGGAGAGCTTAACGGTATTAGCTATCAAATGAGCGCCGGCGCCCCCATCCTAACCTTCCCCCATCGGGGGGAAGGGACTTGTTCAGAGGTTCCCTAATACCCTTGGGCAACCGTATTATAACTCAGGTAGACGGGCTGCCCGTACGTATGCCGGCATACAAAGGAGTTGTATCTTGGCACGGGCAACCGGTTGAAGTAGTAGTCATACAGACCGATGAGGAAGCAGCCCATAGAGCGGAGCTTGGCGGCCGACGAGTCCTCCAACATCCTCGGCTTGGGCACCACCTCGGACTGGCTGTCTGGTATTCGTTGACGATCACTTGCTCGGGCGGCGGCATTGTTTGACACTGGAAAGCCCATAGGACTAAACTTCTGGCCAGCTAACAAAAAAATCTCTCGGGAGGTAACAGAATGGCTGAATTCGATGTGGTCATCCGGGGAGGCACCATCGTCGATGGCACTGGCATCCCCAAGTTCCGGGCCGATCTCGGCATCAAAAACGGTCGCGTGGCAATGATCAGCGGCCGCATCAACGGCGCCGGGGCCAAGGAGCTGGACGCCAGCGGCTGCATCGTCGCGCCAGGCGCGATCGACCTTCACACCCATTACGATGCCCAACTCAACTGGGACCCCTACGCCTCCATGTCCGGCCAGTTCGGCGTGACTTCGCTGACGGTTGGACAATGCGGCTTCGGCTTCGCTCCCACTCGCCCAGAAGACCGCGAACTGAACATGCGGATGATGAACCGCATTGAGGCCATCCCCTTGGAGTCGATGCGCCAGGGCATGCGCTGGGACTGGGAGACCTTCCCCGAATACATGGACAGCCTAGACCGCCAAGGCTTGGGCGTCAACGTCGGCTGTCTCGTCCCCTTCTCTCCCCTGCGGGGCTACGTTCTGGGGATGATCCCGGCGCGAGAACGGACCTCGGTGACCGAGGCCGAGCTCAACCAGATGAAGCAGATCCTCCACGATTCGATGGCGGCGGGGGCGTTCGGACTGTCTGCCGACAAGAACCTGGAGGACCGTCCCGAGGACGGCAGTTGGCTACCCAGCCACGTCGCTTCCAAGGAAGAGTTCCTGGCCCTCTCCCAGGTGTTGTCCCAGTTCGGTGTCGGGCATCTGGGCTGGACCATCGGCATTTCCGACGACCAGGCCGGCCAGCGGGCCATGCTGGAGGAAATGGTCCGGATGAGCGGCCGTCCCTTGCATGTGGCCCTCGGCAGCGACGCCGACGGCTACGACTGGGTGGAAGAAAAGCGGGCCGAGGGTCTTCCCGTCGTGGCCCAGGAACTCGCACTTCCGCTGATTTCAGAGTTCAAGCTCTCGGAGTACAATCTGTTCGACTACATGCCCAACTGGGTGCAGCCGCTGGTCGGCACCAAGGAAGAGCGCATCGCCAAGCTGTCGGAAGACGGCGTCCGCGTCAGCATGTTGCGGGACGTGTTGGAGCGCCCCCACGCGCGGACCGACTGGAAGCAGGTGCAGGTCGTCGAGGTAGCCCACGAGCGCAACCTCAAGTATGAAGGCCTCAGCATCGCCGAAATCGCCGAAGCCGAGGGCAAAGACGGACTGGACGTCCTCTTGGATCTGGCGTTGGATGAGGACCTGGAAACCGAATTCGCCCACCCGGCCGGGAACACCGCCTTCGAACAGATAGGCGAAGCCATCGCCAAGCCCTACACCCATATCTCGGTGTCGGACGGCGGCGCCCATACCCGGTTCTTGGTCAGCAGCATTTGGCCGGTATACTTCCTGGCTCACTGGATCCGGGAAGAAAACCTGATGACCATCGAGCAGGCCCACCAAAAGATGAGCGCGATGCCGGCGTGGTTCTCCGA
This sequence comes from Dehalococcoidia bacterium, assembly GCA_965222595.1. Taxonomy (GTDB): domain Bacteria; phylum Chloroflexota; class Dehalococcoidia; order Lucifugimonadales; family UBA3495; genus VXOI01. The sequence goes on along the minus strand of CBDCUJ010000015.1, from coordinate 58,230 downwards.
CATGAAGAACCGGGGCACCCTCAGGGTTGGCGACTTTGCCGACATCATGGTCTACAACATGGACGAGTTGGGACTTCTCTACGACAAGCCCCAGTTCGCCACGGATTTCCCCGGTGGGGAGAAGAGGCTCGTTCAAATGCCCACGGGCATGCGTTACATCCTGGTAAACGGCACTCTTACCTTCCAGGAGAACGAGTGCACCGGAGCCCTTCCGGGTACGCTGATGCGCAGCTACGACCAGATTGGGTAGTCGGGTCGCAGTGGACCGGTAAGAAGAGGCCCCGCCGGACAGGCGGGGCCTCTTCTTACCGGTGAATCTTTCGGGGGTGACTCTTACGGGCGCGACTCGTGCGGGTTCCCGGACTCTTCCGGGGAGAAGGACCCGCCTATTCGTCGGGAGCCAGGGCCACCAAGCGGCCCTCTTGGGACGTGACCAGAAACACCTTCATCCGGTAGTCGGGGTTGTTGACGCAACGGCCGTCGGTCTTGTTGTACTCCCAGCCGTGGCCATCGCAGACGAAGACCTCGTCGTCCACGTCCTCCACTTCGCCGCCCTGATGGGGGCACATGGTTGAGAGCAACCGGTATCCCTCGCCGCTGTGTACCAGAAAGTAATTGGCGGTCCCGACGGTTATTAGCTTCGGCAGATCGGTGAAATCCGACTCGGGGCCCAAGTCCACCCTGATTTTCTTGTTCCTCGCGGAGCCGCTGATTTGCCGCATTGAAATCCTGTTTCGTTGGTTTTCTGTAACCATAGACGTCACTCCTTCAGTGAAGTAACCGAAGTTACCGAAATTTTCCGCGCCAGTATATCAAACTCCAAGCCTCCTCGCCTCACCGGCAGTTTTTTTGGCAGGGTCATTTAATTGTTGAATCCGCCCCCTCCCGTCGTCCCGATCGCAACGGGGACCCAGGGACCGACACCGATTTTGGTTTTCCAAGACGCCTCTAGCCCAAGGTTGGGAACTGGATTCCGGCTGCGGCCGGAAAGACGGGGGGATTTTTCCGACAATTCAATGGCCCTGGTTTTTTGGGACGCCGGCTGCGCTGGCGGGCAGAAAGCCCGGCTCGACCCGCCATCGGTTGGGTGATGCGATTAGTCCCGTATTGCTTCAGGGGCCGGGTCGTGGCACAATCGATGGTGCTGCGGGCGAATACCGATAACGCGACAGTCGCACCGAGACCTAGGAGGCCTCATGCCGACCGAAGCAAACCATGCCGACCGGTACGGAATGCCTGTTTCGACAAATTCCGGCGACGCGTTGGTCCATTTTCAGCAGGGGTTGGACTTGGCCTTGTCCCAGAACTACGGAGCGGAAGAGGCCTTCACCAAAGCCACTGAAGCCGACGAAGGTTTCGCCGTGGCCCACGCCGAGCTGGCCTTCATGGACTTCATTCGCATCGCCGTTCCGGAAGCAAAAGCCGGTGTGGCGAAAGCCCAGGAGCTCGCGCCCGGCCTCTCGGTCCGCGAACGCCAGCATATCGACATCGTCGGCAAGTTCGTCAACGGCGAGAACCACGCCGCCACCAACGCCGTGCTGGAACACCTCCAGGAGTTTCCTGGGGACGCTATGTTGCTGCGCTTGGCGCAACGCCTGTATATACAGGGTTGCGGCGCAACCGGTGTGCGGGACTATCCACCCCGGTTCTTCGAACTCATGAAGGGAGTCGAGCCTTTCTACGGAGATGACTGGGCCTTCATGGGCCAATACGCTTGGGCCAACCACGAAGTGGGCCGGATGGCCGAGGGTCTGGAGCTGGCCGAACGCTCTCTTGACCTGAAGCCGGACAACGCCGTGGCCGCCCACTCCGTGGCGCACGTCTACTACGAGTTGAGCCGCGACGAAGAGGGGTCGGCGTTCCTTGGCGGCTGGCTCGACGACTTCGACCGCCGCGCCACCTACCGCGTGCACCTCTCCTGGCATCAGGCCCTGTTCGAATTGGCCAGAGGCCGCTACAACCAGGCGCTGGGGTGGTACGAAAACGACATCCGCCCGTCGGTCCAGGGCCTCCGGTACGCTGCCTTGGCCGACAGTGCGTCATTGATCTGGCGGATGCGCATTTATGGCGGCAACGCGCCCAACGCTCCTTGGAAGGAGCTCATCGACCTGGCCGCCCCGGCCGCTGCCCGGCCTGGGCCGTCCTTCCGGGACGCCCACGCCGCATTGGCGTTCACGGCCGCGGGTGACGAGGAATCGTTCGGCAAGCTGGTCGACGGGCTCCAGGCGATGGCCGACAACGGGGATGCCTGCGCCCTAGAAGCCACACTCCCGCTGGTCAAGGGAATCGGGGCCTTCGGCCAAGGCGACTACGCCGAGGCCGTGCGGCTGATGGAGCCGGTGTTTCCGCAACTGACCAGGGTCGGCGGCAGCCACGCCCAGCGCCTGGTGTTCGAAGATACCCTCCTGGAAGCCTGCCTGCGGGCGGAGGAATTCGACAAGGCGACGGCAATGCTGCAAGAGCGCCTGTCCAGGCGCGAGTCGCCGCGTGACAACTACTGGATGGCCAGGGCCCAACAGGGACTCGGCGATCTCTTGGCGGCCCAAGAGAGCCTCGAGGTCACCAAAGAGGGCTGGCAAGAAGCCGATACGAACACCAACGAATACGCTAATTTCGCCAAGATGGCCTAGGAGTGCGCATGAACGCCAAGCTGACAATTGGGGAATGCACGGTCCCGGAAACCAACGTAAGCGTCTACCAGGCCCTGTACCAACGCCGGATGGCTTGGTCCTTCAAGGACGAAGCCGTACCTCGCGAAGTGTTGGACCGGCTGCTGGAAACGGCGGTCTGGGCGCCCAACCACCGGCTCACCGAGCCTTGGCGGGTCTTCGTGCTGGAAAAAGGGAGCGAGGCCCTGGAAAAGGCGGCCGGCCTGGCCCACGATTTCAGGATGCAAATGCAAGGCAACCAGCAACGGGCCGACGCCACCCGGCAGTCGATGCTGGACACGCCGGTAATCATGTACCTGTACTACACCCCCGGTCGGGACGAGGAAGGCACCAAGGAGAACTATGCCTCGGTCTGCTGCGCCGCCCAGAACATGGCCTTGGCGGGTGTGGCCGAGGGTCTGTCCGTCACTTGGGAAACGGGTGGCCCCACCCGGCACCCCGACTTGGGCAAGACGCTGGGGGCGGAAGACGATTGGATGCTGGCTACCATGCTGTCCATCGGCTACCCTGACGAAGACCCCCCGTCGACGCGGACTCCCGTGAGTAATTTCGTCCACTGGCTGGACTAGAAAACCGGATACGGCCGCTAACGAAGGGCCCCCTGCTACGGGGGCCCTTTCTGTATTTCCTGGAGCACGGGGAGGCTGAATATGGCGACTCAAGTTAAGGGGCGTATCAGTGTCGGGCCGCTGGCCCAACTCAAGGAACGGGGATGCGCCGTGGTCACTGGCGGTGGTCACGCCATCGCCGTGTTTTACCACGAAGGCAACATCTACGCGGTGGACAACCGCTGTCCCCACATGGGCTTTCCCTTGGACCGGGGCAGCGTTAAAGACGGCATCCTCACCTGCCACTGGCACCATGCCCGGTTCGACCTCTCCAGCGGCGGCACCTTCAACCCCTTCGCCGACGACGTTCGCGGCTTTCCCGTAGAGGTTGTGGACGGCGAGGTGTGGGTGGACCCGGAGCCGCCGGTCCGGGACGAAGCCAGCCACTGGCGGGGCCGGCTGGAGGACGGATTGGAGCACAATCTGCGGCTGGTCATCGCCAAGGCGGTGCTGGGGATGCAGGCTTCGGGCGGCGACTACCGGGAGCCGCTGAGAATCGGCGCCCACTTCGGTATGACCTACTCGGCCAACGGCTGGGGCGCCGCCATGAGCATCCTGACCTGCACCGCCAACATGCTGCCGCGGCTGCATGAAGAGGACCGTCCCAGGGCCCTGTACCACGGTCTCCTCCACGTCGCCAGGGAGTGCGCCGGCAAAGCCCCAAGGTTCACGGTGGACCCGCTGCCCACCGGCGAGACCCGCCCCGAAGTGTTCGCCGGCTGGTTCCGCAATTTCATCGATGTCCGGGACGACGAAGGGGCCGAGCGGTGTCTGGTAACAGCCATCGAACTGGGTCATTCTCCCCGGGAGATCGCCGATATGGTGTTCGCGGCCGGCACCGACCATATCTACTTAGACGCGGGACATGTGGTGGACTCAGCCAACAAGGCTTTCGAGCTGCTCGACCATGTGGGCTGGGAGATGGCCGGGCAGGTGCTGCCGAGCCTGGTCCACGGAATGGCCGGGGCCCGCCGCAGCCAGGAGCTCAGCGAGTGGCGGCATCCCATCGACATCGCCTCCATGGTCTGGAAGGCCAGGGCCGAGCTGCCGGAACTCTACCAGCAGGGTCGTGAACGCGCCCGTAAATGGGACGATGCCGACGCGCTGGCGTCGAGCATGTTGGGCGATTCTCCAACCGAAATCATCGCATCAATTAAGGAAGCCGTAGCGGGCGGCGCCACTCCCGAGCAGTTGGGCGGCGTCGTGGCCCACGCGGCGTTCCTCCGCATGGCCCACTTCCACACGTCCAACGAGTTCCGGGACTGGGACACGGTGCACAACACGCTGACCGCCGCCAACGCGCTGCACCAGGCACTGGACCGGGCCCCCACCGTCGAGTTGCTGCGGGGCGTCTTCGACGTCGCCATGAGCGTCTACCTGGACCGCTTCCTCAACATGCCCCCCCAACGCTTGCCCGACGCCGCGGCCAGCCGGGGCCGGGGCGCCGACGTGCTCTCGGAATTGCTGGAGATGGTAAACCTGCGCCAGCAGGTGGAGGAGTCGGCCCAAGCCGTTTCCGGCTACCTGGCCGGTGACGGCGACCGGCAGGACCTCATGGCCACCATGGGTCGCATAATGCTGCGGGAAGACGCCGGCTTCCACTCCTTCCAGATCGTCGACGCCGCCTTCAAGCAGTTCGAGTCCCGCCAGGCCTCTGAGTCCGGCCGCCACGTCATGATCGGGCTCTCACGCTTCTTGGCGGCCCACTCCCCCACCCCCAGGGCCGAAGGCCAGACCTACCAGATAGCCCTGAGGCTGCAACGCGGGGAAGAAATTTACCAGTGACGTCTCTTGGTTGTCATCCTGAGTCGAGCGATGGATCTCTTCGCCGTGACTGGGTTCTTCGCTCCGCGCCGAATGGCAAGGTGCTAGAATTTCTAAATGATGACCGATGCAACCGGCGCCAACATTCACCTAGGCCCAAGCGACCCGAAGTACGCTTTGTCTGCCGCCAACATCCTGGCCCGCCATAATAACAATGAGGCGGAAGCCAACATAACCAGCGCCGTCCGTGATTTCCTCGTGCTGACCAACCTGGCTAGGGCAGAGGAAATCACGGAAGAAGACCCGCCTTCGGACGGCTCCCGCAGCGCGGTCGACCTGACCGCCCACGACACTTTCGTCGAGATGAAGCGCCGAGTTGGGACCACCGGCGGCGCGAGTCCCAATCCCGCCTACGTCGAGCAACTGGACGACTATCTGGTGCAGTCCCAGTCGATGGGCAAAGGCGTCCGCATGGGCGTGCTGACCGACGGCAAGCATTGGTTGCTACGCTGGCCGAACGCCGGGCCGGTCAAAACAAGTGCCCCCTACGCCTTCACCCTGGAATCGCCGGAGCAATGGCTCGGTCTTTACGAATGGCTGCGGGACAAAGCCCTGGTCTCCCACGTCGATATCCTGCCGTCGCGTAGCACCATCGGGGAGCATTTCGGGCCCAACGGGCTCTTGTACCAGCGCGACATCGCTTCCCTGAAGCGATTGTACCAGGACCACGCCCACTACGAGACCATCAAAATCAAACGCCGGTTGTCCCACGACTTGCTCCGTACCGCCTTGGGAGAAATCGGCCGCAGCCCAGAGGAATTGGACGACCTGTTCGTTCGCCACACCTATCTCAGCGCGGTTATTGCCATGGTGGTGCAGGCGACCTTCAACATCGATATCTACCAGAAGGCGGAGACCGATCCCGCGGACCTGCTCCAAGGCAGGGAGTTCAGGAACCGCTCGAACATCCAAGGAGTGGTAGAATCCGACTTCTTTGCCTGGCCAACGGAGGTCGGCGGCCTGCCCTTCCTTCGGACACTGGCTCGCCGCGTCGCCAGGTTCGACTGGACCAGCGCTCCCTCAGACATCGCCGCCATTCTCTACGAGACGGTGATCCCCGCCGAAGAGCGGCGTCAATTGGGCGAATACTATACGCCCGGTTGGCTGGCGCGGACGATGGTGAGGGAGCTGGTCACCGAACCGCTCAACCAGCACGTGCTGGACCCCGCCTGCGGCTCGGGCACCTTCATCGCCGAGGCCGTGGCCCACTTCATCGACACCTCCGCGCAAAGCGGCCTCGACTCCAAGCAGGTCCTGGACCGCTTACGCACCTCGGTGACGGGCATCGACGTCCACCCGGTGGCCGTGCACTTGGCCCGCTCCGCATGGACCCTGGCGGCCAAGGAAGCGATCGCGGCCGCCAAGGCAGACGGATACAGCGCGCCCGTCTCCATACCCATCTACTTGGGCGACGCCCTGCAACTCCGCTTTCGCACCGGCGACATGTTCGCGGAGCACGAGGTCCGCATCCAGGTGCAGGACGAAGAAAACACCGAGTTGGTGTTTCCGGTGAGCCTGGTGGACCAAGCGGAGAACTTTGACTCGCTGATGAGCGACGTCTCCGAATACATCGAACACGGCGACGACCCATTCCTCGCCCTGAGTGACAACCACATCAACGACCCCGGCGAACGGGCGGTGTTGGAGGACACGATATCGAAGCTCCAAGGGTTGCATTCCCAAGGCCGTGACCACATCTGGGCCTACTACACCCGCAACTTGGTCCGGCCCGTGGCGCTGGCCCGCCGGAAGGTCGACGTGATCGTCGGCAATCCCCCGTGGATCAACTACAACCAGACCGGAGATACGCTCCGCACCGAGCTGGAGCGTCAGAGCAAGGAGCTTTACGGCATCTGGACCGGCGGCCGCTATGCCACCCATCAGGACGTGGCGGGCCTGTTCTTCACCCGCTGCACCGACCTCTACCTGAAGAACGAAGGCATCATTGGCATGGTGATGCCCCACAGCGCTTTGCAGGCCGGCCAGTATTCCAAGTGGCGCACCGGTGCCTGGCGCGCCAGGCGCAGCGGCGCGGCGGTGTTGGTGGACTTCAGCTACAAGAAGGCCTGGGACCTGGAGCGGCTGGAGCCCAACAATTTCTTCCCGGTGCCAGCGTCGGTGGTCTTCGCCAAGCGTGCCGGCCTGGTGAGCCCGGCACACGCGGGAGAGGTCGAATGATGGCTGGGCGCCGCTGGGTCGCCAGATGTTGAGCGTGAAGAGGTTGCCATTACTGACACTTCGGCCGCCGGAGTATCGCCGTACGCCGCCTACTCAAGACAAGGCGCGATCATCGTGCTTCGCTGCCTTTTCTTCGTCAATGAAGTCGAAAACCCGGCGGTAGTGCAGGCGGGCCAAACCGTGACTGTACACCGCAGGCGGCGCAACCAGGACAAAGAGCCGTGGAAGAATCTGGACCTTGCGGCTATTAACAATCAGACCGTCGAGTCGGACCACCTCTTCGACGTTCACCTAGGGGAAACACTGGTTCCCTATGCAACTCTGGAGCCGCTGAAGGCTGTGCTGCCGCTGAAGCGCGGCGACGCTGCTATCCCTACTGATGCCGATGGAATTGGCGGAATCCGAGTAGCGAGCCTTGACCGCAGTATGAGGGACCGCTGGCGCACGATTTGTGGCCTGTGGCAACAGCACAAAACGCCCACCAATAAGCTTGATCTGTTGGGACAGATAAACTATCTCCACAAACTGTCGGCACAGTTGGAATGGAAAGGGAATCTTGGTGTCAGGCCCGTTAAAGTGGTTCAGACTGAGGCGGGTCAGCCAACCGCTGCGCTCCTTCAAGATACTAACGTCATGGTTGACTCCACGTTGTATTGGATCACTTGCAAAGATTTGCAAGAAGCCAGCTTCCTGCTGGCTATCATCAACAGCGATGCCATGTATAGAGCAGTGAGCTCACTGATGGCCAAAGGGCAATTCGGCGCCCGCCATGTGCATAAGCATCTGTGGAAACTCTCAATACCGGAATTCGATCCCTCCTTCCCCCTCCACGTATCCATAGCGAAGGCCGGAAAAGCGGCCACCGCGGGGGTGGAGACGCAATTGGAGCAGTTGCGACAGCAACGCGGTCCTAAGCTGACCGTCACCGTCGCCCGGCGGGAGTTGCGCAAGTGGTTGCGGCAGTCGGCGGAGGGCAAGGCTGTGGAGGAAGCGGTGACGGAGTTGTTGGGGTGTGGGTGAACCCGCCAAAACCGTGTAGGGAATTATATTTCAGGCGGAATGACCTCGAATCAAGCCTGCAATTTCGGCAGCAATTTCCACGACACTAAACGTGGAAGTACTCCAAGCCACTTTGTCCGCCAGTGAAGGACTGTATTTGATCACCTCATCTTTAGATATGTCGTGCCAGATAGGGAGTAGAACCTGGTTTCCATCCACAGCTCTTGTAACAATCCCATCAAGTTCGTAGTTCGGCCAGCCCTTCCCGATGAATGACCGGGAGAGCACCACTATCCCAACACGGGATTTGGCGAGTCCACGGTCTATCTTACGGCGCAGGCTATCTCCTATCTTCAATTCGAATTCGTCATACCATACAACGAGCCCTTCAGCACGAAGCGCGTCGGCCAACGGCCGTACAACTGTACAGGGTGAACGAATTTCATAATGGCCCCTTTAACTCTTTGGTTCGGGCGCCCACTGATAACGCAGTTTCAAATCCGTAAGACGGCTGTAAGGAATCAGTTGCTCCTTTTGCAGCCTGCCGACCACTATGAACGGGGCTATTCCGACCGAATGGGCAAATTCTCGCACTGAGGCAGATGTGAAATGGCCACGCTCGCAGAACTCTGCCCAGTCCTCCGGGGAGATGAGGAAGTCTCTGGCGAATCGGTTGGCTTCCGCTTCGATCCCTGCAATCTCCGGGTCGTCAAGCCCGTCAATCACTATTCGCTGCGTTCTGTGTTTGAGCAGGTGGCACGCTTCGTGAAAAAAAGTGAACCAAAAAATGTCGGCCCACTTGCCTCGAATGCTCATCTGAATCATGGCCTTCTGGTCGGTGAGCCACCGGGTGGTTCCGTTGGCCCCGCTTTTGGGGAGTTCAGGAACCATGCAGAACGCGATCCCCGCCTCAGCGCAGAGTGATTGCACCTCCGGTACGAATTCTTCGGGCGGGTCCCCCGTCATGCTTTTGATTCTGAAAAGCGCCTTTTTGAAGGATTCCTCGTCGTAGTCAGCCGTATTCACCTTGTCGGCGTCCAGTTCCCCCTTTCGGAGCCAGACTGCCAGGGCGCCCGGAGAAATACGCTGTTGCGCAGCCTCCGTAATTCGAAAACCCCACGGCCTCTTGGTACACCCGGGGTTCGGCCCCGGCGACCCCTAGGAAAGTAAGCAGCGCTTTCAATTTTCCGAGCTTATCCTGCCCGGATTCCAGCCAACCTCTCTTGACCATTTCCCTAATCGGATAGGCGTTTAGATAGTCCAGGTTAACCGTGAGCGTATCCCGCTCCCGGTTCCTGGCCAATACCATGCGGTAGTCGGTTTCGAGGCCGTTCCAGAATTGCGCATCTATTCCGAGCACCTTCTCCAATCCGATGGCGGTGTCCGGCGTGATCGCCTTCTTGGCATTGATAATCTCATTTATCGCTTGGGATGGCCTGCCGAGCCTTGCCGCCAATTCCTTCTGGGTCATTCCCCGCGCTTCCAGTTCCTCCTCCAATACATCTCCCGGGGGAATCGGCAGGTCAGACAACTTGCGAAGTTTCTCAATCGCCATAATGGTTGCTAACCTCCTCTATAATTAGGGACTCATCTGTGTCCCCCTTCGTTACAATGAGCCGCCACCCGCCGGTCAAGTAGATGGACCACTTTCCTGCCATGTCTCCGGTGAGAGGGTGTAGGCGCATAGACCGAATGTTGTATACTGCGCTGAAGTTCTTGATTCTGCGCAGCTCGTTGATGCGGGTGACATACCGCTGACCGACTTCAGTCCCCCATGCGCGTATGGCCCGGGCCGACTCTTCGTAGTTCCGTCGAAGCAGGTTTGTCCTGAAGTACACTTCCACGCTTCACTCACTTCAGCCCCTCACCCCTTAGGTGAAGCATAACGTAATTACCGGTTCAATGCAAAGGGGATTTGCCCGAAAAGTGGTGATAACCAACACGGATACTCTACTGCTTTTCAGTGCAACGTTCTCATACCCTTGGTGTGTTTTACTTGGCGTTGATTGCCTCATGTTGGTGATTACCGGTCTGACTGTTGTGTTTGAATCGGGTGAGACTAGAGAGGAACCCTAATATGGCCGAACTGAGCCCTGGCCGCGTTCTGGAAGAGTTGAAGAAGAACGGGGTTACGCATGTGGTCTGGCTGCCCGACAGCGAGACTAATTTCCTGTACGTGCTGATGCGCGACGATCCGACCCTGGACCTGGTGCCCGTCAGCCGGGAGGGCCACGCCTTCTCCACGGCGGCCGGCTTGACCGCCGGCGGCAAGAGACCGGTCATCCTCATCCAGAACACCGGCATGATGGAGTCGGGCGACTCGTTGCGCGGCTGGGGCATCGGCATGAACACCCCTGTGGTGATGATGGTGGGCTACCGGGGATGGACACGCCACGGAGTCATCAGCGACACGGCAGCCTTCTACACCGAGCGTTTCCTGCACGCCTTCAACGTCAATTACTATCTGGTGGAATCGGACGAAGACGCTGATCGTATTTCGGTGGCCTTCGCCGAAGCCGCCCGGGAGAAGCGTCCGGTCGCCGTGCTGGTAGGCGACGAGTACCACGGCTTCAACGTGAGCCGCTAGGGGAACCGGCCCTCATCCTCACCTTCTCCCGGATGAAGAGGAAACTCGGTCCAGGATGTGAATAAATAATGAAGACAGCCGAAATGCTGCAAGTTTTCAACCGGCTGCGTGGCGACGCCATCGTGATACCCGGCCGGGGCGGCCGGCATTGGGTGGGAATGAGCGACCAGCCCAACCGGGACCTTCCCTTGGGCGATCCGGCGATGGGCGGCCACGCGTCCTTCGCCTTGGGTCTGGCCTTGGCGCTGCCCGAGCAGCGGGTGGTCCTGTTCGACTCGGAGGGCGACGTGCTGATGGGAATGGGCGCGCTGCCCACCATCGCGGAGAAAGCCCCCCGAAACCTGTACCACTTTATGCTGGACAACGGCGTGTACGCTACCACCGGCGGCCAGCCGGTGCCCAACGGCGAGGTCATGGCCTACGACGTTGTGGCCCAAGGTTGCGGCTACCGGTCCACCTATTCCATCGACAACTTGGAGGATTTCACGAACCAGATCGAGGGGATCCTGGGCCAGCCCGGTCCGGTGTTCGTGGCGCTGAAAATCGAGCCCGAGGTCATCAACGAACCCATCAACGCCCGCCCCCAATGGCAGCGCAAGACCCGCAACCAGGCCGTAGCCGACCTGCAGACGGAGCTGGGAATCGGAGGATAACACCGGTCTCTCCGGCAATGACACTCGCGCCTTTCTCGATGCCCGCGGTCTGTGATGAAATGGCGGGGATTGTTGCGATGGCGCAAACGGGAGCAGCGCGGAGGGGCGGCAGTTTGTTTGCTCGGGTAGGGTCCGGGACATTATTTGTTGTCTTGGCGTTTGGGATTTGGTCTGCGGCCTGGTGGGGGCTGGACGGGCTATTCGATGACGCGGGCCGGGCGAATGACCTCGCCAGTATCCTTCAAGCGGTTGTTACGGCCGTCGCAGTCTTGGTGGGCGGAGTTTACGCGGCGTACAAGCTTCAGGTATTCAGGGACTTCGCGCCACACCTCACCGTCTCTCATTCGATATCCCACCGCCCCGTCGGAGAAAGTTACACCCACATCGCAGTGACCGTTTCCCTGCACAACGGTTCGAAAGTGAAGGTCTCGGTGCGGGACGGTTTCTTTCGAGTCCAACAGGTCGCGCCGATGTCCGACCAAGAGATCGAGCGCCTATACGCCCAAGTGTTTGCGGACAAGCTGGAAGTTGATTTACAGTGGCCGACTCTCGATGAGATTCGACGTACCTGGAGCAACAGCGGGGGAATTATCGAGCCGGGAGAGCGCCATTTGGAGGCCTGCGAGTTCGTGGTCCCTCGGGATGTAGAATCGATTGTCATCTACACCTATTTCCACAACCCGGAGTACGTGGAGGGTTTCCAGACACCGGAAGGTTGGGCCGCCACCACGGTGTATAGTATTCGCCAACAGTAATCTAGTCTGATTTGCCGAAACACAGGGGTTGTATGACGTCAGCCAACGATGGGAACGAGCCCGTGACCAAGCACGGCACCGGCCCCAGGAAGGCCCCTCCCAAGCCGAAGGGGTCTCGCAAGCCTGTCGGTGGTAAGTCTCTGGCGAAATAGGGCCGCATTTGCACGCTGCCGACGGCGAACTCCAGCTTAGCGCCAGCGACCTGGTCAACCACTTGGCTTGCCGCCATCTGACGGCGCTCAATCTGGCGGTCACGGCGGGGGAGCGGAAAGCGCCCTTCCGGCGCGACCGGATGCTGGAGCTGCTCGCCGAGCGCGGTCTGGCCCACGAGCGAAGCTACATCGACCATCTGGAGGCGGCCGGGCTCCAGGTGACCCGTATTGATGGGACGGGGATTCAGGCCGGGCCGGTGGACGACACGGTCGCCGCGATGCGGGCCGGGGCCGAAGTCATCGTTCAAGGGGCCTTGACCGACGGGCGATGGAGCGGCCGCGCCGACATTCTTCGTCGGGTCGATGCGCCCAGCGGTCTTGGGGCTTGGTCATACGAGGTCTACGACACCAAGCTCTCCCGCGAGACCAAGGGCGGGACCATCCTCCAGCTTTCGCTGTATTCGGACTTGGCGGCATCGGTCCAGGGGTGTCCGCCCGAGCATATGTACGTCGTGCCGCCTTGGTCCGAGTTTCAAGCCCAGCGTTTCCGGATAGACGACTACGCGGCCTACTACCGGCTGGTGCGGCGAGACCTAGAGCGTTCGCTGGCCCAGGATGCTCCGGCCTGCACTTACCCCGACCCCAAGCCCCACTGCGACGTCTGCCGTTGGCGTCAGGAATGCGACGTCCGCCGACGTGACGACGACCATCTCTGCCTCGTGGCCGGAATATCCGGGACGCAAACGCGGGAGCTGCAGTCTCGCGCCATCAGCGCCACCGCCGCCCTCGCCGTGGAACCGCTGCCCCTCGGCTGGAGGCCGGAGCGCGGAGCGGCGCAGAGCTACCAGCGCGTCCGGGAGCAGGCGCGGGTGCAGGTCGCCAGCCGTAAGCAAAAGAAACCGGTCCACGAGACGCTGCGACTGGAAGCAGACCGCGGCCTCGCCCGTCTGCCCGAGCCATCGCCGGGAGACGTGTTCTTCGACTTCGAGGGCGACTCTTTTGCCGGCGAGGGTGGACTCGAGTACCTGTTCGGCTACGTGTACGACGATGACGCCGGCCGGCAGCAGTACACCGGCCTGTGGGCGCTCGACCGGGAGGCGGAAAGGGCCAACTTCCAGCAGTTCGTCGATTGGGTGATGGAGCGGTGGCGGCGCCATCCCGGCATGCACGTCTACCACTTCGCTCCCTACGAGCCGTCGGCGCTGAAACGGCTGATGGGGCGTTACGCCACCCGCGAGGATGAAGTAGACCGGATGCTCCGGGCCGGTCTGTTCGTCGACCTGTACCGGGTGGTGCGGGAAGGCATCCTCGCCGGCGTCGAGAGTTACTCCATCAAGAAGCTGGAAGCGTTCTACGAGTATGAGCGTTTTGTGGACCTCGACGACGCTAACGATTCCCTGTACAAGGTCGAATCGGCGTTGGAACTGGCCGACGCACCGGGCATAACCGAAGAAGACAAAAGGGCCGTCGAGGGCTACAACCGGGACGACTGTATCTCCACCCTGCGCCTGCGCGATTGGCTGGAGGGAATACGGACCGGGCTGATAGACGGAGGCGAGCAGATTGAACGCCCCGCCTCCAAGGACGGTGATCCGTCGGAGCCGCTCAACGAACGCCGACAAAGGTTCCAGGCCCTCGCCGAACACATCGGCCACGGCGTTCCGGCCGACCGGGATGAGCGCAGCGAGGAGCAGCACGCCCGGTGGGTGCTGGCCAACGTGCTCGATTGGCACTGGAGAGAAGACAAGGTCGATTATTGGGAACACTACCGGCTGTCCGAGTTATCGGTTGAAGACCTGGCGGACGAGCGGCAGGCGGTCGCGAATCTTGCCTTTCTGGAACGGGTGGGCGGCACGGACCGGGCACCGATTCACCGCTACCGGTACGAAGACCAAGAGACTGACCTGAGAGGGAGCGTATTACTCCGGGCCGCCGGCGGAAGCCGGTTGGGCACACTGGTGAACGTTGACCCGCAGGCTCGCACGGTGGACATCAAGAAGCGCCAGGACAGCGCCGAAGTCCACCCTGAGGCGGCGTACGGCTTCAATATTTACCCGACCGATGGGCTGGCAGACTCCCTCTTGCGGCTGGGAGAGCACGTTGCCGGGAACGGCATCCGCGGGTCTGGGGCCTACGGCGCGGCCCGCGATCTGCTGCTGCGCCGGCCGCCCCGGCTGGGCGGCCATCCCATCCGGACGGCTGGAGAGACAGGGCTGGCGGCGGCGCTCCGTATCGGCCCTTGGCTGCAGTCCACTGTTCTGCCCATTCAGGGACCGCCGGGTTCCGGCAAGACCTACACCGGCGGTAGGATGATCGCCGACTTGGTCTACCGCGGGAAGCGCGTCGGCATCACCGCCAACAGCCACAAGGTCATACGCAACCTGATGGACGAGGTAATCAAGGCCGCCGACGAGCGGGCAATCGCGGTAAAAGCCATCCAGCGTTGCCAACGAGAAGACTTCGTGGTGGGGCAAGGCCGGATTGGGTTGGCCGAAGACAATTCCGCCGTCTCCAACGCCCTCGACAACGGTACTCAGCTGGTTGGCGGCTCCGCTTGGTTGTGGACCACGCCGGAGGCGGCGGGGGCGGTGGATGTTCTCTTCGTCGACGAGGCGGCGCAGATGTCGCTGGCCAACGTGCTGGCTGTTTCCCAGGCCGCCGACAGCCTGGTGCTGCTGGGCGACCCGCAACAGTTGGAGCAGCCCACCAAGGGCTCCCACCCCGACGGCGCCGGGGTCTCGGCCTTGGCCCACCTTCTGGACGGCCGCCAGACCATCGAGGAAGACCGCGGCCTGTTCCTCGAGGAGACGCGGCGGCTCCATCCCGATGTCTGCAAATTCACCTCCGAGGTCTTTTATCAAGACAAGCTAAGCCCCCACCAAGGAATGGAGTGGCAGCGGGTCATATCCAACGGCCCCGTTGCCGGCACGGGGCTGCGCCTGCTTAACGTGACGCACGAAGGGAACCGCAACTCGGCCTCAGAGGAAGCGGACCGCGTGGCAGAGTTGTACCGGCGTTTGACCGACGGCGGTTCCGCCTGGGTTGACGACAAGGGCGAGACTCGTCCGATCACCAACGACGACGTGCTGATCATCGCGCCCTATAACGCCCAGGTGGCCAAACTGCTGGACCGGATGCCGGGGGCGAGAATCGGCTCGGTGGACCGGTTCCAAGGGCAGGAAGCGCCGGTGGTCATCTACTCGATGGCGACGTCAACCCCGGAGGATGCGCCCCGGGGCATGGAGTTCCTGTACAGCCTGAACCGCCTGAACGTGGCAACGTCCCGGGCGCGCTGCGTATGCGTCCTCGTGGCCTCTCCCGCCCTGTTCGCCCCCGAGTGCCGCACCCCGCGGCAGATGCAACTGGCCAACGCCTTCTGCCGCTACAAGGAGCTGGCTACGGAAATCGTGTTATAAGCCGGGCGATTCGGCCTCCCACGCCACCTTTCCTCCCAAAATCGTCAGCACCGGGCGAATGTGTTTGAGCGCCTCTGTCTCAACCGCCAACGGATCGGCGTCCACCAGCACCAGGTCGGCCAGCTTTCCGGGGGTTATTGAGCCCTTGTGGGCGGCGGCGCCGTCTGCCTCGGCTGCCGCCAAGGTGTACATACGGAGCGCGGTCGCGACCGCCACCGTCCTGCCCTTGTAATGGCCGTCGTCGGCTATGGGCCGGCCGTCGCGGGTGAGGCCGGATACGGCGCTATAAATGGCCGGCCAAGGATTGGAGTCGATGACCGGCGCGTCAGAGCCGAACGCCACCGGAACGCCCGCGCGGTGCAGCGCCGCCGCAGGGTATAGGTGGGGCTGGAGATTATCCTCTACTCTCCGCCGGTATTCCGGCCCATTCCAGTAGATGAAGCCCGGCTGGGTCACCACGGCCGCTCCGCTTCGAAGAACGCCGTCCAGCAAGTCCGGAGGGCACTCGGCGCAATGCTCGATGCGGTCGCGGACCGGCGTCCCGAAGGCGTCGTTCCGGTGTTCGGACAGGACCCCGGCGGCTGCGGCGACTGCCTCTTGTTCCACGCAGTGAATGGCGACCGGGAATCCGGCTTGGTGGGCCCTTCTCACCAGTTGGTCCAGGTCCTCGGGTTGGGGAGACAGGTCGCCGGTGGACAAAGTCAACATAACCTTGAGGTGACCCAACCGCAGCCGGGCGTCCCCGGCGCCCCAGGCCAGTCCACCTTCGGCAAGCTCGTCCATCTTTGATGGTCCGGCGAACATGGTGACCCGGAGGGGGAGGGAGTGGGAATCCTGGAGCTGCCGCAGGGTCGTCCATCGTTCCATGCCGTTTTCGGCTCCGGCGTCCTGGACCGATGTTATGCCGTAGCTCAACAGCCGGTTCGAGGCCGCCGCCACGGCATTTGCCAGGCTGGTTCCGTCCCGGGTGTTGCCCAGCCGGGCCCGCAGATAGCCCGCCATGTTCAACAGCAAGCCGGTGGGTTCTCCGGAGCTTTGGTCGCGGTCGATTACGCCGGAAACCGGACCGGGAGTGTCCCTGTCGATTCCGGCAAGTCGAAGCGCCCGGCTGTTGAGAACAGTGGCGTGTCCGCTCCGGTGGTCCAAGCGCACCGGGTGGTCCGGCGCCGCCCCGTCGAGGTCCCACCGGGTGGGATGGCGTTCTTCGGCAAGGGCCAGGTCGTCGTAGCCGAACCCCCTGACCCAATCTCCTAACGGCGTCGCCAGGGCTCGCGAACGCACCAGTCCTTCCAGGGCCGGGACCGTCGCGGCCCACTCCGGGCGGCAGTCCAGGTCCTGAAAAGTCCGGGCCGTGGCGAGCAGATGGCAATGAGCGTCGATGAACCCCGGCAACAGGGCTCGGCCCCGGCAGTCAATGACCCGTGCATTTCCGGAGGCCGCACTTCGAATTTGGTCGATGCCGCCCACCGACAATATCTTGTCCCCGGAGACCGCCACCGCCCGCGCCTCGGGTACAGCCGGGTCCATGGTTATCACCCTGGCGTTCACCAGTAATAGGTCGGGGGAGGATGGGCGCGACATGGGCCCACAATACCAGAAAATGGCCCATAGACGACAACCGGCGGTCTGCCGTGGGCCGGAGGGTCACGCTGGCGGGAAGGTGATGGACCCGGCTTAGGTTATGAAAGCGGCGTCGTGTTGCTCGTCGGCGTGGTAGGAGCTGCGTACCAAGGGGCCGGATGCCACGTGTTTGAAACCCATGTCGAGACCAGCCCGCCGCAATTGCTCGAACTCGTCCGGCTTGTAGAACCGGTCAATGGCTATGTGTTTGGCCGACGGACGCAGGTATTGTCCGATGGTCAGCAGATCGCAGTCCACGCTCCGCAAGTCGGCCATGGTTTCCAGGACCTCATCCACCGTTTCGCCCATGCCCACGATGATGCCGGACTTGGTCACGGTGGCCGCGTCAATTTCCTTGGCCTTGGCCAGCAGGTCCAGCGACAGCCGGTAATTGCCCTTGGGCCGCACCCTGGGGAACACCCGGACGGTGGACTCGATGTTGTGGTTCAACACGGCGGGCCGCGCGTCGATGACCCGCTTGAGGGCGTCCCACGATCCGGCGAAGTCCGGAATCAGGACTTCGACACGGCACTCAGGCATTGCCTCTCTGATCCTGTTGATGCACGCGGCGAAGATATAGGCGCCGCCGTCGGGGAGGTCGTCGCGATTAACCGAAGTGATGACGCAGTAGCGCAGACCCATCGCTTGGACCGTCTCGGCCAACCGCTTGGGCTCCTGCAGGTCGATGCCTGTGGGACGGCCGGTGGTCACGGCGCAGTAGTGACACCGGCGGGTGCAGATATCCCCGAGAACCATGAAAGTGGCGGTGCCCCGGCTCCAACACTCTCCGATGTTGGGGCAGTGGGCCTCCTCGCAGACCGTGTGCAGTTCCTGCCCGCGCATCAACTCCTTGAGCTGGATATAACGGGGGCTGCCCGGCATCTGGACCTTGAGCCACTCGGGCAAGCGCGGCCTCAAAGAGGCTTGGGTTGTTGCCGACGGTGATGGTGGGTTGTTCGTCGAATCAGCCATAGGCATAGATTATAGCAACTGGACCATTCGCGGGTCGATGCGGCATTTCTCGGCGGCTATTATAGCGTCTATATCCGCGACCGCCCGTTCCAACCGGCCGGTCGCGTTCACCACCCGGTAATTGAAATCCCTCACTTGGGCCATCTCATCAACGGCGGTCTGAAGGCGCATTTCCAGGTCCGGGGCCGATTCGGTCATACGGTCCCGGAGACGGCCGCGCAGTTCTTCCATGGACGCGGGCAGCATGAAAATGAAAAGCGCCTCCGGGGCTATTGCCCGCACCGTCGCCGCGCCTTGAACGTCAACCTTCAGGATCACGTCCCGTCCCGAGTGCAGTCCCAACCGGACCTGGCTTCGAGGCACTCCGTACCAGCGGCCGTACACCTCAGCGCATTCCAGGAATTCGTCCCGCTCCCGCATCTTCTGGAACGCGTCCCCGTCCAGGAAGATGTAATCGGCCCCGTCCCGTTCGCCCGGTCGCATCGGGCGAGTGGTGGCGGTAATCGCGAAGCGCCAGGGGCGGTCGAGTTTTCTGAGCTCGGCCAAGGCGGCGTCCTTGCCGACCCCTGAGGGTCCCGACAGCACTACCAGCAGCGGTGGGGCCTCGTTGGC
Source organism: Dehalococcoidia bacterium (assembly GCA_965222595.1). Classification (GTDB taxonomy): domain Bacteria; phylum Chloroflexota; class Dehalococcoidia; order Lucifugimonadales; family UBA3495; genus VXOI01. Next base: position 39,185 of record CBDCUJ010000015.1, on the reverse strand, counting down.
TTCGGGGATTTGTGACGCCAAATTCAACTCCGGCCAGTCCTGCTCCTGGGCCGCCTGGGCCTAAGGGGACGGCGCTGTGCCTTGGGCAAGAGAGTCTAAGTCGTCCCAGAATTCGGGGTAGGACACCGAGGCGTCGCCCGCCCCGTGCACTGTGGTCTCGCCGTCGGCCAACAGCCCCGCCACGGCCAGGGCCATCGCCAGCCGGTGGTCGCCGTGGCTGTAGACGTCGGCCCCGGTGAGCCTTCCCGCGCCGTGTATCACCATGCCGTCGTCTCTTGCCTCGATCTTTGCGCCCAGGCGTCGAAGCTCTTCCACAGTGGTGGCAATGCGGTCCGATTCTTTGACCCGCAATTCGGCGGCGTCCCTGATGACGGTGTCGCCGCTGGCGAAACAGGCGGCAACGGCCAACACCGGGATTTCGTCCAGGATTCGGGGAATCAAGTCTCCGGCGATTTCGGCGCCCTTGAGTTCGGTTGGCGTCAGGAGCAAGTCGGCCACCGGCTCACCGCCTTCGGTCCGTTCTTCCACCAGCTGCAACCCGGGCCCGGCGCCCATGGCAACGAGGGCGTCGATGATGCCGGTGCGGCTGGGATTGAGGCCGACTCCCCGCACCAGGACCCTGGAATTGGGATGGCACAGGCCGGCCACCATCCAGAAGGCGGCCGAGCTGATGTCTCCCGGCACCAGAACGTCGACCGCCCGCAAAGGTCCGGGATGGAGCACCAGGTCGAGACCGTCGGTCTCCACGCTGGCGCCCATGGCCGTGACCATGCGTTCCGTGTGGTCGCGGGACAGGGACGGCTGATGAATGACAGTGTCGCCGTCGGCGGCCAGTCCGGCCAGCATGATGCACGATTTCACCTGCGCGCTGGCCACCGGCAGGTCGTATTCGATCCCCTTCAAGGAGCCGCCGCGTATCATCAGCGGCGCCAGCGAGTCGGAGCGCCGTCCCATGATCTCGGCCCCCATTGCCTTCAGCGGAACAACGATACGGCCCATGGGACGGGAGCGCAGGGATTCGTCTCCGGTCAGGACAGAGACGAAGGGCTGGGATGCCAAAAGGCCGGAGAGAAGACGCATAGAGGTCCCGCTGTTGCCGGCGTCGAGTACGTCGGCCGGCTCTTCCAGTGAGGCCCTCCGGCCCTCGATGGTGTATTCCCCGGGGGACTCTCCCGGTTCGATGGGAACACCCATGCCGCGGAGGCAGGCCATTGTGGAGAGCACGTCTTCGCCATGGGAGAGGCCGCGCACCAGCGCCCGTCCCTCGGCCAGCGCGTTCAGGATCAATGAGCGGTGGGAAATGGACTTATCGCCGGGAACGGCAAGTTGCCCGGAAAGAGTGGAGGGACGGCGGAGGACCCTACCTTGAGTCGCGGCCGCCATCTTTAAGACCGCGGAAGAAGCGTCGTTGGACTTCCATTCCCTTTCGTCCCAGCAGCATTTCCTGCATGCTTTCGCCGAAGGAGGGTATCTCGGCGCGGGGCACGGACATCCGGGACGCCGGGGAGATCAGCCCCGCCTGCCAGCGGTTCCGTTCGGTGGAGGCGTGTTCGAACACCTGCTGCACCAATAATGGGTTCGGGCCGTCCTCGGCGTTCAGCATGTTGCGGATTTCGTAGAGCTCCCGGATGAAAGAGTCGATCCAACTGACGATGGGCTCCTTATTGCTAAGGGAGATATCCCGGTGCATTACGGTGTCGCCGGAGGCCAGTCTGGAAACGTCCCGAAAGCCTGAGGACGCCAGTTGGGCGATGTCGTCCCAGTTGGCGCTCTTGGAGACCGTTTCCATCAGCGCGATGGACATCAAAAACGGCAGGTGGCTCACCGCCGCCACGAAACTATCGTGCTCTTCTTGATTGATGAAGAAGGGCTTGGCTCCCATGGCCTCGGCCATCGTGGCCACGGTGGACACGGCCTGCTGGTTGGTGTAAGGCCGGGGGATGATGCAGTACGGTTTGTCCTTGAAAAGATTGGCGTCGGCGTTCTCTGGACCGGAGGTCTCCCGGCCGGCCATTGGATGCCCGCCGACGAAGCTGACTTTCTTCGGGAGCAGTTCCTCGGCCCATCCCAGGACTGTGGTCTTGGAACTGCCGACATCGGTAATGACGCAGTCCTCCTGAAGTTCCGGCCCCAAGACCTCCATCAGGTCTCGCATCGCCAAGACCGGGGTCGCCAGCACCACGATGTCGGCCCCGTCGATGGCGGCGGCCAAGCGGGTTTCCACGCGGGCGAAAACCCCTCGTTTCTGGGCGCCGGCCCTGGCCGCGCCGTCGTAGTCGGTCCCGACAAGATCCAAATCGCGCAACTGGGACTGTTTCAGCGCCAAGGCCATGGATGTGCCGATGAGGCCGGTGCCGATTATCGTTATTCTTGGCAAGGGTATGCCTCCTAAGGCCCGACGCCGACCCTACCGTCAAGGGTCAATCACCGGACTCAAAGAGACATTATATTACAAGCGGAGCGGACGCGCGAACCAGGCCCCCCGCGCCGGCCCAACGGGACCGGCCTAACGGGACCGGCCCTACAGGGCGGCGACGGCGGCTTCGGCGATATCGGTCCGCACCACTTTTGAGTACGGCTGCCGCTCTTGGCATAGCCCGGCCGCCAGAAGAACGTCGTGGAGGCTTTCGTATTCCGGTTGGCCCAGGACCGGGCTGGCGGGCCACTGGTCCTGCTCCTTGTAGCGGCCGATGGACCCCGCCAATACCTCCTTTGACGTACCGGGAAAGAATTCCGCCACGGCCTCGGCGGCATCCGCTGGCGCGCTGGTCGAAAGCCATTGGAGGGCACGGGCAAAGCCCAGGGTAAACCGGGCCGCAGTGTCGGCCCGCGATTCAAGGAAGCTGTGAGTAGCGGCGAAGGAGCTATAGGCCAAGTGGCCGTTCTCAGGCCCGAGGGCGGCCAGCAGGTGGCCCACGCCATCGGCAATCAACTGTTCGACCACCGGTTCGGCTACGTGGATGTACTCCGCGCGCCCTTCCCGAAACGCGGCCACCGCGTCGTCAAGAGACAGGCCGGTCAACAGGTCCAACTCCGAGGTCTCAATGCCGTGGCGGCGAAGGGCGTATTGGAAAGAGGCCCAAGGCATGACCGAGAATCCGACCGGTATGACTCTTGCCCCGCGCAATGACTCCCAGCTAAACGTCTGCGGACGGCTGCCCACAATAAAGAAGCCGTCCGGGAGTTGATTTTGGCGAAGTGTAACGGCACCGTTTCCGCGCCCCAGTCGGAGGCGATGATGGAGCGCATGATGCCGCTCTGCGCGATGTCGGCCGCGTCGTAATTCAATGCGCTGAGCGGATGGGAGAATTCCGGCGGACAGGTGCTGAAGGTGACGTCCAACCCCTCCCGCTCAAGGAATCCTCCGGCCACCGAAACGTAGATAGGCGTATAGAATATCGACCGCCAGGTCTCCATCAATCGCAGGGGATACCGTCCAGAGGCAGTCATAGGACCTCCGGCCTCGTCTTATTGGAGTAGGCCGCACTGTTCCTGGCATTCCTACGGATTGCGTCGGAAATTGGGCCGAGCCTTGACGGTCCTGAAAACATTCCGCTGTCCAATATTCTTTGGATTTTGTCGGTTTCCATTGCCGCAATGAGTCTGAAAACTCTCGGAATGGCGCTGGCCCGAGACCTCGACGTGGGTGTATCAATGCCATAGATTCCACAGAAATTGGCAATATCCCCGAACGTGGGCAAAAACAACTTATCTTCAAATCTCTCGGCGAGCTCTACGACCACCCGCTTCTTCTCGGGTGGAAGATCGAGCCTGGAAGCATATTCCACCGCCATGACCTTTGCCCTTCTGCTCGCGGGTCTTGGTGCCTTTTCGACATTGGTTAATGGCCTTTGTTGGTTGGAGTGTGCTGGTTGGGTCGTAGATAGGCCAATCTCGTGTAGATACTGATGGACCCGCTGATAGCCGTATCGACGAACTAATGAGCGCAATCTGAATTCAAGTTCAATGTTTGGCATACTTCAATGTCCGATTCTACGCGTCGAGACCGACCCTTTGGAAGAACTCGTTGGCGAAATACAGATAATCATCCGCATTCCCCCGCCAGTTAAAATCGCCACGCATCATTTTGGGATATCCCCTCGAATGCGGAATCTGGTGCTCGAATATATGCCATCCATTATTCGTCGCATCCTGATTGATTTATTGTCTGAGAAATCAAATCTCGAAGGGATGAGTTCCAAATTGGGTCCACCGAGGGTTGTGTTCGTGACAGTAACATCGGCGGCATCAAGCGGGGCCGCCGCAGCAGAGATGGAGGTTGGTGGCTGATAACCGTTAAATATCTCAACAATTGATGTAGATCTGTCGTTCAGGAACTGGCGATAGCGGGAGTCGCCCATAAAAGCTTGAGACAAGTTCGCTTGTGGGTCCAAGTCAATTGCCAGAACATTGATACCAAGATAGTCCGAAGCGTATCGGCTTAGAAGGGCGGCGATAGTTGTCTTGCCAACGCCCCCCTTCATGTTGATTACCGAAATACACAACGGGCCTTGCCTGGTAGTCATATCCAATCCCGATGAACGCACCAAAGGTCCGGTCCGCCCATTCAATTCTCATGACTCCAGGAAGGGCATCAGGGCGCCCAGGAAACCTTCTGGGTCTTCCACCTGCGGGATGTGGCCGATGCCGGGCAACACCACCTTCCGGGCGTTTACGATGTTGTTGTGGAGCAACTCTTCCCCATCCCACCGGAGCCGGTCAATCTCACCGTAAAGCACCATCGTGGCCGAGGCTTTGATCAGGGGCAACCGGGACATCAGGTCGTAGTAGGACAGCGATTCCATCAGGTTGCGCACCCAAAGGCCGGCCTGGGCCCGGCTGGCGTTGTTTCGGTCCACCCATTCCTGTTGCGGTTCGGCGAAGGTGGTGCCGTCTTTCAATTCCTGCATCGTGCGGGTCTTGGGCAAGCCGTTCTCGTCGTACTGGGCCATGGTGTCCTTGAGGCGGTCTGGAGCGGTAAATGGGCTCCAGACCGGGCAGCCCACCAGCACCAGCTTGTCCACCCGCTCCGGGAAGCTGGCGGCGGTCTCGGTGGCCAGCACCGCGCCCACCGAGTTTCCCACCACGTGGGCGCGGTGGATGTTCAGAATCTGGCAGGCCTGGTCCAAGGCGTTGGCGTAGTCGGGCATGTTGAAGTGACGGCCCGGCTTGTCGGACTCGCCGTGTCCCAACATGTCGAAGGCGTAGCAGGTGTAGTTCTGCGCCACCGAATCAATGATGTATTCCCAAGTCCAGACGGAGGTGCCCAACGGGTGCAAGAGCACCACTGGGTACCCTTCGCCCTTTTTGACGAAGTGCATTTCGCCTTCGGGGGTAGGTACGCTGTCAGTGAGGTCGCGGCGGACGAACATCAGTGCCTCCTGCGGGGCGGATTGTTGGCATTATGGTATAGCCGCCCCGGCAACGCAATCTCCGGCAACGCAATCCGTTAACGTAATCTTCGTTGACCTTTTGTATGGGGGTATGCCAGAATTGATCCTGTATCCTTCTTCCGTCTCTCAGCGGCCATGGTTGAGGGGAAGTTTCCGAGACTGTTTTATGATGCGTGAGCCGATCTGGACCAGGGACAGGTTGCGCCGTTTGGTCCATCGGGAGATCGGAGATTACCGCATTGTTGTCGTTTCCAACCGGCAACCCTACGTTCACGAACTGGTCGAAGGCAAGCTACGCTGCAACACCCCCGCAGGAGGCGTCACAACCGCCATCGATCCGTTGATGCAGGAGTGCGCCGGGACTTGGGTCGCTCACGGCAGCGGCAGCGGCGACTCCCACGCAGTAGACGAGAACAACCGGGTGATGGTGCCCCCGGACAATCCCGCGTACACCCTTCGCCTGGTCTGGCTCACTGAGGAAGAGGAACGCGGCTACTACTACGGATTCTCCAACGAGGGCCTATGGCCCCTGTGCCACAACGCCTACATCGAGCCTACCTTCGATGAGAATGACTGGAACACCTACCGGAAAGTCAACGGCGAGTTCGCTCGCCACGTCCTAGACGAGATTAACGGCGGCCCCGCCGCCGTCTTTATTCAGGACTACCATCTGGGCCTGTTGCCGCGGCTGCTCCGGGACGCCGACCCCGACGTCATCACCGGCCAGTTCTGGCACATTCCTTGGCCGGCCTACGAGATCTTCCGCATCTGTCCCTGGCAGGACGAGTTGCTGGACGGCCTCTTGGGCAACGATATGCTGGGCTTTCACATCGGCGACCACTGCAACAACTTCATCGAAGCGGCGGCACGAATCCTGGGTTCTCCGGTGGACCAAGATTACAGTCTGGTCTACCACAGGGACGAGCCGACCCTGGTGCGTCCCTTCCCCATCAGTGTGGATTTCGATGGTATCGAAGCTGAGGCTCGCAGCGCCGCAGTCGCCGATGAGATGGACCGCATCTCCTCGGAATGGGACTTGGAAGGCAAGATCGTCGGGCTCGGGATCGATCGCATTGACTACACCAAAGGCATTCCCCACCGCATACGTGCTATTGGCCGGTTCCTGGAGAAAAACCCCGGATACATCGGAGAGATGGTGTTCGTGCAGGCGGGTGTGATGAGCCGCACCAACATCACCGCGTACCAGCAGTTGGCGGAGCAGATCGAAGTGCTGGTGGAGCAGATAAACGGCCGGTTTGCCACCGACAATTGGAAGCCTATCCTGTATATGCCGACCGACCTGCCAGGCGTCACGCTGATGGCGCTGCGCCGCTTGGCCCGCTTCTGTGTAGTCAGTTCGTTGCACGACGGGATGAACCTGGTGGCCAAAGAGTACGTGGCCAGCCGGTACGACAACGACGGCGTGTTGGTCCTGAGTCCCTTCACCGGCGCTGCCTTGGAGTTGACTGAAGCGGTGATCGTCAACCCCTACGCGTTGGAGCAGTTCGCCGGCGCCATTTTGGAGGCGGTGGAAATGCCCCGCGAAGTGCGGCAGACTCGTATGGCCGGAATGCGTTCGGTGGTGCAAGAGAACAACATCTTCAAGTGGGCCGCCCGCTCCATTGTAGACATGATGCAAGGCGGCCGCCGGGCCCGCCGCCCTATCGGCAGCTTCTAAGCGCGGCGCCGCCTCGGCGGTCCACCGGAATACGGTACGAATGCCGGCGTCCGGGCCCGCCGGATTTGCGCCGGACGTGATTGAGCCGCGATGCCCCACCTTCTGAATGTTTGGCCATCGGTTAGCCGGCGGCTGGCGGAAGCCGGCCGTGTGTTGTTGCTGTTCGATTACGACGGAACGCTTACGCCGATCGTCCCCAGTCCCGAGGACGCGGTCCTTTCTCCCAGAGTCAAAGCCCTCTTGGCGGATTTGGCTGCGACGGACGGCTACTTGGCGGGTATCGTTAGCGGGCGAAGCCTGGCTGACCTGCGGGAACGGGTGGCCATTACGGGGTTGGTATACGCCGGGAACCATGGGCTGGAAATCTGCGGACCGGACTTGGACTTCGTGCATCCGGGCGTAGCAGCCTCCGCTCGAATCCTGGACGAAGCATTTGGGCTCCTGACCGCATCGATTGAGCGGTTCTCCGGAGCAAGAGTCGAGCACAAGGGGGCGAGCCTGACGGTCCACTTCCGGGCCGTTGCCGACGCCGTTGCCCCCTGGGTGGATGCCGCCGCCGAAGAGACGGTCCGGCCGTTGGCGGAACGAAACGAGGTCCGCATTACCCGGGGCAAAAAAGTGCTGGAAATCCGTCCGAACATCGATTGGGACAAGGGGAAAGCCATCGCGATGATTCGGGATTCCTACCCCGACCAGCCGCTGCCCGTGTTCTTTGGAGATGACCGGACCGACGAGGATGGTTTTGACGTGGTCCAAGAACAGGGCGGACTGGCCGTCTTCGTGGGGCCGCCACGGGTCAGCACGAAAGCACGGCACCGGTTGGAATCGCCCGACGAAGTGGCCCAGGTGTTGGAGTTGCTGCGGTCCGGGTAGCCATCCCGGTTGCGGGGTCAAGCGCCCCGGCGCTCGACCTCGTTCAGCTTGTCCAACCGGCGTTGAAATCGGGACTCCGGAACGAAACTGGCATCGAGAAAGGCGCCCAACACCGCCTTGGCCAGTTCCAGACCGATCACCCGGCCGCCCACGCAGATGACGTTCATCGCGTCGTGTTCCACCCCCTGACGGGCGGTGAATGTGTCATGGCACACCGAGGCGCGAATGCCCTTGACCTTGTTGGCGGTAATGGAGGCGCCGACCCCGCTGCCGCAGATCACGACCCCGCGCTCGGCCTCGCCCGCAGTCAACGACCGGGCGACTGCAGCGGCGAAATCGGGGTAGTCGTCCTGCGGATCAACGAAGTGCGCTCCCAGGTCCACTACGTCATGGCCCGAAGCTTCGAGCCAAGGGACTACCTGGCTCTTTAAATCATAACCGGCGTGGTCTGCGCCTATGGCCAACCTCATGCGCCCCAACCCCAATCGTTCGTTAGTATTTTCCTTCAGCATAAACATCACGATGCCGGTGCGCAAGATTGGGCCCCTGGGCGGCCCCTGCGGCGCCAGTGTTTTCCTGCCCGTGCGGCCTATGTTAGAATGCTGACGCCTTCGGCCCACCAAGGTTCCTGATGGTGTTTGTGTTCGACGGGCCGCCTGCACCGATTTGCCGATGATTAAAGCGATTTCCTTCGACTTCTACAACACTCTGGTCAGATTCTGGCCGGGGCTGGAAGAAATTCAACAGGTGGCGTGCTGGGAGTTGGGCATCAATGTTTCCAAGGAAGGCATCGCCCGAGGCTATTCCAAGGCCGACGTCTACTTCAACCGCGAGAATGAGGAGAGTCCCTTGGCCCTCCGCTCCGAAGAAGAGCGGCAGGAGTTCTTCACCAGCTACGAGCAGATGATCCTGGAGGCCGCTGGAGTCCAGGTTTCCACCGATTTGGCCCGCCGTATCTGGGATATGGCGATGACCACCCCGAAAGATTTCTCACCCTTCGAAGATACCGTGCCGGCGCTTCAGGACTTGCGGGCAAGGGGTTACTGCCTGGGCGTGATATCCAATCTCCGGCGGGACATGGACGAACTCTGCCAGCGGTTGGGACTAGCGGAATACTTGGATTTCTGCGTGAATCCCCAACAGGCCGGCTATGAAAAACCCCACGCTCCTATCTTCCGCGCCGCTCTGGAGCGCAGCGCCGTCGCCCCCGAAGAGGCGCTTCACGTTGGGGACCAGTACCGTTCGGATGTCCTCGGAGCCAGGGCTGTGGGGATGCAGACTGTGCTCATCGACCGGGGCGGCTGGCACGGGCACGTTGACGACTGCCCCAAAATCGCCAGCCTCATCGAACTTGGTCCATTGCTGGACGGGCATTTGGCCTAACTGAATCAACCGGGAGACCTAAGGAACCTCTGAACAAGTTATGGTCATTGAGGCGAAAGCCGAAATCTCGGAGGAGAGCTTAACGGTATTAGCGATCAAATGAGCGCCGGCACCCCCATCCTAACCTTCCCCCATCGGGGGGAAGGGACTTGTTCAGAGGTTCCCTAAGCCCGAAGGAGTATCGACATGGCGGAAGAACGGCACAACGGCAACGGCGACAAGTCCCCGGTACGCATAGCAGTCTGGTATGACTACATTTGACCCTGGTGTTACGTCGGCCTGGAGCGGGTCGACAAGCTGGCAAAAGAGTTCGACATCGCTGTGGAAGGCCGGGCATACCTGCTCCGGCCCGATACGCCCAAGGAAGGGGCTGAGCGCCCGCCCCGCGCCGGTGAGACTGACGACGAGTTGTCGGAGCCTTTGAGGAGCCAGGCCAGCGAGGCGGGGCTCATAATGCGGCCGTCCGGACGGACACCTAATACCCTCTACTCTCTGGAAGCAACCGAGTACGCCCAGCAACACGGCAAATTCATGGAGTTTCACCACGCCGCCTACAAGTCCTTCTGGGAAGACCGCCAGGATATCGGCCAACCGGAGGTGCTGGAGACTATCGCCAATGGAGTCGGTCTTGACGGGGCGGACATGGTGCGAAGCCTGGAGCAACAGACCTACGCGGCGGCTGTGATGGAGCAATACCGCGAGGCGCTGCATTATGGGATGAATGGGATTCCCACCTTCCTCGTGGGAAACCTGATGTTCACCGGCGCCCACCCCTACGACATTTTCAAAACGGCGATGGAGCGTTACTTAGGCCAGGAATGACTCCAGGTCGGGCCGTCCATGCGCCCGTTACGGGGCGGCGCGGACCAATAGCACCGGGTCGCCGGAGTTGCGCACTACCCGATCGGCCACGCTGCCCAACACCCAGCGTCCGATTCCGGAACGGCCGTGGGTGGTCATGGCCACCAGCCGGTCGGGGGTCTCGCTGGCCGCGTCGATGATGCAGGCGGTCGGGTCGCCGTGGAGCAAGCGTTCCTCCACCTCCGGCACTCCCTGTGCCCGGAGGTTGGCTGCGAGTTGGGCCAAGTACCGGGAGGAGTCTTCCTCCGCTTGCTTGGCTATGTCTTGGTAGGCGGGGTTGTAGACTTCGGGGACGGCCATCTGGCGGAACTCGGCCCGGGCGGAGATTACACTCACCAGCTCCACCGTCAGGCCCAGTCCGCAGGCCATACGGACCACGTGGGGAATGACCTGTTCCGCCAATTCCGATCCGTCCACCGGCACCACCACGCGGTCGAACCTGTCGGCGTGGGTCAAAGCTTCCGGGCCGTGCGACCGGACGATCAGCATGGGATTGTTGGTCAGGTGCAGCACCCGGTCGGCAACACTTCCCAGCCACCACCGCGCCACGCCGGAACGGCCGTGGCCCGACATTGCGATCAGGGTGTCCGGCACCTTTTCGGCCTCGTCCACGATCGCCTGGGCGGGTATACCGGTTGGGGTACCGGTCATGATATCGATTCCCGCGTCTCTGAGAGCGTTGGCCACGGGGTCGAGGTATGACTTGGCGCGGCTTGTAAGCTGGCCTGTTTCGTGTTCGTGGAGTTGCGGGTTCAAACCCTGCGCGACTCCGAGCGGCGGCGGTTCCACCACAGAAATCAGCGTGACGGGTATCGACAGGCCTGCCGCGAGTTGACGCACGTAGGGCAGAACCTGTTCGCTGAGGGACGAGCCGTCCAAGGGGACTACAATTCTAGTGTACATTAGCTATTCCTCCGGGCTCGCGTATTGACCGGGCGCGCGGCCGGGACAAGTCTTGGCAGTTCCGGCGGGCCGGCCCGTTCGTGCCGCGGCACCGGCCATCTCCAAGCACATATGCAACCAGCCACATTGTAACAATCGCCGTAGACGTAGGGGAAACCGGTGTTCTCCGGCCAGCGCAGTGAAGGGCCGCCGAACGGGCTTACTCCCCGGTCCCGGCTGCTGAGGCCCGGGAAACGGGGGTCAGTCGTCGGCCGGGGCCGGCACGGGAGACATTCCGGACAGCGCCTCCGGGTCTTCGTCCGCGTTGGGGGCAAGGGCGCGGCGGGACGGCGATGATGCAAGAGAGGGTGAGCCGGCATCGAGGCCGTAGTTGACCGCGTAGAGTCTGGCGTAAACGCCGCCGAGCGCCAGCAACTCTTCGTGCTTGCCTGATTCGACCAGCCGCCCTTGGTCCAAGACCACTATGTTGTCGGCATTCCTGACCGTCGATAGCCGGTGGGCGATAACTATCGAAGTCCGGCCTTGGAGCACCTTCTGCAGGGCCTGTTGTATCAACAACTCGGTATAGGTGTCTATGTTGGCGGTCGCTTCGTCCAAGACGATGATTCTCGGATCGCCGACGATGGCGCGGGCGAAGCTGATCAATTGCCGCTGTCCCACGCTCAGATTCACTCCCCGCTCGGCCAAGACCGTGTCGTAGCCGTTATCCAGTCCCAAGATGAAGTCATGAGCGCCCACGGTCCGGGCAGCCTCCACCACCGCTTCATCGGTGGTGTCGTCGTGGCAATAGCGGATGTTGTCAGCCACGGTCCCCGAGAACAGGTACGGTTCCTGCAAGACCATGCTCATTTGACCCGCCAGAGACCGGCGGGTCACGCCGCGAATGTCGTGGCCGTCCACCGTGATGCGGCCCTCGGTGACGTCGGCAAAGCGGTGGACCAAGGTGACCATGGTGCTCTTGCCGGCGCCGGTGGCCCCAACCAAAGCCACGTTCTCTCCCGGCCTCACGTGGAAATTGATGTTTCTCAGGACGTCGATGCCGGGCACGTAGTGGAAGCTGACCTGCTCGAACTTGATTTCGCCTTGGATCTGGGGCAACTCCTTGGCGTCCGGCGAGTCTTCCACCTCCGGCTTGAGGTCCAGGACTTCGAAGATGCGGGCCCCGGCGGCCATTGCCCTCTGCAACTGGCTGTATTGCATGGTCAGGTGGCGGATGGGCTCGAAGAAGCGTTGAATGAATACGGCGAAGGCGACCAGCACCCCCCACTCCAACTGTCCGCCCTTGGCCATGAGCCCACCGGCCAACACCACGCCGAATCCCATGCCGATTCCGATCAGCATTTCGACGACCGGTTGGAGCGCCCCGGAGAAGCGGCTGGCCTCCAGGTTGGAGTCGAGGTGTTCGCGGTTCAGGGCTTCGAAATGGGCCAGGTTGGCGTCCTGCCGGTTGAAGCTTTCCACGACCCGGATACCGGTGATGTTCTGGTTGTACTCGCCGTTGACCATTGCGATGGCACGCCGAATCCGCATGAACGAGTGGCGGGCGAACTTCTGCCAGTAGCCCAGGATAAAGAACAGCACCGGAACGATGCTTAGGCTGACGAGGGCCAGTTGCCAGTCTATGTACAGCATGAAGGCGATGATGCCCACCAGGCTGAAGATGTCGGACAGGCTCTGTACGATCAGCTCGAAGGTCTCTTGAAGCTGATTGACGTCGCTCTGGCTGCGCGACATGATTCGGCCCACCGGCGTCCGGTGGAAGAAGGCCGGCGACATCTCCTGGATATGGTTGAACATCTGGGTGCGCAGGGAATAAAGAATTCCCTGCCCCACCCTTGGAATGTAAACGAACTGGAGGTAGTTGGCGCCGAAGTGGACGACGGTGATGCACAGGAAGGCGATGCCGACCATGTGCAGCTGCCTAACGTCGCCATCGGTCAAGGCCTCTGTGCCCTTGAGGATCAGGTACGGTATGCTAATGCTGGCCGCCGTGTATAACAGTACGGCGGCGATGGCTATGAGGGCGTCGCGTTTGTAGGGGAGGATGTAGGTCATCAGGCGGGTGACCACCCGGTGGTCATAGGCCCGGCCGATCTTCCTGTCGTCGGAAAGGTTGTCCATATTGGGGGAGTTGATGCCGCCGGATTGGAGGCCGCGCATGTCCCCCATCATTCCGCCGAATCCGCCTCCTCCGCCGCCCCCGCCGCCCCGCATCAGCAGTCACCTCCAACTTCGGTGGCCAAGGACACGTCCAGCATAAGCTCCTCTTGAGGACGTAACTGCAGGTCAAAGATGTTCCGGTATATTCCGGCCTTGGCGTAGAGCTGGCCGTGGGTACCTTGCTCGGCGACTCGCCCTTTGTCCAGCACGACGATGTGGTCTGCCTGCTGCACCGTACTCAACCGGTGGGCGATCACGAAGGTGGTGCGGCCTCTCATCACCTCGACCATGGCCTGGTGTATCTGGCGCTCGGTTTCCACGTCCACACTCGAGGTCGAGTCGTCCAGTATCAAAACCGGAGGGTCGATCAGGATGCTGCGGGCAATTGACAGGCGCTGCCGCTGACCGCCAGACAGCGTGGTCCCCCGTTCCCCCACCCAGGTGTCGTAACCGTCGGGCAGGGACACGATATGGTCGTGGAGTTGGGCCACCTTGGCGGCACGGACTATGTCTTCAAACGTGGCGTTGGCTATGCCGTAGGAGATGTTGTCCTTGATGGTCGCACTGAAGAGGAACACGTCCTGCTGGACAATTCCCACGTTGCGCCGAAGCGACTGCAGAGTGAGGTCGCGAATATCCAGGTCGTCGATGGTAATGCGGCCTTCGGTCACCTCGTAGAAACGGGGCAGCAAGTTCACGATGGTGCTCTTGCCGCTTCCCGGAGCTCCCAGGATGGCCGTGACCTGGTTTTTCTCCGCGGTTATGGTGACGTTTCGCAGGGCAGTGTCACGGCCGTCGTAGCCGAAAGAGACGTTGTCGAATTTGACCCCGCCGTCGGCCCGGGCCAGGTCCCGCGCGTTGGCCCGTTCCAACACCGGCGACTCGGCGTCCAACACGTCAAAGAGACGGCTGCCCGAGGAGATGGCCCTGGAGAAGCTGTTGATGATGAAGGCGGACATGCGTACGGGAAAGGTCAGTTGGTTCAGGAAGAGGATGAACATCGTGAATTCGCCGGCGGTAAGGTCTCCCCGGATGACCTCCCATCCGCCGTACCACAGGATCAGTCCCAGCGCGGTGGTGAAGTACATGGTCATCCAGGCGCTGTTGGTCCCCTGCAACCGCTCCGACTCGAAGTATTCTTCCCGGAGCTCGGCGGCCTGACGGGCGTACTTGCGCTTCTCGAAATCTTCGGAAGCGAAGGCCTTGACCACGTGTATTCCCACCAGGTTTTCCTGCAGGATGGTGACCGTTTCGCCCATCTTCTGTTGCACTTGCAGCCACATACGGCGCAGCCGCCCCATGACCAGCGTAGAGCGCACGACCACGAATGGGACGAAGGCCAGGCTGATCAGGGTGAGCTCCCAGTTCAGGTAGCTAAGGATGGCGACCAATCCGATGATCCGGACAAACACCTCCAAGGAACGGACCAGTCCCATGTTGACGTAACGGCGGATCGCTTCCACGTCGGCGGTGGCCTTGGACATCAGATCGCCGGTGTGCTCCCGGTCGTGATAGGCGAACGAGAGGTGCTGCAACTTGTCGTAAAACCGGTTTCGCAGATCGTACGCCACGAATTGGGAAAGGGAGTCCGTCATATAGGTCCGGGCGAAATCGAAAAATCCCCGGGCAATGCTGGCCGCCAGCAATGCCACGGCGAACCAGACCAGGGTATTTGTGGCGAAGTCTCTTCCGATGATCTTCTTCTGATCAGTGACAATGACCATGCTGTCGATGGCGTTGCCGAAGATGAACGGGATGAAGAAGGAGAAACCTATGGCGGCGAAGAGGCTAAAGTAGGCCACGATCAGGCGAGTGCGAAACTGCCACGTGATCCTGTTTATGCGCATCAGGGTTTGCATTTATTTATTAAGCTCAACGACCGGGCCGCATTCAGCATAGGCGCCCTCGGTGTCCGATGGTGCCGCCGGGAGGCAACACGCTGTGGGGGAGGGGTAAGTTGAAGGCCTGGAGGCGGCGCTCCCCCTCTGTGGAGGGAGCGGAATCAATTTTTACGGCAAAGTCCGAGGATTCTAGGGCACGGTTTGTATCATAAACCCAAATAGGTTGCGATTCAAGCCGAATTACCGGGCGGTACGGGAGTAGTCAATGGCGCATTGGCAGGAGCACGTATACTGCGAATGCCCTGCGGTCCTTGATTCGGCAACGGTTGAAGTCGCGAATCACACGTTCGGCGTCAGCGATCTGCCTGATCACATTTGATTTCGTAAAGACGGCGTCTGGATTGTAGTCGGCCCGTTCACGCAGATGTTGCGAGATTGAGAACAGTTCTACAAGTTGGTATCCAACAGGCTACATTCGCTCCGGGGCGGTCATCCCCATTAACTCCAGGGACCTTCGGAAAACGATCTGGGCCGATTCCACCAGCTTCAGCCGGGCGAGGGTCAGGTCGTTGTCTTCGGCGTGGGCCGATATCACCCGGCAGTTCTCGTAGAACCAGTGAAACGCGGTGGCAAGTTCCATTGTGTAGTGGGGCAGGTGGTGGGGTTCCAGGGTGGTGGCCATCTGCTCCACCAACTCCGGCAGGCGCACCATGGCCCTGATGAGCCCCAATTCGCTGGGGTGCTGGAGCAGTCCGACGTCGCCGCCGCTCCAGTCTATGTCGCGGCTGCGGGCCAGACTGAGTATGCCGGCGTTCCTGGCGTGGGCGTATTGCACGTAATAGACCGGGTTCTCGGAAGATTCCTTCTTGGCCAGCTCCAAGTCGAACTCCATCTGGGTGGACGGCGTACGCGCCAGGAAGAAGAAACGGCAGGCGTCGCTGCCCACCTCCTCGGCCAACTCTCGCAGGGTGACGAAATCCCCGGTGCGTTTGGAAGCCCGTACCACTTCCGCGCCCCGTTTCAGGGTCACCATCTGGGAGATGAGGACTGTCAGGCGGTCCGGTTCGATTCCCAAGGCGGCCACCGCCGATTTCATACGGGGAACGTGCCCTTGGTGGTCGGCCCCCCAGATGTCCACCACCGCATCGAAGCCCCTTCCGATGAATTTGTTGTAATGGTAGGCGATATCGGAAGCGAAGTAAGTGGGCTCCCCGGACGACCTGACCACCACGTTATCCTTGTCGTCGCCCAACATGGTGGAGTTGAACCAGAGGGCGTCCTCCCGGTGGGACAGATAATTCTTTTCCCGAAGAGCTTCCAGGGCCCGGTCGTACTCGCCGTCTTGGTAAAGGGTCCGTTCGCTGAACCAGTTGTCGAAGACCACGCCGATCCGGGAAAGGTCTTCCCGTATGAGGGTAACCATCTTCTTCCGGCCCAGGTCTCCGATGGACTTCAGTGCCTCATCTTCGTTCCCTTCTAGGAAACGGGCGCCTTCGGCATCGGCGATCTCTTGTCCCAATTCGTTCACATAGTCGCCCATGTAGCCGTTTGAGGGCATTTCGGCGGGGACGCCGAGGCTCCCCTTGTAGCGTGCGAGGACAGACCGATAGAAGGCGTCCATCTGGCTGCCGGCGTCGTTAACGTAATACTCGCGGGTGACTTGGTAGCCCGCGGCATCCAGAACGTTGGCGAGGGTGCTGCCCAACACGGCCCCACGAGTATGGCCCACGTGCACCGGGCCTGTGGGGTTCACGCTGACGAACTCGACCATAATGCGCCGGCCACGCCCCAGGTCTACGTTGCCGAACTCCCCGCCGGCCTCACGTACCACGTCGACCTGCTGCTGCAACCACTGGTCTTTCAGGTAGAAGTTGATGAACCCGGGCGGGGCGGCTTCCACCCGGTCGACCGGCCCCCCTCCGGGGATTCGGTCCACCACGGTCTGGGCCAACTCCAACGGATTGATCCGGGTCGCCCGCGCCAACCGCAGGGGAAGGTTGGTTGAGAAGTCCCCGTGCTGGGAGTTGCCTGGCCGTTCCACCTGTATTTCAGGCAGAGTGTCCAATTGGAGGACGCCGTCTAGGCGCACGGCCTCAACGGCTTGGGTGATCAGACGCCGGATGGTCTCGATTACCAGGGGAGTGGCCATTTGTCCATCGTCCCGATACGAATGTCGTAATGCCGAAAAAGGAAAGGCGGCCTAGGCCGCCTTTCGGATTTTACCACAATCACCGGCGTGCCCGTTCCGTTTGGAGAGCCGCCGTAATGCGAATGTATCGCCGTCAGGCAGATGCTTCGAAAGTACAAGTTTTCGGCCGGCGCCACAGGGTCATTGAACTGTTGAGTCCGACCCCCCTCTCGTCGTCCCGGTCGCAACGGGACCCAGGGACCGATGCCGGATTCGGCCCCCCGAATGCCGCTAACCCAAGATTCGGGTCTGGATTCCGGCTGCGGCCGGAAGGAGGGGAGGATTTTCCGACAATTGAATGACTCTGGCCGGCACCATCGTGCGAACTCGCGGCGCAACACAGGCGCTGTTAAAATACAATGACCACGGGATAGCCGGAATAGCTGAAAAACCGGACCCGAAGTCAACGAATTCCGGTATCCGACCGCCTCAATCGGTAAAACCCCAGCCTTGGTGGCCTTATGGAACAGCCCCTGGCTACATCCACCGAGCCCCAACCTGAGGATCGGCCGTTCTCCCATGAGGAGGTCCAAAAGTCGGCGGCCGTCATAGAAGAACTCTTGGACCGCGGCGACCGTGAGGCCGCTTGGCACCGCTTCGCCCTTCTTCACCCTGCCGATCAAGCCGACGTTCTGGACGGGCTCGCCCCGGAATTTCAACGGTCTCTCTTGTTCGAAATGGACCCGGCGGCGGTGGCGTCGTTGCTGGAGTTTCTCGAACCCGAAGAGTCGGCCGTACTGCTGCGGTATGTCGGAGACGCCCAGGTGGCCGCAGTGCTGGACCTGACAGGCCCTGACGTGGCCGCCGACGTCCTCCAGCAGTTCCCGGAGGCCCATCAGTTGGAAACCCTGCTGGAGATGCGTGGCTCGGAGGAGGTGGAAGAGCTCCTGCGGTACCGGGACGACACCGCCGGTGGTCTGATGACCCTCGACTTCCCAGTGGTTACCGAGGCCACAACCACTCCCAACACGCTGGACCAGTTGCGGTTGTTGGGCCCTGACGCCGAAAGCATCGACTCCGTTTTGGTAGTGAACGTTGACCGGTCTCTGGTGGGTTCGGTCAGCCTGGTCCGGCTGGCCTTGGCACGGCCGAACTCAATCATCAGCGACATCATGGACTCCCCGGTACAGTCGGTCGCCCCCGAGACCGACCAGGAGGAGTGTGCCCGGGTGATGCAGCGCTACAACCTGTCGCGGCTGCCGGTGGTGGACCAAGAAGGGCGGTTGACCGGCGTCATCCTGGCCGAAGATATCGTCGACGTCATGGAGCAAGAGGCCACCGAGGATATGCTCCGCATCGCGGGCGTCGGAGAGGAACGGGTGTTGGGACCCCTCCGCAACTCCCTGCGCAGCCGGCTGCCCTGGCTCTCCATCAACCTCGCCACGGCTTTTCTGGCCGCCGTGATGGTAAGCCTCTTCGAGTCCACCATCATCAAGGTGGTGGCATTGGCTGTGTTCCTGCCGGTGGTGGCCAGCCAGGGAGGGATCGGCGGTACTCAGACGGTTACCTTGGTGGTTCGCAGCATGTCCTTGGGGGAGGTGCCGCGGCGTCAGGGCCTGCGCCTCTTGCGCCGCGAACTGACGCTGGGGCTGGTGCACGGCGTGGTCCTGGGGGTGCTGGTAGCGTGTGTCGCCCTGGCCTGGAAGGGAAACGCCGTGCTGGGACTGATCCTCGGCGGCGCAATGTTGGGGAATATGCTGGTGGCCGGTCTGGCGGGCGCCGGCGTGCCCCTGCTGCTTCGACATCTGAGGCTGGACCCGGCAGTCTCGTCGGCAGTCTTCGTTACCACGTTCACCGATGTGATAGGATTCTTGCTGTTCTTGGGACTGGCCGCGGCCTTCGTCAAATTCCTGGTCTAGCCGGAGTTGCCGAGCGATGCCCACGCGATACTAATAGGATGAAGGAGGAACGATGCCGGGGAAGATAGCCCTGGTTGGTGGAGAGGAGTTCAGGACGGGCTGCGAGGAGATGGACCGGGCCGTGATGGCGGTTTCGGGAAAGCAGCCTGCCAGCGTCCTGATCATTCCAACCGCCGCCGTTACGGGACCGGCCAAGGCCGCCAACGACGGCGTTACCCATTTCGCCGCGTTGGGCGGCGCCGCCAGCCAGTTGATGGTGTTGGACGCCGCCCAAGCCAATAACGGGGACTTCGTGGCTCCCGCCTCCCAGGCCGACGTTGTCTACTTTACCGGGGGCAACCCGGACCACCTGCTGGCAACCCTTCGGGACTCGGCTTTGTTGCGAATACTGCTGGCGGGCCAGGAAACCGGACAGGTGCTGGGAGGCTCCAGCGCAGGGGCAATGGTGATGGGTTCCGTGATGCGCCGCACCAGCGCCGGCGGGTGGGTGGACGGCTTGGGTATCGTTCCAGGCGTGGCGGTGCTGCCCCATCACGAAGGGAGAGACCCGGTCGCCACCGCCAATGAATTGCGGTCCGGCGCCCCGGATGGCATAGTCTACTTGGGGATAGACGCCCGGACCGGATGCTTGGGTTCGCCCGGTGATTGGCTGGTGGTCGGATCCGGCCGCGTGACCGTATACCAGGCCGGCGAATTTGGTCAATTCGGTGCCGGGGACCTTTTGCCGGCCGGATTCTGAGCCGGGCCCGTGACCCATGCCCAGTTCGTTGATAAACTAAGTGGGACCAATAATTCCAAAATATTTAGGAGTACCGATGGCAAGCAGGATGATGTTAATTCCAGTACCCGAGGGAAACACCGAGGCGGTGAAGGCGGCGTTCGTCGAAATGTCTGGCTCGCGAGAAAACCAGTGCGTCACCAACCGCGGTGTCATGGGCGTCACCCGGGAGTATGTGTGCCTCCAGCACACTGCCCACGGCGACGTGTTGATCGCCTACCTCGAGGGTGACGACCCCGAGAAGGCGTCGGAACGCATGATGGCGTCGGACTCGGAGTACGCTCGCTGGATCGCTAGCACGGTAATGCCCCTGATGGGCGTGCGCTCGCTGGATTCCGCGGAGGTCCTGGCGGACTGGTCGGCCTGATCCCGGGTCCCGGACTCGGAAGGCGGCGGCGCCGGAAGAATACTACTTCCGGCGTTCTCTAAGCTCGGCCCAGACCTCTTCGGGCTTCACCCCTGACGCCGCCATCAAGACCAAGGCGTGATAGAGGAGGTCGGCGATTTCCGAGGGAATCTGTTCCTTGTCGCCGTGCACTGCGGCGATGGCGGTCTCGCCGGCCTCTTCGATCACCTTCTGGGCGATGCGTGGCACGCCTTCTTCCAGCAGCCTGACGGTGTAGCTGCCCTCCGGCATCTCCCGCTGGCGGTCTTGGACCAAGGCGAATAGTTCGGCCAGTATGCCGGGACCGGTATCGGTGTCTTCGTAACCTTCGGGTAGGCCCTCCAGAGGGTTGAAGAAGCACGATGTTTCGCCCGTGTGACAGGCCGGTCCGTCACGGTCCACTTTCAACAACAGCGTGTCTCCGTCGCAGTCCAACCAGGCCTCCCTCAGGTTGAGGTAATTCCCGGATACCTCCCCCTTGTGCCAGAGGTCCTCCCGGCTGCGGCTGTAGAACCAGACCTGGACGCCTTCCACGGTCCGCTTGATGGAACCGGGGTTCATGTATCCGAGCATAAGCACTTGGTTGGTGTTGATGTCTTGGGCGATGGCGGGCACCAGGCCCTGCTCGTTCAGCTTCACCTTCATGGCCATGCTTCCTTAATATCTGAGTCTTGAGTTCCTGAGGTTTGCGGGTCCGGGAGATTTACCGGTTGGTAAAGTCCCGGGCCAAGAGCGCCGGCAACTCCGAAAGGCTCGATATTTGGTGGTCCGGTGCCGGCAGGCCCGGGTCCGGCGGGTCGCGGCGGCGGTTTATCCAGACCGCGTTCATACCGACCCCGGTCGCTCCCAAAACGTCTTCGTATTGACGATCGCCGACGTAGACGGCCTCTGCGGGTGTGACGCCCAACTGCCGGAGAATTTCCTCGAACAGTCCCGGAAGCGGTTTGTAGACCCGGGCGGTCTCCGAAGAAAGCACCGTTTCAAACTCGACGTCCAACCGCGCCAGGTTCGGCATCAGGTACCCGTTGTCGGCATTGGAAAGCACTGCGGTGCGATATTCCTTTTGAATCGCATGCACCGCCTCGTTGGTTTCGGGGTAGGGCCGTCGCTGCGCCAGGTCGATGAAAAAGCGGTCGGTTGCATCGGCGGGGTTCCCGGCAATGCCAAGCTCGGCGAAGGACTGGCGGAAAGCCCCTTCCCAGGCTTCCCGGTAGGTGCGAAATGGCCGGGACGGATCGATGCGGGCCTTGCGGTTGTTCGCGTCGGCCAGCCGCCAGCGGTCCCACAGACGCTCCGGTGTAACAGCGAGGGCCTGCTCTTCGATGATTGTGGAGAAGCTCCCGCGCCAAGTGTCGTTTTGGTCCCGCACCAGGGTTTCGTACATATCGAAGATGACTGCGGTGATTGGCATAGCTAAGGCTTTTTACCCTAAAGCGCCGGGCCGGGCAGGGGCCGTACCGGCACGCCGCGGCTGCGGAGGTAGTCTTTGGCCTCCCCGATGGAATAGGTCCCGAAGTGGAAGATGCTGGCGGCCAGCACGGCATCGGCCTTGCCTTGGTCCAACGCTTGGTACATGTGGTCCAAGGCGCCCGCGCCGCCGCTGGCGATGACCGGAACGGGGACCGACTCCGATATCGCGCGAGTCAATTCCAGATCGTAGCCGGTCTGCTGCCCGTCTTCATCCATGCTGGTGAGCAGGATCTCACCGGCCCCCAGTTCGACGGCCCTGACGGCCCACTTCACCGCGTCGATTCCGGTGGGGGTGCGCCCGCCG
The DNA here is from genome assembly GCA_965222595.1 of Dehalococcoidia bacterium. Lineage (GTDB taxonomy): Bacteria > Chloroflexota > Dehalococcoidia > Lucifugimonadales > UBA3495 > VXOI01. The sequence continues at coordinate 17,109 of CBDCUJ010000015.1, read as the reverse complement.
CGGGTGAACACCTGCCAGCGGGAGCCGTCTTCCAGCCCCAGGCTTTCGTCATCGGCCGCAGGCTGCCCTCGCAGGGAACCGACCCGCTTGGCGTCGATGGCCACCACGATGCACTGGTTGCCGAACTGGGCCGAAGTTTCCGCGACCAAATCGGGGCCGGTGACCGCCGCAGTATTCAGCGACACCTTGTCGGCCCCGGCGTTCAGCATCCGGCGGACGTCCTGGGAACTGCGGAGTCCGCCTCCCACGGTCAACGGAATGAAGACCTGCTCTGAGACCCTCCGCACCACCTCGACCAAGGTGTCCCTGGAATCCGAGCTGGCGGTAATGTCGAGAAACACCAGTTCATCGCCGCCCTGTTCGTCGTAGAAGGATGCCAATTCCGCCGGGTCGCCGGCGTCGCGAAGCTGGACGAAACTGACCCCTTTTACGACGCGGCCCGCGTCAACGTCAAGGCAGGGGATGATGCGTTTGGTGAGCACGAACGCCTCTGGGAGGGGATGGCCTGCGGCGGGGACGGTCGCCGCCATCGAAGTATACCATCGCCGGGCGGGCGGCGGCCCGCGCCGGGTATTTGCTTATTCTTTGTTGGATTGGGCCGGATTGGATTGGCCCGGTCGTTGGGGTAGAATTGGCGCATTCTGAAGCTGGAGGAGAGTAATGGCTATCACGCTGGAAGAGGCAAACCGCATTATTCACGGAGCCTTGGCCAAGGCCGCGGAGCTCAACATCCAAATCAACGTGGCGGTCTGCGACGCTGGGGGGAGGCTGGTCGCCTTCAATCGCATGGACGGCGCAATCTGGGGCGGCGTGTACGGGGCCCAGGGCAAGGCCGTGGCGTCCGCGGCATTCGGCCGCACCAGCGGCGAACTGCAGGGGGCGGCCGGCAGCCCTATCATCTCCGGAATCATCGCGGCCGAGGGCGGACACGCCATCGCCAGCCAGGGCGCCGTGCCGATTATTCGCAATGGGGCAGTGGAAGGCGCTTGCGGCGTCGGCGGCGGCACCTCCCAAGAGGATGAGGATTGCGCGGCCGCCGGGGTTGCCCTGCTCTAGGGCGATCATTTGATCGTTGGGGTACCCGGCTCAGGGAACGAAGGCGGTCACTGAGGCCGGGGCCCCGCTGCAGCCCGCCAATCTCAGCAGTCCGATAACCAGAGTTGCGCCCGTCGAGGGGAGTTGCTCCAGGTTGGTGAGGTTCTCCAGTACGATCCGGGATTCGGCCAGAGCCAGCCGGCTGACCAGAAACTCCCGGTCGGCCCCGGGCTCCACGCCAGCGGTATCGGTGGCGAACCCGGCGGCCTGCCGTTGTTCCATCAGCATGCGGGCCGCGTCGACGCCGAAACCGGGGAAGTGAAGCCGCCCATCGGGTCCGCTCCCCAAGTAGCTGGCCGGGTCTCGCCAGCGCCGGCTCCAACCGGTACGCAGGATTATCAGGCTACCGGACGCCACCGTGCCGTGTTCTCGTTCCCATCCGGCCAGGTCCGCCCACGTAAGGCTGTAGTCGGCGTGGTTTTCGCAATGGGCAGTGACGTCTATAACGGTGGCGGGGACCACCAGACGCGCGGCCGGGTACGCGGCGGTGTCCGGGCCTCGGGCGAAGAAGCTGGCCGGAGCGGTAAGGTGGGTGCCCGAATGCTCTCCCATGGAGAACCGGCGAAGGAAATACCCATCCCGTTCTATCCTGGCAACCACCTCAGTCTCGACCGGCGGGTCGCCGGGCCATCTTGGAATGCCGGGCGTGATGGCCCAGCTAAGGTCTACCACCTGCGAATACGAAATGACGCCGTGACCCGGTTGTCGTTCGATTGGCCCTTGGGTCGACTCCTTGTCTGCCAACGCGCCGTTCTCCTTCAGCAATCTCCGATGACCTGTAATGCTGGAGAAGTAGTATAAGGCCGGAGTGGCGTACGCCACTCCGGCCTTATTGATGGGACCGGACGGTTGGAGCCCAAACCTACCCGCCAATGAACCACCCGTCTCCGCCGTCCGCTCCCCGCCGCAAAAGCGGCATGCCGCTACAGGCTATGCCGGCAGTGGCAACCGGCCGGCCCAGTACTTGTGATCGACCGCCGAGACCTTGACTTCTGCGTCGATCCACTGCATCGCTCTTTGGGCGTCCCGATGGCTGGCCATTTCGGGGCGTTCCGGTCTCTTGCCATAAACGGTGCAGTCAAAGGCCCAAGCGTCCCGGTCGATAACATATCCCCGGTAGTAAATCTTCATGGTTGGCTCCCTCCTGCGTCTGGTGGACCGGTAAAACATGGACATATGTTCTATCAATCCGCCCGAAGGGTCAACCACCAAGTGTCACTGGAAAATTACCCGGAAAATAAGAGAGGAGGAAAAGAATAGAAGGGGACGATAGGACTAACGTCGCCGCTGCTTTATCTGGCGGCGACGTCCCGAAGGAAGTCCGCCAAGGGTTTCGATTCCTGCTGCGAGGAGACCATGTCCCTTACCACGACCTCGCCCTTTTCTATTTCGTCGTCCCCGAGGATCAGAGCGTAAGGGATGTCCAAGGCGTTGGCCTGGCGCATTTGCCCACGGAGGCCCCGGGAGCCGTTGCTGAGAATCGCTCCCACCCCGGCGCGCCGCAGCTTGACCGCAAGCTCCAGTGCCGGGCCTCGGGCCGCGTCGCCCACGTTGGCCACCAGGTATTGGGGAGCGGGCTCGTCGGGAACCGGGACTTCCGCTCTTTGCAGGTTGAGCGTAAGCCGCTCGATGCCGGTGGCGAAGCCAATACCGGGGGTGGGCCGACCGCCCAACTCGGTGATCAGGCCGTCGTAGCGTCCGCCGCCGCAGATGGTCGACTGGCCGCCGGCCTCAACCGGCTGCACTTCGAAGACTGTTCTGGTGTAATAGTCCAACCCCCGCACCAGCCGGTGGTCCACTTGGTAGGGCAAGTTCATAACATCCAGGTAGCCCTGTAACTTCGACCAGTGTGCCTGGCACGCCTCGCAGAGATGGTCCACCGACTGCGGGGCCTCGTTCCCGAGGGCGTGGCAGGTCGAGACCTTGCAGTCGAGCAGCCGCAACGGGTTGCGTTCCAACCGCCCTTGGCAGTCGGGGCACAGCTTGTCGGCGTGCCCTTGGTAGTAACCAAGCAGACGGTTTACATAAGCCGTCCGGCACTCTTTGTCGCCGATGCTGTTGACCAGAAGGTTAACATCCCGCAGACCGAGGCTCCCCATCAGCTCCCAAGCCAGTTCAATGACCTCGGCGTCGACCGAGGGGTCGTCATCGCCCAACACCTCGACGCCGAACTGGTGGTGTTGGCGAAAACGCCCGGCTTGGGGCCGTTCGTAACGGAACACCGGGCAGAAGTAATACATCCGGACCGGCTGGGGCAGGTTGTGCATCCCGTGCTCCAGGTAGGCCCGGCACACGGGAGCCGTCCCCTCGGGCCGGAGGGTCATGCTGTCGCCGCCCCGGTCCTCGAAGGTGTACATCTCCTTTTCGACGATGTCGGTGCCTTCGCCCACCGAGCGGACGAACAGGTCGGAGTCCTCAAAGGCAGGCGTGTCGATGCGGGCATACCCGAAGCGGTCGGCCACATCCTTGGCCTTGGCCTCGATGTAGCGCCAATACTTCTGCTCTTCCGGCAGCCGGTCGGCGGTGCCTCGTGGCGCTCGAAAAACTATCTTCTCTACTCCTGTTGGTAGTGCGGGTGCTCCCGGTATCTAAGGAACCTCTGAACAAGTTATCGTCATTGAGGCGAAAGCCGAAATCTCGGGGGAGAGCTTAACGGTATTAGCTATCAAATGAGCGCCGGCACCCCCATCCTAACCTTCCCCCATCGGGGGAAGGGACTTGTTCAGAGGTTCCCTAATCGTATCGCGGGCAACCGCCAAATGATAGCTGCCCAAGCTCATTCGCGGGGCGATGGTCAACGGCCCGACGTGTGGTCGTGCCTCTATACCAACCCCTCTCCCTCCAGGTCTTCCAGCTCCGCAGGGGACAGACCGCCTATGGAGCACAGCAGTTCGGCGTTGTGCTCCCCGAGCAGGGGCGGCTGGCGGTTGGGGTTTCCGGGCGTACCGGCCAGCCTGATGGGCGTATTGATCGTGCGGAAAACTCCGCCCATGTCGTTGCCGCCGTTGACGAACATTCCACGCGCCTCTAGGTGGGGACACTGGTCGAGGTCGGCTTGGTCCTGCACCATGCCCATGGAGTAACCGATTTCGATAAGCCGACGGGTGACCTCGGCCTTGGGGAGCTGCCTCGACCATTCCTCGATGACGGGTACGAATTGGGACAAGTAGAACTCGCCGCTGATGCCCTCGCCCAAGAACCGGCGGTCCTCAATCAGGTCTTCCCGGCCGATCAAACGCCAGAGGGCCTCCCACTTTTCCGCCCCGCCCGCGCCCGCCAACACCACGTAGCCGTCTTTGGCCTCCAAGGCGAGCTGGGCGCTCAGCATGTTGCCGCGCTCCCGTCCCGCAACCTGGCCCGTTGCCTGGTAGAAGGGGAAGGTGCTGGTCATATGGGCCGCCATGCAGTCGTACATGGCCATGTCCACGTACTGGCCCGACCCGGTGCGGTGGCGGCTCTCCAAGGCCATCATGATGGCGAGGGCGGTCCACACGCCGGGGACGGAGTCTCCGATGTTGTCTCCCACCATCTGGGGGCCCTGGTCTCCAAACTGATCCGGGGGGCCGCCGGTCACGGCCATCCATCCACCCATGCCCTGAACGCAGGGGTTGTTGGCCGGCCAATGGGAGTAGGGCCCCGGAGCCGGTCCGTCGGGGTCGCCGTAGCCGGTGAGGCTGACGTAGATGATCCGGGGGTTGATCCCGGTTAAGAAATCGTAACCCAGCCCCAACCGCCGCAGCGCCCCTGGGCCCCAGTTGTCCAAAAGCACGTCCGACTCGGCTGCCATTCGCTGGAAGGCCGCCTTGCAGCTGGGGTCGCGCAGGTCAAGGGTCACGCTCTTCTTGTTGCGGTTCAGGCCCAGGTAGCGGGAGCTTACCCTTTGGCCATCAGGGCCTTCGATGAACGGCCCGTTGGCGCGCCCTCTCTCCCCGCTCCCGGGTCGCTCGATCTTGATTACCTCAGCGCCCATGTCGGCCAGTATCATCGAGCAGAACGGCCCGGCGACGATGTGAGTGACGTCCAGCACCCGCAGCCCTTCCAAGGGCAACGGCTGGGAAACGGGTAACGGCTGGGAAACCGCTCCGGCCGCCACCGGTCAGTTCCCGCCGGGGACGTTGGGAATCTGCAGGCCCAGGCCCTGTTCGATGAACCGCTTGGCGTTGCGCACGTAGTTTGCGGTGGGGTCTTTCAGGCGCTCCGCTTGGGCCGGACTCAAGGGGCGAATCTGCCCCGGAACGCCGATGACCAACGAGTTGGCGGGCACGTGGCCGCGCACGATGGCCCCAGCGCCGATGAAAACGTAGTCGCCCACGTCGGCGTCCTCCAGCAGCACCGCGTTGACGCCGATGAGCACGTTGCTGCCGACCTTGCCGCCGTGCACCACCGCGCCGTGCGTCAGCAGCACGTTGTCGCCCAACTCCAGGTGGTCGTCGGTGTGCAGAACGCAATTGTCCTGCAGCGAGCAATTCTTGCCGATGATGATGTCGCCGTAGTCGGCCCGGATTACCGCGCCCGGCCAGACGCTGGAGTTTTCACCGATGGCGACGTCGCCCACGATGTAAGCGGCTTCGCTGACGAATACGGAAGGGTGGATTCTAGGAAACTTGCCGTCAAGTCCGCGTATCAACTCGACCTCCTTGGATCTCCGGGGACCTCCGGGCCACGAATTCGGCTTCAAGAATACACGCCGCTGGCCGGGCGTGCCAGAGCCATGGGCAGCGGCCCAGGCAGGGGCGGCCGGCGGAAAATGTCGTCCCTACAGGCCGAAAGCGCCTTTCAGCCCTTGCAGGCTGTAGTGACAGGCGTAAGCTATCATGAAGAACTTGACTTGTTTGCCTAAGCCCACCGCCAGCATGAACCGCCAGAGGGGATAGCGCAAGGCGCCGGCGGCGATGCCGGCCACGTCGAACACCGGGTTCGGCACTGCGGAAATGACGAACAGCAGCAGCCAGCCCCGTTTTCGCATCCAGTATTCCACCTTTTGGTAGAAGCGGCTCTGGTCCATCAGCCCCCGCCCGCTGTGGCCCAGAAAGTAGCCGGTCAACTCTCCTACCGTCCCGGCCATGCCGGCGATGACGGCTACGGCGGCGGGGTTCAGGAACGTCGCGGTGGTGCAGGTGACGGCCAGGGCCGGGACCGGTATCACCAGCCCGGCGCTGCCCACCAGCACGATCAGGCCCACCGCTCCGTATCCGGCCTGGCGGGATATCAGGCTGTCCCGGAAGACGATGGCGCAGGCGACCGCAGCCACGACGGCTGCAAAGATCGCGACGCGCCGGAGGGTTTCGGGGTCGCGCCGTGCCAGGCGGGTCTTGGTGTCGTTCAGGGAGAACTCGCGGCCCAGGAACCTCATCGGCCCGGAGCGGCCAGGCCGTTCGTGGACTCCGCCTTCAGGAAGCCGGTGAGAATGTCGTTGAAGAAATCCGCCTTTTCCATGTGGGGCCAGTGGCCGCACTCGGGCACTGTGTACACCGTTCCTTCGGGAAGGGCGCTGCGCGCTTCATGGGCCACCGAAACCGGTATGACCGGGTCGTTCTCGCCCCATACCAGCATCATCGGGATCGTGGATTCCCGGAGCCGGGGCAAGAGGTTGCTGCCGGGCCGGAGGCCGAAGATGTTGATCCCGGACCGGAGCGAACGCAGCATGGCGGAACGCGCTCCGGGCAATTGCCTTGTTCGCATGATTTCCGGCAGGACTTCGTCGAAACAGTCGGGCAGCCGGTAGAACATTCGCTGGCCTATGCCGAACCATGCGTTGAGACGGGGGTGGAATAGCAGCTCTCCGATGCCGGGGATGGACATCAGCCGCAGCACCCATGAGACCCGCCGCCCCAATCCCCCGGGACCGACCATCCCCAGCTTTGCCACCCGGCCAGGGTATTCCAGCGCGAACAGCCCCACGATCAAGCCGCCGGCCGAGCTTCCCACCATCGACAGCGGCCCTGTTTCCAGGGCTTCCGTAAAGTCGAACAGGAATCGTGCGGCCGACGCCGCGTCGTAGGTCAGGTGGCCCGGCTTGTCCGAGTCCCCGTAGCCGGGAAGGTCGAGGGCTATAACCCGGAACCCGGCCTCCGCCAAGTGATCAACGTTGCAATACCAGGTGATCAGGGAGCTGCCCAAGCCGTGCAGGAGCAGCACGGTTGGGCCTTCTCCGGCCTCAACGTAGTTGACGTTGACGCCCCAGATTTTTACGGACTTGCTTTCGGCCCGCTGCATTCCCCAGTCTCTCATGTGTCACCCCGGACCGAAGAGAAGGGCCTCTCCACTGCGGATGAGATTCTTCGTTCCGCTTAGAATTGCTGATGGCCTTGCGAAGGCCACGTATGAGGATGAATCCCACGTCTATCTCAGACGGCGGCCAACGCCTCCATCCTGGTCAGCGTGAGGCCGTTGTCGCCGGCGTCTACCAGAATCCGGTCCCCGGCCGCGAATTCCCCGGAAAGCACCGCGCGGGACATCGGGTTTTCCAGTTGCCGCTGCACCGCCCGGCGCAGCGGCCGCGCCCCGTATACCGGATCGAACCCTTCCCGGGCCAGCCACACGGTGGCGTCGGCGGTCAGCTCGAAGGATATCTCCCGCTCTGCCAGCCGGGCCTGCACCTCCCCGGTCATCAGGGCCACGATCTGTACGATCTGGTCCTGTGCCAGTGGATGGAACACGATGGTCTCGTCGATGCGGTTGAGAAATTCCGGGCGGAAAGTGCGTTTCAGCGCCGCGTCGACTGACTCCCGCAACTGCCGCATCTCGTCTTCAGCGTCCCGGCTGTCGGGCCGGAAGCCGAAGGGCTGGCGGCGCAGGCCATCGGTACCCAGATTACTCGTCATTATAATTACGGTGTTGCGGAAATCAACGGTCCGCCCGTGGCCGTCGGTCAGCCGCCCGTCCTCCAGGACTTGCAACAGGATGTTGAATACGTCGGGATGGGCTTTTTCGATTTCGTCGAAAAGTACCACCCGGTAGGGCCTGCGCCGCACCGCCTCCGTCAGCTGGCCGCCCTCGTCGTAGCCGACGTAGCCCGGCGGCGCGCCGATGAGCCGCGAGACCGTGTGCTTCTCCATGTACTCGGACATGTCGATGCGGACCATGTTGGTCTCGTCGTCGAACATGAACTCGGCCAAAGCCCGGGCCAGTTCCGTCTTGCCCACACCCGTTGGCCCCAGGAAGATGAAGCTGCCGATGGGGCGCTTGGGGTCGCTTAGCCCGGAGCGGGAGCGGCGGATGGCCTCGGCCACCGCAACCACCGCCTCGTGTTGGCCGATCACCCGCCGGTGCAGGTCGTCCTCCATGTGCACCAGGCGTTGCCCCTCGCCCTCCAGCAGCCGCCCGGCGGGGATGCCGGTCCAACTGGAAACCAGTTGAGCGATGTCCAACTCGTCCACGACGAGGAGCGATGTCGAGGAGTCAGGGGAGAGGGGGGCTTCCTTCTCACGTCTCGCTCCTCTCCATTCGTTTCTTTCGGTCTCGTACTCCTGCTCCAGCCTCACCCGCTCGGTGCGAAGCTCGGCGGCGCGCTCGTAGTCCGAACGCTGGGCCGCCGCCTCCTCCTGATCGGCCAACCGGTGGATGCGCTCCTCCATGGACTTGAGGCCGGCGGGCAGGCTTTCGGCATCGATACGCACCTTGCTGGCGGCCTCGTCGATGAAGTCCACCGCTTTGTCAGGCATCTGCCGCCCCGTGATGTAGCGGTCGCTGAGCCGGGCGGCGGCCACCAAGGCGTCGTCGGTTATATCCACCTTGTGATGGGCCTCGTAGCGGGGCCGAAGCACCCGAAGAATCTCAACCGTTTCATCCACCGACGGCTCATCCAGGTACACGGCCTGGAAGCGGCGTTCCAAAGCGGTGTCCTTCTCGATGTAACGGCGGTATTCGTCCAGGGTGGTGGCGCCCACACATTGCAGCTCGCCGCGGGCCAAGGCCGGTTTCAGCATGTTGCTGGCGTCGATACCGCCTTCGGCGGCGCCGGCGCCCACCATGGTATGAATTTCATCCAGGAACAGGATTACCTCCCGCGCGGCCGCCTTCACCTCGTCCATCACCGACTTGAGCCGCTCTTCGAACTCACCCCGGAACTTGGAGCCGGCGACCAACGCCCCCATGTCCAAGGCCAGGACCCGGCGGTCCTTCAGCGAAGCGGGCACGTCGCCCGCGACGATTCGGGCGGCCAGGCCCTCCACGATGGCGGTCTTGCCCACGCCGGCCTCACCGATGATCACGGGGTTGTTTTTCTTCCGGCGGGTCAGAGTCTGCATCACCTGTCGGATTTCGGCGTCCCGTCCCACCACCGGGTCCAGCTTGCCCTCCCGGGCCAGCCGGGTGAGGTCGATGCTGTAGCGTTCCAGGGAACGGTAGCGGCTCTCGGCCCTCGGGTCGTCCACCCGGTGGCTGCCCCGTATCTTCATCAACGCCTGGTACACTTTTTCCCGGTCGATTCCGAACTCCTGGAGCACGCGGGACGATTCCCCTTGGGACTCCATCGTGGCCGCGATGAAGAGGTGTTCAACAGCGACCAGTTCGTCCTTCATGCGGTCGGCTTCGAGCTTGGCCTCGTCCAACAGCCGCAGGGCGCGTGGGGTGGCGAATAGCTGGTTGGCCGAGGATGCCACTCTGGAGGCCTTCTCCAGCGACCGGCGCAGCGAAGCTGTGACCGCCTCCTGGGAGACTGCGATCTCGCCGAGAATGTCCGTCGTGAGGCCCCGTTCCAACTCCAGCAGGGCCAATAGAATGTGTTCAACGTCCCACTGGCTGTGCTGGTAGCGTCGCACCAAATCCTCGGAGTCCTGCAGCACCTGTCTGGCTTGTTCGGTGAAATTGTCCGGTCTTAGCGACATGGTCTAGCTCCTCTGGTCGGATTCCGGCAGGGGTCGATGTTGCGGGGTACTTTTTGTCCGGCCTTCAGCAGTCATCGGCTGCTATCCCGCTTTGCCTCCAAAGCGTCAACGGCGCCGGCCAGTCGTTTTAACTCGGCCTCCATCTCCTCGATCCTGGCCATCAGCTTCAAGGCCACCTCCGCTCCGGCAAGATTTACCCCCATGTCTTCGGTGAGGGACTTCAGACGGCGCAGCCGTTCGATGTCGGCCACCGAGTACAGCCGCTGCCGGCCCACGGTGCGTGAGGGCCATATCAGGCCCACCCGCTCGTAGTGGCGCAGGGTTTGAGCGTGGACCCCCACCATGCGGGCGGCAACGCTGATAACGAAGCAGGGTTCGTATTGGAAGGAATCTTCGCTGGATACCATGATGTACGTCTACCGTCCCTGACTTAGCTTAGAAATTATCTCAAAAGTCCCTTCCCCTCAGGGGGAAGGTTAGGATGGGGGTGGACCCCGCCGGGTAATTGATGCCAAAACAGATGATTATGAAAGGCGCCATCAGTTTTGAGATAGTTTCTTAGTGTTTTTCCCCTTCGCTTGATGGCTTTCCTATGGGGCCCCGTATATCTTTACGCTCGAGCGCTACCGGCGGTTGTTTTCCCGGCGTTTACGCGCCAGCCGTCAATCGTCGGGCTGGCTGGCGCGCTTCTCCCGGAGCTGGCGGAAGAACTCCCGCTCTTCTTCGGTGAGGCCCGTGGGCAGGACCACTTTCACGGTGGCGTACAGGTCGCCCCTGGATGCCGCGGGGCCCGCGCCCAAGGACGGCATACCCTGCCCCGACAGCCGGAAACGGCGGCCGTTGGGGGTTTCCGGCGGCACGGTCAACGCCAACTGCCCGGTGAGAGTGGGCACCGCCGTCTCGGCGCCCAGGATGGCGTCGTCCAATGCCAGGTCCACATCCACGTAGAGGTCGCGGCCTTGGCGTTGAAACTTGGGGTGGGAGACCACCGAGATGACCAGGTAGAAATCGCCCCCCTGATTGCCGTCGGGGGAGATATGCACCTTGGAGCCGTTGTCGACCCCGGCTGGGATTTTCGCCTCGATCCGGCGTCCGTCTTGCAACTGCAGCACACGGGATGCGCCCCGGAACGCCTCTTCCAAGGAAATGTCCACGTGATGCTCGACGGGAGGAGGACGGAAACCGGTCCCGACGCTGCTGCGAAATCCGGCGCCGGCGCCGCCGAACAGGTCGAAGATGCTGGAGTGTGCTCCGGACCCGCCAAACGGGTCGCCGCCGTCCCGGCTGGACCGCCGGTAGCTCCGGCGGGAGCCTGGGCCGGCCTGTTCGTACTGGTCGGCGTACTTCCAGTTGTCGCCGTACCGGTCGTACTTCTTGCGGGATTCCGGGTCGTTCAGGACCGTGTAGGCCTCGTTGATCTCCTTGAATTTGTCCTCGGCCGACGGGTTGTCCGGGTTGACGTCGGGATGGTGCTGACGCGCCAACCGGCGGAAGGCCTGCCGGATGTCCTTTTCGGAGGCCTCTTTGCTGATCCCGAGAGTATCGTAGTAGTTGGGCATAATCCCGGCGATCCTGATAATGTATTAGACTTGCTTGAGGATATTATACTTGGCCCCAATCAAACTATCAATAACATTGACTGTTAATGATATTGTAACTCCTGTTTATCAGTTATGAAACATGATGGTCTGAGACTCATATATGATATTGCGAAGGGGGGCACGTAACTGACCGCTTTGGAGGAGGACAAAAAGGGAGCACGGAGTTGGTGCGCTTAGTCAGAAGGAAGGAGAGCCGCGCACATACCGCTCCCTCACGGTGCCTGGCGGAATAAATGTCCGGCGGCAGCGGTGCGCAAGCCGGACCGGACTTGGCTGTTGTCTAGCTCGTAAGCAGCTCGGTGCAGGCGAGGTCGGATATGGCCGCGTTGATGCGCTCCAGTGAGTTGTGGAGGTATGTCGTGGCCCGCTCGCCGTCGAAGTCGCAGTAGCCTCCTGTGATTATCCAGAAGACAAAGACTTCCAGCATCGAAAGCCGGTAATCGGATAAGCACTCTTCAAACGGGTAGTCACTTACGCCGTTGCTCACCAGTATGGAATGGTACGTGCGCAGAAGACCCAACTCTTCGTTCCTTCGTTGCTGCGGAGGAAACGCCTCGCTGATGAACGTGGCAACATCATAGGCCCCCCTGCTTTGGGCGCAGAATTCCCAGTCAAAGACCACCAACGACCGCGGTCCGGCAGGCGTATGGAAAAAGCAATTATCGAGGCGGTAGTCTCCATGGATAATCGTCCGGGGAGACTTGGTGAGCTTGGACTTTATCATTGGGACTTGAAGGTCCAAGCGGTCTCCGAGCCGCCGCAGACCTTGGGGCATTCCGTCTCCGGCTTTCCTTACGAGAGATTCCCAGGCGCCGGCGTATATCTCCCGGTAGGCTCCGGTTTCGGCGTCCTTCAACGGCATCCACTTCAACTGGTCCAAGCGGGGGCTATCCCACCAAGAGGCCTGGAATCCAGCCAATAGGGCCATGGAGCGCCGGGCCTCGGCCAAGGAGCACCCGGCCACACTATCGCCTTGGCGGGCGCTGCTCACATCCTCCAACAGCAGGATAGTGTCGCCGGTTGTTGAATCTGTCGCGCAGTAGTAACTATGCGGGGTTTGCAGGGGGCTACCGGGCGCTACTTCCTGATAAAATCTGACCTCGCGCCGGTCCTGTCCCAGCCTGGCGGCGACCGTCCTCAATGCGGGGTCTGCGGAGGGAAGCTTGACTATGATGCTGCGCGGCAGGTCCAAGGGATCATCGTCGTAGTGGAGCCTCAGCCGAAACACCTGGTTCATAAACCCCTTACCGCTGCCCACGGCCTCGGCCGAGTACCAGGCCACGGAACCGGAGCCCGAAGCCTCCTTGCTATTAAGCGCCTCGGTCAACCAGGCCGGGGTAATATCCTGGAGGTCTTTGGGAACTGCCGGACTGGTCATCCCGGTCCCATGGCCGGCCTCTCCGGTCCTGAGACTACGGGCCTCTCCATTCAGCCGTCCTTGCGGGCGAACAGGACGCAGTGTTCCATCGGCTTTGGGTCGGTGAAATACATAACGCCCCCCAGCTTCTCTCCCCCCGCCGGAATCACGCTCAAGCCATGGTCTGCTAAGAAACCCACCACCTCGTCCAAGCTATAGAGCTGGAAGGTCCTGTCCGTACCGTAATCCCTGTCGTAGACTGTCTCGATTCCGCTTCCGACCTTGAACATGAGCTGGAGAACACCCTCGGGCTTGAGGAGCCTGGCGAGCTCCGGCAGGGTGACGCCCAAGACTATTTCCGGGGCGATGTGCTGGATGACCGCATTGCATAGAACGAAGACGAAGGAGGCGTCTGGATAGCTGAGCGGCTCGCGGAGATCGGTTACGGACACCCTCGGGGCGATCTCCGGATGAAGGCTGCGCGCCTCTTGAATGTTCTCCTCTATGGAGTCTACTCCGTAGATGTCGTACCCCATCCGCCAGTAGAAGAAGACGTCGCGAGCGCCGGCCCCGCAGCCGGCGTCCAGTCCCCGGGACCCGGCGGGGACCAGCTCCCGGAGGCGGTCCATCAGGTCCGTATCGCCCTTGAGTCCCGGATGGGAGGCCTTGATATATATGGACTGGACGAAGCCGTGGCTCACCTCGGCGTAACGCTGTGCGTGGCGCCGGTAGAAGTCCTCGGAAAAATCTAGTCTTTGAGTCATTGCTAGAACGTCCCTGAACAGGCTGGGGGTCTTAAAAACGCAGTTCCGATCGGGGTTTCAGCAGACGGTCCGGAACTATCGTTTCACGCATGAACCTGACCAGGAGCTGATGCACCTCTGCGGCTTCCTCTCTGTGCGTCCCTATCAGGTTCTTCAACTGATTGGGATCGGAGTCCAGATTGTACAGCTCCGATCGACCCTCCTGAGGGCTGTAAAGCAGACTCCATTCGCCCGCCGTGCCCGCGGTTATGATGGTGACCGGATGGTCCGAGAGAGGACGCAGCAGGTTGTCGACGGAATGGACCGGGTCGCCGGGGTTGGCAAAGGGGATGCTGCTGACCACGTACTCCCGCCCGGCGACGGAGGCATCCCGCATCCCGGCCGCCAAGGACCTGCCTTGGACGAAGGGCGGAATCTCCACCCCCATCAGGTCCAGTACGGTCGGCATGACGTCGACTGCGGAACTGAGGCCCCTGTATGCGCCGGGAGTTATGCCGGGCACGTAAATCAGGAGCGGGAGGTGGATGAGTTCCTCGAAAAGGGGCGAGTAGCTCCACGTTGACCCCGACTCGCCATAGGGACGCAGCGTTCCGTCCGGGGATGTGCCCGAGGTCATCTTGCCGAAGAGTCCGCCGTGCTCTCCGAAATAGAAACCGTGGTCGGTGGTGAAGATGATCGCGGTCTTCTCCATCAGGCCCATGTTCTCGACGGACTTCAGCAGGTAACCCAGCCACGTGTCCACCATCGTGACCTCTCCACAGTAGGTGGCATGGCCTTTCCGGAGCTTCTCTTCGTTAAATCCCGGCACATCATGCCAGTTTCCGTACAGCGGGAGCACCACCTCGCCGTCGTATCCCGGCCAGTAGAGGTCGGTGTAGTGGGACGGAGCGTCCCAAGGTTCATGGGGGTCCCAGGTGTCTATGTAGAGGAAGAAGTCGTCCTTATAGTGATGCTCCAGCCACTGCATGGCGGTCATGAAGGTGCGAGGCGCGTTCCGGTCCGATTCGTAGCGCCATGCCGCCCGTACGTCCTGGGACTCATGATGGTAGCCGGGCTGGGGGACCATGGACCACAGGGTATCCTGCCCCCGATTCATGAAAAAGGACTGGAACCCCCGGTCATAGTTCATTCCGTCCCTGAGATAGTAGGGGGTGTCGACTGACGCCGCCGTGTGGAGGCCGTGTTCAGCCAACATCTCGGCCAGAGTGGTCACTCCCGGCGGCAACGGCTCCCACCCCATGAAGGACATCGTCCAGCGCCCCGTCTGATGGTCTGCCCGGGTGGGCATGGTCGGGAATCCGGCGGCATAGTGGCCGTCGAACCTGACCGACCGGGCCGCGAGTGCATCGAGCGAAGGCGTTCGAATCGTCGGATTTCCGTATGCGCCTACGTGGTCCCGGCGAAAAGTGTCCGCGACTACCCAGATGACATTCATCGTGGCGGCTCCTATGCTATGCGCCTACATGTGTACCACAATTCGCCGGAGGCCGGTAGGCCCGCGAACCGGTCTGGACACGAAGCTGCGTCGAGGATACAAGAGTCATCCCGGAGTTTGGGGGCAGGGCTGCTGTTACTTTTGCACAGATGTCGTCTTGCCGGCGAAAGCTGGAATCCACGTAACCCCGACTCTTAGGGACAGCGGATTAACTCCGGCCTACTGGCAACTCCCAAGGTAGCTGAAGCCCATTCACGCCGGTCCGAACACATCCCGGCATATGGTGTGCCTTTACGCCACACTCGCGGGCATACGACACCGGGGAGGGGACGTAGATTCCGGCGTTCGCCGGAATGACGGGAGGGGTGGTGGATGACGGGAGGGGGGCGGAATAACGGGAGGGATGAAGGCATCCTTACAGGGCGGGGATGACGTTGCCCACCTCCCGGAGAGGTGGGCAACTCGTTCTTCCTCGTTCATCATCCCTGCAAGAAACTCCGGGATGACTCATGGTTCTTGGCGCTATTCGACCCTGGCGCTATTCTACAAAGTAGACGAAGCGGTACCTGGGGAATCACCAAAGGCGACAACGGCAGGCCCTTTGACGTTGGGCTTTATGAGGTAATGCTCGCCGTTGGAGTGCCAGAGCGGGGCCCAAGGGGCACCGTCTAGAATCATCTGCTCGGCCTCGTGGTAGAGGGCAAAGCGGGCTTCCTGGTCCTGCTCAACGCGAGCCCGCTCCAGCAGAGCGTCCAGCTTCGGGTTGCTGTAGTGCGTGTGGTTGTTGCTGCTCTCGCTGTGGAAAAGGCCGTCCAGGAAGTTTTCCGGGTCGGGGTAGTCGGCAATCCAGCCCAGTCCTCCGAAAATCTGGAAGCGCCTGTCGCGCAGGTCTTGCAGGTAGGTGGCCCATTCGGTTTGCAGCAGGTCCATGGTGATCCCCAACTGCTCTTCCCAGGTGTTCAGGATGGCTTCCGTGGTCGGGCTGACCGAAGAACCGAAGGAGCCGGGAAGAGTGATGGTGATGGGCGGGTAGTTGGCGGTGTCGCTGCCGTACTTCGACTCCGCCAGCAATTGCCGTGCCTTCTCGGGGTTGTACTCGTAGCCCGTCAGATTGGGATTGTAGCCGGGGAAGCCCGGCGGGAGTATGCCTTTGGCCGGTACGGACGCGTCTTCCAGCAGCACATCGGACAGAGTTTCCCGGTCTATGGCGTAGTTGAGCGCCAAGCGGACTTTCACGTCGTCAAAGGGCGGCTCGTTGGCGTTCATGCCGATGTAGGCCACGTCGAACTCCGGCGGCCCCCGGTGGAACTGGTCGTGCAGGGGGTTGTTGGGGTCGCGCAGCGCTTCCAGCCCAACCACCCCAATGGCCCCGGCGTGGACCTCGTCGTTCTCGTACATCAACATCCCGTTGCCGCCCGCCAGGTTGAACTCCACCGCGTCAATTTTAGCCGGACCGAGGTGGTAATCGTCGAAACGCTCCAGCCGCATCATCACTCCGGGTTCGTATTCCGCCAGTATGAAGGGGCCGGTGCCGTTGGGCGCCCTGATCCAGTCCCGGCCGGTCTCCACGTTGGCCCGGTCAACGACGAAAGCCGAAGGATAGGTGAGCTTGGACAGGAAATAGGCTTTGGGAGCGTCGATTTCCACCCGCAGCGTCTCTTCGTCGATGACGCTGATGCCCGACACCGCGTCCGCCTCGCCGTTGAGCTTCTGCGGCACGCCCACGATGTCGCCGAGGAATGTGTCCACGGCGGTGGCTTCGGTAGCCGGGTCGGCGGCCCGCTCCATGGACCACCGCACGTCGGTGGCGGTGACCTTGCGCCCGTCGTGGAAGGTGGCGTCGGGATTCAGCCGGAAGGTGTAGCCCGTGCCATAAGAATCAATCGTCCAGTCCTGCGCCAGGTCGGGCACGATGGCCAGGCTCGGATCGATGGTGAGCAGCCCGCCGAAGACCTCCAATACGTACCTCGACGAGGTGACGTCGCCGGTCAGGTGCGGGTCGAGGGTGGGCGGATCGCTGCCCAGCAAC